>NZ_JBDIMF010000009.1:0-7347 GCF_039614825.1 Sphingomonas qilianensis | reverse complement strand
CGGCGACATGCAGCGGCGCGTGGTTGCCGCCTGCGCAGCGTTTGCCCGCGACACCGAGATTTACTCGATCGATGAGACTTTCCTCGACCTGGGCGGGTTCGAGGACCGCGATTTGGTCGCCCATGCCCACGCAATGCGCGACCAGGTGAGACTGTGGACGACCATCCCGACCTGCGTCGGCATCGCCGAGACGAAAACGTTGGCGAAGCTGGCCAATGCGGCGGCGAAGAAGGATTCGCGCTTCGAGGGTGTTGCCGATCTGCGCGATGACGCGGCTCGGGAGCGAGTGATGCGCGCCTTCCCTGTCGAGGATGTGTGGGGCGTGGGAGGGGCGACCGCGACCACGCTGAAGGGGTTGGGCATCGAAACCGCCGGCGGCTTGCGCGATATGCCGATGAAGCAGGCGCGCGCGGTCGGGACGGTCGTGCTCGAGCGGTTGGTGGCCGAACTGCGCGGCGTGCCATCGAACGCGGTTGAGACCATCGAGCCCCAGCGAAAGGGTATGGCAGTGACCAGATCGTTCGGGACGCCGGTAACGACCTTCGACAGCATGATGGGCGCGCTCAGCCAATACGCGATGCGTGCCGGCGAGAAGCTGCGCAACCACGGCCTGGTTGCCGCCCGGCTGACGGCGTTCTTCCACACCAACCGGCACAAGCCAGAGCGGCCACAGTATGGCGGCTCACGGACCGTCGCGTTGCATCCGATGACGAGCGACAGCCTGGAGTTGATCGCCGCGGCGCGACGCGCGGCCGAGCGGGCATGGCGGGACGGCTATGCCTACACCAAGGCCGGTGTCATGCTTGACGATCTGGTCGCTGCAGATTTGAGGCCGCGGACCCTGTTCGAAGAGGACACCGGTAAGCGCGACCGGCTGATGGGCGCGCTGGACGAGATCAATGAGCGCTACGGGAAATGGACGGCGGTGACGGCGTCGCAAGGTTTCCGGCGCGAGTGGAAGTTGCGATCGGAGATGCGGTCGCCGGCCTGGACGACGAGCATTGCCGAGGTGCCGACGGTGCGGGCCTGACCGACTTTCGTCAGCCAACCTGAAACCCTTGCCTCAATCCTTGAAAGGCACTCGCGTCACCCGCTCGCCGGGCAGCGTCGGACGGGCGAGGTAGCGGGACGGCGGCATGGGCTTGCCGCTCCGTCTCAGCTACATGACGTGCGCGATAATGGCGACGGAGACGGTGCTAGAGGTGCGGGGCATGGGTACTGATGCGGCACCACATCGCGTTATGCTTGGACAACCGGGACCGCGCCGTTAGCTTTTTCGACGTCGACTGCCGCCGCTCGATACGAGTCGCTTGTGGGTCGTGCCGGAAGATAACGAGGGGCCTATGACACGCGCGCTGTTGATTGCTGAGGAGGAGCTAAAGCGCTCTGATAATGCTCTTGTCCATATTGAAATGCATAGGGAAAGAGGTGGTCCCATCCTGCTCGATCCTATGGCGATCACGCGCGTTGTTTCCGCCTTCGCAGATTTAACGAGTGCTGTTTCAGATCAGACAATTGGCTTCGCAGTCGTCGACGTGCGCCAAGGCTCACTCATAATTCGCTTGTTGCCGTATGTGATTGGCGCCCACCAGCATCGATCCACAATTGCTGACTATGCTCAGATTTTTAGTCTCCCGATCGCCCTGCTAGCGATGTTCGGTGTGGGGACAGTTTCCGCCCAAGAGGGCAATCCCAGCATTACTGAAAACGCCGCGGTTCAAAATCCATACGCAAGGGACGCGCGTATTCGCGATCAGTTTCATCAGTTTCCTCAATCCTTCTGGGATGCTGGAGTTGACTACATTGTTATTCGAATTCCAGACGCGCCGTCACTGACGGTCCGCGCCCGCAGCTCGAAGGCAAGAAAGAAGGTGTTGGAGCAGACGATTGCGCCCACCAACCGCGACGACAGCTTTTTACGTGAATTGATCGCCGATCTTTGGCGGAACTCAGACGTAGTCGATGTATCGCTGACGCGAGATGGTAAGCTGATCGTTCGTTTCGAGGATGATATGGGTTCTGAAGGACCCCTTAGCGTAGAGGAAGGCATCGCCCGGCAGGCGGAGGCTTTCGAACGCGAATTTAGCTTAAGGGCTCGCGCGTAGAACGTCGAAGCTTCTAACTGCCGCGTATTAAGTGAAGCAGCTTCAGTATCTATTCAGCGCATCACGCAGTTCGGCGGGGAAAAGATTAAGTCACCGCACCCGCGTCGGGAACACCGGCCCCCGCACGGACATATTTTCGGCAGGATAGGACCGCTGCAGGGCCCGCACGTCGTCATAACTGCCGGTCAGCCAGCGCTCGTGATCCTCGGGATGCAGGACAGTAATCATCGCCTTCGGATGGATCGGCGCAACCAGCTTGTTGGGATCGCAGGTCACCATCGTAAAGCCGACGCCCTCCCTGGTGTGCTGCCAGAAACCGGCAACAGCAAAGATCGGCTGGTCCGTGACCCGAAACCACATCTCTCCCTTGAGCGGCTTCTTGCCATCGCCAAGGTCGTGGGTCTCCGGCGTCCATTCGCAGAACTCGGTCAGCGGCACGAGGCAGCGCTGCTCAGGGTTTGATGCCAGCGCCTTCCACTGCGACAGCCCCAAGTTGCGGACGTTGGTCATCGGCCTTGGTGCCGCACCGCCCAGCACGTCCCAGGCCATAACATCGAGACCGCGAACGCCATCGTGCCGGCGGATGACATAGGCGCGTCCCTTCGGCCTCAGCTCGACCGGATCGAACCGGTTGTCCATCGGCTTGCCGGTGATCCAGCCCGCTTTGAAATGTTCGATGATGGTCTCGGGCTCGCCGAGCATTCGCGCGCGGTTGCACATTACAGGAAGAAGCCCGCGACCATGACCGCCATGGCGAGGACCGACAGCGTGATGAGGGCACCGTGGATCGCGCGTCGGCCGAACGTCGGCTCGCGCTGATTGTCGCGATACAGCTTTTCGCCAGAACGGGTCACGCTATGCTGCCGGCGGTGTATGCGCCGGCCAGCTCGCTGCCTCGCGTGGACCATTGATCGGGTTCGATGACGGGCATGGCTTCCCCCCTTATTATTCAGAATGTCGAATCACTTGGAGCAGACCTCGGCACACGATCTAGCAGCGTTCGAGGGCGACTGGTGGCTATTGATCGAGGAGCAGGACCACGATCGATCGCCGGACCAGCGATGGGCGCTACGCGAGCGAATGAAGTGAAGCGGCGACGTCATTGCTCCGTCCCGTGGGTGAGCTGGTCATAGCGTTCCGCGATCGCTTGCCACCGGGTAACGCCCAGCAGATCGCCAGCCAATACCAGAGCCGCCACGCGCTCAGCGATAAACGCGGGCGCACGCGGGCCGTGCTGTCGCTCAACTAGCAGCGCTTCAGCCCATCGTTCGTGGTCAACATCCATGCCAAGCAGGTGGTTGCTTGAGGCATTGCCTACAAGCGGGGCAGGCGGCCAGGGCTGGTGACGCGCGCGATCGCCGTCCCCGCTGGTGCGTGATCGGCGGCGGCGCGGGATATCCTCTGGACCGTCACGGAATCACCGGGCGCCCCCCCAACTCGCTAGTCATTGCTGCGGCTGGCCGGGTGCCAGCTGCCGCTCGACGGCGGCTCCGGGCAACGCCTGACCGCCACGCGGCGGGGCGGGTAACTCTTTTCTCATGCCCTCGATCCCGAGCCAGATCACCCCGATCCCCAACACGATGATCAGAGCAAAGATCACCTTGGCGGCGAGGCTCGGACGCTCGTTGCCTCGATCGGTCATTAAATGCGGTTTCCTGTTGGTGTCGCGCTTTCGCTGCGCTCCGGAATGTCGATTTCAGAAAGTCGCGCGATCAGGTCCGCAAATGCGTCGTCTGTCGGCACCGGGTAATGCATTGTGAACCCTCGCCCGAGCCGTTCCAGATCGCGCTCGCTTAGCAATCCGATAGATACAATGCGATCGTTAGACATGGCGGGTCTCTCAGTTCTCATCCCTAACCGACAGGAAGCGAAACTGTGCCGTCGATCCGACGATTTATCGAATGTCCAGTTTGCAGCGCGACAATGAGGGCCAACACGCTGACGCCACGCTCCCGGGTCCGCTCAATGGCATGGCCGCCGCTGCCCCCACCACGCGGAGACGGCGCCAGCGGCCAATATCCCGACCTCGAGCAATAGGCTTTCGAGCAAGGTCCACTAGCCGCCCGCGGTTCGATCCCGGACCCGCATGCCCTCAAACACAGTAAAATACAGTCCAACCGCGCCCATAACGGACAGCAACACGCCGGCAAGATGCAGGGCTAGCACAGGCATTACGTGGCTGTTGTCAGGCTCGTTGGTCACGAACAACCTCCCATCCGATACCGCCGCCAATAGCTATCCCATCGCGTCGCAGCACCCGAAGCGATAACAGCGCAGGATAGGCTTCGACCGTCCGCCAGCGTGCAGCGGGCGACAACGCGCTGATAGGACTTCCCCACCGGCTGGCATGTCATGGACCGGTTGAGCGTCAGTTTTTCAACAATGCGCTGGCTGCGCGCCGCCTGGACGTCCGAACAGATATATGCTGCCTTGCCTCGACGGCACGGCTCCGCGCTTTCGAAGTCGGGCGCTTGCACGCCGGCAATACGGACCTTGATGCCGTTGGCGCACCACACGGGGCCGTCACCGTCGTGAACGCGGACGACGAGGCAGAGGAAGGCGGCGACGATCATCATGGTTCCAAACGAGGGGGCAGAATGGAGACTTTGCGCCCCATGTGCGAGCCATGTGACGGTCTCCGCTGCTTAGGCTCAACAGGCGCAGCTAAAAGGCTTCATTACAAAGTCCGGGCCCCGGGGGAGCAGGCAAACCGCTGTATCGGGCCGTTCATTGGCATTCTTGCAACTAGTCGCCCTAGGTCCCAAATCTCGCAAGCGCTGGCAAAATGATGTTGCCGCACATGCTCGATAGCGGCTTCGTCGCCATCAGCGACAAATTCGATCCGGCTCGTGATGTGCCCCTGATCGTTTAAACAATATAGCTTATATGCGGCCATAGCCGAGGACGGTGCAACTTCTCGCAGCGATTCGCCAGCCTGCCGATTCTTGCGTAGCTGTTCTCATCGAGTCAGCAGCGGGCGCATCGAACGCAGAGCCGGGCCGGCATCACCGCCATGACCGCATGCAGGAGTGGGGCAATGACGCTGGAGGGCGTGAATTGGGCGTAAGCGGTTACGCACCTTCATCGCGCTCGAGCGATCGCCCCCAGGGATTGCGGCTCTTGCGGTATCAGGGGTGCACCATGGCCCTGCCCGCTCCGCATCTTGGCCGATCACGCCGGATCGAGCAGTTGGCCAGCGACCTGCATGGCTTGGCCTTCGATGTGGCTAAACCGTTGCGCTGCGTCACCGGCCAGATCGCATAACGGGCCGTCTTCAGAGGTTAATCACGGCCCGTGCGAAAGCTCGGCGAATATCACTCACGCGTGCCACTGATGGCTGCATCCCCAGGATTGGCGGCTGCTTTGGCTCAATGCTCTTAGCAATGATGTTCAATCGGTCTGCACGCGCACGCAATTCTTGGGCCGCCTCAAGATCAGCAGTTGCCGAAGCCAAATAAAGGCATCGTAGAATTTCCGAATCGAGTTCGTCGAGATCCATAAACTAACAATTAAAGTAGCTTCGTTATGGCGCAATATCGCAACCGGTTGTTATTGTTACAATTGCGGTCTGCCGATGAAAATCTGGGATCGTTGGAAGCAATAAACGTATCGGGTGCGTAACTACTGCTCCCGACAGTGGGCTGCTATTATAGCCGCTGGGCGGCTCTGCGGCGTCGAAGACCCTTTCGCGGACGCTCACGGCGCCTCGCTCGCTTACCAACTTCTGCAATTCGTTAACGTCGATTTCGTGCCGCGTAATGAGTTCAAGACCGAGGACCAAATAGCCCGAACCCTTTAGGTCGGGTCGAAACGAACGCCTTGCCCCCCGGCAGGTGACGCCTCCCCGGCGTCAATGAAGGTGACTCCGGCGGCACTGAAAGCGTCTTCGATCGCGGACAATGATCCAGCAGCCACCGACATACCGGACTCGTAGCGCCGAACTGTCGCGACACCCACGCCTGCGCTCTTGGCGAGTATCTCCGCCGACCAGTCGAGGAGTGCCCTGGCGGCGCGACACTGCTCAATCGTAATCATCTGATCGGAACTATATCAGTTCGCGCTTGTCCGCCACCGTTCGCGGTGATATGAAAACGATCAGTCAGCCGGGAATGGAGAGCCTAACCTCCAAACCCGGCCTGACCACCACCGTCTGTTTGAGGAGACGACAATGGCTGACACCGTACATAGCAGGACCACGTCGCGGCGCACCATCCTTCTTAGCGCGCTTGCTGCGCCCGCCTTGGGAGTGATCGGCGGCGGCGTCGCAGCGGCAATGCCCGCCACGCGATCAGACTTCGACGCCGCATTGAGCGCTTACCACCGTGCCCGCGACGCAGATCTGCACGATCTGAACCACGGGACCCTCAAGAGCGCGGCCGACCTATATGATCGTCAGACCGCACCGCTCACCGCAAAATACGGCGCCACCAGAAACCTGGCTCGCGCCGACGATGCGGTGCGCTGGGATGGCTACTTTGACGAGATGCGGGCCGCGGAACAGCTCCACACGGAGACGTTCTCCCGGCCCCGCTGGGCCGAGTTCGAGGCGCTAATCGCTGTGCCGGCCCCCACGATCGGCGCCCTTTTGACCAAAATCAAAGTGGCCGGTGACGAAGTTGACGGTGACGACATCGTGGAGTTCGTGCGCGCCGACCTGACCCGCTTTGCAGCGCAGGAGGGCTAAGCGATGACGACCAATCCAACCGCCATCGCCCCGCTTTCATTGATCCAGGCGCTTCACCAGCGCTGGGAGGCAACGCAGCGCGAAGGCACCGCGATCGAAAACGCCCAGATCGCAACCAATAACGACGTCGCTCGCGACGGCCGACTGGATCGCGCCAGCCGCGCCAATGAAGCCGATGGCGACACGCTGCGATATGCCATCCTTACCCAAGTCCCGGACGGCAAGACGGACTTGTTGATCCTCACCTACCACGTTCGGCTGGAGCATGACTTCCAGGCCAACATCGTATCGCCATTCGGGCGAACGGACCCGCGGCCCGGCATCCTGTCGAATGCGATCGACGCCATGCTCGACTTCATCGCGCGCGACTTTGGCATCAATCTGCAAGCGATCGGCCCGCAGATGCAGGACGGATGCGCGACCGTTTCCCACGCGCGCCGGTATCGCACCGGCGAAACGGAGGTTTGAGCAATGACCCCCACCATGAGCCGCGCCGCCCAAGCCGAAACCCTGCTGCAGGAGGGGGTGTCCTCGGCACAGGCGATCCTATTCGCAATC
>NZ_JBDIMF010000008.1:0-159766 GCF_039614825.1 Sphingomonas qilianensis | reverse complement strand
CTCGCACTCCATGCGAGCGGCGTACCGTGGCGCGGGGTGGAGCAGCCCGGTAGCTCGTCAGGCTCATAACCTGAAGGTCACAGGTTCAAATCCTGTCCCCGCAACCATCGGTATCCCGCTAGTCCAAAGACTTAGCGGGATTTTTTGCGTCTCCCGTAGACGACCTCAATTTCGCTGTAAGCACTGCGGAAGCAGGAGAGCGCGTGTTTATGCGTAGGCTGGCGCCTCCCCTAATAACCAATCGGAGCTGACCCGAGCACCAGGTCCATAGATTGCTCCCACTCGAGCGGTCGTCAACGGCACTCGGGGGTGCAGTATTTCCGCCCTTAGAAGCACACTAACTACCTCGGAATGTTTATTGCGGGTGGAAACTAGCCAGGCCGCTTTCGGGTGGCGTGCGCCGTAACCGGCCCTTCGTTCATACGGTTCGGCACGGGGCATGGTGCTCAGCAAGGATGGAGTGCGGTCTGGCCGCTTTCGGCGACCGGGGGCGGTAACCTGCCCTTCATTTAGCCTGGCAGGATCAGCGCGATGCGGTGCAGACAGCGCGAACCCTATGCAACGTTTCCAGCGCTCACAGCACTCAGGGATAGACCTGCGATATGCGAAGGGCCTTATTAACCCACTGTTATCCGATCGGGATTTACGTTCGCCGTAGGAGAACGAAACTGCATCTCGGTCGGACATCGTTAGCGTATACCCGGCAAACCGAGCTGATGCTGGCGGCGATCGCCGCTGTGTTGCTGACGGTGCTTTGCGTTTTTTCCGATGCGTTCGCGCGGATCGTGGCTTTCGGCGCTACCCATGAAGCTTGGCGGATCGACGAGGCGATCGTGCTTCTGCTGTTCTCGGGGATGGCGGCTGGCGCCCTGTTGCGCCGGCGCGCGCAGGCGCGTGGCCGCGAAATGGCGGCTTGCGGCGTTGCCGGACAAGCGAGCGCGGCGCTGGCGCACGACGCCGCGACCGACGGGCTGGCCGAACGCGAGCGGCTCGCAGAGGCGGCCCGCGCTAACGAGCAGCGGCTGGCGAGCATCCTTGCGACAGCGCACCAATCGATCGTCACGATCGACCGGCATGGCATCGTCACCGAATGGAACCGGCATGCCGAACTTACCTTCGGATGGTCGGCGCAGGAAGTGATCGGGCGGGTGCTGTGCGAGGTCATCGTGCCGCACGACGCGCGTGCCGCGCACGATGCGGGGCTCGCTCGCTTCATGGCCAGCAAGGCCGCGCGGATGATCGGCCGTCAAGTCGAAGTGCAGGCGCTTCGCCGCAACGGCACGCTTTTCCCGATCGAGATCGCGCTCAGCGCGACCAATGTCGGCGAGAACTGGCAGTTCACCGCGCTGATCCAGGACATATCCCAGCGGCGTGCGCAGACCGCGTTGTTCGAAAATGCTTTCGATCACGCGCCGATCGGCATGGCGCTCGTCGGGCTCGACGGGCGCTTCCTGAAGCTGAACACCGCCTTTTGCGATTTGATCGGCTATGCGCCCGCCGAAGCCGAGCAGCTCGATTTCCAGGCGATCACCCATCTCGATGATCGCGCACGCGGCGCCGAGGCGATGGCCGCCTTGCTCGCTGGCGAGATCACCCGCTTCCAGATGGAGAAGCGCTACGTCCGCAAGAGCGGGCGTATCGTCTGGGTGCGGCTGTCGGTGTCGGCGGTGCTGGGCGAAGACGGCGCCCCCAGGCATTTCATTTCGCAGTTCCAGGATCTGTCGGGCGAACGCGAGTCCGAGGATCGGTATCGGCTGCTCGCCGACAGCGCCAACGACATGGTCGGGCTGTATTCGATTGCCGGGCACTGCATCTATATGTCGCCGTCGAGCCATCGGATATTGGGCTATCAGCCGCACGAGCTGGTGGGGCAGCATGTGCTCGCCTTCGTGCCGCCCGAGGCACGTTTCGCGCTGCTCGAAGCGGTCGAGCGGCTGAAGGGCGCGCCCGACGACACCAGCGTAACGCATCTCACCCAGCTGCGGCACAGCGACGGCCATCTGGTGCATATCGAATTCGTCGGTCGTCTGGTGGCGAGCGACGACGATGAGTGGCGTATCGTCGCCGCGTGCCGCGACGTCACGACGCGGATCGAGGCGCAGAACGCGCTCGAGGAGCGCTCGCACGAACTCGTTCGCGCCAACGAAGCCGCCGAGCGCCTCGCCGCGATCGCGCGGCAGGCGCAGGCGCTGTTCGAGGGAATTTTCGACAATGCGTCGGATCTGAATTTCGTCCATGACGTCGTCGACGGCGCGTTTCCCGTCAATTTCATGAACGCCGCCGCCGAAGCTGCGGTCGCGACCTCTGTTGCCGATGCCCGGGGCAAGGACCTCTGCGACTTATTTCCCCAGGCACTGGCAGCCGCCACGCGGCTGGAAATGGAAGCAGTGGTCGCCACTGGCCAGGTTCGCCACATGATCGAGCAGGATCGAAGCGCCGGGGACGACACGACGTTCGATGTCCGGCTGGTACCGCTGCGCGACGATGCCGGACGCGTGGTGCGCATCTTCGTCAGCAAGCGCGACATCAGCGAACTCAAGCGCGCCGAGGAGGCCGCGGTGCAGGCCAATGACCTGATGCGCTCGGCCGAGAAGATCGCGCATATGGGTTATGTCGTGACCGACTTCGTGGCGAAGACCATGTCCTGGTCGGCCGAGGTATGGGCGATCCTCGACGTCGATCCCGCCAGCACCGCCGCGTCGACCGATATGTTGATGGCGCGCTGCCACCCCGACGATCGCGCACGCGTCATGGCGACGTTGGAGGCTGCAGTCACCGGCGCGTTCGACGAATATGACAATGACTATCGCCTGCTGCTGCCGAGCGGCGAAATCCGCTATGTGATGACCCGCGGGACCATCCGCTGCGAGGGCGGCGTGCCGGTGAGCGTGTTCAGCGTGCTGGTGGATATCTCCGAACTCAAGCGCGCCGAGGAAAAGGCGCGCGAGAGCGACCAGCGCTATCGCCTGATGGCCGAGAACGCGACCGACGTGATCGTCACCAGCGATCTGGAGGGGCGGACCACCTTCGTTTCGCCCGCGTCGGCGCTGGTGACTGGGCATGTGAGCGAGGACCGGATTGGTTGCCGCGCCGACGATATCGTCCATCCCGACGATATCGACGATCTGCGCGCGACCTTCCATGCGCTGAAGGACGGTGCGGTCGGCAAGCATGTGCGCTGGCGGGCATGGCACAAGACCGGGCATTGCTGGGTCTGGCTCGAATCGAGCCCTGCGCTGCTGCGCGATCCGGCGACGCAGGCGGTGACCGGCTATCTCGACGTGATACGCGATGTCACCGCGCAAAAGGCGCAGGAGGACGCGCTGGCGGCGGCGCAGCTCGAAGCCGAATATGCGATGCATTCGAAGGAGCGGTTCCTGGCGAACATGAGCCACGAACTCCGCACCCCGCTCAACAGCATCATCGGCTTTTCGCGCCTGTTGAACGAGCGCAACCGGCTCGACCCCGAAGACCAGCGCCGCGTCCGGCTGGTCCACAACGCCGGCCTCGCGCTCCACGCGGTGGTCGACAATGTGCTCGACTTCTCCAAGCTGCAGGCCGACAAGCTGGCGCTGCATTGCGGCCCGTTCGACGTGCGGGGTTTCTTCACCAGCACCGTCGCCTTGCTTGAGCCGCAAGCCGCGACGCGCGACGTCCGGCTGCTGGTCGATATCGCCCCCGATGTGCCCAAGCGGCTGGTGGGCGATGTCGGGCGGCTCCGCCAGGTCATGCTGAACCTGCTCTCCAACGCGGTGAAGTTCACGCAGGAGGGCTCGGTCGAAACGAACGTCGTGCTGATCTGCGAGGAGAATTGTGAAGCGCGGCTGCGGATCGAAGTCGTCGATACCGGCGGCGGCATTCCCGCCGATCGCATCTCCACGCTCTTCAACCGCTTTGCGCAGGCGAGCGCTTCGACCGCGGTGCAATATGGCGGAACCGGGCTGGGCCTTGCGATCTCGCGGCAATTGCTGACGCTGATGGGGGGCGAGATCGGCGTGGTCAGCGATCTGGGGAACGGATCGACCTTCTGGGTTGAACTCGCGCTGCCGGTCACCAACGATATCGAATGCGCCGAATATGAAACGCTGACCCCCGGCGTCCTGTCGCTTCCGGGCAAGCGCATTTTGGTGGTCGACGACGTCGACCTCAACCGCGAGCTGATGCTGGCGATGCTGTCGAAATATGGCTGCGCGGTCGAGTTGGCCGAGGACGGTGCGCAGGCGCTCGCCGCGCTCGATCGGACCCCCTTCGACCTCATTCTGATGGACTGCCAGATGCCAGTGATGGACGGGTTTGCCGCCACCCGCGCTATCCGCGCGCGCAGCGGATCGGCGGCGACGATGCCGATCGTGGCGCTGACCGCCAGCGCGCAGCCCGAACATCGCGCGCGCTGCCGCGAGGCGGGGATGGACGAGCATCTGACCAAGCCGCTCGATCCCGGCGCGCTTGAATCGGTACTCAGCCGCTGTCTGATCGGCGCCGACATCCCGACCATCTCGGTCGCGCTGCCGCTGCCCGCGGCGGGCTTGCCCGAACCCGGATGCGAGCCGCCGATTGCGGTGATCGTCCGCCCGGTGGACCCCACCGAGCCGGAAAAACCACCGCACAAATTGGCGCCGCCGCCCAAGCTTCAGGAACGCTACGCCGCGCGCAAGGTCCAGACGCTCGCCGCGCTCGACGCCATGATCCGCGCGGGGCGCTTTACCGAGCAGGAGATCGGCGAGGTCGCCGCAATGGCGCATAATCTGGCAGGGACTGCCGGCATGTTCGGCGAGGCCGATCTTGGCGACGCCGCCGCTGCGCTCGACGCCGGGCTCGAGCAATGGCGCCCCGATGAGCGGATCGCGCAGATCCGCGAATCGGCGGCGACGATACGACGGATAGCGATTCGTCATGTGTAGCGCGCTGCCGTGGCTGCGGGTTGCAGGGGTGGCCGTGCTGTTTCTGGTGCTTGCGCTGGCGGGGGTCGCACTGACGCGCGGGACCGGCCCGGTAGCTGCGCTGTGGTTGCCCAACGCCTTTCTGGTCGTCGCCTTGTTCAGCACCGACCTGCGCCGCTGCGCGACGCTCGCTGCCTGCTTCGTCGCCAGCTTGGCTGCCAATCTGCTGTCGGGCTATGCTTGGCCGCTGGCAACCGCGCTCGCGGGCTGCAACATCGTCGAGGTCGTGGCGATCGTCTGGGGTATGCGTCGCCTGGCGCCGGGCGCCGACCTCACCGAGCTTAAGCCCCTGCTCATCTTCACCGGCCTGGCGGGGGCGATCGTCCCCGCGGGGGTCGCATCGCTGGCGTCGGCGGCGTTCCAACTGGGCGGGGAAGCGACGGGTGGGGCGGTTTGGCTGACATACGCCAAGGCGCATGCGCTGGGGCCGATCGTGATCGTGCCGATCCTGCTTATCCTCATACGGACGCCGATCGCACCGGCGCGCTGGAGCCCGCGCAACGTTATCGAAGCGCTCGCCATCTTGGGGGCGGTGATCCTGGTTTGCTATGGCGTGTTCACTCAGGACCAGTACCCGTTGCTGTTCGTGGTCACGCCCTTCGTGCTGCTGGCGGCCTTCCGGCTCGGCGCCAAGGGCGCCGCCTGTGCGGTGATTGTCGTCGCGGTCGCCAGCGGGCTCGCGACCTTTCTCCACACCGGGCCGATGGCGCTGGTCGACGGGGTCGGCGCCAAGCTGACGATCCTGCAGCTGTTCGTCGCCGCCAGCTTCATGTCGGCGTTGCCCGTGGCGGCGGCGCTAAGCGAGCGCGAGCGGCTGGCCGCGGCGCTGGGGGATAGCGAAGCGCAGCTAGCGTCGATCACAGACAATATGCGTGAAGTGGTGTTCCGCGCCGACGGCCAGGGCCGCTGGTCGTTCCTAAATCCTGCCTGGGGGGAACTCACCGGCTACACCGTCGCCGAAAGCATCGGCCGCCCTGTGATCGAGCTGGTGCCGGAGGCGGACGCGCAGAAGATCCGCGAGCGCTGGACCGACCTGCTGAGCGGGGTGCGGAGCGAACTCGAAATTCGAACCCAGTTGCGGCGCTCCAATGGCGAGCTTCGATGGGTCGAGGCGACGATCCGCCGCCAGGGCGATCAAAAGGACGGGCGCCGCGATAGCGTCGGCAGCATTCGCGACATCACCGACCGGCACAAGCAGGCGATGGCGCTGGCGGCGCGCGAACGCGAGCTGCGACTGGTGACGACCCATTCGGCCGACATGATCGTGCGCACTGGCGTCGACCGAGTTCGCCGCTATGTTTCGCCGCGCAGCCTGTCGTTGCTTGGATATCATCCCGAAGAGATCACCAACCAGGCGCCGTTCTACGGTATCCACCCCGATGATCTCGCCGATGTCGAGGCGCGTTGTCTCGAGGCGATCGAGTCGAGCGGCCCGGCGCATTCGGTCTATCGCCAGCGTCATCGTGACGGCCATTATGTGTGGGTCGAGGCGAATTACAGCGTCGTGCGCGACGAGGCGACCGGCGAGGCGCTCGAGTTCATAGCCAGCGTTCGCGATTTCGGCGCGCGCGCGCAGTTGGAAGAGGAACTGCACGGCGCGCGCATTCGCGCCGAAGATGCCGCACGGCTGAAGGCTGCGTTCCTAGCGAATATGAGCCACGAGATCCGCACCCCAATGAACGGGGTGATCGGCTTCACGGAATTGCTCCTCGCCGGCGATCTCGATGCCGAACAGCGGCGCTATGCCAGCCTGATTCGCGATTCGGGCCGCACGATGATGGCGTTGCTCAACGATATTCTTGACCTGTCGAAGATCGACGCCGACCAGATCGAAATCGCCGACGAGCCGTTCGATCTGCTGCATACCATCAGCAGCAGCGTGCGCATGCTCGCGGCCGGCGCCGAGGCGAAGCACATATCGATCGAGCTGGCGCTCGATGGCGATCTGCCAAAATATGTGATGGGCGACGGCCACCGCATCCGCCAGATCCTGCTGAACCTGCTGTCAAACGCGATCAAGTTCACCGATGCCGGCCTTATACGCGTCGGCGGCGGCCGCCACGGCAACACGCTCGAGATACTGGTCGACGATAGCGGCAGCGGCATTCCGATCGATCGCCAGGCGTTGATCTTCGACCAGTTCGTCCAGGGCGATGCGTCGATCGCGCGGCGCTATGGCGGCACCGGGCTCGGCCTCGCGATCAGCCAGCGGCTGGCTCGATTGATGGGCGGTGATCTTTGTCTCGCGCGATCCGATGCCGCGGGAACGCGGATGCAGCTGAGCTTGCCGATGCGCATTGCCGATCCGGCGTCGGTGCCGCCGCCCAAGGTATCGATGATGCGACCCGCCAAGCTGAGTTCTGGCGCGCGGATTTTGGTGGCCGAGGACGCCGAGATCAACCAGCTGCTGATCGAGGCATTGCTAACGCGCCACGGCCATGCGGTCTGCATCGTCGCCGACGGCGCGCAGGCGATCGCGGCCTTCGGGACCGATCCGCAGGCTTACGACCTGATCCTGATGGATATGCAGATGCCCGTGGTCGACGGGGTCGAGGCGACGCGGCAAATCCGCGCGATGGGCGGGGCGGGGGCGACGGTGCCGATCGTCGCGTTCACAGCCAACGCCTTTGCCTCGGATGCCGAGCTGTGCCGCGCGGCGGGCATGAACGCGCATTTGTCCAAGCCGATCGACGTCGACGCCGTCATCGCGACGATTGCGCGGCTGCTCGGCGATCGCGTCCCCGCTGCTACACCGCCGCCGCAGCCGTCGGCTGCAGCCGAGAACCCTGCAGTGGCCGGGTTGCGCGGGCGCTACGAAGCCGCCAAGCGCGGCTACTCGGCCCAATTGCTGACGCTCGAGGGGACGCTGCGCGGCGCCAATGCCCACCACCAGCGCGAAGCGCGCGCCACTATTGCCGGCATCTGCCACAAGTTGTCGGGATCGGCGGGGATGTTCGGCGAAGCCGATCTGGGAGCGGTCGCGCGCACGCTCGAGGAAGCGGCAATGGCCGATGGCGACGCCGCTCCGCTTGCTGATCATACCCGCCACTTGGCCGAGGCGCTGGCCCATGCCGCGTGACATCGGCGCCTTCATCCATCCGCCGCCCCCCGCGGCATCTAAACCCGACCGCAAATAGGAGCGCTTCCCCGTGTCCCTGACTGCCGATGACGACGAACTCCGGACGCCAATTGACGTTCTCTTAGAGTCGCGGCAGCGCCCCGGTCAGCAGCGTGCTAAGACATAATTCTCCTCCCGAGTGGTGCTTTGCGGCTACTCGAAGGGGGCCGAATGGAAGTTGTTAAGGCTTTCCTGCTCACTTGCTCGGGGGCCTTTATCCTTTGCGCGCCTCGCAACCGACGTCAGGTCGAAAATTGTGTTAGAACTACAGAATACTATTTTAGAGATGATCGCGACCGGCAACACATTAGAGAGCACCGTCGCACGCATGTGCGTGGAAGCGGAAAAGCTCGCACCTGGCGCCCTGTGCTCGGTCCTCGCTGTTGACCGCAAGGGCTTTATCCACCCGCTTGCGGGACCAAGCCTCCCCCCTGGCTATTCGGCCGCGCTAGACGGATTACCCGTGGGCCCAAATACGGGGTCGTGCGGAACCGCCGCATACCTGCGTGAAGAGGTGACGGTCACCGACATTGCAAACGACCCGAAGTGGTCAGCCTTTAAGCATTTGGCTCTCCCGTTGGGATTGCGCGCATGCTGGTCCAAACCAATTCTTGATGCGGCCGGTTATGCCATCGGCACCTTTGCCTTTTACTACCGTGAATGCAGAGGCCCCACGCAGCTTGAGCGTCAAATCGTGGACCGCTGCGTACATTTGTCCATCATCGCGTTGGAGCGGCACCAGCGGGTGTCAGAACAGGAGCAGCGCGCGTTCACTGACGCACTCACGGGGCTCGCGAACCGGGCGGCTTTTGATGTCGCATTGGCAGCGCTGCATTGTGACAGTCCAGGGCGTTGGGGGCTGTTCATTCTTGATCTCGATAACCTCAAGGTCGTGAACGATACCTTTGGTCACCAGGCGGGTGATTGCCTGCTCCGTACGGTTGGCAGCAGACTCGCAGCGGCTTCATCTACCGGGCAGGCGTTCCGCGTCGGCGGCGACGAGTTCGCGATCATCTTACGCAACCGGGAGGAGTTGTATGATTTAAAGCGCCCTGCGGAACATATCTTGAACTTGCTGGTAGAGCCTGCGGATTGCGGCGGTCACGTCGTCATCCCGCGTGGCACAATCGGCGGCGCGGTGCTGTCGCCGGACGATCACTCACCAGAACGGGTCCGGCAACATGCAGATTTCGCCCTCTATCATGCAAAGGAAACCGAGCGCGGTGGCTTCGTACAGTATTGGCCAGAGCTCGGGACGAACATTACCCGCCGCCTAAACAATATCCGTGAGGTCGATACAGCGCTGCGCGAGGACCGGATTGAGGCCTTCTACCAGCCCGTCGTTCGATTAGACACTCGCGAAATCGTCGGCCTTGAGGCGTTGTGCCGGATGCGTGTCGGCGACCGAATTATATCCGCTTGGCATTTCCAGGAAGCGATGAAAGATGTCCATGTTGCAAAGGCGCTGACTGAGCGGATGATGATGCTCGTTGCAGCCGACGTTCGTACTTGGCTCGATTTGGGCATCCCCTTCCAGCATGTGGGCGTTAATGTATCTTCCGCCGATATGCATAGTGGTACCCTCGTCACCATGCTTGCGGATGCGTTCGGTCGTGAAGGAGTTCCTCTCAAGCATGTTATCATCGAAGTGACAGAGACCGTGTATATGGACGACCGTCGGCGCTTGGTGAGTGATGCGGTCGAGGCGTTGCGGGCTCAGGGGCTTCGCGTTGCGCTCGATGACTTCGGCACGGGGTACGCCTCGCTGACGCATTTGCTGACCGTGCCGGTCGACATCATCAAAATTGATAAGTGCTTCATCGAGCGACTTGCACCTGGCACCGCTAATATGGCCATAGTCGAGGGGTTACTTGACATTGCAAAAAAGCTAAAAATTCGGGTGATAGCGGAAGGGGTAGAGACGGAAGATCAGGCCGATCTTCTGCGGTCCGCAGGGTGCATCCTGGGGCAAGGATATTTATTTTCGCGTCCAGTTGATCGAACAGTGACCACGCGGCTGTTAGTCAAGCACGCACAGCGTGATGTGAGTTCTTCGGTTTTACAGCCCGCCCTGCTCCCGTCCTCGAGCTGACGCGCCGTCAAATCTTGATTTTCTCCAAAACTTGATACCGGTCATGGCGTGATAATTAAGATCCTAGGTCTTTGCTTTTACAGGGCTATTTGGCTCTGAGCATTCAACCATCCGGCGGCATGCTTGCGGGTCAGCAAACGCTGCTGCTTAAGGCTGGCAGCCGCGCAACCTTCAATCCGGCTGATCGGCCTACAGGTCGATCCCTTGAAACCCGCCGATCGGCCTACCAGGGAACGCGCCGCCTCAAGTCGCGCCGATTGATGCATTCCCGGAGCTTCGGATAGTCGATTGAAGACGCCCCCGAAATCGAGTTCATCGACTTGTTATTGCCCGGTTACCGTGCTTTCAATTCGGCTCGAAACCTGTAAGCAGATGTTTGATAGCCGCCGGGCGACTTTTTTCGAGAGGCGCCGTATGATCTCAGAGCAGCAAGCCGACACTCCGCACTGGGGACTTGTCGATCTACGCCGGGCCCATGAGGCGGCCGGCGTCGCGCTGTGGTCGTGGAACGTAGACAACGATCGCATCACAATGGACGAGCACGGCTTTCGTTTGTGGGATGTCGGCGTCCAGAGAGAAATAACGTTCGAGGACCTCTCGGAGAAAATTCATCCAGCCGACCGCGAGCGGGTGCGAAATGCGTTTTCGGCAACCCGAGCCGTGGATGGCGCTTATGACATAGACTTTCGCATCATGTGCAACGAATCCGTCCGCTGGATTTCCGCTCGTGGGCAGGGCGGTGATGCCGACATCGTCGGATTCGTCATGTTCGGAATCTTTCTGGACATCACGGCCCGCACGCAAGCCGAAGAAGCGCATGAGCTATTGGCTGGTGAAATGAGCCATCGCGTGAAAAACCTGCTCGCGATCGCGTCAAGCCTGACCACGATGGCGTCGAGATCTGCAGTGAACGCAGAAGATATGGCACACGACCTAACAACACGCTTGGCGGCGTTAGGGCGTGCGCACGACCTCGTCCGCCCGAAACCGAACGAGCGAAATGCGGCGCTCGTCGGCGATTTGATTTCTGTTGTCTTGGCGCCTACGACGAGATGGGCGCTTTCTCGGGCCGGGTGCGCGTATCTGTACCGAGGATTGCCACTGGCGACGGTGCAGCTACCCATCTTGCGCTAATTCTTCATGAATTGGCGACTAACTCGGTTAAATACGGAGCGCTCTCCGTTTGCGCCGGTACAATCGATGTTACCGCCACCGTTCATGAGAATGACGTGGCGTTGGTTTGGACAGAGCACGGCGGACCAACTGTGTCAGCGCCCGCCGAGGTGGGGTTCGGCAGCAAACTCGTCACCCGTATGGTCGCGCAGCTTGGCGGCTCCTTTACTTCGGACTGGTCGCCCTGCGGTCTCATCGTGACGTTGGACATTAAGATGGACCGCTTAGCGGCGTAATCAGGAGGGGATTGCTCGCACGAACAACGCAACGGTGGCGCACGATGGCCATTGGTTTGCCCCGTAAACCGCCGGCCGACCTGGACCGGACAGCGTTCTGGTTCGGATGACCTCCCCGCATGACGATGGAGCATATCTTGCGAAAGCCAGCTCCCAATCGCCAAATTATAGACAGCGCGACAGAGTTCGCCATCATCACCGAGAGTGAAGGAAGAGACACCGCCTAGGATGGGGGCGCCACGCCGTCCTCGGACGGCGGTAATATTCATTCCCGACGATAACGCGGTAGCCGTCTGTCAACCGAAATGCTCGCGGCGCTTGTTATCGGCTAGATAACGTCGAGCCTTGGCACCTACGCAAGAACGACAGACGATTTTTTGGACTGACGGACAAACGACGGTGCGTTGCAGTGATCCGGGCGGCCCCATCGGCTTGGTGGAGGTTCTTCGTAAGAGGGCAGAGCAAGAAATGGCGTCCGGGCTCGCGCGGAGATCAAGGCACATCCGGCTGCTCCTCGCTTCTATGATCGAGTGGTTCTACGCTGCCGGGGCCCGGGAGCCATCATTCAGATATCCCCGCTACCGTAGCATTACGGACAGCCCGCGAGGTTTTGTTAATCTTCAGCGTCCACGACGGAAGCTGCTGCAATCGCAATAATATCCGACACCGGTGTTACAGCTTACACCACTATCACGAGTATCTGTATGCGATCTTCCGGCAATATCGACGACTTGCACGCGCTGATCGATGTTATGTCCAACCCGGTTGTCGTTAAAACCCGGTCCCACCGTATGGTGCTGGCCAACCGCGCGGCCTGTACTTTTTTCGGGCGGTCGAGAGAGGCGTTACTCGGCCAAATACCTGCGCAGTTCAGGACCGAGCAAGCGCAAGAGCACGAGGCAGAGGCCGCTGTATTTGCAAGCGGCAAAGTCGATGAGCGCGAGGAGCAGGTGACGGATGCCGGCGGTACGACCCGGCACATTGCTACGCGGAAGCAGCTCGTAAATCTTAGTGGAACCCAATACCTAGTCGTTATCATGTCAGACTTAACTGCTCATCGTGAAGCCGAAGCGCAAATGCGCAATCTGGCGACCCATGACCAGCTCACCGGACTACCTAACGCAACCCTTATGCACGATAACATCGCTCAGAGCTTTCCGCATAGGAGCGGCAGCGGTGCGTTGCTAGTTATTGATCTCGACCATTTTGGACTAGTCAATGACAATTTTGGATTTTACGTCGGCAATGAAGTCCTAATCCAGTTTGGGCGGCGTCTCACCGACATTGTGCGCAACGATGGCACGGTCGCGCGCTTGGGAGGCGATGCGTTTGCAATTCTCCTGACGACCATTGGCATGGGGCTTACTAGCGAAGAGATTTGCCGACGGGTGCTCGCCGCCGCTTCGCAAATCTTTCACCTATCCGATGCCCGCGCAGTGATCGGTGCCTCTATTGGAGTCGTTGTTGCAGATCACCACCCCGTCGAGCCCACCGAAATGATGCGCCGTGCCGGCGTGGCGCTTCAAAAAGCCAAGGACGAGGGGCGCGGTCAGTGGCAGCTCTACTCGGATGAGCTCGATCGACAAAGCAAACACCGGCATTCAACCGAAACGGATTTGCGGAGGGCGCTGTCAAAAGGAGGGGAGCTCGAAATTCATTATCAGCCGCTCACCGCCGTTACTTCGGGTAACGTTGTGGCCTTCGAGGCACTGGTCCGCTGGAATCATCCGGAGCGCGGCATGGTGATGCCTGACGAATTCATAGCAGTTGCGGAGGCCAGTGGTCTCATCGTGGCACTCGGGGAATTGGTTCTCGCTCGGGCGTGCCAGGATGCTATGCTGTGGACCCGCCCCCTGCGACTTTCAATCAACGTATCGCCGGTCCAGTTCGTGCGGGGAGATTTGGTCGGTGCAATTCAAACGGCGCTTTCCGAAAGCGGTCTCGACCCGCATCGCCTCGAGATCGAAATTACTGAGGGTGTGCTGATCAACAATCCCACCAGCGCGCTCGACCAACTATCGCGCATTCAGTCGCTCGGCGTGCACATCGTGCTAGATGACTTTGGCTCTGGATTTTCCAGCCTCGCCTATTTGCGTTATTTTCCGTTCGACAAGGTCAAGATCGACAAGACGTTCATCGCCGACATGATCGACAACGGTGAATCGGCCGCGATCGTCGAGTCGATCCTGTTGCTGGCAAAGAACCTTAAGATCACGGTAGTTGCGGAAGGGGTGGAGAACGTTGATCAGCTCGATCTGCTTCGTAGCCTCGGGTGTGACCAAGCGCAGGGCTATCTCATAAGCCGACCAATGCCGATTGCCAATTTTGAAAAGACTGTATTTGGGGCCGACATTTAACCCTGAGCCAAACGCTGGATACTCACCTGCGACCTGGATGAGAAACCCGGGGCCCCTCAAACAATTGCCGGGACTAAACACCCAGATGAAAGGCGGGTGTTACGTCGCAATGGTCACCATTTGCATGAAAGATTCTGGTGAAATAGCAGGCAGAAACTTCTGCAGCACTCACATCTTTGTATAGCTCTCTCGCGCAATGCGATTGAGCCGCCCAAAAAGTATGAGTGACGACCAAGCTGGTCAAAAAGATCGGCTCGAATAATTAACCTAGGTTTATATTGCGCCTCTTCAACAGCGTATAATGGATCAATCGGAGGTCCTGGTGATCGAGCTCATCTTGAACATCATCCTCCGGATGGAGACCGGTTATGATCAACGTATGCCATCCGGATGAATATGAAGCGCGTGCAGCCAAGGCACGGCAATCAGCCGAGTCGGTCTTGGATGCCGAATGCTGCGAAATCTATCGCCGCACCGCGGCCAGTTATACCGAACTAGCTAAAATGACGGCGCGCATGGACCCAAGCATGCTCAAGACCAGCATGATCAGCCAATCGGAGATGTCTACGTCTGCCTCGACGTTCGACTTGCGCCGATAAACAGCAACTCATCGCCAGGGCTGTTACGCTGCACAGGCGCCGCGCCCGCGGCGCCGCGGCGCCCTGTTTGGCAATTTTGGCCCTCGTCGCTGCCCAGTAGTCGCACCGCCACACGGCCAGGCGCAGGTGCAGGCGCTGACGTCTAACCAAGGTCGCCTAATATCGTTGTCTGAAGAATGACGGCCGCAGCGGCACGCGCGAGCTGTGAACCTAACACAAATGGCTACGTCGGGAGTGCACGCTCCTCCTCCTGTCGAAAGCAGTGGATCGTCTTTAACAGTCGTGCGTTGATGGTAAGCATAATTCGTTTCAACAAAGCTATAGAGATTCAGCACTCATAGAACCAAGGAACTTGGTTTCATGCCCGATGACCTTCTTAAATCATTAATGTATGCGAGCACGAGCCAGCTTGTCTATTATGAAGGTGGAAATCATGTTCGTGACATTGTAGAATACTCAAGAGCTTGGAATGCCTCGGTCGGAATAACCGGAGCGTTGGTGTCTTCGGAGCAGCGTTTCGTCCAGTTCGTAGAGGGCCCGAGCAACGCGATAGACGAATTGCTTTCAAAATTGAGGGCAGACCGGCGGCACTCCGGCGTAACGGTAATCGAGGAAAGGATTGTTACTAAACGCAGGTTCGCGCAATGGAACCTCGCCTATTCGGGCCCCGACATTTTCATGGATCGAGACCTCGCCGAACTCCTGCATTCCGGCAGGAATGCGTCAAATCTCGCTATCGCAGCGCGGCTCAAACCCTTGCTGTCGACTGTCGCCAGCTGCAGTTGGCCCTGACCTACCATTCCGCCCCGGGAAGGCCGGCGGCGACGCACGGCTTGTCCGCGTGTCTTGCGGGAGGCTCGCCGAGCCAGAGACAGCCGGCGGAACGCTGAACCGTACCACCCCGTTGTCGCTGTCTACGGTATCCCTTGCGCCGAACAACCATTGCGCCTTGCCGCGTCGGCAATTTGAAGCATGTTGGCCGAACAAAGCATTTCGTGATCGCACCATCGTCGGCCAGCCCTTGCCACGCTGAGCTTTGCACGCGCCAGTGGGTCGTCTGGAGGGCAGTCCGATCAAGATGTGATGCCTTGGCGCCATCTACGTCAGACCCAATCGCACAGCTTTCCCATCGCGTTTCTAGGCAAACCGTTTCCGAACCGGAAGCTCTTCGGTCGCTCGTGGCCGGGCAATAGTGTAGCGATGTGCTCGAGCCGGGCGGTGAGCTTGGCAGGGTCCCCGTCCGGGCCTGGCACGATGAATGCCTAGCGATGCGCGCCATCACTCCGTAGTCCTCCTTGAGGCGGAGTCGTTCGCGGTAAGGACGGAACGGCAGTTTCGGCTTCCGCTCGACGTCTCGGCAGACAGGCGCTCGCCCAAGCGCGGCCTTGTGGACTTGTTGGCTTTTGCCCGCCAGGTGCAAGCAATCGTCTACCAGGAGCGGCAATTGGTAGAGGAGATAGCGCGGCGATTCTCCCGCCGCCCGAAGTTCATCACCCTCGCGCTGCGGCTGAACTATCTGGCACCCGACATCCTCTCCGCGATCGTGGACGGCCGACTGCCGTCAGATCCCACTCGGCGAAAGTTGCTGAACTCGAGCATTCCCATGGATTGCGCTCTGCAGCGGGCGCTTTTCGGTTTTGCGACAACACGATCCGCGACCGAACGACGAACATTTCTAACGGTTCGCTCTTAGTTTTGTATGAACCGATGTCTGCTCTTGGGTCACGAGAAATCAGCGGCGAACTTCCGGATGTGGGTCATTGCTGCCTCTAGCTGACGATTAGGCCCGCCGAGAGCGCCTGCGATGGGCTCCAATAGCCTTGCACGTACTGCGCGGCGAGCCGCATCAGGCAACCGCCGACAACTCATTTTCCAAAAATCATTCTACCATCCTTACCGCCGGATTGCGCAGACCTGCGTCCCGACGCTATGTTCCTTATATGTTCCGGTCCATTCAGCTATACGAGGCCTTCGCGCTGGTGGCGGTTCACGATGAGTGGACCACTTTTTCGGTGATGGAGACGCCCTACAATTCTGACCTCCCGCAATGCGATGAAGCAGGCTGGCCCACGATCTCTGTGGAAGAGGACCAGTGCTACCGGGCGCTGTGGGCGAGGTTCGCCTGCCGGGTCGAACGTAGGCTCTGGGCAGGAGATTGGACGGCAGAAGGAATGAATACGACACTTGGTCCGCGCTACGTTGAGATTGACACCCGATTGTGGGAATTTTTGCGACTTGAGCCGATGACAGATGTGGCAAGCGGCGAAGGTGTTCGCTTCACCCATCTGCGACTTTCTGCGACAGCGCCCGTCCTGGTCCCGAAATCGGTCGTACCACAAAGCCAAACGGCATCACTACGGGCACAACTGACCGCGTGGATTCGTAACGATGCCCGGGCCGCGAGCGGTCCGGTTCGGCGTGATGATCAAAAAGCGGCTGCCCGAGCTGCGTTTGTGGGCTGCGTCATCACTGACAACATGTTTCGAGATTGTCGGCGTGACGCCAACTTGGGCGAGGTATCCGTCCAGAGGGGCAGGCCAAAAGTGAAAGGGTTAGGGAAATGAACCGGGCGGCCGGTTTCCCCCCAATATAATTACGCGGCCGACACCTTCATCTTCGCTCCATCGCCAACTGGTTCGAGGAGCTACGTCATGACCATTACCCATTTGCACCAGGTTGAGCTTGCTCGCCGCTGGAAACTGAGCCCGCGTACGCTGGAGCGTTGGCGCTGGTTGGGGCAGGGGCCGCGCCATCTCAAAATCGGCGGCCGCGTTGTCTATACGCTGGAGGACGTTGAGGCGTTTGAAGCTGACAGCGTGCGTTCGAGCACCAGCTCGGGGCATCGCGCGTGATGCCGTTGGCTGCGATTGAACGGCCTGGCAACATTCGTAAGGCGCTGCGCTGTTTGGCGCTCAACCCGGCCGCAGTTTGGCCGGCAACGAGCAGTGCATGAGCCTGCAGCTGATGCGCGCAGCCTGGTCTTCCGGTCTGCCGCCGATCGACCGGCTGGTGCTGGTGGCATTGGCGGATTGGGCGAACGAGCGCGGCAGCTGCTGGCCGTCGATGCCAACGATCGCGAATAAGACCGGGGTCGACGTTCGTACTGCTCGCCGGGTGATGAAGCGGCTCGAAGAGGGCGGACACATCACCACCAACCGCCGCACTGGGAAGGTCATCCTTTATACCATCCACCCCGGACACAGTGACCCCGGACATACTGTCCCCGGACAGCGTGACCCCGGACAGCCTGCCCCCCGGACAGAGAATGCCCTGACCCCGGACACGGTGTCCCCCAATACATCAAGAACCACCATTAAGAGGAAGAAGACTTCGTCTTCTCCCTCTGGCGAGAGCTCGGTTTACCCGATGCCTGAGGGCGTCGATCGGCAAGCCTGGACGGACTTTCTCGCCAACCGAAAGCGCAAGCGGCTCTCGAATACCGTCAGCGCTCACAAAACCTTGATGGACGATCTGGCTCGCCATGCTTCCGCGGCATGGCCGGTGGCGCGCTTGATCGCGCACGCCGCCGGCAAAGGCTGGGCCAGCGTCCGTAACCCGGATGGAGACAATCGTGACAGCTTCATGGAACGCACTGGCCCGTCGGGCACTGGATTACGAGGAGCGCGGCCAGACCCCGCCCTCGACCTATACCTCGCAGGCGAAGCCGAACTCGCCGCAGAACGTGCCTGCCTCGATCAAGAGGCTGACAGGCGAGCTTGGCCTGCGTTATCGGCCCTCGGCGGCAGCTGACCTGGTCGCGCACAGCGCGATGCTTGCGCTGCTGGCGCGTGATTTGGCCGACGTTCCGGCGGACAGGCTCGAACGGGCGATCACCGAGTGGGTCCGCACCGAGCGCTGGATGCCGAAGGCGGCGGATCTGGTTGACATCTGCCAGCGCCACCAACGCGACGACCTTAACCTGCAACCAGAGGTGCGCGGCGTAACTGACGAGGTCGCAGCCTTTGTCGACGCGCGTAACGCCCTATTGGCTCACGCGCCGAAAGGGCGAAAAGACATCGAATGGTTCGTTGACGCGTCGGGTCAGGCAAAGTTGCGGTACAAGGGCTTTGAGTCCATCTCGCCCGACAGGGTGCCGGTCGAAGATGTTGACCGGTACAACAGCGCGCTGAGCAAGTTCGGCGCCGATTTTCGCTGGGACTGCGACGGCAGGATGAGGTTGCTCAAAGAAGACCCCGAGCCTGACGGGCGCGATAACGCCGGTCCTGCGTCCTAGCTCCAGAAGGCCAACGCCGCGGGGGACCGGGGGGGAGGGTGAAAGCTAGGATCGCTTCCCCGGGACACCGATGCCGATCTGAAAATTCCGCACCCGCGAAATTGCATAGGGGGTGGTCAACCCTCCAGCCTCGTGTCGAAAGGTGCCACAGCGCAGTCCCACGCAGAGCGGTGTCGACCGCAACGCGCTACTTCAGACCTGATCTGGAGGAAGTAATGACGGCACAAAACTGGCCCGCGGACAGCGTTGAGCGGTGGTCTCTCGAACGGCTGGTGCCATTTGCGCGCAACGCGCGGACGCATAGTCCGCAGCAGGTCGAGCAGATCGCCGCATCAATGCGCGAATGGGGCTGGACCAACCCGGTACTGGTCGATGACGCTGGCATGATCATCGCCGGCCACGGCCGGGTCGAGGCGGCAAGGAAGCTGGGGCTGACCGAAGCCCCGGTGATGGTCGCGCGCGGCTGGTCCGAGCCGAAGAAGCGCGCGTACGTCATCGCCGACAACAAGCTCGCGCTCAACGCTGGCTGGGACGAGGCCATGCTCGCGGCCGAGCTTTCCGAACTCGAAGCGGCATCGTTCGATCTCGACCTGCTTGGGTTCGATGACGGCGAGCTCGGTAAGCTGCTCGGTAGCGAAGACGGCGTCGATGGCGAGGACGATGTGCCCGACGTCCCAGACCTGCCAGTGAGCCGCGTAGGGGACCTTTGGGTGCTCGGCGCCCACCGCCTGCTTTGCGGAGACGCGACAGCGGCGGCCGATGTTGAGCGGTTACTAGCGGGCGTGAAGCCGCACCTGATGGTCACTGACCCGCCTTACGGCGTCGAGTACGATCCCAGCTGGCGCAACGACGCTGGCGTGTCGCAGAGCCGCCGTACCGGCAAGGTCTTGAACGACGACCGTGCCGACTGGAGCGGGGCATGGGCGCTGTTCCCTGGGGATGTGGCCTATGTCTGGCACGGCGCGCTCCATGCCGGCACGGTGGCCGACAGCCTTGCCGCGTCCGGGTTCGATATCCGCAGCCAGATCATTTGGACCAAGGAACGCCTGGTGCTCAGCCGCGGGCATTATCACTGGCAGCACGAACCCTGCTGGTACGCGGTAAGGAAAGGCGGCCGCGGCGAGTGGGCTGGCGGCCGCAAGCAGACCACAGTTTGGGCGATCGCCAGCAAGGATCAGGACGCCGCGACCGTGCATGGGACTCAGAAGCCCGTCGAATGTATGCGCCGCCCGATTCTCAACAACAGCAGTATTGGCCAAGCGGTCTACGAGCCGTTCATGGGGTCAGGCACCACGCTCATCGCCGCACAGACCAGCGGCAGGGCCTGCTACGGGATGGAGCTGAACCCGGCCTATGTCGATGTTGCAGTCAGCCGCTGGCAGCAACTGACCGGCGAAACTGCTACCCTTGATGTCGGAGGCGGCAGCTTCGTCGAGACAGCGGCGACAAGGCTCGGATCGTGCTGAGCCTAGCCCGTGATGCGGTAGACGCGACCGCGCACGTCATCCTTCGCGCTCGCTACCGTGTAACCCAGTTTCTTTGCGATTACGCCCGAGATCGCTCCGCGCACGCTGTGAGGCAGCCAGCCGGTTGCGTCCGTCATCTCGGCGATGCTGGCGCCGTCTGCCCGATGCAGCAGTTTGATGAGCAAGTCGCGCGCGCGCCCATTCTCTCGCGCCGGCAACTGTTCGACGAGCGGCTCGACGTTGCGCTCGTATCGCTTAGCCGAGTGTACGACATCGCCGCTGAGAGCCTGCGCGCCGGCATCAGTGATCCGCAAAGTGAGCGGCTCACCGTCATCGTCGCACCGCCACACTGTTGCATGGTCGTCAGCACGCCCTTCCTCGAGCAGCCCGCGTTTCAGCAGGCTCTTGGCGATGTTACCGACGGCGCCCCCTTTGAGCGGGGCGGTGATCGGGTAGATGGAGCGGTCGGCGCGGGGCAGAGCAGGGGCCAGCACTGCGCGTTGGGCGTCGGTCAGGTCGGGCATCGGTCAATCTCCTCGATAGAGCCGGTAGCGGCTCACGAGGACGAGCCCCGACAAAGGGGCCGCCGCGCTACTGCGCACTGCATCGAAACTCTGCGCGCGCGTACGAACCCATGCTCGGATCGTGGGGCGTATCAACTCCTATCTGCATCCATCCACCGTGCAGGGCCGTAAGCCCAAGCCATCCGCGTTGAAGGCAGTGACCGGCAATGCGGGAAAGCGGCGCATCAATAAGGCGGAACCACAGCCCGGGGGAGACCTGTTTGCGGCGCCGGACTGGTTGAGCGACAGCCAGCGCGAGGGCTGGGCATATGCGATCACCCATGCGCCCTACGGCCTCCTCAAGCAGCTCGACCGCTCGGTGCTGGCCATCTGGGTCGTGGCTGAGGACCTGCACCGCGAGGCCGCCATGAAGATCGCGCAATACGGACTGCTGACGAAGTCGCCGAATGCGGGCCTGCCCTTACAGTCGCCGTATCTAGCGATCCTCAACAAACAGGCGCAGATCATGTTGAAGGCCGGCGCCGAGCTCGGCTTTTCGCCATCAAGCCGCTCGCGGGTTCAGGTTGGCAGCAGCATCGATGGTGCCGCACGCCGCGGGGGCGGTTCCGAAAGCGTCAGGCACCCTAACTCCCATTGGGACTTTGATCGGTGGTGAACAGGTCGGTAGGGAGGACACAGTTCGCCGTTTGCAGACCTGCCACTTGCGGAGGCCGCGGGGGAAGGGGGCATCGTTCATTTGGCTTCGGCGGCCTTAAAGACCAAACCCGGCCGCTCACGGCGTGATTGCGCCGCTCGAAGCGGACCTCGGTTCGTGTGCGACGTGCTCGCCTTCTGCGGCCCAGCGCTATCGCCATCAAGGACGAGGTTTGGGACGTTGCTGTCGTTTCCAGGTGGAGCTTTAAACGGCAGGCTTTGTCAGGAGCAGACACACGACGTTTGTCCATCTGGCACAGCAGATCGACAGAGTGTGAGCCGTCAGCGGAATGACGGGATTGATGTTTAAGGACTCCGAGGGCTGCCCGCCAGCCGCCTTCCGCGCGGCAAGGAGCGTTATGTTGCTTGCCGGGCCTCACCACCCGCCAGCGGCCTTGACTTCGAGAGGGTCGTCCCGCCATGAACGATAAACCGAACTGTGCCTTTCTACGGATCGAAAATGACGCTGGACATCCGTGGAAGCCTAAAGAACACGAAGATAAGTTCAGATGGATACGTCGTCCTCGAAGAACTCATCTCGAACTCCATCGACGCCTTCCTAATTAGACAGCACGCCGATCCGCAGTCGCGCAGCCTTACAGTTTCTGTTGAGGTCGATTTCACTTCGACTGGACTCCTCGGAGACGGCACGGACATATCGATAACCTGCACCGACAACGGCTGTGGCTTCGGTGACGACCAGGCCGATGCATTCGTAACGAAGGACACTTCGTACAAGGATGACCTGTCGATCGCCGGCATTGGGAAGTGCAGGGGCTCAGGCCGAATCCAGTACTTCCACCACTTCGAACGCGTCGGGGTCCGGAGCACCTTCCGCACCGATGATGGGGCCGTCACCCGCACCCTCCTGCCCGACGCTGGGCGCAGGAAGATCGACGTCGCCGACTTCGGCATTTCCGACGGCGACGAGCGCGCGATCGGCACCTCGATCAGGCTCGAGGCCATGAGGGAGGCGACCCGCGCCAAGCTCTACAAGGCTGAATCCCTCGCCGACGTCTTCTCGGCGGCGAACATGCGCCGCAACATGCTCATCGCCTTCCTTCAGCGACTGGTAAGCCTCACGGCGCAGCTCGGCGAATTCGTCATCGCGTTTGAGACGCGCAATTCTAAAGGCGGCATCGAAAGCAGCAGCCTGACCGCATCCGACCTGCCCGAGGTCACAGTGGTGCGGTCGACCGAAGTCGTCGAGCGGGATGCCCGCTCCGGCGACCCGCTCGGCAGTACGGAGACATTCACCCTCTCCCACTACCGGCTCGACGCCCAGACGTACGACCTGCCGCGTAACGCCATCTCGTTCTGCGCGCGCTCGTCGCCGGTCGAGGACATCACCCGGCGCTACCTGAAGACGGTCGCCGAGCAGAACCGTCCGGTCGAGGGTTTCCATCACATCGTGCTGATCGAGGCCGATCTGCTCGACCGCCGCGTCAACGAGCAGCGGGACGGCTTCGACGGAATCCCGGAGGAGATGCCGGTCTACGACCTGTTCACCGACGCGACGATCGCCTACTCAGACGTTTACGACCGGATCGACCCGATCATCGCGGAGATGGTCACACCGTCCGGTTGGAGCAAGGACGACGTCATCAGGGACGTCGCCGACAGGTTCGGCGTCATCCAGGCGATGCTCACCGACACCGACACGCGCGTCATCTACGGCGACAGCGCCAAGTCCGTCGCCGAGCGCGTACTGAAGAAGTACCAAGAGCGCATCGTCGCCGACACCGCCGAGATCTTCGATCTGCGCGCCGAGATTGAGACGGCTGAGCCTCACACCGCCGACTTCCGGCACAAAATCAACGAGCTTTCCTGGAAGTATACGTCGTCGCTCAAGACATTTGACATGGCCAACCTCTCCCAGCTCGTCGTCCGCCGGGCCGCCATCGTCGAGATTCTGAAGCTCGCCTGTGGCTGGGGTCTTGCCGTGCAGGCAATCGACGACGGCCAGCGCCGCAAGGACGAGCAGATCATCCACAGCATCTTCTTTCCGATGCGCAAGGATAGCCACGAGACGTCCGACCACGACATCTGGCTCCTGAGTGAGGAGTACCAGTACTACGACTACATCGCGTCGGATAAGCCGCTCTCCCAGATCGAGTGGGACGATGGCGGCAAACTGTTCGACCCAGCCATCGACGAGGAACTGGCAGCCACTCTGCGCCGGCGGTCCCAGGACCACGCGGCAAAGCGGCCCGACATCGCGATCTTCGGCAAGGAGGGGGCCGCGATAATCATTGAGTTCAAGGCGCCCGGCGTGCCCATGGACGAACATATCGGCGACCTGTCGCGATACGCGCACCTGCTAGCCGCCAAGTCCAACGGCCGCCTGAAGAAGTTCTACGGCTATCTCGTTGGCGACACCCTCGATCCGCTGGGGATGATCGGCTGGAAGAAGTTCGCATCTGGACGCAGCTACTTCCACACCAGCGATCTGCAGGATCCGGACACCGGGCGCATGCTGGGCGAGCTTTACGCGGAGACCCTGCTTTACGAGGACATCGTGAACCGGGCGAGCAAGCGCATTGGGGTGTACCGGGAGAAGCTGCAGATCGACTTCTCGAAGAAGTCGTAGACGTCCATCGGGGCCCCGGCCCTGGACCCTCCGTCAACGCAGGTCAGCCGTAGAGAGCCGCTGCTATCTGATCCTCACCCCAGTACGGATCGACGAAGGGACATTCGTAGCTCGGCCCGATGTTCTCGATCTTCGCCGAATGGAAGAAGTCCCCCGCGGCCTCGTGAAGGCTCTCCGGAATAATCAGGAAAGCAGGGTCGGTCACCGAGAAGTCGAGGTCGCCGACATGCCGCCATTCCCTCTCCCATTCGTACAGGTACGTCGACGAGCCGTAGGTGCCCGACAGATCCACGAACGGCGCCACGCGCCAGACGGGCGAGTTCGGGTCGTGTGCCGCCGCCTGCACCATCGCGTTGACGGCCTGCGCCTGCGGTGTGTCCTTGTAGGCGTAGAGGATGGGCCCACCACCGCGCTCAACGATAAACTCCTTCCGGAAGCCGATGCCATGGAGGCCTCGAACGTCCGCCAGCCGCTTCAGGTGATGGAGCGGCACCTCGCTGAAGCAGACCGACCTGCGCGCCGGAGCCAGCTTGCGTCCGGCGCCGAAGGCGTTCGCCGCGACGATCCGTCGCTGAGCGAGGATGGAGATCGCGTTGTCATAGGCGGTCTCCGGCGGATGCTCCTTCGCGAAGTGCACCACGAACTTCGACATGTCCTTCCACGATGGGTCGATGCTGCCGATCAGCATCGCTCCGCTCCTGCCGGACGGGACGGACATTTGGGGAGTATGCGCATAGGTCTTCACCACGCTCCACGGGCGAACGTGTTCGGCAGCCGCAGCTCGCGTACAATCCCGTCGTTACTTCCGATGGTCATCGACGGCCTCTGCCTTCCGCGTCGCGATCCAAACCACTGATCGGCGATCTGGATGATGTCCGTGTTCAACGGACGGTTCAGGATGCTGTCGACCAGCCTCTCGCTCAGGCCGGGATCAGCCATGGCATAAAAGTCGCCCGAATTCTTGAGATCGTCCAGGCTCGCGGCTTCTCGGTCCAGCCGCTTTTGAAACATCCGCCGAGGGATCGTCACCTCCTGCTGCGCGTCCCTGAATGCCTCTTCATATAACGGCGACATGAAGTCGATGACGTGCGTCTTCGTCTGCACCCACATGTGGAAGCCGTCCTCGTCGATCTCGACCGTACCGCCGCCGTCACGACCGAAGAGCATATTCTGCTCGGGCGCAACGCACATCGCGAAGCCCCCCGCCACCGCGCTTGCCTTGATCCCGTAGTGCTTGTTCAAGATCAAGGCGCCGATGCATGCGAAAAGGGTGCACGCCTTCCCCGAGTTTCCTTCGGCCTCGATGGTGCCGTGGATGACCTGGTGGATGCGGTTGAACTCGGACATCGGGAAGAGAAAGTTGCTCATGGCGCTCGCACTGTGGCTCGGTCAGTTTACCGCAGTCGATATGATCGGGCGCGAATCCGAAAAGCAACGCTTACATCGGTCCGGGCCAAACCATACATTGCTGACATGACGACGATATACATAGATGAATCGGGTTACACAGGTGACGACCTTTACAATTCCGACCAGCCGTACTTCACCATCGCCTCGTCCCTGATCGGTGACGACGAGGCGGCCGAGATCCTGCGGCGCTGCTTCCCGCGGTATCAGGGCGCAGAGTACAAGTTCGGCAACATCTGGAAGCGGGATACCCACCGTGCCGGTCTACGCACCCTCGCTGCCGACATCCCGCCGCTCGCCGACCGCCTCTTCTTCTACGTGATCGACAAGCGCTTCTCGCTGATCGTCAAAATGTTCGAGTATCTCCTCGAACCGACCTTCACCGCCAACGGCTACGACTACTATGGCAACGGATACGCTCGCCGCTACATGAACACTATTCATCGGGATCTTCTTCGGTTCGGCGGCGAGGCGCTGTACGAGGAGACCGCGAAGCGGTGGGACGCCTTCGCCCGCACGCCCAGCCGCGAGACCATGGACGCGTTACGCGAGCATCTTGTCACCACCGCGGCCGCTTCCGACCATCCGATCTCGACGATTTTCGCCATGCTAGCGCACGGTGCCAGGCGCTTCGAAATCGACAACCCGAACCTGGAGTCGTTCACCGACAGCAGCGAGATCCAACTCACCGCAGTGTTCGCAACCGTCGTCCACTGGCGTCAGCGCCGGTCTGAGGACCTCGATGTCGTCCACGACGAGTCCAGCAACTTCCTGCGGCAGCGCGACGTCTGGGACACGATCCTGCGCGACGACTGCGAACCCGGTCCGGCCGAGATGGGCGACGGTACCACTGTCGACTTCCCGCTGCGCGTCCGCAGCACGACCGCCGTCCGCTCCCATGAGTCCGCCGCCGTGCAGCTCTGCGACGTCATCGCCGGCCTTGGCGCCAAGGCGTCCCTCTTCTTCGACGGACGCGAGAGGGATCCCTTCATGGTCGAACTGATCGCCCTAGGGGCAGGCGAACTCACGTTCAACGGCGTCAGGCCGCACGAGGACTATGCCGACGAGCAGATGCCTCGCAAGACTGGGCCGGACATGCTCGACCACATGGTCGGCGTGCTCGAACCGCACTTCAGTCGCCGGCCGAAGTGACCGCCGCAGGCAATAAAGCAGCGCACGGCCGTCTTCGGCGTTAGCTGACGTTCCCAGCGCATTATCGCAATGGCGTATGTTGGTCGACATCGGTTGAACTTGTTTTCAACGTCAATGCTCGCTCGTCTGATGCTTGAGCCTGTGAACTAATACCGAAATATCGCCCGTTCTGAGCTGGTTTGCGGATATGCATCCGCGCTCCCCATTCGATCGATGGGCTGTAAGCAATCACTGCTGAGATGTAAGCACCACTTGAGGTTCGTATTTTGCCCAATCGAGATTTTCAGCGACTTTCGCGCCGTAACGAATCAAGCAACGCATGTAACGGGGATGGAACTCGTGGGGTCTTGGCTTCTCCAGTTTCTCGTCTTCGCGGGACCAATCAGCGCAAGTCCGGGCAACGTCCTCGAACGGCCGGTCGGAATCAATCGGTGTTCGCAGCCCGTTCACCCTGAACATGCCGCCATCCATCTCGTCCGGCAAAATACGCACAAAATGCACGTTCATCGCGTCCAAAGCATCGTCTTTCACACAGTCCTGTCCATCGCCCGCCAGTGGCTCACGCTGGCACCATGCGGCGTCCCGCCGAGCAAGCTCGACCGACGAGACATAGGACTGGTTGATGAGGATCGACAGGGACCTAAATGCAAGGGCCGGGAAGCTCCAGTCGCCATGTGCGCGACTTTTCAGTGCGGTCGGCGGAATTGGGTCTCCCGCAATCCCACCCTTGCAGTCGGCCAAGTCACATTTGGCGGTTGTCTGTAATGTGCCGTTGACCACGACGAACAAATTGGGCCGCTCCCCGGCCGCAATGCGCTGCTTCATCATGCGTCGACCCAGCTCAAGCATCTGGGCAGGCAGCACACCAAACCGCGCACCGCCATCTATGAACATCTTGCCTTCGATGAAGCTGGGCTGTGCCGCAATGGGCACCGAGGATGAGGCTACCAATGCTTCGGCATAGCACTTGCGGAGGGTTTCTTGCCGCAACGGACTCCTCTCTGCCACATAGTCTTCGGCCATCTTGGTGAGATCGAAGGCAACCGCCAACCCGGTATCGAGCTCAACCGCGCCGGCGAACAGCTTGCGGCCGTCGCCAGCCTCCTGCGCAACGCGGCCCAGCCTTTGGGCGGTCAGAATGCCTCGCGGGTCGTCAGGCCCTGTGCCAAGGAGTTGGCCGCGCAAAGGGACCAGCTCGGCAAGCGCACCCTTCTTCACGATTGTCACTGCGGCCTTGATAGCCTCGACCCCGCCGCCGTCTATCTGAGCGGCCGTGTTGGCCTGAAGCAGTTCGCCTTCCGCAACCACGGCGTAGCGGTTCACGATCTCCCCGGGTTCGCCGATGAAGACTAGAGTGGACTGGAGCGCGCCGGTGCTGATTCCGGTGACGACGCGAAAGCGCGGCAGGCTTCCCCCGCGCATCTCGGACCAGCGCTGCATGAACCCGGCACCGAACGCGCCATGCTGGCTGCCACCGGATAGAAAGAGCATGGAGTCGCTGACGGGTTCAGTCTTCGAAGCGGCCCGCTCGGTTCGGGCCGCGGCCGTGACGCGATCAAGAAAAGGGTCACCAACCAGCCCGTTCGGCGGCGGAGAAATGCCCACAGCGATGGCGTAGTTCAAGCAGGTGTAGGGCTGGCCCGGCACGCCGGCGTACTGTTTAGGCTTCACAGAAAGCGAGCAAGCCGAAACGGCGATAGCCACAACAATCGCTGCAAAAGATCGAAATAGCATCCTGCCCCCTTACTTTCTGAACAAATAGTGACACAGTAGATGTTGGGGCTCAAGACCGTATCCGCAGTGTTTACTGCGGGAGTGCGGTGCGGCCTGGCAGGGGAATATGTCATGGCAGATCAGCTGGGGCTTCATGTATGGACCAGAAGAACCCTGCTTCACGTGCTGTCACTACTCCCCTTTGTCGGCACATCAGCCTGTCGGGCCGGCGAGGACGGTGGACTGCCAGGTCCTAGCGCTCCTGCCCTGAAACCACTCATCGACGTGCATTGCCACCTGTTCAATGTCACTGACCTTCCGGCAGCACGTTTCACGCAGACCGTAATGCTGAAAAATTATGCCCATCGCGGGCCACTGCGGCCGTGGGAATTAGCGCTAACTAAGGCGCTCAATACCATTGAACGTCTTCTGCAGACCGGTGTGGTCCGCGCCCAGGCCGAAGCCGCGGCGGCCCCCGGTCTCGCAGATCAGACCATGGAACTTACGCCGACGGAGGAAACCAGCCTCGCGAAGGCCCAGGCCGACGCACAACAGGCTCTTGCTGAGGGCCACGCGGAAGGGCTGGGCACCGTCACCAGGTCCGACTGTGAACGGTCGAGCGGCCTGTCCCCCAACCTGAAGAGTGTCGTCGGCTGGCTGCGAAGCCTTCGCTCGTCGCGAAGAGCGCTGGCCCGGGAGCTTGTCGCGGCGAACCATGCCAGCGGGTTTGAAGCAAAGCTGCTTTGTCCGGCCCTGGTCGACTACTCTCATTGGCTAGACGCGCCGCTTACCTCACCGATTCCGGACCAGATGGTTGCCGCGGCGCGCCTGTCGAGAGACCCCGTCCTGCCCGCCGTCCACGGCTACATGGCCTATGATCCCCTGCGCCGGGCGCTCTTTCGGGCTGGCAAGTTGCGCCCGGGGGACGACTGGGATCCGCTTGCAATCGTGAAAGATGCCTTGGTTGATCACGGCTTCCTCGGCGTAAAGGTCTATCCTCCGATGGGTTTTCGGGCGAGCGGCAACGCCGGGGCGGGACAAACCTACCCCCCCAAGGTCGAGGACGCGTTCGGCGGCTCGGACCCGACCGGGCGCGCTATCGACGAAGCGCTGGACGAACTCTGGCAGCTATGCGTGGACCTTGATGCGCCGGTCCTCGCCCATGCGGCCAACTCCAACATGGCCGGGTTCAACTTTGGTCGCCGTGCCGATCCTTCCTATTGGTTGCCTGTCGCTGATCATCATCCTCATTTGCGGATCGTGCTCGGTCACTTCGGCCGGTTTGGCACTTATGCGGACGGTCAAGCCCCGGGCGGCAGCTGCTCGGGCGATGTCCCCTTTGCAAAGACCTGGGAAGCAGCCTTTGGTCGGTACATCCGGGCTCGCCCCGAGTGCCGGCTCTATGCCGATATCAGCTTTCTCTCGGATATCTTTCGCCCCCAAGAAAGGAAGCGGGCCCAAGGTGGGCTTCGCGCCTATCTGGCGGCATTCGACCCCGCTGGCCGGCATCTGGTTTATGGAAGCGATTGGGTAATGCTCGGGATCGAAAAGGAATATCCCCGCCGTGGCGGCTATCCGCACCGCGTCGCTGACTTCCTCACAGAATGCGGTCTTAATGACGAAGCCGTCGCCGGCGTGATGCAAAACAATGCTCTTCGTTGCCTAGGACTGGATGGTCCAACCGGGTTACGTCGACGGCTCGAAGCCTTTCTGTCGAGAAACGGGCTGCCGGCATCGCGCCTGCCTGGATAAGCAAAAAAAGGGGAAGAGTTATGCGTGCATTTGCCGTAGCAGCCGCCTGCAGCCTGGTGCTGGCTACCGCCAATCCGGTCGCTGCCTACTACGTTCGGATCAAGGGGAAACCCCATGAGCGGATGACAGCGGCAGCAATCGACTGTTTGGCCCGCGGTCAGGTCTATCCGATCAAGTGCACCCTGCCGACCGCAGCGACGCCCTTGCGCAAGCAGCCTCTGCACGGGCGCAAATACCTGCGTGAGACACGCTGGCCCGACGATCCCACTCGCCAGTCTTCGACCACAGGTCTTCTCAAGTTTCTCGCGAATGTCGGTGCCGACCGGTGCCTGAACTATGTTGGACGCGAGTTTTTCGCCGGGCTGATGTGCAACAGCCACTACGGGACCCTGCAGTTCTTCCACGCAATGTCGCCCAGCGCGGGATCGGAAGCCTTTGAGCCGACGCGCACCATGATGCTGGAATGGACCGCCTTGGCGTTCAGGGTGTCAACAGGCGAGGTAAAGAGCAGCGCGCCCTTCTGTACCACGGCGCGTCAGTACGGTGCAGCCGGAGACGCTCTGGCCCCCGCAGCCTTCCCCTTCTGCGATCGGTGGACCGTCGCTTCGCTATTTGGGCAGACATGCAGTTTTATCTTCAACTCCACGAGCTGCACACAAAACAATAGCGAGGACAGGATCCGCCGGGCGGCGCTGGGCGCCCTGCTGCACATGATACAGGACAGCTTTTCCCGCTCCCATGTTGGTCGCGGCGAGTCCATGCCCAACGGGCCGTTCGATCAGGCAGTCGTACGCTGTCAGCCGGTCAAGGTATTCTATCACTATTCACTGGAACAGAAAACAAATCACCCCAACGCGGACCTCGAACCCGCATTTGATCAGAGCTGCGATTCAGAGGGCTCGGTTGATCCGATCACGGCGTCCGCTCGCATGATCTGGCTGGCGGAACATCGCTGTGACGCATATTGGGCTGTTGATCTGATGAGTGTCGGGGTAGTCGATAGCCGGCCGACCAGGGCGCCTGATGTTAGACAGTGCCGAACACCGATCACGTCCTAGCTTTGTCACGCTAGAGACGTAGCTGGCGCGTTCAGTCGGCCTGATGTGAAGCCAGTATAGCACGGACTCAGGTCGCCGAACTAAGGTATCCATCAACTTCAGGGCGACCGGCAACCTCCGCGCCGCTCCCATCCGCTTAGGCATCGGCCGGAGATGTCGGCTTTGACCACTGAAGCTGCCGTTCCGGCGCGAGCATAGAAGGGCGTGAGTTGGTCGAGAGCTGCCGACCGCCTCGCCGCCGCGTTGACCCAGAAACGGCCACGCAGCAGCCTGTTTACAATTCCTTGAACCAGACACTCGTTCATTCTCATAATACGACCACGCTCGAGCTTTTGGGTTGACGGATGACCAAGGCGGCGTTGAAAAATCCACCTATCTATGGGCGCCACGGCGATATCATTAACCCAATAGTCCCTGACACTTTGCCAAATACTGGTGACCGGATGGGCTCCTGCTACCTCTGCTATAATGGGCAATATCGCCATTTGACCCGGGACCGCCTTTGACAAGCGCGCCTATGTAATGCGGCGGTCCACCCGCCCAGCAGGTTTCAGCGTCGACCAAATCGGTCCTCTTGACTATTACTTCGGAGGCCTCGGCGACCAATGGTACGTGTTGCTACGGTGGTATCCTTCCGGCTTGTCATGTTGAAATAATGCCCAAGATCAACCGCCCACAGAGCCTCAAAGCCCCATTTACAATTACCAACGGAGGAGCGACAGCCGATATAATGTCATGTCCAGAAATTTGGATTCTTATGCAAAAATATAACAAGGACGTAAAATATGTCATCACCTTCACCAAGTAATGCTATTCTGATATGCGTCATACATAGCTTGCGTAAATAGGCCTTTGATTGGGAAGTCATATGCAAGAAGACGCAAAGCCCCCACCTGCTAAGTCTCTGGAAACAACAACCCATTTCGTTGTCGAAATTGTAGCAGGGGACGCGACTCATTATGCTGTCTGCGAACGCATCCTGCTGGTTGGTCCCGGTACCGACACCGGCTTGACACCCCAAATTCTCAACGGCCTCTTCGGTGCTCGGCCTCTGCGCGCGCTGCCGCTGCCGACCAGCGGCGAGCACGGCCTTGGCGCTTTCGGCGGCTTGCTGGCGCGTGGGCAATCTTCGCGGGGCGCTTTGGTGTCCGTCACGATCAACAATAACTCCGGCAGCGACGACAATATTCACTGAACAATCCGAACACTGGACCGCTCCTGCCGGCCAGTATCGGACGCGACCGCTATCGCAGACCCTTGCGGATGCGCGGATAGCCGCAGTGCGTGCTGGCGTAACCCGGCTGGCCGATCTGACCGGGCTGACCCCACTGGGTATTCCAGTATTTCAAGCAGTTCGTCCCCAGTCGCGATCGCTGTCAGTGTCGCAGGGCAAGGGCCTCACTCCTATGGCAGCACAAGTTTCGGCGCTACTCGAAGCGGTCGAGCACGACTTGGCCGAACGGCTCGTTCCCGAAGGCCCGTTTCAGCCGCTCAAAAAGCTGGCCGGCGAAGATATCTGCATCTGGCGCACCGCGCCGCGCGAAGCCGGCGCAATCCTTCTCGATCCTGACGTCGATCGTCACTGGATAACGGCCACCGGGCTGTGCAACGGCCGCCGGTATCTGGCGCCGTGGGATCTAGTTTCGCTCGATTTTATGCGTTCGTCCGCGACCGACGTGGTGCCCGTGTCGAGCGGGCTGGCGACGGGCAACACCCGCGCTGAAGCAGTAGCCAACGCGGTCGCTGAACTAGTCGAACGCGACATGAGCGTGCTGTTCAACCGAAGCTCGCCGCAAGAACGCCGCCGGTTGGAGCTGGATCTCGACAGCGTCGACGAACCCGTCGTGTGCGCGATCCTCCGCCGCTTTCGCGCTGCGAGTTGCGACCTGCGCGTCTGGAGTACCGGCCAATTACACAGCATCGCGGCGTTCGAATGCGCATTGGTGTGGCGGGCCAACGCTTCGCTGGCACCGGTCGGGGGCTCGGGCTGCCATACCGATCGCACGACCGCGTTGCTGCGCGCGCTGTTAGAGGCGGCGCAAGCACTAGCGACAGCGGTGGCCGGGGCGCGCGACGATCTCAGCGCGGCCGATTATGGCAATACCGATGCACGGTGGTTCGGCATCGTGTTCGGCAGCCTCAGTTTTGGGCCGGGACCGGTAGCTTGGTGTGACGTCCAGCACCACGGCGAAACCGATGCAACCGCCCAGATCGACATTCTGCTTAGCGTTGCAGGAAGGCGTTCGTCATTACCGTTAATGGTGATTGACCACGAGCCGCCGATGCCGACGATCGCGGTCGTACGGGTGCTTGCTCCGGGACTGCTGGATTGTGCGCGGGCCGAGACGTCCTTGTCACCGCCGCGCTCCGTACCTCCGCCCACCGTTGTCCGAAAGACCGCTGGTAACCGTCCAGTCATATTCATCGGCCCCAGCCTTCCCGCCGATCAGGTGCCGACGGCGTTCGAAGTGCTGCCGCCCGCAATCTGCGGCGATCTGGCGCGGCTATTGTGCAAACCGCCACCTGCCGTCGCGCTGGTCGATGGGTGTTTTGCCGCCGCGCCCAGCGTGTGGCATCACGAGATACTGGATCTTATCGCGCAAGGAGTGACCGTATACGGCGCTGCCAGCCTGGGAGCACTCCGTGCCGCCGAACTCTGGGCCCATGGCATGATCGGTGTAGGCGTCATTTTCGAACTTTATCGTCATGGACTGGTCACGCGCGACGATGCGGTCATGCTTTCGCATGCGCCGGCTGCGTTGGGAAACCGTCCGCTCACGATCGCGCTGGTGGATGCCGAAGCGGCCTTATTGCAGGCCGGACTGCCCGCGCACGAACGCCGGATGCTGCAACGGATCGCTCGGACAATGCCTTATGATTGCCGTACGTGGCGCGCATGCTTGGCCGAATACCGCAAGCGAACAGCCACGCTCGCATCAGTCGATCCCGCAAAACTTGCCGACATTCCCTCGTTCAAGGCCGCCGACGTGCACATGCTGTTGGAAACGATGGCAGCGGCAAAGCCCATTCTCGCGCCATTATCCTAAGCGCGATAGGTACCCCCAAGCGCCGTCTGGACCCCATCGCGCAGGAACGCCGCATGCTCAGGCAGCTTCATTGGCAAAGTGTAAGAGAGCCATTCGACTATATCGCCCAGGCGCGCCACGCGCGCGGGTTGCCAGGCCGCATCGAAGGCCGTGGAGAACGCCGTCGCCAGCGTACGGCGGCGATTGTCCTCGCCCTTCAGCCGCGTGATATTGGCAAGGCGGATCGCGAGATATTGTGAGCCTTGTTCGCCCGACACTTCGAAATGATCCTCAGCCTCTAACGCCTCGCCGCGTAGAGCGAGGATTGCGGCGAAATCGGCGTGATAGTCCGTCGGTGGAAACGGGTTGAGTAGGAAGGCACGCTGCATCAGTTGTTCGGCAAGCGCCAGCTTGCCCAAATGGAAGAATCCGAACGCGCATTCGTTAATGCCGTCGGCGTCATATGGCAGGCCTTCGACCGCTGCGTGAAGCCCCCGCTCGGCGAGCCTCCACTCTCCAGCGCGGAGGTGGCACCAAGCCAGCTTGATGCCGATTTGGGCGTCGCCGGGCTGGATTGCCGCCGCCTCCCGCACCAGCCGAAATGCCTCAGCGCGATGCCCGCGGACGTCGTGGCCGGCCATGCGCTGCCAGAAATCAGTGTTGTAGAGTTGCGCCAGTAGCATCCGCGCGCCAATGTGTCGCGCGTCGCATGAGATAATTTCCTGTAGCACCATTGCGCCCGCCTGCGCATTGGCTAGCGTGCGAGCTGTTTTAACCTGTCCGCGCGCCTTTGCATAACGCCGTACCAGGTCGCCTGCGTCGACGTCGGCGTCGACCATCCGTTCCGCCAAGTCGCGATCGACTGATGGCAAGACCGCGCCCACTGCTTTCGCCACGATATGATCAATCGCCTCGGCGATGGTATCGGCCGGTAGGCGAAGCTGCTGCGACCAGATAATGACATTGCTGCCAATATTGCCAATTTGTAAGTTGATGCGCAGCTCGTCGTCAAGGCGCGATATGCGGCCGGACAGCATGTACGCGGCGAGGGCATTAGCGCACACGCTGACGACCCGATCCGCCTCCAATGCCTCGAGCGCGACGACGCGGATCGACGGATACCGGCTGAGCGCCGCGCGGACATCGTCGGTACACATGCCTGCTACATCGCGACAAACGTCGTCGTCAGCGCGGTATCCCAGTGAACTCACCAAAATCATGGGCGGCATCGTCGGCGCCCTCCGCGTTGGCAAGCCAGCGATTTGCGGCGACGGCACCTGCGCTGCGATCGAAGTTAGCTCGTGGAACAAGTCGCGCGTTTCGGTCGACGGCTGCGTTCCAAACTCGGCAGCTAGGCCCTCGATCAATCGCCGGTATTGGCGATGCAATGACGCAGAATCGCCTGATGCATGCGCAGCGCGAAGGCCCAACCGCGCTACCGCTTCGTTGAGCGGATCGAACCGATCAAGTACGCGAAGGATCTTGAGCAGGTCTGCCGTATTGCGCGCGCCGTTCATGCCCGCCGCTTCGAGCGTGACTGACACCAGCCTGTCATACTGACGCACGCGCTCAAGGGCGCGCCAGTCATCAAATGCTGGCGCGACGCCCGACAAGTCATCCAGGAAGCCCCCAGCCAAATATTCCAAACGGCTTGCCAGCCGCGGAATGTCTCGAACGGCGGCCAAATGAAGAATTTCCTCGATATCGGTTGTAATGGCGGCAGGCTCGAGCCCCACGGAATCGCGTGATACGACAATCGTCGAGTTATCTCCGAAACTAGACCGAATTTCCGCGACGGCTTGGCGGAGGCTGCCGCGCGCCTGCTCCTCGCCGCGATCTCCCCAAAACAACTCGGCGATGCATTCACGCGTCGCGCTCCGCGACTGCGCGGCCGCCAGATAAGCAAGGATTCCTCGCGCCTTTCGGCCACGCGGACAAACATCGCGCCCCCCGCTGACGATCGCGAACTTGCCGAGCAACTGTATCTCAATCTTCGAGCCGATTTCGGACATCGAACGACACCGCAATGCGAGGGGTGTGCAATATCGGTGATACTGATGACTTGCGTCATGCTAACCTTACTTCGTCAATAGCAGACCGTAACAACGAATGGGAGCGGGACGTGGCCGTCCCGCTCCTATCCCCGCCTACTCCCCAGCGGCAGACCTCGATCATCGCATCGACCGCCAGCTCAGCGGCGGCTGCCAATCGACGCGACAGCAACATTAGACACGCGTGCCGCCAGCTTCGCGTTGGCGGCTTTGGCGCTGGCTACCATCTTTGCATTCTCGCGCTCGAAGTCGTACTGGTTCGTTGCGTCGCCAACCAGCAAGTGCATGGTGATCCGCTGGTCGGGCGTAAAGCCTGAGGGTAACGGCGGCAGATTACGCATCCGCGACACGCTCCGCCGCGCCGCCGACGCTATATGACCGCCACGGGTCAGTACAACGATATCGGTTGGCCGCCCATCGGCACCTCGGCGGAAGGTAACGGTGCTCTTGCCGCCGCTTCCGTCGCGCGGAGGCACCATCGATCGCTTCAATTCTTTATTGGCATGCTGAACCCATTCGTCGAGCGTATCGACCTGATGGGCCGAAGATGCGACCGCCTGTGTGGCGGACAATGTCAGCGCCAGTGCGGCGCAATTGAGAAAGCAGCGGCTCATCGCGGTATTCCTTCTGCCGTCGGCCCGATTGCCGACGCCCCGCTTGTGCACTGGCCCGCGTCAAGCCATCAGCGATCGGGCGTGAAACTTTCGTGAAAACCGCAGGAAAAGGAATCGCCCGTTAAGTGGTAAGCCTCGCTCGGGACGAACGACGTCTCTCGTAATTGCCATCCGGCGGATCGAGCAACCGCGACTAAGCGCGATGCTGCTAGAACCAACTCCTGAACAAACGTCCGCTATTGCCATTTGAGCGCCTAATCCGTCGGTTCTCAATCCCGCCTTGTTGAGCACTACGCCCACGCCCACCCGCATGAACGAAGGGCCGGTTACGGCGAAAGGCGCCCGGAAGCGGCCGGCCGGTTTCCACCCAAAAAAAACAGCCTCGTGCTCAGTGAGCCGGACACATTCGCGCTCGCATCGAGCAAGAGCTGGAGGGACCCGCATCAACTTTGGTTAGCCGAAGCTTGCAGCGATCGCGCTGCTAACATCATTTGCTGCGGCTTGGACCGGATCGCCGGCCAGATGAGCATAACGGGCGGTGGTTTGCACCTGCGTATGCCCAAGAAGCTTGCCGATCATCGGCAGGCTCTGTCCGGCAGCCACGGCAATCGATGCATAAGTATGGCGCAGGTCATGGATGCGCACATCCTTGAGACCAGCACGAGCGCGAACACGTCGCCAGAACGGCTGCAGATCCGACAGCGGCTTGCCGGGGAGGGTGCCCGGGATCACGTGGGGATTGAAGGGGTCGCGGCTGAGTGCGGCAAGAGCATCAACTGCGGCCTGTCCGAGATGTACGGCTTTCGCGCCGGTCTTGGAATCCGGTAATCTCAGCATGCCAGCAGGCAGATCGACGTATTCCCAACGTAACTTCATGATCTCGTTCAGGCGGCAGCCCGTCAGCACCAGCAGGCGAACCGCCGCAATGGCCGAGGCCGATTCGACGCGCTCGGCTCCCATCTCGCCGAGAACTTCGCCCAGCCGTTGCAGCTCTGCGCCGCCCAAGAACCGTTCGCGCTTGTGCTCGACGTACTTGCGGATGTGGCGCCGGGGATTGCTACCATCCGGCCGCAGTCCCCACATCTCGGCCAGACTGAACATTTTGGAGATGATCTCAATGTTCCGGTTCGCCTGGTAGGGGATGTGCCGCAGATCGTGATGGAACTTGGCGATATCAGCACGGGTGACCTCCTCGACGCGCAGCCGGCCAAGGGCGGGGAGAATGAAGCGTTGCAGGTTGCGCCGATACTCCTTTGCGGTGCTTTCCTTCACTCGTACCGATATGTGCTCGCGATCGAAGCGTTCGGACAGTTCGCGCACGGTAATCGCCTCCCGCCGGTGCTTGCGGTCTTCAGCAGGGTCATTGCCCGCTCTCACGGCGGCGAGCGCCTGGACCGCAAGATTGCGCGCCTGTTCAGGGGTCAGGATGCCGTGTGCGCCGAGCGTCACCCGACGAGATCGCGTGCCGACGCGGTATTGTATTAGGTAACTTCGCCGCCCTGACGGCAGGATTCTGATGCCGAACCCAGCTATATCGCCATCCCAGATCATGTACTCGGTCGCACGAACGTCCGCGCTCTCCACCAGCCGCTTCGACAATTTAGCCATCGTGATCTCCTGCTACCGTGCATCGCAGCCCCCCCGCTGCGGCAGCATGGCGGAAGCAAGAGGGCGCGCGTGGCAGCGAAATGCTGCGCGGATCAGTCAGGCCCTGATCGCGCCGACAGTCAACTAAGTCCCTGAAAACGCGAGAAACAAGGAACGTCTGCGTAGTTGAGCGTACGCGCCGCAACAGCACTCATAACCTGAAGGTCACAGGTTCAAATCCTGTCCCCGCAACCATCGGATACCATATACCAAACCGTCTCAGGATCCCCTGCGGCGGCTTTTTTGTGCCCTTTTTACAAGCAGCGCACGGCAGGTGACGTGACCCCCGTTTTTTCCTCCAGTTGGAGCTAGAGTCCGACCCCGGAAGAAGGGACGGACAGATGAAGCGGAAGCAGTTTTCGGAAGAGCAGATCATCGGCATCCTGAAGGAGGCCGAGGCGGGTGCGGTGGTGACGGATCTGTGCCGACGGCACGGCATGTCGAGCGCGACCTATTATGCGTGGAAGGCCAAGTTCGGCGGCCTGGAGGTGTCCGATGCGAAGCGGCTGCGGGCGCTCGAGGAGGAGAACGCGCGGCTCAAGCGGCTGTTGGCGGACACGATGCTCGACAACGCAGGTCTGAAGGACCTGCTGTCAAAAAAATGGTGACGCCTGCCGCGAAGCGGGAAGCGGTCGCGCATCTCCAGACGACGCTGGGGATGAGCGAGCGGCGGGCGTGTGCTGTCGTCGGGGCAGATCGCAAGAGCATGCGGTATCGGTCGTGCCGGGGAGATGATGGCGACCTGCGGTCGCGGCTGCGCGAGTTGGCGCAGCAGCGTCGGCGGTTCGGCTATCGACGGCTGCACATCCTGCTGCGCCGGGACGGCATCACGATCAACCGCAAGAAGACCCAGCGGCTCTACCGCGAGGAAGGTCTGATGGTGCGTCGCCGGAAGGGACGCAAGCGCGCCGTCGGCGCGCGAGCACCCGCACCGGTGCTGGCGCTGCCCAACCAGCGCTGGAGCCTGGACTTCGTGCATGACCAGATGGCCACCGGCCGGCGGTTCCGCATCCTCAACATCGTCGATGATGTGACGCGCGAGTGTTTGCGAGCGCTGGTCGACACGTCGATCTCGGGCAAGCGGGTGGTGCGCGAACCGGCCGATTTGATTGCCGAGCGCGGTGCGCCAAAGATGATCGTTAGCGACAACTGGACCGAGCTGACCTCGAACGCGGTGCTGGTTTGGTCGGGCGAGACGCGCGTCGAGTGGCACTATATCGCGCCGGGCAAGCCGACGCAGAACGGGTTCGTCGAGAGCTTCAATGGTCGCATGCGCGACGAGCTGCTCAACGAGACGCTGTTCTTTACCGTTCGCCAGGCGCGCTCGATCCTCGCGCGCTGGGTCGATGACTACAACACCGAGCGGCCGCATTCCTCGCTCGGCTACGCCCCACCGGCGGCCTTCGTCGCCGAACTCGAAAAGCAACGGGCGGGTTTAAACCCGCCCGTTGTTTCGCCTGCGTTCCTGCGCGACAACAGCAGTCGGTCTCTGGTTGCCTGGATGAAAGACGGCGGTCACGTCATATCATTGTGCTTCGTTCAAATATACTGAAGGAGGCTTCTAAGGTCGAGCTTCTCGGCTTGATAGTCGATGCCTCTCGCCTTGACAATTACAACGGTCAACGCAGTGCCTAATGACTGCAATGCCGAAGAAATGATTCTGGTAAGTGAGTACGGTATTGAAGTCTAAGTATGTCTCGCCGGCACTGATAGATATCTGTCAGCGTATCAGGCCGCCCATTAGGTCAGCGGCTGAAAGCCGTTCGCCGAATCACCCAGGCCTGCCTGGCCGGCGAGGAACAGAATGCGGAGACGGGAGGAAATCAAGGCTCCAGCATGGCATGCCATATGGTGCTGTCCGTTTTCTTCGGAAACGAAAGAGCCGCAACCAATACCATGTCGCCTAAAGCCTGCCGTGATGGCACCTACGTAATTGCCCAGGTTACGGAATGCATTTGCATGCAGACGCATGCACGCCCCCAAGGTCAGCAGCCCCTTCTGATTTATAGATCTAGGACGGATGTCTCATTACATCATAACTCTAACCGATAAATGTTGAGCGCCGGATCGCTATCGAGCAGAAAGGCTACCCGGCCAAGCATTTGCGAGCGGTTGGAACAGCCGAGCGTCTCAGCGCAGTTGATCAAATGCGCGACGATGGTGCGCTCTGTGATGCCGAGAATAACTGAGGTTTCCCATGCGGTCTTGCCTGCGGACGCCCAGAACAACACCTGTCTCTCGCGTAGCGTGAGTTTGTCATAGTCGAGCCGTTCATCTTCCACGAGCAAAAGCCGGGTGAGCATGTCCGACAGGCCTGCAGCAAAAATAATCGCAGAATGTCTGACCGTCTGGTGTGATGGTGCCGTGTCGGCTGTATGTAAGTTGAGAAAGCCGGCGAGATGCGCGGTCCGCAGCGGCACGGTGATGCCTTGGATGAGTTTGGCGGTGCGGATGTCATCAGAGAATTGCTTCAGTTTGCGTGATCGCGAAGGTTTGTCGAGCAAGCCCTGCAAGCAGGCGGCACCCGCCTGGTCTCGCGCGTGGCTGACTGCAGGATCGACCATCGCATACCCTGCCTCCTGATAGTGTGAAAGCCAGCCCGGCGCATAGTTCGTCACGCGTAGCTTCCGGCTTGGCCCGCCGCGTGAGCGCATACTGATACGTAATAGATAGCGGTCGAAGCCGAAGCTGCTGCCGAATTGATCCAGCACGGTTGGGATCGCTGCGGGCGACGCCGCACCGGTACATAATTCAACCGAATGGCTGATATTGTCGAGTACGATGCTCATCGCTCTCCTCGTTCACAATGGATACGGTGGCCGATAGTACTCATACTTCTATTTTACCGTCAATGACTCGATGTCCGCGATGCGGGTCGCAGTATTACACGTCACCAGAGAATCAATAGTCACGATAAAGCTATAAAGTCGTTAGATTCAGTGGAAAGTTATGGATCGCTACGGCTAAACGACGCCGATTATGCTAATATATGGCCCGCGTTGCGAGCCCGGCAAGCCGGTACCGGCACTGTAAAAACTAGCAATAACCCTCCGCCCCACTTCCGTTCAAAATTCCTGCATCAGTCGCTGTTGACTGCATTGAGGAACGAATCGGCATGACACAATATGATCAGGTCGTTGCGGCGACCAGCGAAGAATTCGGACATTACATCGGCACCCACCCGATGCTTCTCCACCTTACGGGGGGTAGCCTGACTCGCGGCGAATATATCGCCTACCTGCGCGAGACCTATCACATGGTGCGTCACACGCCGCGGATGCTAGCCTTGGCTGGCGCCCGTTGCGAGGATGATCGACGCGGCCTGCGCAACTGGTTCATCGAGCAGACTGAAGAGGAGAACAATCACGACTTGTTCTGCATTAAGGATCTGCGCAATTTCGGCGAGAACCCAGAGACCGTGCTCGCGGGGCAGCCGCTACCAGGCGCTTGGGCGTTGGTATGCCAAAATTACTTTATGGCCACCTACGGCAATCCTGCTGGCATCCTAGGCGTCGCGTCGATCACCGAAGGACTGGGCGCGTCCACCGCGGGCAGCATGGCCGATCTCCTTACTTCGCATTACGGCTACGGATCGGACGCGGTCACATTTCTGCGCAGCCATAGCGGTTTCGACGCCAAGCATCTCGACGAGACGCGCCGCGCGATCAATGAGCTAGTCCATAGCCGTGAAGATCTCAACGCGGTGATTCAGGGCCGTCATATGACGATCTATTATTACGCGCAGATGTTCAACGACTGTTTGGCCCATCCGTATCCTGCCGCAGCCAAGGACGACGACACCGCAGAGATGATTCTAGCGGTCGCCGCAGAATAGACCATCGGCAAGCGAGCGGAGGTAGAACGATGTTTCAGGAAAAGTCGGCTCCGCCGAGCCATATGGTGATTGGCGGCGCGCTCGTCGCAGAAAATTACAGCTTCACGGCGGCGAACGCGCCGCAACTGCGCGCCTATCACGATCTCATCCGGACGACCTACGAGCCGCTCGGCTTCCTAAACGATCACGCTGACGCCTTCATGCCACGCGATGGCACACAGTGCTACGTCCTTTGCTACCTCGACGAGGTCGTCGGCTCCTGCTCGCTTACCCCGGTGCAGGACGAGCAGTCGGTGTTCAACCGGTTTATCCCTGGCCAAACAGGAGAACAACGCGCACGGATGATAGAGCTCAACAACATCATCTTGGTGCCTGAACTGCGCGGCGGTATCGGCCTGTCACTGATCCTCTATCACGCAACGTTGCGCGCAATGGAGGACGGCGCCGAACTCGTCGTCGGCATCACGCGATACCAGACGTTGCGCCATTTCGTCGAGGCAGGCGCGATTCCTGTCAATCATGAGCCTCTACACCTACTTGGCCGGGAGGATCTGCACGATTTCGTCATCTATTACGACGTCCGTTCGCCCGATGCGCTGACCTATCTGCGCGAACGGGCGCGCCGGCTGTTTGGCCAGGCTCTGACGCTCAAGGACATCAAGGTGCAGGTCGCTGCAAGGGAGCGTGGTGTTCGGGTGCAGCAGCATCCGAGCGCAAATGCGCAGGCGGCGTGAGGGCCGGGTGATGCGATCGTCCGATCTTCGTCTTGGCGCCTGGTTACTTTACGTCCTGATCGTCGCCGTCGGCGCTTGGTGGGGCGGGCTCGCTGCTTGGGCAAGCTTCTTGCTCGGGGGAACTGTATACCCAGTGCTCGATGCGCTGCCGCTAGGGCCAGTCGGGCATAGCGCGCGCGGCGACGCGCCGACGTCGAACCGGCTGCTGGTCCTGTACGCGGCGGCGCAGACTGCGGTGGTCGGTTGGGTGTTGTTTCTAGTGTTCACGCGGCATTACGGAGTCGGCGAACTGATCGGGATTGCGCTGTCGCTCGGCACGCTAACGGGCGGAATCGGCATCCCTGCGGCGCATGAGCTGATCCACAGCCGCAACCAGCGGCTGCGGGGCGTGGGCCTCTATCTGCTCGCCTTTGTGCTCTACATGCACTTTCGTATCGAACATATTCATGGTCATCACCACGCGGTCGCGACGCCCGACGATCCAGCTACCGCGCACCGCGGCGAAGGATTATGGCGCTTCGTCGCCCGCTCTGTGCCGCAGCAGTTCGCCAGCGCGTGGCGTATAGAGCAACGGCTGCGGACCGGGCCGAAGGGCGAGGTCAAGCGGACCAATCGCTTGATCGCCTACGTTGCAATCCAGGTGTCGCTGTTACTGGCGGTCGGGCTAGCCCTCGGCGTTAGCGCGTTGCTGGTTTTGATTGGCCAAGCTGCGATGGCGATCCTGTTCCTTGAAGCGACCAATTACATCGAGCATTATGGGCTAGAGCGCCTTCGCACAACGCGCGGTTACGAACCAGTCGCGCCGCAGCATTCGTGGAACACCACCAGTCTGCTAACCAACTCGCTGGCGTTCAACCTCGGGCTTCACGCCGACCATCACGCTCACCCGCAACGCGGCTTCCTAACCCTGCGGCATCGCGAAGAGGCGCCGCAACTGCCCGCCGGCTACCTGGCAATGCTTGCGGTCGCGGCAGTGCCACCGCTGTGGCGCCGGATTATGCATCCCCGGCTCGATGCATTCCACCGTCAGGCCGTCAACCTCTCCGCCCTCGACCCACTACAGGAGGAACATGATGTCCATCATGCTTAACCAAGCCGATCGTCTCGCCGTCGATGACGACATCTGCTACACCGCCGTATCGCCTAACCGTGCAACGCTGATCGATATTGCATGCCAGCTCGCCAGGCAATTCGCGACTCGGGCGGAAACACTCGACGCGAGCGGTGAATTCCCCACCGAGAACGTCGCGGAGTTTCGGGCCAGCGATCTGCTTCTGATGGCGCTGCCGCCCGAACTTGGCGGGCGCAACGCATCGATGCTCGACATGGCGCAGGTGCTGCATGCACTGTCCAAAGGCTGCCCATCGACAGCGTTGATCTTCAATATGCATTTTGCGTTGTCGGGGCAACTGGCGCACATGGCACAGGTCGAGCCGGAGGGCGTGTGGCGCGACTGGCTGCAGCGGATCGCCGCACGGCGGATGCTGCTTGGCGGTGCGCTGTCCGAATCAGGCAGCTGGAACGCGGTGATGTTTCCGCTCGCCACCGCCGAGCGCGTCGAGGGGGGCTACCGCGTCAACGCTAATCGCAGCTTCTGCACCGGCAGCGCCGGTCTTGACCTGATTCAGGGCACAGCTGCAGAAACTCTACCTGACGGAAGTCGGCGGTCGATCTATTTCCTTTTCACGCCCGATCAGCCCGGCGTCCGCTTCAAGGACGACTGGCAGACACTTGGCATGCGCGGCAGTCATTCGCAGGGAGTGATGCTGCAGGACGTGTTGGTGCCCGACGATGCATTGCTGTTCCACTATGGCTACGGCCAACTCGACTTCTCGCAGGTCTGGCTGTCTTTCCTCGCCTGGAGTTTCGCCGGCTTTGCTTCGGTCTATGCCGGCATCGCCGAGGCGGCACGGGATGTCACCGTACAGACCTTGGTCGGCCGCAGCCGCCTGCCTGGCACGCACGCGATGGCACACAAGCCGACCAACCAGTTGAATATCGCGAAGATGGACGTCCTCAACGCGACAATGACTGCGATCCGCGAGGATACCGCGCGACGCTATCCGCAAGGCGCGTTCGTCACCCCGCAAGCGATCCTGGACACTGCGATCGCGAAATACGTCTGCGTGACCAGCGCGCCGGAAGTGGTCAACCATGCAATGTCGGTGATCGGCGGCCAATCTTATTTCCGCAAACTGCCGCTGGAGCGTATGCTGCGTGACGTGCGTGCCGGACCGTTCCATCCGTTTAGCGCCGACGACACACTTGAGATGCTGGGAAAGTTCGCGTTCGGCCTTCCCTTTCTGGAAGCTGGCGGCTGGGCGCTCTGAAGGAAGTCGTGGTGATGACGGTTTACTATCAATCAGGCAGAATCCCCCCGGCAGCCGCGCTGCTCGGCTGGCGCTACCTTGGGACAGTCAACGATCCGAGCCGGGTCCGGATCGCGCTTACCGGCAGCGACGCGTTTTGCGATCTGGCCGGCAACGTGCATGGCGGGCTGCTCGCAGCGATGTTGGAAGAGGTCATTACCACAACCATCGCCATCGCAACCGGCGGCTTGTCACTCGGCGTCACGATCTCGATCAACGTGCAGATCTTGCGCAGCGTGGCGCCGGGGCCGCTGGTCGGAGAAGGCTCGATCACGCTGATGGGGCGCAATATCAGCTTCTCGGAGGCGCAATTGCTGGCCGATGGCAGCCCCGTCGCGCGCGCCAACGGTTGCTGCCGCCTGGTTCCCGTCGACCCTAAGTGGGGCAGTGCGACAGTAGACTAACCATTTGCATCAACTGTAAGTTCGCGACCAGAGGTCCGGGTTAACGGACGTGTTCGTGAAAAACTTCGGGGTCTATGGCGTTCGCAAGCTCTGGCAGCAGCTCCGGGGTGATTAGCGCTGGGTTGCCCGTTCCACTTTGAGCGGCTGCTGCGCGAGTTTGGCTTGGCGTCTATCCCCTTCGCATACGTGATTGACGTAACAGGTTGCAACTGCGACCTTTGCCCCTTCACGATAAGAGGGGGGATGTGAACAAGGTCTTCGAGCATTTTCATCTAAATCTCGTGCAGAAGCCGCAACAAGATTTGCTGTCGAAGCCGCAGAACCGAGAGACTTCCATACGCTTCATATTCTCGGAGCGTTTCCAATTTCAGCACCTGAATAAAGCCTTCCACTGGGTTCCGCATGGCGACCAGTCTGGGATGATTTTGGGGACGGTCGAGCGGGAAAAGGCCCGCACTCAGCGTCGCGCACCGGAGGAAGGCGCAGGAGAGTTTCAGGGAGTTGAGTGGCAAGGGTCGATCGTTATCATAGACCCCGTCCATCAACCGGATGGCCAGAAACTGGCATTCGAGCGCGATCGCGACGTTGGCCAGCCAAATGCGATACTCGATTCCTTGGTGTCGCATTTCAACGAGCAGCAGGAGCCGCCCTATACAATCGTCATCCGGTCTCTGTTTGACGCAGAGACTTTTAGGGCATTTGCCAAAAGACACGGAGAACTTGTTGAGTATGTAAATTTTAGCTTTGTCGTTCCGAACATGTTCTTCGGAACAACTACTGGAGTTGATCAGGGGCTTAGACGAATTGGAGATAGCACCGGGGCGCAAACCGTAGACCTAAGGCTTCAGAGCGAGGAGGGTGTTAAAACTAATTCTGAAGACGTTCAGGACACTATACTTTACGCAGAGTCGGGAAATGCTTCCGTCACTTCAAAAGCGATGAATTGAGACCTTTATTCCTCGACAAGTCGAATATTAACTGTTAAGGTTGAGAGTATTTTAAATCTTGCGAAAGATAGCAAAGGCGCGGTTCAAGATTGGCTAAGTCAGGCGCTGGGACGTGAAACAGACAAGAGCTTGGGGGATATTGATAGCTCTGACGGCGATGCTGGCAGCGGCTAGCGCTTATCAACCATATTACATCACAGACAAGGGTAACACGTTCTTTGCGGGGTTCGTCACCTGGGAATTGCTATCGTTCTTGGGCGTAATCGTCACGATCACGCTAGCATCGGCAGCAAGCCTTCACTTGGAACTAAATAAGCTCCAGGAGGCTACCCGGGAGTCTTTCGGGGAAGCCCGGGCTGCTGTCCGAATGTGCGCGTACTCACTGCTGATACTTTTCGCGATCGCCTTTGTTGTCGTGATGGTAAAGCCGACTGTCGAGGGGCCCCACTGGAACGCCGCGTTAAACTCGGTGGCGGTCTTGATCGTGATTTTCAATCTCGCGATATTAGCCGATCTCACGATGGCAGTGTTTTGCATTCCAGCACTGGAGAAACCTATGACCAACCTCAAAAAGGCCCGTGACGAGGGTAAGCTCGAGGAGTTTATCGCTGAGCGCGAAGCCTCGCCACAACCAAGCGATGGCGACGAAGCCGCGTTCAATCGCGCTTTGTCGTCAATGGCTGGAAAGTCGAAAGAAGCTCCGGCGGCATAGAAGCCGCCTCCGTCCGACGATTGAAGCGGTACTCGAACTCCTTTGCGTAGCGCTCAAGGTACTTGGGGCTCACGCTGATATGCGTCCCGGCGATCGACGCCTTCAGGTGCCGCCAGAAGCCTTCGATGCCGTTCACGGTCGTGCCGATAGCCGAGACGTACTGGCCTTGAGCGTGGTTCACCGTCTTGCGCCATTAACCCATGGTGCCAAGGCCGCCGTAGCCGTTGTGCTCATCGGTATGGATTTCGGTGTGCGGCTTCACATGATCGCGGATCACCGGAAGCAATGTGCCGCTGCGACGGTTAGGCAGGACTTCGACCACGATATCGCCACCGCGCTCTAGCATACCGAACACCACGCTCTTGCCCTTGCCGCCCTGTCCGCCAGCGCGGTAGCCCCCGACGAACGTCTCATCGGCCTCTACGCGCTTTGAAAAGCCGCCGATCGGCGCATCGCCGTCAACGTCTGCCATGTGCCGGCGGATCAAGCCGGCCATGCGCCATGCAGTCTTGTAGGTAACGCCAAGCTGGCGCTCCAATTCCTTGGCGCTGACACCGTGGCGCGTCGTGGTGAACAGGTGGATCGCATAAAACCAAAGCTGCAGCGGAGTCCGGGTCTGCTCAAAGGGGGTCCCCACGGTCGGGTGCAGGTGATGGCCGCACCACTGGCACGAATAGGCGCGCTCAGCCTTGATCCGATACCAGTTCGACGGACGCTCGCACGATGGGCAGGCGAAGCCCTGTCCGAAACGGACATTGAACAGGTGAGACAGGCAGGTTTCGTCATCCGGAAACTGCTTGAAAAACTGCGTGGTGGTGAGCTGCTTTGCCATGCCCCATTCTATAGAACAAAACGCTTACGTATGCAAGGGGGATAGATGCTCAAATAACGGCGTTCCACTCTTGTTCTGTAAGAACAAATGCGATACGAAACGCATCACGCATTGAACGCACTTGGCGTTCGGTCTAGCGATGGAGGCTCCAGTGGCGGCATCTCTCAAGGTTATCGACAGCAAAATGGCAGCAGCATCAGACAAGGCCGGCGAGAAGGCCGCAGGCGAACGCGCCAAGGCGCTCGAAGCCGCGCTCGCGCAGATCGATCGCGCGTTCGGCAAGGGCAGCGCGATGAAACTGGGCGCCAAGGAAACCATGCAGGTCGAGGTGATTTCGACCGGCTCGCTCGGGCTCGATATCGCGCTTGGCGTCGGCGGCTTGCCGCGTGGCCGCGTGATCGAGATTTATGGTCCGGAAAGCTCGGGCAAGACGACGCTCGCACTGCATGTCATTGCCGAAGCGCAGAAGACCGGTGGCACCGCCGCGTTCGTCGATGCCGAGCATGCGCTCGATCCGGTCTATGCCAAGAAACTGGGCGTCAATATCGATGAACTGATCGTGTCGCAGCCCGATACCGGCGAGCAGGCGCTTGAGATCGTCGATACTTTGGTGCGCTCCAACGCGATCGATGTGCTGGTGGTCGATTCGGTCGCCGCGCTCGTGCCGCGTGCGGAAATCGAGGGCGAGATGGGCGATAGCCATGTCGGTCTGCAGGCGCGTCTGATGTCGCAGTCGCTGCGCAAATTGACCGGTTCGATCAGCCGGTCGCGCTGCATGGTGATCTTCATCAATCAGCTGCGCATGAAGATCGGCGTGATGTACGGCAATCCGGAAACCACGACGGGCGGCAACGCGCTCAAATTCTACGCGAGCGTGCGGCTCGACATCCGTCGCACCGGGCAGATCAAGGATCGCGACGAGATCATCGGCAACGCCACCCGCGTGAAGGTGGTCAAGAACAAGGTTGCGCCGCCGTTCAAGCAGGTCGAATTCGATATCATGTACGGGCAGGGCGTGTCCAAGATCGGCGAAATCCTCGATCTCGGCGTCAAGGCCGGTTTGGTCGAGAAATCGGGCGCGTGGTTCAGCTATGATAGCGTGCGCATCGGCCAGGGGCGCGAGAATTCGAAGACCTTTCTCAAGGAACATCCGGAAATTTGCGATCGCCTCGAATTGGCGATTCGCACGCGCACCGACAAGGTCGCCGAGGAAATGATGGTCGGCTCCGAGCCTGACGAGGATGGCGACGACGAGATGTAGGATTGTCGCGATGTCGCAAGCCGTCGCACGACTGGAAAGGCCCGCCCGCAACGGCGGGCCTTTCGCGTTGTTGGAGACTCAAAGGTGGCGATGAGGCGGGCCCGCGTGCCGCAACGGTGACCTTAGTCTCCAACCTTGCTAGTACGGGTAACGGGAGAGAATAATGACCATCATCGTCCACCATCTGGAAAACTCGCGGTCGCAGCGCATCCTGTGGATGCTCGAGGAACTCGGCCTGCCGTACGAGATCAAACGCTACGAGCGGAACAAGCAGACGATGCTCGCCCCGCCCGAGCTCAAGCAGGTTCATCCGCTGGGCAAATCGCCGATGATCGAGGATGCCGGCAAGGTCATCGTCGAAACCGGCGCGATCGTCGAATATCTGGTCGAAAAGGCCGATGGAAAATTGGGCCCGCTCGCGCACCGTGATTCGGTGCTGCGCTATCGCCAGTTCCTGCATTACGCCGAAGGCTCGATGATGCCGCCGCTGCTGCTGATGCTCGTCGTCGCGCGCATCCCGCTGTTTGGCAAAAAGGCACTGAAGCGGATTCAGCCGATGATCGATGTGCATCTCGATTTCGTCGAATCCGAACTCGCCAGCCGCCCGTGGTTCGCGGGCGACGCGATCACCGCGGCGGATATTATGATGAGCTTCCCGCTCGAAGCCGCGCGCGGCCGCGCCGGGCTTGATGCGTCGCGGCCAGCGACGATCGCCTGGCTGGCCAAGATCCATGCCCGCCCGGCCTATCAAGCCGCGCTCGCGAAGGGCGGGCCGTACGCCTACGCGTAACCGCCGTGTCCCGGTTTTGGCTGGGGCCGGGCGGTTACGTGCACCGCGTCACCCCAGAAAGTGATCGCGATCCACCGCCGGGCCGTGTCCCGAAGGCGCCGGCAACGGATCGATCTCGGCGGGTTCCAGCACGTCGAGCTGGCCTTCCCATTTGGCGATCACCACGCTCGCCACGGCGTTGCCGACCACATTGGTCGCGCTGCGCCCCATGTCGAGGAAGTGATCCACCGCCAGTATCAGCAGCAACCCCGCCTCCGGAATATCGAAGAAGGCGAGCGTTGCCGCGATCACGACCAGGCTCGCGCGCGGCACACCGGCCACGCCTTTCGACGTCACCATCAACACGAGCAGCATGATGAGCTGTTGCCCGACCGTCATGTCGATGCCGTAAGCCTGCGCGATGAACACCGTCGCGAAGGTCATGTAGATCATCGAGCCATCGAGATTGAACGAATAGCCCAGCGGCAGCACGAAGCTGGCGATGCGCGGCGGCACGCCGAAGCGGTCGAGTGCTTCCAAGGTGCGCGGATAGGCGGCTTCGGACGAGGCGGTCGAGAAAGCGAGCAGCAACGGCTCACGGATATAGCGCACCAACAAGCGCGTGCGCGAGCCGACGATCAGGAAGCATGCACCGATCAACAGGCACCACAACACCGCCATGCCAAGATAGAAGGTGCCCATGAAATAGGCCAGGCTGCCGATGATCGACGGCCCCCGTTCGGCCAGCGTTCCCGCCACCGCAGCGAACACCGCAAACGGCGCGAAGCGCATGACGTAATTGGTCACCTGCAGCATGACCTGCGCCAGCGCGTCGATCCCGCGCACCAGCGGCGCAGCAGTTTCCCCCACCGCGGTAATGCCAACGCCGACGAAGATCGAGAACACCACGATCTGCAGGATCTCGTTCTTGGCCATCGCGTCGATCATCGATGATGGCACGATATGCGAGATGAAGTCCTTGATGTTGAAGGCCGCCTTGTCGACGCCGCTCGCCGCATCAACCGGTGGAATCGGGATGGCGAGTCCCACGCCCGGCTGGAAGAAATTGACCAGCAACAGACCCAGCACGAGCGAGACCAGGCTGCAGCACAGGAACCAGGCGACCGAGCGAAAGCCGATCCGCCCCAGCGCCTGCGTATCGCCCATATGCGCGATGCCGACGACCAAAGTCGAGAAGACCAGCGGCGCGATGATCATCTTGATCAGCCGCAGGAAAAGCGCCGTGACGATCGAGAAATAGCCGGCAATGTCCGCCGCCGTCTTGGTGCCGGCGCCGCCATTGTCGTCGAAATAGGCGTTGACGGCGAGGCCGACGACGCCGCCCAGCACGAGGCCGATCAGGATATAGTAGGTGAGGCGCTTGCCCATGAATGCTCCGACATTGATCTTTGCCGGCCAGCGAAGGGGATTGCGGCGCTCGGGTCAAGCGCCGTATCGATCGCGACCATGTCGATGCTCTTTTCCAGCCGCCGCCAATTGCTCGGCGTCGCCACCGCGCTCCCGCTGCTCTCGCTGCCAACGGTGTTGCGTGCCGCCGAACCCGATCTGTCCGCGCTGAGCGATCTGACCGAGCATACCGTGCCGATCGGCGCACCCGAACGGCGCGCGCGTCTGGCGCGTGCGAAAGCGCTGATGCGGGCGCAGGGCATCGGCGCGGTGCTGATCGAGCCCGGCTCGTCGCTGATCTATTTCACCGGCGTACGCTGGAGCCGCAGCGAACGGCTGACCTGCGCCATCCTCCCCGTGGAGGGCGATCCGTGCATCGTCACGCCATTCTTCGAAGAGCCTTCGGTTCGCGAATCGCTCGGCATCGCCGCCGAGGTCCGCGTGTGGCAGGAGGATCAGGATCCGCTGGCCATCGTCGCCGGCTTTCTGCGCGGGCGCAACCTGTCCGCGCGCGCGATCGGCATCGAAGAAACCTTGCGCTATTTCGCGGTCGATGGGCTCGCCCGCGCGTTACCAGCGGCCAAGATCGTGTCCGCCAACCCGGTGGTGCGCGGCTGCCGCATGATCAAGACCGCGCCCGAGATCGCCCTGATGCAGGCCGCCACGGAGGTGACGCTCGCCGCCTATCGCTGGACGTTGCCGCGGATCGAGCAGGGCATGAGCAACCGCGAGATCGGTGCGCTGATGAACGCCGCCACGCGCAAGCTCGGCGGCGAACCCGAATTCTCGCTGGTGCTGATCGGTGAAGCCGCCGCCTATCCGCACGGCAGCCGCAAGCCGCAGATCGTGTCCGACGGGCAAATCGTGCTGATGGATTGCGGTTGCACCGTGCAGGGCTATCAATCGGACGTCTCGCGCACCTTCGTGCACGGCCGCGCGAGCGCCGAACAGCGCAAGGTGTGGGATCAGGTCGCACGCGGGCAGCAGATCGCCTTCGCCGCCGCCAAACTCGGCGCCGCGGCTGGCAGCGTCGATGATGCGGTCCGCCGCTATTACGCCACGCTTGGCTACGGCCCGGATTACAGACTGCCCGGCCTGTCGCATCGCACCGGCCACGGCATCGGCATGGACGGCCACGAGCCGGTCAACCTCGTCCGCGGCGAGGCGACCAAGCTTGCCCCGGGCATGTGCTTTTCCAACGAACCGGGCATTTACATCCCCGGCAGCTTCGGCGTGCGGCAGGAGGATTGCTTTTACATGACCGACGCCGGCCCCCGGTGGTTTTCCCAGCCGCCGATCTCGATCGATGCACCGCTCGGATAAAGGCGTTCGCCAGTCGATGCCAGCGCTTGGCAGTTCGGTCCAGGCGCGGCACAGTAGCGCCATGCTCTCGATGCTCCTGATGCTGGCCGCGCAAGCCGCCGCCGCTCCCGCCCAGCAACCGCCGCTCGCTGCGGCCACGCCCCAACCCGCGGCAGAACAGCGTTGGCCGACCAGAGATGGCGATTTCACGATCAAGGATTTTCGCTTCGCCTCTGGCGAAACGCTGGCGGCGTTGCGGTTGCACTACACCACGTTGGGTGAGCCGCACCGCAATGCGCGCGGCGAGATCGACAATGCAGTGATGGTGTTGCACGGCACCGGTGGCAGCGGCCGCCAATTCCTCGTGCCGCAATTCGCCGATGAACTATATGGCCCCGGTCAGCCGCTCGATATCCGCCGGTATTGGATCATCCTGCCGGACGGGATCGGACACGGCAAATCGTCGAAACCGTCGGATGGCCTGCGCATGCGCTTTCCGCGGTACGATTATGCCGACATGGTCGAGGCGCAATATCGCTTGGTGCGCGAGGGGCTTGGCATCCGTCGCATGCGGCTGATCATGGGCACATCGATGGGCTGCATGCACGGCCTGATGTGGGGCGGGACGCATCCCGATTTTGCCCGCGCGCTGATGCCGCTGGGCTGCGAGCCGGTGCCGATCGCTGGGCTCAACCGGATGTGGCGGCAATTGCTGATCGACGGGATCAAGGCCGATCCGGCCTGGGCAGGGGGCGCGTATAAGACGCAGCCGTTGCAAGGTTTGCGCACCGCGCAGACCGCGTTGTTCATCGCCGGCGCCGCGCCGCTAAATTTGCAGGCGCAGTTCCCCGATCGCGACCGCGCGGCGGCCTTTGCGCGGGATCGCGTGGCCAGGGCATTGCCGCAGCTCGACGCCAATGATCTGATCTACCAGGTCGATGCTTCGCGCACCTACGATCCATGGCCCAGGATCGGCGCGATCACCGCACCGCTCGTGTGGATCAATTCCGCCGATGATTTCATCAATCCGCGCAATTTCGATTATCCCGTCAAAGCAGTGCAGCAGATGAAGAATGCGCGTTTCCGCCTGATCCCCGAGACGGCCGACACGCATGGCCACGGCACGCATACCTGGGCGGTGAACTGGAAAGCGGATCTCGCCGACCTGCTGACACGCACCGCTACGCAGGCGGAATAGGCGTCCGCGCGCGGCGGACGCCTATTGTGGTCATTGTGGGTTGCCGGGCGGGTAGGGGAAGGTCTGAGCCTTGTACCAGGCGAGGTCGTGCGCCGGCGGGGCGCTACCCCCAGGCAAAGCTAGGCCGTTGATCGACATCCAATAGGCCAGGCTGGCGTCACGCCACCAGCGTGCCTCGCGTTCCTGCACCGCAAGCTGACTGGCGGCTTTCTCCCAGCGCTTGGCATCGATGCGCGGCTTCAGCGCTTCCCACTGGCGGCGCATGTCAACTACCGTAGCGATCCCGCGATCATACCGGTGGACCAGCTCCCCCCACACGGTCCGTCCGGTCGACAATTGGTGATCCCATGGCAGGTGATGGAACCAGAGCAATTCCTCGAGCGGCGTCTTGGCCGGATCGGCATATACCTTCGCGACGCGCGGGGCATATTGCGCGACCGCATTGCTGCCCGTCCTGGTGCGATCGAACCCGATCCCGCCGCGATCGGCGCGATGATAGTAAACCGGGTTCCATTCCGGGCGGGCGAGCTCCGACACCCATGGGCCCGGGCCGTAATGATGTCCCGTCGCCATCAGATGTGCGAGCCCCAGCGGGCCGGTATAATCGACTGCCGCCTCGCGCGATCCCGCCATGATCGCAACCACGGCGTCGATCACCGCAGGATCTTGGCCAAACGTTTGCGCCGCCCATTCGCGCGCGATGGTCTGCGACGACAAGGTCGGATCCCAGGCGAGCCGGCCGAAGGCGTACCAATTGGCCTGGTTGAAGGTCGATCCGGACCAGTCGCGCGAGTCGCCGATATTGGCCACGCCGGCCATGCCGCTGATGCCGTGCCGGTCGTCCGCACCATCGACCACGCTGGCCACCGTCTCTCCACGTCGCACGCCGGTGTCGGCATCCAGCACTTCCTCGAACAGCGGCCCGAGGTAAGCGAGGTGGCTGGCGAAACCGAGATATTCCTTGGTGATCTGGAATTCGATCATCAGCGGCGTCTTGGGCATTGCCCCGAACAAGGGATGAAAGGGCTCGCGCGGCTGGAAATCGATCGCGCCATTCTTGACCTGCACGATGACATTGTCGGCGAACTTGCCGTCGAGCGGTTTGAATTCGGTATAGGCCTGCTTGGCGCGATCATCGGGATCGGTTTCGGCATAGACGAAGGCACGCCACATGATGATGCCGTGATGCGGCTTGACCGCCGCGGCGAGCATATTGGCGCCGTCGGCATGGCTCGCGCCGTAATCGCGAGGCCCCGGCTGGCCTTCGCTATTGGCCTTGACCAGGAAGCCACCGAAATCGGGGATGGCGCGGTAGATCTCGTCTGCCTTGGCCTTCCACCACGCGGCGACGGCCGGATCACGCGGGTCTGCGGTCTTTATTCCGCCGAGCTCGATAGGCGCCGAAAAGCGCGCCGAGAGATAGACCCTGATCCCGTAAGGGCGGAAAACGTCCGCCAGGGCGGCAGCCTTGGCGATGTAGGGGGCGGTGAGGCTGACGGCCTTGGCATTGACATTGTTGAGCACCGTGCCGTTGATCCCGAGCGAGGCATTGGCGCGGGCATAATCGGTATAGCGCGGATCCTTCACATCGGGCAGCGACCACCAATCCCAGAGCGAACGGCCGGCATAGCCCCGCTCGACCACGCCATCCAGATTGTCCCAATGATTGAGCACGCGCAGCGTGACTGCGGGCGCCGCGGTGAGCGCGACAGTATCGATCGCGCCACCGGTGTCGAGATGCCGCAGCAGAGCAAATGCACCGTACAGCAGCCCGCGATCGCTGTTGCCGGTGATCAGCGTCACGGTGCGGCCGTCGATCGTGATGCGCTGGACGCTATAGCCCTCGTCGCCGAGCTTCGCGGTGGCCAAGCGCAGCCCCTGAAGCCGCGGATCGCGGGCCAAAGCCAACAGCACGGGGCCGGCGCCGGTCGGCAGACCGCGGCGCACTTCGGCGGCCGCTGCGCGCGTCATCGGCGTGTCCCGTGCAACCTCGATGGCGGGCTGCGAGGCGCTGGCCGGATAGCGCATCCATAGCTGATAGCCGTCCTCGGCAGCAGCGGGGCCGGTCGCGGCAAGGCTTGCGATCATCGCCACAAGCAGAGGCATCGCCCCAAGTTTCGACAGCGTTTTCGGTCGCATCCTCATCCTCTCCATCGCCACGCTGGGCATTGACAAGCCTTTCCCGGCTTGTGCATGTTATCGCTATCACAACGACGGCATCGCAAGCAATGTCGCGTCTTGGCCAGAGGATGACGATATGAGCCGCCACCAAATCAGCCTCTCGCGGCGTAACCTGCTGCGGTGGAGCGGAGCCGCGTCGGTGCTTGCCTTTACCCCGGCGGCGGTGCGCGCTGCCGCACCGGCCATCTATAAAGATCCTCGTGCGCCGGTCGATCTGCGCGTCCGCGATCTGATGGCGCGGATGACGCTGGACGAGAAAGTCGCGCAGTTGATCACCTTGTCGCGCCGCAAGGCGGATGTGATGAACACCACGCTTGCCTTTGATCCCGCCAAGGCCAGCGTCGCCTATCCCGACGGCATTGGCCAGGTCGCGCGCCCATCGGATCGCGGTGGCGCAGCGACCGCTGCCAATACCGGCACCGACGTCACCGGGCGCTGGCGCAAGCCCGCCGATACGATCGCCTTCGTCAATGCCGGTCAGGCCTGGGCGCGGTCCACCCGGTTGGGCATCCCGATCCTGTTCCACGAGGAAGCGCTGCACGGCTATATGGCGCCCGAGGCGACGAGCTTCCCGCAAGCGATCGCGATGGCCGGATCGTTCGATCGCGATCTGATCGAGCGCGTCAATGCGGTGATCGGGCGTGAGGTGCGCGCACACGGCACCGTGCTGGCATTGTCGCCGGTGGTGGATATCGCGCGCGATCCGCGCTGGGGCCGGATTGAGGAAACATTTGGCGAGGATAGCTATCTGTGCGGCGAGATGGGCGTCGCCGCGGTGCGCGGGCTGCAGGGCGAGGGCAACACGCTGGCGCCGGGCAAGGTACTCGCCACGCTGAAGCATATGACCGGGCACGGCCAGCCCGAGAGCGGCGAGAATGTCGCGCCCGCCCCGATCGCCGAGCGCGAATTGCGCGAGCGCTTCTTCCCGCCGTTCCGCAAGGTCGTGGCGCAGACCGGGATCGGCGCGGTGATGCCGTCGTATAACGAGATCGACGGCGTGCCCAGCCATGCCAATCGTTGGCTGCTGGGCGATGTGTTGCGCGGGGAATGGGGCTTCGATGGCGCGATCGTCAGCGATTATGCCGCAATCGGCGAACTCGCCTCGCTGCATCACATCGCCGCCGATCTCGACGGTGCCGCGCGGCTCGCGCTCCACGCGGGGGTGGATAGCGATCTGCCCGATGGCGAGGCCTATCGCGGGCTCGCCGATCAGGTCCGCGCGGGCAAGGTGGCGCAAGCCGCAGTGGATGCGGCCTGCCGCCGTATGCTGACGATGAAGTTCCGCGCCGGACTGTTCGAGGAAAAGCCGATCGATCCGCGTGCGGCGGCGCGGCTCACCGCCAATGCCGAGGCGCTGGCCCTGGCGCGCGAGGCGGCGCACAAGTCGATCGCTTTGCTCACCAATGACGGCATCTTGCCGCTGACCCCGGGCGCGCATAAGCGCGTGGCGGTGATCGGCCCCAATGCGGCGGTGGCGCGGCTTGGTGGCTATTCGTCGCTGCCGCGCAATCCCGTCTCGCTGCTGGACGGTGTGCGCGCGCAGCTCGCGGGCAAGGCTGAAGTGCTCCACGCGCAGGGCGTGTTCATCACGCAAAGCGAGGATCGATCCGCCAACGAGGTGTTGCTCGCCGACCCTGCGAAGAACCGGGCGCTGATCGCCGAAGCGGTGGCGCTGGCCAACACGGCCGACGTCATCCTGCTGGCAATTGGCGACACCGAGCAGACCAGCCGCGAAGGCTATGCCAAAACACATCTCGGCGACCGTACGGGTCTCGATCTATTGGGCGAGCAGAACGAGCTGTTTCTGGCCATGAAGGCGACCGGCAAGCCCGTCGTGGTGGTGGCGATCAACGGCCGTCCGCCTTCCTGGCCGACCGTAGCGGCCGGCGCCAATGCCCTGCTCGAATGCTGGTATGCGGGGCAGGAGGGCGGCCATGCCATCGCCGACGTGGTGTTCGGCGCGGTCAATCCGGGGGCCAAGCTGCCCGTGACGGTGGCGCGGCATGTCGGGCAATTGCCGGTATTCTACGATGCCAAGCCATCGGCACGGCGCGGCTATCTGTTCGACACGACCGATCCGTTATTCCCGTTCGGCTTCGGGCTGAGTTATACGAGCTTCACACTGTCTCCACCACGGTTATCGGCACCGCGGATCGGCGTCGGCGGCTCGGTGACGGTCGAGGTCGATGTCACCAACACCGGCAATCGCCCCGGTGACGAGGTCGTGCAGCTCTACGTTCATGATAAAGTTGCGTCGGTCACACAGCCGGTCAAGGCGCTAAAGGGCTTCCAGCGGGTAACGCTGCAGCCGGGCGAACGACGCACCGTGCGGCTAAAGCTCGGTCCCGATGCCTTTGCCCTGTGGAATCTCGAGATGAAGGAAGTGGTTGAGCCCGGCCAGTTCGATATCATGACCGGCCCCAACAGCCGCGACCTGCAGACGGTGCCCCTCGAAATCGCCTGACCGTCCTATGGAACGAGCCCCGCCCGCGCCGGCCGTAGCGCGGGGCGCCCCCGCCGTCACGCGGCCGGCGCGATGGCGTTCAATTCCCCGCTTTCGCGCGCCTTCTTGCCATAAAATGCTTCGAACAGCGGCCCTGCCATCATCGTCGTAACGATCGCCATCAGCACCAGCATCGAAAACAGCGTCGGGCCAATAATGCCCTTTTGGAGCCCGATATTGATGATGATCAGCTCCATCAGTCCGCGCGAATTCATCAGTGCGCCAACGCCCAGTGCAGTGCGGTTATCTTCGCCGGCTAATCGCGCTGCGAGATAGCAGGCGCCGCCCTTGGCCAGGATCGAGGCAATCAGGATGCCCAGCGCGATGAGCAACAGCGCGGGCGAATTGACCATGTCCATGCGCGTATTGAGCCCCGAATAGGTAAAGAACATCGGCAGCAGCAGCACAACGGCGAGCGGCTCGATCTGTCGCTTGATCTCGTCGGTAAACAAACCCCGCGGCATGACCGCGCCGAGAATGAACCCGCCGAAAATGGCGTGGATGCCGATTGTGTCCATCAGAAACGCAGAGACGCAGAAGGCGGTAAGCGTGATGGCGAGCACGCCGTGACTCATGCGGCCCTCGCGCTCGACGCGCGCGGCCAACGGCGCGAACAACCGCGGGCCGATCAGGATCACGATCGCGATCCAGATCATCCCGCCGCCGATCGCCAGGATCGCCACACCGGCGCCGCCCCCGAAGGTCGCCAGTACGATCGCCAGCACGCACCACGAACACACGTCATCGAACGCGCCGGCCGCGAGCGACAGCGTGCCTACCGCCGATCCGGCCAGCCCCCGTTCGTTGATGATCCGCGCCAGCATCGGAAAGGCAGTCAACGCGATACAGGCGCCCATGAACAATGTCGCATTCAGCGTCGAAATTTGCGGTGCGAACAAGCCCGGCACGTTCAGCAGCAAGGGCGTAATCAGCATTGCGACCGCAAAGGGGGCGGCGATACCTGCGAGCGACACGCCGGCGGCGCTTTTGACCTTGGTCTTGACCTGGTCGATCCGCAGCGTCGTGCCGACCAGGAACATGTACAAACCGACGCCAAGCTGCGCGCCGGCATAAAGCACGTTCTTGGTTTCGGCGGGGAAGATCGCGGCCTGCGCATCGGGCCAGAACAAGCCCAGCAACGACGGACCAAGCACGACGCCGGCGATCATTTCCCCCACGACTTGCGGCTGCGCGAGCAACTTCTGGCCGAGCCAGCCGACAACGCGGCATGCCACCAGGATAACGGCTAGTTGCAGAAAAAAATGGATGGAGAAATCGCCGGGCGTGTAGCTTTTTGCCGTCGTTACTGCTGGCCCATGCGGCGAAAGCGCCGTTGCGATCGTCGACCACAAGCTATTCATTACAATGGTTCCCCGGACGCCTCGCCCTTCCCGGGAGTGACCGTCTTGCGTCACGTAAAACCGAAAGTGCGCGGATGGCGCAACCATAAACTAACGATGCACTCAGGTGGGCACGATCCCGGCTGTAAAGGCGACGCGAAGCATTTCGGAAAGGTTGCGGACGTGAAGCTTGACCATCAAGTTAGCGCGATATATCTCCACCGTCCGTGGGCTGATCGTCAGATGATGCGCGATAACCTTGTTGCTATGGCCTTCGATCAGATCGCTGAGCACGGCATATTCACGCGGCGACAATGCCGCGATGCGATCTTGCGCATCCCGTACATGTGCCGCCGCAGCGTTATCCTCGATGATTTCGCAGAACGCATCGTCCACAATGCTCAGCAGTGTGGCGATCGGGCAGGGCTTTTCGATAAAGTCCAACGCGCCAGCCTTGATGGCCTGAACAGCCAAGGGAATGTTGCCGCCGCTGGCCATGATGATTGGCGCAAAGCGAGCCTCGGCCAAGGAACGAATATGGTGGAGTATATTTGGGTCTTCAGCGCCAAACATTGCGCACCCGATCAAAACCACGCCAAGCGGAACATCGCGCGCCGTGGCGAGAAAGGCTTCGCCACTTGGAAAGGCGCGCACTGCAAAGCTGCTTCGCTTCGACAACGAGCTGGCCAGCCTGACGCGCGTGCTGTCATCCTTATCAATCAGATAGACGTGCTTCAGGCCAAGTTGGGCGCGGGGCGCAAGAGACGGCTCAATAGCCGCAGGCCTGCGGTGCGGGCGAATATCTAGGGCAGAGCGCGAACTGCGATGGGCTGAGGGTGGATCAAGCATTGCCGCCATGTCCCTTGAGAACCCCTCGACGGTCGACCAAACGCAGAGCGAACTTTGGACGACGCAACAGCAAGGGATATACCCGCGGCCAGTTATCGCCGCAGTACAGGATAGCTTTAACTAACGCGGGACCGCAAGCAGCATTGCTATTCTCAGCTTCACGCTCGCCCCGGCACGAGCGGCGGAGCAGCTAGTGGCCGCAAGTGTCACCGATCGGATCATGTCGCGGTTGCAGCGCCGGCATTGACTGAACATGGGTTCCCAGCCCCGCACCGAGGCCCAAGTCGCGTCGCGATCGGTATGGCGACAGCGCCGAAACTTGAAGCACCTCGTTGGCAATATGGGTTAGCCGGTGGTGGGTTGCGAGTTGCACCAGTTCGGTCGGTCCGTCGCGCAGCACGGCTTCAAAATCCCAGATTTCGAAGCGCTCGCCGATGGCGACAAGTAGTGCCGTGCTGCCAATGCCCCCGCGGTCTCGCATCAAAGGAGGCAGCACGATCATGCCGTCGGGGGCCACGATAGTCTGTTCGACAAAGCCGTAGCTGCGACGCAATCGCTGTGGATCGTCGTTCAACGGGTCCGCGGTGTCGTAGTGACGCTGCGTTGCATAATGCCGATCATAAACGACGAGGCACGGCGACGTTTCATGCAATCCGATAAACAGTCGGCCAGCGGCGGACCGACGCTGAACAGTTTCGTGAAAGTATCGTGGAAGCAGCAAATCTCCTCCACTTGTCACCTCCGATAACGCGCTACCAAGAAATATTTCGTCCATCTATCGTTTCCTCAAGGTCGAGGAAATAGTTAACGTAAATTGACATGATCGTAAAATCAGGTCTAATACCTACACATAATCATTATATTTTTGAGATGAATGTTAAATATCAAAACCGTTATAGTTGATATATCAAAATCAAGAGGAGGAATAATATACAGGAAGTAGGACTACTAAAACTGATGTTTTATGCATTATTTCAAAAATAATATCTATTCGTGCGGCATTAAATCTGCTATTTTACTGTAATATTGTAAGAGGTTGTAAGGATCATTCTTCCGTTCAGGATCCATAGTGATGGCTAAAAAGCGGTATCTGACGGCAATGTTGCCGGATGGTTATGTTAAAACGATTGGACCCACTACGGCGCCGTTTACGCATTACTGGCGCATCGTGGCGGTGCTCCAGAATGGGAAAAGCGAAGTCTTTTGGGGGCACGTCAAATCGCTCGTCGAAGCAAAAAAGAAGCGCAACGCGCTTGGCGAAGCCGCGATGCAACGCGGATGGCGCCGCCATACCTTCGAGATCGTCGAACTCGTTGCGACGGATGCCCCGGGTTAGGGGCAGCAATTGGGCATCGCCGTGCTCCGCGTGTACAGCGCTGCAATGTTGAACACCCCGCCCACGCCGCCCGCCGCACAGCTCGATTTCGTGGTGATCGATGTCGAGACGGCGTGCGCGCGATCCAGCAGCATCTGCCAGATCGGTATTGTCGGCTTTGCCGGCGGCCGGGAGGTGTTCGCATACGAAACACTTGTCGATCCGCGCGACGACTTCCACGCTTTCAACACGCAGATACACGGGATTGCCGCGCATCACGTGGTCGGGCAGCCATGTTTCGGCGAGGTGCACGCATTGGTCGATCGCCATCTCGCCGGGCAGACGACCGTGGCGCACTCGTATTTTGACAAGGGCGCGCTGGCGGCCGCGTGTCGTGTGTACGATCGGCCCGCCATTGCCACGACCTGGCTGGATAGCGTGCGCGTGGCCAAGCGCGCCTGGCCTGATCTACCCAATCACAAGCTTGGCAATCTCGCGCGCTATCTCGGCATCTCGCATCAGCATCACGATGCATTGAGCGATGCGCGCGCCGCCGGCTGGGTGGTGGTAAAAGCGATCGATCATACCGGCCTGTCGCTGCAGGAGTGGCTGGCGCCACCGCGCAAGGCCGGCGTTGCGCCACGCGCCGCTGGGCATGGGGCGCTATCCGGCGAGCGCGTGGTGATAGTCGGTGAGCCGCGCGATGGGCCACTCGCCCACCGTCTTGCTGCGATCGGGGCGCGCATCATGACCGCGGTGGGCAGCACCACGACGCTATTAGTGATCGCGGGCGATCCCGATCCGCGCGCGCTGGCGCGCGACCCGCAATGGCAGAAGGCACAGGCGGGCAGGGCGGTGCGGATCGTTTCCGCCGCCGCCCTGCTCGCTGCGTCGCCGATTTAGACTGTGCCGGTGCCCCCGGTGGAGCCAAACACGCTGCCGCTGGTGAAGCTGGTGCCGGGATCGGCCAGCGTAACGTAAAGCGAGGCCAGTTCGGCCGGCTGACCGGCACGGCCCAGCGGCGTGTCCTGCCCGAATTCACCCAGCTTGCCGGGCAATTGCCCGCCGGCGACCTGCAGCGGCGTCCATACCGGCCCAGGGGCCACGGCGTTGACACGGATGCCCTTCTTGGCCAGCTGCTTGGCGAGCCCTTTGGTGAAGATCTCGATGGCGCCCTTGGTGGTGGCGTAATCGAGCAACTCCTCGCCCGGATCGAACGAGTTGACCGAGGCGGTGTTGATGATCGACGAGCCGGGCTTCATCAGTGGCGCGGCAGCTTTGCTTAGCCAGAACGTGGCATAGACATTGGTCTTCATCGTGCGATCGAACTGTTCCGAACTGATCTCGGCGATCGACGCCTTGGATTGCTGATAGGCGGCATTGTTGACGAGGATATCGAGCCCGCCCAACTCCTTGTTAGCCTTGGCGATTAACTGCGTGCAGAATTTCTCGTCCGTCAGATCGCCGGGGATCAGCACAACCTTGCGACCTTCGCCGCGCAGCAGCTTGGCGACATCCTGCGCATCGGGCTCCTCGGTCGGATAGTAATTGATCGCCACATCGGCGCCCTCGCGCGAGAAGGCGATCACCGCGGCGCGGCCGATGCCCGAATCACCGCCGGTGACAAGCGCCTTCATGCCCTGCAATTTGCCCGAGCCGCGATAGCTCGCCTCGCCCGAATCGGGCACCGGCTTCATCTCGCGTTGCAGCGCCGGCCATTTCTGCGGCTGTTCCTTGAATGGTTCTGTCGTATATTTGGTTTGCGGGTCGGTCATCATCGGGCGTGTTCCTTGAGCGAGGACGGGGGCGGCGGCGAGGCCGGCGCCGGCGATGGCGCTGCCCTTGAGGACATCGCGGCGGCTGGTGGAATCGGTCATGTCGTTTCTCCTGAGGATGGGCGACGCCGCGCGACGGCGACCGCCGCGAGCGTGGTGATGGCGAGCAGGGCAACCCCGACGCCCGGCTTCCGCGCCACGGCGTACAGGCTGAAGCGCCGGCCAAGCTGGTTGTCCGACCGCTCGACGCCGTCGTTGAGGGGATGATCGAGATTCGAGCCCGGCGTCTTGGCCTGTTGCGGATCCGACAGCATCGGCATCATCAACCCGCCGAACCTCGCCAGCAGCCCGGGAAAATGCGTGCCGAGTAACACCTGCGCGCGGCCGGTCCCCCCCACGGTGATCGACAGCCGAGGCGTCACCGCCGCCTCCAGGATCGCATCGGCCACCAGATCGGGGGCATAAAGCGGCGCCGGGATCAGCGCCTCGCCTTCCACGTGATTGGCGGCATGGCCCGCGATCGGCGTATCGATCCCGGCCGGCTTGATCAGCGTGACCGAGATGGGCAGCTGATCGGCGTTGATTTCGATCCGCAGCGATTCTGTATAGCCCTTCACTGCATGTTTCGAGGCGGCATAAGCGCCCATGATCGGCGCGGGGATGTCGCCCGCGATCGAGCCGATGGTGATCAGCGCCCCGCCGGCATTCCGCAGATGCTCGACGGCAACGAGCGAGCCATGCACCATGCCGAAATAATTGGTCTGGAACAGCTGCTGATGCTCGTCCTCCGGCGTATCGGCGAGCGTGGCGTACAGCGCGACACCCGCGCAATTGATCCAGCTATCGATCCGCCCGAAGCGCGCGACCGCCGCCGCCGCAGCGTCGCGCAGCTGATCGATCGAGCGCACATCGGCCACGGCAAAAGCGGCTTCATGTCCTTCGTTCACGATCCCCGCCGTTGCTTCCAGCAACGCGGCTTCGTTACGCGCCACCAGCATGACGCGCGCGCCTTTGCGCGCCGCCGCGCGCGCCGTGACCAGGCCGATGCCGGAGCTGGCGCCGGTGATCAGCATGACCTGGCTGGCCAGCGGCTTCAAGGTCAACGCCATCAGGCGACCGTGACCGGTGGGATCGAGTTCATGATATGCTCCGAGAATGGTTCGGCAGTGCAACGCGCCGGCCGCCGGAAACGGCTTGGTTGCTCAGGCATTTAATTGTTTGATCTATGATAGCGTCGCTACTCGGTCAGCCAGCCTTTCAGGAAATATCGCGCAAGTCTTGATATTGCGCGTTAGATTGCCAGCATGATCGCTGCTCGCATTGCTCCGCTTTTCGTTATCGCCCTGGGCGTTTCTGCGTGTAACCGGGACAAGGGCAGTGTCGCACCGCCACGGATCGACACTGCGGCGGAACTGCCCTCGCAATCGTCCACCATCGTCGTACCCGTCTCCGTCTCGCTCAGTGCGCTCGAACAGCAGCTCGACGCACGCACGCCGACCGAATTGTGGCGCATCGACAAGGCCGAGCCGCGCTGCGTACCCGGCAAGCAGGTCAAACTGTTCGGCAAAGCGGTGAAAGTCACCCCGACGCTGGCCTGCCGCATCGTGGGGCACGTGCGGCGCGGGCGGATACGGCTCGGCGGCAGCGGCGATACGCTGACCATCGCCATGCCGATCACGGCCGAGATCAGCGCGCGCGATGTCGGTGGTATCATCAAGCAGGAAACCGCCACTGGTGCAGCGATCGTGCGCGCGACGGCAAAGCTATCGCTCGATGGCAATTGGTCGCCGGTGGCCAAGGTCGATCTCGCCTATGACTGGACCGAGCCGCCGGGCATCGACTTTCTCGGGCAGCGCATCCGCTTCGCAGAAAAGGCCGATGCCAAGCTCAAGGGTGTAATCGCGGGGCTGGAGCGTGATCTGCCGCGTGAACTGGCCAAGCTGCGCGCGCGCGATCATCTCGCGCAGGCATGGCGTCAGGGCTTTACCGCGATCCAGCTCAACCGCGAACGCCCGCCGGCCTGGATGCGCATCACGCCGCGCCGGCTGGGCTTTGGCGGTTATCGTATCGCCGGCGACCGCATCGAGCTGCAACTCGCCGCCGAGGCATTGACCGAGACGTTCGTCGGCAATCGCCCGACCGATCCCGTGCCCACGCCATTGCCGCCGCCCGCGCCGCAGATCGGCCCTCGCGCGCTGCGCTTCTTCATCCCGGTGCTGGCCGATTATGCGCAGCTCGAACCGGTCGTGCAGCGCGCGCTGCGCAAGCTTGCCGCCAAGGGCATCGATCTGGCGGGGATCGGCCCGGTCGATGCGCAGTTCGGCAAGGTCACGATCTATGCCACGGAGAATGGCTATATCGCTGTCGGCGTGCAGACCAAGGTCAAGGCGCGGAGCGGCGTGCTGCCGGCGACCAGCGGCGAAATCTGGCTCTCCGCCTTGCCGTATAATGCCGAAAATTCTCAGATCGTGCGCGCGCGCGACGTGCGCATCGCCGGGCGTAGCGACAGCCAGGCGGTCAATCTGCTGATCTCGCTGTTCGACGATGTCGGCGTGCAGGCCAATATCCGCGATGCGCTGACGCACGATTTCGCGCGCGATTACAACAAGGTGCTGATCGCCGCGCGGCGCGCCATCGCCGGGCATCGCGAAGGCGATTTCGTGCTGTCCGCCGATATCACCGATGTCCGCAACGGCCCGATCAGGGTCACCGGGCAGGGCTTGTTCCTGCCCGTCCAGGTGGCCGGCACCGCCAATATCCGCTTCGCGCCGAAACGCTGAGCCCGCCGCTCAGGTTGCCAGCGGCCCCGGCGTGCCCAGCGCAGGGGCATGCCGGTCGACCAGCACCGCGCTGGCCGCGTTGAGCCCGATCAGGTCGACCGCGATGCCGTGGCGGCGCATGCGCGACACGACATCCTCCAGCGCGCCGACCGCGGTCACGTCCCACAAATGCGCCGCCGTGAGATCGATGCGCACGTTGGCGGCGCTGTCGCGCAGGTCGAAGCGGTCGGCGAAGATCTCCGCGCTGGCGAAGAAGATCTGCCCGCTGACCGTGTAGATGCGGGTATCCGTCGCCGCCTCATAAGCGTCGCGCACATCCATCAGGCGCGTGACCTTGAAGGCGAAGAACACGCCGCTGAGCAGCACGCCGACGCAGACGCCGGCGGAAAGATCATGCGTTGCCACGGTGACGGCGACCGTCGCAAGCATCACCGCGCCCGAAACTTTGGGATGGCGCGCAAGATCCCCGAGCGACGACCAGGAGAAGGTGCTGATCGACACCATGATCATCACCGCGACCAACGCCGCGACGGGAATTTGCGCAACCCATGGCCTGAGCGGCACCATCACCACCAGCAGGAACACGCCGGCGACCAGGGTCGAGAGGCGACCACGCCCGCCATAGCGCACATTGCCCACCGTCTGGCCGACCATGCCGCAGCCGGCGATCCCGCCGAACAGCCCGGCGGCGATGTTGGCGAGGCCCAGCCCGGTGCATTCGCGCGCCTGGGAACTGGTCGTTTCGGTCAGATCGTCGACGACGCGCGCGGTCATCATCGATTCGAGCAGCCCGACCGCCGCCATGGCCAGCGCATAGGGCGCGATGATGCGCAGCGTCTCCCACGCCAGCGCGACGCCGGGCAGCGCAAAGCTGGGCAGGCTGGCAGGGAGGCGGCCGAGATCGGCAATCGTGTGAACCGGCATGGGGAAGGCGATGCTCACCGCGGTCAGCACCAGGATGCAGATCAGGGGTGAGGGGATTGCCGTCGTCAGTCTCGGCAGCAGATAGATGATCGCCAGTCCGCCGGCGATCATGGCGTAGGTGTGCCACGTCACGCCGATCATTTGCGGCACCTGCGCCGAGAAGATCAGGATGGCCAGCGCATTGACGAAGCCGGTGCGCACCGAGCGGGAGACAAAGCGCATCAATATATCGAGCTTGAGCAACCCGAAGATGATCTGGAACACCCCTGCGAGGATCGTGGCCGCGAGCAGATAGGACAGGCCATGGCTGTGGACCAAAGCGGCGGCGACCAAAGCGACCGATCCGGCCGCGCCTGAAATCATCGCCGGGCGACCACCGGCAAAGGCGATGACGATGCCGATGACGAACGAGGCGAACAGGCCGACCTCGGGGTCGATCCCGGCAACCACCGAAAAGGCGATGACTTCGGGGATGAGAGCGAACGTGCCGACCATGCCGGCGAGAATGTCGCGGCGCGCGGCGCCGACGCTGCTGAACCATTCGTGCGTGTAGCGCGAGAGTGTGGGAGTCATGATGATGATGGTATCCGCAGATGTCGCTGCAATGCCGGCGCCAGGGCATGGCGGTAGTAGGGCAAGGCGACGTGCGTTGTCCGGCGGATCGGCGGCCGGAAGAGCCACCCGGAATTGCACCGGGTCCAGGCGAATGCGGGCCCCCTAACGCGTCGCGCGCCAGCGCACAAGGGCGTGGCGGCGCGACCGCTGGCGCTATCGAGCGATCATGGGTCCGCCGGTCGCAAACGTTCGGTCAGTCCGGGCGCACGACGAGCCGGGTGTACAAATGCCATGTCGCATATCCGAGCCATGGCAGCACCACGGCCAAGCCGATCGCCAGCGGCAGAAGGCCGAGAAAGAGCAGCCCGGCGACGCGCAAACCCCAGCCGAATACCTCGCGCGGATTTTTTCGCGCTGCCGCCAGCGAGGTTCGCACCGCGAGTCCGGCATCGACCGGTCGATCGACCACCATCGGAAATGAGACGAGCGCAAAGACCAAAGTCGCGATTGCGAATGGCGCACCGGCGAGATTGCCGAGGATGATCAGCGTCCAGCCGGCTTCGGTGGTAAACAAGCGACCGAACACGTCGCCGATGCGCAGTGGCTGGTCCGCCCCGAACGTCAGATCATAGATGGCATAAGCGGTGACCAGCCAGCCGACCATTAACGCGGCCAACCCAGCGGTCAGCATCGCCAGCGGCAGGCGGCTGCGGCCGTTGAGCGGATCGAGGAAATGCCACCAACTCGAGTCGCGGTTCTCTTCACGGCGGCGCGCCAGTTCGTAGAAACCGGAAGCAGCGGCGGGGCCGAGGATCGACAGCCCGGCGACCAAGGGAAAGAATAGCGGCAGCAGGGGATCGTTGAACGTAACGACGGCGGCAACCAGGCAGATGACGGGATAGAGCAAGCCAATAACAATCAGATCGCCGCGCTTGGCCAGGAAATCCTTCCATCCTTCCGCGAGCGCCCAGTTCAGGTCGCTGACCGTGATCTTGCGGACTTCCGTAAGCTCGCTCGCTGGAAAGGCGGCGGTGTGCTGCAGCGTGGCCATGATTACTCTCCGATTATTGTCTCGCCATGTTTCTTGTGATGTCGCCGCATCATACGCCGATCTTGCCGTGCGGCCAAATGATCTTAGGTAAACGGACGATTGAGCCGCACGATCGCACTATTGAGCCACGCGGCAAAGCTGACCCATAACAGGTAGGGCAGGATCAACAGGCTGGCGCTGTGCGAGATCGGCCATAAGCCAAGCACCAGCGCGACCAGCGAGGCCCACAGAAACACCACCTCGATCAGCGCCCAATCGGGCCGCCGCGCGCGGAAGAACAGCGGGCTCCACAACAGATGGAATAATGCGTTGACCGCGAACAGGATGATCACGCGCGTGCGCGTCGCATCATCAGTGGCGGCGTTCCACGCGATCACCGCGGACCAGGCGGCAAGCCCCAGGATGATTGTCCAGGCCGGGCCGAACAGCCAGTTGGGCGGCTGCAGCCGCGGCTTGCGGAGATCGCGATACCACGGCCCGATCGGCGTCATCAGCCCGCCGACCACGCCCAGCAGCACGGCCCCGCCTGCGGCAACGGCAATCGGTATCCACATTGCATTGTCCATCTTGCCCAGTGTCCAGTGCGTGTTACACATTGGTGGTGCGTGTGTCCTTCCCCTTTTCCGCGATCGTCGGCCAGGACGACATGAAACGCGCGTTGCTGATCGCCGCAGTTGATGCGCGGATCGGCGGGGTGATGGTGTTCGGCGATCGCGGCACAGGCAAATCGACCGCCGTGCGCGCGCTTGCCGCGTTGTTGCCGAGCATCTCCGCAACAGACGCGGGCTATCAGGACGGCACGCCGCGCAAAGGCAAAGTGCCCGTGCCGTTCGTGGATCTGCCGTTGGGCGCGACGGAAGACCGCGTCGTTGGCGCGCTTGATCTGGAGCGCGCCTTGGGGGCAGGGGTCAAGGCGTTCGAACCGGGGCTTCTCGCGCGCGCCAATGGCGGTTTCCTCTATATCGACGAGGTCAATCTGCTCGAGGACCATATCGTCGATTTGCTCCTTGATGTCGCCGCATCGGGCGAGAATGTGGTCGAACGCGAAGGGCTTAGCGTGCGTCATCCGGCGCGCTTCGTGCTCATCGGCAGCGGCAATCCGGAAGAAGGCGAACTGCGCCCGCAATTGCTCGATCGCTTCGGCCTGTCGGTCGAGGTGCGCACGCCCCAGGAGCTTGCGCAGCGGGTGGAAATCCTCAAGCGGTGTGATGCGTTCGAACGTGAGCCGGACGCGTTTGGCGCGGTTTGGGCACGACATGAGCGCCGCACGCTCAAGACAATCGCGCGCGGCCGCGCGGCCTTGGCGGATGTCGAGTTGCCGGAGGCGGTACTGATCTTCGCCTCGCGGTTGTGCATCGCGGTCGGCGCGGACGGGCTCCGCGGCGAATTGACGCTGATGCGCGCCGCGCGCGCGCTGGCCGCACTCGACGGGGCGGCGGTGGTGACACAGCAGCATATCGCGACGGTGGCGCCGATGGCGCTGCGCCACCGCCTGCGCCGCAACGTGCTCGACGAGACGGGCTCGACCGTCCGTATCGAGCGGGCGCTGGAAGAGCTGGCGGCATGACACCGGCGGGCGACGAGCCGCCCGATCCCTTGGGCGACGCGCTGACCGCGGCGCGCCTCTGCGCCGTCGACCCGGCCCTGGGCGGGATGATCCTGCGCGGCGGCGGCGAACTGCGTGACTCCGTCATCGCGGCGCTGCGGGGCGCAATGCGTGGCGCCGCGCCGCTGCGCCGCATGCCGGCGCATATCGATGACGAGCGGCTACTCGGTGGGATCGATCTGACCGCCACGCTGGCGCGCGGCAGCGCCGTGTCCCGCACGGGACTGCTGGCCGAGGCGAATGCCGGCGTCGTGGTGGTGCCGATGGCCGAGCGCTTGTCCGATGCCGTCGCGGGGCGGCTGGCGGCGGTAATCGATAGCGGCGCGGTTTTGGTCGAGCGGGATGGGATGACGCTGCGGAGTGAGGCGCGCTTCGTCACCGTGGCGTTGGACGACGGGATCGAGCCCGACGAGCGCGCGCCCGCCGCGCTGGCGGAGCGACTGGCCTTCTGGCTTGATCTTACCGACTGCCATCATTCCGGACTCGATCCGCAATCACACGCTCCCCAAGCGCCAACGGGGACGGAAGAAGGGGCGCACGCGGACCCTATCCCGGATGACGCGGCGGTGGCGCGTGCCTTGGTCGCTACTGCGGCGGTGCTGGGCGTCGGTTCGGCGCGGGCATCGCTGTTTGCCCTGCGCGCGGCGCGGGCGGCGGCGCGGCTGGCGGGGCGCGACGTGGTGATCGATGCGGATATCGTGCTGGCGGCACGGCTGGTGCTGGCCCCGCGCGCGACGCGCGTGCCCGCCACCGAGGAAGCGCCCGCCGAGCAGCAGCCGCCGCCGCCGCCGCCCGAGGGCGACGCTGGTGAGGAAGAACGCGGCGAGCCCGGGCCGATCGACGATATCGTATTGGCGGCGGCGTTGGCGGCCTTGCCCAGGGATCTGCTCGCCAAGATCGCCTCCGGGGGTGCCGGACGCCGCCGCGCCAGCAACACGCAGGGCGCGGGCGAGCGGCGCAAATCCGGCGCGCGCGGTCGGCCGCAGGGCGCGCGCGCAGGGCTGCCGGGCGGGGGGCGGCGGCTGAGCCTGATCGATACGCTGCGCGCCGCGGCGCCGTGGCAGCGGCTGCGCAACGTCGGGGATCTGGGCGCGGCCGGGCGTGTGGCGGTGCGGCGCGACGATCTGCGCATCCGCCGGTTCGAAACGCGCGCGGAAGCGGTGACGATCTTCGCCGTCGATGCCTCGGGCTCGTCGGCTTTGGCACGGCTGGCCGAGGCGAAAGGTGCGGTCGAGCTGTTGCTCGGCGAGGCCTACGTAAAGCGCGCGCAAGTGGCCCTGATCGCGTTTCGCGGCACCACCGCCGAGGTGCTGCTGCCCCCGACGCGCTCGCTGGTGCGTGCACGGCGATCGCTCGCCGAACTGCCCGGCGGCGGCGGCACGCCGCTCGCGGCGGGCCTGCGCGCGGCGTATGATCTGGCGGAGGCGGCACGATCGCGGGGGCGCACGCCGTTTCTCGTCGTGCTGACTGATGGCCGCGCCAATATCGCCGCCGATGGCAGCGCGGTGCGCGCTACGGCAACCGCCGATGCCACCGCTGCGGCCAAGGTGATCGGCGCGGCGGGGATCGCCGCCGCGTTCCTCGATATTTCCGCGCGGCCGGGGCCCGAAGGCGCCGCGCTGGCCGCGGCGATGCGCGCACGCTATCTGCCGCTGCCGCGCGCCGATGCCGCCAGGATGCACGCCGCGGTGCGCGCGGTGCAGCCGGCATGAGCGCGCCGCACTGGTCGGTCGAGGGGCGTGATTGGCCGCATCGCGCCGCCAGCCGCTTCGTCGCCGCCGGGCGGCTGCGCTGGCATGTCCAGCTGTTCGGCGCGGCAGACGCGCCCGTTTTGTTGCTGCTCCACGGCACCGGCGCGGCGACGCACAGCTGGCGCGCGCTGGCGCCACTGCTCGCCACGCAGTTTCGCGTCGTGGCGCTCGATCTGCCCGGCCATGGCTTTACTGGCGGTCGCCCGGTGGGCGGCCTGTCAATGCCGGCCATGGCGCGGGCGGTGGCCGATCTGCTGCGCACGCTTGAGCTTGCGCCGGCGGTGATCGTCGGCCATTCCGCCGGCGCGGCGATTGCCGCGCGCATGGCGATCGACGGGCTGGCCAATCCACGCGCGCTGGTCGGGCTGAGCGCCGCGCTGCTCCCTTTCCCGGGGCTGGCTGCTAAGCTGTTCCCCACGCTGGCGCGCGCCTTGTTCGTCAACCCGCTGGCGCCGCATCTGTTCGCACGGATGGCGCGCACCCCCGGCGAAACCGCGCGCTTCCTGCAGCGCAGCACGGGGTCGCGGATCGATGCCGCAGGCGTGCGCTGCTACGAACGGCTGTTCGCCACCGCTGGGCATTGCGCCGGCGCGATCGGAATGATGGCGGCTTGGGACCTTTCCGCCCTGCGGCGCGATCTCTCGCGGCTGCAGACGCCGATGCTGCTGGTGCATGGCGCGGCGGATGCGGCGATCCCGCTGGCCAGCGCGCGTGCCGCGGCGGCACTCGTTGGCAACGGCCGGCTGGAGACGATCGCCGCGCTGGGGCATCTGGCGCATGAGGAACGCCCCGCGCCGATCGCCACGATGATCCACGACTTTGTGAGGGAACGCTGATGCGCGATTATTTCAGCCTGTTCGATCTGGCCATTGCCGGCGTGCCGGTCGTCCTGTTCTGCCTGTGGCAGTTGGTGTCGGTCAATCGCGAGATCGCGAAGGACAAGAAAGCGGCCAAGACAGCAGAAAGCGCGTCACCACAACGCGCGCGGCATCCGGTAGGGGAGCATCGACTGGACGATCGGTGAGCGGAAACGCCCCAGCGCTAGGCTTTCGTGCACCGCGCGGACGTCCTCGCCGAACAGGCGCGTCGACAGCGCCGAGCGCGCGTAGAACGGCGCGTCGATCCATGTCTTGATCACGCGGGGATCGTATCCCGCATCGGCACGGGTCGCGCGCTTGACCAGCCAGCCGGTGCGCGGCAACGCCGCGGCGGCGGGCTGGACGACATCGTGCCAGCGCCCCTGCGCATCGAACTTGAGCGCGAGATCGAACGGCGTGCCATCGCGCCGTCGCCCCTCATACAGCACCGCGACATCGTTTTTCAGATGCGCGCGCGACCAATGCCAATCATCGAACCCGTCCTCCAGCGGCTCATCGCCGAAGTTGGAATCGAAATAGCCCGGCCCCGACCAGCGCAGGTCCGGATGCGTCATCTCGACCTCGACCAGCGCGCGCGGCGCCACCGGATGCCAGCGGTGCCGCCCCAGGGGATCGAGCGCGAACGCGGTGGTGCCGATCATCCCGGGCCGCACGCGCACTGTGCCGCGCACTCTATAGGGCAGGGGTGCGGAGATCTCCGCAATATCGATCACCATCGTATCGCCGTCCCAGCGCATCGCGCTGGGGCCGACGGCGAAATAATCCGCATCGCGGTGCACGCGGTGCGCGGGGCGCTCGGTCATCGCCCAGGCGCTGCCGCGCGGGCCGGTCAGCGCTATGTTGATCGCGCAATGGTTGTCGGGGCGCCTGCGCCCGCTGAGCTTGTAATAAGGCGAGAACACGCTGCCGACAAAGGCGATGATGGTCAGGCCGTGGGCGCCGTCTTCGCTGGTCGCGTCGATATACCACCAGGCATAGCCGCCGGGATCGACACGGACATCGAAGCGCGGTCCTTGAGCAGGCATTCGACGGCTAGTTGGCCGGAAAGCGCCGCCATCGGGACGCCCGCGCCGGGGTGCGTGCTCCCGCCCGCGCAATAAAGCCCAGCGATCCGTGTCCGGCTGCCCTGCCGGCGGAAGGAGGCCGCCCACCCGTGCGAGGCCGGTCCATAAAGGGCTCCACCCGTCGACGGACACAGGGTGTCGAAGTCGCTCGGTGTCGTCAGCACCGTCGAGGGCGCCAGATCGAGCGAAAGCCCCGCCCGCGAAACGCCGTCCAGCATCCGTTCCGTGCATGTCTCGATCTCCTGTGGCGTGAATGCGGCGCTGTCGCCGGTGGCGGGGGCGTTGACGATGACTTGGATGCGCTCTGCGCCCGGCGGGGGCGCGGCTGCATCGGCGCGGTCCTGCGCGCAGACATAGATGCTGGGCGCGTCCGCGAGCCGCCCGGCGGCGAGCGCGGCAAATTCCGCCGGGTAATCGTCGGAGAAAAACACGTTGTGCCGTGCGAGCGGGAAGCCGGATATGGTGGCCTGCCCGGTCCACACCATCGCGCTGAGCGAGCGGCGGGCGCGGGGCGTCGCGGTGACCGCGTGGCGCACCGCGGCGCCGAAGCGGCCAGCGGCGAGCGCGGCGGGGTCGGCGTTGCAGATGATCGTGCTTGCGGGGATGTGCTCGCCGCTGGCCAGCATCACGCCAGCGGCGCGGCCGCGTGCCACCAGGATCTCGTGCACTGGCGAGGCGTAACGATAGCGTGCGCCTTGTTGCCGGCCCAGCGCCTCGAGTGCGCCGGCCAGTCGATGCATCCCGCCTTCAATCAGCCACACGCCGCGTGCCTCGACATGCGCGATCAGCATCAGCGTAGCCGGGCAGGCGAAGGGCGATGAGCCGGCATAAGTGGCATAACGGCCGAATAACTGACGCAGCCGGGGGTCGGCGAAATAGTCGCCCAACGTGCGCCACAGCGCGGTGTAAGGCCGGAGCGTACAATAATCGGCGAAGCCGCGCGCGCCCATGCGCCAGCCAAGCGTGAGCGGATCAGGCTTGGATTGGCGTAGCAACGGCGCGTCGAGCGCGTCGTATAATCGCTGCGCTTCGGCGCAGAACGCGCGGTAGCCCTGCGCCGCGCGCGCGCCGGCAAAGTCGCCGATCGCGGCCTCGCTGGCCACACGATCGGCGAACAGATCGAGCCGCGCATCGCCCCAGGCGTGACGCGCCAGCGTGCGCGCAGGGCGCATCGTCAGATGGCGATCGAGGCTGTCACCGCAGGCCGCAAAGATGTCTTCGAATATGTGGCGCAGCGTGAAGACGGTGGGGCCGGCGTCGATTGCGGCGCCCTCGGCGGTGAGCGTGCGCAGCTTGCCGCCGGGCGTCGCTTGCGCCTCGACCACCGTCACCGCGTGGCCACGCGCAGCCAGCAGCGCGGCGCTGACCAGTCCGCCGACCCCCGCTCCGATCACCACCACGTTCTCGCTCGCCATCGGCATTCCTCCGATTGACGCGATGCTAACACGTGTCCACAAATGTGGACACATGAATCCGGCTATTTTGAAATATTGGGGATTGCGGGGTCGATGGATCGGCTGGCGCAACCATGTGCTGGCGTCACCACGGTTCCAGCGTTTCGCGCAGCGCTGCTGGTTGACGCGCCCGATCGCGCGCCGTCGGGCGACGGCGCTGTTCGATCTGGTGGCCGGTTTTAGCTATTCGCAGATCCTGGCGGCATGCGTGGAAAGCGGCGTGTTGCGGTTGCTGGCCGAGCGGCCACACGCCAGCGCCGAGCTTGCCGTGCGGATCGATGTGCCGCTGGCGGGTGCCGAGCGGCTGTTGCGCGCGGCTGCGGCGCTCGGGCTGGTCGAGCCGCTGGGGGCGGGCTGGGCGCTGGGCAGCGCGGGTGCGGCGCTGCTCGGCAATGGCGGGATCAGTGAGATGATCGCGCATCATCATCTGCTCTATGCCGATCTCGCCGATCCGCTTGGCCTGTTGCGGCGCGGCGGGGGTGGAGGCGCGCTGTCAGGGCTGTGGCATTATGCCGAGTCGGCGGGGCAAAGCGGGTCGGATGTCGCTGCTTATTCGGCGCTGATGGCGGCGTCGCAACCGCTGGTCGCGGGGCAGGCGATCGATGCGTATCGCTTTGATCGGCATCGGCGGCTGCTCGATGTCGGAGGAGGCGAAGGGGCGTTTCTGCGAGCAGTGGCCGCGCGCGTGCCGTGTTTGCAACTGGGGTTGTTCGATCTGCCCCCGGTCATCGCGCGCGCGCGCGCGCGCTTCGAGTCGATGGGGCTGGCGGACCGCACCACGTTTGTGGGCGGCGATTTTCTGCGAGATCCGTTGCCTGAGGGGTATGACATCGTCTCGTTGGTGCGCGTGCTGCATGATCATGATGACACGCTGGCGCTGGCGTTGCTACGCGCCATCCACGCGGCGCTCCCGTCCGGCGGCGTGCTGATCATCATCGAACCGATGGCGCAGGCGCCGGGCGCGGTGCGCGTCGGCGATGCCTATTTCGGCTTCTATCTGCTTGCCATGGGGTCAGGACGGCCGCGCAGCGCGAGCGAGATCCGCGCCATGCTGATAGCGGCGGGCTTCCGCTCAGCGCGGCAGCGCCGGACCGCGATGCCGATCACCACCAGTCTGGTTGTCGCAATTAAATGAACTGTCCAATCTAGTTGACAATAGGTAATGTCTAGATCACTCTACAGCTTATGAGGTTCATATAGAACCCGCGAGGAGACGATCTTATGGACGCAGTGGCGGTCATTCTGGAAGCACCGGAACGGCTGGCATTGCGCGCCTTGGCGCTCACTGCGATGGCCCCGGCGGACGTCTGCGTTGAGATCGACTGGAGCGGGATCAGCTCGGGCACCGAGAAATTGCTGTGGACCGGGCGCATGCCCGATTTCCCCGGCATGGGCTATCCGCTCGTCCCCGGATACGAATCGGTCGGGCGCATCGTGGACGCCGGCGTCGGTGCGCGCGGGCGGATTGGCGAGTGGGTGTTCGTGCCGGGGGCCAATTGTTACGAACAGGCGCGCGGGCTGTTCGGTGGCACCGCGCGGCGGGTCGTGCTGCCCGCGGCACGCGCTATTCCGATCCGCGAGTCGCTCGGTGCTGACGGGATCCTGCTGGCGCTGGCGGCGACGGCGCACCACGCCATTGCCGTAGGCGGCGTGCCGGAACTGGTGATCGGGCATGGTATTCTCGGCAGCCTGATCGCGCGCATCGCCGTGGCGTGTGGCGGCGATGCGCCGTTGGTTTGGGAAACCAACCCGCAGCGTCGCGCGGCGCTTGGTTATGACGTGGTCGATCCAACCGATGACAGCCGGCGCGATTATGCTTCGATATGCGATGCCAGCGGCGCGACGGACGTGCTCGATCTGGCCATCGGCCGGCTCGCTAAGGGCGGCGAGATCGTGCTGGCCGGGTTTTACGATCGCCTGTCGTTCGCCTTTCCGGCGGCGTTCATGCGGGAAGCAAAGCTGCGCATCGCTGCCGAATTCACCTCGGCCGATATTGCCGCGACGCTGGCGCTGATCGATACCGGGCTGCTCGAGCTCGACGGGCTGATCAGCCATGCCCGCCCCGCGTCGCAGGCGCTGGACGCATATCCGCAGGCCTTTACCGACCCCGAATGCCGCAAGATGGTGCTCGATTGGAGAGCGATATGAGCATGTTCGATCCGGCGCGGCTGCGCGACGAGGCGGCGCACGAGCCCGATCCGGTGCATACCGGCCCGATCACCAAGGAAACCCAGATCATCGCGATCTATGGCAAAGGTGGCTCGGGCAAGTCGTTCGCGCTGGCCAATCTCAGCTACATGATGGCGCAGCAGGGCAAGCGCGTGCTGCTGATCGGCTGCGACCCCAAGAGCGATACGACCAGCCTGCTGTTCGGCGGCAAATCGACCCCCACGATCATCGAGACAAGCTCGCGCAAGAAGCTGGCGGGCGAAGAGATTGGCATCGAGGATGTGTGCTTCCAGCGGGACGGCGTGTTCGCGATGGAACTGGGCGGGCCCGAGGTCGGGCGCGGTTGCGGCGGGCGCGGCATCATCCACGGGTTCGAGACGCTCGAGAAATTGGGCTTCCACGAATGGGGCTTCGATTACGTTCTGCTTGATTTCCTGGGCGATGTGGTGTGCGGCGGCTTTGGTCTGCCGATCGCGCGCGACATGTGCCAGAAGGTCATCGTCGTCGCCTCGAACGATCTGCAATCGCTCTACGTTGCGAACAACGTGTGCAAGGCGGTCGAATATTTCCGCAAGATGGGCGGCAATGTCGGCGTCGCCGGCATGATCCTCAACAAGGACGACGGCACCGGCGAGGCGAACGCGTTTGCCGCGGCGGTCGGCATCCCGGTGCTCACCGCAATCCCGGCCAACGAGGATATTCGCAAGAAGAGCGCCAATTACCAGATTATCGGCAAGCCTGGCGGGCAATGGGCATCGCTGTTCGAGCAACTCGCCGAGAATGTCGCGAGTGCGCCGCCGCTGCGGCCGACGCCGCTGGATCAGGATGGGCTGCTCGGGCTGTTCTCGGCGGATGTGACGGGCGCCGATTATACGCTGAAGCCGGCGAACCAGGCGGATATGCGCGGCGTGGCCTATGTGCCCAAGCCGACGCTCGAAGTCGTGTACGACGCGGTCTGATCGTGGCGACGGACACCCCCACCCGCGATCGCGACCGGATCGATCTGACGCCGTCCGGCGCCGCAGCCGGGACAGGCGGTTGCTCGAATGGCGGAGTGCTCCGCGACGCCGCTGAACTGGCCGGTAAGTCCGATGTCCTCGCTCGCTATGACGCCGATTACCCGGTCGATCGCGCCCGGGGCCCGCACGATCAGCCGCAATCGATGTGCCCCGCCTTCGGATCCTTGCGCGTCGGGCTGCGCATGCGGCGCACCGCGACGATCCTGTCCGGTTCCGCCTGCTGCGTGTACGGCCTGACCTTCACGTCGCATTTCTACGGCGCCAAGCGCAGCGTCGGCTATGTGCCCTTCTCGTCCGAGACGCTCGTCACCGGCAAACTGTTCGAAGATATTCGCGATGCGGTGCATCAGCTCGCCGACCCCGCTTTGTACGACACGATCATCGTCACCAACCTGTGCGTGCCGACCGCGTCGGGCGTGCCGCTGCAATTGCTGCCCGACCAGATCAACGGCGTTCGCGTGATCGGCATCGACGTGCCCGGTTTCGGCGTGCCGACGCATGCCGAGGCGAAGGACGTGCTTGCCGGCGCGATGCTGAGCTATGCGCGCAAGGAGGCGGAGCAGGGGCCCGTCGCCGCGCCCAAGCAGCGCCCGGATCGCCCGACGATCACGCTGCTCGGCGAGATGTTCCCGGCCGACCCGCCGGGCATCGGGCTGTTGCTCGAGCCGCTGGGGCTCGCCGCCGGCCCGGTTGTTCCGACGCGCGAATGGCGCGAGCTGTACGGCGCGCTCGATTGCGCCGCAGTCGCGGCGATCCATCCGTTCTATACTGCCAGCGTCCGCGAATTCGAAGCGGCGGGGCGCACGGTGGTGGGTTCGGCGCCGGTCGGCGCGGAGGGGACGGCGGCGTGGCTCGACGCGATCGGCGCGGCATGCGGTATCGCTCAGGGGAAGGTCGATGCGGCCAAGGACCGCTTCGTCCCTGCCATTCGTGGTGCGCTCGCCGCCAGACCCATAGCGGGCCGCATCACCGTTTCGGGCTATGAGGGCTCCGAACTGCTCGTCGCACGGCTGCTGATCGAGAGCGGTGCGGACGTGCCCTATGTCGGCACCGCCTGTCCGCGGACAATCTGGTCCGAGCCGGACCGCGACTGGCTCGCGGCACGCGGCGTGCGCATCCAGTACCGCGCGAGCCTCGAACAGGATCTGGCGGCGGTCGACGAATTCGGCCCCGATCTGGCGATCGGCACCACGCCGGTGGTGCAGCATGCCAAGCAGCGCGCGATCCCGGCGCTGTATTTCACCAACCTCATCTCGGCGCGGCCGCTGATGGGGCCGGCGGGGGCGGGGAGCCTGGCGCTGGTGGTCAATGCCGCGCTCGCCAATCAGGCGCGGTTCGATCGGATGAGCGCCTTTTTCGAGGGCGTCGGATCCGGCGCGGCGGCCGGCGTGTGGGATCACACGCCCGTCGAGCGGCCCGAATTCAAGGCCAAATACGCCGCCAAACGCATCGCCGCCGCCAAGGCGGAAGAGAGCGTGGGGTCATGAGCGGCCTCCTTCTCCCCCGTCACCCTGAACTTGTTTCAGGGTCCACCGCGCAACACGGGCGGACTGCCGTTGTTGCGCGGTGGATGCTGAAACGAGTTCAGCATGACGGCGTGTTCGGGCGGGAGGGCAGGGTATGACGCTGATCCTCGATCATGATCGCGCCGGCGGCTATTGGGGCGCGGTCTACGCGTTCACCGCGATCAAGGGGCTGCAGGTCATCATCGACGGCCCCGTCGGCTGCGAGAACCTGCCGGTCACCTCGGTGCTGCATTATACCGACGCGCTACCACCGCACGAACTTCCGATCGTCGTCACGGGTCTCGGCGAACAGGAGCTCGGCCGCGACGGCACCGAAGGCGCGATGAAGCGCGCCTGGGCGACGCTCGACCCCGATCTGCCCGCGGTGGTCGTCACCGGCTCGATCGCCGAGATGATCGGTGGCGGCGTGACCCCCGAGGGCACCAATATCCAGCGCTTCCTGCCGCGGACGATCGACGAGGATCAATGGCAGTCGGGCGACCGTGCGTTGACCTGGCTGTGGACCCAGTTCGGCCCGAAAAAGGTCCCTGCGCTGCGCCCGCTCAAGGACGGCGAGCGGCCGAAAGTCAACATCATCGGCCCGATGTACGGCAGCTTCAACATGCCGTCCGACCTCGCCGAGATCCGCCGGCTGATCGAGGGCATCGGCGCCGAAATCGGCATGGTCTTTCCGCTCGGCAGTCACCTCGCCGATGTCCGAAAACTCGCTGATGCGCGCGTCAACGTCTGCCTGTACCGCGAGTTCGGGCGCGGGCTGTGCGAGGCGCTGGAGCGGCCGTATTTGCAGGCGCCGATCGGGCTGGAATCGACCACCCTGTTCCTGCGCAAGCTCGGCGAACTGCTCGATCTCGACCCCGAACCGTTCATCGCGCGCGAGAAGCACACGACGATCAAGCCGCTCTGGGATCTGTGGCGCTCGGTCACGCAGGATTTCTTCGGCACGGCAAGCTTCGGCATCGTCGCCACCGACACGTACGCGCGGGGCATCCGCAATTTCCTCGAAACCGACATGGGCCTGCCCTGTCATTTCGCGTTCAGCCGATCGGCGGGGGTCAAGCCCGACAACCATGCGGTGATCGAGGCGATCCGGACCAACCCGCCCTTGATCGTGTTCGGCAGCTTCAACGAGCGCATGTACATGGCCGAAGCCGGCGCGCGCGGCGTGTACATCCCGGCGAGCTTCCCGGGCGCGATCATCCGCCGCCACACCGGCACGCCGTTCATGGGCTATGCCGGCGCGACCTATCTGATCCAGGAAGTGTGCAACGCGCTGTTCGATGCGCTCTTCCACATCCTGCCGCTCGCCGGGCAGCTCGACCAGGCCGAGGCGACGCCCGCACGGATCGAGCGCGAGGTTGCGTGGGACGATGCCGCCAAGAGCGACTTCGACGCCGAGGTCGAGCGTGCGCCCGTGCTGGTGCGCATCTCGATGGCCAAGCGCATCCGCGACGCCGCCGAGCGCGCCGCGCGCCGCGCCGGCGAGCCTAGCGTCACGCCCGAGCGGCTCGCGCGCGCCATCCTCGAAAGCCGCGCATCATGAGCGCGATCCGCCATTCCCGCCTGATCCACCACGGATCGCTGCGGGCCATCCAATCCCTGCGGGCATCCGGCCCGCGCGGATGCAGGGAGCGCAGTTTCACGCTCCTGTCCTCGTCAAGAGTAACGGAGACGTAACATGAGCGATCTGAGAGAAAGAGACGAAAGGATGGGGCCGGGAACCTACCTGACCCAGGAAGAGGCCAAGGAATTTCACAAGCTTTTCATCATGAGCTTCCTGATCTTCACGGTGGTGGCGATCATCGCGCACGTGCTGGTGTGGAACTGGCGGCCGTGGCTGTGATCCAGCCCTGACCCCTTCAACTTAACGAGAGGAACCACATCATGTGGAGAATCTGGCTGATCTTCGATCCGCGGCGTTCGCTCGTCGCCTTGTTTGTCTTCCTGTTGGTGCTGGCGCTGCTGATCCACTTCATCTTGCTTAGCACTGATCGCTTCAACTGGCTGGACGGTCCGCAGCGGGCCGGGGCGAATAGCGCGGTCACGTCCACCACGGGCGGCGCCGCGATGGGTACGTCCACGACCCCCTGACCGGGGCGTCCGCGGATTTGGGTGGGCGGGGCTGATCGCCTCGCCGCCCAAGGAAGACCTAACACGAACGATCTCGCGGCATCTGCGGCGAGGCGGAGAGATGTCATGGCGCTGCTGAGCTTCGAGCGGAAATATCGGGTGCGGGGGGGCACGCTGCTGGGCGGCGACCTGTTCGATTTCTGGGTCGGCCCCTTTTACGTCGGCTTTTTCGGGGTCATCACCGCGATCTGCGCGTCGCTTGGCACCTTGCTGATCTTTTATGCGGCATCGCTCGGGCCAACGTGGAATCCGTGGCTGATCAACATCGCCCCGCCGGACATTTCCTATGGCCTCTCGCTCGCGCCGCTGCGCGAAGGCGGTTTTTGGCAGATCATCACGCTCTTCGCGATCGGCGCGTTCGTATCCTGGGCGCTGCGCCAGGCCGAGATCTGCCGCAAGCTCGGCATGGGCTATCATGTGCCGATCGCTTACGGCTTTGCGATCTTTGCCTATGTTTCGCTAGTGGTCATCCGGCCGTGGATGCTGGGCGCCTGGGGCTTTGGCTTCCCTTACGGCATCTTCAGTCATCTCGATTGGGTGTCCAACACCGGCTACCAATATCTCCACTTCCACTACAATCCGGCGCACATGCTCGCGGTGAGCTTCTTCTTCGTCACAGGCGGGGCGCTCGCCTTTCACGGGGCGCTGGTGTTGTCGGCCGTCAATGTAGGGCCTGGGGAAACGATCAAGTCGCCCGAATATGAGGACGCATTCTTCCGCGATACTATCGGCTATTCGATCGGCACGCTCGGCATCCACCGGCTGGGCCTGTTCCTCGCGCTGAGCGCGGGTTTCTGGAGTGCGATCTGCATCATCATCTCGGGGCCGTTGTGGACACGCGGCTGGCCCGAATGGTGGACGTGGTGGCTCAATCTGCCGATCTGGTCCTGAGGGGGGTATGATGGCGCGCTATCAGAATATTTTTACGCAGGTGCAGCTGCGCGGTCCGCTTGAGGCGGGGCCGCTGCTGCCGCCAGGCAGCTTCCGACGATTGGGGCAGGGCAGCTACAATTATTGGGCCGGCAAATTGGGCGCGGCGCAGATCGGGCCGATCTATCTCGGCAAGCTCGGCATCGCCTCGCTGGTCTGCGCCTTTACCGCGTTCGAAATCATCGGGCTCAATATGTTTGCCAGCGTCGGCTGGGATCCGATCCAGTTCGCCCGCCAATTGCCTTGGTTGGCGCTGGAGCCACCGGGGCCGCAATGGGGGTTTCAGATGATGGTGCCGCTGGCCGAAGGCGGCTGGTGGCAGATGGCGGGCTTTTTCATGAGCGCTGCACTGATCCTGTGGTGGGTGCGCACGTTTGCGCGCGCGCGCGCGCTGGGCATGGGCACGCATGTCGCCTGGGCCTTTGGCGCCGGTATACTGCTGATCCTGACGCTGGGGTTCATCCGCCCGCTGCTCATGCAAAGCTGGGCGGAGGCGGTTCCGTTCGGCATCTTCCCGCATCTCGACTGGACCGCGGCGTTCTCGATCCGCTACGGCAATCTGTTCTACAATCCGTTCCACTGCCTCTCGATCGTGTTTCTCTACGGGTCGACCATGTTGTTCGCGATGCATGGCGGCACGGTGCTGGCCACCGGCCGCTATGGCAGCGAGCGCGAGATCGAGCAGATCGTCGATCGCGGGACGGCGTTCGAACGCGGCGCGCTGTTCTGGCGCTGGACGATGGGCTTCAACGCGACCGCTGAATCGATCCACCGCTGGGCTTGGTGGTTTGCCGTGCTCACCCCGTTAACCGGAGCAATCGGCATTTTGCTGACCGGCACGGTGGTCGACAATTGGTATCTATGGGCAGTGCTGCACGGTTATGCGCCCGGCTATCCAAGCACCGGTGTACTTGATCCTGCAACTCTGCCGGGAGCGCCGCAATGACCCGCATGATCGCGCCGATCGCGGCGGGCGCCGCGCTTGTGCTGCTTGGTGGCTGCGAGTTAGGCGCCAAGCAAGCGACGCAGACCGGGTTTCGCGGCACCGGACTGGAGCAGATCGTCGATGTCAGCCAGATCAAGGAACAGGCGGCTATTCCGCCGGCGCCTTATCCGTTGCCGCCCGATGGCGGGCCGACCGCGGGGCAAAGCTACCAGAACGTCAAGGTGCTGAGCGGGTTGAGCAAGGAACGGTTCGACCATCTGATGGCGGAGATGAACCAGTGGATCGCCCCGCCGGAGCAGGGCTGCAGCTATTGCCATAATCCTGAAAACATGGCGTCGGACGAGAAATACACCAAGATCGTGGCGCGGCGCATGGTGCAGATGACGCAGACGATCAACGCGCGCTGGGCCAATCATGTCAAGCAGACCGGCGTGACCTGTTATACCTGCCACGGCGGCAATGCCGTCCCACAGAATATGTGGGCGCTGGCTGAGGGGACTCCGGAGCCAGGCAAGATTCTCCGCAACAAGCATGGGCAAAACTCGCCCAACGGCAATGTCGGCTATTCTTCGCTGCCTTATGATCCGTTCGCGCAATATTTGCTGGGGCGCAGCCAGATACGGGTGGCGAGCAGCAGCGCGTTTCCCAGCGCCAAGCATATCGTGTCGATCAAGGAGGCCGAAAAATCCTACGGCATAATGATGCATGTCAGCTCCGCGCTGGGCGTCAACTGCACCTACTGCCACAATAGCCAGTCCTTCCGCTCATGGAACCTGAGCAGCGCGCAGCGTGGCACGGCCTATTATGGCATTCGCATGGTGCGCGACATCAACACGAATTATATCGCCTCGTTGCAATCGGTCTTCCCCGCTTATCGCAAGGGGCCGCATGGCGACGTCTACAAGGTCAATTGCACGACGTGCCACCAGGGTTTGCCCAAACCGTTGGGCGGGGTGAGCATGATGGCGCAAGCACCGATCCTGTGGGGGACGGCCAAGCCGAGCGCGACGCCCGAAGGCGGGCCGGGCGCCGCGACGGCGGTGCCGGCTGCGTTCGCGCAGCCGGCGGCAATGACCGGGCAGCGGTGAGCAGCGCCGCGCCGAGCAGTGGCGTGGCGACGATGATCGGGGGCTGAGCGGATGGTGCGCGACCACCAATTGCGCGCTGCGCTCTCCGAGGAAATGCACCTCCGGCGATTGCCGCGCTTTGCCGCGCCGTGCCGTTTGATCCAGATCGTAACCGTGCTGGACGAGGCCACGGCAGATGCGGCGCGAGAGCATATCGAGGCGCTCAGTGCGAGCGCACGAACCATCGTGCCGCTGGCGAGCAAATATGGCGTCGTATTCATCGCCGGGCTGATCCTGGTGTGGGAACGCCACACCGAGTTCGCGACTTACACGTTGATCCGGTCCGGATCATTCGACGCGCCATTCGATCCCGCGCAGTTCGAGCCTGCCTTGTCCACCGTGTCGGCCAGCATGCCGGGCGCGGTCATTCGCGCTACGCAGATCGCGCTGACCCACGGCGCGGCAGCCGATCCGCAAGCGGGCGATCTTGACACATGGTTTGCGCCCGAAGCGACGATAGTGTGCGATGTAGCGGACGGCACCGCGCGGATCGTATCGGATTTCCGCCTTAACGATGATGGCTATGGCCGCCTGTTGGTGCTCGATCGCGGGCTCGAGCGGGACGAACCGGCACAGCTCGTCATGCGCATGCAGGAACTGGGCAATTATCGCAACATGGCGCTGCTTGGCCTGCCGTTGGCGCAGCGCCTGACGCCCAGCGTGTCCCAGCTCGAGGCCCGGCTCGCCGAGCTTACCCAGGCGGTCTCCGAGCGTACGTCGCAGGACGATCAGCTGCTCGACGAGTTGACCTATCTCTCGGCCGAGCTCGCCAGGCTGGTGGCGGAAACGCGCTACCGCATGAGCGCGACCCGCGCCTATGCTCAACTCAGCACGGATCGCCTGGCCAGTCTGCGTATCGGCGCGGTGCGCGGCTTCCAAACCTTGGCCGATTTTACCGAGCGGCGATTGGTGCCGGCGGTTCGCACCTGCGCGTCCTTCTCCGCCCGGCTCGAGGATCTGTCGCAGCGCGCGGCCTGGACGAGCGAGTTGCTGCGCACGCGAATCGACATCGCGCTGAGCAAGCAAAATCGCGATCTGCTTTTGTCGATGGATCGCCGGGCCAAATTGCAATTGCGGCTGCAACAGACGGTCGAGGGGCTGTCGGTGGTGGCGATCAGCTATTATCTCGTCGCCCTGGTCGGGTATCTGCTGTCCGCCGTACCCGGTTTACGGCACGATGTTGCGTTGGCGGTCACCGTCCCGCTGGTGATGATGGCGGTCGCGCTGGGGCGCTGGCGGCTCCATCGCCAACTGGGCGAAGAGCCGCCCCGCTGAGGCGGTCAGGCGGCCAGCGCGCGCCGCGCCAGTTCGCATTGTGACCAGATTTCGCTGAGCGCACTGACCAATATATCGATATCGCTGTCCGTGTGAACCGGCGACGGCGTCAGCCGCAGCCGCTCGGTGCCGACGGGGACGGTGGGGTAGTTGATCGGCTGCACATAGATGCCGTGATGTTCGAGCAGCCAATCGCTGATCCGTTTGCACTTGTGCGCGTCGCCGACCATCACCGGGATGATATGGCTAGGATTGTCGAGCGTCGGGATGCCGATCGCGTCGAGCCGGCGGCGCACCCTGGCGACACGATCGCGATGCTTGGTGCGTTCGATCTCGCTGCTCTTGAGATGTCGGATGCTGGCGGCGGCGCCGGCGGCGAGCGCGGGGGGCAGCGCCGTCGTGAAGATGAAGCCGCTGGCGAAGCTGCGCACAAAATCGCACAAAGCGGCCGACGCCGCGATATAGCCGCCCATCACGCCGAATGCCTTGCCCAACGTCCCCTCGATCACGGTGACGCGGTCCATCAGCCCCTCGCGCTCGGCAATGCCGCCGCCGCGCGCGCCGTATAGCCCGACGCCGTGCACTTCATCGAGATACGACATCGCGCCGTGCGCGTCGCAAACGTCGAGGATTTCGGCGATCGGCGCGATGTCGCCATCCATCGAATAGACGCTTTCGAACGCGACGAGCTTGGGCCGCGACGGATCAAGCGCTGCCAACCGCCGATCGAGATCGTCCGGAGAATTATGAACAAACTTCTGCACCTCGGCGCGGCTGTGCCGGATGCCCTCGATCATCGAAGCATGGTTGAGCGCGTCCGACAGGATCACGCAGCCGGGCAGTCGTGCCCCCAGCGTACCCAATGCCGCCCAGTTCGAGACATAGCCGCTCGTGAACAACAGCGCCGCTTCCTTGCCATGAAGATCGGCGAGCTCCGCCTCGAGCAGCACATGGCTGTGCGTGGTTCCGGAGATATTGCGCGTGCCGCCCGCGCCGGCGCCGCAGCGATCGAGCGTTTCGTGCATCGCCGCCAGCACCTTCGGATGCTGGCCCATGCCGAGATAATCGTTGGAACACCACACCGTCACGGGGCGCCGCAGGTCATCAACGAACTGTTCGGCCGCGGGGAACGCCCCTGCCTGGCGCTCGAGCTCGGCGAAGATGCGATAATTGCCATCGTCCTTGAGCGTGGCCAGCTCGGCCTCGAAAAATGCTTCGTAATTCATGCGATCCCCCCTCGGTCGGTAATGGCGGCTTCCGCCGCTCGGGTGTTCGAGGCCCAGCGCCACATTTTCGCGTCGCGCAGCGGCAGTACCAGAAAAAGATGCTCGACCACGCCGAGCACGGCGAGCCCGGCCAGCAAGGTCGCGCTGGCCGAGGCGCCGCTCCCCGCGGGCGCCGCTTCCGCACTGATCCACGCCCACCCGGCGGTGCCGCTGCCGAACAGGATCGACAACGGAAACAGCGCATTCAACCGGCGCTTGCGGAAATAGCTTTTGAGATAGGCAAGATGGGCCGGAAACACTTCGTCGCTGAGATTGGGCACGCCGAGGTACAAATTGAACTTGGCCGACAACCTGAGCGCGAAGAGCAGCAGGAAGGTGAGCGGTGCGGCCTGATTGGGTGCGCCCCAGGTCAGCGCGACGAGCAGGATCGCGGTGGCCGCGATGGCCAGTTCGTGATGGATCACGGTCATCGTCGCGGCGCTGAACCGCGCCCAGCCGGTCGCGCCCGGCGGACATTCGGCGCGGTTCGGGCCGGCGATATGCCCCATCAGGAAGCTCATTTCGTGCCAGCCCCAGATCACGATCGCTGCGCCGAACCCGATATAGGCGCCGCTCGTGCTGGCATCATCGGCCTTGGCCCAGACCAGAGCGAGCGCGGCGATCGCCACCAGCCCGGCAAGCGTCAGGCTGGTGCGGAAGGTGTGCGCCGGGCGGCTGTCGAGCCACACCACCGCGCCGGTGCCGATAAACCACATGAGCAGCGCAAAGAGGAGTGGCGGGATGCTCACCACGCCGGGACCAGCCGCACCACGGCGGGCGCCACATTGCGCTTGACCGGCGTGAGATACAGCCAGGCGAAGCTGGCCGCGGCGGCGCCGATCAGGCCGAAGCGCTTGATCCCGCCGATCACGCCGCCCTGCGCCTTGGCGGCATCGATCGCGCCGGCGATGCGGCGCATCCGCTCCAGCCCGCCGCGGAACCGCGGGCCGTCACTATCCAGCACGACGGGGAAGACCTGGCGGGTGATCTCCGAGCAGATCGTGTACACCCGCAAGTCATAGTCGGTCGGATCGATGCCAAGCGCCTTGTGAAACGCCGGGCGGTTGTGATCGCGCACATACATCGTGGCATAGACCGCGACGAGGAAGAAGCGGATCCACCATTTGTTGATGCCACCAAGCAAGGTGGGATCGGTACGCATCAGGATGGCAAACGCGTCGCCGTGGCGGAACTCGTCATTGCACCACAATTCGAACCAGTCGAAGATCGGGTGGAAACGCAATTCCGGGTGCGCGGCCAGATGGCGGTAAATGGTGATGTAGCGCGCGTAACCGATCTTTTCGCTCAGATAGGTGGCGTAGAAAATGAATTTCGGGCGGAAATAGGTGTATTTCTTTACTCGCGTGAGGAAGCCGAGATCGACGCCAATACCGGCATCCTTCAACGTATCGTTGATGAAGCCGGCATGGCGGCTTTCGTCGCGGCTCATCAGCCTGAACAGCTGCTTGATATCGGGGTTGGTCACGCGCTTGGCGATTTCGGCATAGAGGATGCAGCCGGAGAATTCGGCGGTGAGCGAGCTGACGAGGAAATCGGTGAATTCGGCGCGCAGCGCTTCGGGCAGGCTCTCGATCACCCCGTCGAATTGGTCGGTGCGTTTGAAATGTAGCCGGTTGGGATCCGCGACCATCTCGGCGATCAACGCATCCCACTCGGCGCGCACCGGGGAAATGTCGATCCGGTCCATCGCGGCGAAATCGGTGGTGTAAAAACGCGGCGACAACATCGTATCGCGGCGCGCGATGGCCAGCGTATCGGTGTCCAGGGAGGCAATGGCGTTCATCATATGCTCCGATCGGAAAAGCTGACCTCGTACAATTCGGTCATCTCGAAATGGCCGGCAAATTTGGTCCACCAGCGCTCGATCGTGCTGGCGCGCTCGACCGTCGCGATGCGCTCGATGCTGCAGCGCTCGCCAAAGCCGATGCTGATCGGCGCGCCATGCACGCGGACGCGATCCCCCGGACCGATCGGGATATTGTCCGCTAGCTCGACATGCGCGCAGAGGAATTCATCGCTATGCTCCAGCTGGATGCGGCACGGCGTGTCGAACTGGATACGGCGCAGCGCGCTCATGTGGTTGGCCCTTTTGCATCGAGTAGCGCGGCGAAGGTCGCGCGATTGGTCGAGCCAAATGCGGTCAGTTCGATCGCGCGGCCGGTGGCGGTGTCAGTCAGCGACAATTCGCCATTGCGCCACAGCGTCAGCGTGAAGGGCGGTCGATCACCGATGCCGTGTGCGCGCCGCTCGCGTGCGAGCCCGCGCATCACGCCGCGGATGAAGCCGGTTTTTTCGCCGGGCGCGATCACCGCCGCAGTGCCGCCCCGCACATCGGCAATGACCACCGCGCCATCCGCGCGATCGGTAAAGCGCAGCGTGCGGGTCTTGACCGGCATGATGTGCGCCTGTTCGCGCAGCAGCACGGGCGAGGCGGCGGGGGCAATATGCGCGAGGCGCACGATGCCCGTGGCGGCGAGTGTGAACAACACGAGCACACCGGCGGCGATCAACGTGCTGCGCGGGAGCATGCTGGAGGTGAGCGTCTGGCTCATGCCGCCTGCGCCTCGGCGAAGGCGGGCGCCTGCTGCGTGGCGCTTTCCGGAACGGCGAGCTGCCCGTCGGGATGGGCGGCGAGGCAGTGGCGCCCGATCAGAGCGGCGACGGTGGCGGCCTCCGGCAGCGCGCGCAGCATCGGTTGCGGAGCGACGATCTTCCATGGCCGGGCATGCGGCCATAAGGCGACGAAACCAAGGCTTTGCGTGCCCGTCAGCGTCAGCGGCACGTCGCCAAAGCCATCGCGCCGCTGGGCGAGATCGACCGCGCCGATCAGCTTCAGCGGTAGATTGATACATTTGGGCAGCGCCATGCCGATGCGCAGCACGACGCGGCGATTGGTCAACGTATACAGGGTCGTGCGGGCTGTGCCCCAGGCAAGCAGGTGCAGCAAGGCGACCCCGACAATCCCCGCAATCACTGTCATCGCCGCGCCAATCAGGTCGCCCGGTGATCGGATGCCCTGCAAGCCGGCACTGGCCACTGCCCATAGCGCCAGCAGCGCGAAATAGCCGGCGACCAAGCGCGTGTGGAATGCCGTGCGCGCCAGCACGCGCCAGTCGGGCGCGCCTTGCCACAGGATGCGTTCGCCCGGCGGCGGCACGCCGGGCAGGCCGGGGATCGGCTCGTTGTCATACTCGATCATATCAGCGGCTCCTGCCGGTCTGCCGACGCATAGAGATAGCCGCCGCCGAAATAAGCCTGCACGCGCTCCTCCTCGTACAGCGTGATCTGGTCGGTTGCGTCGATCCGCGGCGCATCAGCGAACTGATCGGCGCGGATCGCATCGATCACCACGCGCCCGCGGCGACGATCCACGCTGGCCATCATCATCGGCGCGAGTACCGATCGCTCGCCGATGTCGACCTGGAGATAGCGGATCAGGCGATCCGCACGATCGACCCACAGTTCTGCGATCGTACCGGCGATCGCGCCATCGGCGCCGACCACCGGCCAGCCCAGCATCGTCGGATCCTGATAAGCGATCGAATAGCCCGTTGCGGCACTGAGCGGCACGATGCGGGGGTGGCCGTCCATGTCGATATCGGGGCGTTTGGCGCGGTTGGCCCAAGCGGCGGGACCGATGCCGTCGACGAGGGGATTGCCGGTCGGAGCGTAAGGCGCGCCGGCGAAGCGATCGGTGCGCCGCGCCGCGATATTGACCGGTTCGCGCGCGCTTGCGTCGGTAAAGACGCGGCCGTGGCCGAACGGCAGCAGAAACGATTTGGCGCTGGCAGTGTGCAGCGGCCCGCCGACCGTATCGAGCCGGCCGGTCATCTCGTCCTCGAGCGGATAGCCTTCGCGGCGATCCTCGCGGCGCAGATAAAAGACCAGGCAAAGGAAGAACAACAGGAACGCCCAGAAGACCAGCAGGGCGACATCGAGGCCGGAAGTAAGATGCGGATTCATGTCTTGCCCTTTCAGATCGGAAATTCGCTAAGACCAAAGCGTGGAACAGTGGGGAAGGCGGGCGCTGCATTGCCCCGCACCAGCGGGCCGAGCGCGACCAGCGTGCCCAGCAGCAGCACGATCTCGATGCAGTACACCGCGGCATAGCCGCTGACCGGACTGGCCAGCGTCGAGCCGAGCTCGCCTGCCACCGCCGCCGCGCCAACGAGGTCGCGCAGCGCCGCGCCGAGCACGATGGCCAGGCCCGCGCAGGTCGCCTGCACTGCGCCCCAGGCGCCCAGCGCTAGACCGGTGCGGCCACTCAATGAATCTTCGTCGGATATGGCCATCGCCGCGGTCAGCGTGCCGACCGAGAACAGCCCGCCGCCCAATCCGATCAAGGTCGCGCCGATGCCGAGCAGCGCCACCGCGCCGAGCGCACCGGCAAAGATCACGCAGAAAAAGGCGGCGATGCCGACCACGCCGCCATATCCCGCCAATCGGTGCGGATCGTCGCCCTCGCCGAGCCGCTTGGCGGCAAGCGCGAAGCCGGCGAGCATGCCGAGCGCCCACAAGGCGGTGAGTGCGGTGGTGGCGCCGACCGAGAGGCCGAGGATCTGCCCGCCATAAGGCTCGAGCAGCACATCCTGCATGCTGAATGCGGCGGCGCCCAAGCCCACCGCGACCAGCAGCCGCAGCGTTCGGGGGCGGGCGATGAATTGCGTCCAGGCGGTGCCGAAGGCCGGGCGGTCACGCCGCACGAGATGGGCGCTGCGGTTGCGCGCCTCCTGCTTCCACAAGGCGGTGAGGTTTAGCACCATGGTCAGCGCCGCGGCACCCTGCACGATCTGCACCAGCTTGGTCGGGGTGAAATCGGCGAGCAGCCGGCCGATGACGATCGCGCTGACCATCATGCCCGCCAGCAGCATCACGTACAGCAAGGCGACGACGCGCGGCCGGGCATGTTCGGGGGCGAGATCGGTGGCGAGCGCCAGGCCGGCGGTCTGCGTGGTGTGCATCCCGGCGCCGACCAGCAGGAAGCCGACCGCGGCGCAGATCTGACCGACCCAGGCAGGGCCGGTGCCGGTGCCGGTCATCACCAGCAGCGCGAAGGGCAGGACGGCCAGCCCGCCGAACTGCAGCAAGGTGCCGAACCAGATATAGGGAACGCGCTTCCAGCCTAGCACCGAACCGTGATGATCCGATCGGAAGCCGATCAGCGCGCGCAGCGGCGCAAACAGCAGCGGTAGCGAGACCATCGCCGCGACCAGGCTGGCGGACATGCCGAGTTCGACGATCATCACGCGGTTGAGCGTGCCCGTGAGCAACACCGCCGCCATGCCGACCGAGACCTGGAAGAGTGACAGCCGGAGGATGCGGCGGAGCGGCAGATCGTCCGTCGCCGCATCGGCAAAGGGCAGAAAACGGCTGCCAAGCCGGTTCCAGAACGTGCCCTGGGTCAAGGCGGCGAGGCGGCTCATGCAGCGCGCAACTCCAGCGCATGGCTGGTGTAGAAACCACTGGCGATGCGTGTGTCGCGCGCGATCCGCGCGTGCGGGACGGCGTGGCTGAGCAAGGTGCGCAGCAGCCGCTCGCGCACCGGCTCGATCGCCGGCGCGCGGTCGGCGCGCGGAAAAAGCTTGCCCGCCGCGTGCATCACCACCAGCGGGCGCGTGGCGGGAGCGAAGGTGAACAGCAGCGAGCCGCTGGTGCGCTCGATCAGTCCCTGCACCACGGTGACGATATCGCTGCTGGCGTAATGGATCAGCGAATCCATCGCGACGACGTGATCGAAGTGGCCGAGGGCGGGATCGAGCATGTCGCCGACGCGCCAGTCGATCGCCAGGCCGGCGGGCGCACGATCGCGCGCCACGCTGACAAGGCTACCGGCGACATCGATCGCCACCACGCAAGCGCCGCGTCGCGCCGCTTCCACCGCCAGCGCGCCCGTGCCGCAACCCGCGTCCAGCAACCGCAACCCGGTCATGTCAGTGGGGAGCCAGGACAGCAATGTATCGCGCATGCGGTTGCGCCCCGCGCGGACGGTGGCGCGGATGCCGCTGACCGGAGCGTCGGAGGTCAGCCGCTCCCACGTCTTCGACGCCGTGCGATCGAAATAGTCTTCCAGCCGCCCGCGGCGGTCGGCGTAACTGGAGGGGCAATTGCTGGCCATCATTCGAACCCCAGAAACTCGAAAATGTCGCGATCCTTCATCGGCTCGGCGTCGAGTGCGGGGCAGCCGGCCCACATCGTCGCGGCGAGGCGCTTATATTCGTCGCAGGCCGCAGCCACCTCGGGCGTCTGCTCCATTTCGAACAGGGTGCATTTCTTGAGCCGGCTGCGGCGGATGGCGTCGAGATCGGGGAAATGCGCCAGCGTCTTCAGCCCGGTCGCGGCGTTGAAGCGATCGATCTCGTCGGTCGCAGCGGAGCGATTGGCGATCACCCCGGCCATGCGCACGTCGTAATTCTTCGCTTTGGCCTTGATCGCCGCGACGATGCGATTCATCGCGAAGATGCTGTCGAAATCGTTCGACGCCACCACCACGGCGCGCTCGGCATGCTGCAGCGGCGCGGCGAACCCGCCACACACTACATCTCCCAGCACGTCGAACAACACGACATCGGTTTCTTCTAGCAAATGATGTTGCTTAAGTAGTTTAACCGTCTGCCCAACGACATAACCGCCGCACCCGGTACCGGCGGGTGGCCCGCCGGCCTCCACGCACATCACGCCATTATACCCCTCGAACATATAATCCTCGGGGCGCAGCTCCTCGGCGTGGAACTCGACGGTTTCGAGCATGTCGATTACGGTGGGCATCAACTTCTTCGTCAACGTAAACGTGCTATCATGCTTGGGATCGCAGCCGATCTGCAGCACGCGCTTGCCGAGCAGCGAGAAGGCGGCGGAGAGATTGGACGAGGTGGTCGACTTGCCGATCCCGCCCTTGCCATAGACCGCAAAGACCTTGGCGGTGCCGATGCGATCGGCGGGATCGAGCTGCACCTGCACGCTGCCATCGCCATCAAGGCCGATCGTGTCACGAATGCGGGTAGGGGGATCGAGCAGGGCCATCATCTGTTCCTTATGCCGCCACCGCAGTGACGCCTTCGAGGCGGTCTTCGAGTTCGTCACTGGCGGCGTGGAGTGCCGCCAGGGTTGCGGCGTCGGGCGCCCAGAACTGGCGGTCGCTGGCCTCGATCAAACGATTGGCGACGCGCGCCGACGCCTTGGGATTGAGCGCGGCCAGCCGCTCGCGCATTTCGGCATCGAGCATGTAGGTTTCGCTGATGCGCTGATAGATCCACGGGCTGACCTCGCCCGTCGTGGCCGACCAGCCGACGGTGTTGGTGACATGCGCCTCGATGTTGCGGACGCCTTCGAAGCCGTGCTTGAGCATACCTTCATACCAGAGCGGATTGAGCATCCGTGTGCGCGTTTCGAGATCGACCTGTTCGGTGAGCGTGCGCACCTTGGAGGCGCCCTGCGTGGCATCGACGATATAGATCGGCGCCGCCTTGCCCCTGGCGCGCGTGATCGAGCGGCTGATCCCGCCCAGCGCATCGACATAATGATCGATATCGGTGACGCCCAATTCGACCGAATCGAGATTCTGATAGGCCAGATCGACGCCTTTGAGCGCGCTCTTGAACAGATCGGCCTGGCGCGCGGGCGTGCCGCTGCGGCCGTAAGCATAGCCCTTTTGCCGCTCGAACACTTCGGCGATCTCGTCGGGGTCGCTCCATGCGCCGTCGTCGATCAGCAGATTGACGTTGGCGCCATACGCGCCCTCGGCATTGGAAAAGACGCGCAATGCCGCGGTTTCCAGATCGCAATTGTGCTGCGCTGCGTGCATCAGGCTGTGTTTGCGGACGAAATTCCGGTCGAGCGGTTCATCGGCAGTGGCAGCGAGCCAGGCCGCCTCGGCGATCATCCTGGTCTGGAGCGGCAGCAGGTCGCGGAAGATCCCCGACAGCGTCACAACCACGTCGATCCGCGGCCGCCCCAGTTCGTCAAGCGCGATCAATTCGGCACCCGATAGCCGGCCATAGCCATCGAAGCGCGGGCGCGCGCCAATCAGCGCCAGCGCCTGGGCGATCTGCGTGCCTTCGGATTTGAGATTGTCGGTGCCCCACAACACCATCGCCAGCGTTTCCGGGAAGGCCGCGCCGCTCGCCATGTGACGCGCGATGACCTGATCGGCCTGTGCGTTGCCTTGCGCCAACGCGAAGCTGCCGGGAATGCGGAAGGGATCGAAGCCGTGGATGTTGCGCCCGGTGGGCAGCACCTTGGGGTTGCGCGACACATCGCCGCCGGGAGCGGGGCGGACATAGCGCGCGTCGAGCGCATGGATGAGCGCGTCGAGCTCGGCATTGGTGGACGACAGATTCGCGTCGGCGCCGGCCGCGATCATCTGCGCGCGGGTCTGATCCGTCAGCGGCGTGCCAAGAACGTGGAGCCCGTGCGGGATGAGTTCGCGCTCGACTTCGTAGAGGCGGGCGGAGAGCGTTTTCAGATCCCAGACTTCGTCGCCCTGCACCGGTGCGGGGGGCGCTGGCGGCACGGCCAATGCCGGAACGGCCCCGACCAGGCGAACAGGGGCGGGCGCCAGATCGAGCGCATCAGCCTGAGCGCGGATCATCGGCTCCAGCGCGGTACGCTCATCGTCCGACGACGATGAACGCCAGCGCTCCAGCAGCGCCTTGAGCTCGTTGAGCCCCTTGTACAGACCGGCTTCGGCGAGCGGCGGGGTGAGATAACTGATCAAGGTCGCGCCCGAGCGGCGCTTGGCGATCAGCCCTTCAGAAGGGTTGTTCGCGGCGTAGAGATAGAAATTGGGCAAATCACCGATCAGCCGCTCGGGCCAGCAGGCGCCGCTCAGCCCGGCCTGTTTGCCGGGCATGAATTCGAGCGCGCCGTGCGTGCCGAAATGCAGCACCGCATCGGCGCGGAAATCCTCGCGCAGCCAGCGATAGAAGGCGCTGAACGCGTGCGTCGGCGTGAAGCGGCCTTCGAACAACAGCCGCATGGGATCGCCTTCATACCCAAAGGCGGGCTGGATGCCGACGAACACCTCGCCGAATTGCGCGCCCAGCACATGGATCGAGCCGCCATCGCTTTGTTGCTTGCCGGGCGCCGGCCCCCATTGCGCTTCGATCGCTGCCAGATGGGGCTCGCGGCGGACGTGATCGTCGGCGGGGATACGGGCATGGACATTGGCATCCGCGCCGTAGCGCGCGGCATTGCCGTGCAGCACCGCGTCGCGCAGTGCATCGACATCGGTTGGGACATCGACGGCATAGCCTTCCGCCGCGAGGGTGGTGAGCGTGGCGTGGAGCGACTCCCACACCGCGAGATGCGCGGCGGTGCCGGTGGCGCCGGCATTGGGCGGGAAATTGAACAGGATGATGGCCAATTTGCGCGCCGCGCGCGCGGAGCGGCGCAGATCGACGAGCTTGGCGATCTTGCCGGCGAGCGCCTCGGCGCGTTCCGGGCACGAGCGCATTTCGCGCGTGAGGCTGGAGGCGGGGAACGTGCAGTGCCGGGCGCAACCGCTGCACGCGCCCGACCCGTCGGCACGGCCACCGAACACGCTGGGCAGCACAGCGCCGTCCAATTCAGGGATCGCCACCATCATCGTCGCCTCGATCGGCAACAACCCCTGGCGGCTGGCGCCCCATTGCTGGAGCGACTGGAATTCGAGCGGATGCGCGGCGATATACGGCACGTCCAGCGTCGCCAGCATCGTCTCGGCCGCGTCGGCGTCGTTATAGGCGGGGCCGCCGACCAGGCTGAAGCCGGTGAGCGAGACGACCGCATCGACCACGGCCACACCATCGGCGATGAAGAACCGCTCGATTGCCGGACGGGAATCGAGCCCGCTGGCAAAGGCGGGGATGACGCGCAGCCCCTGCGCCTCGAGTGCGGCGATCACGCCGTCATAATGGCCCGTATCGCGGCCGAGCAGATAAGAACGCAGCATCAGGACGCCGACCGTGCCGCGCGTGGCCGTGGTTTTGGGCAGCGCCTCGACGCGATCGGCCATGCGGCCGGCGAGCGCGGGATGGTAGACCCCGATTTCGGGATACTCATGCGGCGCCTCGGCGCGCGTGGCGTGGCCGGCATAGCGGCCGGCAAGCGCCTGGATCATGCCGACGACATTGTCGTCGCTGCCCGCCAGCCAATATTGCAGCGTGAGGAAATAGGCGCGCACGTCCTGCGCGGTGCCGGGAATGAAGCGCAGCATCTTGGGCAGCCGGCGCAACATCTTCATCTGGCCGGCACCGGACGAGGCGCCCGGTTTGGCGGACCCGCGCAGCCGCTTGAGCAGGGCGAGCGGGCCACGCGCCGGTTTGTCCATGCGATATTCGCCAAGCCGGGTGAGCTTGACCACCTCGCTGCCCGACATCATCCCGACCATCGCCGCGCACTCCTCGCGACGCGCGGTGAGCGCGGGGAGGACGGCGCGGATATGATCGTCGAGGAACAGCATGGTGGCGATGACGATGTCGCCGCGCGCGATATCGGCGCGGCAGCGATCAAGCGATCCCGCGTCGCGATCCCAATCCGCGGCGGCGTGGAAGCCGATGGTGATGCCGGAACCATCCTGCGCGAAGCGCGCAGCGGCCCGCTCGGCGGCGCCCGACAGGTGATTGTCCAGCGTAACGATGACGACGTGGAGCGGGGCGGGAATAGGGGGAGCGCTAGCGGGCATGATGCGCCTTTGCGTCATAGAGCGTGTCAAGCGTGATCGTGGCGAGATGGCGATCGGCGGCGAATTTCTCGGTGTTGCGGCGTGCCTTGCCGCGCACGAAGAAGGGGATTTTGAGCAGCTCGCGTTCTGCCTCGGGGGACCATTTCCCTAATTCCTCCCCGAACCCTGCTCGGGGAGGGGGACCATCGCCTAGCGATGGTGGAGGGGGTTCGTTCTCGGCCAACCCCTCCACCCCGCCCTGCGGGCGCGGTCCCCCTCCCCGAGCAAGCTCGGGGAGGAATGGAGCGGCGCCAGCCCCTAAATGACTTGCCCCCGCAGCATCGCTGAATTCGAAATCGTCGCGGAACATCGTCAGCAGATGTTCCTCCAGCCCCATGACGAGCGGGTGGACCCAGCTATCGAACAACACGTTGGCGCCTTCGAAGCCCATTTGTGGGGAATAGCGCGCGGGAAAATCCTGCACGTGGACGGGGGCGGAGATCACCGCGCAGGGGATGCGCAGCCGCTTGGCGATGTGGCGCTCCATCTGCGTGCCGAGCACCAGCTCGGGCTGCAGCGCCTGAATCGCGTCCTCGACCGCGAGATAATCATCGGTGATCAGCGGCTCGACGCCGTACAGTTTGGCGGCGTCGCGCAGGTCGCGGGCGAATTCGCGATTGTAGCAGCCAAGCCCGACGATTTCGAAACCAAGCTCGTCCTGCGCGACGCGCGCGGCGGCGATGGCGTGCGTCGCGTCGCCGAAGATGAACACGCGTTTGCCGGTAAGATAGGTCGAATCGACCGAGCGGCTCCACCATGGCAGGTTGGAGGTGTCGAGCGCGGGCGCGGGATCGACCCCGGCGAGCGCGGCGACCTCGGCAATGAAGTCGCGCGTCGCGGCGTGGCCGATCGGCACGGTGCGAACGGCCTTTTGGCCGAAGGTCTTCTCGAGCCAGCGGCACGCGGTATCGGCGATTTCGGGATAGAGGCAGATGTTGAAATCGGCCTCGGGCAGGCGCGCGAGATCGGCGGGCGTGGCGCCGAGCGGGGCGACGACATTGATGCCGATGCCGAGCGTCTCGAGCAGGCGGCGGATTTCGATCACATCGTCGCGGTGGCGGAAGCCGAGCGCGGTGGGGCCAAGGATGTTGGCCTTTTTCATTCCTTCCCCAACGGGGGCGGAATTTGAAGCAGAACACATCCGCCGCACCAGCTGGTAAAAGGTCTCCGCCGCGCCCCAATTTTCCTTGCGCTGGTAGCTGGGCAGTTCGAGCGCGATGACCGGGCAGGGGAGCCGCATCGCTTCGGCCAGCCCGGCGGGATCGTCCTGGATCAGCTCGGCGGTGCATGATGCGCCGACCAGCATCGCCTGCGGCTGGAAGCGCGCAAAGGCATCGCGCGCCGCCTGCTGGAACAATTCGGCCGTGTCCTTGCCGAGATCGCGCGCCTGGAAGGTGGTGTAGGTGACCGGCGGGCGTTTTGCGCGGCGCTCGATCATCGTGAACAGCAGATCGGCATATGTGTCGCCCTGCGGCGCGTGGAGCACGTAATGCACACCTTCCATCGCGGTGGCGATGCGCATCGCGCCAACATGCGGCGGGCCTTCATAGGTCCAGACGGTCAACTGCATGATGGTGTTCCGACCCAGCCGACCCTCGTCACCCCAGCGGAGGCTGGGGCCTCGCGCGGCACGCGCGCCGCGCCGCTGCGAGAGATCCCAGCCTTCGCTGGGATGACGGGAAGGGATCGGCTCATACTCGCAACACATCCCGCCGCCGCAGCGGCCGCGCGAAGAGTTCGGCCAGATCGCCGGCCTGGTCGAAGCCGTGGATCGGCGAGAAGACCAGTTCGATCGCCCATTTCGTGGTCAATCCCTCGGCCTCGAGCGGGTTGGCGAGGCCAAGCCCGCAGACGGTGAGATCGGGGCGCGCGGCGCGCACGCGGTCGAGCTGCTTGTCGACATCCTGGCCTTCGCTGAGCAGCGTTTCCGCCGGGAGTAGCGCCAGTTCGTGCGCGAGATGACGGCGGTGAAGATAGGGCGTGCCGACCTCGACCGGGCGCATGCCGAGCTCGGTGGCGAGGAACCGGGCCAGCGGGATTTCGAGCTGCGAATCGGGCAGGAAGGTGATGCTTTTGCCCTCCAGCCGGGCGTGGCTGTGCGCGATCGCGCGCTTGGCGCGTTCGCGGCCCGGCGCGATGGTGCGGCGGAAATGCATCTCGTCGACGCCGAAGGACTGGGCGGCGGCATGCAGCCAGTGCGTCGTGCCCTCCGCGCCAAACGGAAACAGCGCATCGAGCCGCGTCGCGCCGCGATCCTCCAGCGCGCGCGCGGTTTCGCCGAGAAACGGCTGCGCGAGCAGGAAGCGCGTGTGCGGGCCGACCGGCGGCATCGCGGCGGCGCGGCGCGCGGGCAATGTGTGCACCGGGCCGATGCCAAGCTCGGCGAACAGCCGCAGGAACTGATCCTCGACGACATCGGGGAGCGCGCCGACGATCATCAGGCTGGTGGCGCCGGTCGTATCGGCCGCGGCGTCGGCCACGAGCGCGGCGAGGCAGGCATCCTCGCCCTCGGTAAACGTCGTCTCGATGCCGCTGCCGGAATAATTGAGGATCCTGGTGGTGCCGGCATGCTTGACCGACAGGCGGGCAGCGGCGCGCGACAGATCGAGCTTGATCACTTCTGACGGGCACGAACCGACCAGGAACAGCAATTTGATCTCCGGCCGGCGCGCGAGCAGCCGATCGACCACGCGATCGAGCTCCTCGTTGCAATCGGCCATGCCGGCGAGATCACGCTCCTCGATGATCGCGGTGGCGAAGCGCGGCTCGGCGAACACCATCACGCCGGCGGCGGATTGCAGCAGATGCGCGCAGGTGCGCGAGCCGACGACGAGGAAGAAGGCGTCCTGCACTTTGCGGTGCAGCCAGATGATCCCGGTGAGCCCGCAGAACACCTCGCGCTGCCCGCGCTCGCGCAGCACCGGGGCATCGCACCCGAGCGCGGCGGGCCGCGGCGGGGTCACCCTGCCACCGCCAGGCCGGGCGCCGCCGCCTGCAGCCGCGCTGCGCGCAGCTTGAGCAGGAATTGCGTCGCGTTGATGGCGTAACTGGCATAGGCGGCCAGCGCGAGCAGCATGCGCCCGCGCTCGCTGCCGAGGTCGCAGGCCAGCGCGACGAGATAAAAGGTGTGCAGCGCCAGCACGAGCATGCTGAACACGTCTTCCCAATAGAAAGCGGGCGCGAACAGCCAGCGATCGAACACGACCTTTTCCCAGATCGAGCCGGTGATCATGATCGTGTAGAGCGCGACCGTCTTGATCACGATCGAGGCCGTGGCGGCGGCGGCACCCTCTGCGGTGACGAGATAGCGCAGCACCAGGGCGAGGCTGATCAGGAAGATCAGAAACTGGATCGGCGCGAGAATGCCCTGGATCAGCGTCCAGCGCGACGAGTCGCGACGACGGCGCTGTTCGGGCGTGTAGAGCGGCGCGGCGCCGCCCTTCTGTCTCTCTGCGATGGAGGAAAAATCCGCCCGCATACCGCGTCCCACCTGCTTATTTTCTGTAGCAAGACTGACTTGCTCATCGGAAAGTGTCAACAATAATTGACGTCTATTAAATATGACACTTGCTGCCCTGCAGCATGCGATCGCGGTTGTCAGGGCCGGCAATGAGGCATAAGTTGCGAGTCGCGGGAGACTCGAAACATAACGAGTTGCGGCCAGTAACGAGAGCGTGTCGTCCAGGCTGGGGAGAGCCGGTAATGGCAGCGATGACCCATTATGCACATGGTGGCCTGGGGCTTGGCGGGGGACGGCTTGCCCGTAACTTTGCGATTGATGCGCATCGACTTGGGGACATCGGTGACCCGGGCGATCGTGACTATGGACTATCCTTGTCTCGCCTGATCGAGCGCGAGATTATCCCGCGGCTGATGGCGGTGCATGCCGCGGAGCCGCGCCAGCCGCTGACCGAGGCACCAGCGATCGACGCGGACGAGATCGCCGCTTTCGCGCCCCTGGTGATGCAAATCGATGCCGATGCGCTGCTCGCGCATGTCGAAGCGATTTTAGATCGTGGCGTGGCCGTGGAAACGGTGATGGTCGATCTGCTCGCCCCGGCCGCGCGCCTGCTGGGCGAATATTGGGAAGACGATCGCTGCGATTTCGTCGATGTGACGATGGGGCTGTGGCGGCTGCAGGAAGTGGTGCATGAAATTGCCGCGCGCACGCCGACCGGCAGCGCCGGCCCGTATCGCGCCTTGTTCGTCTCAATGCCGGGCGACCAGCATAGTTTCGGTGCGGTCGTGATCGACGAAGTGTTTCGGCGGGGCGGCTGGCAAACCGAGCGCATCAGCGACGCGCACACCGCGGCGTTGCTCAAATGCGCGGTCGATCACCACTATGACCTGATCGGATTGACGATCAGTTGTGACTGCCATATCGCGCCCTTGCCGTCGATCATTGCTGCGCTGCGCAACGTTTCGTGCAATCCGCAAGTCTGCATCATGGTGGGGGGCAGGGTGTTCAGTGCGAACCCCAGGCTCGCGCGCGAGGTCGGCGCTGACGGCACCGCGCGCGATGCCAAGCTGGCACTGACACTCGCCGAGGATCTCGTTCGCAAGCGCGCATGGGAGACGGTAAGCGTGTAATGTAACTATTTTCCCATGGGAGCGCGACGCTCGTCAATGAACAAGCCTATCGCCTCTTCCGCCGCCACGGTGTTCACCAAGACTGACGTCTTGCCCGGCACGCTTTCCGCACGCGCCGCGGCCGCCTTGCTGGCCGCCGTCGGCGACGTCTCCTTCATCCTCTCCGCCGATGGCACTGTGCTCGACGTCGCGGTGTCGCAGGGCGATCTGGCCAATCATGGCTTTGCCGAATGGATCGGCGAGCCCTGGATCGAGACGATGACGATTGAGAGCCGCCCCAAGGTTGCCGAGATGCTGGCTGGGGCAAACGCGACGGAGGCGCCGCGCTGGCGGCAGGTCAATCACGCCGCGGCGGGCGGCGACGTACCGGTGCGTTATCTTGTGCTGGCGTTGGGCGAGGCCGATCGGCTGATCGCGATTGGCCGCGACATGCGCGGCGCGGCCGCCGTACAGCAGCGGCTGTTGCAGACGCAGCAATCTCTGGAGCGCGATTATATCCGCCTGCGCCAGGCCGAGACGCGCTATCGCCTGTTGTTCGATATGACCTCCGACGCGATGCTGATCGTGGATGCCGACACACGGCGCATTCGTGAGGCGAACCCGGCGGCGCACCGGCTGCTCGATTCGGTAGAAGGCGATCTGGTCGGCGCGGGCATCGGCACGATTGTCCAACAACAAGACCGTGACGATCTGGTGGCTTATCTGGGGGCAGCGGAAGCGGCGGACGATGTTGCGCCGATCACGGTACGGCTGGGCGCGCGCGGCGCGGAGGCCAAAATCACCACGCGCTTGTTCCGCCAGGCGCGTCAGCCGCTGCTGATTGTGCGGCTCGAGCCGGCAGAGGCTGTCGCGCCCGGGCATCGTTATGATGCAACGCTGACCGACGTGATCGAGCGGATGCCCGATTCGTTCGTTCTGGTCGATCGCGATCTGGTCGTGCTGACGGCCAATGCCGCGTTCGTCGAGCTGACCGAAATGCCCTCGATCGAGCGCGTGACGGGCGCACGGCTGGGGCTGTGGCTGGGACGGCCAGGGATCGATCTCGAATTGATCGTCGCGCAATTGCGCGAGCATGGATCGGTCCGCAACGTAGCGACGATCTTGCGCGGCACGGCGGGCGCGCAGGCCGAGATCGAAGTGTCAGGCGTGGTTGCGCCGATGAACGGCGGCGATTGCTACGGCTTCACCCTCCGCCATGTCGGGCGGCGGCTGCGGCCGACTCCGCTGGTGCTCAATGATGCGCCGCGCTCGGTCGAACAATTGACCGAATTGGTTGGTCGAATGTCGCTGAAGGAAATCGTTCGCGAATCGACCGATCTGATCGAGCGGCTGTGCATCGAGGCGGCGCTGACTTACACCTCCGACAACCGTGCGTCGGCGGCGGAAGTTCTCGGGGTAAGCCGTCAGAGCCTGTATTCCAAGCTGCATCGCCATGGGTTGGGCAATCTGGTTTCCGGGGACAATTGAGGGCTCTCGTTCGCCTGAGCAATCTTGCTTGGCTGTCTTCCGCGGCACTGGCTGGGGTCTAGCCGCGAAAGGGCAGTACCAAGCAGCGCACCGCCTTACCGGCCATTCCACTGATGCGTTCAGCAAAGCTGACGGGAAAGGCGCGCCCGGCACGGGCTGGCATAAGCATGCGCTAACCGTCAATTTTATTTGACGGTTTCCTTTGTCCATCCTAGCTTTATCAGATGGATCGGTTAACCGCCCCCGGCCTTGCCACCCCGCTACCCGCGGCGCGCGACGTGCTGGAATTGCTCAAGCCGGTGACTTGGTTTCCGCCCATCTGGGCATTCATGTGCGGCGTCGTGTCATCGGGCGTGCCGCTGGCCGAGCGCTGGCCGTTTCTGATCGCGGGCGTATTGCTTACCGGGCCGTTGGTCTGCGGCACCAGCCAGGCAGTCAACGATTGGTTCGATCGGTATGTCGACGCGATCAACGAGCCGAATCGGCCGATCCCCTCGGGCCGCATTGCCGGGCAGTGGGGGCTGTGGATTGCGATCGCCGGCACGGCGCTGTCGCTGCTGGTCGCGTGGGCGACCGGGCCATTGGTGTTCGGCGCGACCTGCCTGGGGCTGATCTGCGCCTGGGGCTATAGCGCGCCGCCATTCCGCTTCAAGGTGAGCGGCATTTGGGGGCCGGCGGTGGTCGCGCTGACCTATGAGGGGCTGACCTGGTTTACTGGTGCAACGGTGATGGCGGGAGCATGGCCGGCGGGATCGGTGCTGATCGTGCTGGCACTCTACAGCCTCGGTGCGCACGGCATCATGACGCTCAACGATTTCAAGGCGGTGGAAGGCGATCGCGCGATGGGCTTGCGCTCGCTGCCGGTGGTGCTGGGGGTCGGGCCGGCGGCGCGGGTGGCGTGCGCGGTGATGACGCTGCCGCAGATCGTGGTGATCGTCTTGCTGGCAGGGTGGGGACATGTGCTGGTCGCTGCTGTCGTCGCGGCGTTGCTGCTCGGGCAGCTTGCGTTGATGCCGCGCCTGCTGCGCGATCCGCTGCGCCACACGCCGTGGTATAACGCAACCGGCACCAGCCTGTATGTACTCGGCATGCTGGCGTCCGCCTTCGGGCTTGGCGGCGTGGGCGGCTTATGAGCGGGGCACCGCTCGGCTGGCTCGGCATCGCCCGGCTGGGGCTGGTGCAGAGCGCGATCGGCGCGATCGTGATGCTGGCGACGTCGTTGCTCAACCGGGTGATGGTGGTGGAATATGCGCTGCCCGCGGCGTTGCCCGCAGGGCTGGTGGCGTGGCATTACGCCGTGCAACTGACGCGACCGGCCTGGGGGCATGGCTCTGATCGTGGGCGGCGGCGGACGCCGTGGATCATTATCGGCATGGGCACGCTGGCCCTCGGCGCTTTGCTCGCGGTGGATGCGGTGGCGCTGCTGGCGGCGCGCTCGGCGGCGGGCGTGCTGCTGGCGGTGTTGGCCTTCGCGCTGATCGGCGCAGGCGTCGGCGCGGCGGGAACGTCGCTGCTGGCCTTGCTGGCAACGCGCGTGGCGCCGGCGCGGCGCGCCGCGGCGGCGGCGCTGACCTGGATCATGATGGTCGGCGGGATCGCGGTTACCGCCAGCGTGGCGGGGACGCTAATCGAGCCGTTTTCGTTGCAGCGGCTGGCGGTGGTGGCGGGCGGCGTCGCCGGCGCGGCGTTTTTGGTTGCGGTGCTGGCGGTGTGGGGCGTCGAAGATGCAGCGGTGGCCCTGCCCACGGCGGAAGCGCCGGTGGTGTCGTTCGGCGACGCGCTCGGCGAAATGCTGGCCGATCCGGTGGCGCGACGCTTCACGCTGTTCGTGTTCCTGTCGATGCTCGCTTATTCGATGCAGGATCTGATTCTCGAGCCGTTCGCCGGTTTGCTGTTCGGCTACACGCCCGGGCAATCAACGCAGCTTTCGGGGCTGCAGCATGGCGGCGTGCTGCTGGGCATGATCCTGGCGGGCGTCGGCGGGAGCGCATTTGGCGGGGGGCGAGCGGGGCGGCTGCTGCCGTGGATCATTGCCGGGTGCATCGGCTCGGCATGTGCGCTGGCCGGATTGGCGCTTGCTGCGCGGGTGGGATCGGGCTGGCCGCTGGCGGCCAATATTGCGCTCCTGGGGTTCGCCAACGGGGTTTTCGCGGTAGCGGCGATCGGCACGATGATGGGGCTGGCGGGAGCCGGGCACGGCGGCCGCGAAGGCATTCGCATGGGCGTGTGGGGCGCGGCACAGGCAATTGCGTTCGGCCTTGGCGGGCTGATCGGGGCGGTCGGCGTGGATGCCGGGCGCGCGGCGCTTGGCTCGACCCCGCTGACGTTTACCGTGGTTTTCCTAGTCGAGGCGCTGCTGTTCCTGCTCGCCGCGCTGCTCGCGGTGCGCGCACCTGCACGCGAGGCCCCAGCGCGCGAGGCCCCGGCGCGCGAGGCCCCGTCGCGCGAGGCCCTGTCGCGCGAGGATCAGGCGACAGTGGCGCGGGGGGCGACAACATGATCACCTATGACTGTGTCGTGGTCGGCGGTGGGCCGGCCGGTGCGACGGCGGCGACGGAACTGGCGCGGGCGGGACGATCGGTGCTGTTGCTCGATCGCGGCGGGCGCATCAAGCCGTGCGGCGGCGCGATCCCGCCCCGGCTGATGCGCGATTTTGCCATACCCGAGACGCTGCTCGTCGGGCGCGCGGTTGCCGCGCGGATGATCGCGCCATCCGATCGTGCGGTCGACATGCCGGTCGATCCCAGCGGGGCGGGGGGCTATGTCGGGATGGTCGATCGCGAGACGTTCGACGAATGGCTGCGCGACCGGGCAGCGTCGGCGGGGGCCGAGCGGCGGACCGGGACGTTCGAGCGCATCGTGCGTGACGAGGATGGCTGTGCCTTGGTCTGCTATGCCGAAACGCGCGATGGGCCGGAACAGCGCGTGCGCGCCAAGGCGGTGATCGGCGCGGACGGCGCGCGCTCGCGCGTGGCGCTGGTGGCGCTGAAAGATGTCGAGCCGGCGCGGTGCGTATATGCCTATCATGAAATCATCCGATCGCCTGCGGCGAGCGATCCGTACTTCGATCGCAACCGCTGCGACGTTTTTTACCAAGCTGCCTATTCGCCCGATTTTTACGCCTGGATCTTCCCGCACGGCGATACGGCAAGCATCGGCGTGGGCAGCGCGAACAAGGGCTTTGGGCTGCGCGACGCGACCACGCGGCTGCGCGCGCACGTCGGGCTCGATGCGTGCGAAACGCTGCGCCGCGAAGGCGCGCCAATCCCGCTGCGGCCGCTGGCCCGATGGGATAATGGCCGCGACGTGCTCGTCACCGGGGATGCGGCGGGGGTAGTCGCGCCAGCCTCGGGCGAGGGTATCTATTATGCCATGGTCTCGGCGCAGCACGCGGCCGACGCCGTCGCGGCATTCCTGGCGACGGGCAATCCGCGCGCGCTGCGCCAGGCGCGGCGGACTTTCATGCGCGCCCACGGCCTGGTGTTCCGTATCCTCGGCATCATGCAATATTTCTGGTATCAGAACGACCGACGGCGCGAGCGCTTCGTGGCGATGTGCGCGGACCGCGATGTGCAACAGCTGACCTGGCATGCGTATATGAACAAGCGGCTGATCTATGCCCGCCCGCTGGCCTATGCGCGCATCTTCGCCAAGGATCTGCGGCATTTGCTGCAGACTGCGGGTTGAGCGATGGGCCGGTGGATCTTCCCTGTATTCATCGCCGCGATGCTTGCCGGGAGCGTCGCGCTGCTCGGCGCGACGATCACCGATACCGGCGCCTGGTATCAGGCGCTGCGCAAGCCCGATTGGGCGCCGCCCGATGCCGCTTATGGCGTGGCCTGGACCGTGATCTATGCCTGCACCGCGCTGGCCGGGGTGACCGGGTGGCTGGCGCTGTCATCGTGGCGCGAGCGCGAATGGCTGATCGGCCTGTTCGCGCTCAACGGCTTTCTCAACATCCTGTGGAGCCTGTTGTTCTTCCGGCTGCACCGGCCGGATTGGGCGGCCTATGAGGTGATTGCGCTGTGGTTGTCAGTCGCAGTGCTCACGGTGGTGGCGGCGCGGCGTTCGTGGACCTCGGCGACGTTGCTGCTGCCTTATCTGCTGTGGGTCGCGTTTGCCGGCTATCTCAACTGGACGATCGTGCAGCTCAACGGGCCGTTCAGCTGAGCGGGTTGTTCGCCAGCGGCCATGCCGTGGACATCGTGCTGCTGGTGATCGGCATCGAACTGGTATGGCTGATCGTCAAAGGCTGGAGCATGGCTGACGCGGTGCTGCGGCTGGCGCCGGGCGCGCTGCTGCTGCTGGCGCTCCGCGCGGCGCTGACCGGGCTCGATTGGCGCTGGATCGCGCTGGCGCTGCTGGCGTCGTTTCCGCTGCACCTGGCCGATGTGGTGCGCGCGCGCCGATGACGGCCGGCGGCGCGCACCGCCGGCCCGGTCGATCGATCAGGAGGTGGATTGCAGATAGGCGATCGTGTCGGCGCGCTTCTGCGGATCGGCCCAGCCGGGGAAGACCATCTTGGTGCCGGGCACGACCCGCTGGGGCTTTTCGAGATACTGGAACAGCTTTTCGGGCGTCCAGGTGATGCCGCTATTCTTGTTGGCGGCGGTATAGGCGAACCCGGCGACCGTGCCGGCCTGGCGCCCGACCACGGCATGGAGCGACGGCCCGATCTTGTTCACCCCGGGCTCGACCGCGTGGCACGTCTGGCAGGTGATGAAGGCGATTTTCCCCTTGGCGGCGTCGCCGGTATAGGCAGCGTATTGCACGCCCGAGAGCGTATCGGTGTTGTCAGGCGCGGGCGCGGCTGCGGCCGTTGCGGCAGGGGCGGCCGCGGGAGGCGCTTCGGCGGGCGTTGTAGTCACCTCGCTTTGCGTGGTGGTGGTCTCGGCCGTGGTGGTTTCCTCGGCCTTTTTTGAACAGGCGGCGAGCGCCAGCACGGATACCGCCGCGCACAGCGCTACATGGCCAAAACGAGTCGTCGATCGTGATTGCATGTTCGAACTCCTCTCACCTTACCGTCGATACCGGCACCATCCGCTTGTTGCGGCTGTGTGTCCAATAATCTTTACGCGGCTGACTATCCAGCGAAAGTTGCGATGACGATCAGGTCTGTCGGCGCTCCCCCACGAGCACGGATGCCGCCCAGATGGCAAAGCCGCCCAGCGCCAGCGCAGCACCGACCCAGCCGGTCGAGGTCCATCCATAGCCTGCGGCGATGGCCATGCCGCCGAGCCAGGGCCCGAGCGCGTTGGCGGTGTTGAAGGCGGAATGGTTGAGCGCGGCGGCAAGCGTCTGCGCATCGCCCGCCACATCCATCAGCCGCGTCTGCAGCACCGTGCCGAGGGCGCCACCAAGACCAATGGCGAACACACAGACAGTGACCGCCCAGAAATTGTGCGCAGCGACGGTATACAGCGCGAGCACCGCCGCCGACCACAGCAGCAACAGGCCCGCGGTTGGCATCAGCGCTTTGTCGGCAAAGCGCGGGATGAGTAGGTTGCCGACCGTCATGCCGATGCCGAACACGGCCAGCACCAGCGGGACCATTACCGCTGACACGCCGGTGACTTCCATCAGCGTGGAGCTGAGATAGGTGTAAACCGAGAAGAGTCCGCCAAAGCCGATCGCGCCGATGCCGAGGGTCAACCACACCTGGCCCTTCTTGAGTGCGCCAAGCTCACGCAGCGGGCTGGCATCGACGGGTGCTTCGTCACGCGGCACGATGAGGACGGCCAGAGCGGCGGAGATGACGGCAAGGACGGCGACCACGCCGAAGCCCCAGCGCCAGCCCAGTGCCTGGCCAAGCCAATTCGCCGCCGGCACACCGATGATCGTTGCCACGGTGAGCCCGAGCATGACCCGCCCGACCGCTACCGTGCGCCGCTCCGCCGGCACGAGCGAGGCGGCAACCAGCGCGGCGACGCCGAAATAGGCGCCGTGCGGCAAACCGCTCAAGAAGCGGAAGATCAGCATCGAATTGTAGGACGGTGCCAGCGCGGAGAGGCCGTTGGCCAGCGCGAAGACCAGCATCAGCGCGATCAGCAGCGTGCGCTTGGCGACCTTGGCGGACAAGACCGCGATCAACGGCGCGCCGACCACCACGCCCAGCGCATAGGCGCTGATCACATGGCCCGCCACCGGCTCGGTGATCTGCAAATCCTTGGCGAAATAGGGCAGGAGGCTCATCGTGGCGAATTCGGTGGTGCCAATGGCGAAGCCGCCAACTGCGAGCGCGAAATGCACCAGCCCGACGGACGGCGCGGCCTGGCGGCGCATGTCCGCTGTAACGATAAGGGTCACGAAATGCTCCTGGATCCGTGGCCGGGGATCGGCGACGGGCCATCGTGCAGCCTCTCCGGGAAGGTGCGGGGTTGATCCGCGTGGCCAGGGCCATACAAGCCTCAAGCGAACCGGCCATTTCGTTATGTTTTCTGGCCCGAAGCGGAGAAGATGATGCGTCTGCCCGAAATTTCCACCCCCAGCATCGCTATTGCCGACAGCGACGCGCGCTTTCCCGTCCGACGGATTTATTGCGTGGGGCAGAATTACGCTGATCATGCGCGCGAGATGGGCGGCGATCCAGGGCGCGAAGAGCCGTTCTTCTTCTCCAAGCCGGCCGATGCAGTGGTGGCCAGCGGGCGCACACTGGCGTTCCCGCGCGGCACCGCCAATCTGCATTATGAGGCGGAACTGGTCATCGCCCTGGGCGCGGGCGGCAGCGACATTGCGGTGGGCGATGCCGCCGCGTTGATCTTCGGCCATGCCGTGGGCATCGATCTCACGCGTCGCGACCTGCAGACGGCGGCGAAGCAGAAGGGTCAGCCGTGGGACATGGCCAAGGGCTTCGACCAGTCGGCACCAATCGGCCCGCTGGCGCCGGGCGCGCCACCGACGAGCGGCGCGATCGCACTGACGCTGAATGGCGCGCCGCGGCAGGAAAGCGATCTGGCGAACATGATCTGGCGGGTGGACGAGATCATCGCCAAATTGTCTACCCTCGTCACCTTGGCTGCGGGTGACCTGATCTTCACCGGCACGCCGGCGGGCGTCGGCCCGATCGTGCGCGGCGATACGGTGCGCGCGACGGTGGCGGGCGTCGCGCCGGTGGAGGTGACCTTTGCCGCATAAGGCGGTGCCGCCGCGCGACCTGCTGCAAGATGCCGCGTTGCTGCTCGATTTCGATGGCACGCTGGTCGAGCTGGCCGCGCGGCCCGAACTGGTGGTGGTGGATGAGCGGCTGTCGGCGTTGCTCGGGCGGCTGGCCGAGACGCTGGGGGGGCGTGTGGCGATCCTGAGTGGACGATCGGTGGAGAGCATCCTCGGCCTGTTCGGCCCGCTGCCGCTGACCATCGCCGGCAGCCATGGCCTTGAGGTGCGCTGGCATGACGGAACGACATCGCTTCCGGAACGACCCGCGGCCCTCGATCGTATTCGTTCCATCATGACAGACTTTATGCACACCACGCCCGGCCTGCTGGTCGAGGAGAAGCCATTCGGCGCCGCGCTCCATTATCGTGGCGCGCCCGAGATGCAGACGCAAGCGACAGCGCTGGCGCAAGCGCTGGCCAACGAGACCGGGCTGCATCTGCAGACCGGCAAGATGATGGTCGAGCTTAGGCTCGGCGGTGCGGACAAGGGCACTGCGCTCAACCAGTTGATGGAGCGCGCGCCGATGGCGGGGTTTCGCCCAGTGTTTCTTGGCGATGACGATACGGACGAGCCGGCGATGGCGGCGGCGGCAGCGCGCGGCGGGGCGGGCATCCTGATCGGCGCTGCGCGACCGAGCAGCGCGGCCTATCGGCTGCCCGACGTGGCGGCGACGCTGGATTGGCTCGAGACCGCCTGCGCGCAGGCCGCAACAGGACACAGCGCATGAGTTCGGTGGATCTGTGGCCGATCGGCAATTGCCAGGTGAGCGCGCTTGTTGATCGCGCGGGCCGTTTCGTGTGGGGCTGCGTGCCGCGGATCGATGGCGATCCTGTGTTCTCCGCCTTGCTCGGCGGCGAGACGCCCGAGCGCGGTTATTGGGCGATAGAGATCGAGGACAGCGTCAGCGTCGAGCAGCATTATTTGCGCAACACGCCGATCCTGATCAGCCGGCATACCGACGCCAGCGGCAACGCGATCGAAGTGATCGATTTCTGCCCGCGCTTCGAGCGGAGTGGGCGCAGCTATCGCCCGGTTGCCTATGCCCGGATCGTCCGCCCGGTGAAGGGCAGCCCGCGCATTCGCGTGACACTGCGGCCGACCTGCGGGTGGGGCGGCAAATGCAGCGAGCAATCCGCAGGTTCCAACCATCTGCGCTTCCTGATGCCCGGCATGGCGCTGAGGCTCAGCACCACCGCGCCGATCGGGGTGATCGAGGCCGAACGCGTGTTCCGGCTAGAGCGACCGCTGCATTTCTTTCTGGGGCCGGACGAGAGCTTTGCCGGCGATCTGGCGGCGACCGTGGATACGATGCTCGCCGATACCACGCGGCACTGGCAGGAATGGGTGCGCGGCCTGGCCATCCCTCTCGAGTGGCAAGAGGTAGTGATCCGGTCGGCGATCACGCTCAAATTGTGCCAGCACGAAGAAACCGGCGCGATCGTTGCGGCGATGACTACGTCGATCCCCGAACATGCCGATTCCGGGCGCAACTGGGATTATCGCTACTGCTGGATCCGCGACGCTTATTATACCGTGCAGGCGCTCAACCGGCTGGGCGCGCTCGACGTGCTCGAGGGCTATCTTGGTTATCTGCGCAACATCGTCGACGATGCCGCGGGTGGGCATATCCAGCCGCTGTATGGCGTCCTTGGTGAAGCGCGGCTGGAGGAATGGGAAGCGCCCGATCTGCCGGGTTATCGCGGCATGGGGCCGGTGCGCGTGGGGAATCAGGCTTATGAGCAGATCCAGCACGATGCTTACGGCCAGATCGTGTTGTGCGCCGTGCATGCCTTTTTCGATACGCGGTTGTTCCGGATGGGCGCGATCGAGGATTTCGAGGCGCTGGAACGCGTGGGTGAGCGCGCCTGGGCAAATTACGATGCGCCCGACGCCGGCCTGTGGGAGCTGCGCACACGGCAAAGCGTGCACACCTATTCTTCGGCAATGTGCTGGGCGGCATGCGACCGGCTGGCCAATGCCGCACAGGCGCTCGGGCTGACCAAGCGCTGCGCCTTCTGGCAGGAGCGCGCCGACACGATCCGCGCGCGGATCGAAAGCGCTGCGTGGCGGCCCGAGACGCGGCGCATGTCGGCGACGTTCGCGGGCGACGATCTGGATGCCAGCGTTCTGCAATTGCTCGATCTGCGCTTCCTGGAGCCGGACGATCCGCGCTTCCTGGATACGCTGAAAGCGGTCGAGGAGGGGCTGCGGCGGGGCTCATTCATGCTGCGCTATGCGATCGAGGACGATTTCGGGCTGCCCGAGACAGCGTTCAACGTGTGCACTTTCTGGCTGATCGAGGCATTGCATTTCACCGGGCGAACGGATGATGCGCGCGCGCTGTTTGAGGAGATGCTCGCCCGGCGCACCGCAGCCGGGCTGCTGTCAGAGGACATCGATCCGGCGAGCGGGGAACTGTGGGGCAATTATCCGCAAACCTATTCGCTGGTCGGCATGATCAATTGCGCGGCGTTGCTGAGCAAACCGTGGAGTTCGATCCGATGAACCGGCTGGTGATCATCTCGAACCGCGTGTCGGCGCCCAAGGGCTCGGAATCAGGCGCGCAAGGCGGGCTGGCGGTGGCGTTGTCCTCGGCGCTCCGGCAGTATAGCGGCGTGTGGTTCGGCTGGTCGGGCGAGCGCACCGACACATTTACCGGCGATATCCATTTCCAGCGCGATCACGGCGTGACCACCGCCACGATGGACCTGGAAGACCAGGATATCGACGAATATTATAATGGTTACGCCAACCGCACCTTGTGGCCGTTATTCCACTACCGTGTCGATCTGGCGGAGTATGAGCGCGAGTTTGCCGGCGGTTATCAGCGCGTCAACGAGCGGTTTGCGCAGACCGTGACGCCGCTGATCGAGCCGGGCGATGTCGTGTGGATTCAGGACTACCATCTGTTCCCGCTGGGTGACGAACTGCGCCGCCGGGGCTGCGAGAACCGCATTGGCTTTTTCCTGCACATTCCGTGGCCGCCGCGACGGCTGCTGTCGATCCTGCCCGAGGCGCAGGAATTGGTGCGGCGCTTGTTCGCTTATGACGTGATCGGCTTCCACACCGAGGAATGGCTCGAATCCTTCCTCGATTTCGTCAGGCTGGAGATGGGCGCGACCATTACGGGCGATGTCGTCACGCTGGGGACGCGCAGCGTGCGCGTGCTGGCCTGCCCGATCGGCATCGATACGCCTGAATTCGTTGATCTGGCGCGCGGCGTGACCGCGCGGCTGGCCTATCGCCGGATGCGTGACAGCGCGGACGGACGCGACATGATCGTGGGGGTGGATCGGCTCGATTATTCCAAGGGGCTGGAGGAACGCTTCCTCGGCTATGAGCGCTTCCTGGTCGAGCATCCCGAGGAGCGCAAGGAAGTGTTCCTGCTGCAGATCGCGCCGCCATCGCGCGGCGCCGTGGGCAGTTATCAGCGCATCCGCAACACGCTGGAGAGTTTGTCCGGACGGATCAACGGCGCTTATGCCGATGTCGATTGGGTGCCGATCCGCTATGTCAACCAGGGCTATGGCCGCGATACGCTGGCCGGCATCTACCGCGCCGCGAAGATCGGGCTGGTCACGCCGCTGCGCGATGGCATGAACCTGGTGGCCAAGGAATATGTCGCGGCGCAGGATCCCGAGGACCCGGGCGTGCTGATCCTGTCGCGCTTTGCCGGCGCGGCGGCGCAATTGACCGAGGCGATCCTGGTCAATCCCTATAGCGCGGAAGAAGTGAGCGATGCGATCCGCATGGCGCTGCGTATGGACAAGCCTGAACGCATCCGCCGCTGGCGTGCGTGCATGGCCTCGATCGAGCAGCAGGACATCAATTGGTGGCGCCAGCAATTCCTCGATGCGCTGATGCTACCGCTGTCGGTGGCGGCCCCGGCGGCGGACTGAACGCACACGGCGAAGGCTATGCAGCCGCGGCGGTTTGCGGCAAGGGCCGCACTCGTTTTCATCGGATCCCATCATTCGCCAGATCGCTGCTCTTCCCTATCGCACCGAAGGCGTCGCGCCGACGACCACCGTGCAGGTCATGCTGGTGACCTCGCGCGGCACCGGGCGGTGGGTGATTCCCAAGGGGAATATCGAGACGGGCATGGAACCGCATGCCGCCGCGGCGCTGGAAGCAGAAGAGGAAGCGGGAATTTGCGGCGCGATCTGCCCGACGCGGCTGGGCAGCTACCGCTATCGCAAACGGCGCAGCAACGGCGCGTCGCTGATGGTCGATGTCGACGTCTTCCCGCTGGCGGTGACGCGCGAACTGGCGAGCTGGAAGGAACAGGAGCAGCGCGAGCGGCGCTGGTTTTCGCTGGCCGAAGCGGCCGACGCGGTGGACGAACTGGATCTGCGCGATCTGATCCGCTCGTTCGCTACTGCCGAATTCACTGCCGCCGCGCGGCGCACAACTAGGCTCGGCGTGGTCGCCGAGCGATCAAGGGTAGGGTCGATGTTCGCCTGGTTTCAGCGTTTGCTCCCCAAGACGGGGAATTTCTTCGAGATGTTCGAGGCGCATGCGCGCACCATCACTGCTGCGTCGGATGCCACCGCGCGGATGATGCAGGGCGGCGCATCGGCGCCCGATCATATCCGCGAGATCATCGAACGCGAGCATGACGCGGACGAGATTACCCGCACCGTACTGCAGACGGTGCGCAAGACATTCCTTACGCCGTTTGATCGCGCCGCGATCACCAGCCTGATCGCGGCGATGGACGATACGGTGGATGAAATGCAGGCCGCGGCGCAGGCCATCGACCTGTATGACGTAACCGACTTCGCACCCGAGATGAAGGATATGGCGGCGATCGTCGTCGATGCCGCGCGCGTCACCGCGGAAGCCATGCCGCTGCTGCGTGATGTGGCGCGCAACGGCGAGCGACTGCACGAGCTGACCGAACGGCTGGTGCGGATGGAAAGTCATGCCGACGAGATTCATGCCGCCGGGCTCAAGCGCTCGCTGCAGGAACATGGCGCCACCGACACGCTGCGCTTCGTGATCGATCGTGAAATCTACAAGCATCTCGAGCGCATCGTCGACGCGTTCGAGGATGTCGCCGACGAGATTGACGGCATCGTCATCGATCATTCCTAATCGCTGCTGAACCATGCACCAGCTTGCCTTTCCGCTGCTCGTCGGGCTGATCGCCGTCGCGCTGGCCTTCGATTATCTCAACGGGCTGCACGATGCGGCCAACTCCATCGCTACCGTGGTGGCCACGCGATTGCTGTCACCGGTCAAGGCGGTGCTGTTTGCCGCGGTGTTCAATTTCGCCGCATATTTCCTGACGATCGCCTTTCCCAGCTTGCACGCCGTGGCCGATACGATCGGCAAGGGGCTGATCGACAAGGATCTAATCACCCCGGCAGTGATCTTCGGCGCGCTCGGCGGGGCGATGTTCTGGAACGTGGTGACGTGGATCAAGGGCATCCCGTCGTCGAGCAGCCATGCCTTGGTCGGGGGGATGATCGGTGCGGGCGTGGCGCATGCGGGGATCGGCGGGATCCAATGGGCCGGGCTGAACAAGACGCTGATCGCCATCGTGCTGTCGCCGACGATCGGGATGTTTCTCGCCATGCTGGTCATGCTGCTGTCGAGCTGGGCGCTGCACCGCGTCAGCGCGCAGCACGCCGAACGCAGCTTCCGCGTGCTGCACCTCATATCGTCGGCAGCCTATTCGCTGAGCCACGGGCTGAACGACGCGCAGAAGACGATGGGGATCATCACCGTGCTGCTCTATTCGACCGGCTATCTGAGCGGGCCGTTCGCGGTGCCGCACTGGGTGGCGATCAGCTGTTATATCGCCATCGCCATGGGCACGATGACCGGCGGCTGGAAGATCATCGAGACGATGGGCTCGCGCATCACCAAATTGTCCCAGCATCAAGGCTTCAGCTCGTCGCTGGCGGGATCGATCGTATTGTTCACCGCCTCGGCCATGGGCATTCCCGTATCGACCACGCACACAATCACCGGCGCGATCATCGGCGCGGGCACGGCGCGGCGCGCTTCCGCGGTGCGCTGGGGCGTGGCGCGCGGCGTGGTGGTGGCGTGGCTGATCACTATCCCGGCATCGGCGGCGGTGGGCGCGCTGTTTTACGGGATGACGACGCTTTTCTGAGACTGCGGCTCAGGATGAGGCGTCACCCCGGGACGGGCCCGGGGTGACGACGGAACGCAGCAGGCCCGGCCTTAGTCGTGGCCGTGTGCGTCGTTGATGCTCGGCAGGTTGCCAGTGCCGTTGCCCGCACCTTCCCACCACAAGGGCTGACGCTGGCGCGTGCCGGTGCCGACTTCGTTAAGCGTCAGTGGATCATACAGCCGGCCGCCAAGCATGACGCGGTGGATCTTGTCGCTGTTGCGGATATCCGCCGTGGGATCGGCATCGAGCACGACCAGGTCGGCGAGCTTGCCGACCTGGAGCGAGCCGAGATCGGCGGCATAGCCAAGCGATGTGGCGGGCACGATGGTGGCGGCGCGCAGTGCCTCGATCGGGCTATAACCGCCGCGCACGAACGACCACATCTCCCAATGCGCGCCGAGCCCGGGCTGCTGGCCATGCGCACCGATTGAGACCTGAACGCCGCGCTCGGCGAGCTTTTTGGCCTCCCGCGCGGTATCGTCGTCGACGAACGCCTGCTCGGGCGCCATCGTGCGGCGACCATTCTGCGCCAGCAGCATCGCGGGCGGCTCGTAGCGCGACAGGATCGGGTGCTTCCACACCTCCATATGCTGGCGCCAATAGGGATCGCCGGCGAGACCACCATACGCCACGACCAAGGTCGGCGTATAATTGGTCTTCGTCTGCGACCACAGGCTGAGCACGTCGGCATAAAAGGTCTCGACCGGCATATTATGCTCGAGCGTGGCATTGCCATCCTGGATCAGGCTGATGTCAAGCGCGTAGACCGAGCCGCCCTCGGGCACGACCTCCATATTCTCGCGCTGCGCGGCGGCGACGACCATCTGGCGCTGATCGCGGCGCGGCTGGTTATAGTTTTTCACGCTATACGCGCCCTGCGCCTTGAGCCGGCGGACATCGGCCAGTGCATCCTCGATCGTGTCGATCTCGGCATAGACGTCAGGCGATTTGGCCCCATAGATCACTTCGCCGGTGGAGAAGGTGCGCGGCGCGATGATCTTGCCGGCGCGTTGCAGCTCGGCGGCGGCAAAGATTTCCGACGCGGTAGCCGACGGATCGTGGATCGTCGTAGTGCCCATGGCGAGATTGGCCATCGCCGACCAATTCTGCTGCGGGATCAGATCGTCTTCGGCTTGCGGGCCATGCGCGTGCGCATCGATCATGCCCGGAATGATCGTCTTGCCGGCCAGATCAATGATCGTCGCGCCGGCCGGGATGGCGACAGAGGCGCGCGGGCCGATCGCGGCAATGCGATCACCCTGGATCACCACCACGCCGTCCGCGATGATGCCGCCATCGGGCGCGGCCATCGTGACGAGCCGGGCGCCGGTCAGCGCGATGGTGCGCGTCGGGCGATCGGCGGTGACCTCCATGGCGAGCGACAGACCCGTGGCGGGGGGCACGAATTTGGCAGCATCCTTGTCGGCGTCGTCCTGCAGCGGCGCGGTCTTGAACAGGGCATCGGTCTGCACCGTGTAGAAATTGGGCCCGAGCGACCAGTTGAGTTGAGCGCCGTTCGCCGACCAGCCGATGAAGCTGGCGCCTTCGCCGCTGGCGCGCGTGATGGGCAGCGCGCCCTTCTTGATATCGACGGTGACATCCTGCGTGCCGGGCATCAGCGGCATCACAAAGGCTTCGTAATTCTGCCGGAACGCGACGTTGCGGCCATCGGGCGAGACCTGATAATCGTTGACCAGCTCGCCGCTGGCATGGACGCGTTTGGCCTGGCCCGAGAGATCTGTGCTGACCAGCTGGCGCTTGCCTTTCTCGCGCGCGATGAAGAACACGCGGTCGCCCTCCGCGCCGAATTGCGGGGAGATGCCGCCCTTGGCAATGCGCGTCGCCGCGCCGCCTCCGGTGGCAATGCGATAGATGCCCGGGTTATCGCTGCCGCGCGCCGCAGTAAGCGGGCCGCCCTCGTTGCTTTGGAATACGATACTGCGGCCATCGGGCGCGAAGCGCGGGACGCTATAATGGCCGGCGCTGGCCGTCACCGTGCGGGCCGTGCCGCCGCTGGCGGCAACGGTGCGGATCTGGCCGAGCCCGGCGTCGGTCCAGCCGACGAACACCACCGATCGGCCGTCGCGCGACCAGGACGGCCACAATTCGAAGCCCTCCTCGTCGCCGCGCACCAGGCGGCGCGGGGCGCCGCCGCTGACCGGCTTGACCCACAATTTGCCCAGTGTTTCGAACAGTACGCTGCGGCCATCAGGCGACAAGCTCGCCCAGCGCGGCATCTTGGTGGTAAACGTCGCGGGCGCGACCGCCACCTGCGGGTGCACCGCATCGATCACCACGCGCGTATCATTGATGGCGAACGGGATTTCGCGTGCGCCGCTGCCATTGCTGGCGGCGCGGCGGATCTTGCCGCCGGCCCAGAACACCAGGCTGCCACTGTCGGGCGTCCATGCCATGTTGGGATAGACGCCGGTTACCGCCCAGGTCTCTTGTACGTCCTGATCGAGCGCGTCGTAGATCTTGCGTTCGGTGCCGGCGGCCAGATCCTTGACGTACAGCTTCGAGCGACCAGCCTCGCGGCGCACGAACGCGATCTGCTTGCCATCGGGCGACGGCGTCGGGCGGACCGAACCGCCTGCACCGGACACCGCCGTGCTGACCTCGCCCGTAACCATGTCATAGCGTTCGATGTTGAACAGATCCGTGTAGGAATCCTGGGCGTATTCGAAGATCGGCCCCGGGGTTACGTTGCGCGTATAATAGACGCTCCTGCCATCAGGCGCATAAATCGGTTCGCCCAGTTCCTTCTGCAATTCCTCGCTGGCGCGCTTGACCAGTTGCACGCCGCCGCCGCCCGATACGTGATACAGCCAGACCTCGCCCGTGCCGAGCGACCGCCCGGTGGTGAAATGCTTCTTCGCGACGATGAAGCGGCCATCGGGGCTCCAGCTTGGCTGGTTGAGCAGGCGGAAATCCTCCTTGGTCAGCTGGCGCTTGTCGCTGCCATCGACATTCATGATCCAGATATTGTCCCCACCGCCGCGATCAGAGACGAAAGCGATGCGCGTGCCATCGGGCGAAAAGCGCGGCTGTTGTTCATAGGCCAGTCCCTCAGCGATGCGGCGCGGCGTGCCGCCGGTGATCGGCATGGTATAGATATCGCCAAGCAGATCGAACGCGATGGTGCGGCCGTCGCGCGCGACATCGATGTTCATCCATGTGCCTTCGTTGACCGCGATCGGCACCTGGCGCGTGACCATGCCGGGAGGCGCGTTGACATCCCATTTTGCAGGCTTCGGCTGTGCAACGGCGGCAGGCGCGGCGCGAACAGCCGGGGCAACCGGCGTGGGCGTGACGGGCGGCGTCACCGGATTGGGCACGGGCTGATCGGGATTGGTGACCTGGTTTTCCGGCGCTTGCGTCTGTTCGATCGGGGCGGCTGCGGGCGGCGCGTTTTGCGCCATACCGGGCATGGTTACCATCAGGCTGGCGATCACCGCCGTCACATTATTGCGCATCTGAACCCCTTGAGTGGCTATTAAAGCCTTTTCGACAATGCCTTGGTATGCGGCGGCGCGGGTTCGCGCAACGTCATCCGGGCATGAGCATCGTCTGGAGCGCCAGTGCATTGCCGGTGGCGGCGCCGGATGCGGTGTTGTCGAAGATACACCAAGCCGGCGTGTCGCCCGCCAACGTTATGGCAAGCGCTTCGAGGAATGCAGCTTCATAGGACGAGTAATAGATGCGCGGGGCGCCGTGGAGGCGGTGATAGCGGAGGCCGGGCCAGCCGCCGGGCTGCGCACCGCCGGGGGCAATGACCGGATCTGCCGCGACGCGCGCGACACGCTGCATGGCGAGCCAGACTTCGACGTCCGGCGCGAACCAGCTGGCGTGGCGGGGTTCGCAGGCGAGCTGAACCGTCGGCGGTATGCGGTGGCGAAGCGCCTCAAAGAAGCGCGCGACGACCCTTTCGTCATAGCCGAAGCTGGGCGGCAGTTGCAGCAGCAGCACCGCCAGTTTGCCCCCGAGGCCCGCGACCTCGGCGACGAAGGCATCGAGCAGCGGCTCGGTGTCGATCAGCCGCGCCGCGTGCGAGATTGTCTTGGGGATTTTGACGGAGAAGCGGAAATCAGCCGGGACGGTGGCGGCCCAGCGTTCGTAGGTCTGGCGGCGGTGCGGGCGGTGGAATGACGAGTTGATTTCCACTGCCGACAACACCGCGCTGTAACGTTGCAGATGCGAGCCCTCAGCCGGAAACGCCGCCGCATCCGTTTTGGGGATCGACCAGCCCGCCGTGCCGATACGAACAGGGGACGGCGCGGGGGACGGCTGCATGATACGCTCTCATCAACGGTATCATGCAACCGTAGCGATTAGATGCCGGTGGCGTACAGCGTGTGGTGCGTCAGAATGAACAAGGTGCGCTGATCGGCGCCGCCGATGATCAGTTGCAGCGGGCGCTCGGGCACGTCGATGCGGCGCGGCAGCGTGCCGTCCGCTGCGTAGACGAACACCTGGCCGTTGGCGACATAGAGGTTGCCCGCGGCATCGCGCGCGACGCTTTCGCCACCGCGATCGGCGACGACCTTGAGATCGGTGACGGTGCCGCTGGCACCGACCAGCCCGCTATAGGTGCGGTTTTCCGAGGCGTTGGTGAGCCAGACGCGCTCGCCGGGCTTGGCGGTGACCAATCCGTAAGCATCCAGCGTATCCGACCAGCGCCAGCCCTGATGATCGTCCGGCCCCTGATTCCACACGCGGAAAGCGGGGAGCACGAGCGAGCCATCGGGCGAGACATATTCGCGCGGCTTGGGCTCGCCGAGACCGCGCGTAAAGAATTCGGATAACGGCGGGTATTGATAGGTTTTGGGATCGATGCGATCGGCAAATTCGCCATTGGCCCAGACGTTGACGGGCAGGGCGGTGGCGGCGCCGCTGCGCGGCTTGCTCGCCGTGGGGGCGATCACGCGCACGTCGCGCGGATGGGCGGGATCGATGCTGTAAACGCTGGCATCGTGCCCGGCCGAGGACAGCACAAGCAGGTCGCCCGAGCGGTCGATCGCCAGATTGACCGGATCGAGCGGCGCGTCGGCAAGGATGGTCAGGCCTTCCTTTTCCGACCAGCCATGGATGCGCTGGAACTGGCGATCGATGAAGTAGAGCTTGCCCTTGGCGTCGACCGCCGCGCCGGCGATCGAATAGAAGCCGTCGGCGAGCTTTTCGACACCGGGCGTGACGGGAAGGGCGGTGCGCGCCGGAGAGCTGGTGAAATCGAAGCGGGCGAATTCGCGCTCGCGGATTTCCTGGCCGCTGGTCATATCCTTGATCGCGTTTTCGAACGGGAATTTGCTCGCGCGGGTATAGGTGCCGCAGCCTTTGTCGTCGCAGCTGGCGAAGCCGCTCTCGGCGTTGACGTGAACGTTGCGGAAGCGGATGTCGCTGGAATTGTAGAGCTTTACCGCGGCATCCATCGGCTTGATGGTGCGCGTGACGCGGTAGCCGTGATAATTGGCGAACAGGATGTTGCGCGAATTGCGGAATTCGGTGGAGACGGCGTTCACCCCGTCGCGCACTTCCTGCTCGGTTTGCGGCGCGAGGAATTCCCAATTCTCGACATTATCGAGTACGATTTCGGCGCGATAATGATGCTCGGCGGACAGCTCGTAGACATGGCCCGGGGTCTTGGTGTCGGACACGTAGAAGCCGGCCGAGGCCAGGGTGTTGGGTGACCACAAGGCGGCGAAGGTGCCGCCGCCGCCGTCCGTCACCCAGATGCTGGGATGCTGCCCGTCCTGCCGCGCCTTGGCGTCGTTGAGCCCGATCGGGCTGCCCTTCGTCAGCACGGTGCCGCCGCCGCCCTGGATCTTCACATCGTTGACCATCGAGGCTTCGCCCGCCTTCCACAGCAAGGCGGTGGCGCGCGGATTAACACCACCGGTCCATAGCCCGAGCCCGGAGACGATGGCGTTGCCGCCCTTGGCGCTCTGCAGCAGGGCCTTGGCGCTGCCCACGCCCGTAAAAGCGGGGGTTTCATCGGGCAGATACAGATGCGTCAGGCTGGGGTGGAGCGCGATCAGCACGCTATCGGGGCGCAGCCTGAGCGTGTCGGTCAAGCGGTAGCGGCCCATCGGCAGATAGACCACGCGGTGCGTATCGACCGCGCGTTGCAGCGCGGCGGTGTCGTCCGTCTCGTCGTCTCCCTTGACGCCGAGATCGTGCGCATTGGCCCAGTCGCGCACCGGGGGGAGCGCGCGGATCGCCGCCGCGCGGCGCGCGGGCAGGCGGCCGAGCGGAGCGATCTTCACGTCGGTGGCATACTCGCCGATCGCGCCCAGGCCGGGCAGTTTCAGCCCGTAGGAGAAATCGGCGACGCGGTAGGCGCGGCCGGGCGCGTTGACGGTTTTACCGCTCTCGCGAAAGCGCGCGAACACCGGCGTGTTCGCGGCGACGGCATTGTCGAAACCGATCTGCGTGAAGACGTTCTTCTCGTTCGAAATCAGCACGCCGGCCTGTGAGACGTTCTCGAGCCGCACGTCCTTGCCCCAGAGCGAATCCGAATAGCCGCGATCGATTTCGATGCCGACGGGCGTATTCTTGATCGCCACGTTGACGAGGGTGAGATCGACTTCATGTTCGCGGATCGCGGCATCGCGTTGCCCGTCGAATTCGGAATCGATCAGCGTGAACTGCCAGGCGGGCGAAGTCTTTTCGGTAAGAATGCCGTAGCGCCCGCCATAAAAGCGCAGATTTTCCGCCTCGTTGCCGGCCTGATAAATGCCCGCCAGCCCCGAGCCGAGATGGAAATCGATATGCCGCAGATAGCCATGCTGCGCGACGCGGAAGCGCACCGCGACCGCGCCGGCATTGCCGCGCCCGATCTCGAAATCGACGTTGGAGAGCGTGGAATAGAAGGTGCTGGACGTGGCATCGAAGGTGGCCGGATCGAACGGCACGCTGGTGGGTGGTGCAATCGGTGCCCGGCCGACGCGATATTGATCCTCGCCGGTGAAGCTGACCATCGCCGCCACGCCGCTGCCGAAGCCGGCGCTGTTATCGCCGAGCAGGATCACCGGGCGCGTGGCCCCGACGCCGAAGATCCGCACGGCGGAGCGCACCAGGATCGTGCGGCTGATGCGATAACGGCCCGAAGGCAGGAACACGACCCCGCCATGTCCGCCCGCTGCCGCCGCGTCGATCGCGCTCTGCAGCGCGGCGCTGTCATCGGCACGGCCATCGCCCACGCCGCGGACGGTGATCGCGCGCGGATCGCTCGGCGCTCTGAGATAGACCGAGGTGGATTTGGCGAAGGCCGGCGCGGGCGCGATCAGCAATGCCGCGCAGCACAGAATGGTCTGCTTCATGTGTTTTCCGATCGTGCTACGCGCCGCACGGGCGCCGGGGAGGTTGGCGCGCCGCGTCAGAACGGATGCAGTGGCAGCGCGTGGGCAGCGATCGCCACCTGCGTGCGATTGCGCACGTTGAGCTTGCGCATCAGCGCGGTCATGTGCGCCTTGACCGTGGCCTCGGCGATGCCGAGATCGAACGCGATCTGCTTGTTGAGCAGGCCCGAACGGACGCCCTGCAAGACCTTGATCTGCGTCGGCGTTAACCGCACCGTCGCGATCGCGGGGGCCATGGCGGGCGGCGGCGCGATAGGCTCGTGCGCAGACTGGGCGGTTTCCCTCATGACATCCTCGCTCCCCGGCTCATGGCCACATCGTCATCGTAGACCGGGCGTGGTGCCGCGGCATCGATGGTGCCAAATGCTCCGCTTGGTGCGGAATCGGTTGGACAGGTTATAGTATGTTCCGCATTTATACTGCCGATCAAGCCTTTTCTATTGCCGATGCAGAAAAACCTGTCCTACAGCTCTGCCAGGGGCCAGGCGAACGCGCCGGCCGATTGGCGAGGGGAGCGCGGACGATGCCAGCGACGGTAAACAAACCTGCAGCGCACAGCGGTGCGCCGCAATGACCGGGGGCGATATTCGGCTGATCCTTGCCGCGTTGGCCGGGATCCTGCTCGCCGTGCTGATGATCGTGCGCGGCCGGTTGCATCCCTTTATCGGGCTGTTGTGTGGCGCCTTCGTGGTTGGCGCGTTTGCCGGACTGCCGCTGAGCGATACGGCCAAGGCGGTGCAGAAAGGCGTCGGCGACATTATCGGCGGCACCGGGCTGGTGGTGGCGCTGGGCCTGTCGCTGGGCGCGATGCTGCATCTGTCCGGCGCCGCCGCCTCGCTGGCCAGCGGCGCGCTGCGCATGACCGGCGTGAAGGTCGCGCCCTGGGCGACGTTGGGCATCGCCATCATCATCGGGCTGCCGTTGTTTTTCGAAACGGGGCTCGTGTTGCTGCTGCCGATCGTGATGGCGGCCGCCGCGGCGATGCCGGAGGAGGAGGATCAAGATTATGCCAAGCTGCGGCTGATCATGCCCGCGCTGGCCGGGCTTGGCGTGGTGCATGCGCTGGTGCCGCCGCATCCCGGGCCGCTGCTCGCGGTCGAGGCGCTGGGCGCCAGTCTCGGGCTGACAATGCTCTATGGCATCGCCATCGCCATCCCGATCGCGATCCTGGCCGGGCCGGTGCTGACCACGATCGTCGGGCGCGGGGTAAGGCTGACCACGCCGGTGCTGCTCGATCACCCGTTTGAGATCGCGCCGCCGCGCCGCGCGGTATCGTTGTTCATCGTGCTGCTGCCGGTGGTGCTGATCGCGACGGGCGAGTTGGGCAAACTGGTGCCGGCGCTGGCCGACAATACGCTGCTGATGGCGGCGAGCAATCCCGTGCTGGCGTTGCTCATCACCAACCTGGTGGCCTTGCCGCTGCTGTTCGGGCGGCGGCTGAGCGAGGCGGCGATCCAGGATGCGGTGTGGTTTGAAACGATGGGCGCGGCCGGCGCCATCCTGCTGGCGATCGGCGCGGGCGGCGCGCTGAAACAGGTGCTGGTCACCGCCGGCCTGTCCGATCTGCTGGCGCGATTGGTGTTGATGTACTCGATCTCGCCCTTGGTGCTCGGCTGGCTGGTCGCGGTGGGCATCCGGCTGGCGGCGGGCTCCGCCACGGTGGCGACGATCACGGCGGTAGGCATCATGCCCGGCGTGGTTGCCGCCTCCGATGTGTCGCCTGAACTGGTCGTGCTGGCGATCGGCGCGGGGTCGGTATTCTTCAGCCATGTCAACGATCCGGGCTTCTGGCTGGTCAAGGGCTATGTCGGCACGAGTACGGCGGACACTTTCAGGACCTGGTCGATGCTGGAAACGGTGATCTCGGTCGCCGGGCTGGCGATGGTGGTGGGGCTGAGCTACCTTGTCTGACCCGCGCAAACCGGCGGTGGCCGAGGGGCGGCTGGCGGACCGCGCCTATACCGCGATCGTGCAGATCATCAATCAGGATGCGCTGGCGACGGGCGATCGCCTGCCCTCGGAAGCGCGGCTGGCGGAGACGTTCGGCATGTCACGCACGATCGTGCGCGAGGCGCTGGTGCGGCTGGCGGCGGATGGCATCACCGAGGCGCGGCGTGGCGCGGGATCGTTCGTCAAGCGGCGCCCCTCCGAGCGGCTGGGCTCGCATATGCCGATGGATGCGCTGGCGGCGACGCTGGGCACGTATGAAGTGCGCTTCGTGCTAGAAGCGGAAGCGGCGCGGCTGGCGGCACAACGCCGCTCGCACGCGCAGCTCGATGCGATCGAGGCGGCGCTGGCGGCGCTCAGGGCGGCGTTGCTGTCGAGCGCGCCGGCGCATGACGAGGATTGGCTGCTGCACCGCGCGATCGCCGAGGCAACCGCTAATCAGGCGTTCGTCGCAATGTTCGATCATTTGCGCGAAGAAGTGATCCGCATCCTGCGCGCCGGTGTCGACATTTCGCGCTCGCGCCCGCCCGAGGTGATTGGCGCAATGATGGACGAGCATGACGCGATCGTCGACGCGATCCGCGCGCAGGACGCGGATGGCGCGGCGCTGGCGATGCGCTGGCATCTGTCGCAAGGGCGCAAGCGACTGATGCCGTGAGGGTTGCTTGGCCAGATAGGCCCAAGCTTGGCGCCTGCAGACAGAGGATTACCAAAATTGCAGAATAATCAGGCTGGCGTCGGCGCACCCGGCCCGGCCGCAACGCGCGCGTTCGTGGTGCCATGCGGCGATGCCGGCAATCCTTGCAGGGGCAAGGCCAGCGGGCCGGACGGTTCCAGCCCGCTGGTAATAAACCAGGTACGACGATCCGATATCAGCTTGCGTCGCGATCATTTATGCGGGGATGTAAATCCCGCACAGCTTGTTGCCATCCGGATCACGAACATAAGCCAAGTGGACCGTGCCCATTCCGGTTTGGCGGGGGCCCGGCAAGCCCTCGATCGACGTGCCGCCGTTCGCAATGGCGGTTGTGTGAAACAGTTCGACTTGCTCGGGCGATTTGCAGGAGAAAGCCACGGTGCTGCCGTTTGCCACCGTTGCAGGCTCATCGTTGATTGGCTGGGTGACGATGAAGTTCGTTCCTCCCTTTTGCCGGTAGAACAGGCGGGTGTGGCCGCTGCCGGCCATGTTTAGCGTCGCTTCGCCCGCGCCGAGGGCGCCGAGCACCGCGTCGTAAAAGCGCCTGGATCGCTCAATATCGTTGGACCCGACCATTGTATGAAACAGCACATTATCTCTCCCAATATTTATCAGAGCGATCGGCCTAAGCGTCGCCTGATCGGCCTAATAACTGGATTTCGTATGTCGTCCCACAGGGATTGCGCCACAGACAGATGCTGCGCCGCTTCGTAGCGCGCGAGCGGACAGGCGGGAACTCGTGGCCGCTTGTGATCAGCGCCTGGTTTGGGAGGGAAGAGGGTCAGGGGCGCAGCAGCCATGGTCAGTCGCGCCTCGGACGGTTAATGCGGGGTTGGAGAGTGTTTGATGCAAATGTCACAAGATCGGATCGAGACGATAGGTATCGATCGGAGATCGCGGGGGGCGACCCTAAGGGGGATTTTGGCCGCATCCGCTGTCGCCCTGACGGTTTTCGCCAGTGCTGACGTGGTGGCGCAGGACTATGCTGCGCGGGACGTCAGCGGTTGGACGGTCGCGGCAAGCAACGATAAGCAAGGGTGCTTTCTGACCCGCGTATACAAGCGGGCGGGGGACACTACGCTGCTGCTCGGGGTGGATATCGACAGCACTAACCGCCTGTCGGTGCTAAACGCCAACTGGTCGATCAAGCCAAAGGACCGGTTGAGCTTGGATTTTCGTCTGTCTAACGGCGGCTTTGCCAAGCATGCCGCGATTGGCATCGCCGCGGATGGCAAACGGGGGTTCGTCACGAGCTTCGAAGCGAAGTTCCCGTCCCATTTCGCCGCATCCAAATATCTTCATATTTCTCGCGACGACATCCCGGTCGAGCAGTTGAAGCTAGATGGGAGCGGCGCGGCGGTTGCCGAGCTGCGCCGCTGTGTCGCGGGGCTGCGGGCGACACCCGCTGCGACGGCAAGCGACAAGGAGCGGCCTGGCCATATCCCAAAAGATCCGTTTGCCACCGAGGCCAAGCGAAAATCGAGGAAATAGCGGTTCGCGGGAAGCATGCGGGCAAGCGAAAGCCAAAAAGCCGTAAAAGCGCGGGGTTAAGGGCGTGACGCCATCCATCGACCCGACAAGATGCACAGCCCGACCCAATTCGGATTGTCGCAGCTCAAGCGTTCGGCTTGTGTTGGAAACATAGTTAGCGATTGGAAAAACAATGCCCCAGCTCACATCGAAAATCCTCCCTGCCGCAGTACTTTTGGTTGGCGCAGTCGGGCTCGGTGGCTGCGCCACCAAATCCTATGTCAGGGAACAGATCGCCCCGGTAAGCCAGCGTGTAGACACGCTCGAGACCCGGTTGCAGGCGACCGACGGCACAGCCAAATCGGCTCTAGCCGAGGCGCAGGCAGCATCCGGGCAATTGCAGAACAACGGCCAGCGGCTTGATCAACTCACCGGCCGAGTAGACGGCATCGATCAGCGGTTGCAGGTGCAGGAGCGCAAGCCGGCAAAGCGGCCGCGCAACTGATCGCGCGAGCAGCCCGGTTGATGGTATGCTAATTTCCCCGCTCGGCTGCGTTCCAGCCGGCGGGTCCACCTGGATTGGGCGCTTGCATCGATGATCCTTGGTTTCCGGGTGTTGGCCTGGCTCGCGGTGGTGGTTCCGCTGGCTGCGGGCGCGCGTCCCGCGGCCGGGAAGCAAGCCCGCCCCCCGGCGGCAAAGACCGTACCGGTGGTCTCCGCTTCGGTAGCGGCGGCGCGTGTTGCCGATTGGGTCGCTGCGTCGCAAGACAATCACGCGCTTCCTTATATCGTCATCGATAAGACCACCGCGTCGCTGTCATTCTACGATGCGGGTGGCGAAATGGTTGGCCGTGTGCCGGTCTTAATCGGTGTCGCCATCGGGGATGATGCGAGCCCGGGCGTGGGCAGCAAAAACCTGGCGGAGATCGGTCCGGCCGAGAAGACCACGCCGGCCGGCCGCTTCCTGGCGAAATTCGGACGCCCGATCGGTAAGGAAAGAATCCTGTGGGTTGATTACGCCACGTCGGTGGCGATTCACCCCATCCCGCCGGGCGCGAGCAAGAAGGAACGGCGGCGCCAGCGGATGCTGTCGCCGACCGCGACGGACAATCGCATCACCTTTGGCTGCATCAATGTGCCTGCGGCATTTTACGGCAAGACGATACGACCACTTTTCCAAAAAAAGGGCGGCTACGTTTATGTGCTCCCTGACACGAAGCCGCTCGAGATGGTTTTCCCGCGATTGATGGTCGAGGCGCTTAAGAACATCGCGCCTGTTGAGTAGTGAACCGCATTGGCGCGAGCTTATGGTGGTGGACATAGCTTGCCCAATACCGTGAGCGTGTGGGTCGTCGGGCTGCGCAGGATGCGATCAACGCGGACACAATGCCAAGGCGCGCGATGGCGGGCGAACAGGAGAGTGGGGTGAGCGGGGAGGTGATCGGCAAAGGCCGTATCGAAGCGTTTAGCGACGGCGTCATCGCGATCATCATCACGATTATGGTGCTCGAGCTGAAGGTGCCGCACGGCACCGCGTTTGCCGATCTGCTGCCGATCGTGCCGGTGTTGCTGAGCTATGCGCTGAGCTTCGTCTATGTCGGCATCTACTGGAACAATCACCACCATCTGTTGCAGGCGGCGCGCGGCATCACCGGGCCGATCATGTGGGCTAATCTGCATCTGTTGTTCTGGATGTCGCTGATCCCCTTCGTCACCAGCTGGATCGGCGAGACGCGCGATACGGTGGCGCCGGTGGCAAGCTACGGCATCGTCCTGCTGATGACCGCCGCGGCCTATCAATTGCTGGCGACGATGCTGGCGCGGCATGATGGCCCGGGCTCGCAACTGGGACAAGCGATCGGCACGGACCGCAAGGGCACGCTGTCGCTGGTGCTTTATGCCAGCGGGATCGCCGCGTCGCTGCGCTGGCCGGACATCGGGCTGGCCATTTATGTCGCCGTTGCCGTGATCTGGTTCATCCCCGACCGTCGGGTGGAGCGCGTGTTATCGGACGAGCGCCCCTGAGAGCGCTCGGTCGATCGATCAGCGTAACCGCGGCACGATGCCGCCGGGGCGGGCGGTGGTATCGCCGCTCGCCTCGGCAGCGGTGGTCAGGATGAGGGTGACAATGGCCGCTGCGGCGGCACGGGCCAGCGTGTGAGCATGGGGCATGGTGGTATCTTCCTGTCGATCGAACGGTGGTCAGGCGCGAGCGGGCTGCGCGGCGGAAGGATGGATGGCGCAGGCGATCGTGCCGATCAGCACCAGCGCGCCGGCCATCGCGAGCGACACGGGCAGCCCCCAGTGCGACACCAGCAATGCGCCGATCACGGCACCGATGAAGATCGCCAGCACGGCCGCGATTCGCCGCCCGATATTTGGATTACCGCCACCCGCGAGGCTGGAATCCGCCGCCAGCCCGGTCAGCGTCAGTGTCAGCACGGTCGTGCTCAGGTCCGGGATCCTGAGCTGGCGGATCGTGGCGTTGCGAAAGCCCATGGTCACCGCGGTCAGGGCGATGATGGCATAGAGCCGGGCATCGGGGCTTTGCGTGGCGACGTCGAAGCCGATCGCCACGGCGGCGGCGATCCACAGCAGGCTCGCCTCGACCAGCGCCGCGATCAGCAGCCAGCGGCGCAACGGCTTGTCGGTATGCGCCTTGCCCGTCCGCCCGGCGATCAGCGCGCCGAGCAGGAAGGCGGCGATCGCGACGATGTAGGACGACGCGTGGAAATTGGGCGTCCCGGCCACGGCAAAGCCGAGGAACACGACATTGCCCGTCATGTTGGCGGTGAACACCTTGCCCAGCCCGAGCACGCTGATCGCATCGACGAGCCCGGTGGCCACCGACAGCGTGAGCAGCAACGGGACTCGGGGATCGAAGGAAGAAGGGGCGGCGGTGCTCATGGCGGGATCCTTGGTCAGAAGCGAAAATTGCTTTCGAACCCCAGCATCGCGATCGTCCTGGCCGTGCCGGTCTGCCGGATGAAGGCGCCGGGGGCGAAGGCGGACAGCGAGGTGGAGAGTTCGAGTTCGGGCGATGCCTGCCAGGCGAGCGTCGCCTCGGCCTGCTGGCCGATGAAGCGCGCGCGCGACGTGCCCGGCGCGCGCACCAGATTGCCGGGAATATCGTACACGCCGTCACCGCGGGAATAGCGCCAATAGGCCATGCCGGCGATGCTGGCGGTCAGCGCCGGGCGCAGCGTTGCGGCGACTTGCGGGTTGACGCTGACGATGTTGGTCGGCCCGACGGGGGAGAGTTCGCCGAAATACTTGCCCTTGGGGAACAGCGCGTTGAACGTGCCGAGCCGGCCGTCGCCCGCCCGCCTGTCGCCGCTGACGATATTGACCCGGAGCAATGCATCGGGCGCGAGCGGCGTGGCGGCGAAGGAATGGCCGACTTCGGACGCCAGCGTCCAGGCGCGGATGCGTTGCCCGGCGAAATGACCGCGCTGCGCGACGCCCTCGACATTCCAGTGCCAGTCGCCGGCCGCACCGAACAGGCGCGCGCCGAGGCTGTCACGACGCTCGCGCCCCGCCAGCGCGCCGAAGGTCGCGGCGGTATTGCGGTAACCGAGATAATAGAGATCGATGCCGGTGCCGATCCCGCTTGCCGATACGGTCGTATAGACGCCCCGGAGTGCCTTGGCGCGCGAGCGCGTATCATCGAAGCTCTGCGGGCCGGGCTGTACCGGGCGCACCGCCAGCAGGCTGACCGTCGCCCCATCGAGCGACACCAGACCGCGCAGGCCATCGAAGGCCAGTGGCACGTTGGGGCCGTAGCGCGTGCCCACCAGCCGCTCGGTGCCGAGCGACAGCATCTGGCGGCCGGCGCGCAGCGTCACGCCCGGCGCCGCTGTGCTGCCCGTTTCCGCGCCCAGCCGGACGTCGAGAAAGCCTTGCAGCAGATCGATCCGCGTCTGTTCGATCGGTCCGGCCGCCGGCGCGACGCCGAGCGCATAGGCCGCGATCGGCTGGACGAAGCCGCGCACGCCGACACGGCCGGTGCCGACATGCAGATCGGCATAGGGCATCGCGCGGAGCCAGAGATAGCCATCGTCGGGCGCCGGAGCGTCGCCCCACGCATTGTCGCGATACGCCTCGTTGCGGGCACGAAGCTCGATGCCGGTGGTCAGGTACGCGAGCGGTCCAAGCGGGATATATTTGAACCGCCCCGTCCAGTGATCGTCGCGCGCCGCCGGGTCGGCGAGGGCGGTCCAGTGCTCGTCGTATCGCGTGGTGGTCAGCGTCGGGGCCTGCCACGCTTCGGTGGCGCGCGGGGCGACCGCGCCCGGCTCGCTCTGCGCCAGCGCGGGCGCGGCGATGCACAGCGCGAGCAGCGTGACCCTAGCCACGTCCTCCAGCCTTCCGCCGCTGATCGGCCTCCGCCACCAGCGCGGCCAGCACGAACCCGCCGATCAGCCCGAAATGCTCGAAAAAGGCGTTGGTCGCCATGAACCGTTCCGCGCCGGGGGGCATCGTCCAGAAGGCATTGGCGGTGATCGCGGCGAGCAGGGTGAACACGCCGAGCATGCCGGCGCCAAGCCAGACGCGCCGCCCCGACAGGATCAGCAGCGGCCCGACGATCTCGACCGCGATGGTCAGCGCGGCCCATAACGCCGGCGGGTGCATGCCGAAATGCGCCTGCTCGGCGACCGCCGCGGACCAGTCGCTCGCCTTGACGATGGCACCGAGCAGATAGGCGCCGACCAGCGCCAGCCGCGCCACAAACCCGGTCCAGCGCCAATCGAGGATCGCCGCGACGAAGCGCGGATCACGCGCGGGCAGGGCTGTCATCGCGGCAGCGGCGCATGAATTTCGGCGATATAGCCGCCGGGGAAGCGCACCATGGCGGACTGTCGATCACGCTCGGCGTGCGGCGGCACCAGCGTTTCCACGCCGGCAGCGCGCGCCTTGGCGAGCGTCGAAGGCAGGTTCGTCACGGCATAGCCGGTCAGCTCGTGCCCATAGGGCCATGGCACCTGCCCATCGGAGACGATCACCAGCATCGCCCCATAGCCCGAGGTCAGCCGCACGCGGCGATACGTCTTGCCGGGCGCGCCGATCTCGGCGCCATCGGCGGCCTTGGTGTCCTCGGTCACTTTGGCATGCGCATAACCGCCCCAGCTCTTGAGAAAGGCGTCCGCGGAATCGGCGGTCAGGTAGATGCGGTTTTCCGGCACGGTCGCCAGCGGGGCATAATTGGGCTTGGTGGTGTGCCAGTAGAGCTGCATCGTCACGCCGCCGGGCCATTGGATCACGACATCCCGGCCGATCGGATCGGGGAAGGTATTTATCATCCGCGCCGCGCCGTGCTTGCGCGCCGCCGCGACCGCAGCTTCCATATCGGTAACGAGATAGCCGGTGCGCTCCTGCCCGAACGGATACGGGATCGGCGTCAGGAAGCCGAAGCCCGAGACGGTTCCCGCCGGGGTGAGCGCCAGTTGCGACTTGGTCTTGCTCGGCGTCGGCGTAACCTGGAACTGGCCTTGTGCGCTCAGCGTGCCGCCGAAAGTCGCGACGACGCTCGCCATGAAGGCATCATATTGCTCCGGCGGGACGTAAACGTGCGTCGTGTCATATTGCGGGCCGACCGCGTAATCGGGGGTGGTGGTGGTCTGCGCGGCAACCGGCGCGATCGGCGCGATCGGCGCGACACCGAGCAGCGCTCCGGCCAGGAGCAAGGTGAGCCTGTTCACGGATACTCTCCTTCAAGGATGACATCAGACGGCCCAGCAGCCGCAACCGAACGCGCCCCAGAAGCTCTGCACATCGGCGACCGGCACGTCGCGGCCCAGCGCCGCGGCATGATCATGGCCGTGCACCGCACATCCGCTGGCGCAGCCGCACGCGCCGGCGAGCGTCGCCAAGGCCTCGGGCGAGCGGTGGTATCCCCCGAACGTGGCGACCGGCGACCAATCGGGCATCGGCCGCGGCAGCGCGGGCGCCAGCGGGGCATAATCGCCCTCGCCGAACACCACTGTGCCGCCCAGCATCGTCAGCACCGCGCGCAGGTGCGGAATATCGCTTTCCGGCACGTTTAAATAATCGTCCGACAGCAGCGCGAGATCGGCCAGCTGCCCCGCCTTGATCTGCCCCTTCTTGCCGACTTCGCTGGAGAACCAGGTGTTTTCATGCGTCCACATCGCCAGCGCTTTCTCGCGGCTGACGCGGTTGGCGCCGGGATAGAGGCCGAGCCCGCCGACCGTCCGCCCGGTGACCAGCCAGTTGAGCGACACCCAGGGGTTGTAGCTGGCGACGCGCGTCGCATCGGTGCCCGCGCCGACGTGCAGCCCGGCGGCGAGCATCCTGGCGATCGGCGGGGTGCGCTCGGCGGCCCTGGCGCCGTACCGCTCGACGAAATACTCGCCCTGATAGGCCATGCGGTGTTGCACCGCGATGCCGCCGCCGAGCGCCGCGATACGATCGATGTTGCGGTCGCTGATCGTTTCGGCATGATCGAAGAACCAGTTGATCCCGTCGAACGGAATGTCTTTCGCCACCTTTTCATACACGTCGAGCGCGCGGCCGATCGTCTGGTCATAAGTCGCGTGCAGCCGCCACGGCCATTTATGCTCGGCGAGCAAGCGGATGACGGGTTCGAGATCGCCCTCCATGGTCGGCGGCATGTCGGGCCGTTCGACGCGAAAATCCTCGAAATCGGCGGCGGAATAGACCAGCATCTCGCCCGCGCCATTGTGGCGGTAGCTATCGTCGCCCTGGCCGGGCGTGACCTGCTTCACCCAGCCCTGGAAGTCCGCCAGCTCTTCCTTGGGCTTTTGCGTGAACAGATTGTAGCTGATGCGCAGCGTTAGCTGGCCATCGGCATGGAGCTTCTCGATGATGGCATAATCGTCGGGATACTTCTGGAACCCGCCGCCCGCATCGATCACCCCGGTAACGCCGAGGCTGTTCATCTCGCGCATGAAGTGCCGCGTTGAATTCAGCTGATACTCGGGCGGCAGCTTCGGGCCTTTGGCGAGCGTCGCATAGAGAATCGTCGCGTTCGGCTGCGCGAGCAGCAGCCCGGTCGGGTTACCCGCGACATCGCGCACGATCTCGCCGCCCGGCGGGTTGGGGGTGTCCCTGGTATAGCCGACCACGCGCAACGCGGCGGCGTTGAGCAACGCACGGTCGTAGAGGTGCAGGATGAACACCGGCGTATCGGGCGCGACCGCGTTCAGTTCGGCGATCGTCGGCAGGCGCTTTTCGACAAACTGATGCTCGGTAAAGCCGCCGACGACGCGCACCCATTGCGGCGCCGGGGTTTTGTCGACCTGAGCGCGGAGCATCGCCATCGCATCAGCCAGGCTCGGCACGCCGTCCCAGCGCAGCTCCATATTGTAGTTCAGCCCGCCGCGGATGATGTGCATGTGGCTGTCGATCAGCCCGGGGATCATGCGCCGTTGCCTGGCATCGATCACCTCGCCCAGCGGCGCGGCGGCGCGCACCTCCTGCTCGCTGCCGACGACGAGGAACTTGCCGTCGCGGATCGCCACCGCCTCGGCCTGCGGATTGGCGCGATCGAGCGTCGTGATCTTGGCGTTGACGATGATCAGGTCGGTCATGCTGGGCTTCCTTGTGGCGGCGGCCAGGGGGCCGGCCAGGGTGGCGGCGGCGATGCCGGCGAGCGTCTCGCGTCGGTTGGGCGTCATCCCGATTTCTTCCCGCCGGGCAGACGACCCAGGACATGCTCGGCGCACTCGGTGCGGAGATAGGCGAGCGCTGCGGGCGGATGGCGCGCCAACCGCTGCGCGAGCGGGATCGCCTGCTCGCCGATCAGGATGCCGAGCAACCCGACCAGCGCGATTGCCGGCGGCGCCGGCGATCGGACGCCGAGGAGGCTGTAGACGATGCCGACCAGCAGGCCGGCCCCCAGTGACAACAGATAGGGTTTCATCACGTCCTCCTCGGCGCGCGGGAGATCAGCTGCGGATGAACGCAAGCAGATCGGCGTTGAGGACATCGGCGTGCGTCGTCAGCATGCCGTGCGGGAAGCCCTTGTAGACCTTCAACGTGGCGTGCGGCAGCAGCTGGGCCTGCAGCTCGGCGGCGTTTTTATAGGGCACGATCTGATCGTCATCGCCCTGTGCCACCAGCGTCGGCACGGTGATCGCCTTCAGATCGTCGGTCTGATCGGTTTCCGAAAACGCCTTGATGCCCTGATAGTGCGCCAGCGCGCTGCCCATCATGCCCTGCCGCCACCAATTGTCGATCACCGGCGCCATCACCGTCGCGCCGGCGCGGTTGAAGCCGTAGAACGGGCCGGCGGCGACATCATGGAAGAATTGCGCGCGGTTGGCGGCGAGCCCGGCACGCAGCCCGTCAAACACGCTGATCGGCAGGCCGCCGGGATAACGCTCGGTCTTGACCATGATCGGCGGCACCGCGCTGACCAGCACTGCCTTGGCGACGCGACCCTGCGGCTGGCCGAACTTGGCGACATAGCGCGCGACTTCGCCGCCGCCAGTCGAGTGGCCGATATGCACGGCGTTCTTGAGGTCGAGATGCTCGGCGACGGCGGACGCGTCGGCGGCATAATGATCCATGTCATGGCCGAAATCGACCTGCGCGGAGCGGCCATGGCCGCGGCGGTCATGCGCCACGACGCGGTACCCGTTGGCGAGGAAGAACAGCATCTGCGCATCCCAATCGTCCGACGACAATGGCCAGCCGTGATGGAAGACGATCGGCTGCGCGTCCTTGGGACCCCAGTCCTTGTAGAAGATTTCCGTGCCGTCCTTGGTCTTGACGAATCCGCTGCTCATTTTGGATGCTCCTGTGATGGTCTTGCGGTGGGTTTGGGCGAAGGTCGCCGCGGGCAGCAGCGTCACCGCCGCGGCACTGGCGGAAGCGAGCACGACGGCCCGGCGCGACATTTCAATGGCGAGATGTGACATGACGTGTCCCCCGTCGGATCGCGTGATCAGCCGTGGCTGCCTTCGGACGCGCCGAACATCGTCTTGGCGTAGGTAACGCCGAGCCCGTAGGCGCCGCCCCACTTCTTCGCGATGCCGGTGGTCGATTCGTAGGTCTCGGTGCGCGCCCAATCGCGCTGCAGCTCAAGCAGATATTGCAGCGACGTCATCGGCGTGGCACCCAGCTGGATCATGCGCTGGACCCCGCGCTCGTGCGCCTCGGCCGACACGTCGCCACAGGCATCGGCGATGAAATAGGCCTCAAAGCCCTGGTCGATCGCGGACGCGACCGGCCCGACGATGCAAACGCTGGTCCACAGGCCGGCAAACACGATGCGCGGCTTGCCGATGCGGTTGACCTCGGCGATCACGGCGGCGTCTTCCCACGTGTTCATCGAGGTGCGGTCGAGCATCGGCTGATGATCGAAGGCCTCGACGATCTCGTCGAACATCGGGCCTGAAAAGCTCTTCTCGGCCACCGTTGTCAGGATGGTCGAGACGTTGAACGACCTGGCGGCGCGGCTGATCAAGGCCGCGTTGTTGCGCAGCAGTTCGGCGGCAATCGATTTGGTGGCAAACGCCATCTGCGACTGGAAGTCGATCAGGATCAACGTGTGGTCGGTCGGCGAGAGGAGAGATTGGCCGGGGGCGGGTGTCGCAGTGACTGTCATCATGGGTCTCCTTCGAGGGGGTCGGTAGCGATGACGCTGGGCCGAGAAATTTCCACATGAGCAAATCGACAAAAAAATCGCACGCACGGTTGGGGGGACGCTGAACAGGGCAACACAGCGGGGTCGGAGCGCCGGCGCGCGTCGATTTAGAGCCGGTTGCGGAGCTCGATCCGCGTGGGGCTCACACGCACGACGCGCAGGGACAATAACGCGGACACGGTACGCGCAAAACGCTCGGGATCTCGTAAGCGGAACTGGCCGGATACGCGCAGCTTGGCCACGGCGGGATCGGCAATCGCAAGCTTTACGGTGCTTCCGGCGTTGATCGTCGCAACCGCCGCAGCCAGCGTGACGTTATCAAACTGCGCCAGATCCGTCGATCCATCGGCCGACGAAATTTGCGTGATCGCGTCGCGCTGCCCGGCCCGCGCTACCAGCTGCTGCCCCGGGATGAGCGTGGTCGCATGGCCAGCCTGGTCGTCCACGCGCACGCTGCCCTCGTACAGCGCCACCGTCAGCGCCTCATTCCCCAGCGCGACCTTGAAGCGCGTGCCGACATCCACGATCGTCCTGTCGCGGGCGGAAACGGCGAACGGGCGCGCGGCATCGTGAACGACGGCGAAGACCGCATCGCCATGATCGAGCGTTACCCGCCGCCGGGCGCCGGCCATATCGACGCGCGCCTGCGCGCCCGGCGCGAGCGTCATGCGCGTGCCGTCCGCCAGCCGATAGTCGCGGGAGGCGTCCGGTGGCGCGGCATAGGTCCGTGGCATGGATGCCGGTCCGGTCGCTGCAGCCACCTCCTGCTCGCCAGCGGATGGCCGCTGGCTCAGCTGCACGCCGCCGGCGATGGCGGCGATCAACGCCGCTGCCGCCGCCAGCGACCGCCACCCGCCCGGAACGCGATTGCTCTGCGCTGGCGCACGGTCGGCCCCAGTATCGGCCCCAGTATCGGCCCCAGTATCGGCCCCAGTATCTGCCAACGCTGCCTCGCGCAGCGATGCAAAGACGGGATCGTCGGCATCGTCGAAAATATCCCAGGCGCTCTCAGCGGCCGCCCAGGCGTCTTGGTTGGCCTCGCTTTGCGCCAGCCAATCTGCAAACAGGCCCGCTTCGACGGGGGCACCCTGATCCTGCTGGATGATCCATAATGCCGCCGCCTCGGCGGGCGTGAGCGTCGCCAGCCGCGCTTTCGTGATCGGGGTGGTCATCGGCCGTCCCTCAGCGCTGCCAGGTGGGCAACGGCGCGCACCATGTGCTTCTCGACGGCGCTGACCGACAGCCCGAGGCGTTTGCCGATGTCGATATAGCGCATGCCTTCCAGCCGGCGCAGGACGAAGATCGTGCGCGTGCGTTCGGGCAACGTCTCCAGCGCGGCCCGTGCCGCATCCAGCGCCTCGCGCCCGGCCAGGATGCGATCCGATCCGATCTCGGGCTCGGCCATGCTTTCGGGATCGAACTCGACATGCGCATCGGCGTGACGCACCGTGCGCCGACGCTGGCGATCAGCGAGCACGCTGGCGGCGACCTGGAACAGATACCCCCGCAGGTGATCGATGTCGTCGGTGGCGCCCCGCATCGACAAACGTGCAAAAACTTCCTGCACCAAATCCGGCACATCGTCCTGCTCGCGCACGCGGCGGCGGAAATAGCCGGTGAGGGGCGAGCGCAACGCCTCAAGCGCGGCGCCGCGCGCGTGATCATCGGGGTTGAGGGCGGATGGGTCCACCACGCGAATTTGCGCGATCGCGCCGCCAAAGGCCAGCCTCGCTGCCAGCGGCGCGGGCTGAAGTGGCCCAGGGAAGCGGCTAAACTGCGGTCTCATCGACAGGCAGGACGCGCGCGCCCGAGAAATCCACACGGCAGCGCTAAAACCCCGCCACCACGGTCAGCTCGAACCGCCGCCGCCGCGGATCGGCATAGCTGCTATAGTCGCCCGGCGCGTTGATCACGGTGGCGGGGCGGTGATCGAAAAGGTCCTGAATGCCAAAGCGCAGCTCCAGCGTGCGCGGGCGACCCGACAGCCCCGCACCGGGCAGCGCCAGCCGATGTTCGATGCCCATATCGAACGATGCCTGCGCGGGAACGCGCTTGCCGCCCTGCAGCAAGACGTCCTGATCGAACAGCTCCCGCAGATATTCGATCCCGCTGGTGATCCGGTAGCGCCCGGTAAATTGTCCATCCAGCGATACGGACCAGGCGCCCTTGCTCCAGCGCGCGCCGGCATTGCCGCGAATGGCCAGCGCGCCATCGATCGCGTTGCGATAATTGCGGTCGGGCACATCGAACCCGATCACCTGCTGGAAGCGCGGTTGCCAGGTGGCGGCGGCGGACAGCGCGATCGTGCCGGCACGCGCCGTCGGCACGATCCAGTCGAGGCGGCCATTCAGCGTATCGATCGTGGTGGCGCCGGTTTGCAGGCTTCCCGTATCGACGGCGGCGATGCGCCCGGCGGTATAGCCGAGGGCAAGATCGGCCGCGCTGAGCGGCAGTCGCGTCACGCGGCCGGGAACGGCATCTTCGTTGGCAATGAAGAATTCGCTGTCGCCCGCCAGGCTGTCGACGGTCTGGCGTTGATTGGTGATGTGGATGTAATCGAGCGACACGCGCAAGCCGGGCATGGCGACGGGCTGCACGACGATGCCGGCGGAGATGCTGCGCGCGCGCTCCGGCATCGGACGCAGCGGGCCACCGACGATCACGTCAAAGGAATATATGGACCGCTCATTGCCCCGCTTGGGGTCCGGCAGCAGCGATACGCTGGAGCTGCCACGCCGCGCCAGCGCGGTGACGGTCAGCGGCTGCTCCCCCGTTGCCACGCTGCCGCGGAGCATGATGCCCGGCGCCGGCGAGACTTTCACCCCGGCGGTGTAGACGGTGCCGGCGATCTGCACGGTGCGTGTCGCGGTCGCCGCGAGCGCGTCGAGGGGGGCCTGTGTCGTGGAGCGATCGTGGCGCACCGCCAGTTGCAGCTCGAGTTCGCGCAGCAAGGACAGCGCCGAAGACTCGCTCGTCAGCGGCGCCCGCAGCTCGCCGTAGAGCGAGCGTGTGACTTGCGAAAACTGCGCCAGCGGGGTTGGGCCGACCGTGCCAAGCAACGCCGAGGATGCGGTCGCTACCCCGTCGGCGACCTGTTCACGCCGGCGCTCGGCCAGAAAGCTCGCCGTGAGATCGCCACCGCCCAGCCGCACCAGCGGCCCGGCCACCCGCACGGTCGCATCGGAAAAGCGGTTGGTCTGCGCAAACGCCCGGCTGTCCGTCCCGTACAGGCCATCGAAGGACGCCACATAAGCGCTGTAGTCCACCAGCGGATTGCGCGGCCTGCCCACCGCATCGGTTTGCGAAAAATAGCTCTCCAGCCCGGGGAGGGTGAAATAACGGCCCCGTCCATCGAGGCGGCGGCGCCCGGTGCCGAAGGAATAGTCCGCGCTGCCGCGCCAGCGCATCGGCAGGTCGATGATCACCCCGCCGGTCGCGCGCGTCACCGTCGTGCGAAAGTCGTACTCATGCCGCAGGTCGGGATCGGCCGCATAGACTTCGATGGCCTGCGTAAAGGGGTTGCCCGGATCCTCCGCTGCCAGCGTGGTGCCCATCGTGGTGTAGGACACCACCGCATGCCCCTGATTGGTCAGGCGCAGATAATCCGCGAACAGTTCGATTGGCCCCGCGCGGTGCCGCACGCTGGCGATGATCGAGCGGGTGCGGCGCCCAGACAGCAATGAGGCCCCGCCGCCGGCGGCGGTGGCGGTGGGCGTCGTATCCAGCATGCCGGCATTGGCCGTCAGCTCCTGCGCCAGCGCCGCCGCGGCGCGGCCATCGGCAGGCACGGCATAGCTATAGGCAGCGCCGAGCGCCGCGCCGCCATAGCCGGGCTTGAAGGTCAGCGCGCTGCCGTCCTGCGACACGACATTGAGCGAGGACGATGCCGGGGTGAAGTATCTGGCGATGTACGACGGATCGTTGGCAAAGGTCCGCGCGGCGGCGCGCGCCAGATAATCCCGCGCGCCTGCCTCCAGGCCCGCAAAGCTGGAGCTGAAGAGCCCGAGCATGACATCGGTTGCCCCATGATCCGGCGTAAAGCCGAGGCGTGCATCGACCCGGCGGTACGGCGCATCGCCCCGCGCGGTGACGCCGCTGGTGACGGCCACCTCCATGCCGCGATACTCCCGCCGCAACACAAGATTGACGACGCCGGCTGTAGCGCCGGGCCCATATATACCGCCGGCCGTCGCGGTGATCGCCTCGACGCGATCGATCGCCTGTGGCGAGATCGCGTTGACGTCCGATTGGAGGAAGCCGGTGACCTCGTCCGCCATCTGCGGCAGGCGGCGACCATCGACGAGGATCAGCGTCTGCGCCGTGCCCAGCCCGAACAGATTGATCGACGATGCCGTCTCGCCGAACGCTGTCGCTCCCCGTTGTGACAATGTCGCGCTCTGTGCATTGGCCGGCAGGCGTTTGGCCGCCAGTTCCTCAACGGTAGCAATATGCGATGTCGCGATCTGCTGCCGGGTCACGACCTGATATGGCCGGACGTCATTCTCCGTGCGTCGAATATCCGCGTTCTGCGTGCGTCGCCCGATCACGAGGATCTCAGGAATTGCTTCCGGCTTGGCCTTGGCATCGCTAGGCGCAGCGACGACGACCAGATAGCTGCCATCGGGGGTTCGCTGGATTGCCAGCCCGGAACCCGCCAAGATCCGGTTCAATGCTTCGATAGCGTCGAAGCGTCCGGACGCTGCGGGTGCAGAGCGGCCAGCCAGCATGTCGGTTGAGAATAGCAATTCGATGCCGAAGGTGCGCGCAATCGCCTGCAGGCTGTTCGCCAACGGCTGCACCGGGAGATGTATTTTTCGCGGACCGCCGGCTGGCGCCGCGCCGACCGACGCCGGCATGATCAGCGCCGCGATCGCGACGAAATGGATCCGTGTTGTCATGACCCCCTGGCCGGCACCCCGCGATGATCCGCGCCGGCCGCCCCGGTAGAACATCAAATGCCGTTTGTCTCATACCTTTGGCGTGGCGATGGCTACGATTTTTACCATTTTCGTCCGCTGTTGCCGAACCTATTGCGCGGGCGGCATCTAGAACAAAATCCTTGGCCAATTGCTGATCATCTGGCGTGCCGTGCAGAGCCGGTGATGCGCTCGAATGGTCGTGTGGGCTGGTGCGAGCTCCGCAGGCTACAAAGGCACGCAGCCAGCATCGTTGGATTACATGGCGTCCGCCGCCGAGCGATACATTGCACCCCCTATGAGCGAGTAATTCGGCCGGCATATTAATCCGCTCTGCTCAGCTTAATCCGCTCTGCTCAGCAGCTTCGGTGTTTGGCTTGTCGTTTACGCCGGCTTGTCCATCACGGCCAACGACTGCCAAAAAGCAGGATGCCTGCTGTCATCGGAACCATGGGTGAATTGCGGTTCGGCAAACCCGGCGTCCTGGGCAAAGCGGCGAATCCAGTCACGGTGTAGAAACGCATCAAGTTGCTCACCCGGCTGGCCCCTGCGCAGGCGCGCCAGGTTTGCATTCCAAACCCGGTCGTGCGCGGGTTCCTCCATCTCCAGAAAGGAGAACAACATCTTACCCCCGGGCTTTAAAGCGCGGAAAGCATCGGCAGTGTAAAGATAACATTCGCTCGGGTAGAGATGAGTAAATACCGACCAATGGAATATCATGTCCAGCGACGCATCGGGCGCTGCGATTGTGGGCCTAAAATTAAGATGCACATGGTAATCAGGGCACTGGCGCGCTAATTCTTCTATAAGTTCCGGTACTACATCCACACCGATATAGTGACCTGCCCAACCGGAACGACGCAAGGCCTGCGCCGTGCGCCCACAACCACAGCCCAAATCATAAACCGACATGTTGTCCACTAGACCATGGTGGCGGAGGACCGCCACATGACCGTCCCCCTGTGAGATAAAATTCGCCATGGTCTCAGCACCGATCGCCTGGGCCAGCGCCAGCGGACGATCCTTCGGCAGTTCACGCAGCCGGCGCCGCACAAGCTTCTGATAGTCGGCAATAGAATGGCTCTGACGACGCTTCCGACTTTGCAGGCCTAAGAGTCGCATCATAAATTCGCCCCCCGACGTTTCAACCGCATTACCAATCCATATAGCCCTGTCAACGGATCAGTGATCGTCGGTATTTTGTGATCGGCTATCGCGGCGGGAGACCAATGTAATTAAAGCGCCCCGGGTTAGTTGAAGGCTTCAACTCCTGAGAAGGTGGAAGACAACGAACAAGTTTGCATCGGACATCCGCAAGCGAGCGGGATCACCTGTGCAGATGGGCTAGCGTGGTCTCGATCGCCGAGAAGATCGGCTGCGTTCCGCAACGCTGCTTGAGTGGGGCAGGAGGACGGAGGTCAACAGCGGCAAACGCGCCTGTGTCCCGACGGAAGTGGCCCACGAGGCGGAGGCGCTGGAGCGCGATGTCCGTTAACGGCGGCAATCCACCGAGATACTGCGCAAGGCTCGGGTATGATCAGTAGCGCGATCGCGACGAACTAGATCCTCGTTGTCATGCCCCCGGCGGGCACCCGCGACCATCCGCGCGCCCCGGCCCGGCAGAACATCCAATGCCGTTTGTCTCATACCTTTGGCGTGGCGATGGCAACTGGCGTAGTTGTCGATGCAAAGCTGACCGCGCACCCTTGTAACCATGGGCTGCGCGTATGATTGCGGCCCGCTGCTGTATTAAAGGGCGATGTTGAAGCCGGGGAGGGCCAAGTGGTAAGAGCTGTCAGCACCCATGTGGAAAGCGAAACTCTTTGGCCTGTATGCGATCTGATTGCTGGAGCGGTCAAAGACAACTCATGCCCAAAAGTTCAATTATTAAGCCATTTGAAAATATGGTGGACGCACTTGGGCTCGAACCAAGGACCCGCTGATTAAGAGTTACCAGCTATAAGGTAGATCGTTGTTCCCTCTGGTTCCCGGATGGCTAGAAATCCCCTGATTTCCGCGGATCAGGCAATTGTTTTGTTCTTCTTTGTTCCGCGCGGTTCTGTCATGGTGGGTGCACGGTGGGTGCAAACGACTAAGCGAGGGACCAGGCGCATGCCAACTGGCAAGATTACGAAAAGCAGCGTCGACGCTCTGGCGGCGGATGGCACCAAGCAGTTTCTATGGGATGATGAGCTCAAGGGGTTCGGGCTACAGGTCACCCCCGCCGGGGGCAAAAGCTACGTCTATCAGTATCGTACCGGCGGGCGCGAGGCGCAGAAGAAGCGGTACACGATTGGGCGGCATGGCTCCCCCTGGACACCGGCGCTGGCTCGTTCGGAATGTAAGCGTCTGGCGGCGCTTGTGGGGCAGGGGATCGACCCCACCGACACCGATCGTGAGCGTCGACGGCAGGCGGTAGATCTCGCCTTCGTTCCCTTTATCGACACATTCAGGGACGGGTATCTCATGTCCGAATGGAAGGACTGGGAGAAAGCCGAAGCGCTTCTACGGCGCGAACCGGCGACGGTGCTGAAGCGCAAGCCGTTGCCGACGATCACACGCGCAGATCTAGTTGCCGTGTTCGATTTGCTAAAGGACAGGCCGGCGACCGCCCGCCAAGCGCATTCCGTCCTGCGCAAGCTGTTCCGGTGGGCCGAGGGCCGCGGAGAGATAGAGCAGGGCAAATCCCCGCTCGGCGCCGATTTCCCGGCGCCGAAGGTGGTAGCGGCGCGCAACCGCGTCCTGAGCGATGGAGAGCTCGCACTGGCATGGTCAGCAGCCTGCGCCATGCCTTACCCATTTGGCCCGCTCTATCGCTTCTTGATGGCCACTGGTCAGCGCCGCGAGGAATGCGCGGCGCTCGGCTGGGCAGAGCTGGACCGAAAGCAAATGATGTGGACGCTTCCCTCTGAGCGGGCGAAGAACGAGCAGGCGCATATCGTGCCGTTAAACCAGCTCGCCGCGCAGGCGCTCGATGACGTGGCACGGATCGGTCAGGACGACAACGAAGCGACCGATTGGCCCGACGCCGGATACGTGTTCACCACCACCGGCAAGACGCCGGTTTCCGGTCACTCCAAGGCTAAGAAGGCGCTCGACGCGGCAATTGCAGCGCTGGTTGCGAAAGAACCGGCGGTGAAGGAAAAAAAGCCGAGGATCGTGCCGCCTTGGCGGGTCCACGATATTAGGCGAACTGTGGCGACAGGCCTGCAGCGCCTCGGGGTCCGCTTTGAGGTGACAGAGGCGGTGCTGAACCATGTAAGCGGCGCGCGCAGCGGTGTCGCGGGTGTCTATCAGCGGCACGACTGGAAGAATGAGAAGCGTGCCGCGCTTGATGCTTGGGGGCGACATATCGAGCAGATCGGCAAGCCGCAGGCGCCTAATGTCGTAGCGATAAAGGCAGCCAAAACCTGACAAATCCTGACATTTTATCCGGGCTGTGCATTCACGCATTTTAGCGCCGACCGTTCCGTAGGGTTCCTCGCAGTAAACCACTGTTCGAGGTCAGCACATGTCCAGCCAGGTAGTCGATACCAACGAGGCGTCGAGGTTGTTGGGACTTTCCAACGGCACCCTTCGCAAAATGCGTCTTTACGGGAATGGCCCGAGATTTGTGAAACTGGGAAGGGCCGTCCGCTACCGGGTTAGCGAGCTCGATGCCTATTTAGATGCTCGGGTGCTGTGCAGCACGTCCGAGAAGGTGGCAGGATGAGCGGCCCCCTAGACGATAACGCCCCAGCTGTGGAAGCAGCCGGGGCGTCGACCTTAGGCCTGGCGGGCGACGGTCGAGAGGTGTTTACCGAGCTTTGCCAGACGGGAAGCGAGGAATGCACAACTGACCCGGCGAAAGTCGTTTCCATATTTGGCGGTGAGGTCACAACTCCCTACGATCGGGCACGCGTGGTCGTTACCGATACCCGAACCCCCGGCGAATTCTGGATCTTTGTCTGGTTTGCAAACGGGGACCGAGTCCACGTCGGATTTTCTTCCAATTACCTGGATGCGCTAGACGAATCTCGCCACCGGGCGCGGGCATTGGGGGTGTTCGCGATCGACCTGACGACGATTCCCGATGATAACTGGTCGGTGCCCTCATGACCGCGGCGCCGAGGTATCGCCCGCTGATCGTGCTGCGCCAGGTCGAGGGCACACAATGGTGTGTGGTGCGGCATCGGTTCGAGGGCGCTAAGCGGGTCTTTGACGCTCGGATCGCAACGGCTCGCGCCTACGCCCTGGCCTGCCAAGCAGCGATGAAGGCCGCAAACGCCCAACGGCTGCCGCTCGGCATTGAGGCGAATGGCGTAAAGCTGCGCCGGTTCGATCCCGCGCGCGACGTGCCGGAGTCGGCTCGATGAGCGGCGTCGCTGAAAACATCACCCGCCACTTTAAGGGCGACTGGCACGGCAACCAGGGACTGTTCCCGGCACCTGGTCATGGCCCAAAAGACCGCGGTGTGTCCGTCAAGGATGCCGGGGATGGCGACGTCGTGTTCCATTCCTTCAACGGTGCAGACTGGCGCGAGATCAAGGACGAGTGCCGGCGCGTCGGACTGCTGCCCGGGCGTGGGATAGAGCCCGCCGCGCCGGCGACTTGGCGCGAAACCGGCGTCTATGATTATGTCGGCGCGGACGGCGCTGTGGCCTATCGCACGGTGCGCAAGGAGAAGCGCGGCGAGGGCAAGCGGTTCGTCGCCCAGCGCCCAGATGGTCGTGGCGGCTGGATCAACGGCCTCGGTGACGTCGAGCGGGTCGTGTACCGGCTGCCCGATCTGCTCGCGGCTGATCCAACGGCGATCGTTTATGTCGTCGAGGGCGAGCGCAAGGCGGATAAGCTGGCTGATTGGGGCATGGTCGCCACTGCCGTCGCATTCGGGGCCAAGGGTTGGCGAGATAGCTATGCCGCGGCGCTGGCGGGGCGCACGGTGGGGATCCTGCCGGATAATGATGATCCTGGGCGTGCGTTTGCCGAGCGTGTTCGTGAGAGTGTCGAGCGAGCTGGTGGCGCCGCGGTCATTGTTGACCTCCCCGGCCTTGGTATCGGTGAAGATGTGATCGACTGGTCTGGCCGCGGCGGATCGGCCTTCGATCTTCGGGCGCTGACCGCGGCCGCGCTTAAGGCGCCGGCCGAAGATTTGATGGCCATTGATGACGTCGCGGACTGGGAAGGCCTAACGGTTCCGCCGCGGCGCTGGCTGGTCAAGGATTGGTTGCCGATCGGGGAAGCCGCCCTGCTCACTGGTGCGGGCTCGATAGGCAAGTCGCTGGTATCGCAACAGCTCGCTGCGACGGTGGCGGTGGGCCACCCCTTCTTCGGCGTTGGCGTCGAGCAGGCGCGCAGCCTCTACATCACCTGCGAAGATGGGCGCGAAGAGGCCCAGCGCCGGCACAGGGACATTGCCAGCACGCTCGGCGGGCGAATAGCTCGCGGCCAGTGCTTGGTGAAAAGCTGGAAAGGTGAGCTCGGGCTCGAGCTGGTGACGTTCGATTCCGAGCGCCGCATGCGACCGACCGACCGTTATCGCCGATTGCGCGCAACGGTGCTGACCGCTGGCATCCGCTTTCTTGTTCTCGACAACACCTCGCATGTGTTCGGCGGCGATGAGAACGTGAAGCGCGAAGTGGCGGCGTTCGTCAACCTGCTCAACGGTCTCGCGGAAGAGATCGACGGCGTAGTCTTGCTCCTTGGGCATCCAAACAAGACCGGGCTGAACAATCCCGACGCCGGCAATGCGAACCAGTTCGGGGGCTCGGTCGCCTGGGAGAATCAGGTCCGATCGCGCATGTTCATGTCGGGCATGAAGGACGACAACGACGCTCGCGAATTGAGCAACCCGAAGGCCAACTACTCCGCCAAGGGCGCAACCTTAACCTTCCGCTGGCACAGCGGCGCCTTCGTTCGCGACGTAGATCTGCCGGATGATCGGCGCTCGGAGATGGCCGCCGTGATCCGCGCCAATTCCGATGATGCAGCCTTCCTGGCATGCCTTGAAGAGCGCACCCGCCAGCACATGGCAGTGTCCGAAAAGACGTCGAGCACCTACGCGCCCACGGTGTTTGAACGCATGCCAGAGAGCAAGCGTATCGGCAAAGGTCGCCTTGAAGCAGCAATGGAACGCCTGATCCGCGTCAACCGGATTGAGCGCGCACTGCTGCCTTGGAAGCGTGATCGAAAGGACGTTTTCGGGCTGCGCCTGACCTGCGCCGACGGTTGCGCCGACGCTGCGTCGGCACATTGCGCCGACGCTCCCGACGTCTCCGCGCCGAACGCGCCTGACACACACTCAATATCTAAAGATATATCCGGCGCGGCCACTGGCGCCGCCGCGCCGATTGAAGAAGCAGCCCCAGACCCAACCGACCGACATACTTGCCGAATTGCCGGCATGATCCTCGCGGATGGGGAGGACGGCGATGATGTCGATCTCTGACTGTGCATATCCAACCGATGCCGGCCCGGTTGGCGGTAATCCCGCGGGACCAATACGCGCGCACGAGGCAGAGATGACCGACGACGAAACCCGAGCAGCACTGCAGGCCACGATCTGCGAGCGTCTGGCTGATGGGCTGAGCCTGCGGGAGATATGCCGCGGCGAAGGCATGCCGGGCAAATCGACCGTGATGCGATGGCTCGCAGCTGACGAGGCGTTCCGCGGCCAATATGCCACCGCGCGCTTCCTGCAGGCTGACGCGCTCGCCGACGAGGTGCTGGAGATATCTGATGACGGCCGCAACGACTGGATGGAGCGCTTCGAGGGCGACAAGCGCGGCCCCGGCTACGACCTGAACGGCGAACACGTCCAGCGGTCAAAGCTGCGTGTGGATTCGCGTAAGTGGCTGGCTGGCAAGATCGCGCCGAAGAAATACGGCGATGCGGCGCTGCTCAAGCTTGGCGGTCACGATGGCGGGGAGATGGGCGGCGGCGAGATATCCGCAGCTGTCGCCGGCCTGGCGTCTCTCGCCGCCTCCCTCTTAACGAAAGGAAACTGATGATGTTCAAGGCACCAAATGCGGAAGAGGGGCGCCGGTTCGTGACGCTGATCGCGAACTCGACGCAGCAGCAATGTCGCGAAATGGGCGAGATGATGATCTCGCTTGCATCGGCCCCGCGTGACCATCGCTGGCAGACCCAGATGGCGAAGGCGCTGGAGGACTTTCCCGAGCCGCCGGCCAGCACCATTGTGACAGCGATGGAGCAGGGGCGGAAGCGCATCGAGGCACATGACCGCGAACTGTGGTCGACGGGGTGGCACCCGGTTCAGATGCGCCGCGAGCTTGAAGCCCGAGGCTATCAGGGTGAGCAGGCGGCCACGGAGCCTACCGCCACCGACCTTCGGCGCGCGGCGCTCTGCGACTAGGATAGCTGTGCATTGCGAGCTTTGCTCTGCCACGTGATCGCTACCGTCGTGTTGGTACTGGCGAACTGACGGAGACAAATCATGGAACAGCTGAACACCTTTGCGCGCACCCGGGCTGAACTTGTCGCCGAACTTAGCGATGCCGAAGGCGCCCGGCTCAAAGCCTCGCTAGCTGCCCTGAACGGGACTGGCACAAAAGGCGAATTGTTGGCGGCGCGCGGACGGGTAGCCGAGCTCAATGCGCTGATTGAAGAGAGCGATGGTGTTACGGCTGAGCTGGAGCGCCAGGCTGCCAGCCAAGCGGCTCTCGTGCGGGCCGAAGCGCGTGCGCAAGGTGCCACGTTGATCCGCGGCGCGATGCACGACCGCCTTGAGGCCGCGCGCGCGATCGAAAGCGCCATGGCAGTCCTCGCGGCGAACTTGGCGATCTGCATTGCGGCGGACGCGACAATTCAGACGGCGGCAGCGCCATGGGTAGAAGATTATCGCGATCCGGAAACGGCCCGTAGTCTGGTCAGTACGGGTCTGAGCAGGGCGGGCAATGAGAACTGGATCATAGGCGCTCTGCATCTCGCCGGTGTTGACAGCGCGGGCGCTCATCACGCCGCGAAATCTCGGGTGATCACCCTTGCCGAGTTAGTTGAAACCCAGAACGCTACGGTAGCTGAACGAATCTGCCGTTACATGCCGGAGCTCGGCTAATGGCCCGGGTCCCCATCATCGCCACTACTAGCGTCGCAGCGGCTCCACTCACGCGCGAACGTGTCCGTGCAGCAGATAATGAAGGCGGCGCGCTCGGTGGCTTCTCGAAGGGAGCGGCGGGAGCGGCACAAGCTCTGAGCGCTCATTCCGACGTTCAGGAGCAGCTCGACGTTCAACTCGATAACGCAGCGACAAAGCGGCAGGATAATATTGCTGCGACGCGCCTGCGTGAACTGCTGCGGACCGGCGAAGATGCCTATTTCTCGAAACAGGGCTTCGTTGCAGCCAATGCCCGAAAGCCAACGGAAAAGGCGATTTCGGATATCCGGCAAGAGCTTTTGTCCGGCCTGACGACCCGTCGACAACGTGACATGTTCAGTCAGTCATTTGACGATCGAGCCAGCTCGGAACTTGTCCGCATTGCTGAGCATGCAAACCGGGAAATTGGGGTTGAGGAAGGTCGCCAGTCGGTCGCCAGAATGTCCAACGCGGCAAGTGACGCTGTCATTCATGCCGACGAGCCCGAGCTATTTGCACGGTTCGTGGCAACGGGGCTTGGCGAGATCGAGGCGAAGGCCGCCGAACATGGGCCTGATGCTACCCGCGCCGCCAAGAAGGCGTATGTTTCCAATATCTGGACGCAGGTTATCGACCAGAAAATGACGGCCGACCCCGAGGCTGCCGCGCGTTCTTACCGTGATAATTACGATAACATCGAACCCAGCGATCGTCTCAAGATCGAGAAGGCGTTGTATCACCCGCTTATGGAACGGCAGGGCGAAGCTGATGGCGATGAGATCCAAGCCACGCTCGAAGGCGGGGCGCCGCGCATCGAGACCGCCGCGCCAACTAAGGGAGCTGTCAAGCCGGTAGCCAACGGAAGGGCGGTAGTCGCGTCGGTCTATCCCGGTGCGCGCATTACGTCGAATTACCGATCACCAGATGATCCGTTGTCTAAAGCCAACCCTACTTCCTGGCACACACAATCTCATGGTGCTGTCGACGTCGCGCCAATCAAGGGTATGTCGTTTGAGCAATATGTTGGGGGCCTAAAACGGGCAGGCTATACAATAATCGAGGCGAAGAACGAGGTCGGGTCGGGACGCAGCGCTCATGCGACAGGCGATCACTGGCATGTAGTCGTTGGCCAGCCCGGCAGCGGCCAGCCCGCGCCGGCCGCACCAGTGGGGCATCCGCGGCGTGACGACCTTGGCGGGTTGTATCAGGCTATCGATGCCAGATCCGATTGGAGTTTTGAGCGCAAGAAGTTTGCACGACAGGCGATCGAGGACAGGGTTTCGCGCAACGATCGGGTCATTGCGCGGTCTGAGGAATACGCCAAAGACGAGGCATATCGCCACATCGACGCATTGGGAGATGACTACACCTCTGTCTCGCAGATACCCGCCGCCGTCCGTCGGAACCTGTCGGCTGAAGCGCTTCACTCGCTGACCAATCAAGCACGGCAGAACGCTGCTCCCAAGCCGGTTGAGGCGAACGGTGAAGTGGTTACCAACCTGCACCAGCTTATTGAACTTGATCCAGATGCGTTCCGTAAGAAGGATCTGCGGCTCTACAAGCAGAGCATGACCCGCGCCGAATACGATCAGGTTTCAACTTTGCAGGCTCGGATGATAGCCAAGCCGAACGCTCCCGAGGCGGTCGCGCACTCCCGCATCTGGGGCATGATCAACCGCTACGCCGTCGACGTAAACCTGGACATGAAGCAGACGAGCAAAGAGGGTAAGCCTGAACGTAAAGAGGCGATGCGCCTATTCTCCGTCATGCAGAATTATATCACAGCACTGACCGGCGGAGAGCGTCAGCCGACCGACGACGAGCTAAAGAAGGCGTTTGATAATGCCGTGATGCCGGTGGTGCGCGGTGGCGCGGCGATAGCACGTTTCCGCGACGACGCTTTGCCAACAAACAGCGTGGCGATACCGCGCGCGGTTCAGGAATCCCTTCGCGCGCGGCGCAAGGCGGTTGGCCTGCCCTATGATGACCAGACGATTGCGCGGATGTATATCCAAGGCGCACGCTGATCATTGCGAAGTCCTACAAAATGGCGTAACGGTCGTTTAGCCATTGTGTAGGAATGACGCAGCCATGAAAGCCGTTGCTTATTACCGTGTGTCGACCGCTGCCCAAGGCCGCTCCGGTCTCGGTCTGGAGGCGCAGCGAGAGGCAGTCGAAAGCCTATGCACCGCCCGTGGCTGGGATCTGGTTGCGCCACCCTATACCGAGATCGAAAGTGGCAAGCGCGCCGATCGACCCGAGCTCGCCAAGGCGCTACACCGCGCGAAGGTCACTGGCGCCACGCTCGTCGTAGCTAAGCTGGATCGCCTAAGCCGTAACGTGGCATTCCTCGCCGCTCTGCAGGACAGCGGCGCCCCCTTTATTGCAGCGGACATGCCCGAAGCGAACGAGCTGACCGTACACATCATGGCCGCGGTGGCCCAGGCGGAGCGCAAGGCGATCTCCAAGCGTACCAGCGAGGCGCTGCAGGCTGCGAAGGCGCGTGGCCAGCGCCTGGGTAATCCAAACGGCGCTGCAGCGCTCAGGCGGGCGGCCAAGGGCAACACTGCTAGCATCGATGCGATCCGATCCGAGGCGGCCGGGCGGGCCGAGACCATGCGCCCGGTGATCGACGACATGCGCGCACGCGGCATCACCTCGCTAGAGAACCTGGCCGGGGAGTTGAATGCTGGCGGGTTCATAACCGCACGTGGCGGCCAGTGGCACGCGTCGACCGTGCGGAACATGCTCGCACGCCTAACCTAGTGGCGACCAGCCGCAACGGCGGGGCCTTGACCACAGTCGTGCATAACCATATTTTCAGATGCGGTTTCGTCGGCCCGCCTGCTGGAATTAGACCAGATGGCGAGGGTTGAGATAAACTGCCCGGCTGCGGCTTTGCGCCGGCGAAACCCTCCCCCAAATATACTGGCTTGCTTCAAGGGCGGGATGCTGCCTTGCGATCTTACGATCGAGAGGCGCTAATTTCACGATTAGCTTGCCGTGGAACGTCCGCCATGTACTCAGCGTTCTGGGGAGCCATGCGATGAGCGATGCAAAAGTACTTAAGATTTCTTTGGACGGGGCTAATGAGGAACTCCATTTCCCGTCATATAGCTCACTCAAGAGATGGATCGTGACCGAACGCGAGAGGTGGGATTGGCTTAATCCGACGTCAAGCTCCGCGAATCAGTTCAATATCGCGATCAACTTGCAGACAAACTTTGATCACCTTCAGCAAATCATCCATAATAACGAAGCAAGCCAAGTTCCTGTTTCGAATAATCTTGATACAATTCAAGAGATTTATTCTTCTCGCAGGCTCATTTGGTCCCAATCTGTCGTTGGCGATACTATCGCGATGATAATCGATCAGGTCGGAATTGAAGCCGCAGCTTTTGCAGCTGGGCTGCATATGAGAATTGTGAACTTAGGGAGTGCGACGAGCGCGGAGCAAATTAAAGGCGCTGTCCTTTATTCGTTTCCCGCGGGGTTTGATGCCGAGCTTGCTGCCAAACGCTTTGCCCTTGAGCGCGCGAATTTCCGTGACGCAGCTCGGGCTGCCGCTCGTGCCCATGAAGCCGCCCTCGCGCACGCAGAGCAGCGCGCCATGGTTATCGTGGAGCGCGGAAAGGGCATTGCTGCAAAAGCATTCACAGCCGCACGCGCTAGCTGGCGGAGCGATCAGCAGCGATTTGGCGAAGCCACCGAAACCTCGATCGACGCCATCAATGCAGTGCGGATGACTTATCAGGAGTTCATGAAACTCAAGGCGCCAGTGGAATATTGGCAGGCCAAATCAGTCGAACATAAGTTTGCCGAGAAGAAGGCTTGGCGGACCCTGACATCGTACTTTGGGATCGCCATCATAGCGCTCGCGGTTACATTTTACGCGGCTGTTGCTCTTCTTCTCAGCAGCACAACCAAGGCGACCAGCCCAATAGTCGCGGTAATCGTCTCGGCCGGATTGGCGGCAATATCCGCGCTCATCTTTTGGGTGGGCAGGATCCTGACGAAGCTATACCTTTCGGAACACCATCTACGGTACGACGCCAGCGAACGCGCCGTGATGACCGAAACATATCTATCGCTCACGGAGACGGGTGCCGCGACGGAGAGCGATCGACAAATTATCCTCGGGGCCCTGTTCCGCAGTTCGTCCGACGGCATCGTAAAGGACGACGGCATGCCCGAGATCGGCTTGGCTGCATTTTTGTCGAAGGTGGGCGTTAAATAACAACCTTGCTCCGGCAACCCGCTTTGACCTGCCCGGCGCGAGGCCGCTCACGCCAGCAAAGTGAGCCCGGCGGCTCGGCTTGGTTCGTCCGCGCTGTGGGCCTCACAGCCTAATCCGGCGGGGGCTTCGGGCCTTCCGGAACCATCACGATCCCGATGATCACGAACATAATGCACATGACGAAAAGCTCTCCGCTCGGACGAAAGCGTTCGACGATAAGTCCAATCACCGAGCAGCCGATCGCCAGCCGAGTCCATGTTTGATAGTCGTTACCGTCCCACCGATCCACGGCGATGCTCCCAGTCTTAACGGTGAATATGCCGAGTGTAGCGGCGGTGCGGCAGGCGTTAAGTCTGACAGCGCACTAGCCGCGCTGCCTCAGAGGTATGTCCGATATAAGGATACGGTCGCGGCTATTTTTGACGCCGGCCGCCTGGAGGGCTGTATCCAGCGCATAAGCGACTTGCTGCGGGTACTGGCAAGGACCCACGACAACCCGATGAACGAGCCGATCGAGCTCGAGCTCAGGCAGATTTATGGGAGACTGATCCCCAAGCTTGATCTTGTGCACAACTTGCGGAATGCCGGCAATGGTGTGGATGCCCTTATCCATATGAGCAGGTCCGAACAACGGGGGCGCGAAGATCACCCTCCATTCCTCTTCCTCAGCAAACCCGGGATGTTTAGTTGTTAGAACTAAGTCCTGGAAAGTATGAAATAAAACAGACTTAACCCGCGCCCGGGGGAGCTGTTCGAGTAGATCGCCATGCGATCGCAGGTTCGCCACGATCTGATCAAAATGTCGATCAAACTCCGCCTGTCCATACAGCACCGGATACATGAAGGCATTCAGGGCCTGCCCGACCTCTTCACTCTCGAATACATCCGTGTTGAACACGATCGCGACACCCGCGACCGGGCCGCCATATGCCCGCCACATCGACAGTTTTCCGAGAAAATCGTTTTCGGAATGTTCGGCGAACGACGTCAGGTAGGTGTGTGTGTTGATTGGCTCTTCGACCTCAACCAACCAATTAATAATCTCAGTCGCCAACTGATGGTGGGCGCCGCCTAAAATCGTGTCAATCTCCGCCATCTGCCGTTTTAAAGCATCAACAAGCCGCTCTTTGCCGTATTTGATCTCCGAGAAATCGTTCATCAGCGCGGAGTTGCGCAGCCATATCGATTTGCCGGTGATAATGTTCATGGCGTTTTCGGCGGTCGTATAATGGGCAACCTTACGCCGGTTCTTTTTTAGAAGATCCAGACGAGCATTCATGTGAGTGTTCATCAGGTTATAAAACGTGATGGCGGCCTCGTCTTCTGTCATCGCTAACAGCTAGCACCGCTCCGTCCGTGGATAAAGTAGCAGCGAGGGCCGGTCAGCGTCGGCTCAGCGCTTCCCACAGGATACGACGTGCAGCCTCTGGCCTCGACGGTTTCGGCTCGACCTGGGCCTCGATCCATTCATCGAGCGCGGCCAGTAAATCCGGAAGCATCCGGATGCCGATCAAAGAGCCCTTGCCGGTGGTGACCGGACGGCCTCGTTTATTTGTGTTATCACTATTTGACACCATACTGATTTTGAGATAACACAAATGCGAGCTGAGAGGAAGCGCCAACTTCCACCCAGCTCTTACCTCAACCGATCGTAAGGAGATCGATAGTGGCTAACACCATCTCTAGCATAATCGCGTCAAGGCGCGCCATCTTCGGTGCTGCGTTGACTGCGCCCGCCCTGGTTGCAATCAGCGGAAGCGTCGCAGCGGCAATGCCCGTAATGCGATCCGACTTCGACGCCGCATTGAGCACATACCACCGTGCCCGTGACGCAGATCTGCACGATCTGAACCACGGGGCGCTCAAGAGCGCTTCTGACTTATACGATTGCCGGACCGCACCGTTTGCCGCAAAATTCGGCGCCACAAGAAACTTGGCTCATGGCCAAGACGCTGTGCGCTGGGATGCCTACTTTGAAGAGATGCAGGCCGCGGAACAGCGCCACACCGAGATGTTCTCCAAGCCCCGCTGGGCCGCGTTCGAGGCGCTAATCGCTGTGCCGGCCCCCACGATCGGCGCGCTTTTGACTAAAATCAAAGTGGCCGGCAACGAAGTTGACGGCGACGACATCGTGGAATTCGTGCGCGCCGATCTTGCTCGCTTTGCAGCGCAGGAGGGTTGAGCGATGACGACGAATCCAACCGCCGCCGCCCCGCTTTCGTTGATCCAGGCGCTTCACGAGCGTTGGGAGGCGACGCAGCTCGAAGGCACCGCGATCGAAAACGCTCAAATCGCGACCAATGACGACACCGCTCGCGACGGCCGATTGGATCGCGCCAGCCGCGCCAATGAAGCCGATGGCGACGCGCTGCGGTATGCCATCCTTACCCAAGTCCCGGACGGCAATACCGACTTGTTGATCCTCACCTACCACGTTCGGCTGGAACATGACTTCCAGGCCAATATCGTCTCGCCATTCGGGCGAACGGACCCGCGGCCTGGCATCTTGTCGAATGCGATCGACGCCATGCTCGACTTCATGGCTTGCGACTTTGGCATCAATCTGGAGGCGATCGGTTCGCAGATGCAGGACGGATGCGCGATCGTTTTCAGTGCGCGCCGGTATCGAACCGGCGAAACGGAGGTTTGAGCAATGACCCCCACCATGAGCCGCGCCGCCCAAGCCGAAACCCTGCTGCAGGAGGGGGTGTCCTCGGCACAGGCGATCCTATTCGCAATC
>NZ_JBDIMF010000007.1:0-228923 GCF_039614825.1 Sphingomonas qilianensis | reverse complement strand
CGGCGGCTATGCCCTCGCATCCGGCCGCAAGTTGTGGCTCGTCGTGCAGGATTGCGCTGCCGACGAGTTGACCCCGGTGATGGCGCAGCTTGTCGGGCACCCGGAACGCGTTGAAGCGGTCCGCACTGTGATCGAGCGGCGGCAGGTCGGGCAGGTTTGAGGATGGAAACTCAACAGATACAGCGTCCGCCACCCGTTGCCGCCGACCTTCTGGAGCTCAATGCTCCAGGCATGGCGGGGATAGAGGCGACGGCAACGATCCTCGAGATCCGCCTGGCACTAGCCGAATACCGCGAACGCCACGGTCCGGATCACTGGCGGCTTTACCATCTCGCAGCGACAGGGAGGGCATGACGATGGCACACCCTTCGATCCCGGTAAGGCTGCCGGCACCAGCACGCGTTGGCTGGCGCCGCGCCCGACAGCGGCGTTGGTCCAGGCCAAACGACTTGCCGTCGGCGACTGGGCTGCTGCGCATAATGCCTTCGTTGCCTCGTGCCGCTTTGGCCCGGCTCACCGCCTGCATGATAGACCGCATGGACGAGATCGACGGCGATCCGGACCTTGAGCATCTGCGCGAGGATTGGGAAGACAGTTACGACTGCGAACAGGAGGACGCTTACGACTAGCCCCGCCCCATGGCCCGCGGCAACGCCCCGGACCCAGCCCTCTCGGCCCGTCGCCCGCAGATCGCGGTCGGCGGGCTTAGCACGTGTTCACCGGTTTCAGGACAGCCACGATCTGTCAGCGCAATACGGATCAGACTGGTGGATCCCGATCTACCGGCAGGTCTTCCCCACATTGATGTCGGCTGTCGCGATCGAGCAAGATGGGTGGGCGCAAAGAGCTGGCATCGATCGCCTACTTACCCTGGCCTGCGGGCGCACCTTCACCGTGGACGAGAAGATCCGCACGCAGGATTGGCCGGACGTTCTGCTGGAGCGCTGGTCGGATGAGAGACGGCAGCTTCCAGGCTGGGTGCAAAAGCCGCTCGCGTGCGACTTCATCGCTTATGCTTACGCGCCAGCGGCTACTTGCGTGCTGCTGCCAGTGCCGTCACTGCAGCGCGCTTGGCGCCAGCATGGACGGCAGTGGATCGGGCTGTATGGGACGCGACGAGCGGCGAACCAGGGATATACTTCGGTCAGCGTGCCTGTGCCTCGAGGCGTCCTAATGCAGGCGATCGTCGAGGCGATGTTTGTCAGTTAAGAGCTGCGGCCGTCAGAAATCGAGTCGCTTCAATGGGTTAACCATATGTCGGAAAAGCGGCTGGAATCATTGACTTTTTCGCGTCTTGCCACTAGTTTTAAAGGCGAGGCGATCAACGCCGGAATCCCCCAGAGCATCCGGAAGGTTGCAGGCGAGAGATCGCAAACATGGGCCGGGGGGTCGCCTCAACCTCCACCAAAAATCGCTGTAAATTCCTGTTGTTGGGTGTTCAATTGCAGCTTGTCTAAGGGCGGCACCAGCTTCGTGCCGTAACTCATATAGTTGCCGTTTCGATTGTAGACGGTGGGCTTGAGCATGCGTGCGAATCGAGGTTCCACATTTCCATAGAAGTCGGGCTCCAGCGCAGCGGTCAGGCCGGATACTGCAAGATCAGCGAGCTGAAGCCCAAACCGCGCGCCGTGGTCGAATGCCTCGATCCCGAGCACGTCGATAACCGGCCAATGGATTTTGATCTCAGGGTCGGCGAGGTCTCGCATGTGCTGCATGTAGGACTGAAAATCATCGTAATTCATCGCCCGGCGGCGGGAGAAAACTATCTTCACGCGTCCGTCGCCCTCGGGGACTGTCGGACGTAGATCGCGGCATAGCCACGATATACGCTCGATCAAATAGCGGCACATATAATGGTAAAGTTGGTTCTTCGCTGGGTACATCCCGTCAGGAATGATCGGCTTGTTGGCGATAACTGCTATGCAGCGGATCGGCTTCCCGCAAATTCCGTCTATCGCCATGACCCGTTGCGGATGGTCGAGCTCCTTGAAGTGTAAAGGCTTCGACCGCTTCTGTTGCGGCATCTGCGCGAGGATCGCTTTTGCCCATTGAACAGCGTCCAGATCACGTGATTGCCGCCAGACGCTCGCGCCGATAGTCAGCCAATGCGACGCGCCACCACCCCGACCGGCTGATCGGTACTTTCCGGTAAGACCGTCGTCGCCAGCCTCATCTATATAAGCAACAAAACTGTGAGCCATCGGCCCACACTGCTCTCGGCACCTGAGCTGTCAAGCCGCGCAAATAAACAGGTCGCCACCGTGCGCCACTGTTCGTCACATACCGGAACACAATGAGGGAAGAAGTGTGGGAACGGTGATGCTAAATTCCCAATATTATCGACGCTTTTCAACATCTTAGTTGAGAAGCGATGGTGCCCGGAAGAGGACTCGAACCTCCACGACCTTGCGATCGCCAGCACCTGAAGCTGGTGCGTCTACCAATTCCGCCATCCGGGCACTGGGTAGGCGGCGGGCTTTAGGGGTGGGTTAGCGGCCTTGTCAACACGCATGGTGGTGGGGCAAGGGGTTTGCAGAATTTAGGCAGGACTTCAGGCATGAACGGCAAGTTGGTGACGTTGATCGGCGGGGGCGGGTTCCTCGGGCGCTATATGGCGCAGGATCTGCTCAAGGCAGGCGCGCGATTGCGCATCGCGCAGCGCGATCCGCGCGGCGCGATGTTCCTGCGCACACAGGGCGGGCTGGGGCAGACCCAGTTCGCCGCGATCGACGTAACCAAGCCGGAATCGATCGCGCGCGCGATCGATGGGTCGGATGCGGTGGTCAATCTGGTCGGCGTGCTAAAAGGCAATTTCCACGCCGTGCAGGCCGAGGGCGCGGGCAATGTCGCGCGTGCCGCGGCGGCGGCGGGGGTCGGCGCGCTGGTGCATGTCTCCGCGATCGGCGCGGATGCCGCGTCGTCATCGGCTTATGGCCGCTCCAAGGCCGCCGGCGAGGAAGCGGTCCGCGCCACCTTTCCGACCGCGACGATCCTGCGCCCCTCGATCGTGTTCGGGCGCGAGGATCAGTTCGTCAATCGCTTCGCCGGGATGATCGCCAGCGCGCCGGTGGTGCCCGTGCTGCGCGCCGGAACGAAGTTCCAGCCCGTTTATGTCGACGACGTGGCGAAAGCGGCGGGCCGCGCGCTGGCTGATCCGGAGCAATTCGGTGGCCAGACCTTCGAGCTGGGCGGGCCTGACGTGCTGACGATGGGCGCGCTGATCCGCTGGATCGCGCAGGCGATCGGGCGCACGCCGAACATCATTGAGATACCGGATATTGCCGGCGCGTTGATCGCGCGCGCGGGCTTCCTGCCCGGCGCGCCGATCACGATGGATCAATGGAAGATGCTGCAGAGCGACAATGTCGTGACCGGTGCGGACGGGCTGGCGGCGTTCGGGATCACGCCGACGCCGCTCGACGCGGTCGCGCCCGCCTGGCTGGTGCGCTATCGCCGCCAGGGGCGCTTCGGCGTGGTGACCGACGGCGCGTGAACATATCGCGCGACCAAACGGCACAACGGAGAATTCCACGTGTATGATCTGATCGTTATCGTCCTGCTCGGCATCGTCGAGGGGGTGACCGAATTTCTGCCCGTTTCCTCGACTGGTCATCTGATCCTCGCCGGCGCGCTGCTCGGCTTGCCGCAAGCCGATGCCACGTTCGATATAGTCATCCAGCTCGGCGCGATCCTCGCGGTGGTCGTGCTGTTCTGGGGTCGGTTCATGAAGGTCGGCCGTGGCCTGATCGCGCGTGATCCGGCGGCGATCCGCTTTACGCGCAATGTGCTGCTGGGCTTTTTGCCCTCGGCGGTGGTCGGCGCGATCGCCTACAAGTCGATCAAGGCCGTCCTGGAGGCGCCGTTGGTGGGGCCGCTGGTGGTGGCGATCGCGCTGATCGTCGGCGGCGTGCTGATCCTGCTGATCGAAAAGCTCCAGAAGCATGTCACGACGCGCTCGGTAGAGACGATGCCGTGGCGTACCGCGCTGATCATCGGCGTCGTGCAATGCCTGTCGATGATCCCCGGGGTCAGCCGGTCGGGCGCGACCATCATGGGCGCGCTGACGCTTGGCGTGGACCGCGAAACCGCCGCCGAATACAGCTTCTTCCTCGCCATCCCGACGATGTGCGGTGCCACTGCGCTGGCGCTGTACAAAAGCCGCCACGAGCTGGGTGACGCGCATCTCACCGCGATCGCGATCGGCTTTGTCGTGTCGTTCGTCGTCGCCTTGGCAGTGATTCGCTGGTTCGTCGCGTTCGTCGGCCGGCACGGATTCGCGCCGTTTGCGTGGTACCGCATCGTCGCCGGCGCGATTGCGCTCATCGCCTTGCTGGCATGATAGGGCCGAATCGGATGTTTAGTGGCTGAGGGTCGACGATTTCGACAACGCAATTCGCCAAAGACGGCTAAATAGGTAATTAGACCTTACCTAACGACGTAATTTTGCGTGACTTACCGAGAATACGCAATTATGCGCCTGCTCGATAGAGGGGCGAGGGCGCATGACCGAGACGATGCTTCAATTTGTGGAAACGCCGCAGGCCTATCCGGGCAAGCGCGCGCCTGAATTGCGCGCGAAGGATTTCCGCGAGATCGCCGATCGCTACGCGCCGCCCGCCGCCGAGGATCAGGCCGGGCGCTGTTCGCAATGCGGCGTCCCCTATTGCTCGGTGCATTGCCCGCTGCACAACCATATCCCCGATTGGCTGCGCCTGACCGCCGAGGGGCGGCTGCGCGAAGCCTATGAACTGAGCAATGCGACCTCGACCATGCCCGAGATTTGCGGCCGCATCTGCCCGCAGGATCGGCTGTGCGAAGGCAATTGCGTGATCGAATTCTCCGGCCACGGCGCGGTCACGATCGGCTCGGTCGAGAAATTCATCACCGATACGGCGTGGGAAGAAGGCTGGATCGAGCCGGTGACGGTCGGTCCGGCGCGCGGCCAGTCGGTCGGCATCATCGGCGCGGGCCCCGCGGGGCTGTCGGCAGCGGAATATCTCCGCAACCGCGGCTATGAGGTGCATGTCTATGACCGTTACGATCGGGCCGGCGGGCTGCTGACCTACGGCATTCCCGGCTTCAAGCTGGAAAAGCACGTCGTCACCCGCCGCGTCGAGCGCCTGAAACAGGGCGGCATCGTGTTCCACGAGAGCTTCGAAGTCGGCCGCGACGCCAGCCTGGATCAACTGCGCCAGCGTCATGATGGCGTGCTGATCGCCACCGGCGTGTACAAGCCGCGCGCGATCAAGGCACCGGGCGTGGGCAGCGCAGGCGTGGTAGACGCGCTCGATTTCCTCACCGCCTCCAACCGCAAGGGCTTTGGCGACGCCGTTCCGGCGTTCGACGATGGCTCGCTCAACGCCGAAGGCAAGCATGTCGTGGTCATCGGCGGCGGGGATACCGCGATGGATTGCGTGCGCACCGCGGTGCGCCAGGGTGCGGCGAGCGTGAAATGCCTGTACCGCCGCGACCGCGCCAACATGCCCGGATCGCAGCGCGAAGTCGCCAATGCCGAAGAAGAAGGCGTCGAGTTCGTCTGGCTCTCCGCCCCCGAAGCCTTCGCCGCGGCGGAGCGCGTGACCAGCGTGAAAGCCAGCCGCATGCGCCTCGGCGCAGCGGACGCCAGCGGTCGTCGTGCGCCCGAGATCGATCCGGCGGGCGGCTTCGATGTCCCCGCTGATCTGGTGATCAAGGCGTTGGGCTTCGATGCCGAGGATCTGCCCACATTGTTCGGCGCCCCCGAACTGGGCGTGACGCGCTGGGGCACGCTGCTCGTCGGCAAGACGCTAATGACCTCGCTCGACGGCGTGTTCGCGGCCGGCGACATCGTCCGCGGCGCGAGCCTCGTCGTCTGGGCGATCCGCGACGGGCGCGATGTGTCGGCGGCGATGCACAAATGGCTCAAGGCGAAAGCGGCAAGCCAGCAGGTGGCGGCCTGACCCGCCTGCTTACCGTTACGATCCCGCGCCCCGCGCGACCTACCTCATAGTGAAGGACTGGCTGGCATGACCGACATGAACGCCGAACGCGACCGCCTTGCCGAGCACGGCATGTATCGCCCCGAATTCGAGTCCGATGCCTGCGGCGTTGGCCTCATCGCCGCCACCGATGGCACGCCCTCGCGCCGCGTCGTTCAGTCGGCGATCGATGCGCTGAAGGCCGTGTGGCATCGCGGCGCGGTGGATGCCGATGGCAAGACCGGCGATGGCGCCGGGTTGCATGTCGATCTGCCGCTCAAATTCTTCGACGATGCGGTCGCCGCCTCGGGCCATCGCCCGCTGCCCAACCGCCTGGCGGTCGGCATGATCTTCCTGCCGCGCACCGATCTGGGCGCGCAGGAAGCGTGCCGCACTATCGTGGAAAGCGCGATCATCGAGGAAGGCTATAAGATCTACGGCTGGCGCCAGGTGCCGGTCGATGTCTCCGTCATCGGCCTCAAGGCGCAGACCACGCGCCCCGAGATCGAGCAGATCATGATCGCCGGGCCGCTCCCCGAGGAGCAGAGCGCCGCCGAGTTCGAGAAGAACCTCTATCTCGTCCGCCGCCGGATCGAAAAGCGCGTCATCGCCGCGCAGATCCAGGGCTTTTACGTCTGCTCGCTCAGCTGCCGCTCGATCATCTACAAGGGGCTGTTCCTCGCCGAATCGCTGTCGGTCTTCTACCCCGATCTGCAGGACCAGCGCTTCGAATCGCGCGTCGCGATCTTCCACCAGCGTTATTCGACCAATACCTTCCCGCAATGGTGGCTGGCGCAGCCGTTCCGCTGCCTCGCGCATAATGGCGAGATCAACACCATTCGCGGCAACAAGAACTGGATGATCAGCCACGAGATCAAGATGGCGGCCAATGCGTTCGGCGAGCATTCGGAGGATATCAAGCCGGTGATCCCGGCCGGCGCCTCCGACACCGCCGCGCTGGATGCCACGTTCGAGGCGATCTGCCGGTCGGGGCGCGATGCGCCGACCGCCAAGCTGATGCTGGTGCCCGAGGCCTGGGGCCCCAAGGGCGAGATGCCCAAGGCGCATCTCGACATGTACAAATATCTCGGCTCGGTAATGGAGCCGTGGGATGGCCCCGCCGCTTTGGCCATGACCGACGGACGCTGGGCGGTTGCCGGGATGGACCGCAACGCACTGCGCCCGCTGCGTTATACGCTGACCAGCGACGGGCTGCTCATCGTCGGCTCCGAAACCGGCATGGTCGTGGTGCCCGAATCGACCGTGGTGGAAAAAGGCCGGCTCGGGCCGGGCGAAATGATCGCGGTCGATCTTGAGACCGGCACCTTGTTCAAGGATCGCGCGGTCAAGGACAAGATCGCCGGCGAAGCGGATTATGCCGCGATGGTGGGCAATTTCCTCGCCATCGACGATCTGCCGGCAGCGCCGGGCGATGCCGTGACGCGCTTCCCGCGCGCCGATCTCACGCGCCGCCAGATCGCCGCCGGGCAGACGCTGGAGGATATGGAGCTGATCCTCTCGCCGATGGTGGAGGGCGCCAAGGAAGCGATCGGCTCGATGGGCGACGATACGCCGCTCGCCGTCGTGTCGGACAATCCGCGGCTGATCAGCCATTTCTTCCGGCAGAATTTCAGCCAGGTGACCAACCCACCGATCGACAGCTTGCGCGAACGCCATGTCATGTCGCTCAAGACGCGGTTCGGCAATCTCGGCAATATCCTCGATACCGATGAGCGCCGCGATGGCGTTCTGGTGCTCGAATCGCCGGTGCTGACCGGCGCCGACTGGCTGCGGCTGAAAGCATTCTTCGGTTCCAAGGTGGCGGAGATCGACTGCACGTTCGAAACCGGCGGCACGCCCGAGACGCTGCGCAGCGCGATCGCGCGGATCCGCACCCAGGCCGAGCAGGCGGTGCGGCAGGGCAAGAGCGAATTGTTCTTGAGCGACATGAATGTCGGCGAGGATCGCATCGCCATCGCCGGCGTGCTGGCGGCGGCGGCGGTGCACACGCATCTCGTGCGCAAGGGCCTACGCTCCTATGCCAGCATCAACATCCAGACCGCCGAATGCCTCGATACGCATTATTATGCCGTGCTGATCGGCGTCGGTGCGACCACGGTGCACGCCTATCTGACGGAAGCCTCGATCGCCGACCGGCACGAGCGCGGCCTGTTCGGCGATCTCACGCTCGACACATGTTTGCAGCGGCATCGCACGGCGATCGACGAGGGGCTGCTCAAGATCATCTCGAAAATGGGCATCGCGGTGATCTCGTCCTACCGCGGCGGGTATAATTTCGAGGCGGTCGGTTTGAGCCGCAGCCTGGTCAACGATTTCTTCCCCGGCATGCCGGCGAAGATTTCGGGCGAGGGCTATGCCTCGCTGTTCGTCAACGCGACCGACCGGCATGATGCCGCCTATGACAATGCCGTCGTCCATCTGCCGATCGGCGGTTTCTATCGCCAGCGGCACTCGGGCGAGACGCATGCTTATTCGGCGCAGCTGATGCATCTGCTGCAAAGCGCGGTGGCGACCGATTCCTATTCGACCTATCTGCAATTCTCACGCGGCGTGGAGGCATTGCCGCCCATCTATCTGCGCGATCTGCTGCAGTTCAATTTCCCCGATGAAGGCATCGCGCCCGATCAGGTCGAGGCGATCACCGAGATCCGCAAGCGCTTCGTCACGCCGGGCATGTCGCTCGGTGCGCTGAGCCCCGAGGCGCACGAGACGTTGGCGATTGCGATGAACCGCATCGGCGCCAAGGCGGTGTCGGGCGAAGGCGGCGAGGATGTCGCCCGCTTCAAGCCCTATGCCAATGGCGACAATGCCAATTCCGGCGTCAAGCAGATCGCCTCGGGCCGCTTCGGCGTTACCGCGGAATATCTGGGCTCGTGCGAGGAGATCGAGATCAAGGTGGCGCAGGGCGCCAAGCCCGGCGAGGGCGGGCAATTGCCCGGCTTCAAGGTCACCGAATTCATCGCCAAACTGCGCCACGCGACGCCGGGCGTGACGTTGATCAGCCCGCCGCCGCACCACGATATCTATTCGATCGAGGATCTCGCGCAGCTGATCTACGACTGCAAGCAGATCAATCCGCGCGCCCGCGTCTGCGTCAAGCTGGTCAGCTCGGCCGGCATCGGCACGGTCGCGGCGGGCGTGGCAAAAGCCCATGCCGACGTGATCCTGATCGCCGGCCATGTCGGCGGCACCGGCGCGTCCCCGCAAACCAGCATCAAATATGCCGGCACGCCGTGGGAAATGGGCCTGTCCGAAGTCAATCAGACGCTGACGCTCAATGGTCTGCGCGGCCGCATCAAACTGCGCACCGATGGCGGATTGAAGACCGGGCGCGACATCGTCATCGCCGCGATCCTGGGGGCGGAGGAATTCGGCATCGGCACGCTCAGCCTCGTCGCGATGGGCTGCATCATGGTGCGGCAATGCCATTCCAACACCTGTCCCGTGGGCGTGTGCGTGCAGGACGAACGGTTGCGCGCGAAATTCACCGGCACACCCGAAAAGGTCATCAATTTGATGACGTTCATTGCCGAGGAAGTGCGCGATATCCTTGCGCGGCTGGGCTTCAAGAGCCTCGACGAGGTGATCGGGCGCACCGAATTGCTGCGCCAGGTCAGTCGCGGCGCGGAGCATCTCGACGATCTCGATCTCAACCCGATTCTCGCCAAGGTCGATGCCGATGACAGCCAGCGCCGCTTCTCGCTCGGCACGTTCCGCAACGACGTGCCCGACAGCCTCGATGCGCAGATGATCCGCGATGCCGCCGCGGTGTTCAGCCGCGGTGAGAAGATGCAGCTGACCTATTCGGTGCGCAACACGCACCGCGCGGTCGGCACGCGCCTGTCGAGCGAAATCACCACCAAGTTCGGCATGTCGACCTTGGCGGACGGCCATGTCCATGTCCGCCTGCGGGGCTCGGCCGGGCAAAGCCTTGGCGCATTCCTGTGCAAGGGCATCACGCTCGAAGTGTTTGGCGACGCCAACGATTATGTCGGCAAGGGCCTGTCCGGCGGCAAGATCGTCGTGCGCCCGATGGTCAGCGCGACCTTGGCCAGCCAGCATAACACGATCATCGGCAATACCGTGCTGTATGGTGCCACCTCGGGCAGCCTGCTCGCGGCAGGCCAGGCCGGCGAGCGCTTCGCGGTGCGCAATTCGGGCGCGACCGTGGTGGTCGAGGGCTGCGGCGCCAATGGCTGCGAATATATGACCGGCGGCGTGGCGGTTGTGCTGGGCGAGGTCGGCGCCAATTTCGGCGCCGGGATGACCGGCGGGATGGCCTTTGTGTACGATGCCGAGGGCAGTTTTGCGCGCCGCGCCAACCCGGAGAGCATCGTCTGGAACCGCTTGTCCTCAATGCACTGGGAAGCGGTGCTGCTCGGGCTGGTCCGCGCGCACCATGCCGCGACGGACAGCAAATGGTCGGGCGCGCTGCTGGATGACTGGGGCCGGGCGATCGAGCATTTCTGGCAGATCGTGCCCAAGGAAATGCTCAGCCGCCTGCCCCAGCCGCTCGACGACAGCTTGCAGGTCATCGCCGCGGAGTAATCATGCCTACCCGTCACCCCAGCGAAAGCTGGGGTCTCGTGCGGCTCCCGTCCCGACGACGCCGCGTGAGATCTCAGCGTGCGCTGGGATGACGACGAGATTGGCCATCCGGCTCGCCCGCCGCATCGTTTCATGCTATCGCGGGCGGACCCACTGACTCTGGAAACCCGCGTCATGCGACTGATCTCCCTGGTATCTTTGGCGGCAGCCCTGGTCGTCGCCAGCCCCGCCGCGGCGCGTGAGCGCACCGCCCCAACGGTCGATCAGGTTGCCCAGGCGCTCGCCGATCCGCAGGTCCAGGCGGGCGTCGCCACGGTGCTCGATGCCTTTGCCGGCACGATCCTCGACACCCGCGTCGGGCCGCTGTCGCATTATACCGATAAGGTGCGTCCCGACGACACGCTGCACGATCTCGCGCGCCGCGGCGATCCTGATTTCGATCGTCGCCTGCAGCAGCGTACGCGCGGCGCCGTGGCGCTCGCCGGGCGCACCGCCAAGGATGCAGCGGTGATGCAGAGGGAACTTGCCGTCACCGCCGCGAAGCTCCGCGCTTTATTCGCCATGAGCGCCGCGGCGCTGGATGCCGCGACCAGCGCGCCGCAGGGCGGCCAATAGTCGCCAGGCACCGCCGAATTTCCCGCCCCGCGGCTCTATCGGCCCGTGGCGCCTTCGCCTAACAGACCAACATGTGGCAACTTCATCAATTCCCGCTCTGTCCCTTCTCGCGCAAAGTGCGTCTGCTGCTGGGCGAAAAGGGCGTCGGCTACGATCTGGTGCGCGAATCGCCATGGGAGCGGCGCGACGAGTTTCTCGATATGAACCCGGCCGGGCAGGTGCCGCTGCTGATCGATCCGGGCCGCAAGATTTTGCTCATGGATTCGATGGCGATCTGCGAATATCTCGAAGAAACCGTCGATAAGGCGCAAATGATCAGCGGCACGGCGCAGAACCGCGCTGAAATCCGCCGGCTGGTCGCGTGGTTCGATACGCAATTCTATGCCGATATCACCGCTCCGTTGATGCACGAGCGCATGATCAAGCGGCTGGTTACGAAGGAATCGCCCGATTCCAAGGCGCTGCGCGAGGCGATGAAGGCCGCGGTCCGCCATCTCGATTATACCGATTATCTGCTCGGCCATCATAACTGGATCGGCGGCACGACGATGAGCCTTGCCGATCTCGCCGCCGCGGCGCAGATTTCCGTCACCGATTATCTCGGCGGGATCGACTGGAAAAATCATGAGGAAACCGCGCGCTGGTATGCCGGCATGAAAAGCCGCCCGGGCTTCCGCCCGCTCCTGTCCGAGCGGATGGAAGGCATCGCCCCGCCGGCGCATTATGACGACGTGAATTTCTGATGCACGTGTCGCACGATGCGGCGGCCGGCGCGGCGGACCCCATCGGCTTCGACGATTTTCTCAAGGTCGATATCCGCATCGGCACGATCATCGAAGCGCTGCCCTTCCCTGAAGCGCGCAAACCGGCGTTCAGGCTGGTGATCGATTTCGGCCCGGTGATCGGCATCAAGCGCTCCTCGGCGCAGATTACCGACCATTATACGCTGGAGGACTTGCCCGGCCGGCAGGTCGCCGCGGTCATCAATTTCCCCCCGCGTCAGATCGGCCCGATGATGTCCGAAGTGCTGACCCTGGGCTTCCCCGATGCCGCCGGCAAGGTCGTGCTGATCGCGCCCTCGGCGCCGGTCCCCAATGGCGGACGCCTGTTCTAGCCTAGCCGATCAGTCGCAGCGTCGCCGCGTCGCGTTCGCCCGCATAGAATGCATCGAGGCACTGCCCGAACCGCCCATCGCCGCCCCCCGCCTCTAAACCGGCCGCCTCAAACAACGTGCAGCTCGAGCGCAGCTTCACCGCATCGATCCCGCCGAGGATCGCCTCGGCCGAGCGCCCGGCATGGCCGAGCATCGCATCGACACACGCCGACAGCCGCGCGCCGAGCAGCGGATGCGCCAGATACGCGCGCGCCTCGGCCAGATCGGCGATGGCATAATATTGTGCGGTCGAGCTCAGCCCCAGCCCGGCGATCTGCGGAAACACGAACCACATCCAGTGGTTGCGCTTCTGCCCCGCGCGCAGCTCGGCCAGCGCGTCGTCATACACGTCGCGCTGCGCATCGATGAACCGATCGAGGCTCATAGCGGCGGCAACGCCCAGTCGATCGTCCCCCGACCCTCGGCCTCAAGAAACGCATTGGCCTTGGAGAAATGCCGCGAGCCGAAAAACTTGCCCTGCGCCAGCGGCGAAGGATGCGCCGCGCTCAGCACCAGATGCCGCCCGCCCGTCGCCACATCGTCGATCAGCACCGCTTTCTCCTTCGCCGGATTGCCCCATAGCATGAACACGCTGGGTGCTCCTTGCGCGCTGATCTGCGCAATCACCGCATCGGTGAACGCCTCCCAGCCACGCTTGCGGTGCGATCCCGCCTTGCCGCTCTCCACCGTCAGCACGGTGTTGAGCAGCAGCACGCCGTGCCGCGCCCAATGCTCCAGAAAACCGTGCGTCGCGGCCGGGATGCCCAGATCGCCGTCCAGTTCCTTGTAGATGTTGCGCAGCGAGGCCGGCGTGCGCACGCCGGGGCGCACCGAAAAGGACAGGCCATGCGCCTGCCCCGCGCCGTGATAGGGATCCTGCCCGAGCAGCACGACGCGCACCGCGTCGGGCGGGGTCAGCGTCAGCGCGCGGAAGCGGTCGTCGGCCGCCGGGAAGATCTGCTTGCCCGCCGTCGCCTCGTCGCCCAGAAAACGCTCCAGTGGCGCCAGATCGACGTGCGCCAGCGCCGCCTGCCACGCGTCGGGTACCGTCAGCACTCAGCGTTTCTTGACGAACTCGGCGCGCAGCACGAGGCCCTTGATGCCCTCGTACCGGCAATCGATCTCCTGCGCGTCGCCGGTCAGGCGGATCGATTTGATCAGCGTGCCGCGCTTGAGCGTTTGCCCCGCGCCCTTCACGGTCAGATCCTTGATCAGCGTCACCTGGTCGCCATCGGCCAGTACATTACCGACCGAATCGCGCACGACGACGCCCCCGGCGGGTTCCGCCGCAACGTCGGCCGCACTGATCCATTCACCGCTCGCTTCGTCATACACGAAGCTGTCGTCGTCCTGCGTCATGGATCAGCTCTTGATCGTGACCATCTCGACCGTCTTGTTCTTGGTCGAGCTGTTGGCGGCGATCGTCTTGACCTTTTCCGCCTTGGGCTTGCGCACTTCCTTGTTGGACTTTTTCTGGCTCTTGGCCATGGCCGTTTCCTTGCCGGGCGGCATGCCCGAGGCATCTATATAGGCTGTATTTCGCCGCATGGCGCGGGGATTCGGAACTCGGCCCGGCGTGCCGCGCTTGGGCAAAGACAGATCAGGAGAATGCCCATGCTGGAACATGTCCCCCAATGGCTCGGCACCGCGCTGCAGGGCGTGCGCGCCGGTGCCGACAGCCTGGCCATCGCGCAGCCCGAATTGCACGGTGCCGCAACGATCGAGCTGTCGAGCCCGGCGTTCGGCCATGGCGGCCGCCTGCCGCCGCGCTTCACCGCCGATGGCGCGGGCGTCTCGCCGCCGCTGGTATGGGGCCCGGCGCCCGAGGGCACGGCGCTGCTGGCCCTGCTGGTCGAGGATGCCGATGCGCCGGCGCGGTCGCCGCTGGTCCATGCCATCGTCTGGGGCCTGCCCGCCGATTCCGGGCGGCTGGAGGAAGGCGCGATCCGCGCCGATGGCGCGGGGCAGGCGCTGCACGGTGATGTCGGGCGCACTTCCTATCTCGCCGAAGGCTGGCTGCCGCCCGATCCGCCGACCGGGCATGGCGATCATTCCTACGCCTTCCAGTTGTTCGCGCTGGACGCGGCGGTCGCCGATCCGGGCGAGACGCCAGGCCGCGCCGCCTTGCTGCAGGCGATGGCCGGGCATGTGCTGGGGTCAGGATTGTTGGTCGGCACCTATTCGCGCGGTGACAACGCGGCGGCAAGGCCGCTCGGCGGGGCGCTGCCCGCCTGAGCCGATCTAGCAGAAGGGGGTGGCGAAGGCGGCTTGCTGGCCGATCAGGGCCAGGATGGTGATGGCGAACGAGCCGAGCCCAAGGGCGATGCTACGGTTCATGACAGCTACTCCGACGAGAGGTGTTGCCGATCAGGCGATCGGCAACACGGGCACTGCAGCGCTGATCATCAGTGTGGCGACGAACAGAGCGGCGACGGCGGAGAAGGCGGCGCGCTGGAGAGCTTCGAAACGGTCGGTCATGATCTTGTTCCCTGTGCTTGGCGGCGATCCGGACCATTCCGTCCGCCGATGCCAGGATGATTGCAGAGAGCGTGCCAGTTTTGTAACCGGCTGAAATGAAGCCTTATTTCCTAAAAGTAGCGTGCTGCGATCGCACAATGAGCCACGCCGCATAGGAAATTGCGCCAACAATTGGCGCACCGATCAGCGCGTGAGAGCGATGCCTAGCCGCGCCCGCCTGTCGCGCTGGTCATAACGGCTCAGCGCCTCGCCATAACCGGCAAAGCCCTGCCCGAAGAGATACACGCCGGGCAGCCCGAGCACGCGCAGCGGATAGGAGACGAACATCTCCCCCGCCCCCTTGCCCGTGCCGGGATTGCCGCGCAGCGTGCCCGCAATCTTGATGCCGTCCTGCTGCCCGATCGACGCGGTCAGCGACGTATAGCCCCAATAGCGCTCCAGATCGGGCGCCACGCCCTGCGGCCCGACATAAAACCACGCCTGCGGAGTGAGATCGGCGCGCCAGCCGCCGCCCAGATCGAACGTCTTGGTCGCCCGGGCAAAAAAACGATTGGCGTCGATCGAACTCGCCGGCCCGTCGCCGTTCGAATCGTGACGATACCCCGCCCCCAGCAGCAATGTATCGCGCAGCGGCACATCGACGAATATCTCCGGGCTGTAGGTCGTCGGCCCGATCGGCCCCGAAGACCGGTCGATCGCCCACAACATGGTCTGCGTATAGGCGAAGCTCAGATGCGGCCCCTCGGCCTGCCCCAGCGCGCGGAACGCGAAGCTCAGTTGCAGCTTGCCGCCGGCATCCTGCAGCCCGAACGCGCCATAAGTCGGCTCATGCGTGCCAAAGCGATCGAGCAGGCCACGTGATTCGCCGCGTGACGAGACGAGGATGGTTTCGGCCGCCGCCACGGACGCCGGTACGGATGCCGGCGCAGCGGGGGCCGCTGGCGTCGTGGCCAGCGCGGCGCCCGCCGCCGCCAGCCGATACTGCAGCCGCGCAAACCCGCCGGCCTTGACCATCACCACGCCGTCAGGCGCGGCGATCAGGCGCAGCGGCGTGCCATCCTGCGCCACCGTGTCGAGCGCCGCCGGCCCGGTCGCCGGTACGTCCGTCGCGCCCTCGTTGAGCAGAAACACGGTGACCCCGTCGCGCGCCACCGCCGCGGACAGCGGCGGCTCGACCAGCGGGCGCAGCTGCGCGGCGGCAGGGGAGGCGAGCGAGGCGATGATGATCGCCAACAGTGGAGTGCGCATCGTTCTGATGTGCCAGCGCAATGTTACGGATGCGAGTCGCAAAGGCTGGCAAGGTGCGCCCGGCGTGGCTAGGCTCGCCGGCATGCGCATCACCGATACCGACATCGCCTTCGCGGCCCGCCTGGCCGACGCCGCCGGCGCCGCCATCCGCCCCTATTTCCGCCAGCCGCACGGGCTGGAAGCAAAGGAAGATTCCTCCCCCGTCACGCTCGCCGATCGCGCCGCCGAAGCGGCGATGCGCGCACTGATCGAGCAAGCCTATCCCGCCGATGCCATCATCGGCGAGGAATATGGCGTCAAGGAAGGCACGTCGGGGCGTGCCTGGGTGCTCGATCCGATCGATGGCACGCGCGCGTTCATCTCCGGTCGCCCGACCTTCGGCACGCTGATCGGCCTGATGGTCGAAGGCTGGCCGCTGCTGGGGGTGATCGATCAGCCGATCCTGCAGGAACGCTGGATCGGCGCGGTGGGCAAACCGACGCTGTTCAACGGCCAGCCCGCGGTCACGCGGCGCTGCGCCGAGCTTGGCAAGGCGCTGCTCGGCACGACGTCGCCAGCGCTGTTCGATGATCGCCAGTTGCACGCCTTCGAGCATCTCGATGCCGCGACGATGAGCACTGTGCTGGGCGGCGACTGCTATAATTATGGCTGCGTGGCGAGCGGCTGGCTCGATATCGTCGTCGAGGCCAATCTGCAGATCCACGATTTTGCCGCGCTGGTGCCGGTGGTCGAAGGCGCCGGCGGGCGCATGTGCGATTGGGCCGGCGATCCACTGACTGCCGACAGTATCGGCGAAGTCATCGCCGCAGGCGATCCCGCGCGCATCGAAGAAATCATGGAAGCGCTGGAGTGCCGCGGCCATTGAGGAGTAACGGACGGTACCACCCCCGCCGTCATCCCAGCGCAAGCTGGGATCTTAACGAGGCAGGCCGCGCGCGCTCCTCATTGAGACCCCAGCCTGCGCTGGGGTGACGGTTGATACGGGCGATCAGCCTCAGAAAATCCCCAAAAACTTCTTCTTCTGCCCCTTGCGCTCGTCCTTCGTTTTCTTCCCGTCCTCGGCCTTGGCCGTCGTGCCCCGGCCGACATCGTCGCGCGGTTTGCCGTCCTTGGTGCGCTGCGCCTTGGCCGTCGCCCCCGCCAGGACTGGCCCGCATGCCGCGCCCTCCGCATCGCCGACATCGACGAACGCCAGGATGCCCGCGAGCGGCGTCGCCACCAGGCTCAGCCCGAGGCCCACGCCGGCCCGCGCCAGCAATTGCTCACTCACCACGCTGATCCCCGGCTTGGAGAAATAGCCGTTGATGCCAACCGGCGATTGCCCGGCGAACACGCTGAACTTCTTGCTGTCGGCGCGGAAGGCGAGATCGAGCGCTTCGTTCTTGAAGCTGAAGCCGCCGCGCCCGATCATCACGTTCTTCTTGGTGTCGATCAGGATCGGATCGGCGGCCGCAATGCCGTTACGCACCGTGAAGCCGATCAGCCCGCAATTGATCTGCACCGGTTCCTTCAATTTGCCCTGGAACAGGCGCTGCGCATAGGTGCCGACATCAAGCTCCGACAGCTGAATGTTGCGCGCCCAGAAGCTGCCCTGCGGCAGGATGATGGCGATCCGCCCGTTGGCGGTGCTGAGCGAATCGTGCACCGTATCGCCGCGCCCGACGAGCTTGAGCCGTGCCTTTACCGTGCCGGTCGTGCCCGCTTCCTCTACGCCCCAGCCCGCCAGCAGCACGCCCATCGGCGTCGGCGCGAGGCGGATATCGTAGCTGGTCAGCGATGGGCGGCGGCGCGTGTTGATCACCACATCGGCGGCGACCTTGCCGCGCGCCATCGTCATGGTCAGCGGCGACAGCGTCAGCACCGCATCCTTGAGCTTGAGCGTCAGCGCGATGTTGGAAATCGGCACGCTGCGCGAGCGCAATTGCCCGACGCGGTAGGTCACATCGGCATCGAACGCCTTCATCGCCGCCACGTTGAGCGGCGCATCGGGCAGCACGCGCGCCGGGGCTGCGCCGGTCGCCGCGGCAGCGGCAATCGCCCCGCGCGATGCTACGATGTCCGGGTTATACCCGATGAACGGCGCGACATCGACGATGTCCAGCCGCCGCGTGGTCAGCGCCGCGTCGATATGCACTTTGGGCCGGCTTTGGCGGACGGTGAAGCGCCCGGCGATATCGCTGTCGCCGAAGCGGCCCTTCAGCCCGGTAAACTTGTAGTCGATCCCGCTTTTCACGAGTTGCGCGGTCAGCCGGTAGGCGCGCGTGTCCGGCGTCAGCACGCCGAGGATGGCGAGCAGTTCGGCCACGTTGCGCCCGCGCGCGGTCACCGCCAGCGGCACGTCCTCGATCTCGGCGACGCTCGGCAGCGTGCCGGTCATGTCGATCTGGTTGCGCCCGGCAAAGGCGCGCAGCTCGAGCTTGTTGGCGCCGCGGGCCGCGGTCTGGTTGGGCGAGAGCAACGCGCCGGTCAACCGGAACGGCGTGCCGCGCACCACTCCCTTGCCGGTAAAGCGCACGGCATCCTCGATTCGCGTGGCGCGCGATTTGATCGTCTCGAACGCTAATGTGGTATCGAGCAGCAGCTGCGAATCGAGATAGCGCAGCGTCGTCCCGGCCACTGTCGCACGGCCGATCAGCGGCAGTTCGAACGGCTTGCCGCCCTTGGTTTCGCTGAACGTCCAGGTGTTGCGATCATGCGCCGCATTCCATTCCAGATCGATCGCCGCATCGGTCAGATCCAGCCAGTGCAGCCGCCGCCGCCCGAACAGCAACGAGAGCGGCGCGATGCGCGTATCGATCCTGGCGGCCTCGAACAGGTTGCGTTTCTGCGCCCAGGCGGGGTTCGAAACGCTGATCCGCTCGGCCAGCAGCTTGATGTCGAACGGCGCGAAATACAGCTGAAAGTCGCCCCCCACCGTCACTTCGCGGTGCATCAGCTTGCCGGCAACGGATTCGAACGCGTGCTTCAGGAACCGCCCTTTGGTGATGAACAATATTGCCCACACCACGAAGATCGCGATCGCCAGCCACAGCACGATGCGTTTCAGCCAGCCGAGCGGCGTGTATTTGCCGTAGCGTCGCTGGTGCCAGGGGGCGGTGGAGGACGCTGGGGCCGCTGGTCCGGGTGCCGACGCAGACGCGGTCGTTACGGGTGTGTCGATCTCTGCCATAGCGGCTGCAACCGGCGACCAAAGCGAATCGTTCCCGACCCGGCTTGGCGCCTTGCATTTCACGCCGGCGGCGGTTATGCGCCCCGCTTCTTCCGCGAGTATAGAGGAACTGCCCGGCCGGTATGGGCTGCCGTGGCCGTTCATAAACGCTCCGCGAAACTGAAAGGACGAAAATGCCCAAACTCAAGACCAAGAGCGGCGTCAAAAAGCGCTTCAAGCTCACTGCCACCGGGCTGCTCAAGCACGGCGTCGCCGGCAAGCGTCACCGCCTGCTGCATCACAATGGCAAGTATATCCGCCAGAATCGCGGCATGAAAGTGCTGTCCAAGGCCGATACGGCCACCGTTAAGGCGTGGGCGCCTTACGGTCTCGGCTGAGCGGAAAGGAATAGAATATGGCACGCGTCAAACGGGGTGTAACCACCCACGCCAAGCACAAGAAGATTCTCTCGCAGGCAAAGGGCTATTACGGCCGCCGCAAGAACACCATCCGCATCGCGCGGCAGGCGGTCGAGAAGGCCGGCCAGTACGCTTATCGCGATCGCAAGGTTAAGAAGCGCTCGTTCCGTGCTTTGTGGATCCAGCGCATCAACGCTGCCGTCCGCATGGAAGGCCTGACCTACGGCACGTTCATGCACGGTGTGAAGCTCGCCGGGATCGAACTTGACCGCAAGGTCATGGCCGATCTCGCGATGCATGAAGCCGCTGCGTTTAGCGCCATCATCGCGCAGGCGAAGGCGGCACTGCCCCAGGCCGCCTAAGGCGACTTGAGCAAGCGACATCAGGGGCGCGGGTGGTCTAGGCCACCCGCGCCCTTTTCGTTATCGGCATACGCCCGAGGAGTGACCAGTGACCGAGCAAGTGACCGACATCGAACAGCTGCAGACCGATCTGGTCGCCGCGATCGGGACCGCCAGCGGGCTGGATTCGCTCGAGGCATGTCGCGTCCATGCGCTCGGCAAGCAGGGCGCCGTCACCGCCTTGCTCAAGACCTTGGGCAGGATGTCGCCCGAGGAGCGGCTGGTGCAGGGGCCCCGCATCCAGGGGCTGCGCGAGGCGGTTACCGCGGCGATCGCCGCGCGCAAGGACGCGCTGGAGCGCGCCGAGCTCGATGCGCGGCTCGCCCGCGAAACGCTCGACATGACGCTCCCCGCCGATGTGCCCCCCACCGGCACGATCCACCCGGTCAGCCAGGTGATGGACGAACTGGCGGAAATCTTCGCTGATCTGGGCTTCGCGGTCGCGACGGGGCCCGAGATCGAGGATGACTGGCACAATTTCAGCGCGCTCAACATTCCCGAAACGCATCCCGCGCGCGCCATGCAGGATACCTTTTATCTCGCCGGCGACCACGAGCCCCCGATGGTGCTGCGCACGCACACCTCGCCGGTGCAGATCCGCACCATGGTAGAGGTCGCGCGCCGTTCGTCGGGGGCCGGCGAGCCGATCCGCATCATCGCGCCGGGCCGCGTCTATCGCTCCGACTGGGATGCGACGCACACGCCGATGTTCCACCAGATCGAAGGGCTGGTGATCGACAAGGGGATCACGCTCGGCCATCTCAAATGGACGCTGGAGACGTTCCTGCGCGCGTTCTTCGAGCGCGACGATGTCGTGCTGCGGCTCCGCCCGAGCTATTTCCCCTTCACCGAACCCTCGGCCGAAGTCGATGTCGGTTTCAGCAACGTGCACGGCAAGCGCGTGATCGGCGGCGCCGATGGCTGGATGGAAGTGCTCGGCTCCGGCATGGTCCACCGCAAGGTGATCGAGGCGTGCGGGCTCGATCCCAATGAATGGCAGGGCTTCGCCTTCGGCTGCGGCATCGATCGGCTGGCGATGCTCAAATACGGCATCGACGACTTACGCCCCGTGTTCGAAAGCGACGTGCGCTGGCTCAAGCATTACGGCTTCTCCGCGCTCGACGTCCCCACTCTGTCCGGCGGAGTCGGCGCATGAAATTCACCCTCGACTGGCTCCGCCAGCATCTCGACACGACCGCCAGCCTCGACGAGATCGTCGACACGCTGACGCGCATCGGCCTCGAAGTCGAAGGCGTCGAAAATCCCGGCGCCAAGCTTGCCCAATTCAAGGTCGCCAGGGTGCTCAGCGCCGAACGCCACCCGCAAGCCGACAAGCTGCAGATCCTCTCCGTCGATGCGGGGGACGGCCCGATGCAGGTCGTGTGCGGCGCGCCCAATGCCCGCGCCGGCCTGGTCGGCGTGTTCGGCGCCCCCGGCGCTTATGTCCCGGGCAGCGACATCACGCTCAAGGTCGCCGAGATCCGCGGTGTCGTGTCCAACGGCATGATGTGTTCGACGCGCGAGCTCGAATTGGGCGAGGATCATGACGGCATCATCGAGCTGCCCGCCGATGCGCCGATCGGCACCGCCTATCCTGATTATGCCGGCCTCACCGATCCGGTGATCGACGTCAGCATCACGCCCAACAAGCAGGATTGCATGGGCGTTTACGGCATCGCGCGCGATCTCGCCGCCGCCGGCCTGGGCACGCTCAAGCCGCTGACCGTCACGCCTGTTACCGGCGACGGCCCCGGACCCGACGTGCGCACCGACGACATCGAAGGCTGCCCCGCATTCTACGCCCAGTCCGTCAGCGGCGTGACCAATGGCGAGGCGCCGGAGTGGATGCGCCGCCGCCTCACCGCGATCGGCCAGAAGCCGATCTCGGCCTTGGTCGACATCACCAATTACGTGATGATCGATCTCGGCCGCCCGTTGCACGTCTATGATCGCGCCACGCTCAGCGGCGGGCTCGTCGCGCGCAAGGCGCAGGCCGGCGAACAGGTGCTCGCGCTCAACGGCAAGACCTATACGCTGACCGACAGCATGACGGTGATCGCCGACGCCGCCCAGGTCCACGATATCGGCGGCATCATGGGTGGCGAGCATTCCGGCGTGTCCGAGACGACCACCGACGTGCTGATCGAATGCGCCTATTTCGATCCCGAGGCGATCGCCCGCACCGGGCAGAAGCTCGGCCTGACCAGCGATGCGCGCCAGCGTTTCGAACGCGGCGTCGATCCGGCATTCCTCGATCAGGGCCTGGCCATCGCCACGCAGCTGGTGCTCGATCTGTGCGGCGGCGCCGCCAGCCAGGTGACGCGCGCCGGCACGCCGCCCGTCGCGCCGCGCAGCATCGCTTATGATCCCGCGCTCGCCGAGACGCTGGGCGGCCTCGCCATCGCGCCCGCACGCCAGCAGGAGATTCTCGAACGGCTCGGCTTCGTGATCGACGCCGACTGGTCGGTGACGATCCCCAGCTGGCGCCGCGATGTCGATGGCCCCGCCGATCTGGTCGAGGAAGTGATCCGCATCGAAGGCATCGACCACGTCCCCTCCACCCCGCTGCCGCGCGTCCCCGGCGTCGCCAGGCCGACCGCCACGCCCGAGCAAAAGCTCGAACGCCGCGTGCGCCGCGCCGCCGCCGCACGCGGGCTCGACGAATCGGTCACCTGGAGCTTCCTGTCCGAAGCGCAGGCCGCCCCCTTCGGCGGTGGCGCCTGGACGCTCGCCAATCCGATCAGCGAAGAGCTGAAGGTGATGCGCCCGTCGCTGCTCCCCGGCCTGCTGTCGGCCGCCGAGCGCAATCTCAAGCACGGCGCGACCAGCGTGCGCCTGTTCGAGCTCGGCCGTCGCTATCTCGCCGATAAGGAGCGCTCGACGCTCGGCGTCGTGCTCGCCGGTGCCGCGCGCCCGCGCGGCTGGCGCGGCGGCAAGGCGATCAGCGCGGACGCGTTCGACGCCAAGGCCGAAGCGCTCGCCTTGCTCGCCGCCGCCGGCGCGCCGGTCGACAATCTGCAGGTGATGGGTGAGGCCGGCCCAGATAGCTTGGGGGCCTGGCATCCCGGCCAGTCGGGCACGCTGCGGCTGGGGCCGAAGACGGTGCTCGCCGCGTTCGGCATGGTCCATCCGAGCGTGCTCAAGGCGTTCGATCTCGATGGCCCCATCGCCGCGGTCGAACTGTATCTAGATGCCATCCCGCCCAGGCGCGGCGCCAAGGGGCCGGGGGGCTTCATGCGCCCGGCCTACACCCCGCCCGCGCTGCAGGCGGTGACGCGCGATTTCGCCTTCCTCGTGCCGGCCGATCTCGCCGCCGATGCGCTGGTCCGCGCGGCCAGGGGCGCGGACAAGGCGACGATCACGGCTGCGCGGCTGTTCGACGTGTTCACCGGCGCGGGCGTCGAGGAGGGCAAGAAGAGTCTGGCGATCGAAGTCACGCTGCAGCCGCAGGCGAAAAGCTTCACCGACGCGGAATTGAAGGCCATCGCCGACAAGGTGGTGGCGGCAGCGGCCAAGCTGGGTGCGACGCTCCGGGGCTGACGCTTCACCGCGCACCCAATTGACCCACCCGATAACGCACCGACGGCTTCCGATCATCCTCCCCCGCCAGGGGGAGGTGGCGCCGAAGGCGACGGAGGGGGAGGTAAGCGATCAACTCTCGAATCGTCGCCGCCGCTCCTGCGCAAGCGCGATGATCTGCCACGCGATTTCGGTCGTGTTCGCCAGCACGTCGGTCGCCGGATAGCGCAGCACGCTGACACCACGTGAGACCAGATAGGCATCGCGCACGGCATCGCGCGCCGGCCGGTCGCCGCGCGCATGCGCCTCGCCGTCAACTTCGATAACGAGGCGTGCCCGCGCGCAATAGAAATCCAGCACGTAATCCCCCACGGCATGCTGTTTGCGAAAGCGCAATCCGGCCTCGTTGTGCCGCAACGCCAGCCAGAGCGCGATTTCCGGTGGGGTCATTTCCCTGCGCAACCTCTTGGCATGGCGTTTGCCGCTGGGCGATCCGTCCAGCCGCATCTGTCCCTCCCCCTCCGTCACGCTGCGCGTGCCACCTCCCCCTGGCGGGGGAGGATCGTGCCCAATTCATGAACCGCTTTCCACCAATGGTGCCGATCTTGATAATCCTTCCCCGCCAGGGGGAGGTGGCGCCGAAGGCGACGGAGGGGGAGGTAAGCGATCAACTCTCGAATCATCGCCGCCGATAACGCAGCGCGGTCCCCGCCCCCGTCCGGGACGCGCCTGAGCAGCGGCGGGGAAGGACGGCCATTCCATCCCACGCCCTCCCCCGCTACGGAACGGGCATGACCGATCTCATCACCATCAAATCCCCCAAGCTGACCGCGCGCATCAATCCGTTCGGCGCCGAGCTCACGTCGCTCACCGACCGTCAGGGCAAGGAGCTGATGACCGACGCCGATCCGGCCTTCTGGACCGGCCACGCGCCGATCCTGTTCCCGATCGTCGGCGCGCTCGCGGGCGATACGCTGCGGGTCGATGGCAAGAGCTACAAGATGGACAAGCACGGCTTCGCCCGCCGCAGCGACTTCGAGGTGGTCGACGTGCAGGCGCACCACGCCGTCTTCCGCCTCACCGACAGCGACAAGACGCGCGCGCGCTATCCCTTCGCCTTCGCGCTCGAGCTGACCTACGCGCTGGAAGGCGCCACGCTCACCGTAACCGTTAAGATCATCAATCGCGGCGATGCGCCGATGCCGGCGAGCTTCGGCTTCCACCCCGCCTTCGCCTGGCCGCTGCCGTACGGCGAGCCGCGCGACGCCCACCGCATCCTGTTCGGGAAACAGGAGCCCGGCGCGCTGAAGCGCATCGCCAAGGACGGCACGATCGCCCCCGAGCCCCGCGAGAGCCCGCTCGACGGCCGATCACTGCGCCTGCGCGACGATCTGTTCAGCGAGGATGCGCTGGTATGGGATCCAATTGCCTCGTCCGCCGTCACCTATGGCGCGTTCGGCGGCCCGACGCTCGATGTGGCCTTCCCCGATACGCCATCGCTCGGCATCTGGACCAAGCCCGGTGCTGCCTATGTGTGCATCGAGCCGTGGCACGGCATCGCCGATCCGTCCGGTTATGCCGGCGAGTTCCGCGACAAGCCGGGCGTGTTCGAGATCGCGGCCGGGGGCGAGAAATCCATCAAAATGAGCGTCACGCTCAATCTCTGAGCGTTGGCGCTGTCCTACAGCTTCAGGGGAATGATAGGTTGGCCATCATGCCGGCCTCACCCTCACCGCAAGCGTGCGCGCGCGTCTCGACCGATGATGCCCTCATCGGCCGCCACAAAACGCGCGACCGTCTCAACATTGTCAACATTCGCGCTGCCAACCGTCTCAACATTCACCGCGAACCGGCAGAATCCCGCCGCCGCCCTGGGCAGAAACCGCGCCAGCGTCTCAACATTGTCAACATTCGCGCGCCCGCTCGGTTGAGCATGCCGCGTCAACCCGCTAGTCCGCCGCGATGACCCAAGTTTCCGATCGCCGCACCTTCGCGATCATTTCCCATCCCGATGCCGGCAAGACCACGCTGACGGAGAAATTGCTCTATTTCGGCGGCGCGATCCATCTCGCCGGCGAGGTCAAGGCGCGTGGGCAGAATCGCCGCGCGCGTTCCGACTGGATGAAGATCGAGCAGCAGCGCGGCATCTCGGTCACCTCCTCGGTGATGACGTTCGAAAAGGACGGCCTCACCTTCAACCTGCTCGACACGCCGGGCCACGAAGACTTTTCCGAGGATACGTATCGCACGCTGACCGCGGTCGATTCGGCGGTGATGGTGATCGATGCGGCGCGCGGCATCGAGGCGCAGACGCGCAAATTGTTCGAGGTCTGCCGGCTGCGCTCGGTGCCGATCATCACCTTTATCAACAAGGTCGATCGCGAAGGCCGCCCGCCGTTCGAACTGCTCGACGAGATCGCCGATATCCTGCAGCTGGATGTCACGCCGATGAGCTGGCCGGTCGGCATGGGCAGCGATTTCGAGGGCGTGTACGATCTCCACGCCAACACGCTGAGCCAGCCCGAAGGGCCGAGCCGCGAATTCATGGGTACGTCGATCCCATTCACGGGGATGGACGATCCCAAGCTGGCGGCGACGATCTCCGCCGCCGGGCTCAAGACGCTGACCGACGAATCGGAACTGGCGCTGGGCGGCTATGCCGAATTCGATGTCGAGCGGTATCGCGCGGGCGATCTCACGCCGGTCTATTTCGGCTCCGCGCTCAAGGATTTCGGCGTCGCCGAGCTGATCGCGGCGCTGGGCCAGCACGCGCCGGGGCCGCGCCCGCAGCCGGCCGAGCCCGCAGCCGTAACGCCCGATCGCGCCGACGTCACCGGCTTCATCTTCAAGGTCCAGGCCAATATGGACCCCAATCATCGCGATCGCATCGCCTTCATGCGGCTCTGCTCGGGCGTGTTCAAACGCGGCATGAAGCTGACCCCGACGGGCCACGGCAAGCCGATCGCGATCCATTCGCCGATCCTGTTCTTCGCGCAGAATCGCGAGCTGGCCGACGAGGCGTTTCCCGGCGACATCATCGGCATCCCCAATCACGGCACGCTGCGTGTGGGGGATACGATGAGCGAGCGCGCCGATGTGCGCTTCACCGGCCTGCCCAATTTCGCGCCCGAAATCCTGCGCCGCGTGGCGCTCAAGGATCCGACCAAGACCAAGCAGTTGCGGAAAGCGCTGGACGACATGGCCGAGGAAGGCGTGACGCAGGTCTTTTATCCCGAGATCGGCTCGAACTGGATCATCGGTGTCGTCGGGCAGCTGCAGCTGGAGGTTCTGCTCAGCCGGCTGGAGGCCGAGTATAAGGTCGATGCCGGTCTGGAAATGGCGCCGTACGATACCGCGCGCTGGGTCTCGGCGGAGGATCCCGCCGACCTCAAGGCGTTCATCGATATCAACCGCAACCAGCTGGCCAAGGATCGCGACGGCAACCCGGTCTATATGGCCCGCACCGCGTGGGACGTGGGCTATGTCTCGGATCGCTACCCCAAGGTGAAATTCGCCGCGACGCGCGAGCGCTAGCCGGCCACCTCATCCACCCAATCCCGCCGCAACGGCCGCACCGCCAGAAACGCCAGGATCGTCGCCAAGACATAGAAGCATGCCACTGCCACCGCCGAATAGCGCAACGCATCTGCCCCGAAGCTGAGCTTCAACGCATCGGACAAGGCGCCGATCGCAAACGATCCGGCGCCCAGCCCGATCAGATTGTTGATCAGCAGGAAACTCGCCGAGGCGGTGGCGCGCATATGCGGTGGTACGAGATGTTGCACGGCGGTGGTGATCGGCCCGAGCCACAGGATGTTGAGTGCGTTGGGAATGAGCAGGAAAGCCCAGGCGATCCAGGGCGAGGGCGACAGGAAGCCGGCGATGAACAGCGGCCCGGTGATCAGCCAGGCAAAGGCCGGCAATTTGGCATAATTGCCGCGATCGCCGCCCAATTTGTCAGCCAGCACGCCGCCGAGGAATACCCCGCTGGCCCCGCCGACCAGCAGCAGCGAGGCGAAATACAGTGCCGCGCCCTGCAGATCGAAGCCATAGCTGCGGATCATCAGCGATGGCACCCAGAAGGCCAGGCCATAGCCCGCCAGGCTGCTCATCGAGGCGGCGAACGCCATCAGCCAGAAGCTCGGTTTGCGGGCCAGGATGGCGAACACCGCGCTGACCGGCGCACGCCCCACCGGCGCGACGGCGCGCACGGGTTCTTTGACGATCAGCCGGAACACCGGCGCGATCAGGATGCCCGCCACGCCGACCGTGATGAACGCCGCGCGCCAATTGACATAAGTAGCGATAAACGCGCCGAGCACCGTGCCCAGCGCCAGTCCGATCGGGATGCCCATCGAATAAATGCCCAGCGCCCGCGCACGCCGCTCGGGGGGAAAATAATCGGTGATCAGCGCGTAGGACGGCGCAACGCCACCCGCCTCGCCGACGCCGACGCCCAGGCGAAACAGGAACATCTGCGTGAAGCTCGTCGCCAGCCCGCACAGCGCGGTGAACAGGCTCCACACCGTCAGGCTGATGGTGATCACCCAGGAACGGCTGGTGCGATCGGCGATCAGCGCCAGCGGGATGGCCAATGTCGAATAGAGGATGGCAAAGGCGGTGCCGCCGAGCAGCCCCAATTGCGTGTCGCTCAGCCCCAGCTCGGCCTTGATCGGCTGCACCAGAATGCCAAGGATCTGCCGATCGAGGAAGTTGAAGGTATACACCAGCAGCAGCATGGCCAGCACCAGAGCGCTGTAGCCGGGGCTCGCTTTGGGCGCCGTCGCGACGGTTTCGGTCATCAATCGCTCTCCCGGGCGTCAGCAAACGGGCGCGGTCGTTGCCGCGCCCGCTCCTTCATGGCGGTCGGCCTGGCGGCCGTCCATGCCGAATGTGGCCGTTCAAAATTTGGCGGTGAGCGTGGCGAACACCTGCCGGGGATTACCGTAAAAGGCCGTGAGCACGCCGGTGCTGCCCAGGGTCGGGATCGGCGCGCCGGCGGGGGTGCGCAGGAAATCGCCGGTGTCGGGGTTCTGCGCCAGGAAGTTGTAGCCCGAGACGATATATTGCTTGTCGGTCAGATTCTTGCCGTGGACGCCGATGGAGAAGCGGTCGTTGAGATTGTAGACGATGTTGGCGTCGACCAACGCATAGCTCGGCTGATCAAGACCGGGCGTGCGCAGCTCGAATTGCTGCGAATCGCTGCGGTAGGAGAGCGTCGAACTGAGATCGACCGAGCCCTCGCCGATCGGCTGGGTGAAGGCGATCGTGCCGCTGGCGGTGAGATCGGGCGTGTTCTGGAATTTGCGCCGCGTAGAGACGTCGATGCCGCGCGCATCGATGAATTTGGTATATTTCGCATCGAGATAGCCGACCGTGCCCGCCAGGCTCAGCCGCTGCCCGTCTGCACCACGTAGCACCGTGAGGTTCGCTTCCGCTTCCAGCCCGTTGATGCGCGCGCGCCCCGCATTGGTGGTGATGCCGATAAAGGTTTGCACCCCGCCAACCGTCTGCCCGACCGAACCGGGCACCTGCACGTCGGTGTATTTCGAGTGGAAACCGGCCAGCGCCAGCGTCAACCGGCGATCAAACAGGGAGGCCTTGTAGCCAGCTTCATAGCTTTCGACCGTCTCGGGATCGAACGACAGGAAATTGTAGATGTCTGCCTGGTCGCCGCCCGCACCGTTGACGCGGTTGCCGTTGAAATCGGGCGCCGCAGTGCCCACGCCGCGTGGATCGAAACCGCCGCCCTTGAAGCCCTTGGCATAGCTTGCATAGAGCAGGTGGTCCTGCGCCGGCTTGAAGCTGATCGAGGCGCGCGGGGTGAACTTGGCGAAATCGGCGCTGCCGCGGAAATCGGTCTGCCGCGCGATCGGCGCGCTGGTTCCGCCGAAATAGGGCGACGCGCCGAGATACACGTTACGCTGAACCTGCGAGCGGCGCGTATCCCACGTGTAGCGCCCACCGACCGATACGCTCAATTGCGGCGTGAGATCATAGGTCGCATCGCCGAAGATCGCGACGGTATCGGTACGGACCTTGCCATAGGTCAGCGCCGTGACCGTGCCGGGCAACCGTACGTCGAACGCGGTCACGGCTTCGGCATCGAGATAATAGAGGCCGGCGAGCATGTTGAACGGGCCGGTATCGACCAGCACCTGCACTTCCTGGCTGAACTGCCTGTTATTGTAGAAAGCGGGCACGTCGACATCGACCGCAGGGAGCGCATCGAAATCGATCGGCGTCGCGCTATCATCCTTGCGATAACCGGTGATCGAGCGGAAGGTCAGCCAGTCCGCCGGCTTCACTTCGGCGAACAGCGATCCGCCATAGGCCTCGACCTCCTGTTTCGGCGCGATCAGCGCGCCGCGGCTGTCATAGACGTCGCCAAGCACCGGGAAGTTGGTGCCGTTGAGCGGTGCGATCAGGCGATGGCCGCCGCGCGTGTTGCTGTTATCCTTGGTATAATCCCCTGACAGGCGAAAAAACGCGTCGCCACTCGGCGCGAACTGCAGCGTGCCGCGCGCGCCCCAAAGATCCTTGTTGTAATTCTCCTGCCCCGTCGTGAGGTTATCGCCGAACCCGCCGCGGCTCAATCGCGCCACCGCCGCCCCCACTTTGAACCCCGAATTGCCCAGCGGCGTGCTGGCGCTGATCACGCCATCGGCCTGATCATAGCTGCCATAGCTGGCGCGCACATTGAGCGTGGGATCATCGCCGATCCGCCGCGTGACATATTTCACCGCGCCACCGATCGTGTTGCGCCCATAAAGCGTGCCCTGTGGCCCACGCAGCACCTCGATCCGCTCGACATCATAGATATCGAGCACCGCGGCCTGCGGGCGGTTGAGATACACGTCGTCGAGATAGATGCCGACGCCCGCCTCGAACCCGGCGACCGGATCCTGCTGGCCGACACCGCGGATGAAGGCGCTCAGCGTCGAATTGGTGCCGCGCGACACTTCCAGCGTGACGTTGGGCGTGACGTTGGCGATGTCGGTCACGTCGATCGCGCCCGATGCCTCGAGCTGCGCGCCCGAAAACGCGGTGATCGCCACCGGCACGTCGATCAGCCGCTCCTCGCGGCGCCGCGCGGTGACGACGATGTCGCCATCGGCCGCCGCCGTGTCAAAGCCACTGATCGGCTGATCGGACGTGTCCTGTGCGACCGCCGGCATCGCCGCCAGCGCGAACAAGGCGACCCCGGCATTGAGCAAAAGGCGCGCGGATGTGTGACGTGACATATAATCCTCCCCACTATGCGCCCCGCTTGAAATGCGGCCGGTGATCCGGGTTGTGCGCCGTTGGAGCACGTTATACTGAAACCTGAACCAGGTTTCAACTTAGGGTTGAGGGGAGCAGCGAAAAAATGTCCGGAGCAGGCGATAGGCCGACACCACCGCCAGGCGAGCGCCACGACGCCACCGGCGCAGGCAAGGCGCCGCGCACCGAGCGCGGCCGCCGCACGATGCGCTCGATCCTCGATGCAGCGGCGCTGGAATTCGGCGAGCGCGGCTTTCATGATGCCTCGATCAGCGGCATCACCCGCCGCGCCGGGGTCGCGCTGGGAAGTTTCTACACCTATTTCGATTCGAAGGACGCGGTGTTTCGTGCGCTGGTGCGCGACATGTCGGATCAGGTGCGCGATCATGTCGCCCCCGGTATCCGCGCCGCGCGCGATCAGTTGGCCGCCGAACATGCCGGCTTGCGCGATTTCATCGGCTTCGTGCGCGGGCATAAGGAATTGTACCGCATCATCGATGAAGCGGAATTCGTCGATCCGGACAGTTTCCGCCTGCATTATGCCACCACGGCGGAGCGCATCGCGGAACGGCTCAAGGCGGGCGCGGCGCGCGGCGAAATCCGCGCCGATGTGTCGGAAATTCACGCCTGGGCGCTGATGGGGATCAATGTTTTCCTGGGGCTGCGCTACGGCGTGTGGGCCGAGGATATCGCCGCCGAGACGATCGCGGATACGGTCGCCGATATGCTCGTCAACGGCATCGGGCCGGTTTAGCCCCGCGCAACCTGTCTTGACTCCAGGTGTCGATCGGCGGCATTGGAACATAACAGGAACATGTTATGCGCGAGTCGCCCATTGCCATCGCCGCTCTGCGGCAGCGTATCTCCCAGGTTGAGGGGCTGCGCCAGACGGAAACGTCCGGCGTCATCCCACTCGGCCATAGCGGAATCGATGCGCGGCTCGGCGGCGGGCTGGAACGCGCGCGGCTGCACGAAATCTTCGCCGACACGGAAGATGCCAGCAGCGCGGGCGGCTTCGCCTCGATGATCGTGCGCCGCGCGGCACGCGCGGGATCGCCCGTCATGTGGTTGCGGCAGGAGGAAGTGCAACGCGCCGGCGGCATGTTGCACATGCCCGGGCTGATCGAACTTGGCATCGGTTCCGTCGATCTGGTGGTGGGCGTCTTGCCCGATCCGCTGAGCCTGCTGCGCGTTGCCGCGGACGTGGCGCGCTGCGCCGAGGTCGGCGTGGTGGTGATCGAACTGTGGAAGAATCCACGACCCTTGGATCTGACCGCGACCCGGCGGCTGGCGGTGGCGACCGAGGCGTCGGGCGTCACCGCCTTGCTGCTGCGCGTCGGCGCCGAACAGGGGCCAAGCGCCGCGGCGACGCGCTGGGCGATCCGCGCGCTGCCGGCGCTGCCGCTGGAGGCCAATGCGCCGGGCTTTCCGGCGCTGGATATCGAATTGGTGCGTCAGCGCGGTGGCAGGACCGGCGGACGATGGAGTGTGGAATGGGATCGTGACCAGGCAATCTTCCGTGAACAAGGGCACGTCGCGACCGGCCTCCCCCCGGACGCGCCGCTACCTGGGCTTGTGGTTCCCGCTGCTGCCGGCGGAACGGCGCGCGCGTGACGGCACGGCGCCGGTGGACGCGCCTTATGCGTTGATCGAAAAGATCCGCGGCGCCATGCGCCTCGCCGCGTTCGATGCGCGCGCGCAAGCGCTGGGCATCACGGTCGACATGACGCTGGCCGACGCGCGCGCCCGCGTGCCCGAGCTGGTCGCGCTCGATCACGATCCGGTCGCCGATCATCTGCTGCTCGAGCGCATTGCCGATGGCTGCGATCGCTACACGCCGTTGGTGGCGATCGATCCGCCCGATGGCCTGACACTCGACATTACCGGCTGCGCGCATCTGTTCGCTTCGGAGCAGGCGCTGGCCGACGATCTCGTCGCGCGCCTTGCCGCTTATGGCCTGCAGGCGCGCCACGCGCTGGCCGCCACGCCCGAGGCGGCGCAGGCGCTGGCGCGGTTCCAGACCATGCCCGCGGCGGACGAACAAGGCGCGATCCGGCGGCTGGGGGTTGTCGCGCTGCGGCTCGACGATGCCACCGAACTCGCGCTGCGCCGCGCCGGATTGAAGACCATCGGCGATCTCGCCGGCCGCCCGACCGGCCCGCTCGCCGCGCGCTTCGGCGCTGCGATGACCGATGCGCTCGCCCGATTGCTGGGCAAATCGGACAGCCGCATCGTCGCCCGCCGTGTCGCCCCCGCCTTGATGGTCGAGCGCCGCCTGGCCGAGCCGATCGCGCGCACCGACTTTGCGCTGCAGATCCTTGGCGAACTCACCGCCGAGGCCGCGCAGGACATGGAGGAGCGCCATCTCGGCGGCCGCCGCTTCGCCGCGCGCTTCTTCCGCAGCGATGGGCTGGCGATCGATCTCGCGGTGGAAACCAGCCTGCCGGTGCGCGATCCCAAGGTGGTGATGCGCCTGTTCGACGAACGGCTGGATACGCTCGCCGATCCGATCGATCCGGGCTTCGGCTTCGATCTGATCCGCCTGGCCGTGCCGACGCTGGCGCCACTGGCGCCAACGCAATTGCTGCTCGAGGGCGGCGCGGTGGCCGAGGGCGAGCTTGCCGCATTGATCGATCGCCTCAGCACGCGGATGGGCCGCGGCCGCTTCCGCCGCCTCTCCCCACGCGACACGCATATTCCCGAACAGGCCGTGCTCACCTTGCCGGCGATCGATGCCACCGGCCCGGCAAACTGGCCCGAACCCGAAACCGGCGAACCACCGCTGCGTCCGCTGCACATGTTCGATCCGCCGCAACCGATCCAGGTCACCGCGCAAGTTCCTGATGGCCCGCCGCGCCAGTTCCGCTGGCGCCGTTCCTTGCACGATGTGCTGCGTTTCGAAGGCCCGGAGCGCATCGCCGCCGAATGGTGGCACGAGGCCGGCGCCAAGCTGACGCGCGATTATTACCGCATCGAGGACACGCGCGGCCGCCGCTTCTGGGTGTTCCGCCACGGCCTGTACGAAAGCGAACGGCGCGATCCGGGCTGGTATATGCACGGGCTGTTCGCGTGAGCACGGCGGGGTTTGCGGAGCTGGTGGCGGCCAGCAATTACTCGTTTCTGCGCGGGGCGAGTCACGGTTCGGACATGCTCGATCGTGCGTGGCGGCTGGGCATGAACGCGATCGGCATTGCCGACCGCAATACGGTGGCCGGCGTGGTGCGCGCCTGGTCAGCGCTGAAGAACGCGCCCGACAAGAATCGCGTCGCCATGCTCGCCGCGAAGAAAGCCGCCGGCGACAAAGAGGAACTGACGCCGGAGGAATGGGCCGGCTGCAAGGTCGATCTGCGGCTGGTGGTCGGCGCGCGCTTGGTGTTCGCCGACGGCACGCCGGACATCGTCGCCTATCCCGCCACGCGCTATGGCTGGGGCCGCCTCACCCGCCTGCTAACGCGCGGCAATCTGCGTGCGGTAAAGGGCGATTGCATCCTGAATTTCGACGATCTGATCGATTATTGCCAGGATTTGCTGCTCATCGTGCTGCCGGGATCGACCGCGCAAGACCAAGAAGCACACCGTCATCCAGCGACCTACCAATTCGACGATAGCGCCGATCCGCCAAAACCATTGCTGCGCCTCGTGCCTAAACCCGACGCGGATATCGTCACGACGCTCAAACGCCTGTCCCGCGCCGCGCCTGACAGTGTCTGGCTCGGCGCGGCGATGCCGCATCACGGGCGCGACAGCCGCGCGCTCGTTCGCCTTCAACGCATGGCGCGCCAGGCCGGCGTGCCGCTGCTCGCCACCAACGATGTGCTGTACGCCACGCCCGCGCAACGCCCGTTGCACGACGTGCTCACCTGCATCCGCGAGGGCACGACGATCGCCGCGGCAGGCAAGCGGCTGGAGACCAATGCCGAGCGGTATCTCAAAACACCCGAGGAGATGGCACGGCTATTTCGCGATCATCCCGATGCGATCGCACAGACGCAGGTTCTTCTATCGCGCATCAGCTTCGATCTGAAACAACTGCGCTACGAATATCCTCACGAACCCGTGCCAGAGGGCTGGGACGCGCAGACCTGGCTCGAGCATATCGCCTGGCAGGCGGCGATCGAGCGCTATCCCAATTACATGCCGCCCAAGGTGATCGCCACGCTCAGCGAGGAATTCACGCTGATCAACGCCCGCGGTTACGCTTACTATTTTCTCACCGTGCACGATCTGGTGGCCTTCGCGCGCGCGCAGAATCCCCCGATCCTGTGCCAGGGGCGCGGCTCGGCAGCCAATTCGGCGGTCTGCTTCCTGCTCGGCGTCACCTCGATCGATCCGATGCAACACGATCTGCTCTTCTCACGCTTCGTCTCCGAAGAGCGCGACGAGCCGCCCGATATCGATGTCGATTTCGAGCACGAGCGGCGCGAGGAGGTGATGCAATATATCTACCGGCGCTATGGCCGGCACCGCGCCGGCATCGCGGCGACAGTCGCGCATTATCGCTCGCGCAGTACGGTGCGCGAAGTCGCCAAGGCGCTGGGGCTGAGCGACGATATTCCCGAACGGATGGCCAGCACCGTCTGGGGCAGCCATTCCGGCGATATGGAAGAGCGGCGCATCGCCGAGGCGGGCTTTGACATCGCCAATCCCGAGATCGCCCGGCTGCGTTTCATCATGCAGCAGATTCTCGAAGCGCCGTTCCCGCGCCATCTCTCGCAGCATGTCGGCGGGTTCGTGTTGACCGAAAACCGCCTCGACGAAACCGTGCCGCTGCATCACGCGGCGATGGCCGACCGCACGTTTATCGAATGGGACAAGGACGATATCGATGCGCTCGGCCTGATGAAGGTCGATATCCTGGCGCTGGGCATGCTGACCTGTATCCAGAAAAGCTTCACGCTGATGCGCCAGCATGGCCTTGGCGACCACGATCTGGAGGTCGATCTCGATACCGACGATGCGGCGGTTTATGACATGCTGGGCAAGGGCGACAGTATCGGCGTGTTCCAGGTCGAAAGCCGCGCGCAGATGAACATGCTGCCGCGATTAAAGCCCCGGAATCTCTACGATCTGACGGTTCAGGTGGCGATCGTTCGCCCCGGGCCGATCCAGGGTGACATGGTGCATCCCTATCTTCGCCGGCGAAGCGGCATCGAGAACGTGGAATATCCCTCACCCAATCCGAGATTCGGCCCGCCCGATGAACTGCAGGACTTGCTCGGCAAGACCTTTGGCGTGCCGCTGTTCCAGGAACAGGCGATGAAGCTGGCGATCGTCGCCGCTGCGTTCACGCCGTCCGAAGCCAATCAGCTGCGCCGCGCGATGGCCACGTTCCGCAATGTCGGCGGCATGCACAATTTTCGCAAAAAGCTGGTCGAGGGCATGGTTGGCCGTGGCTATCAGCGCGATTTTGCCGAGCGCTGCTACAAGCAGATCGAGGGGTTCGGCAGTTACGGCTTTCCCGAAAGCCATGCCTTGTCCTTCGCGCGGCTGGTTTATGTCTCGTCGTGGATCAAATGCCATCACCCCGCCGTTTTCGCCTGCGCCTTGCTCAATGCACAGCCGATGGGCTTTTATGCCCCGGCGCAGATCGTCCGCGACGCGCGCGAGCATCAGGTCGACGTGCGCGGTATCGATGTAAACGCCAGCGGTTGGGACAATCATCTTGAGCCCGGCGCAGACGGGCTGGCGCTGCGACTTGGCGTTCGGCAGATCACCGGATTCAAGCAGAGTTGGGCGACCACGCTCGCCGCGGCACGATTGGACGCGCCGTATGACACGATCGAATCCGTCGCCCGCCGCGCCGCGCTCCCGCAACGCGCGCTGCGCTTGCTCGCCGATGCCGATGCGTTTCGCTCGATCGCGCTCGATCGCCGCGCGGCCTTGTGGGAAGTGCGTCGCACGCCCGATGCCGCCTTGCCTTTGTTCGCCGCAGCCAGCGCGCGCGAACTCGGCGAGGAAACCGATATGAGCCTGCCGGCCATGTCGGATGCCGAGCATGTCGTCGCCGATTATCAGATGACGCGGCTGTCGCTGAAGAACCACCCGATGCATTTCCTGCGCGACGTGCTGGATGCGGAGGGCGTATCGAGCTGCGCCGCAACGTCCGCCGCGCGCCATGGCCAGCGCGTGCGCACCGCGGGGATCGTGCTGGTCCGCCAGCGCCCCGGCAACGGCAAGGCGATCTTCGTCACGATCGAGGACGAGACCGGCGTCACCAATATCGTGTTGTGGGAGCGCCAATTCGAACGCTTCCGCCGCGAAGTGATGTCGGCGCGGTTGATGCTGGTCGAGGGCGAAGTGCAAAAGGCCGGTCCGCGCGATGGCAATGTCGTCCATCTGATGGCGACGCGCGTGATCGATCGCACCGATATGCTCGATCATCTGTCGCAGAGCGAGCGCAAGACACTGCATTTGATGCCGTGCGACGAATTCGAAAGCGGACAGCCCTCGCGTTATCCCGGTAGACTCGAACAGCGCAGCGGCCACGACACGCCCCGCCACGGCCATCCCCGCGATGCACGCATCATCCCCAAATCACGCGACTTCCACTGATCAGGCCAGCAAGGCCCGCAGCTTGAGCACCGTGTTCCAGTTGCGCGCCGTCGCCAGCTTGGGGAATTTAAGCTTGGCCATGGCCTGGGGCAGCTTGGACTCGCCGATATTGTCGGCGTAATCGACATACAGTTCACGCCCGATTGCCGCCATTCGCTCCGGACCTTGATAGAGTTCGGGAACCCGCGCGATCAGGCCGTCGGGCACGGGGTCGCGGTGGAAGGCGACGACATAGTGGCTGGGATGATCGGTCGCGGCATCGGGAAACGGATTGGCTGTGAGGATGCCCTCGATATCAGCCTGATTGCGCACCAAGACGTCGGTGGTCAGCCCTAACGTCGTCAATGCCTGCTCCAGCCCAGCCTCGATCACCGCGCCATCGCTTTCGTCGCAACTGAAAACGACATTGCCCGACGCGAGCAGCGTCTTCACCGCCGTGTAGCCAAGGCTCTCGATCAGCATCTTGAGGTCCGCCATCGGAAGCTTGCGGTTGCCACCGACATTGACCCCCTTCAGCAAAGCCGCCCAGCGCATCACCCGTATTCGCGTGTCAGCGGCCGCGCCAGCAACGCGCCGACCACGTCCTGCACATCGGCCCCGCCCAGCAGCGCGCACACCGCATCGCACACCGGCATGTCGATCCCCGCCGCCAACGCCGCCTCGCGCAGCACCGGCGCGGTGAACGCGCCTTCCGCCACGGTGCGACGATCGGCGAGCAATTCGGTTGCGGCACGCCCTTCGCCCAGGCCGACGCCCAGCGAGAAATTGCGCGAATTGGTCGATGAACAGGTCAGCACCAGATCGCCAAGCCCGGACAGGCCGGCAAGCGTCGCCGCACGCGCGCCCCGCGCCAGTCCAAAACGCGTCATTTCGGCAAAGCCGCGCGCGATCAGCGCGGCGCGCGCATTCTGGCCCAGCCCGGCGCCCTCGACCACGCCGCAGGCGATGGCGAGCACGTTCTTCACCGCGCCGCCAATCTCAGCGCCAATGACGTCATTCGAGGCATAGGTGCGAAACGCCGGCCCCGCGAGCCGCTCGGCCAGCCGCGCGCCCAATGCTTCGTCCTCGCAGGCCAGCGTCACTGCGGTCGGCTGCCCGGCGGCGACCTCGTGCGCGAAGGTCGGGCCGGACAGCACCGCGATCGGCGCGTTCGGGTGCACGGCATGCGCGACTTCGCCGACGAGCAATTGCGTCCCTGCTTCGATCCCCTTGGCGCACAGCACGAGCGGCATGGTGCCGCTGCCGAACGCCGACAGCACCGCGCGAACATGCTGCGCCGGCGCCACGACGAGCAACGCCTCGCAATGCCTGAGTTCACCAAGATCGCCGGTCGCGCGGATCGTTTCGGGAAGCGGCACGGCGGACAAAAACACAGAATTGACGTGCGTCTCGTTGATCGCCGCCACCACCTCGGGCTCGCGCGCCCATAGCACCACCTCGCGCTCGCCGCGCGCCGCGACCTGCGCTAAGGCGGTGCCCCACGCGCCGCCACCGATAACCCCGATCTTCACGCCTTCACCCCCGCGCCGCGCACCGCTTCCGCGTCTGGATCAAGCGGCCAGCGCGGGCGCGCGGCAATATCCAGCGGGTCGGTGAGGCCCGCGGCAAAGCGTTCCGCGCCGGCCCAGCCGATCATCGCCGCGTTGTCGGTGCACAACCAAAGCGGCGGCGCGACGAAGCGCAGCCCGTATTGCGTCGCCAGCCCTTCGAGCGCGGCGCGCACCGCCTGATTGGCGGCGACCCCACCCGCCACGACCAGGGCCGTCGCGTCACCCGCGCGGTCCAGCGCCCGCGCCGTGCGATCGAGCAGGCAATCGACCACCGCCTGCTGGAACGAGGCCGCAATATCCTCCGCGCTCCATTGCCCGGTATCGACGGCGCGAGACACCGCACTCTTGAGGCCCGCAAACGAGAAATGCGGTTCGGCCGATCCTTTCAGCGGGCGCGGCAGCGGCACCGCATATGGATTGCCGGCTAGCGCGGCCTGCTCCACCGCCGGACCGCCAGGGAAGCCCAGGCCAAGCAACTTGGCGGTCTTGTCGAACGCCTCGCCGGCGGCATCGTCGATCGTGGTGGCCAGCCGGCGATAGGCGCCGACGCCCTCGACCAGCAGCAACTGGCAATGCCCGCCTGAAACGAGCAGCAGCAGAAAGGGAAAGGCCAGAGCCGGATCGGTCAGCCGCGGCGACAGCGCATGGCCTTCGAGATGATTGACCGCGATCAGCGGCTTGCCCGCGGCGTGCGCCAGCGCCTTGCCCGTGACCAGCCCGACCATGACGCCGCCGATCAGCCCCGGCCCGGCCGTGGCGGCAATCGCATCGACCGCGCCCAAGCTGACGCCGGCATCGCTCAGCGCGCCCTCGATCAACGGCATCAGCGCCTCGACATGCGCGCGTGCGGCGATCTCGGGTACCACGCCGCCGAACGGCCGATGCGCGGCTTCCTGGCCGGCAAGGCGGTGCGCCAGGATCTGGCGATCGCCGGTAATCAGCGCCGCCGCGGTTTCGTCGCAGGAGGATTCGAGTCCGAGAATGAGCATGATCAACGCTCTACCCGTTCGCCCCCTGCTTGTCGAAGGGCCGTGCTTCTTCTAGCCATGGCCGAGGGGAGGGCAGCATCGCGCAAGCCCACAACGGAGTTTTCGTCGTGCAGCCATTCCGTCTCGGCACCCGCGGATCGCCGCTTGCGCTGGCCCAGGCCAGCATGGTGCGTGCCGCTCTCTATGCCGCGCATGGCTGGTCCGACGGCGCGGTCGAAATCGTGCCGATCCGCACCACGGGGGACCGCGTGCAGGATCGCGCGCTGGCCGACATCGGCGGCAAGGCGTTGTGGACCAAGGAATTGGATCGCGCGCTGCTGGAAGGCGAGATCGATTGCGCGGTGCATTCGATGAAGGATGTCGAGACGCTGCGGCCGGCGGCGATCGCGATCGTGGCGATGCTGCCGCGCGCCGATGTGCGCGATCGGCTGATCGGCGCCGAAACACTGGCTGATATCCGCGCGAACGGCGTGGTCGGCAGCAGCTCGCCGCGCCGTGCGGCGCAGGTGCGGCGCGCGCGGCCGGACCTCGAGATCGTGCTGTTCCGCGGCAATGTCGATACCCGGCTGGCCAAATTGGCGGCGGGCGAGGTGGATGCCACATTGCTCGCGGCGGCGGGGCTCGAGCGGCTCGGGCGGCACGATATCGGCAGCGCGATCCCGATCGAGACGATGCTGCCCGCGCCGGCGCAGGGCGCGGTAGGGATCGAGACGCGCGCCGACGATGCGCGTGCGATGGCCCTGATCGGTGCCATTGACCACCTCGAGACGCGCACCTGCGTGCTCGCGGAACGCGCCCTGCTCGCCGCGCTGCAAGCCGATTGCCACTCGCCGGTCGCCGCCTGGGCGAGCCTGTCGAATGAGACGTTGACGTTGCGGGCGGAATTGCTGGCCGAGGATGGCAGCGATCATGTGGCAAGCGTTATCACCGGCCCGGTCGGCGATACCACGCTGCCAGCGCGATTGGCGCATGACCTGCTCGAGCGTGCCAATCCGGCGATCCTCGCGCTGTTTGCTGGATGAGAATACTGACGGTGTTGCGGCCCGAACCGGGCAACGCCGCTACCACCGCGCGCATTGTCGCGCTGGGTTGCCAGGCACTTTCGCTGCCGCTGTTCGCCGTCCGCCCGCTCGCTTGGACACCACCGAATCCCGCTGCGCATGACGCACTGTTGCTGACCAGCGCCAATACGCTGCGCCACGGCGGCGCGGCACTTACCACGCTTCGTGCACTCCCCGTGCTGGCGGTCGGGCAGGCGACCGCGGCCGCAGCGCGCGCCGCCGGGTTTCGCGTTCTGCTCACCGGCGACACTGGCGTGGCCCCGCTGCTTCAGCATGCTGCGACACATCAGATCGCCCGCGTGCTGCATCTCGGGGGGCGCGAACGTACGCGCACCGACAGCGCGCTCCTCACCGCCACAATCGCCGTTTATGCCAGCGAGACGCTGCCGATCCTGCCCACGCAGCGCGCGCAACTGGAGGGCAGCGTCGCGCTGCTTCATTCGGCGCGCGCGGCGCGGCGGCTAGCCGAGTTGATTACGGACCGGGCACGCCTTCGTATCGCTGCGCTCAGCCCGGCGGTGCGCGATGCCGCCGGGTCGGGCTGGGACGCGGCCATTGTGGCGCGCGCGCCCGACGACGCTGCGCTGATTGCCGCCGCGATCACGCTGGCCGATTGACCGCCCCGTCGCACGCGCGGATAAGACCGGCATGAACGATTTCACGGCACCCCAGCCAGCCCCTTCCCGGTCGCGATATCGCAGTATGGCGATCGCCGCCACGCTGGCCTTCATCGCTGGCCTGGTGGCGATGGGGCTGCTGCTACACTATCAATCGCGCTGGGTCGGTCTTTCCGCCAATGCGCCGGTCGTTGCCAAGGGTCAGGTGCCGGTCGTCGTGGTGCCGGCGAGCGGCACGCCGCCCACGCCCGCGCCGATGATCGATCTCAACGCCTTGTCATCACGCGAAACGGAACTGGCCGCCCGCCTGGGCGAGCTGGAACAACGCACCGCGCGCATCGGCAGCGCGGCGCAGGCCGCCTCCGGTTACGCCATACGATCGGAAAACATGCTGGTCGCGTTCGCCGCGCGCCGCGCGCTCGATCGCGGCCTAGGGCTTGGTTACGTCGAGGATCAGTTGCGCAGCCGTTTTGCTGCCACGCAACCGCGCGCCGTCGCCGCGATCCTGCAGGCGGCGCGCGAACCGGTCACGGTGGCCGAACTGCGCGCCGGGCTCGATGGTATTGCGCCTGAACTGGTGACTGGCCAGGCCAGCAACGGCTGGCTGGGCAGCCTGCGCCGCGAACTGAGCAATCTGATCGTCATCCACCGCGCCGACACCCCCTCGCCGCTGCCGATTGATCGCCTCACGCGCGCCCGGCAGATGCTCGAAGTCGGCAAGGTCGAAGCCGCGCTGGCCGAAGTCGCGCGCATGCCGGGAGCGCCGCAAGCGGTGCGCTGGACCACCGCGGCGCGGCGCTACATTGGTGCTCGGCAAGCGCTCGACACGATCGAGGCGGCGGCGATCACCGGCCAGGCCAACCCCACCGATATCCCAGGCACGATGCCGCCCGCCGCCTGATGTCGCGCTAAGACGCTAAGAAGATTGTTCGCGAGCCGCGAAGGACGCAGACAAAGCGATTACGTTTTCGCGTCGTTGCGCGAAAATCTACTTCAGCCGCTCGATCAGCGCCATCGCGCCCGCCGGGGCGCGCACCTTGGCGCCGTTGATGAAGAACACGAAGGTATCGCGACCGGTCTTGGTCGGCTCGCTTGCCTCGACATATGGCAATCCGTCTGGCGCCCCGCCCGCTGCCCAGAGCTGCGCGGCCTCAGCCCACCGATCGAGTTGCGTGTCGTTATAGCCGGTGCCGACCTCCTCCGCTGCGCTTTCCAGCCGCGCATAGACAAGATCGCCGGTAACGTCGGCGATCGCCGGGTACTCGGCCGAATCGGCGTACACGATCGCCACGCCAGCCGCTCGGCACAGCGCGACGAATTCGGGCACGGCAAAGCTTTCGTGCCGCACGTGAATGGCATGGCGCAGCGCGATGCCATCCTGCTTGCCGGGCAGCAATTTCAGAAACGCGCCGAAATCATCCGCGTCGAACGTCTTCGTTGCCATGAACTGCCACAGGATCGGGCCGAGTTTGTCGCCCAACTCGACAATGCCCTGTCCCAGGAAGCGCTCGATCGATTCGCCGGCTTCTGCCAGCACCTTGCGATTGGTGGTATACCGCGACGCCTTCAGCGCGAAGACGAAGCCATCGGGGGCGGTCTTGGCCCAGGTGGCGAAAGTCGCCGGTTTCTGCGTGCTGTAATACGTGCCGTTGACCTCGATCGCGGTCATCGCATGGGAAGCGAACTCCAGCTCCTTTTTGTGCGGCAATCCTTCGGGAAAGAACACCCCGCGCCACGGTTCATAGGTCCAGCCGCCGATGCCGACGCGAATCGGATGTTTGCTCATGCGATCAGCTTAGCGCGCGCATCCGGGAGCGTCGCGGGGGTTCGTAGCGCAGCCGGTGCGTTACTATCCACGACCCGTCGCATGCCGCGCAATATCACCGACCGGCACGTCGTGCAGGGTGCGGAACCGCGCCTCGATCAGGCTGAACACGCCAAAGCCGAGCAGGCCGACCGCGATCACGATGTCCGCCGGGCTGGTCAGCCAGGAAAGCGCCTGCGCCATGCCACCCGCCTGGCTCGCCTGTTCATTGAACCCGGCTTTGAGCAACAGATAGCCGCTGATCATGAACACCACGCCGCGCGCGGCATATCCGGCGCGGCCGCTCCACCGCGCCCATGCCTGACGCGCGATCCGCGGCTCGAGGTAGCGCAGAAAGCTTCCCTTCGCCGCCTTGACCAACTGCACCAATCCCACGGCGATCAGCACCACCCCGCCGAGCATCACGATGATGCCGCCTCCGGGCAACTCGAGCGCCGCCTGCGTGCCCGTCTGCGTGCCATCACCAGCCGACCCCAGCCCGCGGATCAGGCGCACCGCCTGCCAAGCAAGCACTAGATGCACCACACCACTCACAGCGGCGCCCAGTCGCTCCATCATGCCTTTGCGATCAGTGCCGTGGCGTTCGATATCGAACGCCGCGTCGGCCAGCCGCCAGATGCCATACGCGCACAGCCCGACCGCCATGACGACGAGCAGCACCCGGCCCGCCCCATCCCCGACATATTGCAGCGCACCGCTCGCATCTTCGGCGCGGCCGGCGCGAATGACGAGAAAGGCGATGACGAGATAGAGGAGTCCGCGCGTGGCGAATCCGATGCGGGTAAGCGTGGTCAGCCGTGCGTTGGCGTTCATGATCATATCCCCTTGGCCGCCAGCAACGACCTCCGGGCCAATTCCGTTCCCATCGACAGCTCGATCTGGCCCATCGGCATGTCGCCCGGACAAAGAAAACGCCGCTCCGGCGCTCTCGCCCTGTCGCCCTGTCGCCTGCGGGAACTCTAGGCCTTGTTGACAAAAGACTTCAGCCAAACTGCACAATCGATAATCGGGACCTCGCTGCGACCTTCGGCCACGCCTTACGACAGCCTTGCGACGTGCGGATCAACGCTGCCGAGCCTCCATAACGACGAGGTCGAAGCGGTTGTCTGAAAGAAATTCCACCGCTCCTCGAAAAACGTCTCCGGATCGGCCGAGAGCGCGTCCTTTAAACCTTGGCGGCGACGCCGAGCCAGACCATCGACCAGCTCGCACAAAATCGAGGTCAACAGGCCGGGATCGCCATCAATGACCTCGCCGGCCTGCTGCGCTGTGACCATCCGCGCCAGAACCGGCGCACGCGCCGTGGCTTCCCAGTCGCCAAAGCGCAAACTTAGCGTTTCGTTGTGAATGGATTCGCCGATCAGCAGACGCCCGAACAGTATCGATTCCTGCTCCAGCGAGGCGTTGAACAACGTCCTGGTCGTCTCCCTCAGCTCATCCAACGCGGACAGCCCATAACGGCAAGCGGCGTCGATAGTGGCGGTCAGTTGCCCGATATAATGGTCGACCACCGCGATCAGCAACGCCTCCTTGTTGGGAAAGCGGCGATAGATGGTGAGCTTCGAAACCCCGACCGCGGCCGCGATCTGATCCATGCCCGCGGCGGCATAGCCCTGCTCGAGCAGTTCCGCCAGATCATCCTGCGGTCGAACCCCGACGGGTCGACGATCCGGCTGGGCGATGTGGCGCGCGTGGAGCTCGGCGCCGACAGCTACGCCTTTCGCGCGACGCTCAACGGCAAGGATATCGCGGGCATGGCGATCTCGCTGGGCAACGGCGCCAACGCGGTCGCCACCGCCGAAGCCGTGCGTACCCGGCTAACCGAACTCGAGCGCTCATTCCCGCCCGACATCGCTTGGCAGACGCCCTTCGACACCACGCCGTTCGTCAACGCATCGATCGACAGCGTCATCCATACGCTGGTCGAGGCGATGATACTCGTCTTCCTCGTCATGTTTCTGTTCCTGCAGAACTGGCGCGCGACGCTGATCCCCGCGCTGGTCGTCCCGATCGCGCTGCTGGGCGCGTGCCTTGGCCTGTGGCTGTTCGGTTTTTCGATCAACACGCTGTCGTTATTCGGCATGGTCGTGGCAATCGGCATCCTGGTCGATGATGCGATCGTGGTGGTCGAGAATGTCGAGCGGATCATGGCCGAAGAGGGGCTGAACCCGCGCCGCGCCACGGTGAAGGCGATGGGGCAGATCACCGGCGCGATCATCGGCATCACGCTGGTGCTGGTGGCAGTGTTCATCCCAATGGCGTTCTTCCCCGGCTCCACCGGCGGCATTTATCGTCAATTCTCGGTGACGCTGGCAGTATCGATCTTCTTCTCGGCCGTGCTCGCGCTAACGCTCACCCCCGCGCTGTGCGCCACGTTGCTCAAGCAGCATCGTCACGAAGCTGGCCATGTTCCCGAGCCGCGCGCCGGATGGCGCGGCTGGCCGCAGCGCTTCTTCAACTGGTTCAACGAACGCTTCGGCCGCACCACACGCCGCTATGCCGGCGGGGTGAGTTCGATGGTATCGCGGCCGGTGCGCTGGCTGGCGGTGTTCGCGGTCGTTTGCGTCGTCGCGGCCTTGCTGTTTGTGCGCTTGCCCGGCGGGTTCCTGCCAGCTGAGGACCAGGGCTATGTCTTCGTCAACTACGACGCAGCGCCCGGGGCGACGCTCAAGCGCACCAGCGCGGCGATCGACAAGACCGAGGCGTTTCTGCGCCAGCAACCACAAGTCAAGGACGTGGTGTCGATCCGCGGCTTCAACTTCTTCGGCCAGGGGCAGACCGCGGGGCTGTCGTTCGTCAACCTGACGCCATGGGGTGAACGGCCCGGGGTTGAAAACAGCTCGGCTACGCTGGTTGGCAAGACAATCGGCTTTGCGCAGAGCATCCCCGAAGCGATGATCTTCGCGCTCAACCCGCCGCCGATCCAGGCGCTGGGCAACGCCACCGGCTTTTCGCTGAAGCTGGAAAACCGATCGGGTGACCGCGAGGCTTTGAATGCCGCGCAGGGCCAGATCCTTGCCGCCGCCGCGCAGAGCCCGTTGCTTGCCGGCGTCCGGCCCGAGGGGCAGGGCAACGGTCCGCAGCTTTACGTCGATATCGATCGGATCCAGGCGCGCGCGCTGGGGCTGTCAATCGCCGACGTAAACGCCACGCTCTCGATCAGCTTCGGTTCGGCCTATGCCAACGACTTCGTTCGTGACGGCAATGTGCTGCGTGTCTATATCCAGTCGGAGGCGGCGAACCGCATGACCGCCGACGACGTCGCCAATTTGCGCGTGCGCAACACCGCTGGCGAAATGGTGCCGTTCTCGGCCTTCACCACCACGCGCTGGACGGCAGGGCCCCAGCAACTCGAACGTTATAACGGCTATGTCTCGGCCACCGTGTCGGGCCAGGCCGCGCCTGGCGTCTCGAGCGGCGCAGCACTCACCGAGATGGAACGCATCGCCGATGAAGTGATGACAGGCGACATGGCCTATGAATGGACCGGCATCGCCTTTGAGGAAAAGCAGGCGGGCGGGCAGATCGGGCTGTTGCTCGGGCTTTCGATGGTCATCGTGTTCCTGTTGCTGGCGGCGCTGTACGAAAGCTGGCCGATCCCGCTGGCAGTGCTGCTGGTGGTGCCGTTCGGGGTGCTCGGTGCGGTCGTCTTCACGATGCTGCGCGGCTTTTCGGCCGACGTGTATTTCAACGTCGGGCTCATCACGATCATCGGCCTGGCCGCCAAGAACGCGATCCTGATCGTGGAATTCGCGATCGACGACGAACGCGGCGGCAAGGGCGTGGTCGAGGCCACCGTGGAAGCAGCGCGGCAACGGCAGCGCCCGATCCTGATGACCAGCCTTGCCTTCATCCTGGGCATGGTGCCGCTGGTGATCGCGAGCGGCGCGGGGGCGGCGAGCCGGCAGGCGGTGGGCACCGGTGTGATGGGCGGCATGATCGTCGCCACCGCGTTCGGCATCTTTTTCACCCCGGTCTTTTACATCGCGGCGCGCAAATGGCTGAGCCGCGGCAACAATCACGAGGCCGAGGATTACGAGCAGGAGGAGCGCGATCGCGCCGCCGAGCGCCGCGATCCCCCCGCCGGAGAGCCCGTCCATGCATAAGCCGCACCTCCGCATGTTCGCGATGCTCGCCACTGCAGGGTCGCTTGCATCGTGCAACTTCGCCCCCGAATATCGCCAGCCGCCGTCGACGGTGTCGCAGAACTTCGTGCAGCGCCCCGAAGGCCAGCGGCTCGCCACTGAGATCGGCTGGCGCGAATTCTTCGGGGACCCGCGGCTGCAGGCGCACATCGCCGCGGCGCTGGCGAACAATCGCGATCTGGCGCAGTCGGTCGCACGGATCGAGCAGGCACGCGCCCGATATCGCATCACCGAAGCCGATCGCTTGCCGCAGCTGAACGGCAGCGCAGGCGGAACGCGAACACGCAACCCGCTCAACTCGCTCGGCTTTGGCGATTCACTCGGCGGTGGCGGTGGCGAACAGCCGAGCGCGATCGAATTCACCCAATATAATGTCGGCGTGGCGGTATCGTCCTTCGAGATCGATTTCTGGGGGCGGCTGCGCAACCTGTCCGATGCGGCGCGCGCGCGTTTCCTGGCCACGGTGGAGGCCGAGCGCACCTTTCGCCTCTCGCTCGTCAGCCAGGTGGCGGCAACCTATATCGCGATCCGCTCGGGCGAGGAAAGAATCGCGCTCGCCGCGCAGACGCTCGAGGCGCGGCGCGAGGGGCTGCGGATCGCGACGCGCCGCGCCGATGCGGGGGTGACATCGAACGTCGATCTCGATCAGGCGGCATTGCTGCTGACCCAGGCCGAGACCGAGATCGCCGAATTGCGGCGGACCACCGATCAGTCGCGCAACCTGCTGGCGGTGCTAACCGGCGGTCCGATCGCTGGCGACCTGCCCGCCGGTCGCCCGCTCGCCGATGCCGGCCAGTTCGCGGCGATCGACGCGGGCTTGCCGTCGCAATTGCTGGCCAACCGTCCCGACATCATCGCTGCCGAATATCAATTGCGCGCCGCCAATGCCGATATCGGCGCGGCGCGTGCGGCATTCTTCCCCAATATCTCGCTGACCGGCAGCCTCGGCTTCGCATCGCCGGTACTGGGCAATCTGGTGCAGGGGGACAGCCAGAGCTGGTCGTTCGGCGGCGCACTCAACCTGCCGATCTTCGATTGGGGGCGGCGCGAGGCGCAGGTGCAAGTCAGTCGCGCGGTCGCCGATGAACTGACTGCGGCCTATCAGCGCACCGTGCAGGAGGCGTTCCGCGAAGTATCCGACGCGCTGGTGGGCCGGCAGCGTTATGCCGAGCAGCTTGCCGCGCAGGAACGCGCGGTGGCAGCGCAGGCGCGCTTGGCGCGCACCGCGCGGCTGCGCTACGACAATGGCATTTCGATCTATCTCGAAGTGCTCGACGCCGAGCGCAGCCTGTTCGCCGCCAGGCAGCAGCTGCTGGCGCTGCGCGCCGCGCAACTGCAGAACGCAGTGTCGCTATACGTCGCGCTGGGCGGCGGGCTGCAGGAACGGGTGACGGCCCCACCGGGCGTGGCGGCAAGCACGCCCCAATGAGTGAGGCGCGCCGGCCCCATGCCCTTTCGGACATCGGCGGCGAGCACGTCGTCGGCGCCATCAAGGACGGGATGGGCCGCAGCACTTCAAGTCGCGCACCCGGAAGAACGGGGCGCGAGATGCGCCTCAGGTCCTCGTCTGCAATATCAAGCGGCGCTCGGGGGTGAGCGCTGCGAGCGCACGCGTCGCCATCGACGAGCGCGACGCATTCTCACCACGCAACGACATTCTTGCGATATGGTCCGGAGCCTCCGGCAGCCGGGCGTCCAAGAGGAACGTCTGGCCTGAGGCGCGTTAGCGCGGGCAGGCCGCCATGGCTTCCCGGGCAAGCCGGGCGAGGCGGGGAAAGCTTGCGGCGCGCTCACGAGCATGGCTTGACGCGGCGGTTCCGCGGATCACCCGACCCTTGATCCCATGGAAGATCGCGGCAAGCCGGAAGAAATTGAACGCGATGTAAAAGGTGTAGTCTGGCATGCCGGTGCGACCCGTTCGAGCACAATAGGCAGCCACATATGCCTGTTCGCTCGGTATGCCGAGCGAGGCGATGTCCATTCCCCCCAGCCCGGCGACGATGTCGGGCGGCATTCGGTACATGATGGCATGATAGGCAAAATCGGCGAGCGGGTGTCCCAGCGTGGACAGCTCCCAATCGAGCACGGCGAGGATCCGCGGCTCGGTCGGGTGAAAGATCATGTTGTCGCAGCGAAAATCGCCATGCACGATACTGGTTTCGTCGCCGGCCGGAATATTACCAGGCAGCCATTCGACGAGAGCGTCCATATCCGGATCGCGGCCAGCGTCTGCGTCCTCGAGATATTGTTTGGACCAGCGCGCAATCTGCCGCGCGAAATAATTACCCGGACGCCCGTAATCACCAAGCCCGATCGCGTCGTAATCGACGGTGTGAAGCGCCGCGAGCGTCGCGTTCATCGCGTTGAAATAGCTCGGGCGCTCGCCTTTCTCCACGTCGGGGAACGTCGCGTCCCAAAAGATCCTCCCCTCGACGAGCGACATGATAAAAAACGGCGTGCCGATAACCGATTCGTCAGCACATATGCCGTAAATGGGGGCGACCGGAACGGACGTGGCCGCAAGTGCGGATAGCACGTGCGCCTCGCGCAGGACATCGTGCGCACCCTTTACAAGCACACCAGGCGGCTTGCGGCGCAGAACGTAATTTTGTGCTTTGGTGGAAAGCCGATAGGTGGGATTCGATTGACCGCCTTTGAATTGCTCGACCCGCAACGGGCCGCCAAAGCCGTCGATGTTCGCTAGCATCCATGCGGACAGCGCCCCCTCGTCGAAGCGGTGCGCCTCGCGAACGGCAGTTGTCCCTGCATTCGTTGTGTGATCAGCGGCGCCTGTCATGATTCCGATGTGCTGCAGTGGTCGATGCGTGGTGCGCTCCGGGCTGGTTGATCGTGATCATCGTTAAACGATCTTTCCGTCCAACGGTGATGTACGTGTAGGTCACGGCTGCCCCTTCCAGTCGCGCTTGATCTTTTTTGCCAGGCTCCATTTGTGAACCTCGGTGGGGCCGTCGTAGATGCGGAAGGCCCGGATCTCGCGAAACACCTGTTCAACTATCGTGTCGCCGGTAACGCCGGTCCCGCCCATCGTCTGAACGCAGCGATCGGCGACCCGCATCAGGGCTTCGGAAACCGCCACCTTCGTCATGGAGCTCTCGCTGCCGCCCGGCGCACCGGTGTCGAGCACCGCCGCGCACCAGTCGATCATCAGCTCGGACTGCTTCAGATCGATGAGGTTTTCGGCAAGCATGAATCCGACGCCTTCATGATCCACCAGTGGCTTGCCGAACGCCTGGCGGCGGCAGGCATAGTCGGTCGCGATCTCATTCGCCCGGATGCAGGCCCCGAGCCAGCGCATGCAGTGCGACAGGCGCGCGGGGGCAAGGCGCACCTGCGCGTACTTAAACCCCTCGCCGCTATGCCCGAGCATTTGGTCAGACGGCACGCGGAGGTTATCAATGCTGATAACTGCGTGTCCGCCGGGCATCGAGGAGTCGATCGTATCCAGCACGCGTTCGATGGTGATCGCGGGATCCGGCAGATCGACAAGAAACATGCAGGCGCCATCGTTGGATCTGGCCATGACAATGCCGACCTGCGCGCCTGCGGCGCCGGTAATGAAGGCCTTGCGGCCGTTGACTACCCAATGATTGCCGTCGAGCACTGCGGTCGTCTGCATCATTGATGGATCGGACCCCGCGCCGCCATCCTCGGCCGGCTCGGTCATGAAGAATGCCGAGCGGGCTTCGCCTCGAACTATCGGCTCGAGAAAGCGACGTTTCTGCTCATCGCTGCCAACCTTGCCGAGCAGGTACATATTGCCCTCATCCGGGGCAGCCGTATTTACCGCGATCGGCCCCAGCGGCGACAGCCCTGATTGGCGCAGTACATAGGCGGTCTCCCGCTGGTCGAGGTGGTTACCGTCGGCAAGGATATGCGGCGTGAGCACGCCGGCCTCACGGGCCTTGGTCCGGAGTTCGCGGACGAGGGCGTCGCTTGGACCATGGGTGTCGCGTCGAGGATCGTGCTCATAGGGTATCACGATCTCGCGGACGAAGCTTTCGACCCGCGCCCCGATCTCGCCCGATCGCTGCGTCGGTGCAGAGGACCTGTCACTCATCGTGGTGCCATGCGAATAGCGCCGTCGATGCGGATCGTCTCGCCATTCAGCATGGGGTTCGTCACGATCGCTTCAACCAGTTGCGCATATTCATCCGGCATCCCCAGCCGCGCAGGGAAGGGCACCTGGGCACCTAGGCTGTCCTGCGCCTCCTGGGGCAGCGTCGCGAGCAACGGAGTCCAGAAGATGCCGGGCGCGATCGTCATGACGCGAATGCCGTAACGCGCCAGCTCGCGCGCGATCGGCAAGGTCATGCCGACGACGCCGCCCTTCGACGCGGCATAGGCCGCCTGGCCGATCTGCCCGTCGTAAGCGGCAACCGATGCGGTATTGATGACAATGCCACGCTCCTCGCCAACCGGGTCGGCTTGATGAAGCGCTGCAGCGAATTTTGAGAGAACGTTGAACGTGCCGATAAGGTTGATCGTTACGATCGTCGAAAACGAGGCGAGTGGAAGGGGGTTGCCGTCACGGTCGATGACCTTATGCCCTGCAGGGGCTCGTCGAACGGCATCTTGCCTTGGCACTGAAGCTTACGCAGGGGCGGGACGATACGTTGGACAAGCTCACACGCTTCGGATTGAGGTCGCATGGCAAACTTATCGATCTGATTGAGATGCGCGATGGGCCGGGAACGGAGCACCATTGGCTCAATCACATGAATGCCGCCGGCACCTTTTGGTTGTCCGAGCTATCCCCTACTTCCCTTGTCGATCTTCTCGAGTAATTGAACATGTCACTTGCCCATGGTCATTATGACGTCGTCATCGTCGGCGGCGGTCATGCCGGTGCGCAGGCCGCGGTGTCGCTACGTCAACGCGATTTTGCAGGTACAATCGCCATTATTGGGGAAGAAAGCGATCCCCCCTACGAACGCCCCCCGCTCAGCAAAGAATATTTGGCACTGGAAAAGCCCTTTGAGCGCATCCTGATCCGTCCAAGGGCTTTCTGGTCGGACCGCAAAATCGACCTCCACCTGGGTCAGCGAGTGACGCACGTCGATCCGACGGGGCATATCGTCACGTTACAGAACGGCACCACCGTCTCATATGGTTCGCTGATCTGGGCAACGGGCGGGCACCCTCGCCGACTGACCTGTGCAGGCCAGGACCTCGTCGGTGTTCATGGCGTGCGGACGCGCGCGGATGTCGACCGGATGGTGAAGGAACTCGATGCCGTGCGCCGCGTCGTAGTCATCGGTGGTGGCTATATCGGCCTTGAGGCCGCTGCCGTTCTGACCAAGCTCGGCAAATCGGTGACCGTGCTTGAGGCGCAGGATCGCGTGCTCGCCCGTGTCGCCGGCGAGCCCCTCTCGCGCTTCTACGAGGCTGAGCATCGCTCCCATGGCGTCGATATCCGCCTTGGTGCGACGGTCGAATGCATAGAGGGACGGGACGGCGCCGCCTGCGGCGTTCGGCTACAAAGTGGAGAGATCCTGCCATGCGAGATGGTGATCGTCGGTATTGGCATTGTTCCAGCGGTCGAACCACTGCTTGCAGCGGGGGCTGACGGTGGCAATGGCGTGAACGTCGATGAGTTTTGCCAAACGACGCTTGCCGACATTTTTGCGATTGGAGATTGCGCGGCCCATCGCAACGCTTTCGCCGATGGTGCACTGATCCGACTGGAATCTGTGCAAAATGCGAACGACCAAGCCACTACGGTGGCAAAGGCGCTGACAGGTGTTCTCGAACCTTACACTGCAGTCCCGTGGTTCTGGTCAAACCAATACGACCTCAAACTGCAAACCATCGGCCTCTCGACCGGTCACAACCAGATCGTCACGCGCGGTGACCCTGCTACACGCGCCTTTTCTATCCTCTATCTGCGCGACAGCCACGTCATCGCCCTAGACTGCGTCAACATGGTCAAGGATTATGTCCATGGCCGCTCACTCGTTACGACGGCAGCAGTCGTGGCAGCAGAAAAGCTGGCGGATACGACGATACCGCTAAAATCCTTGGCGTAAATCGAAGGAGCGTAAGTAGCGCAACCCGCCGTCTGCCGAAGCTCGCTCGACTTCAGGGTCTTTGACGCGAAGTGCCATCGTCAGCCCTCCCGGTGACCAATGAAGTTCCTGTCGTTACCTCAGGTGATGTCAGGCGGCGAAACACCGATCCCTTGATAATCCCAGCTGGCGCGAGCCAGGCGTGATAATGCTTCACCGGCCCCATGCGGCGGATGGCCGAGTCGCCGTGAGCGACCTCAATGGACCAACCGATGCGCTGATGGGGATGGGGATGGTCACATCAATCAGATGCGCGACGTCAGGCCAGTCGCCCGCTAATGCACGACCCGGCACGCTCCACGCGCTCAGCAATAATCTTCATTTCTGTCGCACATGCCATTAATTCGACGGCAGCAACACACTGATTTTCCAGCGCGATTATGGTGGACAATGCCCGCCCGAGTTAGCGCAAGATGCCGCGGGGCACGTCAGCCGTAAACGCCACGGCGCACCCTCGGCCCGCAATCGACATCAATATAATTACCAGCGACGGTCGCGCTAGCGCGACTCGCGGAAACCGCGGAGTCGCTGGAGCGGGCGAAGGGATTCGAACCCTCGACCCCAACCTTGGCAAGGTTGTGCTCTACCCCTGAGCTACGCCCGCTCTGGCGCCTATCGCCCCTGCCGGAGACCGGAGGGGGCGGGGTAAGGTGGCGGCCTCTAACAGCGGTATTCGCATCCGGCAAGCCCCGTTCGCGATATCCGCGAAAAGGCTTGGCGTCAGCGCTCGAGCGCCCACATAAGGCAGACACACGAAAGCACGGAGTCGACCTTGGCAAGTTTGGGATTGAGCGCAGCGGAACGCGAAGCGGTCGAGGACTTTCGTCGCGACGTCGTCGAACCGTCGATGTCGAGCCTCGTTATCATCGATTTCTGGGCGGAATGGTGCGGGCCGTGCAAAGCGCTGACCCCCCTCCTCGAGAAAGTGTGCGCCGCTTATGCCGACAAGGGCGTGGTGCTGGCCAAGGTGGATACCGACAAGAATCAGTTCATCGCCAGCCAATTCCAGATCAAATCGATCCCCACCGTTTATGCGATGTTCCAAGGCCAGCTGGTCGCCGATCTGACCCCGGCGCGGACCGAATCGGCCTTGAAGACAATGCTCGATCAGATCCTCGCCAAATTGCCCATTCCCAGCGAAGCGGCCGACCTTGAGGCAGAATTAGAGCCGTTGATCGCCATGGGCGAGGAAGTGCTGGCCGAGGGCGATGCAGAACGGGCGATCGGCATCTTTCGCCAAGTGGCGGAGCTCGCCCCGGCGCACCCGGCGGTGCACGCGGGGATGATCCGCGCGCTGGTTGCCGCGGGCCAGTTGGACGAAGCAGATGCGCATCTTGCCGCGCTCGACACGGAAACGGCCACCCTGCCCGAGCTGGATCGTGCCAAGGCGGCGCTGACCTTGGCCAAGGATGCCCGCCCAGTCGATGATCTGTCGGGGCTGGCAGCAGACGTGGCAGCGCATCCCGACGATCATGCCAAACGCTTCGAGCTGGCCGGCGGGCAGATGGCCGCGGGTGACCGCGATGCCGCTGCGGAATCGCTGCTGACGATCATCGCTGCCGACCGGGGCTGGAACGAGGGCGCGGCGCGCACCCAATTGCTCAAGCTGTTCGAAGTCGTCGGGCTCGAAGATCCGTGGGTCTCGGCGCAGCGCCGCAAGCTTTCCGCGATCCTGTTCGGATGATCAAACCCGCCAGACAGACAACGCGGCTCTCCGTCTTCCCCCTGCCCGGCGCCTTGCTGTTTCCGGGGATGCATCTTCCGCTGCATCTGTTCGAGCCACGCTATCGCGCGATGATGAGCGACGCGATGGCGCGCGATCGACGCATCGGCATGATCCAGCCGCGCCCCGGCGCCTATGCGCCGAACGAGCCGCCGCCCCTGTTCGATATCGGCTGCGTCGGCAAGATTACCGAATTCGAGATGCTCGACGACGGGCGCTACAATCTCATGCTTGAGGGCCAGTCGCTGTTCCGCATCGTGCGCGAACTCGATGTCAGCACCGCGTTTCGCCAAGTCGAGGCGGAACTGCTGCCAGTGTCGGCTGAAGACGATACGCTATCGCTATCGCGTCGCTCGTCGCTGGAAATGGAATCGCGCCGCTTTGCCGAGGCGCAAGGCTATGCCGTCGATTGGGAAGCGGTGACGCGGCTCGACGATGAGGCGTTGGTCAACGGCATTGCGCAGATCGCCCCGTTTGACGTGGCCGCAAAGCAGGCGTTGCTGGAGGCGGCTGGGATCGAGGACCGCGCTGAGCTGATCATCCAGCTGATGCAATTCTTCGGCCGCCATGACGGAGACGAATCGGTGACGCTGCAGTAAGCGCAGCGCGCGATCGATCGTCACCTCGCTCGGTCGTGCGGGACTGATGGGCTCGGCGCGGCGCTAAGCAACCAGCCTCGTCGCTGGTGACCGGCCGCCGAAGCGGTTGCCCCCACGCCGCCCGCCCGCTAGTCGCCTAGCATATGCGCTATATCAGCACCCGCGGCACCGCGCCCGTCCTCGACTTCAAAGCGGTCACGCTGACCGGTCTCGCCAGCGATGGCGGGCTGTATCTGCCCGAATCCTGGCCGACGCTGTCGCCCGAGCAGATCGCCGCGCTGCGGGGTCTGTCCTATCTCGATACTGCGGTCGAGGTGATGTTGCCGTTTGTCGAGGGCACGCTCAGCCGCGACGAGCTCAAAGAGCTTTGCGAACAGGCTTATGGCCGCTTCAGCCATGCCGCGGTGACGCCGTTGGTGCAGCTCGATGGCACGCACTGGCTGCTCGAACTGTTTCACGGCCCCACGCTCGCGTTCAAGGATGTCGCGCTGCAACTGCTCGGGCTGCTGTTCGAGCGTTTTCTCACCGGGAGTGACAAGCAGCTCACCGTGGTCGGCGCGACCTCGGGCGATACCGGATCGGCAGCGATCGATGCGCTGGCCGGGCGCGCCGGGGTGGATGTGTTCATGCTCCACCCCAAGGGCCGCGTTTCCGACGTGCAGCGCCGGCAGATGACCACCGTGCTCGCCCCCAACATCCACAACATCGCGCTCGAAGATGCCAGCTTCGACGATTGCCAGGCCCTCGTGAAGGCGATGTTCAATTCGCCCGATTTCAGCGGCAAATTCGCGCTGTCGGCGGTCAATTCGATCAACTGGGCGCGGCTGATGGCGCAGATCGTCTATTATTTCTACGCTGCGGTGCGGCTCGGCGCGCCGGAGCGCCCGGTCGCCTTCTCAGTGCCGACAGGCAATTTCGGCGATGTGTTCGCCGGCTATGTCGCGGCCAAGATGGGGCTGCCGGTGGCCAAGCTGATCGTCGCCACCAACGTCAACGACATCCTGCACCGCGCGCTCTCGCAGGGCGATTATTCGCAAGGCACGGTCGTGCCCACGCCTTCGCCATCGATGGACATTCAGGTGTCGAGCAATTTCGAGCGACTGCTGTTCGATCTCGGCGGGCGTGACGGGCGGGCGCTGGCGGCGCAGATGCAGGGCTTCGAGACGACCAAGGCGATGCGGCTGACCAACGCGCAGCTGAGCGGCGCGGCGCCGTTGCTGCACAGCGAACGGATCGACCTCGACGATATGGCGCTGGCGATGCGCTGGGCCAGCGATGGCTGCGGACAGGTGATCGACCCGCATACGGCGATCGCGCTCAGCGCCGCGCGCCGCGCCGATCTGGGGGACGTGCCGATTGTCACGCTCGCCACCGCGCATCCGGCCAAGTTCCGCGATGCGGTGGAACGCGCGACCGGCGCCCGCCCAACGGTGCCGGCGCGGATCGGCGATCTGTTCGATCGCGAGGAACGTTATGCCAGCCTGCCCGGCTCGTTTGAGGCCGTGACGGCGTATATCGCCGAGCGTGCCGTCCCCTCCGCCTGAGCCGCGCGATGAACCTCACGACACTGATCGGCGAACCCTGGCCCGATTATGGGCTGATCGATTCGGGGCACGGCCGCAAACTCGAACGCTATGGCCGCTTCCGCTTCATCCGGCCCGAGGCGCAGGCATTATGGGCCCCCGCGTCCGCCGATTGGAAAGCGCATGGCGAGTTCCTGCCCGGCTCCGACGAAGAAGGCGGCGGGCGGTGGGAATTCAACCAGCCCGTGCCGCGCGACGGCTGGCCGCTAAAGTGGGACGACGTGACGTTCACCGCGAATAACACGCCGTTCCGCCATCTCGGCTTCTTCCCCGACATGGCGCCGGTGTGGAGCTGGATGCGCGCGCAGGTTGCCGACAAGAGCGACGCAGAGTGCATGAACCTGTTCGGCTATACCGGCGTCGGCACGCTGGCCATGGCGGGACAGGGCGTGAAGATGGTGCATGTCGATGCCTCTAAGAAATCGGTCGAGGCGGCGCGCGCCAATGCGCTGCTATCGGGCATGGCCGATCGGCCGATCCGCTGGATGACCGACGACGCCACCAAGTTCGTCGCGCGCGAAGTGCGCCGCGGGCGGCGGTATGACGGCATCCTGCTCGATCCGCCCAAATATGGCCGTGGCCCCGATGGCGAAGTGTGGAAGCTGGAAGAGGGCCTGCCCGGGCTGATTGCCGATTGCCGGCAGTTGCTCGATGCCGAATCGCGCTTCCTGTTTCTCACCGTCTATGCAGTCCGCATGTCGGCGCTGGCGATCGGCGAATTGCTGCGCCAGGCATTGGGCGATCTGGGCGGCACGGTCGAGGCGGGCGAACTCGCCGTGCGCGAGGAAGCACGCGGACTGCTGCTCCCCACCGCCATCTGGGCACGCTGGCGCCAATAACCGGCTTTCCAATGTGCGCTGCGGGCCTTAAGCTATCGCCATACCGATAGCTCGAAAGGCAAGTCATGCGTGAAGCCGCCATCATCGCCACGGCGCGTACCCCGATCGGCAAGGCGTATCGCGGCGCGTTCAACGCCACCGAAGCGCCGGTGCTTGCCGCGCATGTGATAAACGCCGCCGTGGAACGCGCGGGGATCGATCCCCAGCGGCTCGATGAAGTGTTCTGGGGCGTGGGCGGGCAATATGGCACGCAAGGCGGTAATGCCGGGCGCATGGCGGTGTTCGCCGCCGGCTTGCCCGAGAGCGTGCCGGCCTTCACGCTCGATCGCAAATGCGGCTCGGGGCTGACCGCGGTGGCGCTCGCCGCGCGCTCGATCATCTGCGACGAAATGGACGTGGCGCTGGCCGGGGGGATGGAGTCGATCAGCCTGACCGTCACCAAGGATGCGCCGCGCTACGTCAACCAATCGGTTATCGCGCGCGAACCCGCCGCATATATCCCGATGATCGAAACCGCCGAGATCGTGGCGCAGCGCTACAATATCAGCCGGGAAGCGCAGGATGCCTATGGCGCGCAAAGTCAGCAGCGCGCGGTCGCCGGGCTCGCCGCGGGCGCCTTTGTCGAAGAAATCGCGCCGATCACGGTCGAAAAAGCGCTGTTCGACAAGCAGGGCAACCGTACCGGCAGCGAGACGGTCACCCTGGCGCAGGACGAGGGCATCCGGGACGGCACCACTGCTGAGGGGCTGGCCGCGCTGAAGACGGTGTGGCCGGGCGGCGACTTTAGTGGCCCGGGCACGAGCATCACCGCAGGCAATGCCAGCCAACTCTCCGACGGCGCCTCCGCGCAAATTGTGATGGACCGAGCAACCGCCGAAGCCGAGGGAAAGCCAATCCTCGGCATTTATCGCGGCTTTCAGGCAGCAGGCTGCGCCCCCGACGAAATGGGCATCGGCCCGGTCTTCGCCATTCCCAAATTGCTCGGCCGCGCCGGACTGTCGGTGGCCGATATCGGGTTGTGGGAGCTCAACGAAGCGTTCGCCTCGCAATGCCTGTATTGCCGCGACACGCTGGGCATCGATCCGGAGAGGTACAACGTCAATGGCGGCGCGATCGCCATCGGCCATCCGTTTGGGATGACCGGTAGCCGCCTAGTCGGCCACGCGCTGATCGAGGGGCGCAAGCGCGGCGTACGCTATGTCGTCGTATCGATGTGTACTGCCGGCGGCATGGGCGCCGCCGGCCTTTTCGAAATCGTCTGATCAGTCCGCAAACAGCAGGACCGGCGTCTCCAGATATTTTTTCAGCTCCTGCACGAAGCTTGCCGCATCGAAGCCATCCACCACCCGGTGATCGCACGAGATCGACAGGTTCATCAGCTTCGCGCGCCGAATCTCGTCGCCCCCCAAGGCATTTTTGGCAAACACCGGGCGTTCGACGATCTTGTTGGGCCCGATGATCGCCACCTCCGGGCGGTTGATCACCGGGGTGGTGGCAATCCCGCCCAGCGGCCCCAGCGAGGTGATGGTCAGCGTGGAGCCGCTGAGTTCGGCGCTGCTCGCCTTGCCGCTGCGCGCCGCCTCGGCCAGCCGGCCGATCTCGCTGGCGAGCTGCCAGACATTGCGATCCTGCGCATCGCGGATCACCGGCACCATCAGCCCGGCATCGGTTTGCGTGGCCATGCCGAGATGCACCGCGCCGTGCCGCGTGACCACGCCCGCCTCATCGTCATACCGCGCGTTGATCATCGGGAAGGCGGGAATAGCCTTGCAGATCGCAACGATCATCAGCGGCAGCATGGTGAGCTTTGGGCGCCGCCCACGATTGGCGTTGAGATCGGCGCGCATGTCCTCGAGCGCGGTGACGTCGATCTCGTCGACATAGGTGAAATGCGGGATCGCGCGCTTTGATGCCGCCATATTCTCGGCGATGCGGCGGCGCATGCCGATTACCTTGATCGGCGTATCGGCGCGGGCGTTGCTGGCGTGCGGGGGCTGATAACCCTGGCCCTGGCCGTAGCGCAGATAGGCGTCAAGATCGGCGTGGCGGATGCGATCCGACTCGGTTTTGACGTTGGCGAGGTCGATGCCCAGATCGGCCGCGCGCGCGCGCACCGCGGGGGACGCGAGGGCCTTCAGCTCCCTCCCCCTTGCGGGGAGAGGCCTGGGGAGCGGGGCAGTATCGGGCGACGGCGCTGGTGGCTGCCCCTCTCCCCGACCCTCTCCTCGGAGGGGAGAGGGAGAGGGAGAAAGTATCGCCTCCTCAACCCCCGGATTCTCCGCCTCATATTGCTCCGCCACTTCGGCCTGCTCGGCGCTCGCCGGCGCCACCTTGAGCTCTGCCGGGGGATCGATGCGCAAGGCCGGCGCTTCCTCGGCGGAAAATTCTGCGGCATCGGTCTCGATCACCACCAAAGCGGCGCCGATCGACACCTGATCGCCGATCTCGCCCGCCAGTTCGACGACGATCCCCGACACCGGCGATTCCATCTCGACCGTGGCCTTGTCGGTCATCATGTCGGCGATCGGCTGATCTTCCTCGATGCGATCACCCACGGCGACGTGCCAGGCGACGACCTCCGCCTCGGAAATGCCTTCGCCGATATCAGGAAGCTTGAAGGTAAAGCGTGCCATTACGTCCTCATGACTTTCTTGAGCGCTTCGCCGATGCGGACGGGCCCGGGGAAATAGGCCCATTCCAGGCTGTGCGGATAGGGCGTGTCGAAGCCGGTAACGCGTTCGATCGGGGCTTCGAGATGGTAGAAGCAGCGTTCCTGCACGATCGCCGACAGCTCGGCGCCGAAGCCGCTGGTGCGCGTCGCTTCGTGCACGATCATGCAGCGCCCGGTTTTCTTCACCGACGCTTCGATCGTCTCGACGTCGAGCGGCACCAACGTACGCAGATCGATGATCTCGGCATCCACGCCGGTCTCCGCGATCACCGCGGCGGCGACATGCACCATCGTGCCGTACGCCAGAATGGTCAGCGCCTCGCCCGGGCGGACGATCTTCGCCTTGCCCAGTTCGATCTTGTAATAACCGGTCGGCACTTCCCCCGCGGGATGCTTCGACCAATTCTGTGCCGGCTTGTCCCAATGGCCATCGAACGGGCCGTTATAGATGCGCTTGGGCTCGAAGAAGATCGTTGGATCGTTATCCTCGATCGCGGCGATCAACAGTCCCTTGGCGTCATAGGGCGTCGAGGGGATCACTGTCTTGATGCCCGAGATATGCGTGAAGATGCCTTCCGGGCTCTGGCTGTGCGTCTGCCCGCCGAAAATGCCGCCGCCAAAGGGCGAGCGCACCGTGATCGGGGAGGTGAATTCGCCTGCGGAGCGATAGCGCAGCCGCGCCGCTTCCGACACGACCTGATCAAGCGCGGGATAGATATAATCGGCAAACTGGATCTCAGGCACCGGGCGAAGGCCGTACGCGCCCATGCCGACCGCCACGCCGATGATACCGATCTCGGTGATCGGCGTATCGAACACGCGAGTCTTGCCGTGCTTGGCCTGCAGCCCGGCGGTGGCGCGGAACACGCCGCCGAAATAGCCGACGTCCTCGCCGAACACGATGACGTCGGGATCGCGCTCCAGCATGATGTCCATGGCGGAATTGATCGCCTGGATCATGTTCATGCGGGTGGTAGGCTCGCCGTCTGCTTGCGGCGCAATATTGGCTTCTGACACGTCACTCACACCATAAACTCCGTCATCCCGGCGCACGCTGGAATCTCACGCCGCGAGGGCGCGCTTCGTAACGGGGAGAGCTCAGCTTTTGCTGAGGTGACGGAAATGGGGGCCCTCACGACACGCGCGCCCACGGCCGGCCGCTAGCGGTTTCTTCTGCGACCATCTGCGCCTGCTGTTCGCGCAAATGCCACGGCATCTCCTCGAACACGCCATCGAACAGCGTATCGAGCGGCTGGTGCAGCCCGTGCCCCAGGATACCGTTCTGTTCGGCTTCCTTCTGCGCGCGCTTCACCTCTTCGGCCAATTCCTTGTCCTGTGCGGCATGCCGATCCTCGTCCCATTCGCCGATGGCGATCAGATGGTCCTTCAGCCGCCGAATCGGATCGCCCAGCGGCCAGGCATTGGGCTCGCCTTCGCTGCGATACTGGCCGGGATCGTCCGAGGTAGAATGGCCTTCGGCGCGATAGGTGAAATGCTCGATTAGCGTCGGCCCCTGATTGGTCCGCGCACGCTCCGCCGCCCAGGCAGTAGCGGCATAGACGGCGAGCGCATCATTGCCGTCGACGCGCAAGCCGGCAAAGCCATAGCCCACCGCGCGTGCCGCGAACGTGGTCGATTCGGCACCGGCAAAGCCCGAAAAGCTCGAAATCGCCCACTGATTGTTGACCACGTTGAAGATCACCGGCGCACGGTAAACACTGGCGAAGGTGCAGGCGGAATGGAAATCGCCCTCCGCCGTGCTGCCATCGCCGCACCAGGTGGCGGCGATGCGCGTGTCGCCCTTGGCGGCGCTGGCCATCGCCCAGCCGACGGCTTGCGGATATTGCGTGGTGAGATTGCCCGAGATCGAGAAGAACCCCGCCTCGCGCACCGAATACATGATCGGCAGCTGCTTGCCCTGCAGCCGATCCGCGGTGTTCGAATAGATCTGGTTCATCATATCGACCATCGACCAGCCGCGTGCGATCAGCAGGCCCTGCTGGCGATAGGAGGGGAAGCACATATCCTCGTAATCCAGCGCATAAGCGGCGGACACGGCCACTGCCTCCTCGCCGGTGCACTTCATGTAGAAGCTGGTCTTGCCCTGGCGCTGCGCGCGGAACATGCGTTCGTCGAACGCGCGGACCAAAGCCATGCTGCGCAGCATGGCACGCAGCGTATCAGGCGCGAGACGCGGGTTCCACGGGCCGACCGCCTGACCATCATCATCAAGCACGCGGACCAATTCATAAGCGAGATCGGTAAAGCTGCCCGCCGCGTCCGCGGTATCGGGGCGGCGCGCACTGCCCGCCGGCGGCACACGCATGGCGGCGAAATCGACCGCATCGCCGGGGCGGAACTTCGGTTCGGGGACGTACAGCGCCAAAGGCTGCAAATTGCTGCGCCCTGCCGTGCCGCTTGCTGCGTCGCTGGCCATGAATTCTCCAAAATGCCCGCTTGCTTGAACTGAGCGGACTCGCTGTGCGGCTCTTGTTATAAAATTTCAACGGGGATGGCGAGAGGGTGCGTGGCCCTCTCATTCCTCCCCCACCGGGGGGAGGACTAGGCGGTTACCGTCTGTTCGATCGTGCCAAAGATCGGGTGCCTCTTGTCGTCCTCGGCCCAGATCCGGACCGTGTCCCCCGCTTTGAGGAACGGAGTGACGGCCTGCCCGCCGGTGAGCATCTCCACCGTGCGCAGCTCGGCGAGGCACGAATAGCCCACCCCGCCCGCCGCGATCGGCTTGCCCGGGCCGCCATCGGCATCGCGGTTGGAGATGGTGCCCGAGCCGATGATCGTGCCCGCGCCCAGCTTGCGCGTCTTGGCGGCATGCGCGATCAGCGTGCCGAAATCGAACGTCATATCTTCGCCCGCCTCGGCGCGGCCGAACGGCTGGCCGTTGAGATCGACCATCAGCTTGCGGTGCACTTTGCCGTCCCGCCACCAATCGCCCAGTGCGTCGGGCGTGACAAACACGGGCGAGAACGCGCTGGCCGGCTTTGACTGGACGAAGCCGAAGCCTTTGGCCAGTTCGCCCGGGATCAGGTTGCGCAACGACACATCGTTGGTCAGCCCGATCAGTCGCACCGCCGCCAACGCCTCGTCGCAGCTCGCACCAAGCGGCACATCGCCGGTAACGACGACAACTTCCGCCTCGAGATCGCAACCCCAGCCTTCATCGGCGAGCGGGATCGGATCGCGCGGGCCGAGAAAACCATCGCTGCCGCCCTGATACATCAACGGATCGTGCCAGAACGTGTCGGGCATGTCCGCCGCGCGCGCCTGCCGCACCAGCGCGACATGGTTCACGTAGGCCGAACCATCCAGCCATTGATACGCGCGGGGCAGCGGGGCTGCCGCGTCATGCTCGTGGAAGCGCCGCATCGGGATCATCTCATGTTCGAGATCCGTCGCGAGATTCTGCAGATCGGGCAGTAGCCGATCCCAGTCATCGAGCGCGGCCTGCAACGTAGGCACGATATGGCCGGCATCCGCATACCAGGCGAGATCGTTCGAAACGACGACGAGCTTGCCGTCGCGGGCATGTTTGAGGCTCGCCAGTTTCATGATGCTCTCCTGTTTTCTGTTCCCACCTTAGTCCTCCTACGCCCCCCGCGAAAGGCGCGATCACGGAGATGACTTGACGCTTGCGGAAGCCTCGCACACATTCACCAAAACAAAAGTTATAGGAGAGCTTTATGTCGCTCGACACCGTCGCCGGTCGCTTTGCATATACCGAGGATCACGAAGCGTTCCGACAAACCGTGCGCCAGTTCTTGCAGAAGGAAGGCGTGCCCAACGTCAACGCCTGGGAAGAGGCACGGTTGGTGCCCAAGGACTTCTGGATCAAGGCCGGCGCGATCGGCATGCTGTGCCCCACGGTGCCGGAGGCCTATGGCGGGCTGGGGCTGGACTTCGGGTATAATGCAATTGTCGACGAGGAGATGGCCTATACCGGCGTACCGGCCGGCTTCTCGCTGCAATCGGATATCGTGGCGGGCTATATCGAACATTATGGCTCCGAGGAGCAGAAGGCCGAATGGCTGCCCAAGATGGTTTCAGGCGAGGTGATCACCGCCATCGCCATGACCGAGCCCGGCACCGGATCGGACCTGCAGGCGATCCGCACCACCGCTAAAAAGGACGGCAATCATTACGTCCTCAATGGCTCCAAAACCTATATCACCAATGGTCAGAACACCGATCTGACATTGGTCGTTGCCAAGACCGACCCCACCGCCGTGCCGGCGTGGAAGGGCATGTCGATCATCCTCGTCGAAAGCGATCGCGAGGGCTTCAAAAAGGGCCGCAAGCTCGACAAGATCGGGCAGGACGCCGCCGATACGAGCGAATTGTTCTTCGAGGACGTGCGCGTGCCGATCACCAATTGTCTGGGCGATGAGGGCAAGGGCTTCATCTATCTGATGAGCCAGCTGCCGCAGGAGCGGCTGAGCATCGCCGTGTCGGTGCAGGCCTCGGCGCAGAAGGCGTTCGACGAGACGGTGGAATTCACCAAGACGCGCAAGGCGTTTGCCGGGATGGTGTTCGATTTCCAGAATACCCGCTTCGTGCTCGCCGATCTCAAGGCCAAATTGCAAGTCGGCTGGGCGCATCTCGATTGGGCCATTACCCGCCATTTGAAGGGCGAGCTGACCAACGAAGAGGGCGCGGCGGCAAAGCTGTGGCACACCGATCTGCAATGGGAAGTGATGGACGCCTGTCTGCAGTTGCATGGCGGCGCCGGCTATATGAACGAATATCCCATTGCCCGCGCCTGGCGCGCGGCGCGCGTGACGCGCATCTTCGGCGGCACCAACGAGATCATGAAGGAACTGATCGGGCGTTCGCTGTAACGCCGTTGCGCTTGATCGCATCGGGGCACCAGCGCTCTTGCGGAAATAGCGCCAAAACGGCATGATGGCTGCCCGATGACTATTCCACCGCCAGACGGTTCGCGTGACAGGCGGATAGAGGATTCCACCAATCTCTGGGTGATCCACCCCCTGTCCCGCGCGCTGCTGCCCGTCGCGTTGCGCCTGGGCATCTCGGCCAACATGGTCTCCTTGGCCGGACTCGCGCTTGGTGCCGCCGCCGCTTATGCGTTTGCACATTGGAGCGATCCGCTGGCGGTGATCGCCGGCCTGCTCCTGTCGATCGGCTGGCTGATTGCCGATGGATTGGACGGCATGATCGCGCGCGCCACCAAGACCGCCTCGGCTTTTGGGCGCTTGCTCGACGGCTTGTGCGATCACGGCGTGTTCGCCTTGTTCTATCTGACGCTGGCGGCGACACTGGGCACGCTCGAAGCGTGGGCATTGGCCATCGTCGCGGGCCTGGCGCACGCGCTGCAATCAAATCTGTTCGAGGGCGAGCGCACCCGCTTCCACCGCCGCGTCCGCGGCGACAGCGGCACCGCGCCGCCGCCGCGCACCGGCAGTCAGCTCGAAAAGCTCTACGATGCCGTCTCACGCGGGGTGGACGGGCTGGCCGAGCCGTTCGATCGGGCGCTTGCCGCCAGCCGCGATCCGCAGCGTCTTGGCGCCGATTATGGCGCGCGGGCGGCGGCGCCGATGAAGCTGATGGCGTTCGAAAGCGCCAACATGCGCGTCGTCGCGATGTTCCTCGCCTGCCTCGCCGGCAACCCGCGTTTATTCTGGTGGTTCGAAATCGTACCACTCACGCTCTTGCTAGGTGCTACCTTGTTCTGGCATCGGCGCGTGGAAGCGGCGCTGGCGCATCCCGTACGCGCCGCACCCGTCAACACCTGAACACCGGCCAGTGCTGCCGATCCCCCTTTTAGACTCTAAGGATTCCCTCCAGCCATGAATACCATCAACGTCGCCGTGATCGGCATCGGCAATTGCGCCAGCTCGCTGGTGCAGGGCCTGGCCTTCTACCACCAGGGGCAGAACGACCATGTCGGGCTGATGCATTGGGATCTGGGCGGATACAAGCCGAGCGACATCAAGGTCGTCGCTGCGTGGGACGTCGATGCGCGCAAGGTCGGCGTGGATGTGTCCGAGGCGATCTTTGCCAAGCCCAATTGCACCGCGATCTTCTGTGCCGATGTGCCGGCGAGCGGCGTGAAAGTACAGATGGGCAATGTGCTCGACGGCGTTGCCGAGCATATGGCCGATTACAAGGATGATCGCACCTTCATCGTCGCCGATCAGCCGCAGCCAAGCAAGGCCGACGTGGTCGCGGCGCTGCGCGCCAGCGGCGCGCACGTGCTGATGAATTATCTCCCCGTGGGCAGCCAGAAGGCGACCGAATTCTACGCCGAATGCGCGATCGAAGCGGGCGTCGCCTTCGTCAACAACATCCCGGTGTTTATCGCCAGCGATGAAGCATGGGCCAAGAAGTTCACCGACGCCGGCGTGCCGATCGTCGGCGATGACATCAAGGCGCAGCTTGGCGCGACGATCGTGCACCGCGTGCTGACCGATCTGTTCGCCAAGCGCGGTGTGAAGCTGGAGCGGACGTACCAGCTCAACACCGGCGGCAATACCGACTTCCTCAACATGTCCAATCATCGCCGGCTGGAATCGAAGAAGATCTCCAAGACCGAGGCGGTGCAGTCGGTCGCGGCGGAGCGGCTCGATGACGACAACGTGCATATCGGCCCGTCCGATTACGTGCCGTGGCAGAACGACAACAAGGTCTGCTTCCTGCGCATGGAAGGCACGATGTTCGGCGGCGTGCCGATGAACCTCGAGATGCGCCTGTCGGTCGAGGACAGCCCCAATTCGGCGGGCGTCGCCATCGACATGATCCGTTGCGCCAAGATCGCCAGCGATCGTGGCCTGGCTGGCCCGGTCCATCCCGCCTCGGCCTATTTCTGCAAGCACCCCCCGATCCAGATGACCGACGATCTGGCGCAACAGGCGGTCGAAGACTTCATCGCCGCCGCCGCCTGACGCCACGCATGACGATCACTACCTGCGTGGTGCTCGCCGCCGGCGCGGGCACCCGCTTGCGCGATGCAGCAGAGTCGAAGCCCTTGTGCAAGGTCGCCGGCAACCCGCTGCTCGACCACGCGATCGAGCGGCTTGCCGCAGCGGGCATCACGCATGTGATCGTCACGACGGGCTACCGCGCCGAAGCGATCGAAGCACATCTGGCCGCACGTGACTGGCCCGTAACGGTGGAAACGGCGCGGACGCTTGACTGGCGCCAGCCTAACGGCGTCTCCGCGCTCGCTGCCGCGCCTCTGCTAAACGGTGCTGAGACGTTGCTGGTGATGTGCGACCACCTCGTCGATCCGGCCTTATATGCGCGGATGGCCAAGGCCGGCGCAGGCGAGGGCCTGCGGCTGGGCATCGACCGGCGGCTGGGTCATCCCTGGGTCGATCCGCTCGACGTGACCTGCGTCGCCACAGATGGCCAGCGCATCACCGCGATCGGCAAGGAAATGGCGCCGCACGATTGCTACGATACCGGCGTATTCGCGGTCGGTCTGGCCTTTTTCGCCACGCTTGAGGCGCTAGAGTCTCCCTCGATCACCGAAGCGGTCCGCGCGCTGATTACCCGGGGCACCGCACTTACCGTCGATTGCAGCGATCTCGATTGGATCGACGTCGATGATCCCAAGGCGCTGGGCGCCGCCACGTCATGGCTGCAGGCCCCCGCCCCGTAGCGACGTTCAACTCCGTCCGTAGCCGGTATAAGGCGAAATTATTTACTAATCTGCCTCAATACAAAGTTTTTCCCGCGTATTTGGGATCTCTCGTGATTAAATTGCTGCCATCGTTGCGCGCTATCCTGATCGGCGTTGCGTATTTCCTGTGCGCGGCCGCCTCCGTGCGCTTTACGCGATTCGACGGCGGCGTCGCGTTCATCTGGGTAGCGAACGCGCTGCTGATCGTCGAACTTTCGCTGCATCGGCCGAAAAGGTGGCCAGCGACACTGCTCTGCAGCGCGCTCGCCAGCGCCGCCGCAACGATCATTTTCGGCCTCGGCGTGGTCGCCGCACCCGCCGTCACGCTGGCCGTGATGTTAGAGGCGGCCGCCGCCGCATGGTTACTGCGGCGGTGGCGCGGCGGTCGACTCGATCTCGGCTCGATGGAAGGTTTTGTCGTTTTTGCGGCGGTCGCCGGTTTGATCGCGCCATTGGCCGGCGCGATCGGGGGAGCGGCGGCAATCGCGCTCGCCACGGGAAGCCCATTCTGGAACAACGCCTTGCACTGGTACGTGGGCCATGCGCTGGGCAACATCCTGTTCGCCCCGATCCTGGTGCTGATCATGACCGGGGATCTGCAACGCGAGTTCGGCCGCCTTCGCAAGGGTCGCCGAGTCGAGGCGCTGGCCTTGTCACTCACCGTCATCATCGTGAGTGCCGGTGTCTTTGCGCAGGAGGTTTTCCCGGTCCTGTTTCTCCCCTTGCTGCCGATGATGCTGGCGGCGTTTCGTTTCGGCCGGATCGGCAGCGCGGTGTCGATCGTGCTGCTGGCGCTGGTCGGTGGTGCGCTGACGCTGGCCGGGCATGGCCCGGTGCAGATGATTCAAGCCTCCGTCGGCATGAAGGTGCTGTTCTTCCAATCCTTTATTGTCTTTACTGCGTTCCTCACGCTGCCCGTGGCGGCCGTGTTGCAACAAAGCGCAGGACTGTTTCGTGCGCTGCGGGAAAGCGAATCGCGGTACCGCTTGCTGGCCGATCGCTCGAGCGATGTGATCGTCAATCTCGATCGCGGTGGCCGCATCCGATATATCTCGCCGTCGGTGGCCGAATTATCTGGCCATGATCCGGCGCTGTTGATCGGCACGCACGCCAGTCAGCTCGTCTTGGATGAGGACCGCGAGGCACTGGCGGATACACAGCGTCGTGCGCTCGCCGATCCCGGCACGACCATCATCCTCGAATATCGTGGACTGACCGCCGCCGGCGCGACGATCTGGTGCGAGACGCACACGCGTGGCGTTACCGACGAGCAGGATCGCGTCATCGGCTCGGTCAGCCAAATCCGCGATATCACGCACCACAAGAGGGTCGCCGCGGCGCTTGCACGTGCCGCGCAGACCGATCCGCTAACCGGCCTGCCCAACCGCCGGGCCTTTGATGCGGTGCTCGATCGCCGCATCGACGAGGTCCGCAACGGGCAAGGCACAGGCTGCTGCGCGATTCTGGATCTCGATTATTTCAAGCAGGTAAACGACCGCCACGGGCACGAAGCCGGCGACCGCGTGCTGCGGCGATTCGCGGACGTGGCTACCGCCTCGCTGCGCGACGGCGACGTCATCGCGCGGCTTGGCGGCGAGGAGTTCGGCATGCTCTTATGGGGCGCCGACCTGGGCGAGGCGCTGAGCGTTTGCGAACGCTTGCGACGCGACGTGGAAGATTTGAGGATTGCGACCGATACGGGGGACACGATCGGTTTCACGCTCAGTGGCGGCCTGGTACCGATCACCGCGGGCCGAACGCGCCACGATCTGCTGCGCCGCGCCGACGCGGCCTTGTACCGTGCCAAACATGCCGGGCGGAACCGACTGGTCGCGGCCGGCTGAGCGCCCGAAGACCTTGTTTCTACTGCGTGCCGGTCTCGCCGGCGGATTAATACTTGTCCGCCCCAACGCCGAGCCATGGATCACGTTGCGCCGGACAGCTGCGGAAGCTCCCCGCTAATCAAAAGGGGCAACGCGATCATCTCGCGCTGCCCCTTCTTGGTATTGGGTCGTCGAGGGAGCGATCAAAGCTTCTCGGTCAGCTCCGGCACGACCTTGAACAGATCGCCGACCAGGCCCAGATCCGCGACCTGGAAGATCGGCGCGTCTTCGTCCTTATTGATCGCAATGATCGTCTTGCTGTCCTTCATGCCTGCCAAATGCTGGATGGCGCCCGAAATGCCGATCGCGACATATACTTCGGGAGCCACAATCTTGCCCGTCTGGCCGACCTGATAATCGTTTGGCGCATAGCCCGCATCGACGGCGGCACGGCTGGCGCCGACGCCGGCGCCAAGCTTGTCAGCAAGCGGATCGATCAGCGCGTGGAACTGCTCGCCCGAGCCGAGCGCACGCCCACCCGATACGATGACCTTGGCACTGGTCAGTTCGGGACGCTCGGACTTGGCGATCTCGCTGCCAACATAGGTCGAGACGCCCGCATCACCGGTCGTCGCGATCGCTTCGATCGTGCCCGAACCGCCTTCGGTCGCAGCCTTTTCGAACGCCGTGCCGCGCACGGTGATGACCTTTTTGGCATCCTTGGTCTGCACCGTGGCGATGGCGTTGCCGGCGTAGATCGGCCGCGTGAACGTGTCTTCCGACTCGACCGATAGAATATCCGAAATCTGCATCACATCGAGCAGAGCCGCCACGCGCGGCGCGATGTTCTTGCCGCCCGAAGTGGCGGGGAACAGCACGGCGTCGTGATGGCCCATTAATTGGACGATCAGCGGCGCGACGTTCTCGGCCAGCGCGTGCGCATAGGCTGCGTCATCGGCAACATGAACCTTGCCCACGCCGGCGATCTTGGCGGCTTCCGCCGCAACCGTATCGACGCCTTGGCCAGCGACGATCAGATGAACTTCGCCTAATTGCGAGGCGGCGGTGACCACGGCGAGCGTGGCGTCCTTAACGGTGGTGCCGTCATGTTCGACCCAGACGAGCGTCTTCATTTCGCGACTCCCATTGCCTTCAACTTGCCGACCAACTCATCGACATCGGCGACCTTGATGCCGGCCGAGCGCTTTGCCGGCTCGACCACCTTGAGCGTGGTCAGGCGCGGGGCGATATCGACGCCGTAATCGGCCGCCGTCTTCTGCGCCATCGGCTTGGACTTGGCCTTCATGATGTTGGGCAGCGAGGCATAACGCGGTTCGTTCAGCCGCAGATCGACGGTGATGATCGCCGGCAGCTTGAGCGTCTCGATCTCGGCACCGCCATCCACTTCACGCGTCACGGTTACGCTGTCGGCAGCGAGCTCAACCTTCGAGGCGAACGTCGCCTGGCCAACGCCGAGCAGACCTGCCAGCATCTGCCCGGTCTGGTTGTTGTCGTCGTCGATTGCCTGCTTGCCAAGGATCACCAGACCCGGCTTTTCCTCGTCGACGATCGCTTTGAGCAGCTTGGCGACACCGAGCGGCTCGATCCTCTCTTCCGAAACGACCAGGATCGCGCGATCCGCGCCCATGGCGAGCGCGGTGCGGAGCGTTTCCTGCGACTTTTGCTCGCCGATCGAGACGACGACGATTTCCGTCACGCCCTTGTCTTTCAGCCGAATCGCTTCTTCGACCGCGATCTCGTCGAACGGGTTCATGCTCATCTTGACGTTCGCCAGATCGACGCCCGTCCCATCCGCTTTCACGCGGGGCTTCACGTTGTAATCAAGCACACGCTTGACCGGCACTATGACTTTCATCTGCAATTCCACTCCAAAGTTTCTAGCCGCTTCCTGGGGAGGCGCGGTCAATTCGAGAGTTCGAGGCGCCGTTCGATGCGGTCGAGCCGATCGCGAACGCCGTCGAGCTGGACCTGTAGATGCGCCGAAATCTCGGCATCGTTTACCTGATCCCGGCGCAGACCGATGACGGCAGCATGGGTGTCGCCCTGCCGCGTCTTGACGTCCCGCAGATCGCGCTCGATGCGATCGAGCGTGGCCTGGAAACGTTTGAGATGCTCCAGGATCAGGTTCTCGACAGTCTCAGTCATCCGACACCCATAACACGATTTACGCCGCCTTCTGCACCTCCGCGACGATCTTGCGCGCGGCATCGCCCAGATCGTTGGCGGGTACGATCGCCAGGCCCGAATTGGAGAGGATGCGCTTGCCCTCTTCCACGTTGGTGCCTTCCAGACGAACCACCAGCGGCACCGAAAGGTTCACTTCCTTGGCCGCGGCGACGATGCCGTCGGCGATGATGTCGCACTTCATGATACCGCCGAAGATGTTGACCAGGATGCCCTTCACCGCGGGATCGCTGAGAATGATCTTGAACGCCGCCGTCACCTTCTCGGTCGTGGCGCCGCCGCCGACGTCGAGGAAGTTGGCCGGGAACATGCCGTTCAGCTTGATGATGTCCATCGTCGCCATGGCGAGGCCCGCGCCGTTGACCATGCAGCCGATATCGCCATCGAGCTTGATATAGGCGAGATCATATTTTGAGGCTTCGAGCTCGGCGGGATCTTCCTCCGTCTCGTCGCGGAGTTCCATCAGATCCTTGTGGCGGAACATGGCGTTGCCATCGAACGCCACCTTCGCGTCGAGCACGAGCAACTGGCCCTGCTTGGTCACCGCCAGCGGGTTGATCTCGATCTGCTCGGCATCGGTGCCGATGAACGCGTCATACAGCTTGGAGGCAGTGCTGGATGCCTGCTTGGCGAGATCGCCGTCCAGACCCAGCGCATTGGCCACGGCGCGGCCATGATGCGGCATGAAGCCGGTCGCCGGATCGATATCGAACGTCTGGATCTTCTCCGGCGTGTCGTGCGCGACGGTTTCGATGTCCATACCGCCCTCGGTCGAGACGACCATCGAGACGCGGCCGGTGGCGCGGTTCACGAGCAAGGCGAGATAGAATTCTTTCTCGATATCGGCGCCGTCAGTGACGTACAGGCGATTGACCTGCTTGCCGGCATCGCCGGTCTGGATCGTCACCAGCGTGTTGCCGAGCATGTCGGTGGCCGCGGCGCGGACTTCCTCCTCGCTCCAGGCGAGACGCACGCCGCCCTTGGCTTCCGGCCGCAGCTCGACGAACTTGCCCTTGCCGCGACCGCCGGCATGGATCTGCGACTTCACGACATACAGCGGCCCGGGCAGCTTCTTCGATGCTTCGACGGCTTCTTCGACGGTCAGCGCGGCAAAGCCTGCGGGAACCGGAACGCCGTATTTCGCGAGCACTTCCTTGGCCTGATATTCATGAATGTTCATGGCGCGAGAGCCTTTCGATGGAATGGGTTTGCAGCGGCCTTAAGCACAGGCGAGCGGCTGAATCCACCCTTTCGCTACAGCGTGAACCCGGTTGCGCACAATGCGGCACTGCTGGAAACGACTGAAACGATCTGCGGGTCGTCCAGTTCGCGCAGGCGCTTGAGCACGTCTGTTGCGCCATCCTTGCCGCCCGCCCCGCCGGATGCCTTGCCGATCGCGGCGAGCTGCCGGAGCTGGGTGATCGATAGTCGATCGGCCATGCGCGGTGCCATGCACGCGGCCATCTTGGGCGAAAGCCCAGCCTTGATCAGGCCCGCGCGAGTCTGCGACTCCGGGCTGGAGCAGGCGGCCAGTGCCGCACAGGCCGGCAACAGCAAAAACGACGGACGCATCAGCTTAACCTCGCAACCACGGTGCATGACCGCTATATGCCTGCGATGCACTGGGCAACCGGCCTTCTCCTGTTCGTCGCCACCGTCCTCGGGATGGAAGGCTTTGCTTATGTCGCGCATCGCTGGCTGATGCACGGGCCGGGCTGGTTTCTGCACGAAAGCCATCATCGCCCGCGCCACGGCAATTGGGAGCTCAACGATCTGTATGCGGCGATCTTCGCCGTGCCGTCGATCATGTTGCTGCTTGGCGGCGTGCAGCTCGGCTGGTGGCCGGGCTTCGCCTGGATCGGCGCGGGCATCGCTGCCTATGGCGCGATCTATTTCGGCTTTCACGACGTGATCGTGCACAAACGGCTGGCGCACCGGTATCTGCCTAAATCGACTTATATGAAGCGCATCATCCAGGCGCACCGCTTGCACCATGTGGTCGAGACCAAGCACGGCACGGTTAGCTTCGGCTTTTTGTGGGCACCCAAGCCGGAGGATCTCAAAGCCGAGCTCAAGCGTCGCAATCGTGTAGGCGTGCGTGCCCCCGTCGGCGCTCCGGCGGAGCATGAAACCGACCCCGTCGATTGACTGAAGGTTCATTGTTCTTCGCGCTGGCGGTGCCGGCGGTGATTCTGCTCGGCCTGGCCAAAGGCGGCTTTGCCGGCATGGGGGCGCTCTCACTGCCGATGCTCGCTTTGGCCATCTCGCCGGTGCGCGCCGCGGCGATCTTGCTGCCGATCCTGATCGTGCAGGATGTGGTCGGCGTGTGGGCATTCCGGAATAGCTGGGACCGCTATGTGCTGGCCTGGACGCTGCCCGGCGCGGTGATCGGCATCGCGCTCGGCTATTTGTTTGCCGCGCAAGTCTCGCCTGATGCCGTGCTCGGGTTGGTCGGCGCGATCTCCGTGCTGTTCGGTGGCTACCGCTTGTGGCGCGAGCGCGGGCATGCGGTGACCTCCGCCACCAACGCGCCGGGCTGGGTCGGCGCGCTGTGCGGGATGGCCTCGGGCTTTACCAGCCAAGTGGCGCACGCCGGCCAGCCGCCGTTCCAGCTCTGGGTGCTGCCACGCCGCCTGCCGCGCGACGTGCTGGTCGGCACGACGGCGATCTTCTTTGCCGCGGTCAACTGGATCAAGGTGCCGGCCTATTGGGCGCTCGGCCAGTTCGACCGCGCCAATATGGTCGCGGCCGGGCTGCTCATGCCGATCGCCATCCTCTCCACGCTGGCCGGCGTGTGGCTGGTCCGCCGCATCGCACCGGAGCGATTCTACACCGCAATCTACGGGCTGATGATGCTGGTGGGGGCGAAGCTGATCTGGGACGCACTGGTCTAGGACGAGGGCGGCCGAGGAACGGATTTCGCGCTAAGACGCAAAGACGCGAAGATGTGCGCCGCAGGGCCGACACCGGTCCGCCAGGCGTCTTCGCGCGAAAAACTTCCCTGCCGGTCAGTCGAACAGGCTGGACACCGAGCTTTCATCCGCGATGCGGCGGATCGCCTCGGCCAGCAGCGGCGCGATGGTCAGGTGGCGGATGCGCTTGGCATCCTTGATCACCTCGTGGCTGCCGATCGAATCGGTGATGACCAGTTCCTCCAGCGCCGAGCCCTCGACGCGCGCCACTGCGCCACCCGACAGCACGCCGTGCGTGCAATAAGCGACCACGCCGACCGCCCCCGCCTGTTTCAGCGCTGCGGCGGCGTTGCACAAGGTGCCCGCCGAATCGACGATATCGTCGATCAGGATGCAGAACCGCCCCTCGACCTCGCCGATGATGTTCATCACTTCGGATTCGCCCGCGCGTTCACGGCGCTTGTCGACAATGGCCAGCGGCGCGTTGTCGAGCCGCTTGGCCAGCGCACGCGCACGCACCACACCGCCCACGTCGGGCGAGACGACCATCAGATTGCGCTCGCCAAAGCGCGTGAGGATATCCGCCGACATGACCGGCGCGCCGTACAGATTGTCGGTCGGGATATCGAAGAAGCCCTGGATCTGCCCGGCGTGCAGATCGACCGAGAGCACGCGATCGGCGCCCGCCACGGTGATCATGTTGGCGACCAATTTGGCCGAGATCGGCGTGCGGGGCCCCGGTTTGCGATCCTGCCGGGCATAGCCGAAATAGGGAATGACGGCGGTGATGCGCTTGGCCGAGGCGCGTTTCAGCGCATCGATCATGATCAGCAATTCCATCAGATTGTCGTTCGCCGGATAGCCCGTCGATTGCAGCACAAAGACGTCCTCGCCGCGGACATTTTCCTGAATCTCGACGAAAATCTCCTCGTCGGCGAAGCGGCGCACGCTGGCCTTGGTCAGCTCGAGTTCGAGATACCGCGCGACATCGCGCGCAAGCGGCAGGTTCGCATTGCCGGTTAAAAGTTTCATGGTTGCGATCTCCCTGCGGTCTGAGCGCGATCCTTTAGGGGCGAATCGCCGAGCGTAAAGGGGGCATTGCCCGGCCCGTGCCCGCTGCCTAGAGCAGCAGCATGACCATTCGCACCCGTTTCGCACCCTCCCCCACCGGCATGTTGCATGTCGGCAATATCCGCGCCGCGTTGCACAACTGGCTGTGGGCGAAGAAGAATGGCGGCCAATTCTGGCTGCGCATCGACGATACCGATGCCGAGCGCAGCGAGGAGCGCTTCGTGGCGGCGATCCGCGCCGATCTCGCCTGGCTCGGGCTGGTGCCGGATGGCGAGGAGCGGCAGTCCGCACGGTTCGATCGCTACGAGGCACGGCTTGCCGCCTTGCACGCCGCAGGCCGGGCCTATCCGGCTTATGAAACCGCACAGGAGCTCGACCTCAAGCGCAAGATCGCCGCCGGACGCGGGCTACCCCCCGTGTATGACCGCGCCGCGCTGGCGCTGAGCGACGCCGATCGCGCGGCGTTGGAGGCGGATGGCGTGCGGCCGCATTGGCGCTTCAAGCTCGATCACGACACGCCGATCGAATGGGACGATCTGGTGCGCGGGCCGCAGAAATTCGATGCCGCGACGATGAGCGATCCCGTCATCCGCCGCGCCGACGGATCGTGGCTGTATATGCTGCCGAGTGCGATCGACGATGCCGAGATGGGCATCAGCCATGTCGTGCGTGGCGAAGATCACGTCTCCAACACCGCGCTGCAATTGCAGATGTTCGCCGCGATGGGCATGACGCCGCCGGCCTTTGCGCACATCGCCTTGCTGGTCGGCAGCGAGGGCAAGCTCTCCAAGCGGCTCGGTTCGCTCGGCGTCGAGGCGTTTCGCGAGGGTGGGATCGAGCCGGAAGCGGTGTGCGCGTTGCTCGCGCGGATCGGCACCAGCGACCCGGTCGAACCGATCACCGATATGGCGCCCCTGATCGAGAGCATGGATTTCGCGCGCTTCGGCCGCGCCCCCGCGCGGTTCGACGAGGCCGAACTGGACGCGCTCAACGCCAAGATCATCCACACGTTCGATTACGACGCGGTGGCGGGTCGGCTGCCGACCGGCATGGGCCGCGCAGAATGGGAAGCGGTGCGCCTCAATCTCAAGACCGTGGCCGAAGCGGCGGACTGGTGGGCAGTGATAGATGGCGACATCGCCGCGGTCATTGACCCAGCCGACCACGACTTTCTGGCCGAGGCAGCGCGGATCGCGGAGAATCTCGATTGGGCCGCCGACCCATGGCACGCGCTGACCGCCGCGCTGAAGGCGTCGAGCGGGCGCAGCGGCAAAACGTTGTTCCTGCCGCTGCGCCGCGCACTGACCGGGCGCGATCATGGGCCGGATATGGCCGCCTTGCTGCCGCTGATCGGCCGCGCCCGCGCGGTGGCGCGGCTAGGGGTGGCTTAAAGCGCGCGCCGCCCACCGTCATCCTCAATTCGGCTCGGGCCATCGTGCCACAAGATAATCGCGGCTGAGGCGCGATCGCTCCTCGCCGTCTGGATGTACCGGGCAGCGCATGTAACGAAGTATCTTGCCGACGATGCGTGATGATGTATCATCTCAATACCGAGCCTGGCACCAGACCGGTACCCCTCAAGGAGATGGAGACGACCAATGTATGCGGATCGTTACGACAAGCCCGGGATCAAGCCGGGCGCGCTAGCTATCGCGATCGGATTGAACGGCGCGATCGTCGCCGCGCTGATATTTTCCGCACCTGAGATCAGGAAGAGCATCGACAAGAGCTTTATCGCTCGGGCAATTCCGCTACCGCTGGATCCGCCCCCGGTGTCCAAGCCTAAACCCGAAGCCGAGATCAAGCCCCGCATGCAGCAGCGCGCGATCGATCCCCCGCCGCGCGAACGGCCCATGGTCAGCGACCCCATCGCTCCGACCAATAGCGACCATTTCTTCGAACCCGGCGCTCCCGCTATGGCGGGCGGCGTAACCGGCGGCAGCGGCACCATGAAGCCACCCTATACCCCGCCGCACATACCCTTATTGGTCGACGCGCGCCCCGATCCGCGCTTCGCCAAGGCGTTTCAACCCGCCTACCCACCGGGCGAACGTCGCGCCGAGCGCGAAGGGCGAGTCACGGTGCGCGTGCTGATCGGAATCGATGGTCGCGTAAAGCAGGTCGAATTGATCAGCGCGGCGAGCGACGCCTTCTTCGCGGTAACAAAAGAGCAGGCTCTGCAAAAATGGCGCTTCACTCCGGCCACCAAGGATGGCGTGCCGCAGGAAACATGGAGCACGATGAGCGTCCGCTTCGTGCTCGACGACGCGGACTGACGCCCAGACGCAGGGCTGGCGCCGGCTGCCCTGCGCGCTTATCTTGCGCGTCATGCAATTCTTCCGTCACTTCAATATCGTGCGCGCGATCAATGATCTGCGATCGTATCTGGCGCAGGAAGCGCCGCACAAGCTGGGCTTCTTGGTTTTATCAGTGGCGGTGTTCGGGGCACTGCTGGTCGGGTTCACGATCGATAGCCGCGAAGTGCCGGTCTATCACCGCGAGGTCACTTACATCGAGCAATGGCCGGCGGATCGCACCGATGCTGAGATCATTGCGCAGCAGAAGATCGACGGGCCGATCGAGGCCAAGCGCAAGGCCGAGCTCGCCGCGCGCCAGACGAAAATCCAACAGGATTATAAGAAGCTCGACGACAAGCTCGGGAAGCTAGGCATCTGACCGACCAGCGCTTCATGGCAGCAGCGCTCGCACTGGCCGAGCGCGGCCGCGGCCGCACCGCGCCCAATCCCAATGTGGGCTGCGTCATCGTCCGCGACGGCCGGGTGATCGGGCGCGGCTGGACGCAGCCGGGCGGCCGGCCGCATGCCGAGGCGATGGCGCTGGCCAAGACCGGAGCGGCGGCGCGGGGCGCGACGGTGTATACGACGCTGGAGCCATGCGTGCACGTCTCGTCACGCGGCCCGGCCTGTGCCGATCTTCTGATCACCGCCGGAGTGACGCGCGTCGTGGTGGCGTTGGTCGATCCCGATGTTCGTACCGACGGATCGGGTATTGCGCGGTTGCAGGCGGCGGGGATCGATGTGGCGACCGACATGCTGGCTGGCGCGGCGCGGCGCTCGATGGGCGGGTTTCTCACCCGACAAAAGCTGGGCCGGCCCTTCGTGACGCTGAAACTGGCGCTGTCGGCGGATGGCGCGGTAGCGATGGCCTCGGGGACGAGCAAATGGATCACCGGCCCCGAGGCGCGCGCGCATGCCCATCTCGAACGCGCGCGGCACGAGGCGATTCTTGTGGGGCGGGGTACGATGGAGGCGGATGTACCGACGCTCGACGTGCGCTTGCCGGGGCTGCAGGATCGCGCACCGCAGCGGATCGTCCTCTCCACGTCCCGTCACCCCGGCGAAAGCGGGGGTATCCCCGCGATGGAAGCGGAGCGCGCGCCACTCGCAGACCCCAGCTTTCGCTGGGGTGACGGCGGAGCAGCGTGGGGGAGCATCGCCCGCCCCGCAGACATCGCCACGCTCGCAGGCGTCGATCATCTACTCGTCGAAGGCGGCGCACAAACCGCCGCCTCTTTCCTCCACGACGATCTGGTCGATCGCATGTTGTTCTACCGCGCCTCGATCCTGATCGGTGGCGGACGCACCTTGCCCGATATCGGCCTTACCGATCTCGCCGCGGCGCACGGCCGCTGGAGCTTGCACGATACACGCCGGTTTGGCAGCGACCGGCTCGACATTTACGAGCGCACCAGGAGCTAAGCATGTTCACCGGCATCGTCAGCGACATCGGCACGATCTCAAGCGTCGAGACGGTCGAGGATACGCGCGTCATCATCCGCACCGCCTATGAACCCGATTCGATCGATCTTGGCGCATCGATCTCCTGCTCGGGCGTGTGCCTCACGGTGATTGACAAAGGCGCCGATGCCGGAGGCAAGTGGTTCGCGGTCGATGTTTCGGGCGAGACGATCAGCCGCACTGCCGAGGGCCAGTGGACCGCCGGCCGCCGGCTCAATCTCGAACGGGCACTGAAACTGGGCGAGGAGCTCGGTGGCCATATCGTCACCGGCCATGTCGACGGCATCGGCCGGATCGACTCAATCACCGACGAGGGCGGATCGAAACGTATCCGCGTCACCGCCGGGCCCGACATCGCGCCGTTCGTCGCCGAAAAGGGCTCAATTACGCTGGATGGCGTGTCACTCACGGTCAACGCCGTCGAGGACCAGGACGGTCGCGTGACGATCGGGGTCAACATCATTCCGCATACCGCCGCCGTCACCACATTCGCGAACCTCGCGCCGGGCGATGCTATTAACATCGAGATCGACGTGCTGGCACGCTACCTGGGCCGCATGAAGAGCTTTCTTCCAAGCTGATGTGATTTCTATTATTGACGATCACATTGCAATGTGATTATTTATTTGCATGAGTATGATCTTGATCCAGAAATTGCGTGCCCTCGTCACCGAAGGTGGCATGTCGCGTTCCGGCCTCGCTCGTGCAGCGGGGCTGCATGCCAACACGCTGCGCGATCTCGATCAGCCCGATTGGAACCCGACTGCGGAGACGTTGCGCAAGCTCGAAACCTTCGTCTTTGCCAATGACGACACGCCCGCCTTGGTCTCGATCGAGGAAATCATCGACGAGGCGCGCAACGGCCGCATGTTCATTCTGGTGGATGACGAAGATCGCGAGAATGAGGGCGATCTGATCATCCCGGCTCAGATGGCCACGCCCGATGCGATCAATTTCATGGCAACGCATGGCCGCGGGCTGATCTGCCTGGCCATGGCCAAAAGCCGGATTGACGCGCTCGGCCTGGAACTGATGAGCCGCGCCAATGGCACGCGGCACGAAACCGCCTTCACCACCTCGATCGAGGCGCGCGACGGCGTCACCACCGGGATTTCCGCGGCGGACCGCGCACGCACCATCTCGGTCGCGATCGATGCGTCAAAAGGCAAGGACGATATCGTCACCCCGGGCCACGTTTTCCCGCTGGTCGCGCGCGATGGCGGCGTACTGGTCCGCGCCGGGCATACCGAAGCAGCGGTGGATGTCGCGCGGCTCGCCGGGCTCAATCCCTCGGGCGTAATCTGCGAGATCATGCGCGATGATGGCACGATGGCGCGAATGGACGATCTCTTCGCCTTCGCGCGGCTGCACAATGTCAAGATGGGCACGATCCGCGACCTCATCGCCTATCGCCGCCGCCACGATCATCTGGTCGAAAAGCGCGAGGAGATGAGCTTCGAGAGCAAGTGGGGCGGCGATTGGAAGGCGATGACCTTCTTCAACAAGGCCAGCGGCGACGAGACCATCGCGCTGGTCAAGGGCCATATCGACCCGGCCAAGCCGACGCTGGTGCGCATGCACACCGCCTCCTATTTCGTCGATATGTTCGGCGAGCAGAATGAGCGCGCCGGATTGCTGTCGGGCGCAATGGAAATGATCGCCGCGGCCGGCGCGGGCGTCATTGTGGTGATCAACCGCCCGATGAAGGACAGCGTCTCGCGCTTCATCAAGCTGCGCGGTGAAGGCAAGGGCGCCGGCGCGCCCGAGGTCGAGGAATTGCGCGATTACGGTGTCGGCGCGCAGATCCTGGCCGAGCTCGGGGTCGAGGAAATGGTCTTGCTGACCAACACGCACCACACCTTGGTCGGGCTTGAAGGTTACGGTCTGTCGATCGTCGGCGAACAGCCGATCCCGGGCACCGGCGGGGAATAACCCGCCTCCTCCCATCACGATTAAGGACGGAAACATGGCCAAGCTCCTCATCGTCGAAGCGCGCTTCTACGATCATCTCAACGATCTGCTGCTGGACGGCGCGCGCAGCGCGATCGAGGCCGCCGGGCATACCCATGAGACGATCACCGTCCCCGGCGCGCTCGAAGTGCCCGGTGCGATCGCGCTGGCGGCGGATAGCGGGCGTTACGACGCTTATGTCGCCCTGGGCGTGGTGATCCGCGGCGAAACCTATCATTTCGAAATCGTCGCCGGTGAATCCGCGCGCGGGCTGATGGCGCTGTCGATGGATGGCCTGGCCATTGGCAACGGCATCCTGACCACTGAAAACGAAGCGCAGGCGCTAACCCGCGCCAAGAAAGACGAGAAGGATAAGGGCGGCGAAGCGGCCAAGGCCGCGCTTGCCATGCTCGCATTGCAAGGCAAGTTTGCGCGGTGAGCCACTTTATAGCCACCGAGTGACGCCGGATTGCGTGACGTCGAAAGCTTACTTATACCCGTGTCAATAACGGGAGAGAAAGCATGCCGCTGGCACATAGCTTCAAGGCCAACCCGCATTGGCTGCCGCGCCAGCCGGCCGGTGCGCTGAGCGCCATTCCCGGCGAAAACGGCCTGCCGTTTATCGGCAACACGCTGAGATTGCTCAAAGACCCGGTCGCCTTCGGCAATCGCATGGCCGCCACTTATGGCCCGGTGTATCGCAACAACAGCTTTGGCGGGCCCAATATCGTGCTGCTCGGCCCCGACGCCAACGAACTGGTGCTGTTCGATCGCGAGAAGATCTTCTCGTCCGAACAAGGCTGGGGGCCGATGCTCAACCTGCTGTTCCCGCGCGGGCTGATGCTGTTGGATTTCGAGAAACACCGTGCCGATCGCAAGGTGCTGTCGGTCGCCTTCAAGCCCGAACCGATGCGTCATTATGCCGAGGCGATGGGCACCGGGATCACCGCGCAGGTCGCCGACTGGGGCAATAAGCCGATCAAATTCTACAGCGCGATCAAGAAGCTGACGCTCGATCTCGCCGCCGACTCCTTCTTCGGCATGCCGCTGGGGCCAGAGGCCGACCGTATCAACCAGGCGTTCGTCGACGAGGTGCAGGCCTCGATCGATCCGATCCGCAGCCCCCTGCCCGGCACCAAGATGCGCCGCGGCGTCAAGGCACGCGCCTATCTGATCGACGTGTTCGAACGCGAAATTCCCAGGCGCCGCGCGGGGGAGGGACAGGATTTCTTCTCGCAATTCTGCCGCGCCCTGGATGACGACGGCCAGCCGCTGTCGGACACGGCAATCGCCGATCACATGAATTTCCTGATGATGGCGGCGCACGACACGATCACCTCGTCCGCCACCAGCCTGGTCATGCTGCTCGGACGCAACATCGAGTGGCAGGACAGGCTGCGCGAGGAGATCCTGTCGTTGGGTCTCAACGATGCCGGCGGCGTGCCGCATGGCCAGCTCGATCGCCTGGTGCTCACCGATTACGCCTTCAAGGAAGCGCTACGGCTGATCCCGCCCGTCCCCTCGCTGCCGCGCCGCGCGCTGAAAGCATTCAGTTTCGGCGGCTATGACATCCCCGCCGGCACCGCTGTCGGCATCAATGTCGCGCACACGCACCGCATGGCGGAGCATTGGCCCGATCCCGACACGTTCGATCCGCTGCGCTTCACCCCTGAGGCGGTCCGGGCACGGCACAAATATGCCTGGGTGCCGTTCGGCGGCGGCGCGCATATGTGCCTCGGCCTGCATTTCGCGACGATGCAGATCAAACTGCTGATGAGCGGTCTGCTCAGCCGTTACCGCATCGAGCTGGACGAGGGCTCGGGGGATCAGTGGCAAGCCTGGCCGATCCCGCAGCCGCGGGACGGCTTGCCATTGAGATTTATCCCACTGGAATAATCCCCTCTCCGGATAAGAGAGGGGATGACCGTCAGGCTGCCGCCGTTTCCAGCGCCGGAAAGTCGATATAACCCTCCGGCCCCTGGCTGTACCAGGTGCGCATCTCAGACGTGGCGAGCGGGGCGCCGCTGCGCAGCCGCGCCGGCAGATCGGGGTTGGCGATGAACGCGCGCCCGAACGACACCGCATCGGCCACCCCGTGATCGATCACCGCCTGCGCTTGTTCTGCGCTGGTGTAATCGGAATTGAGCACCAGCGGCCCGTTGAACACCTGGCGGATCGCGGGCGACAGTTTGGGCACGTCGGTGCGCCCGAATGTGCCCTCGGGGCCGGGCTCGCGCAGTTCGAGGAAGCCGATGCCGATCTCGTCGAGCGCCTTGGCCGCCGCCGTGAACAATGGCTGCGGGTTGCTGTCGTCTACGCCCTGCGAATCGCCATTGGGCGAAAGGCGGATCGAGGTGCGATCCGCGCCTGCGACGCTGGCTACGCGCTCGACCACTTCGCGCATCAGCCGCACGCGATTCTCGATCGAACCACCATAGATATCGTCGCGGAAATTGGCGTTATCGCGTAGGAACTGGTCGATTAGATAGCCGTTCGCGCCATGCACCTGCACGCCATCGAAGCCGGCCGCGATCGCATTGGCGGTGGCGCGGGCATAATCCTCCAGCAGGCGCGGAATCTCGTCGAGCTCGAGCGGCCGCGCCGTCTCGAAATCCTGTTTGCCCTCATAGGTATGCGCCTGCCCCGCCGTGGCGGTAGCCGATGACGATACCGGCTGCCCGCCGATCACCGACGAATGCACTTGCCGGCCCATGTGCCACAGCTGCGCGATGATCTGCCCGCCCGCGGCATGGACGGCGGACGTCACCGGCTTCCACGCCTCGACCTGCTCGTCGCTCCACAGTCCCGGCGCAAACGGCCAGCCCAGCCCTTCGCGGCTGATGCCAGTGGCTTCGCTGATGATCAGCCCGGCGCTGGCGCGCTGCGTGTAATATTCCACCATCATGTCGGTCGGCACGGCATTCTTGTCGGCACGGCCGCGCGTGAGCGGCGCCATCAGGATGCGGTTGGGCGCGGCGATGGCGCCCAACTGGATGGGATCGAACAGACTGGGCACGGAAATTCCTTTTGCTGTGACGCAGCAAAGATAGGACGCTACAGCGCGGCATGCATCCCGCACGCCCCAAGAAAATCTGCCGTGGCTGATACCCCAGCTGAACGCGGATCGACCCGGCTGGCCTTTGCCGCCTTGATCGTGGCCAACATTGCTTTGGCTTTCGGGCCATGGTTCGTGCGGCTCGCCGATACCGGACCGGTCGCCGCCGGTTTCTGGCGCGTGGCGCTCGCCACGCCGGTGCTGCTGGCCATGGCGCTGCGTGGCGGTTGGCGACCAATCGGTTTGGGCACGGGGGTGTGGTGGATGGTTGGGGTCGCCGGCGTCAGTTTCGCCGCCGATCTCGCCAGCTGGCATCTCGGCATCCTGCGCACGACGCTCGCCAACGCCACGTTATTCGGCAATTCGGCGACGTTGATCTATCCATTATACGGCTTTTTGATTGCCCGCGCCTGGCCGAGCCGCCTGCAAGGGCTGGCGTTGCTGCTGGCGGCAATCGGCGCGGGGCTGCTGATGGGCCAATCCTACAGCCTGCATCCACGGAACTTGATCGGCGATCTGCTGTGCCTGCTGGCGGGCATTCTCTACACGCTGTATTTCATCTGCATGGCGCGTGCGCGCGACACGATGGCGCCGCTGCCGGCGCTCGCGCTGTCCTCGCTGGCGGGTGTCGTGCCGCTGCTGGTGTTTGCGCTGGTGTTGGGCGAGCGGGTCTGGCCCGGCACCTGGACGCCGCTGATCGGGCTGGCCCTGTGTAGCCAGTTGATCGGGCAGGGATTGATGATTTATGCGCTCGGCCAGCTGTCGCCGCTGGTGGTGGGGCTGGCACTGCTCACCCAGCCGGTGGTGGCGGCGGCGATCGGCTGGTCGGTTTATGACGAGCGGCTCGGCGCCACCGATCTGCTGGGCGCAGCGTTGGTCGCCGTGGCGTTGGTGCTGGTGCGGCGCAGGACTCAGGTTGCGCGCGCCGATCCCGGTTCTAAAGTGCTGGCGAAGGATTGATCGTGATGACCATGCTGCCTGCCGATCCCACGCTTGACGAGATTCGCGCCGCGCTGGCGCCGCTGATCGCCAGCAACGCGGCATTTGATGGCTGGGGCGGGCCGGCGCGCGATGCCGCTGCCGATGCCTTGGGCGTGGACCGCGATGTCGCCTTGCTGGCGTTTTCGGACAATGCGGTCGAGATGATCGCCGCTTGGTTCGGCGCGATCGACGCAGCGATGCTTGCCGCGCTGCCGCCCGAGCGGCTCGCCACCATGAAGATCCGCCAGAAAATCACCGCGTTGGTCGAGGCGCGGCTCGCCGCCGTGGCGCACGATCGCGAAGCACTGCGCCGCGCGCTGGCGATCCTCGCGCTGCCGCAGAATCTCACCCGTGCCGCCAAGCTCGGCTGGCATGCCGCCGACATGATGTGGCGCGCCGCCGGCGATACCGCGACGGATTATAATCACTATACCAAGCGCACGATCCTGGCCGGTGTCTATGCCGCGACGGTGACGGTGTTTCTCGACGACGACAGCGATCGGCATGCGATCACCCGGGCATTCCTCGCGCGCCGGATCGACGGCATCATGCGCTTCGAGAAAGCCAAAGCCGGCTTCCTCAGTCGGACGGAGCATCGCCCGAGCCTGTCGCGCTTCATCGGCCGGCTGCGGTACCCAGCCGTATAGCGCGCGACTGCCGGCCATCCCGAAGCAAGTCCCGGGTGCCGGAAATGGCGGCAAGCCACCTACCGCAATTTGCCGCTGGCGTTTCCCGGCAGTTATTGATAATCAGTCGCAATGAACGCGACCGCCACCTATGCGACTCCCGTCAGCCTCGAAAAGCTGCCCCGCCGCGCGCACGCCACCGTTGCCCAGATCGACTGGACCAGCCTCAGCCTGCCCGAAGCGCGTCGTCTGCGTGAACTCGGCTTCGACGAGGGTGTAAATATAGAAATGCTGCATCGCTCGCCGTTTGGCAAAGGCCCGGTTGCCTGCCGCATTGGCCGTATGACCGTCGCGCTGCGCCGCGCCGTGGCCGCTTCGGTGCGTGTGCTCCCTGCCTAAGATCGCATGAGCATCCTTCCGCTGGTCGCGCTTGTCGGCAATCCCAATGCCGGCAAGAGCGCGCTGTTCAACGCGCTGACCGGTGCGCGGCAGAAAGTGGGCAATTATCCCGGCGTCACGGTGGAGCGCCATTCCGGTCGCCTCGCGCTCGATGATGGCCGCCCGATCGAGCTGGTCGATCTGCCCGGTGCGTATAGCCTTGATCCCAGCAGCCCCGACGAGCGCGTCACGCGCGACGTGATGCTGGGCCGGCAGACGGGCGAGCGGCTGCCTGATGCCATCGTCATCGTCGTCGATGCCTCCAATCTCGACAATCACCTGCGCTTTGCATTGCAGCTGATTGCGCTGGGTCTGCCCGTGGTGATCGCGCTCAACATGATCGATCTTGCCGAGCGCGACGGGCTGAAGCTGGACGCCGCCGTGCTCGAGCGCGAACTGGGCGTACCCGTGGTGCCGACCGTGGCGGTGCGGCGCAAAGGGCTCGACGAGCTCAAGGCGCGGCTGTCGGGGATCGTGGGGGGCGGTGCGCTGCGCGTCCGCGCCAACCAGGGCCATGTCGATGAGGACATCGTCACACTGCAGCGCCGCGCCCGCGCGCTTTCCGTCGCGGCGACTGTATCCGAAACCAGCGGGCGGCGCTGGACGCATCTGTTCGATGCCGTTGCGCTGCATCCCGTATCGGGGCCGATCCTGCTGCTTGGGCTGCTGTTCCTGATGTTTCAGGCAGTGTTTGCCTGGTCCGAAGCGCCGATCGGCTGGATCGAACAGGCCTTTGCCGCGCTTGAAAATGGCGTCTCCGGTGCGCTGCCGGACGGCTTCCTGCGCTCGTTCCTGACCGACGGGATCATCGCCGGCGTCGGCGCGGTGATCGTGTTCCTGCCGCAGATCCTGATTCTGTTCACCTTCATCCTCGTGCTCGAGGCAAGCGGCTATATGGTCCGCGCCGCGTTCATGATGGATCGGCTGATGGCCGGCGTCGGGCTGTCGGGCCGCGCGTTCATCCCCTTGCTGTCGAGCTTCGCCTGCGCCGTTCCCGGGATCATGGCGACGCGCACGATCGATGACGAGAAGGACCGGCTGACCACGATCCTGATCGCGCCCTTGATGACCTGCTCGGCGCGGCTGCCGGTCTACACGCTGGTGATCGGTGCGATGATCCCCAATACACAGGTGCTGCCGTTCGTCGGGCTGCAGGGGCTGGTGATGTTCGCGCTGTACGTGTTGGGCATCATCTCCGCCTATATCGCCGCATTGGTGCTGCGCCGCACCGTCACTGCCGGGCCGTCCTCGGGCTTCATGATGGAAATGCCCACATATCAATGGCCGCGGCTGGGCGATGTGGGCATCGGGCTGTGGAGCCGCGCGATCATTTTCCTCAAGCGTGCCGGCACGACGATCGCGCTCACCGTGGCGTTGCTGTGGCTGCTGACCAGCTACCCGGTCGCGCCGGCAGGGGTGAAGCAGAGCGAATATTCGATTGCCGGGCGCATCGCCAGCGGCATCGAGGTGGTCGTCGCGCCGATCGGCTTCAATCACGATATTGCACTGTCGCTGCTCCCCGCCATGGCCGCGCGCGAGGCGGCGGTCGGTGCGATGGCCACCGTCTATGCGATCGACAATCCCGATGACGAGGCGGGCCAGGGCAAGCTTTCCGAAAACCTCCGCGGCCGCTGGAGCCTGCCCACCGCGCTCGCTTTCCTGATGTGGTTTGTGTTCGCGCCGCAATGCATTTCCACGATTGCCGTCACCAGGCGCGAGACCAATGGCTGGAGGTGGCCCGCCTTCATGGTTGGCTATTTGTTCGCGCTCGCTTACATCGCTGCTGGAGCGACCTATTGGGCCGCGGTGGGACTCGGCCTGTAGGGCCGGCAGCGTAGGAATTCAGAAATATGGCGGGCAGCGTCAACAAGGTGATCATCGTCGGCAATCTCGGCCGCGATCCCGAAAGCAAAAGCTTCCAGAACGGCGGCAAGGTGGTCAACCTGCGCATCGCCACGTCCGATTCGTGGAAGGACAAGAATACCGGCGAGCGCAAGGAAGCGACCGAATGGCATTCGGTGGCGATCTTCAACGAAGGCCTCGCCAATGTCGCCGAGCGCTATCTGCGCAAGGGCAGCAAGGTCTATATCGAAGGCGCGCTCAAGACGCGCAAATGGCAGGACGCGCAGGGCCAGGACAAATATTCCACCGAGATCGTGCTGCAGGGCTTTAACAGCGTGCTGACGATGCTGGACGGCGCGCCCGGCGCTGGCGGTGCCGGCGGCGGCGGTGGTTCGGGCGGCGGCTTCGGCGGCGGTGCGGGCGGCGGCGCGCGCGACGATTTCGGCGGCGGTAACGATTTCGGCGGCGGCTCGGGCGGCGGCGGCTATGGCGGCGGTCGTGGCGGCGCGCCCTCGGGCGGCGGCGGTGGCAGCCGGCAGAGCTTTGCCGACGATCTCGACGACGATGTGCCCTTTTGAACTTCGACGGCAAGCCCGATACGAGTGACGTGACCGCTGGCGATCTGCCCGCTGCGCAGGGCTGGCGGATCGATGAGGCAGCGCGTGCGCAAGTGCTCGCTGCCTATGAAGTCGAATCGCTGCGGGACGACCAGGAATTGGGGCGGCTGACCGATTTCGCCGCTGCCCTGTGCGGCGCGCCCGTTGCCTTGATCAATGTCGTGGCGCAGCACCGTCAGCATTTCTTGGTGCGCACGGGCTATCACGGGCCGGAGACCCCGCCCGAGACGTCATTCTGTAGCGTTTCGATGCACGGCAGCGCACCGATGGTCGTACCGGATGCGATGTGCGACCCGCGTTTTGCCGATAATCCGCAAGTGCTTGGCGCGCCGTTCATCCGCTTTTATGCCGGCGTGCCGCTGAAAAGCGATGATGGCGTGCCGCTCGGCTCGCTTTGCGTGATCGATAGTGAGCCGCATCCCGAAGGGCTGAGCGCGCTGCAGCTTCAGGGGATGACGACCTTGGCCGGCCAGGTCATGGCGCGGCTACGTGACAGTCGCGACGCCGCCGCGTGGCGCGCAACCGACAATGCCAATCACCGCGCGCTGACCGAAAGCCATAACCGCTTCCGCGTGCTCGCCGATTCGATGCCCCAGATGGTCTGGTCGACGTTGCCCGACGGCTATCACGATTATTACAACGCGCGCTGGTACGAGTTCACCGGCATGACCGAAGGCTCGACCGATGGCGCCGAATGGAACGGCATGTTCCACCCCGACGATCAGGAAGGCGCCCAGGAGCTCTGGCAGCATAGCCTGGCCACTGGCGAGCCCTATCAGATCGAATATCGGCTGCGGCGCCGCGATGGCGTTTATCGCTGGACGCTCGGCCGCGCCTTGCCGCTGCGCGACGAAACGGGCGCGATCGTCCGCTGGTTCGGCACCTGCACCGATATCGACGAGGCCAAGCAAGCCAGCGACGAGCGCGAGATCATCGCGCATGAACTCAGCCACCGCATCAAGAATATCTTCGCGGTAATTTCGGGGCTGATCAGCTTTGCTGCGCGTGCCAATCCCGCCTTTCGCAGCATCGCCGACGATCTGCGCGAGCGGGTGACGGCGCTCGGCCGGGCGCATGATTTCGTCCGGCCACACAGCGCACACTCGCGCCCGGAAGCGGATCAGCGCAGCTTGCGTGGCCTGCTTGACCAGCTTTTTAGCCCATATCAGTCGAGCGATGGCGCGCGCATCGTCGTGACGGGGGAGGATGTGTCGATCGACGATCGCTCGGCCACGCCGCTCGCCCTGCTGTTTCACGAACTGGCCACCAACGCGACCAAATATGGCGCGCTGACGAATGATACCGGCAGGATCGCAGTGCAGATCGCCGCCGAAAGCGACACGATCATACTCCGCTGGATCGAAACGGGAGGGCCGGCGATCGCGACGCCGCCCGCATCGACAGGCTTTGGTTCGCAACTGATCGAGCTCAGCGCCGTACGTCAATTGGGTGGCAAGGTGACGCGCGATTGGCAACCCGGCGGGCTGGCCGTGACGATGCAAATCCCGGCCTTGGCGTTCAGCCGGAACTGAGCGCCGTACCGATCAGCACCAGATCGTCGCTGGCGGCGGCGGCCCCCGCGCTGGCCAATGCCGCCGCGGCGAGGATCGCCCCTTCGCTGAACGGCTTGCGCACATAGCCGATGGCCGGCGTTTCGCTGCCAATCTGTGCCGGATTGGCGGTAACGAATACCACTTTCATGCCGTAATCGCGCGCCAGTGTCTCAGCCAGAGCGGGACCGGTCGGTCCGTCACGCAGATTGATGTCGACTAACGCGAAGCTGCATTCATCGGCTTCTTCGATCGCGGTAACGCGATCTGCCGCGATTGCCTTTACTTTGTAACCGGCCTCGAGCAGAATCCGTTCGAGATCGAGCGCGACGAAAATCTCGTCTTCGACAATTAGGGCAGTGGCGGGCATGATCGTTCCGATGGCGGTGATCTGTCGCTAACCGTCAGATAATTCAACGGTTCCCTTGATCTCGCTCAATGCCTCAAAAGAAAAATCGCATGCTCGGCGCGGAAGTTCGCGGCCGCCGATGTCGTCAGCCGATCGCCGGACAAAAACCACGCGCCGTCGACGGTGATGCCGCGATCGCGCACAAAGGCGCGGAAGTCGTCAATCGTCAGATGGTGGATATTGGGCGTGTCATACCAGCGCTCGGGCAGCAATCGCGTCACCGGCATACGGCCGCCCCACAAGAGCGAGGCGCGCACGCGCCAATGCGCGAAATTGGGGAAGGAGACGAACGCCTGCCGCCCGATACGCAGCAAATGATCGAGCACCACATCCGGCCGTCGCGCGGTCTGCAGCGTCTGGCTGAGAATGGCATAATCGAAGCTGGCATCGGGATAATCGGCCAGATCGGTGTCAGCATCGCCCTGGATCACCGACAGGCCACGCGATACTGCCGCCGCCACATTGCCGCCATCGATCTCCAGCCCGCGCGCATCCACGCCGCGCGCATCGCGCATCGCCGCCATCAGCGCGCCATCGCCGCAGCCGATATCCAGCACACGCGCGCCCGGCGCGACATGATCGGCGATGATCGCGAGATCGGCACGCAGCGTCATGCTTGGGTGCGCAAGATGTCGGCGACGCCGGGGGCAAGCCGCTCCATAAAGCGCTCGGGCCGGACTGGAGCGTGAAAGCCGATGCCCTCGTACACGCCGTGCGCATCGAGCGTGACCAGCGCGATGCGCCGGATGCCGGCGAACTGGGGATGATCGACGAACCAGCTGACCATCCGCCGACCCAGCCCCTGCCCGCGAGCGGACTCGTCGATCCACACATCGGCGATCCAGGCAAACGTCGCATGATCGGTTATTGCCCGCGCAAAGCCCACCTGCGCGCCATCGCGATAAGCGCCCAGGCAATGCGATCCGGTAATCGCGCGCTCGACCAGTGCGCGCTCGATCCCGGGCGACCAATAGCTCGACGCCAGCCAGGCATGGATCCGCCCGACATCGAGCACCGACTTGTCATCGCACAGCGTGATCGGATTCATGCACCAGCCCTTAAAAACCCGTCCACCACCCGGTTCAGTTCGGGCGCCTCGAGCAGGAACGCGTCATGCCCGAACGGGCTGGCCAGCTCGACAAAGCTCACTGGGGCGCCCGCCGCGTTAAGGGCATGGACGATGGCGCGCGATTCGGATGTCGGGTACAACCAGTCGGTATCGAAGCTGACCAGGCAGAAGCGCGCCTTGCTGGCCTTGAAGGCGCCGGCCAGACGCCCGTGATGCTCCTCGGCAAGATCGAAATAATCCATCGCCCGTGTGATATAGAGATACGAGTTCGCATCGAAGCGATCGACGAAGGCGATGCCCTGATGGCGCAAATAGCTCTCGATCTGGAAATCCGCGTCGAAGCCGAAGGTCTTTGCGCCATTGGGCTGATCAGGGCGCGCCTGCAGCTTGCGCCCGAACTTCTCGGTCAGCCCCGCTTCCGACAGATAGGTGATATGCGCCGCCATCCGCGCCACCGCGAGCCCCGCGGCCGGCGGGTCCTGATCGGCGTAATATTCGCCGCCGCGCCACTTGGGATCGGCCATCACCGCCTGGCGGCCGACCTCGTGAAACGCGATATTCTGTGCCGTGTGCCGCGCGGTCGACGCGATCACCACGCACGCCTTCACGCGTGCGGGGAAGGTCGCCGGCCAGCTCAGCGCCTGCATCCCGCCCATCGATCCGCCGACCACCGCCTGCAGCGTCTCGACCCCCAGATGATCGAGCAGCATGGCCTGCGCGCGCACCATATCGCGGATCGTGATCACCGGAAACGCCATGCCCCAGGGCTGGTCGGTCGCGGCATTGATGCTCGCAGGGCCGGACGAGCCCATGCAACTGCCCAACACGTTGGCGCAGACGATGAAATGTCGCGCCGGATCGATCGGCTTGCCCGGCCCCACCATCCGCGCCCACCAGCCCGGCTTGCCGGTGCGCGGATGGCTGCTGGCGACATGCTGATCACCCGTCAGCGCATGGCAGATCAGGATCGCGTTGCCGCGCTCGGCGTCCAGCGCGCCATAGGTCTCATAGGCAATATCCACCGGCGACAGCAACGCGCCGCCATCGAGCCGCAGCGGCCCGGGCAGCGTGATGCGGCGGTCGAGGCCGAAGCGCCGGTCAACAGGGAGATGCGTATCGGTCACACGCAGAGCGCTAGGGGGGGGGCGGCCCGCTTGTCAATTTCCCCCCGCCCGCTATGCCGCCAAGCCATGACCGCACCACAGCCGAAACCCTGGATCATGGCCATCGCGCCGTATATTCCCGGCCGCTCGACGACCGACGATGGGCGCAAGGTCGCCAAATTGTCGTCCAACGAAAACCCGCTCGGCACCAGCCCGGCCGCGCGTGCAGCGTTTGCCGGCGCAAGCAACAGCCTGGAACGCTACCCCGATGCCGGCGCGTCCGAACTGCGCGAGACGCTCGCCGCCAGGCACGGGCTCGATCCGGCGCGGATCATCTATGGCAATGGGTCGGACGAGATCCTGCATCTCGCCGCCGGCGCCTTTGCCGGCCTGGGCGACGAGATCATCCATGTCCGGTACGGTTTCGCGGTGTACGAGATCGCCACGCGCCGCGTCGGCGCCGTCCCGGTCATCGCGCCGGACAAGGATTACGCCACCGATGTCGACGCGATCCTCGCCGCGGTGACCGACAAGACCGTCATGGTCTATGTCGCCAACCCCAACAACCCGACCGGCACCTATACCTCCAGGGCCGAGGTCGCGCGGCTGCATGCCGGGTTGCGCCCCGATACCCTGCTCGTGCTCGATCATGCCTATGCCGAATATATCGAGGGCGATGCCGAAGACGGCGGCATGGCGCTGGCCGAAACGGCGAGCAACGTGCTCGTCACGCGCACCTTCTCCAAGATGTATGGCCTTGCCGCGGAGCGTATTGGCTGGGGCTATGCGTCACCGGCGATCATCGAGGCAATGCACCGCATCCGCCTGCCGTTTAGCATCACCATCGCCGGCACCGCCGCCGCGGTCGCCGCGGTTGGCGACACCGATTTCGTCGATCACACCCGCGCGCACAACGCGACATGGCGCCGCTGGTTCTCCGACGAGATCGGCAAGCTCGGCAATGCCGGCCTGCGCGCCGTGCCCAGCCAGGCCAACTTCGTGCTGGTCGTGTTTGAAGGCAAGGTCTCCGCCGAGGACGCCTATAAGGGCCTGATGGACGCCGGCTTTATCGTCCGCTGGCTACCCGGTCAGGGCCTGCCCCAGGCGCTGCGCATCACCATCGGCACCGAGGAGGAGACGAGGGGTGTGGCGACCGCGCTGCGCGCGTTGGTCGAGGCCGCCGGCTGATGCTGCCGTTTGCGCGCGTGACGATCATCGGGCTCGGGCTGATCGGCTCGTCGATCGCTCGTGCCGTCCGCGCGCATATGCCGACCGTACGGCTCACCGGCTATGATGCCGACGCCGACGTGCGCGCCACCGTCGATCGGCTGCAACTGTGTGACGACGTTACCGAGTCCGCCGGCGCGGCGGTGATCGATGCCGATCTCGTCATTCTCTGCGTTCCCGTCGGCGCCATGGCTGCCGCCGCCGCCGAGCTTGCCGGCGATCTACCGGCCGATGCGATCATTAGCGATGTCGGCTCGTCCAAAGCCGAAGTGCTGCGCGTGCTGACCGAAGCGTTGCCCGGCGCGACGATCATCCCCGCGCACCCCGTCGCCGGCACCGAGCGCAGCGGCCCCGAAGCGGGCTTCGCTACGCTGTTTCACAAGCGCTGGTGCATCATTACGCCCGGCCACGGCGCCGATCCTGCCGCGGTTCAGCGCGTCAGCGAATTCTGGCGCCGCCTGGGCGCTGATGTCGAGACGATGGCGCCCGAGCATCACGATCGCGTGCTCGCGGTCACCAGCCATTTGCCGCATCTCATCGCCTACACCATTGTCGGCACGGCCTCGGATCTTGAGGAAGTCACGCAATCCGAGGTGATCAAATATTCCGCCGGTGGCTTCCGCGATTTCACCCGCATCGCCGCGTCCGATCCGACGATGTGGCGCGACGTTTTTCTCACCAACAGGGAAGCGGTGCTCGATATGCTGCAGCGTTTCTCCGAGGATCTGACTGCGCTGCAACGCGCCATCCGCCTCGGCAAGGGTGACGATTTGTTCGATCATTTTACGCGGACCCGCGCCATCCGCCGCGGCATCATCGAACAGGGCCAGGACGATCCCGCCCCCGATTTCGGGCGCAGCCACGAATAGCCCTGCACGCCCGTCTTATCCGCCTGCCACATCCAGCACGTTGATCGCCGTGTGCACGCGCGCCTCGACCTCTTCGCGCCCCACGCCAGGCGGGATCATGTCCTGAAACGCGAAGCGGATCACGCCAGATCGCTTGATGCCCTTTTTGGGCCATACCGTCCCGCTATCGATCGCCACCGGCACCAGCGGCAGCTTCAGCGCGCGATAGAGGCCGACGAACCCGGGCTTCAGTTCAGGCTGCTCACCTGGCGCAACCCGCGTGCCTTCGGGAAAGATCACCACCGAGCGTCCGGTCGCCGCCGCCGCCTGCCCCGCGCGCATCAGCGTGCGCAGCGCGGCGGCCGATCCCTCGCGATCGACCACGATCATCCCGTAACGCTGCGCCGCCCAGCCCCATACCGGGATGCTGGCCAGCTCCTTTTTCAGCACGACGACAGGCGCATCGAGCAACGCGACCATCTCGAACGTCTCGAACATCGCCTGATGCTTGCCGACATACAGCGCCGGCGTCGTCGGGATGGTGCCGCTCACCGCCACGCGCACCCCCATCACCCAGCGCGCGCACCAGCGGTGATAGCGCGTCCACAACACCACCCAGAAACGCAGCGGATTGGTGCCGAACAGCGCCATCACGGGCGCCATCAGCACGATCGGCACTGATCCGCCGTAGAATGCGGCCATGAAGGCCCAGGTGCGTAACCGATTCATCCGCCCAATCCCGTCCACAGCGCGATTTGGCGCAACAGCAATTTGTTATATTCGGCAATCAACAGCCCGAAGCGCGGCGCGCTCGGCACACCGTCTTCGAGCACTTCGACATCGTTGCCCAGCGCATGCACCAGTTCCAGCCGTGCGCGCGCCATATGCCAGTCCGAGGTCACCAGCCGCACCGATTTGTAGCCGTGCTGCGATACCCACAAGGCGGTTTCCTCGGCATTCGATTGCGTGTCCACCGCCTCGTGCCCGAGATCGATGCAGCACGCGAACAACCGCGCCGACACCTTGTATTCCGCCGCCAGCTCGCCTGGCCGCACCTGTGGCGCCACGCCACTGATCAGCATCCGCTGGGCGGCTCGATCCTGGAGCAGCGCCAGCCCGCGAGCGATCCGCCCAGGGCCACCCGTCGGCACGACGATCGCATCGGTGCGGCGTTCAGCCAAGGGCTGCGGCAGCGTCAGCATGAACAGCACGAAGCCGAGCAGCCACATGATCAACACCAGCGAAAACAACCGCTTGATCACAGGATTCGCCCCAGTGCGCCGGTCACCGCCACGCGTGCCGCCAGCGTCGCCAGCAGCGCAAAGGCCAGCGGCATCAGCGCGAGCAGGATCCAGTCTTCGCTCGCCAAGGTCAGTCCACTGAGCAGATCGGAGCCCAACGCGCCCAATTGCGCGCCCATCAGCACGACCGTGCTGCCCGCCAGCACCGTTCCCAGCACACCGCCGAACAACGTATCGAGCGCGATGCGGCGTTGGAACAGCCGCGAGACCTGCGAATCAGTCGATCCGAGCATATGCAATACCTCGATCGTGTCGCGATGCGTCTCCAGCCCCGCGCGCGCCGCCAGGATCACCACCGCCGCGGTCGCCGCTGCCATCAGCGCGACCATCGCGCCGGCCAGCCCGGTCACCATGGTCATGAAATTCGCCACCGGCGACATCCAGCTCTCCTGCCGATCGATCCGCGCCGCGGGCGCTACCGCAGCCACCGCGCCGGCGACGCGCGCCACTGCCATATCGCTCGCGCGGCGCATGTCGACATCGATCAGCGCTGGCATCGGCAGATCGGGGTCAGCGCCGTCCGCCCCCAGCCACGGGCGCAACAACGCGGCCAATTCGGCGCGATCGACCATCCGCGCGCGCGCCACATCAGGCAGGCGCCGCACTGCCGTCAGCGTCGCCTCGGCCTCAGCATCCCTTTTTGCCGTCACCGGCTCGATGATCTGCACCGTCAGCCGCCCCGCCAATTGCCGATCGAGCAACACCACAGCCGAGCGCGTCGCCAGCCCCAGCGCGCCAGCCAGCACCGTCAGGAACAACATGATCGCCATGATCCACATCATCGTGCGCGGGCCGCGGCTTTCGTCGAGCAAGCGCCGGTCGGCAGCCGAGGGGATCAACTGCACCGCCATTATGCCGCGAACGGCGGCGGAATGCGCAGCGCGCCGGTCGGATCGAGCAGCTTGCCGCCATCCAGCCGCATCATCTGCGCATTGGGGATGCGCCCGAGCAGATGAAAATCGTGCGTCGCCACCACCACCGTGGTGCCGAGCCGGTTGAGCGATTCGAACAGATGCAGCAGCCGCTCGGCCATATCGGGATCGACATTGCCGGTCGGCTCGTCAGCGACCAGCATTTCCGGTCGCCCGATCACCGCGCGGGCGATCGCCACGCGCTGTTGCTCCCCGCCCGACAAGGTTGGCGGCTTGGCCGCGGCCCGTTCGCTCAAGCCGACCCAGGCGAGCATCTCCCGCACCGGCGCGACGATGTCGCTGTTGGACACCCCTGACACACGCAGCGGCAGCGCGATATTGTCATAGGCAGAAAGATGCGGCACGAGCCGGAAATCCTGGAACACCACGCCAATCCGTCGCCGGAAGCCAGGCAGGCGTTTGCGCGGCAGCGTTACTGCATCTTCCCCGAACAACCGGATCAGCCCACGCGTCGGCCGCTGCGCCAGATAGAGCAGCTTGAGCAAAGATGTCTTGCCCGCGCCGGATGCGCCGGTGAGGAAATAGAACGAGCCGCTGGCCAGCGTAAAGCTGACGTCGGACAAGGTTTCCTCGCCGGTGCCGTAGCGCAGGCCGACATTCTCGAACTGTACGATATTGGCCATGTAGGCTGACGCCCGCTTCTTCTAGGTCACATTGCCCCGGCGGGGTGCATGGCACGTTCGCGGGGCTGGCAGCAAGCTTTGGGCATCGCGCACTCTTGCGCGCCGCCCACATCAGGTGTTTAGTTTTGCCGCCACCGGGGGCGCCGGGGCAACAGGGTAAGCGTTTCTGATGATCCTCGAATGCACCGAATGCCGCACCCGGTACATGGTACCGGACACTGCGATCGGACCGGGCGGGCGCACCGTGCGATGCGCGGCGTGCCGTCACGCCTGGTTTCAAGCGTCCCCCGTGCGCGATCTGGTCGCCCGGGCCGACGCGCCACCCGCCGCTGCTACGCCGGCAGCGGCAACCACCGACGCCCCGCGAGAAGCCCCTCCGGTCGAAACCCCGCCAGAACCGCGGGTCGCGCGTGAACCCGCCGTCACCACCGATACCGCGCGCGGTGGCATGTTACCCCCGGTCGAGACGGATTTCGATCCGTTTGCACATGCCCCGCCCTTTGGTGTGCAGCGCAATCCCGCGCGGCGCTGGACGATCGTCGCGATCGCCGCGGGGATCGCAATGCTGATCGGGTTTGGTGCATTGCTCTTTACCCGGGATACCGGCATCGCCGCGCGATTGGGCATCGCCATTGCTCCGGCGGAGACACCGCTCAAGCTGATCAACAATCCGGTTGAGCGCCGCAATCTCGCCAATGGCAGCGAAATGTTCGCGATCAGCGGGCAGATCGTTAATCCCACCGACACCCATCAGGCTGTGCCCGATATCCGCGCCGAACTACGCGATGCACAGGATCGGGTCGTTTACGGCTGGACGATCCGCCCCGAAGCCACCGCGCTGCCACCCCGCGGCGAGGTCGATTTCAACAGCGCCAAGCTTGATGTGCCGATCAACGCGCGAAAACTGGTGCTAAGCTTCTCGGGCGCGACACGCTGATCGTAACGCTGCGCTTGCCATCCCCCCGATCGCTTGCTAGGGGCGCTCGCCTACCAGCCTGCCGGGCTTTGCCGGCGGTGTTATGTGCGGCCATGGCGGAATTGGTAGACGCGCAACGTTGAGGTCGTTGTGGGCGAAAGCCCGTGGAAGTTCGAGTCTTCTTGGCCGCACCAAACTTTCCCCAGCACCGAATCGATCCCGTTCGATTTGCGCTGGCGGATCGAGTGCATAAGAGTAGCGTTGTGCAACTAACGCGGTAATTCACCCGCGCGTGCGAAAGCTGCTTTTTGTCCCCAGCATCTGCCCTACCCGTTTATCTCAACGCGATCGGCACCGCGGTCCCGCCCCATGACATCCATCGCGCCTTTATCGGTTGGGCCCGCACCCGTCTCGATCAGCGCGCGGCGAAGCTGTTCGATCGCATGACGGCACGCTCGGGCATCGATCATCGCTGGTCGATCCTGCCGATGGGCGCCGATGGCGCCTCGCCGGTCGATCCGGGTGGCTTCTATGCCGATCCGGTGCTGCCCGGCACCGGTGATCGAATGAAACTCTATGCCAACGCGGCCCCGGGGCTTGCGCTCACCGCGATCGAGGCGCTGCGCGCACAAACCGCGTTAGGCGAGATCACACACCTCGTCGTCGCCAGCTGCACCGGCTTCGTCGCCCCCGGCATTGATCAGATCATCGCCCGCCGGCTTGGCCTGGCCCCGTCGGTTGAACGGCTACTGATCGGCTTCATGGGCTGCTACGCCGCAGTCGCCGCACTGCGCACCGCGCGCCATCTGGTCCGCTCAGAACCGGAAGCGCGCGTTCTCGTCGTGTGTGTCGAACTGTCCACTTTGCATCTGCAGGATACCTCGGAGATCGAATCGTTGCTCGCCATGCTGCAGTTCGGCGACGGCGCAGCCGCCGCCTTGGTGACGGCGCAGCCAAGCGGTTTTGCGCTGGGGCAGCCTTTCGCCACCACGCTCGCCGCGTCACATGATCTGATCCGTTGGGATATCACTGATCGGGGCTTTGCCATGCATTTGTCCGGCGAAGTCCCAGCGCGCATCGCGCAAGCACTGGCCGATCCCGCCTTCGCCACTGCCGCGACCGGCGGCCGCGCGCCCGCCGCAATCGATGGCTGGGCGGTGCACGCCGGCGGCCGCTCGATCCTCGACGCAGTCGAGCATGGATTGGCGCTCGCCCCGGGAGCGCTGGCCGGGTCACGCGCGGTCTTGGCGGCGGATGGCAATATGTCTTCCGCCACGTTGATGTTCGTGCTCGCCAGATTGCTTGCCGGTCCGCCGATCGCCGACGGCGTCGCGCTGGCCTTCGGCCCCGGGCTCGCCGCTGAAGGCTTCGCTTTCGCGAGCGCCACCTGATGCTCGAACAGCGCGCCATCGCCGAGGAGCTGATGGACGCCGAGAATCTCGACGCCGACACTTATGCCGACGTCGTCGCGGATCTCGCCAGGGTCAATGTGGTCACCCTGGCGGCGCGCCCCACGCTCGATTTCCTCGCCCGCGCAACCAAGGGCATGACCCGCTTCACGGTGCTCGATGTCGGCTTCGGCGATGGTGACATGCTTCGCCGCATCGCGCGCTGGGCCGACAAACGCGGACTTGAGCCGACCTTGATCGGCGTCGATCTCAACCCGCGCAGCGAACGCGCCGCCCGCGCGCATACCCCGCCCGATCTGCCGATCAGCTGGATCACCGGCGATTATGCCGATCATACGGATGGTGTGGATTTTATCATCAGCAGCCTCGTTGCACATCACATGACTCACGCGCAGCTGATCGACTTCCTCCGCCAGATGGACGTGCATGCGCGCCGAGGCTGGCTGGTCAACGATCTGCATCGCCACGGCTTTGCTTTTCGCGGATTTCCACTGCTCGCCGGCCTGTTCCGCTGGCACCGCATCGTCCGCCACGACGGCCAGCTGTCGATCGCGCGGTCTTATCGTCCCGCTGAATGGACGCCCTTGCTGGCGGAAGCCGGCATCACCGATGCGCGCGTCTATCGCGCCTTTCCGTTCCGGTTATGCGCCGAACGCCTGCGCTGATCATCGGCGGCGGGCCGGCCGGCGCCAGCGCCGCGATCCGCCTTGCCCAGAACGGCACGCCGCATCTGTTGCTCGAGCGCAGCCGCGACACTGGTGATGCGCTGTGCGGCGGCTTTCTCAGCTGGCGGACGCTCGAGTCGCTCGCCCGGCTGGGGATCGAGCCGGACGCACTTGGCCCCGCCCGCGTCACGCGCGTCCGCATGTTTGCCGGTGAACGGATGAGCGAAGCTCCGCTGCCCCGCGCAGCGCATGGCGTTTCGCGCCATCATCTCGATACGTTGCTGCTCGCCCGCGCGCACGCCGCCGGCGCCCCGATCGAACGCGGCATTATCGTCCGCGAAACCACCACGCGCACCGCACGTCTGCACGACGGCACGACAATCGCCGCCGACGCGCTGTTCCTGGCCAGCGGCAAGACCGATATTCGTGGTCTGGCCCGCCCCGAAGCGGCGCGCGGTACCGATCCCACCTTGGGGCTGCGCGTCCGCCTCGGCCCCGCGCCCGGGCTGGACACGCTGATCGGCGACGCGATCGAGTTGCATCTGTTCGATCGCGGCTACGCCGGGCTCGTCTTGCAGGAGGATGGCACCGTTAATCTCTGTTTGGCCGTGCACCGGTCGCGCTTGACGCACGCGGGCGATCCGGAAAAGCTGCTCGTCGCCATCGCCGCCGAATGCCCTCGACTGGGCGATCGCCTGGCCTGGCGCGTCCCCGGCGCGATCGATGCCATCGCCAACGTGCCCTATGGCTGGCGTGCCACCGCCGGCGAATCGCGGCTGTTCCGGCTCGGCGATCAGGCTGGCGTTATTCCGTCGCTGGCCGGCGAAGGTATGGGCATTGCCATCGCCAGCGGGATTCGCGCCGCCGAGGCCTATAACCGCGGCGGAGCGGCGGCCGCGCCGGCTTTCCAGCGCCGGCTGGCGCGCGACCTCGCCCGACCGATCGGCCTCGCCGGATGGGTCCGCGACGCCGCAGAACGCCCGGCAATAACCCGCGCGATGTTCCCCATCGTGCGCCACGCGCCGATCCTCGTCGATCTGCTCGCCCGCGGCACGCGCATCGGTCACGATCCGGCCTGACGACGCGATTGTCGTTCCCCCGCTTGTTCAGCTTCCATATAGCGCCTATCCGTATCGACGCTGCATGCCCCGACCAAAATCCCCCCGCACCCGTCCGACATGGCGACGCCGCTTCGCGCTGGCGTTGAAGATCTTTGTCGGCCTCGGTGTGCTTGCGCTGATCGGCCTAGTGATCGCGGTTTATGTCGCGCGCGCGCAGTTGCCGAGCTTTGACGAGCTCAAATCCTCGCCCAACGGCCAAATGATCCGCGTCCACGCCGCCGACGGCACCGTCATCGTCTCGCTCGGGCCGAGCTATGGCGAATGGCTGTCCTTCGATCAGATCCCCACGGTAATGCGCGACGCGATGGTTGCGGTCGAGGATCGCCGCTTCCGCTCGCATATCGGCATCGATCCGATCGGCTTGGCACGATCAGCCAAATTGGCGATCGAGCGGCGCGGCGAAGGGCGGCGCTTGCAAGGCGCCTCGACCATCACGCAGCAGGTGGCGCGCACAATCTTCCTGTCGAACAAATATGATGTCGGCCGCAAGGCGCGCGAAGCGATCCTGGCGCTCGCCATGGAACGAAAATTCAGTAAGGATCAGATCCTCGAACTGTATCTCAACAAGGTCTATTTCGGCGGCGGCGCCTACGGCATCGATGCCGCCTCGCGCCGCTTCTTCGGCCACGGCGCTGAAGCCTTGTCATTAAGCGAAGCCGCGGTCGTCGCCGGTCTGGTCAAGGCACCCTCGCGTTACTCGCCCACCGCCGATGCCGAGGCCGCGGTCGGTCGCGCCGGCGTGGTCATCCGGCTGATGCAGGAAACCGGCAAGATTACCGCCGCGCAAGCCGCCGCGGCCAACCCGACAGGCGTCGCGCTGGCCCCAGCGCCAAGGCAGAATAGCGTGCGCTATTTCACCGATTGGGCGCTGCCGCAGCTTGAAACGCTGATCGACGAAACCACCCGCCCGCTCGATGTGTGGACTACGCTCGATCTCAACATGCAGCGCGCTGCCGATGCCGCGGTGCGCGCCAATGCGCCAAAGAACGCGCAAGGCGCATTGGTCACGATCGACCGTGACGGCGCAATCCGTGCCATGGTCGGCGGCACCGATTACGTCTCGTCCAATTACAACCGCGCGACACAGGCGGTGCGCCAGCCCGGCTCGGCATGGAAATTGTTCGTCTATCTCGCCGCGCTGGAGGCGGGTCACAAGGTCGAGGACAAGGTCGTCGATGCGCCGATCACCATCAACGGCTGGAGCCCGCGCAATGCCTCCGGCGCCAATCGCGGCGAGATGACGCTGCGCACCGCGTTCGCCTATTCGGTCAACACCGTCGCCGCACGGCTCGGGCAGGAGGTCGGTTTTGGTACCGTCGCCGATATGGCGCGGCGCTTCGGCATCACCACACCGGTCGATACGCGCCCAGCGATGGTGCTCGGCACGTCGGACGTACGTCTGCTCGACATGACCCGCGCCTTCGCCAGCGTCGCCAATCAGGGCGTTGCGATCATCCCCTACGGCATTACTAAGGTGACCGCGCAGGGCGAGACGATCTATGCCCAGGCGGTCGATCGCAGCCAGGTGCTGGTCGCGCCGTATGTTGCGCAGCAGATGACCGATCTACTGCAAACCGCGGTCAATACCGGCACGGGCCGCGCCGCGCAGATCGGTCGCCCGGTGGCGGGCAAGACCGGTACGACGAGCTCGAACAAGGATGGCTGGTTCGTCGGCTTCTCCAGCGGCCTCACCACCGGCGTGTGGATGGGTCGCGACGATGCCAAGGTGGTGCCCGGATTGCAGGGCGGCACTGCGCCGGCGCGCGCCTTCGCCACGTTCATGAAGACCGCCGTGGCCAATCGCCCGGTAGAGGAATTCGATACTAAGGTGACGTTGCCCGAGTGGGCGCTGGAACCCGATGAGGAGAGCTATTTCGGGCAGCCCGATAACGGCGTGTACGTAGATGCCGATGGCAATCCGATCGATCAGCCCGCCCCACCGGCGGAGGACAGCACGGACGATGGCGACCGCGTGGCGCCGCCAGCGCCGGTACCGCAGAGCGAGCAGAATCCCGAACAGCTCGATCAGGATTGGATCGACAGGGTGCTCGATCGCACCCCGGCGCCTGCGCCACGGCCAACCCCAACCCCGCGCCCCGCCGCCATGTCGGCGCCCCCGCGGGTGCCTGAACAGCCGAGCGACCGTGTGCTGATTCGCCCTCAGGAAGCGCGCCCGACCCAGTGAAGTGCGGCTCCGTGCGCGCGGAGCCAGGCGCGCGACTCGGCGGGGTCACCCTCGGTCAGCGCATCGGCCAGCGCATGGAATTCCGGCCCGTGATGCATGTGGATGCGGTGCGCGATCTCGTGCGCGACGGTTGAACGCCGCACGAAGCGGGGGGCAAGCAGTAGCCGCCAGCTATACCGAATCGCGCCACGCGAGGTGCAACTGCCCCAGCGTGCCTTGGGATCGCCGATGGCCACGCTGGCCACCGTTACCCCCGCCTTGGCGGCAAATTCCGCCGTCTCCGCGCTGAGCACGCGCAATGCCTCGCGCCGCAGCCACAATTCAATCCGTCGCGACAGGCCATCGGCCGGGCCGCCACAGATCAGCCGGTTGCCCTCGATCGTCACCCGGCGCGGTCGGCTTTCATCCCAGTCGATCAAGCGCTCGCCATCGTCGATCCACACCAGCGCCCCGGCCACCAACGGCCGCGCCTGCGGCAGCCTTGCGCGTTGTCGGTCGATCCACTCCCGCTGCTCTGTAGCCCAACGCAGTGCAGCTTTGAGCGGAGCGCGCGCCGGCAGCGTCAGCCGTACGCGGCCGCTCGCCGGATCAACTGACAGCTTGGCGCGTCGCGACCGCGCATTGCGGACGATCTCGAGCTCGGCACTCAAGATCGATTCGGTCATAGCCGTCGATCGACGATATGATTTTCTAGCTCGCCCGCGTCGACCTCGGAAACGGTCCAGCCACGGACTGACTCGCCGGCGCGGTGCACCGCGTCGCGGTCGCCGCACACCAGATAATGCCAGCGTGGCAACGGCTCGTCCTCGCGGCGCAAGCGATACGCGCAGGTCTCGGGCAGCCAATCGATCTCGTGCACATTATCTCGGCTAAGCCGCACGCATTCCGATACGAAGGCGTGGCGATGCTTGTAGTTCGAGCATTGCGCCGTGCGGCGATCGAGCAATTTGCACGACACATTCGTCGGCAGCATTTCGCCCGTCTCCTCATCTTCCAACTTGTGCAGGCAGCATTTGCCGCAGCCATCGCACAAGGCTTCCCACTGCCCGCGATCGAGGCTTTCCAGCGGCATATCTTCCCAAAAAGCAATGCTCACCGGACCCAACGCTCCAGCTCGGTGGCGATGGCTTGCGGGGTGCCATCATGCGGCAGCAGTGCGATCGGCTTGCCCTCGGGACTCATCAGATAGGCGACCCGACTGTGATCCATCAGATAGCCGCCGCCTGGCTGGCTTTCGCCCTCCTTGAAATAGATCGCATAAGCCTTGGCCATTGCAGTGATCGCCGCCGGGCTGCCAGTCAGCCCGATCATGCGCGGATGGAAATTGCCCACAAACTGCTTGAGCACCGCGGGCGTATCGCGCGCCGGATCGATCGACACGAAAACCGGCACCACCTTGGCGGCCAGTTCAGCATCCTCACCCTCCAGCACATGCAGCCCCGCGGCCAGGTTTTGCACGTCGACCGGGCAGACATCGGGGCAGAACGTATAGCCGAAATACATGATGCGATATTTACCCGCCAATTGGCGTTCGCTGAACGGCTGGCCATTCTGATCAATCAAAGTGAATGGCCCGCCGATCCGCGCGCCCTCCAGCGGCGCTTGCGCTGGCGGCGCGGCGGGTCCGGAACAGGCGATTGGAAGCGCCGCGATCAACAGCGCGGCGGCAAAGCGGACAATCTGGTTCATGGTGCTTCCAGCCATGATCTGTTAAACGCGCCCACGCAAGTTTAGCCCGAATACCCCAAGAGGTTATCCGTCAATGTCTTCTCGCTTTTCGCCCGCCGCCTTTGCCGCCGTCCTCCTGCTTGCCCCCGCGGCACAGGCGCAGAACCAGTCGGAGGGATATAAATTTCTCGAGGCGGTGCGCGACGAAAAGGGCAAGGAAGTGGAAGATATGCTCAACAAGCCGGGCTCGGTGGTAATCAACACCCGTTCGGTGACGGACGGCGAAACGGCGCTGCATGTCGTGACCAAAAGCGGTAATGGCGATTATCTCGCCTATCTGCTCAGCCGCGGCGCCAATCCTAACGTCCGCGACAATGGCGGCACCGCACCGATCGTGATCGCTGCCGATCGCGGTCGTGAGGATCTGGTCAACACGTTCATTAAATATAAGGCGAACGTCAATTACGGCAATTCCAACGGCGAAACCGCGCTCATTGTAGCGGTGCGCCGGCGCAATCTGGCGCTGATCCGCACATTGCTGGATGCCGGGGCCAATCCGGATCAGGCCGATCTGCTCACCGGCATGTCCGCGCGGGCCTATGCAGCGCAGGATACGCGCGCGCCGGCGGTCGCAAAGGAACTCGAATCGGCGCCAAAAAAGCCTAACATCGCAGTGGCCGGACCTAAATTCTAAGGCGTTGGATGCTACGGCCAAGTAAGTCCATCGGCGTCCGGATCTAGCGCGCCAATCAGCCGCCGCCCGGCGCGTCGCGCAAAAGCGAGCGTACAACGCTTGCGCGTGGCCGCCGACAATGGCTCGCTATGCGCCTCGCGTACGATCATGGCATCGTAGCGATCGGCCACGATGATTCCGGTACGCGCCGGCAGAAAATTATCGCCTTCGAGTGGTGAGGCATCGAACCCCGCCGGTACCGCCCAATAATAGCGATCACAGCAGCCGAGATAGTCGGTCCACTTGCCATCCCCCAACAGGTCGGCGCGCGACACTTTGATCTCGACGATGATGATGTTGCCACGCGCATCGATCGCCATCAGATCGGCGCGGCGACCGCCGTCGAGCGGCACCTCACCCATCGCGATCAGATCGTGGCGTAGCAGCATGCGCGTCGTGCCGCGGACAACATCGGCAGCGCAGAGTGGCGATCCTGGTGCATCAACACAAGAGACGGGCGGATTCAGCATCCGCCCGATTTAGAACATTACACGAACGCGTAAAGCTCAATCCGTGCGATCAGCGATAGAAGATGTGGTTTCCGATCGACGCGACCTTGGTCTTGCGCCAGCCCGGCGAAACGCGACGGGCGTGGAAATACAGCGCCTGCGGTGCGGGGCTGTCCCACTGATCGCGCAGCGCGACCTGCGCCACGGCGAGCGCGGTGCGATAATTTGCGTTGCTGGCGATGGCCGGAATACGGCCGCCACGAACGAAGGAGAATTGCCCAGCCTGAGTTACCACGGCGCAAACCGATTTGGCAAAACGTCCTGATTTTGACCGGTTGATAATCACTTCGGCAACGGCCAGCTGCCCGGGGAGCGGTTCACCCTTCGATTCGAAATAGATCGCGCTGGCAAGGCAGGTGAGATCGTCGCTTACGGCATCAGGCGCATTCTGTGCAGCCACAGCTTCGGACAAACTGTCAAAGTCTTCGGCATCTTGCCTCTGCACGATAGCCGGCTGGGCAATCGGGACAGGCATCGTCTCGGCCGGCGCGGCAGCGAGAACGGTAGTTTCTGGAACTGTAACGCTCAATGGTACGTTGAGGTTCTGATCCAGTTGAGAAGCAAGGCCTGGGGTGCTGACGCCGATCAAGGCAGTGCCCAAGACCATCGTCGCGAGCGTCGCGACGCGTTCAAAAAACGACATTCAATCTTCGTACTATGCGGTTGGTGCGCGGAAGCGATCCGCCTCGGCCGGGGCCAAGCGATCGTCCGGGCGTGCCCCCCGACTGCGTAATCGATCCGGATCGCACCCGCATCGACACAACGCCGTGAATAACAGCCACGGCCTGTGGCGGCCGCGTAGCACGCGGTCAACCGGCAAGGATCGCCTCAGCGGCGAACCGTTCGGCAAACGGGCTGTCCAGTTCGATCACCCACAAGTCGGGATCGCTATGCCGCCGACGCTGCCAATACTGGCTCAAAACTGTGGAATCGGCCGCAGGTTGCGGTGAAACCAGCAACGCCGAAGTGCCATCTGGCCCCACGCCACGTTCGATCGTGCGCGGATTTGTCCCATTGTGGAACGCCAGGATGAGGATTCCACCGCCGGTCGGTTCGCCGCGCGCCAGCAGCATGCCCATGCCGCCGGAATCGTTGACGCGCCGAAGCAACGCGCTGACCAGGATGCTGCTGGGCAGCCGCCCGCTCACGGCGTGGCGCGATAGCCGGGCAGGCTGGCAAGCGGAATGCGCGATTTCATGAAGGTCCCCGTGCCGCGCGCCGCTTCCTCGCCATCGGCATCGATCAAGCGCGCTTCCGCCACGAATACGCGGCGGTGCCCGCTCACCCAGCGCCCCTCCGCGATCACTGGCCCCGCCCTGAGCGGTTTAGTCAGCAACAGGTTAAACGCGGTGGTGAGCAGAAAGCGATCGGTCACCAAGCTGTTCGCCGCGTAGAAAGCAGCGTCATCGAGCATCTTGAAATAGCTCGTGCCATGCGCGGCGCCGCCGGCGTGAAAATAGCGCTCATCAATGCCAAAATGGATCCGCGCCAAGCCGCTTTCGGCTATCTCCAGTCGCGATTCGAACAGCAGATTGATCGGCGCCGCCGCATAGAGCGATTCGAGTGCACGAAAATGCGCCTCCGCCCCTGCCGGCATCTGCTCAGGCGGCATCGCGCGCTTCATCTGAACTGAGCAACGCATAGAGCGCATCGCGCGAGCCCGCGCCGCGCAATTTCGCTACGAACGCGCGATCGCGCAACCGCCGCGATATCCGCGCCAGCGCCTTCAAATGCGCCGCCCCCGCGTCCACCGGGGAGAGCAGAACGAACACTAGATCGACCGGCAGATCATCGATCGCCGCGAAATCCACCGGCTGCGTCAGCCGCGCGAACAACCCGATCACGCCGGGCAGGCCGGGGATTTTACCATGCGGAATGGCCACCCCGCCGCCAAAGCCGGTCGAGCCAAGCTTCTCACGCGCAAGCAGCACATCGGTGACCGCCTTGGCGTCAAGACCATGCGCTGTCGCCAGCGCCGCCCCCATATGCTGCAGCAACGCCTTCTTGCTCGCTACCGCGACACCTTCGATGACGGTGTCGGGCAGCAGCAGATCGCTGAAATCGGTCATCATCGCCGCTTAGCCCCTCGCCCGCGCGGCTTAGCGCCGAACGCGCGCGAGCGAAAGGCTGGCAGACGGCTTAGCCGCCGCGTTGCGGCTCGACCCAGCCGATCGTACCATCGCCTCGGCGATAAACCATGTTGTAGGCGCCAGATCCGCTGTTTTTGAACAGCAGCGCCGTGGTGTTGCGCAGATCGAGCATCATCACCGCATCCGACACGCTTGATTCGGGCACATCGACCCGCGTCTCGGCAATGATCAGCGGGTGATCTTCGGGCTCGACATCCTGCGCCGCCTCTTGGAACAAGGTGTAACCGGCATTGTCGTAGGCGCCTGCCTCCTGCACGGCCTGCGTTGTCCCGCCATTGCGATCCTTCAGCCGCCGCATATAGCGCCGCAGCTGCTTCTCGATCTTGTCCGCCGTGCCATCGAACGCGACATGTGCGTCGCGCCCTTCATTGCTGCCCTTGAGCACCAACCCGTGCATCACATGCGCGACGATATCGCAGGTGAAGGCGTCGTGCGGCCCCTTGCCGAACGTCACATGTGCGGAAATCGCCCGCGCAAAATATTTGGTTGCGATGCCCTGAAGCCGATCCTCGACATGGGTTCTCAACGCGTCGCCGGTGGCGATCTGATGACCCGAGACCCGGATTTCCATGAGCATTCTCCTTGTTGGGGGCACGCAACGTGCGCGTCCCCGGTAGCGGCGTCAACCGGACGCCTCGACCCCCTCTTCTCCCCTAGACTTGCTCCCAGATTGGCTTGGTGAGCTTTGAGATAAACGCGGCATGCCGGGCAAGTTCCGCATCGGACGCCGCAAAAGTACGCGGCGGGCGGGCGATGGCAGGCGCCGCATCAGGCTGAAAACTGGTCTGTACCTCGATGATCTCGGTGACCAGCCCGAGTCCGATCTGTCGCCCGCCGGTCAGTTCGACATATACCTGCGCCAACAATTGCGCATCGAGCAGTGCGCCGTGCACCACGCGGTGGCTGCGATCGATGCCATAGCGGTTGCACAACGCATCCAGGCTATGCTTGGCGCCGGGATGTCGTGTGCGCGCCAGCACGATTGTATCGACCATGCGGTGCATGCCGACATGCGGATGGCCGCATTTACCCAACTCGCCGTTCAAAAAGCCGAAATCGAACCCGGCATTATGCGCCACTAGTGGGCAATCGCCGATGAACTCGAGCAACTCCAGCGCATGGTCGTGAAAACGCCGCTTATCGGCCAAGAACGCATCGGACAGGCCGTGGACGCGCTGCGCCTCTGCCGGCATTGGCCGTTCGGGATGGAAATAGGCGTGGAACGTGCGTCCGGTTTCCACCCGGTTGATCAGCTCAACGCAGCCGATCTCGACCATGCGATCGCCATCGGCAAAGCTGAACCCGGTGGTTTCGGTATCGAACACAATCTCGCGCATCGGCAAACTTATCGGCCGTCGGCGTCGATCAGGCAAGCAATCACCGCATCGACCGCGGCCTGCGTCTCGGCCAGCGGGCAAGCTGTCGGAATCACGACGTCGGCGCGGGCGCGTTTTTCGGCATCGGGCATCTGCCGCGCCAGGATGGTCTCGAACCGTGCCTCGGTCATGCCGGGTCGCGCCAGCACGCGCGCGCGCTGTACGTCCGCCGGTGCGCTGACCACCGCGATCTTGTCGACCCGCGCTTCTCCGCCGGTTTCGAACAGCAAGGGAATGTCGAACACCACCAACGGCGATTGGTGATGCCTCACCAGAAACGCCGCGCGTTCCTCGGCAACGGCGGGATGGACCAGCGCTTCGAGCTGCTTCATTTTCACGTCATCGCCGAGCACCGCCTCGCCGAGCGTGGTGCGATTGACGCCGTCGGGGCCGGTCGTGTCGGGAAACAGTGCCTCGATCTCCGCCACCAGCCGCCCGCCCGCGCCTTGCATGCGATGCACTGCGGCATCGGCATCGAACACCGGCACGCCACGGGCGGCAAACATGGCGGCAACGGTGGATTTGCCCATGCCGATCGATCCGGTGAGGCCAAGCACGATCATGCCGTCAGCAATGCCCTGAGCTGAACGTCGCGCTCGCGCGGCGGCGCCACGCCGAACAGCAATTCAAACGCCACCGCCGCCTGCCCCACCAGCATCTCCAGCCCATCGACCGTATCAAGCTCGCGCGCCCGTGCGGCGGCCAATAACGGCGTGTCGAGCGGGGCATACACTACGTCATACACCACAGCATCGTCCGGCAACGGCGCCAGATCGATCTCCAGCGGCGGCTGTCCGATCATGCCCAGCGCCGAGCAATTGACCAGCAACGCCGCCGGCGGAAACGCCGCCCCCAGCGGCAGGGCCTGGCCCTTCAGGCCGAACGCCGACAGCAATGCCGCGCCCTTCAGCACGTTGCGGTTGAGGATCGTCACCGGCCCCACGCCCAGCCGCGACAAAGCGAACAACACGGCGCGTGCCGCGCCGCCCGCGCCGATGACCACCACCGGCTTGTCGGCCAGCTCAAGCCCGGCGATCGGCGCGTAAAAGCCACCGGCGTCGGTGTTGGTGCCGATGCACGTTCCATCCTCGCTGCGGAATATCGTGTTGATCGCGCCGATCGACGCGCGCACCCCGCCCGGATCGGCGACATGATCGAGCGCGGCAAGCTTGTGCGGAATGGTGATGTTGCACCCGCGCCAGGCCGGGTCGGCCTGGCGTTCTGCCAGAAAAGCGCCAAGCACCTCGGGCGCAACCTGGGTCGCGCGATAATCTGCAGCGATTTCCAGCGCGTCCAGCCAGAAGCCATGGATCAACGGCGATTTGGAGTGCGCGATCGGATCGCCAATCACCTCGGCAAAGCTGCGGGTCATGACGGCATCATCCCTCTCACGCGCAGGTAATCGAGCACCGGCAACAGCGGCAGGCCCAGCACGGTGAACTGGCTACCCTCGATCCGGGCGAACAATTGCGCGCCCGGCCCCTCGATCCGATAGCAGCCGACGCAGCCCGCAATCGCCGGCCATTCCGCCTCCAGATAGGTGTCGATAAAGGCGTCAGACAATGGCCGCACATACATTTTCGCACGGTCGACCACACGCCACACCGGCTTGCACTGCTCGGCAATCACCGCGGCGCTGACCAGTTCGTGGCGCTTACCCGACATCAACCGCAAATGCTCGGCCGCTTGTTCGCGCGTTTCGGGCTTGTCGAGCAACGTGCCATCTTCCAGCGCGACAACGGAATCGCTTCCGAGGACCAACGCCTCGGGATCGCGGCCCGACACACGCAAGGCTTTCAACTCTGCCAGCGCATCGGCCAAATCGCGCGCATTCAAATCGCGCAGCCCGGCCTTGGCCGCTTCCTCATCCACGCCCGCCGATACTGCCTCAAACGGTACACCAGCCGCACACAGCATGGCTCGGCGTGACGCGCTTTGCGACGCCAACACGATTCTCATTCATTACCCTTTTCGCCGCGGCGTTCCTGAACCAACGCGATGATCGCCGCCGCGGTTTCTTCGATCGAACGCCTGGTGACGTCGATCACCGGCCAGCCATTGTCGGCAAACATACGCCGCGCAAAGGCTACTTCGCGCGTCACCGCCTCTGGATCGACATAAGCGGTTTCCGGCGCCTGATGCAGCGACAACAAGCGATTTCGCCGCACCTGGATCAGTCGATCGGCGCTGGTCGTGAGCCCGACCACCAGCGGATTCTTCAATGAATACAACGTAGTCGGTGGAGGTGATTCCACCACGATGGGAATATTCGCCGTGCGAAACCCGCGATTGGCGAGATAGATCGAGGTCGGCGTTTTGGACGAGCGCGACACGCCGGCCAGCACGATATCCGCTTCTTCCCAATTTTCCCAATTGATCCCGTCATCATGTGCCATGCTGAACTGGATCGCTTCGACGCGATCGAAATAGGCTTCGTCGAGTACATGCTGCCGCCCCGGCCGCGCCTTGGCCTGCTGCCCGAGCAGCCCGGACAAAGCGTGATTGACCGCATCGAGCGGTGCCACTGCGGGTAACCCGAGCGCGCGGCAGCGCGCCTCCAACGTGCGCCGCGTCGTACTATTGACCAGCGTGAAGATCACCAGCCCCGGATTTTGCGCGATTTCCTGCAAAATGCGCTCAAGATGCGCCTCTGTGCGGACCATCGGCCAGAAATGACGGATCGTTTCGACGTCGTCATATTGCGCCAACGCCGCCTTGGCGATGTTTTCCAGCGTCTCGCCGGTCGAGTCCGACAGCAAGTGGAGGTGCAACCGCACCGGTCAGGATCGATCTGTGGACAACATCGGCAAAATGGCTAGCGCAACGCGCGGTCCGCGCCAAGCCGGGGATAACCGACAACTTATCCACAATTCCGTGCCCAGCTGCAGAATCTGTCCACAGCCTGTGGAAAACGTGGAGCGTTTGGTTGAATCGCGGTGGCTGGCTGGCCGCGGTTGAGTCAAGCTGTTGGCATTTTGGGCATGACCGCATAAGCCCCAGCATCAACGCGCCAACAACCGCTACATCCTTTTAAGAATCTAATTCTTAGTAGAAGTGAGGATCGACCAGCTTGTCGATAACATCTGAAACCAAACCGTTGCTCGCTGTGCTCAAGGGCAGTCGCGCCAAAACACCGCCGATCTGGCTGATGCGCCAGGCGGGCCGCTATCTCCCCGAATATCGCGCGCTCCGAGCGGAAAAAGGCGGCTTTCTTGCGCTCGCCACCGATCCAGAAGCCGCCGCCGAGGTAACACTGCAGCCGATCCGCCGTTTTGGCTTCGATGGCGCGATCCTTTTCTCCGATATCCTGATGGTGCCATGGGCATTGGGCCAGGATTTGAGTTTTGGTGTGGGCGAGGGTCCGCGTCTGGCACCCCCACTCGTGGATGCCGCTCTGGCGAGCCTGCATGCAGCGCCTGAGCGGCTCGAACCCGTTTATGCTACCGTGGCGCGGGTCGCTGCTGCATTGCCAGCTGAGACGACTTTTCTGGGCTTTGCCGGCAGCCCCTGGACCGTCGCGACCTATATGGTCGCCGGGCAGGGCAGCAAGGATCAGGGCGAAACACGCCGTGCCGCCTATGCCGATCCGCTGGCCTTTGCCGAAATCATCGACGCGATCGCCGCCATGACGGTCGATTATCTCTCGGCGCAGATCGAAAATGGCGTGGAAGCGGTGCAATTGTTTGACAGCTGGGCGGGTTCGCTCAGCCCGTCACAGTTCGAACGCTGGGTCATCGCGCCCAATGCGGCGATCGTCGCTGGATTGAAAGCGCGACATCCCGATACGCCGATTATTGGTTTCCCCAAGGGCGCCGGCGGTAAACTCCCCGCTTATGCGCGTGAAACCGGCGTCGATGCGCTCGGGCTGGACGAAACCGTCGATCCGGTCTGGGCCGATGCCAATCTGCCCAAACATATGCCAGTGCAGGGCAATCTCGATCCGCTCGCGCTGATCGCCGGCGGTGTCGCGCTCGAGGAAGCGATCGATCGCGTGCTTGCGGCGTTCGCGGATCGCCCGCATATCTTTAATCTCGGCCACGGCATCCTGCCGGATACGCCGATCGAGCACGTCGAGGCGCTGCTGGCGCGGGTGCGACAATGATGGAGCGACTGATCGTGGCGTATAATTGGTATCTCGCCGCGCATGTGATCTTTGTGATCTTCTGGATGGCCGGGCTGTTCATGCTGCCGCGCTATCTAGTCTACCACCAGGAAGCGCTTGCCGGCGGCCGTACGGATGAAGCAGCTTTGTGGGTCGAGCGCGAAAGCAAGATTCGCACGATCATCCTGTCTCCGGCAATGATCATTGTTTGGCTGCTCGGCCTCACTCTGGCGACGATCGGCAATCATTGGGTCGAGCCTTGGCTGCACGCCAAATTGCTCTTCGTACTCGGTTTGAGCGGCTATCACGGCTGGGCGGTAGGATACGCCAAGAAACTCGCTACGAACAAGCCGACACTGAGCGGCAAGACGCTGCGTATGCTCAACGAAATCCCGGCCGTTACTGCTGCCTTCATCGTCATTTTGGTGATCGTGAAGCCGTTCTAAGGACGCATCACAACACTACCAATGCTTTTTCCGGGGAAGGTAGGGCCCAGCCCGGTGCCGTAACAGGGTCCTGGCCTTTGCCTGAAAGCGTGGGAAAGGCGTTGTACCGCATAACCCCGTTGACTTGCTCGCCCCCCCCTCTTAATTCCTGCGCTTGTCGGTATCGCTTTTCAGTAGGCCGGCATCCTCCTCCAGCATCGCCTGCCCGAGTCCTTCGCGCACCTTCTCGATGCCCATCTCCCCAGACTAGCCGGACGCTGATCCCATGCATCTCAAAGACCTCAAGAACAAGAAACCGGCCGAGCTGGTCAGCATGGCGGAGGAATTGGGCGTTGAAGGCGCCTCCACGCTGCGCAAGCAGGATCTGATGTTCGCCATCCTCAAGGTCCAGGCCGAAGAGGGCGAGATGATCATGGGCGAGGGCACGATCGAAGTGCTCCCCGATGGCTTCGGCTTCCTGCGCAGCCCGCAATCCAATTACCTCGCTGGCCCCGACGACATCTATGTCTCGCCCAACCAGGTGCGCAAATTCGGCTTGCGGACTGGTGATACGGTCGAGGGAGAGATCCGCGGCCCTAAGGATGGCGAACGGTATTTCGCGCTGGTCAAGCCGTCGAAGGTCAATTTCGACGATCCCGAAGCAGTGCGCCACCGGGTCAATTTCGACAATCTGACGCCGCTCTATCCTGAATCGAAGCTCACCCTCGATACGCTCGATCCGACGCAGAAGGACAAGTCCGCTCGCGTCATCGATATCGTCAGCCCGCAGGGCAAGGGCCAGCGTACGCTGATCGTCGCGCCACCGCGCGTCGGCAAGACGGTGATGCTGCAGAATATCGCGCGCGCCATTTCCGAAAACCACCCTGAGGTGTTCCTGATCGTTCTGCTGATCGACGAACGCCCCGAAGAAGTCACCGACATGCAGCGCTCGGTCAAGGGCGAGGTGGTCTCCTCGACCTTTGACGAGCCCGCGCAGCGCCACGTGCAGGTCGCGGAAATGGTCATCGAAAAGGCCAAGCGTCTGGTCGAGCACAAAAAGGACGTGGTAATCCTGCTTGATTCGATCACCCGCCTGGGCCGCGCCTACAACACCGTCGTGCCGAGCTCGGGCAAGGTACTGACCGGCGGCGTCGATGCCAATGCCTTGCAGCGGCCGAAGCGCTTCTTCGGCGCCGCGCGTAACATCGAGGAAGGCGGGTCGCTCTCGATCATCGCCACCGCGCTGATCGATACCGGCAGCCGCATGGACGAAGTGATCTTCGAGGAATTCAAGGGCACGGGCAACTCGGAGATCGTGCTCGACCGCAAGGTCGCAGACAAACGTGTCTTCCCGGCGCTCGATGTCGGCAAGTCCGGCACGCGCAAGGACGAATTACTGGTCGACAAGGTCAAGCTCAGCAAGATGTGGGTGCTGCGTCGCATCCTTATGCAGATGGGTACGATCGATGCGATGGAATTCCTGCTCGACAAGATGAAGGATTCCAAGACAAACGAGGACTTTTTCGACAGCATGAATCAATGATCGAACGCGTCCTGATTTAGCAAGGCTTATCAGGGCGCGCGCACCGTCCCTATCGGCGTGGGCTCAGCCCACGCCTTTTTTATGGCAACCACTGCCGATCCCTTACGTTGATCTCGATCATCCCAAATGCGGAGACCTCCTCGTGACCATCTTGGCCCTGCTGGCCGCCGCCCTTCCTGCCGTTGAGCCAATGTCGCTTAGCTGGCTATGGAACCACATCGTCAGCGATTTCGCCAATATTGGCACTGCCTCCGCGATGACCGCGTTCGCCACCGTTGTGCTGCTCGACGTGGCGCTGGCGGGTGACAACGCGATCATCGTCGGCGCGCTTGCGGCTGGCCTGCCGACCGATCAGCGTAAGAAGGTCATTTTGATCGGCATCCTCGCCGCGCTCGTGCTGCGCATCATCTTTGCAGTGGCGGTGCTGTACGGCTTGGAGAGCTTTAAAAGCTACGGCCTGGTGTTGGGTGGCGGTCTGTTGCTGCTGTGGGTGGCGTGGAAGATGTACCGCGAACTGCAGCCGAAAAGCGTGCCTGGCGGTTCGCCCGAGATCGAGGGTGACGAGAATAGCGGGATTCGCCCTGCCAAGAGCTTTCTAGCCGCCGCTTGGGCGGTCGCCGTGGCGGACGTTTCGATGAGCCTTGATAACGTCCTCGCCGTCGCTGGTGCAGCGCGCGAGCATCCCGGCATCATGGTTATCGGGCTGATTCTGTCGGTTGCGTTGATGGGCCTCGCCGCCAACGTTATCGCCAAATATATCGAGCGTTATCGCTGGATTGCCTGGGTCGGGCTGGTCATCATCCTCTATGTCGCTGGCAAGATGATTTTCGAAGGCTTGCACGATGTCCAGCCGATGATCGCAGCGATCGGCTGATCACATCGTCGTCACCCCAGCAGCGCTGGGGTGACGATCATCGAGTGCAGATTACCGCAGATGTTCGGCGAAGAACGCCGCCGTCCGGCGATCCGCCAGTTCCGCTGCGTCAGGCGAGCGTCGGTCGCCAGTTTCCGTGGCGAAGCCATGATCTTCGCCGGGATAATCGTACATCGTCACCTTGGGATGATCGTCCAGCCCGGCATGCATCCGCGCCTGCGCGTTCTTGTCGACGAAATGATCCTCGATCGGCACGTGCAGCAGCACCGGCCGGGCAATGGCGTGTTTTTCGCCCAGCAGCCCATCGATGCCGACGCCATAATACCCAACGCTGGCATCAATATCGGTACGCGCTGCGGTCATGAAGGCAAGCCGCCCCCCCAGGCAATAGCCCACCACGCCCACCTTGCCGCCATCCACGCGCGCCCGCGCGGCACGGATTGTTGCTTCAATATCGGCGATGCCGTGATCCTGATCAAACTGGCCGAACAAGCCGAGCGCCTGTTGCATCTCCTCCGGCACGTCGGGATTAAGCTCGATCCCGGGCTTGATCCGCCAGAATAGATCGGGTGCGATGGCCAGATACCCGGCTTGGGCAAGGGCATCACATTTGGCGCGGATTCCGGCATTCACGCCGAAAATTTCCTGGATGACGATGATGGCAGCGGTGGGCGTCGAGCTCGGCTCGGCGATATACGCTTCGAAGCTGCTGGCATGGTCGAGTGTGTTGATGGTGATCATGGGCAAGAGCGGATCCTTTGCTAAGGTGATGAGCGTTGCGGGGGGAGCGCTGCGGCGCGCATAGCTGCGGTTCAGACTATGCCGCGCACTCAGCCGGCTCAAGCGGAGAAAAGCGTCATGAAATTCAACGTCGAAGTCGATTGCACACCGGAAGAGGCCCGCCGCATGATGGGCTTGCCCGATCTGACGCCGGTGCACGACAAATATATCGCCACGCTGACCGGCGCGATGGACGGCGTGATCGCGCCGGATCTTCTCGAGGGCATGATGCGCAGCTGGGCGCCGATGAATGATGCCGGCATGGGATTCTGGCGCAAGATGTTCGAAGCGTCGAGCGATACGAGCAAGTCGCCGGGCTGATCGCATGAGCACGATCTACGCTGTCTCCAGCGGCGCCCCACCTGCGGCAATCGCCGTGCTGCGCATCAGCGGGCCTGCAGCCTTGTCTGCCGCCGCAACGCTGGCGGGCGACCTGCCCGCGGAACGCCGGGCGACGCTACGCGCGCTGCGCGATCCCGCCGACGGCGGCGTGCTCGATCGCGCGTTGCTGTTGGTGTTTCGCGCGCCCGGCACGGCGACTGGCGAGGATCTCGTCGAACTCCATCTGCATGGCGGCCGGGCGGTCGTGGCGGCAGTGGAACGGGCATTGGCCACGCTGCCGGGGCTGGCGCCAGCGCAACCGGGGGAATTCACGCGGCGCGCGCTGACCAACGGCCGGATCGATCTCACCGAGGCGGAAGGCCTGGGCGACCTGCTCGCGGCGGAAACCGAAAGCCAGCGCCGCGCTGCGATGATGGCGGCGGAGGGCGGGATCCGCCGGCGGGTCGAGCAATGGTCGGCGCGCTTGCTGGCGCTATCGGCGCGGATCGAAGCGGAACTCGATTTCTCCGATGAGGACGATGTCGATGCGGTGCAGCTGGAAAACCTGAAAGCCGAGGCCGGCATATTGGCGTCGGAGATTGCAGCATTGGGCGAGCAACCATCGGTCGAGCGATTGCGCGACGGCGTTCGCGTGGTTTTGGCGGGGCCGCCCAATAGCGGCAAATCAACCTTGCTCAACGCGCTGGTCGACCGTGATGCGGCGATCGTATCGCCCATCGCGGGGACCACGCGTGATCGCATCGATGTTCCGGTGCAGCGTGACGGCATCGCCTATCTGATCACCGATACGGCGGGCCTGGCCAGCGAGAGCGACGATCCGATCGAGCGCATCGGCATCGACCGCGCGCGTGCCGCGATGGCGACGTCGGATATTCTGCTGTGGCTCGGCGCGGAAGCGGCGCCCGCTGGCGCGTTGTGGGTTTACGCGCGGGCCGATCAGCCTGAGCGGCGGGATCCGCCGCGCGGCATTGATCTCGCGGTGTCGGCAACAACGGGGCTTGGCATGAGCGCGCTGTGGCAGGCGATCGGCGAGCGTGCGCGCGCCGCCTTGCCGCGGCTCGATGATATCGCGCTCAACCGGCGGCAGCGCGACCTGGTCGGCGAGGCAGCGGCGGTGTTGCGGACGGTTGGAGACGAAAGTGACCCTTTGCTCGTGGCGGAGCAATTGAGACTCGCGCTGGCGGTGGTGGATCGGATTACCGGGCATAGCGATACGGAAGCGATGTTGGATGCTTTGTTCGGCAAGTTCTGCATCGGGAAATGATGTTCCACGTGGAACGCTTTGACTTGGGCGCGGGCAATGCCTAGCGCAAAGGGCATGTCCACATTCGATGTTATCGTCGTTGGCGGCGGCCATGCCGGTGTCGAGGCGGCGGCGGCGGCAGCGCGCCGCGGCGCCCGCACTGCGCTGGTCAGCTTCGATGCGGCCAAGATTGGCGCGATGTCGTGCAATCCGGCGATCGGCGGGCTCGGCAAAGGCCATCTGGTGCGCGAAGTGGATGCGTTCGACGGGCTGATGGCGCGGGCCACGGACGCCGCCGGCATCCATTATCGCATGCTGAATCGCAGCAAGGGCAGCGCGGTCCAGGGGCCGCGTGTGCAGGCGGATCGGCGCCGCTACGCCGCTGCGATCCAGCGGGCGATTGCCGATCAGGCTGGTTTGACGGTCGTTGCTGGGGAAGCGGCTGAACTGGCGCTTGATGTGCACGGAGCGGTCAAGGGACTGGTTCTCGCGGACGGACAGCAGCTCAAGGCGCCCGCTGTGGTGCTGGCAACGGGCACGTTTCTCGGCGGGCGAATGTTTCGCGGTGAGGAACGGCTAGCGGGCGGACGCATTGGCGAGGCGGCGGCGACCAGGCTGGCGCAGCAATTGCGCGACGCCAGATTGCCGATGACGCGGCTCAAGACGGGCACCCCACCGCGTCTGGATGGACGGACGATCGATTGGGCAGCGCTCGCGGAGCAGCCGAGCGACAGCGATCCCTGGACGATGTCGCCTATGTCGGACGGGCGCCCCCTGCCCCAGACCTTCTGCGCGATCACCCGCACCACGCCGCAGACGCATGATATCATCCGTGCATCGCTCGATCGCTCACCCTTGTTCGGCGGCGCGATCGGCGGGGTCGGCCCGCGCTATTGCCCGTCGATCGAGGACAAGATCCATCGCTTTGGCGACCGTGACGGCCATCAAGTGTTCCTCGAGCCGGAGGGGCTCGACGACAGCACGATCTATCCCAATGGCATATCCACTTCGCTGCCGACCGATGTGCAGGAAGCTATGATCCGCTCGATCCCCGGGCTGGAGCAGACACGGATCGTGATGCCCGGTTATGCCGTGGAATATGATCATATCGATCCTCGCGCGCTGGCGCCGACCCTGGAGGTGCGGGCCATGCCCGGCCTGTTCTGCGCCGGGCAGATCAACGGCACGACCGGCTATGAGGAGGCGTCCGGCCAGGGGCTGATCGCCGGGCTGAACGCCGCAGCCCATGCGCTCGGCGTCTCCCCCGTCGTGCTCGATCGCGCGAGCAGCTATCTCGGCGTGATGATCGACGATCTGGTGCTGCAGGGCGTTACCGAACCATATCGCATGCTGACGGCGCGCGCCGAATATCGGTTGCGCTTGCGCGCCGATAATGCCGAAACCCGCCTCGGCGCGATTGCCGAGCAAGCGGACTGCCTGGGCGCCGAGCGGCGTGCGCGCCTTGCTCGGCGTCGCATCGGGCTCGCGGAAATCGCGCAGCAGCTGGACGCGACCATTGCCGCGAACACCCTGCCCGCTCATATCGCGGGCGCCGACACGCCGCGCACCGGCGCAGAATGGCTGCGCATCGCCGGCTTGACCATAAACGAGATCGCGCCCGATCTGGCGGACCGATACGACGCGGCATTAATTGCCGAGGCCGCCGAGGATGCCCGCTACGCGCCCTATATCGCACGGCAGGACAGCGAGGTGGCGCGGCTGCGCGGCAACGATGCGATCGTGCTCGCGCCCGATCTCGATTTTGCCGGAATCCCCGGTTTGTCCAACGAGATGATCGAACGTCTCTCCACCGCGCGACCCACCACGCTGGGCGCCGCCAGCAGGATCCGGGGAATCACGCCGGCCGCATTGACCGCGATCATGCTCCATGCCCGAAAGCGCGCCGCATGACCGAAGACGATGCCAAGCAATGGATCGCCGATCGCTTTGGCCCCGCCGCAGTTGATACCTTGACCCGATTGGATGCGCTGGTCCGCGAAGAGGCCACGCAACAGAATCTCGTCTCTGCCGCGACGCTGGATCAGATGTGGGCGCGCCATATCGTCGATTCAGCGCAGCTCGTTCCCTTGTCAAAAGGCACACCGGGCACCTGGGCCGATATCGGCAGCGGCGCGGGTTTCCCCGGATTGGTGGTTGCCGCATTGCGCGACGACCCGATGATCCTGATCGAACCCCGCAAAAGGCGCGTGGATTTCCTCCGCCATGCCGCCGAGACGCTGGGGCTGACAAATGTTGTGGTGGAAACCGCCAAATCGCAAAATGTCAGCGCCAAAGCGACGGTTATTTCCGCGCGCGCCGTAGCGTCGGTGACCGCATTGCTCGATGCGGCGCGCGACATTGCCACGCCGGCGACCAAATGGCTGCTGCCCAAGGGGCTCGCGGCACGCGAAGAGGTGGCGCAGGCGCAGCGATCATGGCATGGTACGTTTCACGTGGAACACAGCGTCACTGATCCGAATTCGTTGATCGTGATCGTTCAAGGGGTGTCTCGTCGATGAATGTCATTGCGGTAGCGAACCAAAAGGGCGGTGTCGGCAAGACGACCACGGCAATCAATGTCGGCACTGCGCTTGCCGCTACCGGGCAGCGTGTATTGATCATCGATCTCGATCCGCAGGGCAACGCCTCGACCGGGCTTGGCATCAACCGCGCGGATCGCGAAAAATCGACTTATGATATCCTGCTCGGCGAACTGCCGATCACGGATGCCGCGGTATCGACTTGCGTCCCCAAGCTCGACGTCGTCCCCGCCACGGCGGATCTGTCGGGCGCGGAGATCGAGCTGGTCGAGTATGACGAGCGTACGCACCGCCTGAGCCGCGCGCTTGCCCGCTGCGAGGAGCGCTGGGATGTCGTGCTGATCGATTGTCCGCCCTCGCTCGGGCTGCTGACCCTGAACGCAATGGTCGCGGCGAATTCACTGCTCGTGCCGCTACAATGCGAATTCTTCGCGCTCGAGGGGCTGAGCCAGCTGCTCGGGACGGTCGAGCGCATTCGCGACCGTTTCAATCCCGGGCTCACCATCATCGGCGTGGCGCTAACCATGTATGATCGCCGCAACCGACTGACCGAACAGGTTTCCAACGACGTGCGCGCTGTGCTCGGCCGGGTGGTGTTCGATACGGTGATCCCGCGCAACGTGCGCTTGTCGGAAGCGCCGAGCCACGGTCTGCCCGCCCTGATCTACGATTACCGCTGCTCTGGCTCGGAAGCGTATATCGCGCTGGCGCGTGAGCTGATCGCGCGTCTGCCCAAGCCTGCCGCTCCCAGCTATACGAAGGCCGCATGACCGACACGACGCCAGACGCCGCCGCGTCGCCCACGCCGCGGCCCAAGCCCCGCTCGGGCCTCGGCCGTGGGCTCAACGCCTTGCTCGGCGATATGGCGCGCGAAGAACCGGTGGGCGGTGGCGAAAAGACCACGCCGGGCCTGCGCACGCTGCCGGTCGGCTCGCTCACCCCCCATCCCGGCCAGCCGCGCCGCCATTTCGACGAAGCCGCGCTCGACGAGCTGGCCACGTCGATCGCCGCGCGCGGGCTGATCCAGCCGATCGTCGTGCGCCCGCACGGCAAGGATTATCAGATCGTCGCGGGCGAGCGCCGCTGGCGCGCCGCGCAGCGCGCACGGCTGCACGAAGTCCCGGTGATCATCCGTGACTTCGATGATGCCGAGACGCTGGAAGTGGCGCTGGTGGAGAATATCCAGCGGCAGGATCTCAACGCGATCGAAGAGGCGGAGGCCTATCACCGGCTGATCGACGATTATGGCCATACACAGGAAGCGCTGGGCAAACTGGTCCACAAATCGCGCAGCCATATCGCCAATCTGCTGCGGCTGCTCGATCTGCCGCAGCCGGTGCAGCAGCGCGTCGTCACCGGCGAGCTCAGCATGGGGCATGCGCGCGCGCTGATCGGCGCGCCCGATATCGAGAGCCTGTCGGATCAGATCGTCGCCAAGGGCCTGTCGGTGCGCGAGACCGAGCGCCTCGCGCGCGCCGCCAAGCCCGATGCGCGCGCGCGATCGGGCGGTAATGGCGGGCGTGACGCCGATCTGGCGGCGCTGGAGCATCAATTGGGCGATCTGCTCGGGCTGACAGTGCGCGTGACGCACAGTGCCAAGGGCGGCGCGATGACGCTCAATTACGCCACGCTGGATCAGCTGGACATGATCTGCCAGCGGCTGACCGGCGAACGGATCTAGCGCGGTTCGTGCGCGGCGTGATGCGCTGACGCGGTGACGAGCTGTTCCACCTCACCCGGGGGGACCACCGCCACCGGTGCCGGAGTCTCCGCGCGATAGCCAAGGGTCGCCCTGCCCTGCACCGGTCCGGCAATATCGGCGACGAGATAGAGCGGCCGGCGCTTGGATTCGACATAGAGGCGACCGAGATATTCGCCGATCATGCCCAGTACGAACATCTGTACCGCTCCGAGGAACACGGTGACCAGCATGGTCGAGGTCCAGCCCTGCACCGCGCTGCCCGACAGCCAGCCGATCGCGATATAGACGAACAGCAGCAGTGACACGCCGGTGAGCGCCAGCCCGGCATGGCTGGCGAAACGCAGTGGCGCGGTGGAAAAGCCGGTGACCGCATCGAAGGCCAGCCGGATCATCTTGCCCAAAGGATAATTGGTCTCGCCGGCATGCCGCTCGGCACGATCATAAGCGAAGGGCACCTGGCGGAAGCCGATCCACGCCACCATCCCGCGAATAAACCGTGCCTGTTCGGGCAGGCTCAGAAACGCATCCAGCGCGCGCCGGCTCATCAGGCGAAAATCGCCGGTATCGAGCGGGATCGGCGTGTCGGTCAGCCGATCGAGCATGCGGTAGAAGATCGCGGCGGTGAGCTTCTTGAACACCGTCTCGCCCTCGCGCTTGCGGCGCACGGCATAGACCACATCGGCCTCCTGCGCGGCCATCGTGGCGCGCATCTCGGTGAGCAGTTCGGGCGGATCCTGCAGATCGGCATCGATGATCAGGATCTGCGCGCCGGCGCACAGATCGAGCCCGGCGGTCAGCGCGAGCTGATGCCCGTGATTGCGCGACAGATTGATCGCGACCAGCCGCGGATCGCTTGCCGCCAGCCGCTGCATCGCCGGCCAGCTATCGTCCCTCGAGCCATCATTGATCATGACGATCTCGTAATCATCGCCCACCGCGGCGCGCGCCGCGCCAGTGATGCGCGCGTGCAGCACATCGAGGCACGCCGCCTCGTTATAGCAAGGGACGACGACAGAGAGCGCAGGACGGTTCATGGCACGAGCATAGCGTGGGCATGGCAATGCGTCACCGTGATCTTGCAGTTCGGATGGAGTTAGCTAATATGTCAGCTAAGGAGCAGAGAGATGGCCACGACCGTCAAGATGCATGACGCCAAAACCCACCTCTCTAGCCTGGTCGCGCGGGCCGTGGCTGGTGAGGAAATCATCATCGCACGCGGCGACGCTCCTCAAGTCAAGCTCACGCCGATTGCCCCAGCCACCAAGCCCAACCGTGTGCCCGGCGCATTAAAAGGCAAGATCTCGATCCCGGACGGCTTCTTCGATCCGATGACCGAGGAAGAGCTGGCCTTGTGGGAGGGTAAATGAGATTGCTGCTCGATACCCATGCCTTGGCATGGTGGTTCGAGGATAGCGATCGGCTCGGCGATCAGGCGCGTGCCGCTATCGAGGCGGGGGCCAATGACGTATTGGTCAGCGCCGTTTCGGTGTTCGAGATGTCGCTCAAGCATCGTAGCGGCAAGTGGCCTGAAATGGCATCGTTACTGGACGATTTGAACGGCTATATCCTCAGCGAGCGTTTTGACGTGTTGCCTCTGTCGATGGCCCATGCGCAGCTGGCCGGCAGCCTGCCAATACCGCATCGCGATCCGTTCGATCGCCTGCTGATCGCGCAAGCGCAGATCGAGCAGACGACGCTCGTTTCTAACGAGGCTTTGTTTGATCAGTTCGGCGTCCGCCGTCTCTGGTAGGCGTTACGCCTTCACCGCCGCCCGCGCGCGCTCCTCGACCAACCGCTCCAGAATCGTCAGCGGCACCGCGCCATCGCGCAGCACCTCGTGGAACTGCTTCACGTCATATTTGGCGCCCATGATCTTCTTGGCGTTGTCGCGCGCGCGCAGCCAGCTGATATGGCCGAGCTTATAGCTGCAGGCCTGGCCCGGCATCGTGCAATAGCGCTCGATCTCGCGCTGCGAGCGGCCGCGGGCAAAGCCCACCGTGGCGACGAAATAATCGGTCGCCTGCTCGCGCGTCCAGCGCTTGGTGTGAATGCCGGTATCGACGACCAGCCGCGCGGCGCGGAACAGGAAGCTCTGCAGATAGCCGGCGCGTTCGATCGGCCCGGCATATCCGCCAAGTTCGTCGGCCAGCTGCTCGGCATACAGCGCCCAGCCCTCGACATAGGCGCCGAAGAAGCTGAACTTGCGCAACAAAGGCGTCTTGAGCGACGCGACGAGGCTGAGCTGCAGGTGATGCCCGGGGACGCCTTCGTGATAGGTCAGCGACGGCAAGGTATATTTGGGCCAGTCGCCCACGCTTTTCAGGTTGATCCAGTAGATCGCCGGGCGTGAGCCATCCAGGGCGGCGAGATTGTAATAGCCGTTCGACGCGCCATCCTGAATCTCGGCGGGTACGGCGCGGATTTCGAGCGGTGCGTTGGGCGGATCGATGAATGCCTGCGGCAATTTGGCCTGCATGGCCCTGGCCCCGGCATTGAGCCCGGCGATCAGCTCGGCGCGGCCGGCCGCGCTGTCGGCATAAAGCTGCGCGGGCTGCTTGTTGAGCGCGGTCAGCCGCTCGCCCACCGTGCCTTGTGTCAGGCCCTGGCTTTTGAGGATCGTGTCGAGCTCGGCGGTGAGCTGCGCGACCTGCTCGAGGCCGATCTTGTGCACCTCGTCGGGCGTGAAATCGGTCGTCGTGGCGGCGGCCAATGCGGCGGCATAGATTTCGTCGCCTTTGGGCAGACGCCACAGGCCGGCCTTGTCGCTCGCGGTGGTGCGCAATTGCCGGATCAAGGCGATCTGGCGATCCAGCGCGGGATAGACCTTGGCGGTGACGATCTCGGTCGCGCGCCTCGCCCAGTCGCCGGGGATGCCCGCGGCGGCGGTGCGCGTCGCGACCGAGCGGACCAGACCGCTGTCGGCCGCCGTTGGGGTGCGCAAGGCGGCCATCTGGCCGAGCGCGAGATCGAGCGAGAAATCGGGCGCCAGGATGCCGCGCGCCGCCTCGCTGCGCTGCATCGCGCTATCCTGATCAAGCGCGGTGGCGAACGCGCTCAGGCGCGTGAGATAGGCTTCGGCATCCGCCGCGGTCTTGATCGTGTGCTGCGAATTGAGGAAATCGGGTACGTCGAAATAAGCGCCCTGCTGCTGCGTGATCGTATAGGGGCGCACGGCCGAGCCGAGGCCGAACTTCTCCGGGCCGACTGTCTGGCTGTTGAGCGAATAGAGCACCACTTCGCGGTTGAGCTTGCCGGCGTGCGACAGCGTTTCGGGCCTGATTGCCCCGATCCGCGCGATCGATTTCTTGGTGCGCGCCAGATCGGCGCTGCGTGCTGCGGCGGAACGATCGTCGAGGCGCGATTTGAGCGGCGCCAGTGCGCCCTTGTCGAGCCCCAGACCGGTGGCGGATTCGGGCGCTTCGAGCAGTCCTTCGTCAAAAATCTTGACGAACAGGGCATCCAGCGCGGCATCACCGGCGGTTGCCGTGGCGGCCAGCGCGCGCGCCGGGAGCAAGGAAAGTGCGGTGGCGGCGGTGGTGGAGGCAAGAAAGCTGCGACGATCCAAAGCGATACCTTTCAAATCTGGTGTGAGGTCAGCCTAACACACCGAATCGCGTCGGCAAGCGCTCAAACCCGCTCGACGGCGTTCACCGCATCGGCGGCGCGCAGCGCGGCGATAACGCGCGCGAGATGCTGCACATCATGCACTTCCAGATCGATCGTATTGGTATGGAAGCCGGTATCGCGGTTATCGAGCCGGAGATTGACGATATTGGCTTGTTGCGCGCCGATGATCGTCGCAATCGTGCCCAACGCGCCGGGTTCGTTCTTGACCTCAAGCGAGATCCGCCCCGTAGCGCCCTCGGTCTTGTCGCCCCAGGACAGATCGACCCAATCGGCATCATCGGCGCTGGCCAGCACCGGGCAGTCGATGGTGTGCACTTCGATTCCCGCATCGGGGCGGCGTAGCCCGACGATACGGTCGCCGGGCACCGGGTGGCAGCATTCGGCGAGGTCGAAGGCCACGCCCGGGGTCAGCCCGCGGATCGAGATCGCGCTCGATTGCGGTGGCAAGGCACGCAGGCTGTCGCCCCCGGCCGATCCCGGCATCAACGCCTCCATCACCTGCGCATCGGTCACGCGGCGGCGGGCGATGGCCTCCATCAGCGCGGCGGTGTCGGGCAGTTTGAGCCGCACCAGGGCCGCTTTCTGCGCGTCGCTGGCCATCGTCGCGGGCAGCCGGCTGACGATCTCGTCATAGATCTTGCGCCCCAGCGCCTGCGTCTCATCGCGATCCTTCTGGCGCAGATGACGGCGGATCGCCGCCAGCGCCTTGCCGGTAATGGCGAAATTGAGCCACGCTGGTTGCGGCTCCTGCGCCTTGGAGCGCAGGATCTGCACCTGATCGCCATTTTCGATCGGCGCGCGCAACTGCACCACACGCCCGTTGATCTTGGCGCCCACCGCCTGATCACCCAGATCGGTGTGCACCGCATAAGCGAAATCGATCGGCGTCGCGCCCTTGGGCAGCTGGATCAGCTCGCCCTTGGGGGTGAACGCGAAGATGCGGTCGGCGTACATCGCCATCTTGGTATGTTCGAGCAGTTCTTCGGGCGACTCTGCCGTATCGAGAATCTCCACCAAGTCCCTGATCCAGCTGACTTGTGTCTCCGGTTTCACCTTGTCCTGCTTGTATGCCCAATGCGCCGCGAGACCCATTTCGGCCTCTTCGTGCATACTCTCGGTGCGGATCTGGATCTCCACGCGGCTGTTATCGGCGTGGATCACGGTGGTGTGCAGCGAGCGATAGCCGTTGCGCTTGGGCGTCGAGATATAATCCTTGAACCGCCCCGGCACCATCGGCCAGCGGCGATGGATATGGCCCAAGGCGGCGTAGCAATCCTCCTCGGTCGGCACGATGGCGCGGAACGCCATGATGTCGGACAACTGCTCGAAGCTGATGTGCCGTTCGGCCATCTTCTTCCAGATGCTGTAGGGATGCTTTTCGCGCCCCGAAATGTCGGCATCGACACCGTGGCGGCTGAGCAGCAGCTTCAGCCCCGAGCCGATCTTGGCGATACGGTCCCCGCCCCCGCCGGTCTTGAGCGATTCAAGCCGCCGCGTGATCGATTCATACGCTTCGGGCTCGAGCTGCGCGAAGGCGAGCGTCTGCATCTCCTTCATGAACTCGTACATCCCGATCCGCTCGGCGAGCGGCGCGTAGATATCCATCGTTTCCTTGGCGATGCGGCGACGCTTCTCCGGCTTGGCGATGTGATGCAGCGTGCGCATATTGTGCAGCCGATCGGCCAGTTTCACCAGCAGCACGCGGATATCGCCGGACATGGCGAGCAGGAATTTGCGCAGATTTTCCGCCGCGCGCTCATTCTCGGTCTGCGCCTCGATGCGGCTGAGCTTGGTGACGCCATCAACCAGCCGCGCGACGTTGGCGCCGAACAAGTGCTCGATCTGCTCGATCGTGGCGACGGTATCCTCGACGGTGTCGTGCAGGATGGCGGTGGCGATCGTCTCGTCATCAAGGTGCAACTCGGTCAGGATACCGGCGACCTGGATCGGGTGGCTGAAATAGGGATCGCCCGAGGCGCGCTTCTGCGTGCCATGGGCATTGACCGAAAACACATAGGCACGGTTGAGCAACGCCTCATTGGCGTGGGGATCGTAGCTCAGGACCCGATCGACGAGTTCATATTGTCGCAGCACGCGACCCAGATGGGGCCGCGTGCTGTTGCTTTGCAACAATTTGTTGCGGTTATTTCGCGCGCGTGTTGCACTTCGCCAGCGCCGCCGCGTCAAACGCTGCGCCGTTGGCGGTAAAGGTGCTCACCGCACCCAGGCGCTTGACCACCTGTTCGCAGACGATCGCGTCACGCGAGGTGGATTTTGCGGCGCTGCACACCGCGCCATCGCATTTCCATATCAGATCACCGGCGATCAAATTGGGCTTGGCCGGTGCGGCGACCGGGGTGGCATTGTAATAGCCAGCGCCGGCGGCCGATGCGGTGAGCGCGGCGGCCATAATGGCGGCGGCGACTGAGATCGAACGAATCATGTAAAGTCCTCCCGATGTTGCGCAGCACAATAGGTTGCGATGCGCCACCTACATCCCGGCAATTTAAGTTGCAACTAGAAACTTATAAGACGTTGCTACGCCGTGGGAAAAGGAGTTAGGTGGTGCCATGGCCGGAAAATTACGGGAGCCCCTGCGCGATCTTGCGGAATGCAGCCTCCCTGCAGCGTTGGAGGCGATGGGGGAGCGCTGGTCGTTTTTGATCCTGCGTGCGGCGTTTAACGGGCTGCACCATTTCGAGGAATATCAGTCCGAACTGGGCATTGCGCGCAACATCCTGGCCAACAGACTGTCGCGCCTGGTCAAGCACGGTATCCTCAAGCGTGATGCCCTGCCCGAGGATCGGCGCAAGATCGTGTATCGGCTGACCGAAAAGGGTGAGGCATTGCTGCCCACCATGCTGGCGCTGCGGCAATGGGGCGAGCGCTGGGAGACAGGCATGCCGGCCACCCCGGTGCTGGTCGACAATCGCGACAAACGTGCCATCCGGCCGATCACGGTGACGGCGTGGGATGGCCGCCCCTTGAGCAAAAGCGAACTGCATTGGGCGCTGCCCCAGGATGTCGTGCAGGACGTCTAAGTCGAGGCAATCGACGCGCCGGGCGCCCCCGCGCAACCGTTGACGCGCCGATGATGGCCTTATAGTCCGACAACAGAATGGCGAACGCATGGCCCCACGCAGGGTCTTGCGGCGATATGGGATGGGGAGACGCTGTTTTTGGCTATCCGTTTAAACGTCTTTCCCCGCGGCGCGCGCACGCGCCTGCCGATGGCGTTCGCCCGTTGCAAAAGTCCGTCAATTTCTCGCGCTTTCGCTGCCCCGACCGTCTCTCAAAGGAATGATTCATGATCCAGCGTGCCGGCATCACCTTATCTATCGTGGCGTTTGCCATGACGCCTGTCGCCGCCATGGCGGCGCAGGGCGATGCCCCCGCCCCCCGCGCCAGCGCGACGATCCATGGCGATCGCCCCGGCCCGGTGATGCAGCGGCAGGTGTTCGGGCAATTCGCCGAACATCTCGGGCATGGCATTTATGACGGTATCTGGGTCGGCGAGCGATCGTCCATTCCCAACGATCGCGGCTATCGCCGCGACGTGCTCGAGGCGCTGCGCGCGATCAAGGTGCCGATGGTGCGCTGGCCCGGCGGCTGCTTCGCCGATGAATATCACTGGCGCGATGGCATCGGCCCGCGCGCCAAACGCCCGGTGAAGATCAACACCAATTGGGGCGGGGTGAACGAGGACAATGCGTTCGGCACGGACGAATTCATGGGCTTTGTCGAGCGGCTGGGCGCCGAGGCCTATGTCTCCGCCAATGTCGGCAGCGCGCCGCCCGCGGAGACGGCGCAGTGGCTGGAATATATGACCTCGCCTAATGGCTCGACGCTGGCCAAGGAGCGCGCGGCCAATGGCCATCCGGCACCGTACAAGGTGCAATATGTCGGCATCGGCAACGAATTGTGGGGCTGTGGCGGCAACATGCGCGCCGAATATGCCGCCGATCTGACCAATCGCTATGCGCAGTTCGCGAAATCGGGCGGCGGCAAGATGCTCAAGATCGCCAGCGGCCCGAGCGATGCCAATTACGGATGGACCGAGACGATGATGCGGCTGACGGGCAAGAATATCGACGGCCTGGCGCTGCATTATTACACCCGCCCACGCGACAAGGAGTGGAACGACAAGGGCGCGGCGCTGGGCTTCCCGGTGCGTGAATGGGCCAGCACGATGGCGCATACGCTGCAGATGGAGGAATTCATCACCAAGCATTCGGCGATCATGGACAAATATGATCCGGCCAAGCGCGTGATGCTGGCGGTCGACGAATGGGGCACCTGGTATGATCCCGCGCCGGGCAGCAATCCGGGCTTCCTGGTGCAGCAGAACAGCGTGCGCGATGCGGTGGTCGCCGGGCTCAACCTCAACATCTTCGCGCGGCATGCCGACCGCGTGAAGATGGCGGCGATCGCGCAGATGGTGAACGTGTTGCAGGCGATGCTGCTCACCGATGGCCCTCGTATGGTCAAGACGCCGACCTATTGGGTGTTCGATCTCTACAAGCCGTGGCAGGACGCGACCGTCTTGCCGATCGACGTGCAATCGCCCTGGTATCACCAGGACGAGGTGGCGGTGCCCGCGATCAGCGTGTCGGCGGTGCGCGATCGCGCCGGGCAGGTGCATGTCGCGCTGGTCAATCTCGACCCCAGCCGCGCCATCCCGCTGTCGGTGGCGTTGAACGGGGTCACCGCCAGCACGGTATCGGGCCGGGTGCTGACCGGCGCGACGATGGATGCGCATAACAGCTTCGAGCAGCCCGATGCGGTCAAACCGCAGCCGTTCACCGCGGCTGCGCTTTCGGGCAATACGCTGAGCGCGACGATCCCGCCGATGGCGGTGGTGGTGCTCGAGCTGCGCTGATCGGCGCGCGGGGTTAGCGGCCCATCACGCTTTGCGTATCCGCCAAGGCCAGCGCGACGAGCTGCCGCATCGTCGCGCTGGCGGCCGCCACATCACCGGCGGCGATCGCTTCATAGACAAGGACGTGATCGGGGATGGCATTGCGCGGCAACGCGCGCTGCCGCTGCTTGAACTGCGTTGTCCAGGTAACCGCCGCGCCGATCGATGCGCTGAGCACGACCAGCGCATCATTGCGCGTGGCGCGCAGGATGGCATCGTGAAACTGCCGATCGGCGGCGCGGCCGAGATCGGTGGCGAGCGAATGGCGGCGCATCGCGGCGAGCGCATCCTTCATCGCCTTGAGATCATGCCGATCGCGCGCGGCCGCGGCGATGCCGGCGGCGGCGGGCTCGATGATCAGGCGCAATTCGAACAGGCTGCGCACCAGCTGCGGATCGGGTTCGCCGGCAAAGGCCCAGGCGAGCACATCGGGATCGAGCAGGTTCCAGCGATCCCGCGGCAGCACGCGGGTGCCCGTCTTGGGGCGGCTTTCGACCAGGCCCTTGGCGATCAGCACCTGGATACCCTCACGATAGGCGCTGCGCGACACATCGAGCGATTCGGCGAACACCACTTCGCTCGACAGCGTTTCGCCGGGGGCGAATTCGCCCGACAGGATTGCCACGCCCAATTTGTGCGCGATCGCGCCGCGCAGGCGACGACCCTTGCCGCGGGGCTGGCGCAGGGCCGGTTCGGCATCGGGGGAGGCGCCGGAAACGGGCGCCATTGGCTTGGATATGTCCACCATGACGCTCTAGCAGCCACGCCCCCCGGCGGGGAAGCGTTTGCACGACGATCAGGAAAATGGTGCTGCCGGTGAGGATTGAACTCACGACCTCAGCCTTACCAAGGATGCGCTCTACCACTGAGCTACGGCAGCATTTCGCCAGAGCCTTACGGCCCGGTGCGAAGCGGCCTAAGAGCCGAGGGGGGCGACATTGTCAAGGTAAAGCGCGTGAGCAACGAAAAGAACGACAAGGCGGAGCGGCTGGCGGCGGCGCTGCGCGAGAATCTGAAGCGGCGCAAGGCGCAGAGCCGCAGCGCTGCGGAAACGCCGCCCAAGGACGACGTCCCCGAGGAGGCGCCGCCCCGGGATCGAGCGCCTAGCGAATAGGCGCGCATTTGGCGGCCAGCCAGGCTTGCTCGGCAGGGTCGAGCTGCGGCCCGAGCACCGCCACCACCCTGGCGTGATAGGCATCGAGCCAGGCGGCTTCCGACTCGCTGAGCATCTCGGGCACGATCAGGCTGCGCTCGATCGGGGCGAAGGTGAGCGTTTCGAAGCCGAGCATCCCGGCATCACCGCCCGGCGGCGTGCGCGGCTCGACCAGCACCAGATTCTCGATGCGGATACCGTACTCGCCGGCTTTGTAGTAACCAGGCTCGTTGGAAATGATCATGCCGGCGCGCAAGGGCTCGGACGGGCCGCCGCCGGGATAATTGGGCTGGGCGATGCGCTGCGGCCCTTCATGCACCGAGAGGTAAGCGCCGACGCCGTGCCCGGTGCCGTGCGCGTAATCGAGCCCGGCCTCCCATAATGGTCGGCGGGCAAAGGCATCGATCTGCCCGCCCGTGGTGCCGGGGGGGAAGATCGCGCTGGCGATGGCGATATGGCCCTGCAGCACGCGGGTGAAGCGATCGCGCATTTCCGCGGTGGGCGGACCGACGGGAGCGACGCGTGTCACATCGGTGGTGCCATCGGCATATTGGCCGCCCGAATCGACCAGATAGAGCTGCCCGGCTTCGATCGGGGCGTTCGATTCCTCGGTGACGTGGTAATGCGGCGACGCGCCGTGCGCGCCGGTGGCGGAGATCGTGTCGAACGATGTATCGAGCAGCACGCCGGTCGCCTCGCGCAGTTCCTGCAGCTTGGCGGCGGCGGAGAGCTCGGTCTGGCCACCCCTGGGCAGTTCCGCCTCGCACCAGCGCAGGAAGCGCGTGAGCGCGGCGCCATCGCGCGCCGAGGCGGCGCGGTGGCCGGCAATCTCGGCGGGGTTCTTGAGCGCCTTGGCCAGCACCACAGGATCGCGTGCGGTCATGATCGTTGCGCCGCCGGCGGAGAGCCGATCGAAGATGGCGGCGACGGCGCGGTCGGGATCGGCGGCGATGAGCTTGCCGGCATAGCCGCCGAGCGCCGTGGCGAAGTCGGCACGATCACGCACGCGCACCGCATTGCCGAGATGCTGGCGCACCGCATCGGTCACCTTGTCCGGCGCGACGAACAATTGCGCGGTGCCATCGGCATCGACGATGGCGTAGGCGAGCGCGACGGGCGTGTGCGCGACATCGGCCCCGCGGATGTTGAGCGCCCAGGCGATCGAATCGAGCGCGGTGAGCACGACCGCGTCGGCCGAATGCTCTGCCAGCCAATCGGCGATCGCGCTGCGCTTTTCGGCCGACGAAGCACCGGCGACGGTGTCGTCCTGTACGGTCAGTCTGGCGTCGGACGGCTGCGGGCGATCGGCCCAGATCGCATCGATCGGGTTGTGCGTGACGGCGACGAGCGTGGCGCCCTTCCCCGCCAGCGCGGCACCCGCCTCGCGCACCCAGGCGCTGGTATGCAACCACGGATCATACCCGATGCGGCCCCCGGCGGGCGCATGCTCGGCCAGCCAATCGGCGATGCTGACCGCGGGGACGGGCTGATACGACCAGTCCGCTGCATCGACCTGCTGGCGCACCTGCAGCGTATACCGCCCGTCGGTGAACATCGCCGCCGTCTCCGCCAGCACCGCCGCGGCGCCGGCCGAGCCCTGGAAACCGGTAAGCCAGGCAAGCCGCTGGGCATAGCCGCCGACATATTCGGACATATGCTCGTCGGTGAGCGGCACGACGAAGCCGTCGAGCCCGTCCTGGGCGAGTTGGGCGCGGAGGGCGTGGAGGCGATCGGTATAGGGGGGCATGGGGTCCTGGTCCGAAGGTTAGGCTGAGGTTGGGCCGATGGCGGGGGTTTGCCGTGCAAACGTCACGAAAGCCTCATCCTGACGCACGCGGGGACGCGCGAATGTTGACAATGTTGAGACGCTCGCGCGGTTTTCGTGTGCGCCACGGATAACGGAGAATTGCGGAATCGACATGGCGGGACGGTGGCACGGAATGAGGTTTGTAGGACAGCGGTTCTTTTCAGCGCCGACGTCCGCGCGGCCTGGGCGGGCGGAATCGCTCTCCCGATGGGCGGGATTTAGGGCAAGGGCTTCGACAAGCTCTCCTGCCACGCTAAGACGCTAGGCATGACCGACCTTACCCCGCCCATCGCCGAGACCCGCCCGCACAGCTTCACCGCGCACGGGGTTACGATCGAAGACCCCTATGCCTGGCTCAAGGATCCGAACTATCCTGAGGTCGATGACGCCGACGTGCTGGCGTATCTCGAAGCCGAGAATGCTTATTTCGAGGGGGTGATGGCGCCGCACAAGGCGCTGACCGAGCGGCTGTACGAAGAGATGAAGGCGCGGATCAAGGAGGATGACTCCTCCGTGCCGCAGAAGGATGGCGACTGGCTGTACTGGACCGCGTTCGAGACCGGCGGGCAGTATCGCAAATGGTGGCGCAAGCCGGTCGCCGGCGGGGCGGAGGAACTGATCCTCGACGAGCCGGCGCTGGCCGAGGGCAAGGAATATTTCCGGCTGGGCGCGATCGTGATCAGCGAGGATGGCACGCTGATGGCCTATTCCACCGATGCCGACGGATCGGAGCGCTACACGATCCGCTTCAAGTCGCTGGCCGAAGGCGCGCCGCTGCCTGAGGAAATCAACGGCGTTTCGGGCAAATGGGGCGCGGATTCGATCGAGGGGGCGATCGGCAATATCGTCTTCACCAGCGATGGCAGCGGCGTGCTCTACGGGCTGACCGACGAGCATTGGCGCACGCGGACGATCAAGTTCCACCGTCTCGGCACGCCGGTGACCGACGATGCGGTGATCTATTACGAGGAGGATGCGAGCTTCTCGGTCGGCGTCGACATGACCAGCAACCGGCAGTGGATCGTGCTGGCGACGGGCGGGCATGACACCAGCGAAATCTATCTGCTGCCGGCGAGCAATCCGCTGGCGACGCCATTGCTCGTCTCGCCGCGCAAGACCGGGCGCGAATATGATGTGGATGAGCATGACGGCACATTGTTCATCCACACCAACGACGTGGATCCGAACTTCCGGCTGTGCACCGCGCCGATCACGACGCCGGGCGAATGGAGCGAATTGATCGCGCCATCGGCGCATTTCTACATGACCGGAATCGAGTGCTTCAAAGACTTCTTCATCGTCGATGGGCGCGAGGATGGTTTGGATCAGATCGAGATCCGGCGGTATGACAGCCCGCAAGAGGCGCAGCGCATCGTCTTTCCCGAGGCGAGCTATGACGCCGGCCTTGGCAACAATCCCGAATATGACATGGCAGTCCTGCGCGTCGGCTATGAGTCGATGGTCACGCCAGGGACGGAATATGATTACGATGTGGCGACGGGCACGCTGACCACGCTGAAGGTGCAGGAGATTCCCAGCGGGTACGACGCCGAGAAGTATCGCACCGAGCGGCTCAAGATCGTGGCGCGCGACGGCACCGAAGTGCCGGTATCGATCGTGTACCCGAAGGATTTCCCGCGTGACGGGTCGGCGCCGTTGTCCCTCTATGCGTATGGCGCTTACGGCTACGCCATTCCGCCGGGCTTCTCGACCGGGCGGCTCTCGCTGCTCGATCGCGGTTTCGCTTATGCCATCGCGCATATCCGCGGCGGCGACGATCTCGGGCAGCAATGGTATCTCGACGGCAAGCTCGAGAAACGCGCCAATACATTCAACGATTTCGTCGATGTGGCGAAGGGGTTGATCGCGGATGGCTGGACCAGCGCGGGCAAGATCGCGATCGCCGGGCGATCGGCGGGGGGCGAGCTGATGGGCGCGGTGGTCAATTCCGATCCTGAACTATGGGGCGCGGTGATCGCCGATGTGCCGTTCGTCGATGTGCTGAACACGATGCTGGACGCGGATCTGCCGCTGACGCCGGGCGAATGGCCCGAATGGGGCAATCCGATCGAGGACAAAGCGGCGTTCGAGCTGATCCGGAGCTATTCGCCCTATGACCAGGTGCGCGCGCAGGACTATCCGCCGCTGTTCATCAGCGGCGGGCTCAACGATCCGCGCGTGACCTATTGGGAACCGGCGAAATGGGCGGCGAAGCTGCGCGCCACCAAGACGGACGATAACGTGCTGCTGCTCAAGACCAATATGGGCGCGGGGCATGGCGGGAAGTCGGGACGGTTCGAGAGCCTGCGCGAGGCGGCGGAGGAGCACGCCTTCGTGCTGTGGCAGCTGGGGGTGGAGGGGTGATCGTCATTCCGTCATGCCGGACCTGGTCCGGCATCCAACCCTCCACCCGAGCAACGATAATTGCATTTGCGGCGCGTTGGACCCCGGACCAAGTCCGGGGTGACGGCGATGGTCTTAGGGCGTGACCCGCTTCTCGCAGACGATCACCGCGCAGCCCGAGGACATTGACGAGCTCGGCCATGTCAACAATGCCGTGTGGGTGCGCTGGATCCAGGAGATCGCGGTGGCGCATTGGGCGGCGGTAGCGTCGGCGGTGGATCAGGCGGCCTATGTGTGGGTCGTGACGCGGCACGAGATCGATTATCGCGGCAATGTGCGCGAGGGCGAGACGGTGACGGGGGAGACCTGGGTGCCCGAACCGCCCACGGGCGCGCGGTTCAACCGGCATATCCGGTTTCTCGGCGCCGACGGGAAGGTCAAGGTGCAGGCGGTGACGACCTGGGCGATGCTGGATCGCGCGACGGGGCGGCTGGTGCGCGTGCGGCCGGAGATAGCGGCGCCGTTTCTGGGCGCTTGAAGAAAGTTTGTTCGCGCAGAGGCGCGGAGGACACGGAGAAGAAGAGAGTTAAGGCGATCGAAGATCGCAAGACATCCACTGCCGGGCCCCCGTCGCTGCCGCCGATGCAATCATCTCTGCGTCCTCCGCGGCTCTGCGCGAACCAACCACTTAGCCGCTGTTGCGCAGCGCGGTGGCGATGGCGTTGATCGAGAGGAGGATGCCTTCGCCGATGCGCGCATCTTCGTCGCCGGCGCGGCGGCGCTTGATCAGTTCGATCTGCAGCAGGTTGAGCGGCTCGATATAGGGCAGGCGCAGGCGGATCGAGGCATCGAGCGCGGGATGCTTTTCGAGCAGGCGCGACTGGCCGGTGGCGGCGAGCAGGCCGTCATGCGCCTGATGCCAGCCCGCTTTGATCTGGCCGAAGAGGAGATCGCGGAGCGCCGGATCCTCGACCAGGCCAGCGTAGCGCGCGGCGATGCCCATATCGGATTTGGCGATCACCTGCTCCATATTGGCGAGACTGGCGGCGAAAAACGGCCAGTTTTCGGCCATTTCGCGCAGCAGCGCCTTGTCGGGGAAAGCCGCGAGCGCCTGCCCGACACCGTACCAGCCGGGCAGCATGACGCGCGCCTGCGCCCAGCTGAACACCCAGGGAATGGCGCGCAGATCCTCGATCCGGTCGCTCTTGGTGCGGCTGGCGGGGCGGCTGCCGATGTTGAGCCCGGCGATCTCGGTGAGCGGCGTCATCTGGCGGAAGAAGGTGCGGAAGCCCGCCGCGTGGTCGCCATAGACGAGGCCGCGATAGGCGCGGAACGCGCTGTCGGAGAGCGTGGTCATGGCCGCGCCGAAACGCTTGGTGTCGGCGGGGGAGAGCCGGTCTGGCTCGAGGCTGGCGAGCAGGGTGGCGGACGCCATCGCCTCCAGATTGGTTATCGCGGCATCGCGCGTGCCGTATTTGCCGGCGATCACTTCGCCCTGCTCGGTGATGCGGATGCGGCCCTGCACCGTGCCCGGCGGCTGCGCGCGGATCGCGGCGAAGCTGGAGCCGCCGCCGCGCCCGACCGCGCCGCCGCGGCCGTGGAAGAGCTGCATGCCGATGCCGGCTTCCTCGAACACGGGTTTCAATGCGGTGGAGGCGACGCTCAGCGACCAGGTGGAGGTGAGATAGCCGCCATCCTTGTTGCTGTCGGAATAACCGATCATCACTTCCTGATAGCCGCGTGCCGACGCGATGGCGGCTATTTCGGGTAGCGCGAACCATTCGGCCATGATCGCGGGGGCGGCCTCGAGATCGCCGATCGTTTCGAACAAGGGCACGGCCATGATCGCGGCGCTGGGGCTGTCCCCCTCGGTGGAATGGGGCCGGTAGAGGCCGAATTCCTTGAGCAGCAGGTTGATTTCGAGCAGATCGGAGACCGATTGCGCCATCGAGACGATGTAATTGACGATGCAACCCCGGCCATATTTTGCATGCGCTTCGGCGGCGGCGCGGACGATGGCGAGTTCGCTGGTGGTTTCCTCAGAATAGGTCGCAAAGCTGCTGGTCAGGGGCCGCGCGCTGGACAGTTCGGCGCGGAGCAGACGCACGCGCGCGGGTTCGTCGAGCGCGAGATACGCCGGCTCGACGCCGGCGACCTTGAGCAATTCGGCGACGACGCGTTCGTGCACCGCGCTGTTCTGGCGCAGATCGAGCGTGGCGAGATGGAAGCCGAACGTCTCGACCGCGCGGATCAGCCGGCCGAGCGCGCCGCTCGACGCGAGCGCGCCGCCATCATGGCGCAGCGCGCGCGCGATGATCACGAGATCGTCGCGCAGCGCTTGCGGATCGGGATAGGGCGCGCCTTTAAGCGTCGCGGGGCGCGGCGCGGGCTTGCCGGTGAGCACGACATGCGTGGCGGCGAGGCGGGCATAGACGCCGCTCAGCGCGCGGCGATAGGGCTCGTCGCTGCGGCTGGCGGCGGTGTCGCCGCTCGCTTCGGCCAGCGCGCGGACCTCGGCATCGGCCTCGGCAATATCGGTTGAGATCGACAATTCGGCGCCCAAGGCGTTCACCGCATCGAGATAATAATCGAGCACCGCTTCGCTGGCCTTGGCCAAAGCGGCGCGCAAGGAGTCCGCAGTGACGAAGGGATTGCCATCGCGATCGCCGCCGATCCAGCTGCCGGGCTTGAGGAAGCTTGGCGCGCGCTGCCCCAGCGCGCGATCCCAGCGCTGGTACAATGCGGGTACGGCGGGGAGGAACACGTCGCGCAGATAGCTGAGCGCGGTTTCGACCTCGTCGGCGACGTACAGCCGCTCGCGGCGCAGCACGCGCGTCTGCCACAGCAACGCGATCTGGCGCAGGATCGCTTCGTCGATCTTGTCGCCGTCCGGGGTTTCCTCCAGCCCCTTGTCGCGCAGCGCCATCAGCGCGGCGATATGATTGCGATGATCGATCATCGATTTGCGGCGCACTTCGGTGGGGTGCGCGGTGAGCACCGGGGCGATCAGCGCATGATCGAGCAAGTGCATCACCGCCGCCGTGTCGATGCCTTCGGCGGCGAGCCGTTCGAGCGCGGTTTCCAGCGTCGCGTCATGCTCGACGGCGATGCCCTGGCGATCCTCCGCCAGATTGGCGAGCATCGAGAACAGCATGAAGCCGCGGACGAAATCGAGCGTCTCATCGATATCGAGCCGATCGAGCCCGAGATCGGCGATGCCATTGGCGCCCCCGGTATTGGCGCGGTGGCGATCGACCGAGGCGGCGCGGATATATTCGGTGCGCTCGAACAGTTTGGCGCCGCCATAATCGCGGATCACATCGCCGAGCAATTTGCCCAGGAAGCGGATGTCGGGATTGTTCGTAATCGTGGGAAGATCGGCCATGGCATCATGCTGCGCTGCGGCATGGGGCGGGTCAACCGGCGACATGGTCAGGGACGCGCTTTTCCGCTCTCGGTCGGCGGGGCCAGGGGGCGACCCCAGCCCGCCTTGCGTTCGGCGGTAGTGAGGATCTGATCCTTGTCGGTATCGGCGGCGGCAAAGCGGGCGAGCTCGGCCGCCTCGAATTCCTCGCGCGAGGCGACGCCGTCCTTGTTGGTATCCCAGCGCGCCAGCCGCTCGGGCAGCTTGGGGAAATCGGCAGCGTCCAACGTGCCGCTATGATCGCGATCGATGCGATTGAAGCGCCGGCCGAGCGCCGCGGTATAATCCTTGAGCGATTGCGCGGTGGGAGGGCGGAAATCGAAGTTGCCGGCATCGCCATCCAGCGCGTCCTTTTCCGGTCCCGAACAGGCGGTGAGCGCGAGGGCAAGGATGGGCAACAGACGCATGATGGTTCCTCAGGATACGCGTGACACAACGAAGCGTTGTAGTCGCCCGCCTGCCCGTGCCGCGCAAGCCCTGCTTACGCCTCCAGCTCGACATCCCAATACAGCCAGTCATGCCAGGTATCGTGCAGATAATTGGGCGGGAAGCGCCGGCCGTGTTCGTGCATCTGCCAACTGGTCGGGCGGATCGCGGCGATATGCAGCGGCATGCCGGCCTGTTTGGGGGTGCGCCCGCCCTTCTTGAGATTGCACGGCGCGCAGGCGGTGGCGACGTTTTCCCAGGTGGTGCGGCCGCCCTGCGCGCGGGGAATGATGTGATCGAAGGTCAGATCATGCCCGCTGCCGCAATATTGGCAGCTGAACGTATCGCGCAAAAACACGTTGAAGCGCGTGAAGGCGGGAAAGGCGGAAGGCCGCACATAGGATTTGAGCGCGATCACCGAGGGCAGCTTGATCCGCTGCGTCGGGCTGCGCACCTCGCGCTGATATTCGGCGACGATATCGACACGATCGAGGAACACCGCCTTGATTGCGGTCTGCCACGGCCACACGGACAAGGGGTAATAGCTCAAGGGAGTATAATCGGCGTTCAACACCAGAGCAGGGCAGCCATCGGGATGCCTAATCAGATCGGGATGGTACATAACCCCCTTTCACGCTGCTGTGCTTCCTTGACGGCGCTGTTGCCGATCCGGATGACGCTGTCATGACAGCACGGCAGATGACTCACGGTCAAGGGAAACAGGTGGTGACCCGTTTCGCGCCGAGCCCGACCGGGCGGCTGCACCTGGGCCATGCCTATTCCGCGCTGCAGGCGCAGGATCGCGCGCGCGCCAGCGGCGGCCGGTTTCTGCTGCGCATCGAGGATATCGACGGCACGCGCTCGCGCCCCGAGCATGTCGAAGGAATCGTGGAAGATTTGCGCTGGCTGGGGCTCGATTGGGACGATGACATGCTGATCCAGTCGACCCGGCTCGATGCCTATCAGGCCGCGCTCGATCGGCTGGGCGGGCTGGGGCTGCTCTATCGCTGTTATTGCACGCGCGCGGAAATCGCGCAGAGCCTGTCCGCGCCGCACGGGGCGGTCGCGGTGTATCCCGGGACATGCCGTGGCGCCGCGCCGCGCCCGGATGCGCCGCATGCCTGGCGGATCGACATGGCCAAGGCGGTGGCGCTCGCGGCATTGGACGGGGGGCCGCACGACTGGTGCGACGAGATCGCCGGCGTGCAACGCGCCGATCCGCTCGCGCACGGCGATGTCGTGCTGGCGCGCAAGGATGCGCCGGCAAGCTATCATCTGGCGGTCGTGATCGACGATGCGTTTCAGGGCGTGACGCATATCGTGCGCGGGGAGGATCTGCGCGCGGCGACCGATGTGCATCGGCTGTTGCAGCATCTGCTGGCGTTACCGACGCCGGTGTATCGCCATCATGCGCTGTTGCGGGGCGCGGATGGCGTGCGGCTGGCCAAGCGCAACGACGCGCCGACGCTGGCGTCGCTGCGCGATGCCGGGGTGGACGGAAGGGCGTTGGCCGACGACCTGCGCGCCGGGCGGCTGCCCATTGGCTTTCGCCTGCCGGATGCCTAGATTAGCGGCATGACCACTTTTCTTGCCATCCTGCTTGTCGCCGCGATGATCGCGGTGGTTGTCGTGTTCGTGCGCGGGCTCGTCCTGTTCCTCGCCAATGCGACGGAAGAGGCGAAAAACGGCAGCAGCCTGAGCGGGCCGAGCGCATCGGCGCTCAAATCGAACAAGATGATGCAATATCGCATCTTTTTTCAGGCGATCGCGATCCTGATCGTGGTGCTGATCCTGTTCATGGCCGGCGGCAAATAAGCCGCAGCCGGTGGTCAAGCTTACCAAGATTTACACGCGCACCGGCGATGACGGCACGACCGGGCTGGTCGATGGATCACGCGTGGCAAAGACCGATGCGCGGATGGCGGCGATCGGCGATGTCGACGAGGCCAACAGCGCGATCGGCGTGGCGATCGTCGCGCTGGGCGGCGGTGATCTCGCCGCGGCGCTGACGCGAATCCAGAATGATCTGTTCGATCTGGGCGCCGATCTGGCGACACCGGGCGAGGATTTTGCGCCGTCCGACATGACCTTGCGCGTCGTGCCCCAGCAGGTGGCGCGACTGGAGACGGAAATCGACGCGATGAACGCGCAGATGCCGCCGCTTACCAGCTTCATCCTGCCCGGTGGCACGCCCGGGGCGGCGGCCGTGCATCTGGCGCGCGCGATCGTGCGGCGGGCGGAGCGCGCCGGCGTGGCGGCCGCGGCGGGCGTGGCGGTTAATCCGCTGGCGCTGGCCTATCTCAACCGCCTGTCGGATTATCTGTTCGTTGCCGCGCGATTCGTGAACCAAAAGGCGGGTGGTGACGTTTTGTGGGTGCCCGGCGCGTCCCGCTAAAGGGTACGGACCCGATCGATTGATGCCGCGGCCGTTCTCGATTATGGAGAACATAATGCGAACGATCCCGAACCCCGATCGACCCCAGTCGCCGCTTGCCGAACGTTTCGCGCGGGTGCGCGATTTGAGCGTCGCGCTGGTGGCGCCATTGTCGGATGCCGACGCCACGGTGCAGTCGATGGACGATGCTTCACCGGCCAAATGGCATCTCGCGCACACCACCTGGTTTCTCGAAACGTTTATCCTGCGCGATTTCGTGCATGGTTATGCGTTGCACGACGATCGCTTCCCGTTCCTGTTCAACAGCTATTACGAAGCCGAAGGGCGCCGGCACGCGCGCGGGCGGCGCGGCATGGTCACGCGGCCGACGCTGGACGAGGTGCTGGCCTATCGCCGGCGTGTCGATGCGGCGCTGCTGGCGGCCCTGCCCCGCCTGCCCGAAGCGGCGTTGGACCTGATCACGCTGGGCTGCCATCACGAGGAACAGCATCAGGAATTGCTGATCACTGATATCCTGCATCTGATGTCGGAAAATCCGCTCGAGCCGGCGATCTGGCCGGCGGCGCGCAAGGTGCCGGTGGAGATGCCGGGGCCGATCGGTTGGATCGCGGGCCAGGCGGGGATCGCCGAGATCGGCTTCCAAGGAGAAGGCTTTTCCTTCGATTGCGAGGGGCCGCGGCATCAGACCCTGCTCAGCCCGCATGCCATCGCCGATCGCACGGTGACCAACGGCGAATGGGCCGCGTTTATTGCCGCCGGCGGCTATGCCGAGCCGCGGCACTGGCTGGCGGATGGCTGGGCGTGGGTGCAGACGCAGGGCATTACCGCGCCGCTTTACTGGGAAGAGCGGGACGGCGGCTGGACGCGCTTCGGGCTGGATGGGCGGCGCGCGATCGATCCCGCTGCGCCGGTGACGCATGTCAGCTTCTACGAAGCGGATGCCTATGCCGCCTGGGCGGGCGTACGCTTGCCGACCGAGATGGAATGGGAGGCCGCCGCCGCACCGCATGATGCGGCCGGGGGCAACCAGCTGGACACGGCCGGGCCGATCGAGCCGCGCCCGTCGGCGGGCGGGCCGGCATTTTTCGGCGATGTGTGGGAATGGACCGGCAGCGCCTATCGCCCCTATCCGGGGTTCACCCCGGTGGCCGGCGCGGTGGGCGAATATAACGGCAAGTTCATGTCCGGGCAGTGTGTGCTGCGTGGCGGCTCGTGCGCCACGCCGCGCGGCCATGCCCGGGCGAGCTACCGTAACTTCTTTTATCCGCACCAGCGCTGGCAATTCACCGGCGTGCGCCTGGCGAAAGATCTCTGACATGCTGAAGCAGGAAATCGAAGACGGCGACGCATCGCTGTCCGATCCGGCGTTCCGCGCCGATGTGCTGCGCGGCTTCGGCTTGCGGCCGCGCGCGATCCCGGCGCGGTGGTTCTATGATCGCCGCGGATCGGAACTGTTCGAGGCGATCACCGACCTGCCCGAATATTATCCCACCCGCACCGAGACGGCGATCCTGCGCAGTGCCTGCCCCGAGGTGGCGACACTGGCCGGCGCCGGGCGCGTGGTGGTCGAGTTCGGGTCGGGCTCGTCCACCAAGACGCCGATCCTGCTGAGCGCGGTGGCGCCGGCGGCCTATGTGCCGATCGATATTTCGGGCGATTTCCTGCGCGATTCCTCGGCGCAATTGGCGTCCGCTTTTCCCGGGCTGCCGGTGCTGCCGGTCGAGGCGGATTTCATGCGCCCGATCGCGCTGCCGCCGCAGGTCGCGGATCTGCCCAAGCTGGGTTTCTTCCCCGGCTCGACGATCGGCAACATGATCCCGCATGCGGCGACCGATCTGCTGCGCGCGATGAAGGCGTCGCTGGGCGCCAAAGAATCCGGGGGCGCGATGCTGCTGATCGGGATGGACCGGATCAAGGACGCCGCGGTGCTGACCGCGGCCTATGACGATGCGCAGGGCGTGACCGCGGCGTTCAACCTCAATCTGCTCGAGCGGATCAATCGCGAACTCGACGGGACGATCCCGATCGATAAATTCCGTCATCGTGCGGTGTGGAACGATGATCGCGCGCGGATCGAGATGCATCTCGAAGCGCTGGAGGACGTGTCGTTCACGATCGAGGGGCGCGGCTTTGCCATGGCGGCGGGGGAGACGATCCACACCGAGAACAGCCACAAGTTCGGGCCGCGCGATGCACGCATCCTGCTGCGCGCCGGGGGCTGGACGCCGATCGCCGAATGGACTGACCCGCAAGGTCTGTTCGCGGTGATCCTGGCCGAAGCGCAGGCACCGCGGCTGGCGCCGTAAGCCATGGACTTGCCCGCGCCCGACGCCTTAAGGCGCGCGAATAAGGAGAGTCAGATGCAGAATATTGGGGTGATCGGCGCAGGCCAGATGGGCGCGGGGATCGCGCAGGTATCGGCGCAGGCGGGCTATCATGTGCTGCTCAGCGACGTCTCGCTGGAGCGCGCCGCGGCGGGCAAGGCGGGCATTGCCAAGCAGCTCGATCGGCTGGTGAGCAAGGAGAAGATCACGGCGGACGCGCGCGATGCTGCGCTGGCGGGAATCGAACCGGTCGAAAGCGTCGCGGCGATGGGCGGCTGCGCGCTGGTGATCGAGGCCGCGACCGAGCGCGAGGAGATCAAGCGCAAGATCTTCGCCGATGTCGGGCAGGTGCTGGGCGCGGACGCGGTGCTGGCGTCGAACACCTCGTCGATCCCGATCACGCGCCTCGCCCAGGCGGCGCCCGATGCGGCGCGCTTTGTCGGCGTGCATTTCTTCAATCCGGTGCCGGTGATGGGGCTGATCGAGCTGATCCGCGGGCTGGCGACCTCCGATGCGACGGTGGCGACGGTCGAAGCCTATGCGCAGCAGCTGGGCAAGAAAGTGGTGCGCGCCAACGATGCGCCGGGCTTTATCGTCAATCGCGTGCTGATGCCGATGATCAACGAGGCGTGCTTTGCGCTCGGCGAAGGCGTGGCGACGATGACCGATATCGATCTGGCCTGCCAGCTGGGGCTGAACCACCCGATGGGGCCGCTCACGCTGGCCGATTTCATCGGGCTCGATACGTGCCTGGAGATCACCCGCGTGCTGTTCGAGGGGACGGGCGACCCCAAATTCCGCCCTGCGCCGGTGCTCGTCAAATATGTCGAAGCGGGCTGGTTCGGCCGCAAGAGCGGGCGTGGCTTCTACGATTATTCGGGCGCGGAGCCGGTGCCGACGCGCTAGCGCCGGCGATCCTTGCCCCGGCGCGTGCCGGGGCGGGCGATCACACCGTCATGCCCTGCAGCAGCTTGGGCACCTCGCCGCTTTCGCCGCGCGCCTCGGCCATGAAGCGATCCTTGAGCATCGGCAGCTTCTGCACCGCCGACAGCCCGAAGCGCCGCGCGGCATTGGCCGTCTTGCCGGGAATGCCGAACAGGCGCTGCAGGCCATCGGTGGCGATCGACACCATCAGCGTGTCGAGACTGCGCCAACGCTGGTAGCGCGCGAGCAAGGCCGGATCGCCGAGATCGAGCCCCAGGCGCTTGCCCTCGACCAGCACCTCGACCAGCGTGGCGACATCGCGGAAGCCGGTATTGACACCCTGCCCGGCAATCGGGTGGATGCCATGCGCCGCGTCGCCAACCAGCGCGAGGCGGTTGGAGACGATCTGCGCGGCGTGGTGGAAGCCGAGCGGGTAGCTCGAGCGGCCGCCGAGCGGCCCGAGCTTGCCGAGGAACCCGCCCATCTTCTTTTCCGCTTCGGCCAGGAAACCGCGCTCGGACAGTTTGAGCATGCCCGGTGCCTCGGCGCGGCTGACCGACCAGACGATCGCCGAGCGGTGGCCAGCGGCATCATCGTTGAGCGGCAGGATGGCGAACGGGCCTTGAGGGTAGAAGATCTCGAACGCGATATTCTCATGCGAATGTTCGTGATGCAGCGAGGTGACGATCGCGGCGTGATCATATTGCCAGCGCGCCGTGCGGATGCCGGCGGCGTCGCGCGTCGGCGAATTGCGGCCCTCGGCGGCGATCAGCAACGGCGCGGTGATCGTCGCGCCCGAATCGAGCGTGACGGTGACGCCGTGCTCACCACGCGTGACCGACACGGCGCGGGTCTGCATGCGCAGATCGACGTTGGGCGCGGCCACCGCCGCTTCGTAGAGGGCCCCGCGCAACAGGCGATTCTCGAACATATGGCCGAGTGCGCCGTCATCCGCGCTCGGCTCGAAATCGAGCGCGCCGGGCTCCAGCCCGTCGCTGACGCGGATACCGGCGATCGGGCAGCCCTGCCCGGCCAGCCGATCGACCACGCCGAGCGCGGTCAGCATGCGATAGGGCGCGCTGGCGATGGCCGAGGCGCGACCATCGAATCCCGCCGCCAGGATCACTGCCGGATCGGCGATATCGATGACGATCGCGCTCAGATGATGCGCGTCGAGCGCGACGGCCAGCGCACTGCCGACCAGTCCGCCGCCGATGATGATCACGTCTGCTTTGTCCATGCCGTAACCGTAGCGCCCCGCCCCGCCGCTGCCAATGCGCCGGTCGACAAGAAGATTCGTGCGAGCCCCTCTTCTGGCTTCCGTTAACCGAGCCGCGACGCAGCGACTGCCGATTGCTTGACGCAAGACTCGCGAAGCGCGATTACCAGAACAGACAGCGGACAGACGGGGACGAGACATGGCGAGCCGGGCTCGACCCGCGCTTTGGCGCGAAACGTTGAAGGCCGGGGCGGTGCGCAGCAGCGCGCTGCTCGGCGCGCTCGCCTTGTTCACCGCGACGCTGGCGATGGTCATCGCGCTGGCCAGCTATCATCCGGGCGACCCCTCGCTCAACACCGCCTCGGGCGGGCCGGCGGAGAACTGGCTGGGCACGCCCGGGGCATGGTTCGCCGATCTGGTGTTCGCGGTGTTCGGCCCGGCGGTGATCCTGCTGCTGCCGATCGCGCCGATCCTCGCCACGCGGTTGTGGCGCGATGCACCGGTCGGGCGCTGGGGCCGGATGCTGGTGCTGGCGTGCCTTGGCGCGGTACTGATCGGCACTGCGCTGACCTTTATCTCGGCTTCCTCGGTGCTCGCCTTGCCGGCGGGCTGGGGCGGCGTGCTCGGGCTGGCGCTGGCCGATGGCTTGCGCTGGATCATCGCTTTTATTGGCGACCCCACCGCAGTGACCTGGACCGAGCGCGGTGTCGGCCTCGTGGCGGGCGTTGCCGGCGCGGCGATCTGGGCGCGCGCGCTGCAGATCGGCTTTTCCGCACGCAGTCTGCCGCGGCTGCCGCAATTCCGCGTCGATCGCCCGATTTCCGAGCAGGATGTGCTGGTCGCTGCGCCCGTGCGCAGCAAGGCCGCGCCCGAGCCGCGCGCGGTGGCGCTGCCCGATGCGCGCCCCGGCCCGGTGATCGCCGATCGCTCGCTCGCGCCGTCGCTCGCCAAACCGCGCGTGGCGCAGGAACGGCTCGATCTGCGCGACAATAATTATCAATTGCCCGATCTCGACTTGCTCAAGCCCGCGCCGCCGTCTGCCGGCAATGTCATCGACAAGGCCGCGCTGGAGCGCAACGCGCGGCTGCTCGAATCGGTGCTGGACGATTTTCACGTGAAAGGCTCGATCGTCGAGGTCCGCCCCGGCCCGGTCGTCACGATGTACGAGCTGGAACCGGCCAGCGGCATCAAGGCCAGCCGCGTGATCCAGCTGGCCGACGATATCGCGCGCAACATGAGCGCGATCTCCGCGCGCGTCGCGACCATCCCCGGGCGCACCGTGATCGGCATCGAACTGCCCAACGCGCGGCGCGAGATGGTCGGCCTGCACGAACTGATCGGCTCGCAGAGCTTTGAGGATCAGTCCGCCTCGCTGCCGCTGGTGTTGGGCAAGAACATCGCCGGCGATCCGGTGATCGCCGATCTGGCACCGATGCCGCATCTGCTCGTCGCCGGCACGACCGGCTCGGGCAAATCCGTCGGGCTCAACTGCATGATCCTGTCGCTGCTCTATCGGCTGACGCCGGAGCAGTGCCGCATGATCATGATCGATCCCAAGATGCTCGAACTCAGCATGTACGAAGACATCCCGCATCTGCTCTCCCCCGTCGTCACCGATCCCAACAAGGCGGTGCGCGCGCTCAAATGGGCGGTGGAGCAGATGGAGGACCGCTATCGGCAGATGTCCTCGGTCGGTGTGCGTAGCCTGGCCAGTTTCAACGAGAAGGTGCGCGCGGCCAAGGCCAAGGGCCAGCCGCTCGGGCGCAAGGTGCAGTGCGGCTATTCCGAAACCGGCCAGCCGATCTACGAGGAAGAGCAGCTCGATTATAACCCGCTGCCGCAGATCGTGGTGATCGTCGACGAGCTCGCCGATCTGATGATGACGGCGGGCAAGGAAGTCGAATTCCTCATCCAGCGGCTGGCGCAGAAAGCGCGCGCGGCGGGCATCCACCTGATCATGGCGACGCAGCGCCCGTCGGTCGACGTCATCACCGGCGTGATCAAGGCCAATCTGCCGACGCGGATCAGCTTCCACGTGACCTCCAAGATCGATTCGCGCACCATTCTGGGCGAACAGGGCGCCGAACAGCTGCTCGGCAAGGGCGACATGCTGTACATGCCCGGCGGCCGCGGCGTGGTGCGCGTGCATGGGCCGTTCGTCACCGATGACGAGGTGCGTGCGGTGGCCGATCACTGGCGCGCGCAGGGCCAGCCCGATTACATCCAGTCGGTCACCGAGGAGCCCGAAGAAAGCTTCGCGCTGGATGGCGCGCCGGAAGGCGAGGACACCGCCGAGGACCAGCAATATCGCAGCGCGATTCAGCTGGTGGTGGAAAGCCAGAAGGCGTCCACCTCCTGGCTGCAGCGCCAGCTGCGCGTCGGCTACAATTCCGCCGCGCGGCTGATCGAGCGGATGGAGAAAGACGGCATCGTCGGCAGCCCCGATCATGTCGGCCGCCGCGAGGTGCTGCGCGACCGCGAGGGGAACCCGCTGTAACCCGATCGGTTCACAGCGGGTTCAACGCGCGCACCGCATAGCGCTTGCCAGCTTCCAGGAGAATTTCGTGAACTATCGTTTTCTTACCGCGCTCGCGCTGACTCCGGCGCTGATCGCCGCCGCGCCGGGCGATCTCGGGCTGGTGCAGACACATCTACAGGCGGTGCAGAGCATGACCGCGAATTTCACGCAGACCGATCGCACCGGCAAGGTGCTGACCGGCGTGCTGACACTGAAGAAGCCCGGCAAGATTCGCTTTCAGTATGAAAAGGGCGTGCCGATCCTGATTGTCGGCGACGGCAAGGCGCTGTGGTTCCTCGATTATTCGGTCGGGCAGAAGCAGCGTTGGCCAATCGGCAATTCACCGCTTGGCGTGTTGCTCAATCCCACGCGCGACATCAGCCAGATCGCGCGCGTGATTCCGGGCGGCGATCCGCGGATCATCTCGGTCGAGGCCAATGATCCCAAACATCCCGAATATGGCCGCATCACGCTGATCTTCGCGCGCACCGCCAGCGCGCCGGGCGGGCTGATGCTGCAGGGCTGGGTGGCGCTCGACGCGCAAAACAACCGCACCTCGATCCGGCTCGGCAATCAGCGCTTCAATGCGCCGGTCAGCGACAGTACGTTCCGTTTCAACGATCCACAGCGCAAATCCGCCGCTCGCTGAACATCCATTCATACTGGCGACAGGTTCGTCTCGGTAGAGATGGCCTTGCGGATGTGGGTCGGTCCGGGATTTTTCCCCCTGTTGCTCGGATCGGTTCATTTCCCGCCTGCGTGACGAACGCTAGGTCGGCCCTCGCTCCATGCCCCCGGAGCGGGGGCCTTTTCGTTCTTGCGCCGGTCGGCGCGGGCGGACGGCTGCCGCACTGGCGTTCGCCCGGGTGCGTGGCTACATGCCGGGCATGACGGACACGCTTAAGATCGTTTCGTGGAATATCAATTCGGTGCGCTTTCGGCTCGAGATCGTCGAGCGCTTCCTTCGCGACGCGCAGCCCGATGTGCTCTGCCTGCAGGAAACCAAGGTCGTCGATGGTGACTTCCCCACCGCGGCGTTCCGCGCTTTGGGCTATGATCAGGTCATCCTGCACGGGCAGAAGATGCACCACGGTGTCGCGACCATCTCGCGTATCCCGGTGATCGAGGACGATCGCTACGATTGGCAGGCCAATATGGAAGCGCGGCATGTCGGTGTGCGGCTGCCCAATGGCGTGCGGCTCGACAATGTCTATGTGCCCGCCGGCGGCGACGTGCCCGATCGCGCGGTGAACGCGAAATTCGGCCAGAAGCTCGATTTCGTCGAGCGCATGACGCGCTGGTCGGCCGAGCTTGCCACGCCGACGATCCTGACCGGCGATTTCAACATCGCGCCGCTCGAATCCGACGTGTGGAGCCACAAGCAATTGCTCAATACGGTGAGCCATACCGCAATCGAGATCGAGGCGCTGAACGCGTTGCAGACGTCCAACAGCTGGGTCGATCTGGGGCGGCATTTCCATCCCGCCCCGGCGCGGCTGCATACCTGGTGGAGCTACCGTTCGCCCGATTTCACCGCCAATGATCGCGGGCGCCGGCTTGATCATATGTGGGCCACTGCCGATGTTGCCGCCACCGCCACCGCGCACACCATTTTCGAGGATTGCCGTTCGTGGCTCAAACCCTCCGATCATATCCCGATCATGACCGAGTTCCGGGTGTGAGCGACGCACGCCAGACCGCGCTGGCGATCGATGCGCTGCGCCGCGGCTGGCCGGTGGCGCTGACGGGCGCGGATGGCGCGCTGGCATTGCTGCCGATCGAAACCGCCGATCCGGTGCGGCTCGCCGCATTCGACCCCGCCGGAAGCGCCGCGGTGCTATTATCGGCCGGCCGCGCTTTGACGCTGAAACTGGCCAATCAGCTGGCCGCCGCGGTGCCGGATTCACCCGTGCTGGTCGAGCGCGCGCCGTGGCTCGATTTCGCCGCAGCCACTGCGCTGGCCGATCCGCAGCTCGATCTGCAGACCCCGCTCAAGGGCCCGTTCCGCGCCATCCCGCTTGCCGAAACCGACGCGGGAGCCGCCGCGCTGCGGCTGGCGCGGATCGGCGGCGTGCTGCCCGCTTTCTTCGTCCTTCCTGGTGGCCGCGCCGATCTGACGCTGTCGGTCGGCGATATCGGCGCGCATGAGGATGCCGAGCGGCTGGCCATCGCGACGCGCGCGCGGCTGCCGGTGCACGGCGCCGAGGATGCGGAGATCGTCGCCTTCCGCACGCCGGAAATGCCCGGCGAACATATCGCCTTGCTGATCGGCGCGCCCAACGGCCGGCCGCCTTTGGTCCGGTTGCACAGCGAATGCCTGACCGGCGACGTGCTGGGCAGCCTCAAATGCGATTGCGGGCCGCAGCTGGATGCGGCGATCGCCGCGATCCAGGCGAGCGGCTGGGGCATCCTGCTTTATCTGCGGCAGGAAGGGCGCGGCATCGGGCTGATCAACAAATTGCGCGCTTATGCGCTGCAGGATCAGGGCTTCGATACGGTGGACGCCAATACCAGGCTGGGGTTCGCGGTCGATTCGCGCAATTTCCGCGTTGCTGCGCGGATGCTGATGCTGCTCGCGCAACCCAGGGTGCGGCTGCTGACCAACAATCCCGAAAAGGTCGCGCAGTTGGCGGCGGCGGGGATCGATGTGGTCGAACGCGTGCCGCATTTCCTCCCCGCCAATCCGCATAATGAACGCTATCTCGCCACCAAGCGCGATCGCACCGGGCATCAGCTCTGACCATGGCCGTGCCCAAGCCCAAGCCTGCGCTGCGCCCGCTGATCGTGGTGTTCGGCGCGGCGGTGCGCGCCGACGGCCGGCCCAGCCCCTCGCTGCGTCGCCGGATCGATTATGCCGCCGGCGCCGCGGCGCGTTTTCCCGACGCCGATCTGTTCTGTTCGGGCGCGGCGGGGCGCGAGGGGCCGTCCGAAGCATCGGTGATGGCGGGCATCCTGGCCGAGCATATCGATCCCGCGCGGCTGCATCTCGATGAGGCGAGCACCGACACGCTGACCTCGGTGCGCGCCGCCGCGGCCTATTTTCGCGCGCGGGGCTACGACCAGTGCCTGACCTGCACCGATCGCTATCACCAGGCGCGGATTCGCATGCTGTTCGCCTTTTACGGCATCCATGCCCGACCGATCATGTTCTACCGCGACGAGGTGCGCACCCCATCGTGGTGGCGGATGCGGGTGCGCGAAGGCGCCGCCCTGCCCTATGACTTTGTCGCCGGGCTGGGCGCGCGGGCGCGGGATCTGCTGCGCCGGCGTTAGGCGATCAGCGCGCGGACCTGATCGAAATCGTGCGCGATGGCATCGACGCCGATCGTGCGTAGCCGATCGACATGCGCCGGCGCGCAATGCGTCCCCGCGCACAGCCCGATGACGAACGCGCCCGAGGCGACTGCCCCGGTCGCGCCGACCGCCGAATCCTCCAGGATCACGCAATCGGCAATATCCACGCCGATCGCCTTGGCGGCATGCCAATAGACATCGGGCGCGGGCTTGCCGCGTTCGACATGCTCGTGGCCGCTGAAGATGTGGGGCGCGAAGGCATCGAGCAGCCCGAGATGCGCCAGATGCGTGCGGATCCAGTGCGTCGAGCTCGACGAAGCGATGGCGCGCGGCACATCGGCGGGCAGGTCGCGGACGAACTCGACCGCGCCGATCACGGCATCGATCCCGTCGCGCAGCACGCGGTCATTCTCGATCTGCCGCGCGGCATGGAAATCGTGCGGCAGCGGGCGGCCGATCAAGCGTTCCACCGTCTCGATAAAGGCGCTGCCCGACAGGCCCATGAAATTGGCCATCGATTGTTCCGGCGTGATCGGATGGCCGATTCCGCTGAGATAATCGGCAAGCTGGACATTGCCGACATATTCGCTTTCCAGCAGCACGCCGTCGAAATCGAAGATGATTCCGGCGAACTTCATGCCCGCGCGCCGAACAGGGCGGTGCCGACGCGCACATAAGTCGCGCCGATCGTCACCGCGGTCTCGTAATCGCTCGACATGCCCATGCTGAGCCCGGTCAGATCATGATCGCGCGCCAGCTTGGCGAGCAGCGCGAAATAGGGCGCCGGCTCGGTATCGGCGGGCGGGATCGCCATCAGCCCGGCGACCGGCAGGCCCGCCGCGCGCGCCGCGGCGAGCAATGCGGGCAGATCGGCGATCGCGCAGCCGCCTTTCTGCGGCTCGTTGCCGATATTGACCTGCACGAAGCAGGGCGGGCGCTTGTTCAGCTTGGTCATTGCCGCGCCGAGCGCGGTGACCAGCGAGGGGCGATCGACCACATGGATGACATCGAACAATGCCACCGCATCCTCGGCCTTGTTCGATTGCAGCTGCCCGATCAGATGCAGCACGGTATCGGGATAGGTCTCGCGCAGCGCGGGCCACTTGCCCTGCGCCTCCTGCACGCGATTCTCGCCGAAATGGCGTTGGCCGACCTCCAACAAGGGCAGGATCGCCGCCGGTTCCTGCGTCTTGGAGACGGCGATCAGCGTGACGTCGCCGGGTTCGCGTTGCGCCAGCGTGGCGGCGCGGGCGATCGATTGCTGGACGGCGGCGAGCGGGGTTGCGGCATCGTGTATGGGCATCGGCGCTGCTATAGGCAGCGTCGTGCCGCGCCGCCACCGCAACTTGCCCACGCAGTGGCTGATGACCGACGAGCGGCTCGGCGAGGATCTATGGCGCGCGCTGGACGCGCTGCCGCGCGGGGCCGGGGTGATCTTCCGCCATTATGCGACGCCGCCCGCCGAACGCCGTGCGCTGTTCGCCCAAGTGGCCAAGGTAGCGCGGTGCAACGGGCTGGTGCTGGTGCGCGCGGGGGCGGCGCGGCTGGGGCGAGCCGATGGCGTTCACGGCGCGGGGCGACGGCGCGCAGGCGAGCTACGCACCTGGCCCGCGCATACGCGCCGCGAGACGCTGGCCGGGGTCAAGGCCGGCGCCGATCTGCTGTTCGTGTCACCGCTGTTTGCCACACGCTCGCATCCGGGCGGCAAGACGCTCAGCCGGGCCGCCGCCGCCGCGATGCTGCGCGGACTGCCCGTTCCAGCGATCGCGCTCGGCGGGATGACCGCGCGACGCTTCAGAACCTTACGAGGATTTTACGGCTGGGCGGCAATCGATGCGTGGATCGCGCGCACGGATTAGAAGCGGAACGCCGTGCCCACATAGACGGCCTGGCTATCCAGGCGATCATCCTTGAGCCGCTCGATCCGGTCGCGCTCCGATTTGTAACGCAGCCCGGCAGTGACGTCGAAGTTACGCGTCAGCGAATAGGAGCCGCCAACATCGAGCGCGTAGCTGGGCGCTTCCTCGACCAGCTTGGGCGTGCCGCCCAGCGGACGATCGGCAATCGCCTTCACGCGCGTGCTGAAGCGCTTGCCGGTATAGCTGACCCCGACATCCACCGTCTCGCGGCTGCCCGGCAGGCCGGCAAGATCGACGCGGGCGACATCGCTTGATACGGCAAAGCGCTTCCATCCGACCGCGGCGCCCAGATTATAGGCGATCGGCGCCAGGCTGACCGAAGGTGCGGCGACCAGGCTGCGATCGGCATAGCGCGCGCCTTGAGTCGAGCGCGCGCGCACCGCCACGGTGACGGCGCGATTGCCGCTGCGACGTGATTCGGAGGGCGTGAAACGGAACCCGCTGGTTTCTATCCCGCCGCGTGAGAACAAGGCGGCAAGCCGCGGATCGGCCGAAGCAGGCGTGAAGGAGCCGATGCCGCGAGCGATAAAGCCACGCTTTTCCGCCACATTCGTGGCATCCGGTGCGCCGATCGCGGGCGCGACGAAGATTGCGGCGGCCAACAGCCCCCCCAACCCCAATCCTGCCATCAAGCGACCTGCGATCACGTCCATACCCCTTAGCCGGCACTTTATCGTGCCGACGCCCATAACGCGGCTATAGCGGATATATCCCCACGCTCTACCGCCTGGAATCACTTTATGTCGGAGTGTTGCATCAGACCCACAGGTGGCCAGCCTTGCGGCAGACGCGAGACCATCTATAGATGCGCGTCCATGCATCCCTTCACGCCCAGGAAATCGCCGATGATCCGCCTTCCGGCTCCCAAATTGGCCTTCGCCATGCTGGCGCTCGCGCTGCCGCTCGCCGCTTGCGGTGGGGGCAAGGAACGCCCCAAGGCGGATCTCGCCGCCTCCAAGATCACCACGATCGGCGTGAATTCCTATCTGTGGCGCGCCAGCCTCGATACGCTGAGCTTCATGCCGCTGGTGCAGACCGATTCGAATGGCGGCGTGATCGTCACCGATTGGTATATCAATCCCGCTGCGCCGACCGAGCGTGTCAAGGTGACGGTGATGATCCTCGATCAGGATCTGCGCGCCGATGGCCTGCGCGTCTCGGCGCTGCGTGAAGTCAATCAGGGCGGCCAGTGGGTCGCCGCGCCGGTCAAGGCCGCCACCGTCCAGAAACTCGAAGATGCGATCCTGACCCGTGCGCGCGATCTGCGCCGCGGTTCCGTCGCCGGATAACGAAAGAACACGATGATGGCGTCGCGCTTCAATGCGCTGAAGGCGGACGCAAGCTGGCAGAAGGTGTGGGATGATGCCCGCACGTTCGCCGCGCGCGACGACAGCCCCAAGCCCCGTTCCTATGTGCTCGAGATGTTTCCGTACCCCTCGGGGCGGATCCATATGGGGCACGTGCGCAATTACACGATGGGCGATGTGCTGGCGCGCTATCGCCGCATGATCGGGCACGAAGTGCTCCACCCGATGGGGTGGGATGCGTTCGGCATGCCGGCCGAGAATGCCGCGATGGAAAAAGGCGTCCATCCCGGCGCCTGGACCCGCGCCAACATCGCCACGATGAAGGCGCAGCTCAAGCGGCTGGGCTTCGCGCTCGATTGGACGCGCGAACTGGCGACGTGCGAACCGGACTATTACGGCCACGAACAGGCGCTGTTCCTCGATCTGTTCAAAGCCGGGTTGGTCTATCGCAAGGAATCGGCGGTCAACTGGGATCCGGTCGACATGACCGTGCTGGCCAACGAACAGGTTATCGACGGGCGCGGCTGGCGCTCGGGCGCGCTGGTCGAGCGGCGCAAGCTCAGCCAGTGGTTCCTCAAGATCACCGATTTTGCCGACGAACTGCTCGATGGGCTGGGCGCGCTCGAGCATTGGCCGGACAAGGTCAAGCTGATGCAGGAAAACTGGATCGGCCGCAGCCAGGGGCTGACCTTTTCGTTCAAACTCTCCGATGGCGACAAGGTGGATGTGTTCACCACACGGCCCGACACGATGTTCGGCTCGGCCTTCGTCGCGGTTGCCGCGGATCATCCGATCGCGCGCGCGCTGGCCGAGCGCAACGCCGACGCTGCGGCGTTCATCGACTTGTGCAAGCGCGGCGGCACCACCGCGGCCGAGCTGGAAACGCAGGAGAAGCTCGGCTTCGATACCGGCATCACCGCCACGCATCCGCTCGATCCGGCCTGGCAGCTGCCCGTCTACATCGCCAATTTCGTGCTGATGGAATATGGCACCGGCGCGGTGTTCGGCGTGCCCGCGCACGACCAGCGCGATCTCGATTTCGCACGCAAATATGGCCTGCCGGTCAAGCGCGTCGTGTCGGACGGCGCGATCGAGGACCCGGTGTTCGTCGGCAACGAGGCCTATGGCGGCCCCGGCACGCTGGTCAATTCGCACTTTCTCGACGGCATGGATATCGAGGATGCCAAGCGCACGGTGATCGAACGCGCCGAGGGCGAAGGCTGGGGCACTGGCTCCACCGTGTTCCGGCTGCGCGATTGGGGCGTCAGCCGCCAGCGGTATTGGGGCACGCCGATCCCGATCATCCATTGCGACGCCTGCGGCGTCGTGCCGGTGCCGCGTGAGCAATTGCCGGTCGTGCTGCCCGAGGATGTCAGCTTCGACGTGCCGGGCAACCCGCTCGATCGCCATACCGAATGGAACCAGGTCGCGTGCCCGTCGTGCGGCGGCGCGGCGCGGCGCGAAACCGACACGCTCGACACGTTCGTCAATTCCTCCTGGTATTTCATCCGCTTCGCCAGCCAACCCGAAGACAAGCCGTTCGATCGCGTGGCGGCCGAGCAGTGGCTGCCGGTCGGCCAATATATCGGCGGCGTCGAGCATGCCATTCTGCACTTGCTCTACGCCCGTTTTTGGACGCGGGCGCTGAAGCATATCGGGCAGCTCGACGTGGCCGAGCCGTTCGCCGGGCTGTTCACGCAAGGCATGGTGACGCACGAGACGTACAGCCGGACGATCGAAACGCTCGGCACCGACGGCGTCGATGTGATCCACAAGCCGCTCTGGCTTGGCCCAGACGATATCGAGCGGCGCGGCGGTGGCGTGTTCGAGATCGCCACTGGCGACGCGGTGACGATCGGGCGCGTCGAGAAGATGTCCAAATCCAAGAAGAACACGGTCGATCCCGAACCGATCGTCGATCAATATGGTGCGGACGCGGTGCGCTGGTTCATGCTCTCCGACAGCCCGCCCGAGCGCGATCTGCCGTGGAGCGAGAGCGGCATCGAGGGATCGTGGCGCTTCATCCAGCGCTTGTGGCGCCTGTTCGATGGGGCTTCCGAAGGCGGCGACAGTGACGCGCGCGATACGGCGCTGGACCGCAAGCTGCACCAGACGATCGCCGGCATCGCGCTGGATATCGAGGCGCTCGGCTTCAACAAGGCCGTCGCCAAGCTCTACGCCCTCGTCAACGAGATCGAGCGCGCCAAACCGTCCGCCTCGCGCAGCGCCGCAATCGCCACGCTGATGCGGCTGGTCGCGCCGATGGCGCCGCATATCGCGGAAGAAGCCTGGGCCGCCGCGGGGCATGACGGGCTGATCGCCGACGCGCCCTGGCCCGCGGTCGATCCCGCGCTGCTGGTGGAAGACGAGGTGACGATCGCGCTGCAGGTCAACGGCAAGCTGCGCGATACCGTAACAGTCGCCAAGGGCACGCCCAAGGACGTGATCGAGGCGCTCGCGCTGGCCAACCCCAACGTGCAACGCAGCATTGGCGATACCAGCCCGAAAAAGATCATCGTCGTGCCCGATCGTCTGGTAAACGTCGTCGCATGAAGCCGATCCTCGCCCCTGCCCTCGTCCCCGCCCTCGCCCTTGCCGCTTTTGGTCTGATGCTTGCCGGCTGCGGGCTGCAACCGCTCTATACAGGCGGCGGCGCGGGAGTCGTTGCCACCACGCTGACGCAGGTCGAGGTCGCGCCGATCCAGGGCAAGTCCGGCTGGCTGATGTCGACCGCGCTCAGCGATCGGCTGCAGGCGGGGAAGACCACGCCGCTCTACCGGCTCGAAGTGCGGCTCGATGATCGCATCTCCGGCCTCGGCGTGCGGCGCGACAACAGCGTGGCGCGTGAACGCCGCACGCTGCGCGCGCGTTATCAGCTGATCGATCTCGCCAATGGCACGGTGCTGCTCGATGCGACCGCCGGCTCGGACGCGGGGATCGACGCGGTCGGCTCCGAATATGCCACGATCGCGGCGGAAAATACCGCGCTCGAGCGGCTGTCGGGCATCGTCGCGGATCAGATCGTGTCGCGCGTCGCGCTCTATGTGCGGCGGACCGCGCCCAAGGCGCCATAAAGGCGCGATGAAGGCCAACGCCAATCAGGTCCGCGCGGCGATCGACGCACCGGGCTCTGACATCCGCCTGTTCCTGCTGCACGGCCCCGATGAAGCGGGCGCGCTGGATCTCGCGCTGCGGCTGGCGCGGCGCATGGGCCCGGAGGCTGAGCGCGTCGATCTCGAACCCGCCGCGCTGAAGTCCAATCCCGGCCGGCTGACCGATGAAGCGGCGTCGCTGTCGCTGTTTGGCGGTGCGCGGCATATCCGCATTGCCGGCGCGGGCGAGGAATGCCTGGAGGCGCTGACCCTGCTGCTGAGCATGGAGCGCGCGGGCAACCCTGTGGTGGCGATCGCGCCGTCGCTCAAGGGCACGGCCAAGGTGGTCAAGCTGGCGCAGATGTCGCCCCGCGCGATGGCGCTGGCCTGTTACATGCCTGAGGGCGCGGACGCCGACAAACTCGTCTCGACGATCGCGCGCGAGCACGACATGCGCACCACCGGCGACACCGCGACGCGGCTGGCCGCGGCGACCGGCGGCGATCGTGCGATCATGACCCGCGAGCTGGAAAAGCTCGCTCTATATCTCGATGCCGGCCCCGATCGGCCGCGCGAGATCGACGACGCCGCGCTGGATGCGATCGGCGCGGATATCGGCGATGCCGAAATGAGCCGCGCGATCGATGCAGCGATCGATGGCCGCGCCGATACGCTGGGCATGGAGCTGGCGCGGCTCGATGAAGCGGGCGTCTCGCCGATCCCGGTGCTGCGGCAATTGGCCCGGCGGCTGATGACGCTGGCCGAGCTGCGCGCGCAGGTCGACGCTGGCGCCGGCGTCGCGCAGGTTACCGAAAGCGTCTTCTTTCGCGAGAAGGCCATCACCGCGCGGGCGCTGCGCCATTGGCCGAGCGAGCGGCTCGCCGCGGCGATCGATCGCGTGCGGCAGGCCGAGCGCGCGATGATGGGCGCGGCCACCGCCGGCCCGGTGCTGGCGGCACAGGCGATCGTCGCGGTGGCGCGGATCGCCGCCCGCCAGCGCTGACCCCGCGTTAGCGCTTGGGCGTGGCCAGCGTGATGATCGAGACGCCCGGCGTCATCGGCACGCGGCCGACCATATGCCGCTCCAGCCGGAAGATGCGTTCGAACAAAGCGTTGACCGGCTTGGGCGGCGGCGAATCGTCGCTGTCGTCGCGCCCGGTCATCCGCCCCAGCAGCCGCGCGGCAGCGGCCAGCGGAAAAAGCAGCGAATTGAAATAGCCGAGCTTGTGCGGCTCCAGCCCGGCCTGGCGGAGCGCGGCGGCGAGGCTCTTTTTCGAATATCGCCGGTGATGATGATTGACCACGTCGTGCGCGCTCCACAACCACTGGTGCGCGGGCACGGTGATCAGGATCTTGCCGCCGGGCTTGAGGCACGTTGCCATGGCCTGCAGCGCGGCGATATCGTCCTCGATATGCTCGACCACATCGAGCACGGCGATCAGATCATAGGCCGCGCGCTCTACGCCGGGAAGGATCGGCAACGGCGCATCGCTGACGTCGCGCCCGAGCCGCAGCGCGGCGATATCGCGCGCGGCGGGATCGATCTCGATCGCATCGACGGCACCGAAGCTCGCCAGCATCGGCAGATTGTGCCCGGTGCCGCAGCCGATCTCCAGAATGCGCGCCTCGGCCGGCAGATCGGCCTCGCGCGTCAGATAATCGGCGAGAATATCGCGCCTCGCGCGATACCACCAATGCGTGGAATCATGTGCCGCCATGCGGTCGTAAACGATACGGTCCATTAGCCAAAAACCCATTGCCGGTTGAGCGCGAAAGTGGCGATCGGCGTGATCAGCACGACCGGTATCAGCGGCACCCAATTGGGCTGGTGCAGCAGGCCGGTCAGCACCCAGGTGAAACCCGCGTTGAGAAGCAGCCCGAAGCCCTGCACCGCGATGAATTTGAGATGTTGCCGCCCGCTCGTATCGCGCGTGCCATGCCCCTTGAAGCTCCACGCGCTGTGCAGGAAGAAGCCCGCCGTCACCGCCACCGCAAAGGCGAACGGCACGGCGTAGACGGCGTGGTTGGGCGCAAAGACATGCGCCGACAGCGGCAGATATACCGCCGAATAGATCAGCGTCGAGATCAGCCCGGCAATGCCGAAGCGGATCAGCTGCCCGAGCACGCCGCTTGCCCGCATGCTTTCTATCTGTCTGATGATCGCAGTCACGTGCGCCTTGCCCTTTGTGCGCGCCGCACTAGAGCGCGGGGGCTGGCGAGGGAAGCATTTTGAACGATTTCGCAAAAACCGGGCTGTGGCTGAAAAGCGAACTCGATCGCCACTGGCTGCGCTTCACGCTGATCGCCTGGGCGATCCTGCTGCTGTGGTTCGTATGGGACCGCTGGCACATGATCCAGTGGCTGTCGCTGGGCGATACCGACGATAACATGCGCCTGGCGCAGGTGCGCGCGCTGCTGAGCGGGCAAAGCTGGTACGATCTGCGGCAATATCGCCTGAGCCCGCCCGCCGGATTCGACATTCACTGGAGCCGCATCGTCGATCTGCCGCTCGCCGGCCTCATTCTGCTACTGCGCCCGTTCGTGGGCACCGCCGAGGCGGAGCGGCTGGCCTGCGGCATCGCGCCGCTGCTGCCGCTGTCGATCGCGCTGCTCGGGCTCGCGGCGACCGTGCGGCGGCTGGTCAGCCCGATCGCCTGGCCGCTCGCCATCGTATTGCTGCTGTGCTGCGGCACGACGATCTCGATGTTCATGCCCGATCGGATCGATCATCACGGCTGGCAATTGGCCATGCTCAGCCTGACCGTCGCGGGGCTGGCCGATCCGCAGCAGCGCCGCGGCGGGCTGATCGTCGGCCTGTCGAGCGCGGTATCGCTCAATATCGGGCTCGAATTGCTGCCCTATGCCGCGATGGCCGGTGCGATCATCACCTTGCGCTGGGTGTGGGACCGCGCGGAAGCGGCGCGGCTCTCGGTCTATGGGCTCACGCTTGCCGGCGGCAGCGGGATCGGCTTCGTGCTGTTCGCCTCCAACGCCAATCAGGTGCTGCGCTGTGACGCGCTGACCCCGGTATGGCTCAGCGTCATGGTGGTCGGCGGCGGCTTCCTGTTCCTGCTGGCACGGCTCAATCCTGCCGAGCGCTGGGTGCGGCTGGCGCTGGCGCTCACGGCCGGAGCGATCATCGGCGCCGGCTTCGCCTGGATGTTTCCGCAATGCCTGGGCCGCCCCGAACAGGTTTCGCCCGAACTGGCCAAGAGCTGGCTGAACAACGTGCGCGAGGCGCGACCGATCTACAAACACCCGTTCCGCATGGCCTTTCCGATCGTCGCGCTGCCGGTGGTCGGGCTGATCGGCGCGGGGCTTGCCACCTGGGCCGCGCGCCGGCACCCGAGCATCACCGGCTGGGTGCCGGTGCTGCTATTCTCCGCCTTCGCCGCCTTGATGCTGCTGTGGCAGGCACGCGCCGGGCCGGCGGCGCAGCTACTGGCCGTGCCCGGGATCGTCGCGCTGGCCTGGCTCGGTCTGCCCTGGGTGGTGCGGCATCGCGGCATCGGCGTGAAGATCGCTGGCGGCGTCGTGGCGCTCGCCGCGCTGGCCGCGATCTTCTCCGGCCCGCTGATCCGATATCTGCCGATCGACCGGCCGAGCAAGCGCGTGCAGGTTGTCAACCGTGCCTCCGGCCTGTGCATGACGGTGCCCGCGCTGAAACCGCTCGACCGCTTGCCCAGACAGGTCATCTTCACCTTTGTCGATCTCGGGCCGCGGCTGATCACCGTCACGCATCATGACGCCATCGCCGGCCCCTATCACCGCAACGGCGATGCCATTCTCGATGTGCAGCACGCTTTCTCGCGCTCGCCCGACAATTTCCGCGCCACCGCCAGGAAATATGGCGCGACGTTGCTGCTGGTCTGCCCGAACATGGCGGAATCGACGGTCTATCGCGCGCGCCACCCCGGCGGGTTTTACGACCGGCTGGCGCATAACGAGCTGCCGGCCTGGCTGACCCCGGTGGCGCTGCCCAGGAAATCGCCGTTCCGGTTGTTCCGGATCAGCTGACCGCTCTCCGTCTCAGTGCAGCGCGATGCGGATCCCGTCGATCACGAACTGCACCGCCAGTGCCGCCAGCAGCACGCCCAGCAGTCGCGTGATCACCGCTTCGATCTTGGCGCCCAGCACGCGCATGATCGGCCCGGCGGCGAGCAACGCCAACAGCGTCAGTAGCAGGATCGTCGCCAGCGCGCCCAGCACCACCGCAGAGCGCTCCAGCCCGTCATTGCGCCCCATCAGCAGCATGACGGAGGCGATCGATCCCGGCCCGGCGATCATCGGCATGGCCATCGGGAACACCGAAACGTCCTCCACTTCGGGAGTCTCGATGATCTTTTGCGCGCGATCCTCGCGGCGCTGGGTGCGCTTTTCGAACACCATTTCGAGCGCGATCAGGAACAGCATGATGCCCCCCGCAATGCGGAAGCTGGACAGCGAAATGCCGAGCGCATTGAGCAGATCCTCGCCGAACAACGCGAACACGATGAGGATTGCGCTCGCCACCAGCACCGCGCGCACCGCCATGGCGCGGCGCTCTACCGCGCTGGCGCCCGCGGTCAGCCCGGCATAGATCGGCGCGCAGCCGGGCGGATCGATCACCACGAAAAAGGTGATCAGCGAGGAAATATACAGTTCGATCACAGCGCGCGGTCGTCCTGCGCAAGCCCCGCGCGACGCTGCGCCGAGATCAGCGTGTTGCGCAGCAGGCAGGCAATGGTCATCGGCCCGACCCCGCCCGGAACGGGCGTCACTGCCGCCGCCACGCTCATCGCGCCGGCGAAATCGACATCGCCGACCAGCCCGGTATCGGTGCGATTGATGCCGACATCGATCACGGTCGCGCCGGGCTTGAGCCATTCGCCGCGCACCATCTCGGGCCGCCCGACCGCCGCGACGACGATATCCGCGCGCGCCACCACCGAGGCCAGATCGCGTGTGCGCGAATGCGCCACCGTCACCGTGCAGCTTTCGCCGATCAGCAATTGCGCCATCGGCTTGCCGACGATGTTCGATCGCCCGATCACCACCGCGTCGAGCCCGCTCAGATCACCGAGCGTGTCCTTGAGCAGCATCAGGCAGCCATACGGCGTGCAGGGCACGAAACCCTCGATCCCCGTCGCCAGTCGCCCGGCATTCACCGGGTGGAAGCCATCGACATCCTTGTCGGGGTCGATCCGCGTGGTCACCGCGCGTTCGTCCATCCCCGCCGGCAGCGGCAACTGCACGAGGATGCCATCCACCGCCGGATCGGCGTTGAGCGTATCGATCAGCGCGAGCAGTGGTTCCTGCCCGACATCGGCGGGCAGGCGATGTTCGATGCTTTCCATCCCCGCCTCGCGCGTCGCCTTGCCCTTGGCGCGGACATAGACGGCGCTGGCGGGATCCTCGCCGACCAGCACCACGGCCAGCCCGGGCGCGCGCCCGGCCGTGGCATGGAACGTGGCGACCTGTTCGCCGATGCGCGCGCGCACTTGCGCGGCAAAGGCTTTTCCATCGATGATTTGAGCGCTCATGCCGCCGCCTCATAGAGGCGCTGGGCGATCTGTGCCAGCATCGTAACGTCCCCCCGAATATGCAGCCGCTTTAGCCGTGCGGTATCGCCGGCGATCACCGTCACCGCGCCTTTGGCCACGCCGAACAGCTTGGCCACCAGCAGCACCAGCGCGGCATTGGCCGCGCCCTCGACCGGCGGCGCGGTCAGCCGAGCGACAAAATGATCGGGCGTGCCGGCGGCGATGCTATCGCGCGCCGATCGTGGCGTGACCCTGACGGCGATGGCGATGCCATCGTCGCGCAGGGCCCAGGCCGGCATCAGACCGTAACGGCGGGCGGCGCGTAGAATTGCACCGCAAGATTGGGAATGATGATGTTCATCAGGATGTAGAGGATCAGCAGCACAACGAGCGGCGACAGATCGAGCGCGCCGAAATCGGGCAGGATGCGGCGGATCGGGCGGTACAGCGGCTCGGTCATGCGGCGCAGCGCTTCCCACACCGTGCGCACGGCATGGCTTTGCGTGTTGATGACGTTGAACGCGATCAGCCAGGACAGGATCGCCTGAATGACGATGATCCACCAGATGACGTTGAGGAGCACCTGGACGATCTGCAGGATAACGATCAATTACGGTCTCCGGATAGGCTTGGTCGTTCCCCGATAGCGCATGCCGCTATCAGGGAACAACCGCTTACCCGTCATCACCTCCCCATTGGGTCAGGCGTACACCGGTTCGGCGGTCTTTTCCGGGCGCGCAGCGGGGGCCACGATGCGCTCGGCCACGCCGACCGCCGCGATGTGCGTACGGCGGGCCGCGCCGAGCGGTCCGGCCGGCAACGGATCAGCGCGGCGCAGCTTGGCGATCGCGCGACGGTCGAGCGCCTCGTCTCCCGAGCTGCCAACCAAGCGGATATCGGCGATGTGGCCGTCTGGCTCCACGGTGAAGGCAAGCATCGCCGTGCCGGTGCGGTAGCCAGTTTCCGGCAGCATCGGATCGGGCTGCGTGGCCTGCGCGATGGCGGTGCCGAGATCGGCGATCCAGCGGTCGAGATCGGGCGCGTAGCTGGCGGCGTGCATAAGCGTGCTCCTGCGGAATGCGAGAGCCTCGCTTAGCAACGTGGTGTGACCTCAGCGCGACAGCGCGGTGACGTTCGCGACACGAAAGCGTCATCCGCTTGTCATGCGCCTCGCCGCACTCCTCAGCGATGCACCAGCGTCCCCGCTCCCTCCCGCGTGAAAATCTCCAGCAGCATGGCATGCGGTACGCGCCCGTCGAGAATGACCGCCGCATCCACCCCGGCCGCGACCGCATTGACGCAGGTTTCGAGCTTGGGGATCATCCCGCCGCTTACCGTGCCATCGGCGCGTAGCTCGGCGATCCGCGCCGGATCGAGATCGGTGAGCAACTCTCCCTGCTTGTCGAGCACCCCGACGACGTCGGTCAGCATGAACAGCCGCGATGCGCCAAGCGCCGCGGCGATCGCCCCGGCCATGGTATCGGCGTTGATATTATAGGTATGGCCGTCCGCGCCGATCGCGATCGGCGCAATCACCGGGATGATGTCGGCCGCGGACAACGTATCGATGATGCGCCGGTCGACGCCCACCGGCTCGCCGACAAAGCCCAGATCGACATGCCGCTCGATGCCCTGCAACTTGTCCGGCGTGTTCCGTCCGACCTTCTCGGCCGTGACAAACCCGGCATCCTTGCCCGACAGGCCGACCGCGCGACCGCCGGCCTGGCCGATCCAGCCGACGATTTCCTTATTGATGTTGCCGGCGAGCACCATTTCGGCGATCTGCGCAGTCTCCGCATCGGTGACGCGCAAGCCATCGACGAAGCGCGATTCGACCCCCAGCCGCTTGAGCATCGCGCCGATCTGCGGGCCCCCGCCATGTACCACCACCGGATTGATCCCGACGGCTTTGAGCAACACGACGTCTTCGGCGAAATCGCGCTGCAGCTCCGGGCTGCCCATGGCATGCCCGCCATATTTCACGACGAACGTCGCGCCGGCATAACGCTGCAGATAGGGCAATGCCTCGACGAGCGTTTCGGCCTTGGCAAGCAGGCTAGGCGAAGGAGAGTGATCGGTCATGCGCGCCCTTTAGCTAGAAGGTGCCGCCAGCGAAAGCGCCGGCCCAACCCTTTACCGTCACCCCAGCGAAAGCTGGGGTCTTTCGGAGGCGCGCGGTGTACCCGCCCCATGGAGATCCCAGCTTGCGCTGGGATGACATGGTGGAGCAGGTCGGGATCACACCCGGTCCAGCCGCCGCCCCAGCGCCACCACCAGATAGATCAGCGGCGGCACCAGGATCAGCGACAGCGCGATCTTGGCCAGCATCTGCCCGGCGATCAGCTCGCCGATCGGAAACACGCCGTAAAACGCGATCGTCGCGAACAGCAGGGTATCGACCACCTGGCTCAGCACGCTGGCAATGGCCGCGCGGAACCACAATAACTGCCCGCCCTCGCCCCCTTTGAGCGCCGCGAAGATCGTCACGTTCAGCGTCTGCGAGATGCCATAGGCGATGATCCCGCCAAGCCAGATGCGCCAGGTCGCGCCCAGCACCAGCTGGATCGCATCGCGATTGGCCGGCTGCATATCGGGCGAGGCGGGCAGGAAATGCACGATCCAGGAGAGCAGGATCGACACGATCAGTGGCACGAAGCCGATCCGCACCAAGGTGTTCGCCGCCTTGGGGCCATGCAGCTCGGCGACCGCGCTCGATACGATGACGAGCAGCAGGAAAGCGAAAATTCCCGCCTCCACCGCCAATGGCCCCAGCCCGAACATCGGCCCGATCGCCGAGAGCGGCCCCAACGACACCTGTTTGTTGCCGAGCACGCCGGCGATGCACACCATGCCGCCGTAGAAGATCGAGAAGAAGAAGAGCGAGCGTGGAAATGCCGGTGGCGTCTGGTTCATCGCGGCGACGCTACCGGCTTTCGCCCACGCGTCAATCGCGCCGGCAGCGCCGGATCGTTGCTTCGCCAGCGCAATTTTCTTGCGCATGCCGCAAAAACTGGGTGAAGCTGCCCTAAATTGAAGGGCGACGGGCACGCAATGAACAGGTTTTTGATCGGTATTGCGGGCATCGCAGTGATCCTCGGCATCGCCATCTTATTATCGAACGATCGTCGCGCGATCCGGCTGCGCGTGGTCGGCGCGGCGTTCGCGCTGCAGGCCGGCATCGCCGTGCTGGTGCTCTATTCCAGCGCCGGCAAGATGATCCTCGGCGAAATGTCGGGCGGGGTGGCCAATCTGCTCGGCTATTCGCAAAAGGGCACCGAATTCCTGTTCGGCAAGATGGCGACCCCCGAAATCGGCGGGCAGAGCTTCGCCATCGCCGCCTTGCCGGTGATCATCTTTTTCGCCAGCCTGGTGTCGATCCTCTATTATCTTGGCATCATGCAATTCGTGGTGCGCTGGGTCGGCGGCGCGATCGAATGGGTGATCGGCGTATCGAAGGTCGAATCGCTGTGTGCGGCCGCCAATATCTTCGTCGGGCAGAGCGAATCGCCGCTGGTTATCCGCCCCTATCTCGCCGGGCTGACCGCGCCGCAGCTGTTCACCGTGATGACCAGCGGCATGGCGGGCGTCGCCGGCACGATCCTCGCCGCCTATGCCTCGATGGGCATCCGCATCGATTATCTGCTCGCCGCCAGCTTCATGGCCGCGCCCGGCGGCATCCTGATGGCCAAGATCATGATGCCCGATCGGCTCGGCGCGCCGGAGGGCGAACTGCCGCTCGGCGACGTCCCCGACAATCATGCCGGCGAACCGCTGCCGCAGGCGACGCATGACGAGGAAAAGCCCGCCAATTTGATCATGGCCGCGGCGCAAGGCGCGCAGACCGGCGTCAAGCTGGCAGTGGCGGTCGGCGCGATGGTGCTGGCGTTCGTTGCCTTGGTCGCACTCGCCAACGGGCTGCTCGGCGGCATCGGCGCGTGGTTCGGCTATCCCACGCTCAGCTTCCAGGGCCTGCTCGGCTATATCTTTGCGCCGATCATGTTCCTGTTGAACGTGCCGTGGAACGAGGCGGGGATCGCCGGTGGCCTGTTCGGGCAGAAGATCGTGCTCAACGAATTCGTCGCCTATATCAGCCTGGGCACGCAGACCGGCTTGTCGGCGCGCACCGTGGCGGTGATCACCTTTGCGCTGTGCGGCTTTGCCAATTTCAGCTCGATCGCCATCCAGATGGCGGTGACCGGGAGCCTTGCGCCCAACCAGCGCCCGATGATCGCCAAATTGGGGCTGCGCGCGCTCGCCGCGGGCAGCCTGGCCAATCTGATGTCCGCTGCGCTGGCCGGTTTGTTGATCGGCTGAGCCCGGCCGGCCCGGTGCGCACCGGGCCGGCCGCTCAACTCAGAAGTTCACCCGGCCGGTGATGCCGTAATAACGATCCGCCTCGCGCGGGATCAGGTAGCGATAGCTGCCGCCCGGCCCGCCGCTGGTGATCGCGCTGGCGAAGCTCTGGTCGAACAGGTTCTTGACCTGGAAGCTAACGCGGAAGCGATCGTTGTTATCGACGATCCCCGCGGCGAGATCGACCAGACCGTAACCCCTGATCGTCGTCGCCTCGCGCACCACGGCCGAGGCATCCAGCTGCGAGGTTTGCTTCGATTGATACGAGCCTTGTGCGCCCAGCGTAAAATCGACCACGCCGCCGGTACGGATGCGATAATCCGCCCCCAACGAGCCCTTCCATTTCGGCGCATAGCCAAGCGTCGTGCCGCTCGGGATCACGCCCGTCGTCACGCCGTTGGTCGGCACCTTGAACTGATCGATATGCGCGTCGGTATAGGCAAGGCCGCCGCTGAACGACAGATCGCGCACCGGCTGGAAGACGATGTCGAGCTCGGCGCCGCGCGTCGAGATCTCGCCCGCATTGGTAAAGCGCGTGACCAGAACGCCCGCCACGAAATCCGGATTGTTGGCCTGGAAATTGTGATATTTTGCGTAATAGCCCGCCAGATTGAGCACCAATTTGCCATCGAAGAACGTGTTCTTCAGCCCGATTTCATAGGCATCCGCGGTTTCCGGATCGATCGCGTTGGTGCCGGTAGCGGTCAGATTGTAGAAGACGTTGAACGCCGGGCCCTTATAGCCGCGCGAATAGGTCGCATAGGCGGTCGACTGACGGGCAATGTCATATTGTACGCCGGCCTTGCCCGACCAATTGTCGTTGGTCGTCTTGGCGATGAACGGCACGCCATCAGATGCGGCAACGGCCTGCGTCGCGGCGACCGTTGGCGACACGCCAGCGGCGACCAGGCGGATATATTGATTGTTCACGCCGCGATCGAAATTGCCGTTGATCCCCGGGCCCGTCAGCGCGGTGCGGCGGATATGCGACACATCGAGCTGATCGCTGGTGTAGCGCACGCCAGCAATGACGCGGAATCGGTCGGTGACGTTGAACGTGCCCTGCCCGAAGAACGCGAGATTTTTGAACACCGAGCCGAAATCCGCCGTCCCGGTCGGCCGGGTGACGACCGTACCGGTCGTGGTGCACGGCGTCAGCGCGGTCGGTGCTGGCGCCAGCGTGCAGACCAGATCGTCGCGGCGGAACGTCCGCTCGGTTTCGGCGCGCGAATAGAAGGCGCCCAGCACATAGCTGAAGAACTGATCGGACGGCGAGGTCAGCCGCAATTCCTGCGTGAACGTGTTCGACGTCTGCGGCCCGAAGTCGTGAAGCTGGTTAAAGCCGACGTACGCGCGCGGCAGCCAATCGCCGTCGCGGATCTCCTCGTTATCATATTCACGATAGGAGCCGATATAGGTCACCGTCTGCGTGCCGACCTGCGCATCGGCCTGCAGCGACACGCCCCAGCTTGTCTCGTTGGTCGAGGTCACCAGATCCTGGTTCACCGTGCGCGACCTGTCGCCGCGGATATCGGGCAGCACGCTGGCGGTGGCGTTGGTGGGCGTGGTGCCGATCACTTCGGCGCAGCAATCGTCCTTCGATTTGCGGTAATCGGCGATCAGCGTGAAGGTCAGGTCTGGCGTGGGATCGGCGACGATCATGCCGCGCACGCCATAATGTTCGTAGCCGTTCACCCGGTCGTTATCCTGCGCGATGTTGCGGATATTGCCGTCGTAATTGCCATAGAAACCGGTGAAGCGGCTTTTGACATTCTCGCCCAGAGGCACATCCACCGCGCCGCGCACGCGATACTCATTACCGTTGGTGTAATAGCCGCCTTCCAGAAAGCCGCCAAAGTCGTCGCCTGGTCGCTTGGTGACGATGTTGATCACCCCGGCGCTGGTGTTCTTGCCGAACAACGTGCCCTGCGGCCCGCGCAACACTTCGATCCGGTCGATATCGATCAGGTCACTGAACGCTTCGCCCGCGCGGCTATAGACCACGCCGTCGACCACGGTGGAGATGCTCGGCTCGCCCGCGATCGAGAAGGTCGAGGTGCCCACCCCGCGCAGGAACAGCGACTGGTTGATCGCCGTGCCCGATTTGCGGAAGTTGAGCGTGGGGACGAGATATTGCGCGCCTTCCAGGTTGAGCGCACCCTTGGCGGCCAGCTGGTCGCCCGAAATCACCGAGATCGCCACCGGCACGTCTTGCAAGCGTTCGCTGCGCTTTTGCGCGGTGACGACGATGTCGCCGGGTGTCACGCTGCCGGTGTCGGTCGGCTCGGCGGTTTGCGCGTCCGCGCCGGTTGTCGCGGCGGACACGCCCGCGGTGCCGGCATCCTGCGCCAGCGCCGGGGCAGCGATTAGCGCGAGCAATGCCGCACTCGATAGATACAGTGCCTTGGTCATCATCGTCTCCCAAATTCCCATTCGTTCGATGGGTATTGTTGTTGTCGTCACTCTGTCAGCGCAATCAGGCTTTGCCACGGCAAAGCCCGGCTTCGCCCTCACATGCCCAGTTCATGCATCTCCACCACGCGATGCTCGCGCGCGCTGATCTCCGCCGCGGTGCCGATCGCCACCGCCATCAACCCATCATGCGCGGTGACCTCGACCGGTCCTGCCCCGCGCACCGCGGCGTTGAATTTCTGATGCTGGTAAAAGGTCGAGCCGTGATGGCTGCCGGCGTTGAGCGCGGTCTCGTCAGTATGGACGATGCGGCGCTCGACCTTCTTCTCGTTGCGAAAGCCGACACGCGGCGAATAGACCAAAGCGCCTTCGGGGATCAGCACGTCGAGGCGCGCCTGGTCCCCCACGGCGGCAATCTCTTCCTGATTTTCCGCGCCATCGGCGAACATCGACAGATCAAGCATGGCGCGCACCCCGTTATCAAAATCGACCGTGGTATAGCTGTTGTCGATGATGTCCGGCGTCTCGCCGTCATAACGCTCGTCCAGATGATTCACGTCCATCGCGCCCGAGCAATAGACGCGCACGGCTTCGGCGCCGGTGATCAGCCGCATCAGATCAAAGAAATGGCAGCATTTTTCGACCATCGTGCCGCCGGTGTTACGGCTGAAGCGATTCCAGTCGGCAACTTTTTCGAGAAACGGAAAACGATGCTCACGGATCGACAGCATCTGGAGCCGGCCGATGCGGCCATCCTTGATCTCGCGGATGAACTCGACAGCGGGTGGCATGTAGCGATATTCCATCGCCGTCCAGAACACCTTGTCCGTCGCGGCCGCGCGCTCCGCCACCCAGCGAGCATCATCCATCGTCGTGGCCAGCGGTTTTTCGCACAGGATGTGCAGGCCGGCCTCGAACAGCGGCTCCAGCACCAAGCGGTGCGTGTAATTGGGGCTGGCGACGATCACCGCATCACATAATCCGCTGGCGGCGAGCGCCGCGGCGCTATCGAACGTCGGCACCGATCGCCCCAGCGCGGCCTGGCTATGATTAAGCGAACTCGGCGTCGGATCGGCGAGCGCGGTGACCACCGCGCCGGGCGTGATCGCCAGGTTGGTGATATGCTCGACACCCATCATGCCCGCGCCGACAAGCCCATAACGTACTTGCTCTACCACGCATCCAGCCCCTATGTATGACAACGATGTCTGAAAACGATCATAAGCCCGAAATGCGGTCGCTCGGCAAGAGCGGATTGCTGGTTTCCCCAATAGCCTGGGGGATGTGGCGCTTCGCCGGCGTTTCGCCGACCGAGGGACGCACGCTGATCGAAGCAGCGTTCGATGCCGGGATCAATCTGTTCGACACCGCCGATATTTACGGTTTCGATGGCGCGGGCGGGTTTGGCGATGCCGAATCTCTGCTGGGCGAGGTGTTCGCCGCCACGCCCGGCTTGCGCGGGCGCATGGTGTTGGCGACCAAGGGCGGGATCACCCCGCCGGTGCCGTACGATTCGAGCGCGCGTTATCTGGAGGACGCGCTGGATGCCTCGCTCCGCCGGATGCGCACCGATCGTGTCGAACTGTATCAGATCCATCGCCCGGATATTCTGACGCATCCGCAGGAAGTCGCGCGGACGCTGGAGAAGATGCTTGCAAGCGGCAAGGTCGGCGCGATCGGCGTATCCAATTATACGGTTGCGCAGATCACCGCGTTGGCCAGCTTCCTGACCGTGCCGCTCGCCACCGTACAACCGGAATTCTCGCCGCTAGAACTGGAGCCGATCACCAGTGGGCTGGTCGATCTGGCCATGGCGCGCGATATCACCGTGCTCGCCTGGTCCCCGTTGGGGGGCGGGCGCATTGCTGAGCCGGGCACGGCGCAGGAACGCGCCGCCGCGCACGCCTTGGATGTGAAGGCCGAAGCGGCCGGTGTAAGCCGCGCAACAGCGGCGTATAGCTGGATCATGGCGCATCCCGCGCGGGTGATCCCGATCGTCGGCACGCAGAATGCCACGCGCATTGCCGAGCTTGCCGATGTCCACTCGGTGCGTTGGTCGCGCCAGGAATGGTATGACGTGCTGGTCGCCGCGCGCGGGGAGAAACTGCCGTGACCGCCCGCCCGCCATGCGAAGTCAGCTGGTTTTCCGCGCTATGCGACGATGACTATGAATTTCTCGGGCAGCCCGATGCCAAGCTGAAATCGAGTTGGGAGCATTGCCGCGATATCGTGCTGCAGGCCGAAAGCGGCGGGTTTGACAATATCCTGCTGCCCTCGGGCTATGCGCTGGGCATCGATACCACCGCTTTTGCCGCCGCGATCGCGCCGATGCTCCGGCGCATGGCATTGCTCATGGCCGTGCGCGTGGGCGAAAGCTGGCCGCCGCAGCTGGCGCGGCAGATCGCCACGATCGATCAGCTGCTTGGCGGGCGGCTGACGGTCAACATCATCTCTTCCGATCTGCCCGGCGAGACGCTGGCCAGTGCGCCGCGTTACGCCCGCACGGTGGAGGCGATGCACATCCTCAAGACCTTGCTCAACGGCGAGGCGCTCGATCATGACGGCGACTTCTGGAAGCTCAAGGTCGCGCCGTCAGGCGTGCGCACCGTTTCCGGCAAGGCGCCTCCGCTCTATTTCGGTGGCCTCTCCCCCGATGCGCGCGAGGCTGCGGCCAAGGGCTGTGACGTGTTCCTGATGTGGCCCGACAAGAAGGAAACGATCGCCGCGATCATGGCCGACATGGACGCGCGCGCCGCTGCGCACGGGCGCACGCTGCGCTACGGCTATCGCGCGCACGTCATCGTCCGCGATACCGAAGCGGAGGCGCGTACCGCCGCCGATCGGCTAATCGCCAAGCTCGATGATGCCGAAGGCGCCGCGATCCGCGCCAAATCGCTCGATTCGCAGTCCGCCGGCGTCGCCGCGCAAGCCGCGCTGCGCGAAAACGCTGCCGACGATGGCTATGCGGAGGACAATCTGTGGACCGGGGTGGGGCGCGCGCGCTCCGGCTGCGGTGCGGCGATCGTCGGCGATCCCGATCAGGTGCTGGCCAAGATCAACGGCTATCGCGACATGGGCATCGAGGCGTTCATTCTCTCGGGCTATCCGCATGCTGCCGAGGCCGATCTGTTCGCGCGCCACGTGCTGCCGCAGATCGATCACGCGCCATTGGCCCGCTGATCGGTTTTCGCATCGGCGGCGCCGATCGCGGCTTGTCGCATGGCCGACAAGCGGAGATATGCAGCGCATGCGATGCCGAGGGACGATATGATGGCCGATAGCGAATTCCAGCCCCTGGTCGTCGGCATCGGCGGCACGATCGGCGGCGTCTCCTCGACCGAACGCGCGCTGAAGATCGCGCTCGACGCCGCCGGCCGCCAGGGCTTCCGCACGCGCATGTTCGGCGGCGCGGACATGGGTCGCCTGCCGCTCTACAACCCCAAGGCGACCACGCGCACGCCCGAGGAGCAGGATTTCGTCGAGACGATGCGTGGAGCCTCGGCGCTGATCATCGCCTCGCCGGGCTATCACGGCAGCATTTCCGGCGTGGTCAAGAATGCGCTCGATCTGCTCGAGGAAACCGCGCGCGATGCGGAGCGCCCCTATCTCGCCGACATGCCCGTAGGGCTGATCGCCACTGCCTATGGCTGGCAGGCGACTGGCAGCACGATCGCCGCGCTGCGCTCGATCGTCCACGCGCTGCGCGGCTGGCCGACGCCGTTCGCCGCCGCGATCAACACGCAGCTGACCAAGTTCGATGACGAAGGCGGCGCCAGCGATCAGGCGGTGCTCGATCAACTGTGCATGGTCGGCACGCAGGTCGCGCGGTTCGCACCGCTGCAGATCCATACCAATGGCTGAACTTGGCCGTCGCGAGGCGCTCGGGCTGATCGGCGCCGGCGCCGGCCTGGCCGCCATGCCCGCGTTGGCGCAAGCATTAGTCGATCTCCGACTTCCCGGCGGCAACGGCGCGCGCGCGATGACCGGCGATTTCCCGGAAAAGGGCAGCATGATTTTGCAGCGCGGCCGCGCGCCGTTGCTGGAAACGCCGCTCGACGCACTCGACGGACAGGTCTTCACTCCCAACGACCGCTTTTTCGTGCGCTGGCATTACAGCGATATCCCGACATCGGTGGACGTGCGGACGTTCCGCCTCACCATCGGCGGCGCGGTGCGCCGGCGGCTGTCACTGTCGCTGGCCGACCTGCTGGCCATGCCGCGCGTCGAGCTTGCCGCGGTCAATCAATGTTCGGGCAATTCGCGCGGTCTGTTCAGCCCGCGCGTGCCCGGCGCGCAATGGGGCAATGGCGCGATCGGCAATGCCAAATGGGTCGGCGTGGCCTTGCGTGACGTGCTCGATCGCGCCGGCGTGGCGCCCGGCGCGGTGGCGGTGAAACTCGGCGGGCTGGACAAGCCGCCGCCCGGGGCGCCAGCATTCGAAAAGTCGCTGGCTATCGATCACGCGCGCGATAGCGAGGTGATGATCGCGTTTCAGATGAATGGCGCGCAACTGCCGCTGCTCAACGGCTTTCCCATCCGGCTGATTGTGCCGGGCTGGTATTCCACCTATTGGATCAAGGCGCTCGACCGGATCGAGGTGCTGACCACGCCCGATACCGGCTATTGGATGGACAAGGCCTATCGCATTCCGGCGACCCCCGGCCCCGATGTCATGCCCGGCGCGAAGGATTTCCCTACCGTGCCGATCAACCGCATGCTGCCGCGCGCGTTTTTCACCAATATGGGCGATGACGCGACGGTGACGGCGCGCTCGCCATTCTACATCCGCGGCCTGGCCATGGGGGGCACGCATGGCGTCACGCGCGTCGATCTGTCGATGGATCATGGCCGCAGTTGGCATGCCGCGCCGCTGGGCCCCGATGAAGGCCGCTATGGCTTCCGCTTGTGGGAAGCGACTGTGCCCGGTCTCAGTCCGGGCCGCTATCGTCTGGCGCTGCGCTGCACCAACAGCGCCGGGCAAACCCAAATCGCGCAACCGATCTGGAACCCCGGCGGCTTCATGCGCAATGCGATCGAGAGCATCGCGGTGAACGCAACATGAGTCGCCGGACGATCGCTGTTGCCGTGCTGGCGCTGATGGCGGTGCTGGCGATCGGCTGGATGCTGATCCCCCGGCCCGATGCCAGCGCGCCGCGGGGAGACGATGACACCTCGGTCTCCGGCGGCGGCATCACGCTGACCTCGGCGACGATCGCCCTGCCTGAGGAAAGTGCCGCGCTCCCGGCCGGCAGCGCGCTGATCACCGCCAATTGCACCGCCTGTCATTCGGTCGAGATGCTCACCGCGCAACCACCGCTCAATGCGGAGAAGTGGCAAGCAACGATCGACAAGATGCGCGGCGTGTACAAGGCGCCGATCGCGCCGGGTGACGACCAGGCGTTGATCGGCGCCCTGCTCGCGCTGCCCGCGCAACGGCCTGCGTCGACCGCGAAATAGCGGTTAGCGTGCGCGTACCGCTATTACGTAGATGATCGCGGCGATCGCCGCGAACACGAACCATTGCACGGCATAAGCCAGGTGGTTGTTGGGGATCGACGACAGATCCGGCACCGGATTAGCCGCTAGCCCGGCCGCTGGCGTGGCGGCGATCAGCATCAGCGTCTTGGGGTGCGCAGCACCGATCAGTGACAGTATCAGGGGCTGATCGTCGGGCGCCTGGCTGATATAACCGTGCACCACGCCGCTATTCCACGCCGGCTTGCCGCGCGGCTGGCCGGACAGGCCGAGCTGGACGGCCATGCCCGGGCCTCCGATGCCGGTGCGGCACTGCGCGATCTGGCGCCACCCGGTGGCGCCTTGCGCGGTGCGCCCCGAGCGCTCGATCCAGTTGATGGGCCCGATACAGGTGCCGACAGCCTTGCGAAACAGCAGCGCATCGTTGACCGGAATGGCGGGGAAGGCGATTTCGGGAAGCGCGACGTTCGCGGCATATTGCGCGATCATCGCCTCCTTTTCGGCCTTGCGCTGCAATTGCCATACGCCGAGCGCGATCATCAGCGCGACGGCGAGCGCAACGATGATCGTGGCGACGATGGGCAGACGTTTCATCGTAACACCTTGCGCGGTTCGATCATCACCGCTGTCGTCCTCGAGCCAATCGTGACGGGCGCCAGGCGCGTCGCGATCGGCTCGTGGCAGCTCAACCGCCGTGGACCGGTGCGCCCCAGCCGCCCCAGACATAGACGGTGACGAACAGGAACAGCCACACAACGTCGACGAAATGCCAATACCAGGCCGCCGCTTCGAAGCCGAAATGCTGCTTGGGCGTGAAATCGCCCTTATAGGCGCGGATCAGGCAGACGATCAGGAAGATCGTGCCGATCAGGACGTGGAAGCCGTGGAAGCCGGTCGCCATGAAGAAGGCGGCGCCATAATTGATGCCCTTGAAGGGGAACGGCGCGTGCGCGTATTCGTACGCCTGGATCGAGCTGAACAACAGCCCGAGCACGATCGTGACCCACAGGCCCTTGAGCACGCCATCACGGTTGCCGACGCCGATCGCGCCCCATGCACCGGTCTTGTCGCCGCCGCGCTGGCCGTGGATCAGCGCGTGATGCGCCCAGGTGACAGTGGTGCCCGACAGCAGCAGGATCAGCGTGTTGAGCAAGGGCAGCTCAAACGCGTTGATTACTTCCAGGCCCTTGGGCGGCCAGGTTGCCGCACCGGCGGCGGCATCCGCGATCAGCCCGGGCACGCCCTCGATCAGCTCGACGGGTGCCGGGAACAGCGAGAAATCGAAAAATGCCCAGAACCAGCCGACGAAGAACATCACTTCGGAAGCGATGAACAGGATCATGCCGTACCGCAGGTGAAGCTGCACAACGGGCGTATGATCGCCGCGGTTCGCTTCCTTGATCACATTGCTCCACCAGCAGAACATGGTGACGAGCACGCCGAGCAGACCGAGGAAGAACACGACGCCGCCGCCATTAGGCTTATCGACATGGCCGCCATGCATCCACATGATCCCGCCCGCGGCCATCGCCAGCGCCGAGAACGAGCCGATGATCGGCCAGGGATCGGGGTTAAGAATATGATAATCGTGGTTCTTGGCGCCGGCCATGATCGGTCCCTCTGCTATCTCTTTGCAAACGCTCTAGCTGGCTGCTTTCGCAGAATCCACCGTCTTGGGCCGGTAAAACGTATAGCTGAGCGTGATCGTCTTGATATCGCGCGCGTCCTCATCGGCCAGAATCTTGGGATCGACGAAGAACATCACCGGCATGCGCACCGTCTCGCCGGGCTGCAGCGTCTGCTGCGTGAAGCAGAAGCACTGGATCTTGGTGAAATATTTGCCCGCTTGCGCCGGCGTCACGTTGTACGTCGCCATCCCCGTCACCGGCTTGTCGCTGGTGTTGGTGGCGGTGAAGAACGCCATATCGCGCCCACCGATATCGATCGTTTCGGACGGGTTTTCCGGCGCAAATTTCCACGGCAGCTTGGGATCGACATTGGCATCGAAATCGATGCGGATGCGGTTGTCGGTTGCCCCCGGCGCCACCAGCCCGCGCTGTGTGGTGCCGTTAAGCCCGGTCGCTTCGCAGAACATGCGGTATAGCGGGATGCTGGCCCAGGCGAGCCCGGTCATGAAGCAGATACCCAGCACGGCGAGCAGCGCGGTGCGCCCCGGCCCGGTCAGGCTCCGCCGGATCAATGCGGTATCCCTGCCTTGATCTTGGCGATGCTGATCGCGAACACCAGGATCACGAACGCGCCAAGGATCACCGCCATCACGGTCGCGCGCGAGCGCTGACGGGCGCGGATCAGATCATCATTATTGGTCGGTTCTTGCATGGGATCAGATCCAGCGATCGACGACCAGCGCGCCGAAGATGATGAACAGATAAAGGATCGAATAGGCAAACAGCCGCTTTTCCGGGCGCATCGTATCGCCCGGCTGCGTGCGGCGCGTCGCCACTTGCACGACCATCGCGGCGAACACGCCGGTGGTGATCATCGCCACCCAGCCATACAGCGCGCCCGACAGGCCGAGTGCCCACGGCGCGATCGCCGCGGCGGCCATCGGGATGGTGTACAGCCCGATCTGCGTACGCGTGCTGCGCTCGCCCGCCACGACCGGCAGCATCGGCACGCCGGCGGCGGCGTAATCGGTCTTCATGAACAGCGCGAGCGCCCAGAAATGCGGCGGCGTCCACAGAAAGACGAGCGCGAAGAGCAATACCGGCAGCGTGGCGATATCGCCCGTCGCCGCGGCCCAGCCGATCAGTGGCGGAAACGCCCCGGCCGCGCCGCCGATGACGATATTCTGCGGCGTCCGGCGCTTGAGCCACACGGTATAGACCAACACGTAGAACAGGATCGATACGGCCAGGATGCCGGCGGCGACCAGATTGTTGGCGAGCCCCATCAGGATCACCGAAAAGACGCCCAATCCTACGCCGAAATGCAGCGCCGAGCCACGCTCCATCCGCCCGGCAGGCAGCGGGCGGCCCTGCGTGCGCTTCATCTTGCCGTCGAGATCCGCCTCATACCATTGGTTGAGCGCGCCCGCCGCGCCCGCGCCCAAGGCAATGCACAGGATCGCGGTGAAGCCCAGCACGGGATCGATCGACACCGGCGCAACGAGCATGCCGCACAGGCCGGTGAACACGACGAGCGTCATCACGCGCGGCTTCGTCAGCGCGAGGAAATCGCGCCATTCGGCGGGAAGCGGGAGAGTCGCGGCAGTCATGGCTGGGAGGGCTATAGGGTGTTGGAGGGCGCGGGGAAAGCACTCGTCACCCCGGACTTGGTCCGGGGTCCACCAAGGCTTGGCCATTGCTGTTATGATAGTGCATTAACGCCGGCACAGTGGACCCCGGACCAAGCCCGGGGTGACAGACAGAGAGTGCGGCCCGACTTACCGGCTATATGCCTTGGGCAACACCCCTTCCTGCGGCACGCTGTAGCGATCGCGCAACTCGATCTGGCGCGAGCGCATCGGTTGCGCCAGGCCGTCGATGTAGACGGCGAGCGGAGCGGAGGAAAGTTCGAGCGGATCTCCGTCCCAAATCACCACGTCGGCGCGGCGGCCGGGGCGCAAGGATCCGATCTCGCCATCCATGCCCAGCGCCTGCGCGGGCTTTGACGAGATCGTCGCGAAGGCCTGACCCCAATCGAGTCCGGTGGCGCCGGGCACGCGCGCGATCGCCACGAGATTGCCGGCATATTGTGCCAGGATATGCTCGCCCGGCGCGGTATTGGCGCTGACGGTCGAGATCGCCGTCGTTACTCCCGCCGCCGTCAGCCGGCCGACGTTCGATTCGGTCGCCGCGAGCGATTCGAAGCTCGCCGGCAGATCGGCCAGCGCCGCGGCGATCACCGGCACGCGTGCGGCGGCGATCTCGCGGGCGACCATCCAGCCCTCGCGCACCCCGACCAGCACCAGTTTCAGCGCCGGATATTGCTTCTTGAGCGCCAGCACGGAGCGGATGTCGCTGGCGCGCTCGACATGGACGAGCAACGGCATCGTCCCGTCGAGCACCGGCAGCAGCGCCTGCGCATCGACGCGCTTGACCAAGGATGCCTGTTCGCGCCCGCCGAAGCCTGCCGGATTGCGGCGATAATCCTGCGCCTGCGCCAAGGCATCGTGCAACATGGCATAGGCCGCCGGGCGGCTGCCGCCCGCTTCGCTGGCGCCATCCTCGCCCAGTTCGACATATTGAAAGGCGCGTGCGCGGGTGATCGGGTCGGCATCGGCGCCGAGATCGATCACGGCGCCGCGCCCGGCAAAAATCGATTGGCCGGTGCTGGGCGATACCAAGGCGCGCGTAATGCCACCGGCGCGCTCGTTGCCGATCTGCACAGCTTGCGGGTTGATCGCCGGGGCAATGTCGATCGAGGCGTTGAACGGCGAGGTCCGCGCGCTGCCATCATTGCTCTCCCGCACGCCCTCGGCATCGACGAGGCCGAGATTGGTGAAACCGGCGACCATCCCGGCTGCGACCCATTTGCCGGTGGCGTCGATCACCGTCGCGCCTGCGGGCACGGCGATGCCGGCGCCAGCCGCGACGATGCGGCCGTCCCGCATCACCACGGTGCCGCGCTCGATCGGTTGCGAGCCATCGCCGATCGCGACGGTGCCGCCGGTGATGGCGACGGTCTGCGCCATGGCGGGGGCGGCAAGGACCGCGCCGAGCGCGGTCAGCGAGAGCAGGATGTCCTTCATTTCACGTCTCCCGCGCCCGGCTGGCCAAGTTCGAAATCGGATACCGGACGCATCCGCGGATTGGTCGCATCATAAAGCAAGGCGCCATCGACCCAGACCTTTTCCGGCCGGGTGTAGACGCTCATGGGGTTGCCGTTCCACAGCACGACATCGGCCATCTTGCCGGGCTTCAAGCTGCCGGTGCGATCGGCGATGCCCAGCGCGCGGGCGGGATTGATGCTGAGCCATTCCCATGCCTGCGCATCGGGGATGTCGATCCCGGCGCGGCGCCCGGAGGCCTGCGCCTTGGCCACTTCCTGGTTAAGCCGCTGGATGCCGTTCTCATCGTCCGAATGGATCATGCCGCACGCGCCGGCCTTTTGCAGCAGTGCGAGATTGGCACCGATGCCATCGAAGCTTTCCATCTTGAAGCCGTACCAATCGGCCCACACGGCCGCGCAGCTGCCGTTCGCTTTCAGGATGTCGGCGATCTTGTATGCTTCCACCGCGTGGTGAAATGCCGTCACACGGTAACCGAACTCCTTGGCCATATCCATTACGATGGCCATTTCGTCAGCACGGTAGCAGTGGTTCTGCACGAGTATTTCACCGGCAAGCACGCCGCGCAGCGTGTCCATGGCGATATCGCGATCGGGCGCGTCGCCGCCATCCTGCTCATATTTGTCCCACTTGGCCTTGTAGGCGACCGCCTTGGCCCAGGTCGCCCGATCCACCGCGACATTGCCCATGCGGGTCGCAGGTTTGGTATTGCGGCTGCCATACACGCGCTTGGGATTTTCGCCGCAGGCCATTTTCAACCCGTAAGGCGCGCCGGGGAATTTCATCCCCTGCATGGTGCGCGCATAGACGTTCTTGAGCACCACCGAGCGGCCGCCGAACAGATTGGCCGAGCCGGGCAGGATCTGCAGCGTGGTCACGCCGCCATTGGCCAGCGCGCGGCCAAAGCCCGGATCCTGCGGCCATACGCTATGCTCAGCCCACACATCGGCGGTGACCGGGGCGGTCGCTTCGTTGCCATCGGAATTGGCCTGTACGCCGGGGCTGGGATAATTGCCCAAATGGCTGTGGATATCGATCACGCCGGGCGTGACCCATTTGCCGGTGCCATCGATGACGGTCGCACCGGTGGGCGCCTCAAGCGTCTGGCCGATCTGCACGATCTTGCCGTCGGCAAACAGCACCGCGCCCCTGTCGATCCGCCCGCCTTCGCCGTCGAAGATGGTGACGTTGCGCACCAACGTCGAGGCGCCGGGATAGACGCGATAGGTGCTGGGGAAGGGATCGTGCGCATAGCCTTTGCCGGCGCCGGGGGCGGGCTTGGACGAATCCGTCTTGGAGGACGCGCTCTTGGCAGGGGCGGATTGCCCCGCGCAGGCGGCGAGCACGAGGGCGCTGGCGGCCGCCATCAGGCTGCGGAACTTGGTCTTGTGCTTCATGAGGCCCCCTGTTTTGCCGTATCCTACGGAAAGGGGCTTCGGGTTCAAGCCGTTACTGATGTCTTTCAGCCATTTGTGGCAGCGTCTTGGGCAAAACGCACACCGTCATCCCAGCGCAGGCTGGGATCTCACGCGGCAGAAGCTGGGCAGAAGCCGCACGAGACCCCAGCCTGCGCTGGGCTGAGGACGGATCGGCCGCCACAAAAAACGCCCCGGCTTTCACCGGGGCGTCCTTTCTTATCGCCAGATGCGGGGGTGAACCCCGCATCGTCAGTCCTGACTGCGTCAGGCTGGCCGGCCGTTCGCGTGGGCCTTTGGCCCACCGGCATGTTGCTGTCGCTACATGCCTCGCTCCGGGTCAATCGATCCGCGGCAGCGTTTCGAACTGGTGATATGGCGGCGGCGAGGAGAGCGTCCATTCCAGCGTGGTGGCGCCTTCGCCCCAAGGATTATCGGCGGCCTTCTTGCCCGCAAACAACGACCAGAACAGGTTGACGAAGAAGATCGCCATGCCGGCGGCCATGATCATGTAGCCGACCGTCGCGACATAGTTCCAATACGCAAGCCCATCGGCATAATCGGGCATGCGGCGCGGCTGGCTCTGCAGCCCCAGGAAATGCATCGGGAAGAACATCACGTTCACGCCGATGAAGAACACCCAGAAATGCGCCTGGCCGAGGAACTCGTTATACATCTTACCGGTCATTTTCGGGAACCAGTAATAGAAGCCGGCGAACAGCGAGAACACCGCGCCGAGGCTCAGCACATAGTGGAAATGCGCCACCACATAATAGGTGTCCTGCATGTAATCGTCGACGCCGCCATTGGCCAGTACCACGCCCGTCACGCCACCGACCGTGAACATGAAGATGAAGCCGATCGCCCATACCATCGGGGTTTTGAAGCTGATCGAGCCGCCCCACATCGTTGCGATCCACGAGAAGATCTTGATGCCCGTGGGCACCGCGATGACCATCGTCGCCGCGGTGAAATACATCTTGGTGTTCACGCTGAGCCCGGTGGTGAACATGTGGTGTGCCCACACCACGAAACCGACCACGCCGATCGCGACCATGGCATAGGCCATGCCGAGATAGCCGAACACCGGCTTCTTGGAGAAGGTCGAGATGATCTGGCTGACGATGCCGAAGCCCGGCAAGATCATGATATACACTTCGGGGTGGCCGAAGAACCAGAACAGATGCTGGTACAGCACCGGATCGCCGCCCCCCGCAGGATCGAAGAAGGCGGTGCCGAAGTTACGATCGGTCAGCAGCATGGTGATGGCGGCGGCGAGCACCGGCAGCGACAGCAGCAGCAGGAACGCGGTAACCAGCACAGACCAGACGAACAGCGGCATCTTGTGCAGCGTCATGCCCGGTGCGCGCATGTTGAAGATGGTGGTGATGAAGTTAATCGCGCCGAGAATCGACGACGCGCCGGCCAAATGCAGCGACAGGATCGCCATATCGACGCTCGGCCCGGGCTCACCATAAGTGGAGAGCGGCGCATACAGCGTCCAGCCGGTGCCGGCGCCACCAAAGAACGGCGAGGCCAGCAGCAGCATGAAGGCCGGGACGAGCAGCCAGAACGAAATATTGTTCATCCGCGGGAAGGCCATGTCCGGCGCGCCGATCATCAGCGGCACGAACCAGTTGCCGAACGCGCCGATCATCGCCGGCATGACCATGAAGAACACCATGATCAGGCCGTGCGCCGTGACCAGCACGTTCCAAAGATGCATCGCTTCGTCGAACGTGCCGGGGCCGTGTAGCATGGCCAGCCAGGTCGGCAGATATTGAATGCCCGGATTTGCCAATTCGGCGCGCATGAGGCCGGAAATGGCACCACCGATGATCCCCGCGACAATCGCGAAGATCAGATACAGCGTGCCGATATCCTTGTGGTTGGTCGACATGAACCAGCGCGCGAAGAACGCCGGTTTGTGGTCCGCGTCATGCGCGTGGTCGTCATGACCATGCGCTTGAAAGTGCAGGGGGCTGAGGGCGGTATCGGTCATGTCTTACTGTCCGGTGCCGGCGCCGGCGGGGTTGCCCGTTGCGCCCTGAGTGATTTGGGGAGCGGCGTCGGTCGCGTTCTGGACCGGGCCGGTGGTGGTGTCGGCAGGCGCGGCCGCCGCCGTCGGGGTCAGCGCGGCGGGGGCCAGCGAGGGCTTGGCGCCCTTCACGCTGCCACCCTTGGCGACGACCCAGGCGTTGAACTGTGCGAGCGGCACGGCCTCGACCGCGATCGGCATGAAATTATGCCGTGCGCCGCACAATTCGGAGCATTGGCCGAAATAGACGCCTGGCTTGTCGATCGTGAAGCTCGTTTCGTTGAGCCGTCCGGGGACGGCATCGAGCTTCATCCAGAAAGCCGGCACCGCCCAGCTGTGGATCACGTCTTGCGCGGTGGTGATCAGGCGGATCGGCACGCCGACCGGCAGCACCACGCGATTGTCGGTGGCGAGCAGGCGGGGGCCGTCAGCATCGGTGCGCGAACGCTCACCGGCACCGACCTGATCCTTTTCCTTGAGCATGTTGGCGGTGATCTCGAAGCCGCCATTGTCGGGATATTGATACGACCAATACCATTGGTTGCCGATTGCCTTGAGCGTGATGGCATTTTCGGGCGCTGGCTTGAACTGCGCCTGGAGCAAACCGATCGACGGCACGGCGAGCAACACGAGAATCACCACCGGGGCCAGCGTCCACACGATTTCGATCGCCGTGTTGTGGCTGGTCTTGGAGGCCACCAGATTGCTGCGGCGGTTGAAGCGGAACATCACCCAGAACAGCAAGAGCAGCACGAGAATGCACACCCCGGTGATCACCGGAATCAGGATATTGTCATGAAAGCCGCGCCCGCGCTCACCATTCTTGGTGACCTGCGGCTGAATGCCGATGCGACCGTCAACCGGCATGCCGATCCCGGCGACCGGCGCCACGGCGGGGGCGCCATCCTGCGCCAGCAATGGATCGTTGGTGGCGGGGGCTGCGGCGGGGGCCGCCGCCGGGTCCGTTGCTGCCGGGGCAGCGATAGCGGCCGGAGCAGCGGGCGGTGCCGCGGCATGGCCCGCCCCGGCCATCATCAGGCCGGCCGCGATGGCGATCGTGTGGAACCCGGTCATGCGCATCGTCGTCGTTACCCCTAACAGTCGCGCTGATTTCTGGACGTACAGCGCTTGGCATAATTCGCCGGTTTGACCGGGGCCTATACCCGGCAGCCCGCTAACCCTCAAGCACAACGGGCAGTTTTTTCGCACGCGCCGTTGCGCACGCCGTTGCGCTTAAGGGGCATGCAGCCCTATTTGGCGCGCTGAAAGGGGTGCGCCCGCTGATGACCGAAGACGAAGTTCTGGCCGAATTCCGTGCTGCCGAGGCGCTGCTCGAAGGGCATTTCATCCTGTCGTCGGGGTTACGCTCGGCGCGCTATCTGCAATGCGCGCGCGTATTGATGAATCCGGCGCGGGGCGCCCGGCTGGCCGAGGCGCTGGTCGCGCGGCTGCCGGCGGCGCTGCGCGGATCGATTCAGGCGGTGGTGTCGCCGGCCATGGGCGGCGTGATTGCGGGGCACGAAATGGGCCGCGCGTTGGGCGTCGAGGCGATGTTCCTCGAACGGCCCGAGGGCGTGTTCGAATTGCGCCGTGGTTTCCGCTTAGCGCCCGGCACGCGCGTGTTCATGATGGAGGATGTGGTCACCACGGGTCTTAGCTCGCGCGAGGCGATTGCGGCGATCGGCCGTGCCGGCGGCGAGACGGTCGCGGCGGGCGCCCTGGTCGATCGCTCGTCGGGGAAAGCGGATCTCGGCGTGCCGTTCTTCCCGCTGATCCGGCTCGACGTGCCGACCTATGCGGCCGACGCGTTGCCACCCGAACTACAGGCGATCCCGGCGATCAAGCCCGGCAGCCGGGCCGCCGCATGAGCGATATTCTCCGCCTCGGCGTCAACATCGATCACGTCGCCACGGTGCGCAACGCGCGTGGCGCGGGCTATCCCGATCCGGTGCGCGCGGCGCTGGTCGCCGCCGCGGCGGGCGCGAACGGCATCACCGCGCATCTGCGCGAGGATCGCCGCCACATCACCGACGACGATATCGCGCGACTCTCGGAGCAGCTTGCTATCCCGCTCAATCTGGAAATGGCGGCGACCGAGGAGATGCTCGGCATCGCGCTGCGGCACCGCCCGCATGCCGCGTGCATCGTGCCGGAAAAACGCGAGGAGCTGACCACCGAGGGCGGGCTGGATGCCGCCGGGCAGTTCGACCGGCTGGTGCCGCTGGTGTCGGCGTTGCGCGAGGCGGGCATCCGCGTGTCGCTGTTCGTCGAGCCGGACGCGCGGCAGATCGACGCGGCGCTGCGCCTGGGTGCGCCAGTCGTCGAACTACATACCGGCCGCTATGCCGAGCTGGGCGGCGAGTCGCGCACCGCCGAACTGCGTCGGCTGGCCGACGCCGCCGCGCTGGCGGCGAAGAACGGCATCGAAGTGCATGCCGGGCACGGTCTTACCTATGACAATGTTGCCGCGATCGCCGCGATCCCGCAGGTGCGCGAACTGAACATCGGGCATTTCCTGATCGGTGAGGCCATGTTCGTCGGGCTGGGCGATGCGGTGCGGCTGATGCGGGCCGCGATGGACGAGGCACGGTGATCTTTACTGCTAGTTGCCCCGCCCGGTTGCGGGGAGGGATTGGGTGATCATCGGGCTGGGCTCCGACCTATGCAATATCGAGCGGATCCAGGCGTCGCTCGAGCGTTTCGGCGAGCGCTTCGAGCGCCGCGTGTTTACCGATGTCGAGCGCGCCAAGGCTGCGCGCCGCCCCTTCACCAAGGCGGGCACGCTGGCCAAGCGCTTTGCCGCCAAGGAGGCGTTCAGCAAGGCGGTGGGCACCGGTTTCAACGCCGGCGTGTTCATGAAGGATATCGGCGTGGTCAACGCGCCCTCCGGCGCGCCGACGCTGTTGCTGACCGGTGGGGCCAAGGCGCGGCTTGACGCGTTGACGCCACACGGCCACGGCGCCCGGGTACATTTGACGATGACCGACGATCATCCCTGGGCGCAGGCTTTTGTGATCATCGAGGCCATCCCAACGCAGGATCTCCCATGACGGTCGACACCACGCTTCGCGCCGACCAATCGCGCCCCGCCCGCCCCACCGCGAAATCGGGCCTGTGGGAGGAAGTGAAGGGTATCTTCTGGCTGATCATGGCCGTGCTCGGCTTTCACAGCTTCATCGCCAAGCCCTTCTACATCCCGTCCGAATCGATGCTGCCGGTGTTGATGAAGGGCGATCGGCTGGTGGTGACCAAATATCCCTATGGCTGGTCGTTCATTTCGCCCACCCTGCCCAATCCGGCGGCAATCTTCCGCGGGCTGGTATTGCATCAGCCCGAGGAAAGCTGGGGCGTGCAATTGCCGTTCACCAGCGGCCGCCTGTTCGGGCGGATGCCCGAGCGTGGCGATATCGTCATCGTCACCCCGCCGGGGCGCAACACCGATTACATCAAGCGGCTGATCGGCCTGCCCGGCGATCGGCTGCAGGTGCGCGGCGGCGTGCTGTATCTCAATGATCAGGCGGTGAAGCGCGGGCCGCTCCATTATAAAGACGTGCCGGTCGATGCCAATGCGACGTGCGACGATTATCCCGGTGCGCTGATCGAAGGCCCCAACGGCCAGATGACCTGCCATTTGCCGTTGATCACCGAAACACTGCCCAATGGCCGCCGCTACGACACGGTCGAGTTGGGCTACAGCCAGGGCGACAATTACGGCCCGATCACGATCCCGGCCAACCATGTCTTCCTGATGGGCGACAATCGCGATCGCAGCTCGGACAGCCGCTTCTCGCTCGCCCCGCCCGAGCTCGGCCTGGGCGGCGCGGTGCCCTGGGAATATGTCGGCGGGCGCGCCGAATTCATCACCTTCTCGCTCGATGGCAATGCCACCTGGAACCCGCTGAGCTGGTGGGCGTCGCTGCGCGGCGGCCGCGCCGGCGGTTCGCTCCATCCCAAGGACACGACACGATGAGCGACGATACGATGGAGCTCGTCCAGGGCCCGAGCCCGAACGAATTGCGCGATCCGCTGGTGCGGCGCGAGCTGAAAAAGGCCAGCGTGTGGATCGGGCTGATCTGCGCGGTGGCACTGGTTGTATTGCTGATCCAGCCGCTGCTGATCATCTTCGCCGGGCTGGTGTTTGCCGCGATGCTGGATGGCGGGGTGCGCTTGCTCGGGCGCGTGCTGAAGATCGGGCGCAGCTGGCGGCTGCTGATCGTCGTCGTCGGCGTGCTCGTGTTTCTCGTCGGCACCTTTTATCTCACCGGCGTGCAGGTGATCGAACAGGTCACCCAGCTGCAATCGACGCTGACCGACCAGTTCAACCGCGTCACCGAATGGCTGTCGCGGATGGGCGTGATGCCCGGCCGCTCGGATCTCAATTCGATCCTCCAGCAGGCGATGGGCTCGGTCGGGCGGCTGACCTCGTGGGTCGGCACCGCGGCGGGCGCGCTGACCAGCCTGTTCATGATCATGGTCATCGGGCTGTTCCTGGCGATGGATCCCACCATCTATCAGCGCGGCGTGCAATGGATGGTGCCGACCACCAACCGGCCCGAATTCGCCATCACGCTGGATCGCATGGGGCAAACGATGCGCCGCCTGCTCGCCGGGCGGCTGCTCGGCATGGCGGCGGAAGGCGTGCTGACCTGGATCGCGCTGGCCATCGGCGGGGTGCCGATGGCGTTGCTGCTCGGCATCATCACCGGCGTGCTCGCCTTCATCCCCAATATCGGCGCGTTCGTCTCGGGCGTGCTGATGGTCGCGGTGGGCTTTTCCGGCGGGTATGAAACCGGCATCTGGGCGATCGCGACCTATTTCATCGTGCAGACCTTCGATGGCTATGTGCTGATCCCGATGGTGGCCAAGCGCACCGTCGATCTGCCCCCGGCGCTGACGCTGGGCGCGCAGATCCTGGCGAGCGCGTTGTTTGGCGTGATGGGGCTGGCGCTGGCCGATCCAATGACCGCTATGATCAAGGTCGCGCTGGAGCGCAGTTCGGAACGGACCGAGGAAGACGATGCCGAGGGCGCCGAGGGCGCGGCGGCGGCGGCGGGGATCTGAACGCGTCCGGCGCTTACCCGCCGGGCGCGCACGCCGCGTCGAATAACGCGAGATAATCCGCGGCGGCGGTAGCGCCAGGCATCGGCACGGGTACGGGCCGGGCGCGGCCGGGTGCCAGCCAATGATCGAGCGCGGCGATCACCGCATGGTCGTCGCCCCGCGGCACGACCGAGCCCAGCGCGGGCGAGGTAACGATCTCGCGCACCGCCACGCTCGATTCGGTGGCGATCACCGGGATACCCAGCGACAGCGCTTCGCGCAGCACGCCCGGCACACCCTCGAAATCGGACACCAGCGCCAGCGCGGCAGCGCGCGCGATCACCGGCAGCGGATCATCGGCATGGCCGGGCAGAAATACGCGCCCGTTCAGCCCCAGGGTGGCGATCTGCGCTTCCAATGCGGCGCGCGCCGCACCCTCGCCGAGAATGACCAGCGTGATCCGAGGATCGGCCAGCCGCGGCAGCGCGGCGATCAGCCGGTCCCAGCGTTTCTGCGGGACCAACCGCCCCACGCCGAGCAGAAAGCGTCCTGGCGGTAGCGCCGGCAGCGTGGCACCCGGGATCGGCCGCGCGGGCGGATTGGCGATCACCGCGATGTCGCCGCGCGGCAGCTGCATCGTGCGCGCCGCCTCGTCGGCCATGGCCGGCGTCATCGCCACGATTCGCGCCAGGAAGCGCGGGTGCCGCCGCAGCCACGCGCGATAGCCAGCGGCGATCGGGATAGCATGATCCGGTCGCTCGAGCGCGTTGGACACCTTCGCGACGATCGGCGGGCAGGCCGCGCCCAAGCGCCAGCGCAGCCAGGCGGCGGCGCCGGTATAATGATTGCCGGGGCAGAAGACGATGTCGGGCGCGTGCGCCCGGACGATCGCAGGCAGGGCCGCGCTCAACCTGGCCATACCGCGCCCGCCCAGCACGATGATGTCGGCGCCCGCCGGCACTTCGCGCGCCAATGGCCCGCGGTCATCACCCACCACCAGCGTCACGCGCCGCCCGGCGGCAATCCAGCCGCGCGCCAGCCGCAGTTGCGCGCGCTCCACGCCCCCGCCGCGCCAGCTTTCGGCATAGCTCAGGATATGATGGGCGGCGGCGTCCATCATCCCGCCCTACAGCGGCATCGGCCCAAGGGAAGCCCTTCTGATCGGCTGGCCGACGCCGGCGCGCGCTGCGCTGTCATCCGCTAGAAATATTTGGGCGCCATGGACGATTAACACGCCATGCGGTATAAATATGCGGCGACCCAGGGGCTTTATAGGCGCGCGCGGTGCGGGGCATGCACCGGCACAATAGCGGATGTCGTTCATTGCATAGCTATCAGCCCCGTGGCGTGATTGATACCAGCATGGCCGACGCGCCACTGCCGCGCGGCCCCGATCTCGCCGGGCTCAAACCGCTCAAGACGATCAAGAATCGCTGGCCGATGATCATCGGCGGATTGCTCACGCTGGCCATGGTCGTCGGGCTGGGGCGCGAATTGCTTGGTTCGGGGCTTGCCGGGCTGCACCGCGCGGTGCCGAACAGCGGCTGGTTCTACGTCGCGTTCACCCTGCTCTATTTCTCCCCGCCGACCGGCGACTGGATCATCTTCCGGCGCTTATGGGGCATTCCCGCGTTTGGTGGGATGATTGCCTTGCTCAAGAAGCGCATCGCTAACGAAGTGGTGTTTGGCTATTCCGGCGAGGCTTATTTCTATGCCTGGGCGCGGGCGCGGGCCAAGATGGTGGCGGCGCCGTTCGGCGCCGTAAAAGATGTCAGCATCCTCTCCGCGATCGCCGGCAACGCGATCACGCTGGCGATGATCGCAGTGGCGCTGCCGCTCGGCTATGCGCTGATCCGCGCCTCGGGCTATTTGCCCGAAGTCGCCGGCTCGGTCGGCATCGTGCTGGCCACCTCGCTGCCGTTCCTGATCTTCTCGCGCCGCGTGTTTTCGCTGCCGCGTGGCACCCTGTGGTGGGTGTTCATGGTGCATTGCCTGCGGCTGATCGCCGGATCGACGCTGATCGCGATCGCCTGGCATTTCGCGCTGCCCAGCGTGCCGGTTGGCATGTGGCTGTTCCTGGCAGCGGCGCGCCTGCTCGTGTCGCGTCTGCCGCTCATCCCCAACAAGGATCTGCTGTTCGCCAATTTCGCCATCCTGGTGATCGGGCAGGATCAGGCCTTATCCGAACTGATCGCGTTCACCGCCGCGCTGATTCTGCTGTATCACGTCGTGCTGATCGCGCTGTTCGGATTGGACGGCCTGCTGCGGAAAACAACATGATCGGCCGCCTGGGGGTGATGCTGGCGCTGGCCGGCACCGTCGCGGCGTTGCCGGCATCGGGCGAGACGCTGGGTGATTCGGCGTGTCGCAATGGCGGCCCGGCGATCCGCGTCGATGTCGCCGGGCTCAAGGATCGCTCGGGCGGGCTCAAGCTCGAACTCTATCCGGCAGCCGAGGCGGATTTCCTCAAGGATGATCGCGATCTGATCAAACAAGGAAAGTTCTTCCGCCGGCTGCGCGTCGCGACCCCGCCTGCCGGTCCGATCTCGCTATGCATCGGCGTGCCGCAGCCGGGGCGCTATGCCTTGCTGTTCACGCATGATCGCGACGGCCGGAACAAGTTCAATTTCTGGGCCGATGGCGCGGGCTTCCCCAGCAATACCAAGCTTGGCCGCTCCAAGCCCACGCTGGCGCAGGCGCTGATCGAGGTGCCGCACGGCGTGGTGACGACGGAGATACGCGTGCAATATCTGCACGGGCTGGGTGGCTTTGCGCCGCTCAAGAACGGCTGACGCCGTGCGCATCGTCGACGTCAACGAATTCTATTCGCCGACCGGCGGCGGCGTGCGCACCTATATCGATCGCAAGATGGGCCTGATGGCCGATCTGGGCCACGAGCTGATCGTCATCGCCGCCGGGCGCGAGGATAGTATCGAGGAGCGGCCGGGCGGCGGGCGGATCATTTATGTCAAAGCGTCGCGGCTGCCGTTCGACAAGAATTACGGGCTGTTCTGGGATGCCGAGCCGATCGTGAGGCTGCTCGACGATCTGCGCCCCGATCTGGTCGAAACCTCGTCGCCGTGGCGCCCGGCGTGGATCGTCGGGCAATGGCAGCCCAAACCCGGGCATGCGGTGGCGCGCGTGTTCTTCATGCATAACGACAATGTCGCGGCTTATGCGCTGCGCTGGTTCGAGGGGCTGGCGCCGCAGCAGCGGATCGAGCGCGCGTTCGCCTGGTACAGCCGCTATATGAGCCGCTTCCTCAACAATTTCGATGCGGTGGTCACCAACGGCCCGGCGCTGGAGAAACGCCTGCGCGCGCGCGGCGTGCGCATCGATGTGGCGATGCCATTGGGGATCGAGCGGGGGCATTTCTCGCCCGATCTTCGCGACGAGAAATTGCGTGCGTCGCTGCTCGCGCAGTGCGATCTGCCGCCCGAGGGGCATCTGCTGCTTGGCCTCGGCCGGCATCACCCCGAGAAACGCTGGGATCTGGTCGCCGATGCGGTGACGCAGGCGGGCACCACCATTCCGGTCGGGCTGATCCTGCTCGGCACCGGCGTGGACAGCCGACGGATCGAGAAGCGCATCGCCGGATCGCCGCATATCCGCATGTTCGCGCCGGTTTACGATCGCGAACGGCTGGCGCGGATCATGGCCAGTTGCGATGCGCTGATCCATGGCAGCGAGGCGGAGCCGTTTGGGCTGGCCGCATCGGAAGCGATGGCGGCGGGGCTGCCGCTGATCGCGCCGGATACGGGCGGTTGCGCCGAGATCGTCGATCCGCTGTCGTCCGAAGTGTATGCGGCGCGCGATACCGCGGCGTGCGCGGCGGCGATCCAGCGGCTGTTCGCGCGCGACCAAACATTGCTGCGCCGCGCTGCGCGGGTGGCGGCGGACCGGGTGCGCAGCGATCGCGAACATACCGAGGATCTGATGGCCTATTATGCCGGGCTGGTGGCGGCGAAGAAGGCCGGGCGCGCCGCCTAGCGCGGCGGGACGTACAAACGGAACCGCGCACCCGCCACTGGCACGGGCCGCCAGCCGTGGCGCGTCGCCCACCGCTCCAGCGCCCGCTCCAGTGCCGCATCGCCACTGGTCCATCGTCCCTCGCCGCCGGTCAGGATCGCGGCCGGCGGTCGCGCGAACTGCGCGTTCAGCGTGGCGCGCGATACCAGGTGCGTGATCCGCTCGTCATCCAGCCCCAGCAGCCCGTGGCTGCGAAAGTAGAACGGCCCGGTGGCGAAACGCGCATCGGGCAAGCGGCCCGTGGCGGGCAGGAATTGGGGCGACAGCGTCGCCACCGGGCCGGTGACGCGCGCCGTGTCCAGCGCGGCGCGGATCGCGCGCCCCTGTCGCAGCGCCTCGATCATCGGCACGCCGGGGGCGGCCCGCATCACCGCTTCGACCGAAGGCGCCAGCCCGGCACAAGCAAACACGGCCAGCGCGAGGCGCGTGCGGCGCCCCGGCGGCGCCACGTGCCAGCCGATCGCCAGCCGCACGAACAGCAGCGGCAGCACGGGCAGCAGATATTGTCGCCAGGTCGGCGAGGGCAGCAACGCGGCGGCCAGCGCCCCCCACAGCATCCAGTCGATCGCCCGCCCGCCGTGCGCGCGCCAGCGGAAGCGGCTGGCCAGCGCAAGGCACAACAGGGCCGGGCCGAGCGCCAGAAATTTCACCGTGTCGAGCGGCTTGGCCCACCAGCTGAGCTTCCACGGCTTGCCGATCGCGCGGTAATATTGATCGGGCGCGCGCGCCGGAAAATCGAGCGTGCCAAAGACGAAGCCGAGCGGCGCAATGACGTAAAAGGCCAGAACCAGCGCCGCGATCGGCATCGCGCCGGCGATGATCCATAGCGGGCGGTGCCGTCGATCGCGCAGCGCGTACAGGCCGTAGGCGAGCGCGGGCAGCGCATAGGACACCTTGGCGGCGGCGGCGGCGGCGAGCAGCAAGCCGGCGAGCATCGCGCTCCAGCGGGTGGCGCGATCATTGCCGGCGCGGATCACCAGCGGTAAGGCTGCGGCTAGCAGGGCCACGGGCAAGGCATCGTTGCGTGCCGTGGCCACGCTGAACAACAGGATATCGCAGCACGCGAGCATCGCTGCGGCCAGCAACGCCGGTCGCTGCCCCGCCCCGCCACGGCGCGCGGCGCGGTATACGCAGGCCACGGCGAGTGCACCGAGCAGCGCATTGAGCAGGCGTAGCGCGGGCCACGCAACGCTGCCGGTGAGCAGCGTGACCGGCGCGAACAGCAGCGGCTGGAGCGGCGTCTGCAGATAAGCGAAATCGCGGTAGGGGAACTGGCCGTGCGCGGTCAGCACCGCGGCGGCGACATATTGGCTCTCGTCATGGTCGAGCGGCCGGATCAGCGCCAGCGCGACGAAGGCCAGCGTGAGCAGGGCCAGCAAGAGGGGCAGCAGCAGGGCAGGGCGGGTACGATCCATGCCGCCCCTTTCCGGATCATGCGGCGCCAAGTCGAGGACTTTGTGACGGTGGTTCCAGCGCGCCGCCATAGTGTCATGCGCATGCCACACAAGCGGCGCAGTCGGCAGCGACAAGAGGGAGAAAAATCGTGGAATTCACCGTCGACCGCCGTTCGCTGTTGCTTACCGGCACGCTGGGGCTGGGCGCGTTCGCCGTGCCCGGTTTCGCGCAAAGCCTAACCGTCGCCGGCGCACGCGGCTTCACGCATTCGGTGGCGAGCGGCGAGCCCGCGAGCGATTCGATGCTGTTGTGGACGCGCTACGTTCCCGGCGCGGGCGGCGCCGTCGAACTGAAGGTCGAACTGTCCGAACAGCCCGATTTCGCGCGCATCGCGGGCGGCGGCGTGCAGATCACCGGGCCATGGCGCGATCATACCGCCAAGATCACCGTGGCCGGCTTGAAGCCCGGCACCGCCTATCATTTCCGCTTCATCGCGCCCGATGGCACGATCTCGCCGGTCGGCCGCACCAAGACGCTGCCCGAAGGCCGCACCGATCGCTTCCGCGCGGCGATCTTCTCCTGCTCTAATCTCGCCTTTGGCTATTTCAACGCTTATGCCCATGCCGTGGCGCGCGACGATCTCGATCTCGCCATTCATCTTGGCGATTATTTCTACGAATATACAGCCGGCGGCTATCCCTCGCTGGCCGATACGGTCGGCGGGCGGCTGCCGCTGCCGGCGAGCGAGACGCTGCATCTCGCCGATTATCGCCTGCGCTACGGCAGCTATCGCGCCGATCCCGATCTGCAGGCGCTGCACGCCAAGCTGCCGATGATCGCGCAATGGGACGATCACGAATCCGCCAATGACAGCTGGGATGGCGGCGCGCAGAACCACCAGGCCGACGAAGGCGATTGGGATGCGCGCAAGGCCGCCGCGATTCAGGCGTTTCGCGAATGGATGCCGGTCTCCGACGAGCCATGGAAAGCCTATGATATCGGCGGCCTGGCGACCTTGTATCGCACCGAGACGCGCTTGCTGGCGCGCACCGAACAGCCCGATATCGCGCCGCTGTTCAAGGAAAAGGATCCAGTCGCCGCGCTCACCGCGTTTCGCGATGGCGCGTGGATGGATCCCGGCGCGACGATGATGGGATCGCAGCAGGAAGTGTGGCTTGATCACGCGCTGCGCGCCTCGGTCAAGGCGGGGCAGCAATGGCAAGTGGTCGGCTTCGGCACGATCATGGGCCGGACCAGCACGCCGGCCGAGGCGGCGGGGTGGATCGCGCCCGATGCCCCCGCGCGGGTCAAGCAATATGTCACCAGCGGGCTGGCCGCGTCCAAGGCCGGCCTGCCCAACAATCTCGATGGCTGGGGCGGCTATCCTGCCGCGCGCGCGCGCTTCCTGAAAGGCGCGCAAGCGGCGAATGCCAATCTCGTCGTCATCTCGGGCGACAGCCATAATGCCTGGGCCTATGATCTGGGGCAGGACGGGCGCGCCGCCGGGGTAGAATTTGCCGGCCATGCGGTGACTTCGGGCGGCTACGAAAGCGCGCTGGTGGCAGATCCGAAGCTGGTCGCGGCGGGGCTGGTGCGCGCCAATCCGGAGCTCAAATGGTGCGACATGTCACGCCGCGGCTACATGGCGCTGACGCTGACGCCGGAGCGCGTGACCAATGACTGGATCATGGTCGACAGCGTAAAGGCGAAATCGGCGCGGGGCACCGTGGGGCATACGGCGACCGTGCTGCGCGGCCGCAACGTGATGGCCTGATCAATTCCTCCCCCAGCACCTGGGGGAGGAATTTACGCGCGCACCGCGGTGAGGAAATAATCCAGCCTGGTATCGTCGCTGAGCACGAAGCCTTGCGCCACCGAAAAGCCCAGGCCGCACGTGTCGATGACGCGGAGGCCGGCCGCCTCCAGCAATGCGGTCAGTTCGTCAGGGGTGAGGAAGCGGTGCCAATCATGCGTGCCGCGCGGAATGCCACCCAAGCGCTCGCCCACACCGATCAGCGCCAGCCGCGACAGCGCGGTGCGGTTGGGCGTGGAGAGCACCAGCAGCCCGCCCTCGGCCAGCGCGCCGGCCAGCCCGCGCACGAACCGGGCGGGATCGCTGACATGCTCGATCACCTCGAGCGAGGTGACCAGATCGAACGTTTCGCCGCGCAGATCCTCGACGCTGCCCGCGCGATATGCGATCGAAAGCCCGCTCTGCGCGGCATGCGCCTGCGCCACGGCGATATTCTCCGGCGCCGCATCGAGCCCGGTAACGCCAGCGCCCAACCGCGCCAGCGGTTCGCATAACAGCCCTGCGCCGCACCCGACATCCAGCACGGTCTTGCCCGCGAGTGGCGTGAAGCCCGCCGCGTCGGCATGCCAGTGCGCGTCGATCCGCTCGCGCAGATAGCGCAGCCGGGCCGGATTCAGCTTGTGCAGCATGGCAGAGGAACCCTTGGGATCCCACCAGTCGGCTGCCATCGTGCCGAAATGCGCCGCTTCGCGCGCATCGATCGTGCTGGAATGCGCGGCGGGGCTTGCCGGGACGATCGTCGTTACGGGGTCGCTTGCACTTATCATGCTGCGTTTCTATCAGCACCGCCTCCAAGCCCAAAGGACTTAAAGGCAGCCATGGCGCGTATCGTGATGAAATTCGGCGGCACCTCGATGGCGGGCACCGAGCGTATCCGAATCGTCGCGGCGCGCGTGAAGCGTGAAGTGGAGGCGGGGAACCAGGTCGCGGTGGTCGTCTCGGCAATGGCCGGCGAGACCGACCGGCTGGTCAATTTCTGCCGCGAGGCAAGCTCGCTTTATGACCGCCGAGAATATGACGTGGTCGTCTCCGCCGGCGAACAGATCACCAGCGGGCTGCTGGCGATCGCGCTGCAGGCTGTGGGATTGAAGGCGCGCAGCTGGATGGGCTGGCAGTTGCCGATCCGCACTTCGGATGGCCATGCCTCGGCGCGGATCGGCGAGATCGACACGACCGGGCTGCTCGCCTCGCTCGAGCGCGGCGAAGTCGCGGTCATTCCCGGCTTCCAGGGCGTGGCCTCGGGCGAACGCGTGACGACCCTGGGCCGCGGCGGATCGGATACCTCGGCGGTGGCGATGGCGGCGGCGATGAAGGCCGATCGCTGCGATATCTATACCGATGTCGACGGGGTCTACACGACCGATCCGCGCATCGTGCCGCGCGCACGCAAATTGAAGCGCGTGACGTATGAGGAAATGCTGGAACTGGCGAGCGTCGGCGCGAAGGTGCTGCAGACGCGCTCGGTGGGGCTGGCGATGAAGGAAAATGTCCGCGTGCAGGTGCTGTCGTCGTTTGTTGATGACGATGCCCCGCTGGGCGCGGCGGAACCAGGCACGTTGATCGTGAGCGAAGAGGAATTGGGTACCATGGAACGGCAATTGATCACCGGCATCGCGCACGACAAGAACGAGGCGAAGATCACGCTGACCAACGTGCCCGACAAGCCCGGCGCGGTGGCGGCGATCTTCGAGCCGCTGGCGACCGCGAACATCAACGTCGACATGATTATCCAGAATATCGCGCATCTGAGCGGCAAGAGCTCGGCCTCGACCGACGTGACCTTCACCGTGCCCGGCGCCGATCTGGCGCGCTCGCTCGACGTGCTGGGCAATGCCCAAGCCGAGATCGGCTATCAGGAACTGGTGCACGATACGCGCGTCGCCAAGATCTCGGTGGTCGGCGTGGGCATGAAAAGCCATGCCGGCGTCGCCTCCACCATGTTCAAGACGCTGGGTGAGCGCGGCATCAATATCCTCGCCATCACCACCAGCGAGATCAAGGTGAGCGTGCTGATCGAGGAGGATTATACCGAACTAGCCGTTCGCGTGCTGCACACCGCCTACGGGCTGGACGCCGAAGATGCCGCCTAGCGTGCCCATTGTGGGGGCCGCGGCATTTCGGCTGGCAAACGCTGCGCGGATCGTGTGCAGCAGCACGTCAGGCGATACCGGCTTGGTCAGCATTCTGCCCTGTTCGACGTAGCGGTCGCAGCGTTCGGGATAGCCGGTGATAATGATCACGGGGATCTCACCATGATCGGCAAGGATCGCATCGATTGCGGCCAGGCCCGAGCCCTGCGACAGCTTCAGATCGGACAGGATCAAATCGGGTGCCTTGCCCCGCGCCGATGCCACCGCATCGTCCTGCGTGCTTGCCAAGGCGACCGATCCGGCGCCGGCAAGCGTGGCGATATCGCTGAGATATTGCCGAAACAGAAACATATCTTCGATAATCAGAACGTGCGGCAAGATCGTATCCCAAATAGATCCTCCTCCACGACAGCGAATATTGTCCCGGGTGCCCAGCCTTTTGGCGGGTCCAAACCTCGATCAACTCGGGGTGCCCTGTAGTCGATCACTGCCGCGATTGTCTTGATGCAGATCAGCGGGGCAGCGTGGAAGGAAGGCGGGCATATGCCGCATGGCTTGCCCTGTGCCGCTCTGCCCGGCTAGGCCCGCAGCAATGAACCAAGCAACTTCCATCGGCGCCGAGCGCCTGCAGCGGCGCATGGCGCGCGGCGTCGACTTCCTGGGCTCGGAGGCCGCCATCCTCTGCGGCGCGATGTCCTGGGTCAGCGAACGCCATCTCGTCGCGGCCATGTCCAACGCGGGCGGGTTTGGCCTGATCGCGTGCGGCGCGATGACGCCAGAACTGCTCGATCGCGAGATCGCCGCCACCAAGGCGCTGACCAGCAAGCCGTTCGGCGTGAACCTGATCACCATGCACCCCGCATTGTTCGAGCTGATCGAGGTCTGCAACAAGCACGCCGTCAGCCATGTCGTGCTCGCCGGCGGGCTGCCGCCGACGGGCAGCATTGATGCGATCAAGCAGAATGGCGCCAAGCTGATCTGCTTCGCCCCCGCGCTCAGCCTGGCCAAGAAGCTGATCCGTTCGGGCGTCGATGCGCTGGTGGTCGAAGGCATGGAAGCGGGCGGGCATATCGGCCCCGTCTCAACCTCGGTGCTGGCGCAGGAAATCCTGCCCGACGTGGCCGATAAGGTGCCGGTGTTCGTGGCCGGCGGAATCGGCCGCGGCGAAGCGATCGCTGCCTATCTCGATATGGGGGCCGCGGGCGTCCAGCTCGGCACGCGCTTCGTCTGCGCAACCGAGAGCATCGCCCATGCCAATTTCAAGAAAGCCTTTATCCGCGCCTCGGCGCGTGACGCGACCGCCAGCGTGCAGATCGATCCGCGGCTGCCGGTGATCCCGGTGCGCGCGCTGAAGAATGCCGGCGGCGATCTGTTCACCGCCAAGCAGCGCGAGGTCGCGCAACTGCTCGACGAGGGCAAGCTGGCAATGGCGGAGGCGCAATTGCAGATCGAACATTATTGGGCCGGCGCACTGCGCCGCGCGGTGATCGATGGGGATGTCGAGCATGGCAGCCTGATGGCCGGCCAGTCGGTCGGCATGGTCACCAAGGAAGAGCCGCTGGCCGACATCCTCGCCACACTGATGATCGAAGCGGCGCACGCGCTGGAGAAACGCGCGGTGTGACCGTATTGGCGGCGGGCCCGTTTGCGCTCGCCGCCTACCTGCCGTTAGGCCGATCGCGACATGAATCGAGCTTGGTGGCGCGGGGCGCCGCTGCTGGATCGCCCCGATCGGTCGCATCGGCTGGTTAACGGGGTTCCTTCGCCGTCTTGGCTTCGCTAGGGCAGGGGCAATGGCCGCATCGTCCCAAGATCTGCCCGTCGGAGGCCGTTTCGATGGTGCCGCGCATCGTTTCCCGGTGCGCGTCTATTTCGAAGATACCGATCTGTCGGGCGTGGTCTATCACGCCAATTATCTGCGCTACATGGAACGCGCCCGCTCAGACATGCTGCGGCTGGTGGGAATCGATCAGCGCGGTTTCCACGATGCGGGCGAGGGGGCGTATGCGGTCAGCGCGCTGGCGATCCGCTATCGTGCGCCCGCCAGGCTCGACGACGCTTTGGTGGTGATCAGCGCCGTGCTGAAAGTGCGCGGGGCTTCGGTCGATATTCATCAGCGAGTCATGCGCGGCGAGACGATACTCAGCGATGCCGACGTGACGGCGGCCTTGGTGGCGGCATCGGGTCGCCCGCGCCGGCAACCGCGCACATGGATCGAGGCGTTCGAGCGCCTCCTGGTACCGGGAACGAGCATATAATGGACGTCATTCTGAATACCGATGCCGCGACGATGTCGCCGATCGCGCTGTTTCTGCAGGCCGATTGGGTGGTCAAGTTCGTCATGATCGGGCTGTTGCTGGCGAGCATCTGGACCTGGGCGATCATCGTCGGCTTCGCCACCAAGCTTGGCCGCACGCGCAAGAAGGTCGAGCGGTTCGAACGCGATTTCTGGAAAGCGGAGGATATCGACGCTTTCTACCGCATCGAGGGCGAGAACGATCTGCCGATCGCGCGCGTGTTCGCCGCCGGCGTGTCCGAATGGCGCCGTTCGACCGCCAGCGGCGCGGTCGATCGCGATGGCACGCGCGAGCGGCTGGCGACGTCGATGGGCGCGGCGGTGGCGAGTGAGATCGATCGCATGTCCGATCGGCTCAATATTCTCGCCACGGTCGGTTCGGTCGCGCCGTTCGTCGGGCTGTTCGGCACCGTATGGGGCATCATGCGCAGCTTCACCGCGATCGCCAGCGCGCAGAATACCTCGCTGTCGGTGGTCGCACCGGGCATTGCCGAGGCCTTGTTCGCCACCGCCATCGGGCTGTTTGCGGCGATCCCCGCGGTGATTGCGTACAACCGCTTCAGCCACGGCATCAACCGCATCGAGGCGCGGCTCAACCGCTTCGCCGATGGCTTCCACGCCACCCTGAGCCGCCAGCTCGAAAGCGAGACGCGGCGCTGATGTCGATGAACCTCCCCTCGCAGCGCGGCCGCGGGCGGCGTGCGCCGATGGCGGATATCAACGTCACGCCGTTGGTCGATGTGATGCTGGTGCTGCTGATCATTTTCATGGTCACCGCGCCGTTGCTGACGGCGGGTGTGCCGGTGAACCTGCCCGACAGCCGCGCCAAGGCGCTCGATCAGGATCAGGCGCCGGTGCAGATTTCGCTCGACGCCAGCGGCAAGATGTATGTCGAGGATCAGGAAGTGACCGACGCGATCCTGCCCGATGTGCTGCAGCAGATCGCCGCCAAGACCGAGGCCGGCAAGCCGCCGCAAGTGTTCCTGCGCGCCGATCGCACGCTCGATTATGGCCGCGTGATGCGCGTGATGGGCGAGCTCAATCTCGCCGGGCTCAACCGCGTGTCGCTGATCACCGTGGGCGACGAGCGCAAGTGACGAGCGGCTGATGGATCGCAGCGAAAAGATCGGCCTCGGCGTCGCGCTGGCGGGGCATGTGGTGCTGTTCGGGTTGCTCTCGGCGGGATTCCTGTCGGGGCCCGAGCCCGATCTGCCCAAGCCGATCCCGGTCGATATCTCGCTGGTCGACACCGTCGCGCTGGAGCAGACCGCGCCGCCCGCGCCCGAGCCGCCGGCGCAATCCACCGCGCCCGAAATCGCCCCGCCCGAGGATGCCGCGCCCCCCGCCCCGGCCGAGGCGGAGCCCGAACCCGCGCCCGCGCCCGCGCCGCCGGTCAAGCAGCCCGCTCCCGCGCCGGCGCCAAAGCCGGTGCCCAAGGCGCCGCCCAAGCCGCCGCAAAAGCCGGTTGCCGCCCCGGCCAAAGCGCCGCCCAAGGCCAGGCCCGCGCCGGCCAAGGTCGCCGCCAAGCCCGCCAAGGCGCCGAGCAAACCCGCCGCCGCGCCCGCCAAGGTGGCCAGCGCCAAACCGTCGACCGGCACCAAGCCCGGCGCGCCGACGCGCAAGCCGGGCGGGTTCACGCTGTCCGATGCGACGCTTAAGGGCGTGTCGGCCACGCCGTCACGATCCAAAGCGCCCCCCAACCCGCCCGGCGCGACGATGAACGCCAGCGCAGCGGCCGATATCGGCTCGGCGATCAAGCGGCAGGTCCAGCCCTGCGCCGATCGCCAAGTCAATCCCGGCCCCGGCGCGTCGCGCATCGTCGTCACGATCCGGCTGCGGCTCAACCGCGACGGCACGATGATCGGCCGCCCCAGCGTGGATGCGGCGCATGGCGGCGTCGATGACGAGAATCGCCGCTATGTCGATGCGGTGGATCGCAACGCCATCGCCACCTTCATGGGCTGCGCGCCGTTGCGCGGCCTGCCCCCCGAATTGTACGATGTACCGCGCGGCTGGAAGTCGTTCACCCTGCGTTACAAGTTACCCGGCTGAGGATCGCTGATGATGCTGAACCCGAAACTTTTCGCCGTCGTTCTGCTGCTCGCCGGCACCGCCGCGCACGCGCAGGAAGCGCCGCCCGCCCCGGCCGCGCCCGCCCCGGCCGCGCCCGCCGCTGCGCCCGCGCCGGGGCAGAGCGACGAACTGGTCGTCGATGTCGAAGGCGGCATTTCCGCGCCGCTCGGCATCGCCATTCCGCCGATGCCCACCGCCGCCGTCGCCAGCACCGCCGCCGGGCGCACCGACGAGCTTGGCCGCCAGCTGGCGCAGATCGTCACCAGCGATTTACGCAATTCCGGCCTGTTCAAGCCGACCAACCAGCTCAAGGACGTAGCGTTCGGCGAGGTCACCGCGCCTGCCTTCGATTATTGGTCCGGCGCCAGTGCCTCGGCGCTGGTCCAGGGCTTCATCCGCGCCAATGGCGATGGCACGCTGACCGTCGGCTGCTATCTCTACGACGTTTCCTCGCGCGCCGAGCTGGCGCGGCAGGGCTTCGTCGTGCCGCCGTCCGACTGGCGCCGCGCCGGGCATAAATGCGCCGACATGGTCTATGCCAAATTGACCGGCGAGGGCCCATATTTCGATAGCCGCATGATCTATGTCTCGGAGACCGGGCCCAAGGCCAAGCGCATCAAGCGGCTGGCGATCATGGATCAGGATGGCGCCAATCACCGCTTCCTGACCAATGGCCAGTCGATCGTGCTGACGCCGCGCTTTGCGCCCAATCAGCAGACCATCGTCTATATGAGCTATGTCGGTGATAAGCCGGCGCTCTACGTCTACGATATCGGCAGCGGCAAGCAGCGCTTGCTGGTCAACAATCCCAACCTGACCTTCGCGCCGCGCGTCTCGCCCGATGGCCGCTGGGTGTTGTTCTCGATGGCGGTGGCGGGGAATACCGATCTGTACCGCGTGTCGATGTCGGGCGGTTCGCCGCAGCGGCTGACCGAGGCGCCCGGCATCGATACCGGCGGCAGCTATTCGCCCGATGGCAGCCGCATCGTGTTCGAAAGCGATCGCTCGGGCGGGCAGCAGATCTACACGATGAACGCCGATGGCTCGAATCAGCAGCGCATCTCGTTCGGCGGCGGGCGTTATGCCACGCCGGTGTGGAGCCCGCGCGGCGATCTCATCGCCTTCACGCGCCTCTCGGGCAATTTCCGCATCGGCATCATGACCCCGTCGGGCGGCAACGAGAAGCTGCTGACCGACGATTGGCAGGATGAAGGCCCCAGCTGGTCGCCCAACGGCCGCGTGCTGACCTTCTATCGCCAGGGGCGCGGCGGCGGCGGCAAGGCCGATCTGTGGTCGGTCGATCTCACCGGGGTCAACGAACGCCGCATCACCACGCCGCTGGATGGATCCGATCCGGGCTGGGGACCGTTGCGTCCGTAACCCCAAGTTTCACATGCGTCGCGATGCCGGGTGATCCGGCCGGCGGCGCACTCACCGAAGGAGACGCCTCATGGCCCGACTGACCACCACGATCCTGCTCGGCACCGCCTTGCTCGCCACCGCCGCCTGCTCGAAGAAGCGCCCCGAAGTGCTGCCCCCGGCGCCCGGCAGCGAGACCGGCACGGGCAGTGACACGGGTCAGTCGGCGGATGGCGCCGCGCCGGGCTCGCGCGGCGATTTCGAACGCTCGGTGACCAGCACGACGGTCAATTTCGCGCTCGACAGCTATGATATCGATGCCCGCGCGCGCGAAATCCTCGATACGCAGGCAACCTGGCTGGCGCGCTATCCCAACGTGCCGATCAGCCTGGAGGGCCATGCCGATGAACGCGGCACGCGCGAATATAATCTCGCGCTGGGCGATCGCCGCGCCAATGCCGCGAAGAATTATCTCGCCGGCCGCGGCATCAATCCCGCGCGCATTTCGACCATCAGCTACGGCAAGGAACGCCCGATCGCTTTGGGCTCGGACGATGCCAGCTGGGCACAGAACCGCCGCGCGGTGACCATCGTCCTCAACTGATCTGCCGTCTTGCACGGTAAGGGGCGGTGCGCACGCAGGTGCGCGCCGCCTTTTTTCCTGGTTTACGAGCCGGATGTTTGCCTAACATCCAACCAATAGTATCAGCGTCTGTGGAGGCCGACATGGCGACGATACGGAAAACCATCACGCTGACCGAGCAATAGAATGCTTGGCTCGCTGCGCAAATTGACGCCGGCCATTACACGAATGACAGCGAGGCGATCCGCGATCTCATCCGCGCCGAACAGGAGGGGGCGGCGAGGCCGACGCTATAGGGCAGACGTTGATCGAGGGCGAGCAGAGCGGCGCGGCGGAACGCTTCGACATGGCGGCATTCAGGCAGCGAAAGCCGCGCAATATGGCTGAATACCGGCTCAGTCCGGGGGCGCAACGCGACCTGGACGAGTTGTTTGATTACACCATGAAGCATTGGGGTCTGCCCCAGGCGATGCGTTACGCAGATGATATCCAAGCGGCCTGCACCCATCTGGCCGAGGCGCCACAGCAAGCGCAAAGCTGCCCTCAATCAGGGCCGGTTACCGACGGCGCAGCGTAGGGCAGCACGTCGTTTATTTTCAACCGACCAGCGATGGCATCGCGATCGTTCGCATCCTGCGTCAGCGCAGGGATATCTGGCGCCCGCTATAGTCACTCGCAATGTGCGTACGAAGCCACGAAGCCACGAAGGAGGTCGGCATTGCGCGGGGTTTGAGCTGCTAGGTCATCGTCCGGCGGCGAGATTTTGCAACTTCGTGGCTTCGTGGCTTTGTGCGAAACTCACCGCCTCAGCCCAGCGCTTCATCCAGCAACCGCGCCAGCCGCAGCCCGCCGCGCTCCACTTCGAGCCTGGCCACCGGCACGAGCTTCTCGATCGTCGCTTGATCGAGCGCCGCCCGCGTTCCCGCCGGCGCGCAGGCATCGCCGCCATGCGCCACGGCGTAGACCGAATCGTGCGCCACCTGCCAGCTTTCACGGCTCCAATCCTCGATGGTCCCGGCCTGCAGCTCCGCCTTCTCCGCTGCGGCATAGACGCGCACCGGCGAGGGCGGGGTGGAGATGGCGCGCTCGGCCAGATAGCCGTCCCAGATCGAATGCAGGTTGAGCTTCTCCGGGGCATAGGCGCCATAGGCCGCCAGCGCCTGATTGCCGCCCAGATCGCTGCGATCGCCGGCATGCAGCGGCTGATGCAGATCGCCGACGAAATGGACCAGGAAGGCGAGCGCGATGACGCGTTCGCGCACCGGCACCTTGCCGTCCTTGAGCAATTTTACATCGCGTTCGATCTGCGCGGAAACGCAATTGCCGTCCTTGCACGCGGGTTTCAGCGCGAAAGGCCGGCACACATCGACATTCTGATAATGCCACGAATAGGCATAGCTGAAGCGCGGCCCCAATTGCTTGATGCAATCCGCCCACACGCTGGCCTGCTCGATCGTGCGCGCCGGGCAGGTCGGGGTTTCGAGCAATTGCTGTTGCCGCAGCAGCGCATCGATCTTGCCGCGCGTCGCCGGCGTCACGTTGCGATAAGCGATGCTGGCCACCGTTTCGTGGCCATATTCCCAATAGGCCGACGCCGGGGTGGAGAGCGCCAGGGTGAGCGAAGCGGCAAGCGCGGAAAGCAAACGAATCATGCGGCAGGCCTCTACCCGCTCAGCCGCTCATTCGTCGCCGTAAATCGCCACGCTGCGCTCGCCCGCCGCGGTGGCGCGCGCGCGGTTCATCCCGGCGGTGGTGAAGCCCCAGGCCAGATCGCCGCCCGGCCCCGCCACGATCACCCCGCCGGTGCCGCCCAGCGCCTGCACCTCGGCCAGCACGGCGTCCGCTGCCTGCTGCAACGATGCGCCGGTCAGCCGCACGCGCGCGGCGATTTCATGCCCCACGCCGGCGCGGATAAAGAATTCGCCCGCGCCGGTCGCGGAAACCGCGCAGCCGCGATCATCGGCGTAGGTGCCAGCCCCAATCAGCGGCGAATCGCCGATCCGGCCCCAGCGCTTGCCCGTCACGCCACCGGTCGAGGTGGCGGCAGCGACATGGCCGTGCGCGTCGCATGCCACCGCGCCCACCGTGCCGTATTTCATCTCGACATCGAAGGTGCCGCCGCCCGCTTTCATCTCGGCCAGCTGCCGCGCGCGTTCGGGCAGCACGAACCAGTCCGCCTCCGCCTGCGGCAGGCCATGCGCTACCGAAAAGGCGTTGGCGCCGGCGCCGGCGAGCAGCACATGCGCGCCATCGTCGAGCACGGCGCGGGCCAGATCGATCGGATGGCGCGTCGTCGTCACCCCGGCCACCGCGCCGGCGCGGCGATCGCGCCCGTCCATGATCGCCGCATCCAGCTCGGCCATGCCGTCCCAGGTCAGCGCGGCACCGCGCCCCGAATTGAAATGCGGATCGTCTTCCAGCACGCGGATCGCCGCTGCCACCGCGTCGAGCGCCGCGCCGCCGGCGGCCAGCACCGCCGCTCCCGCATCGAGCGCGGCGTTCAGCCCGGCGCGCGTGCCGGCCTCCTGCCCGGCGCTCAGCGTGTCGCGCGTCATCTGGCCCGCGCCGCCATGGATCATCAGCGTCCAGCTCATCTTATGCTTCCTCTGTCGCCAATGTCGCGCGCATGGGGGGATGGATCGGGCCGCGCTGGCGCAGCCCGATCAACGGGCGCAGCCAGCGTATCTCGCGCCCGATCAGGTAGAAGGCCCAGCACGCCGCCACCGTGCTCACCACCAAGATGGCGAATTCGGCGGCCGGATGCAGCCCGTAGGGCAGCAACGCGCCCTCGACACCGACGATCACCGTCTGGTGGATCAGATAGAAGGGAAACACCGCTTCGGTCAGCGTGGCATGCCACGGGTGATTGTGGTTCCAGTGCCGATCGGCGAACCCGATCAGCGCGATGATCGCGCTCCAACCCTGCGCGCCGCGCGCCGCGGAAAAGATATGGCCGTACGGGAAAGGCGTGGGCACGTTCACCGGCCAGGCATATTCGATCCCCACGACCAGCGCGTAGGACAGCAGCGCGACTACCGCCGCCCAGCGCCACCACCGCGCCGTTGCGGCAAAGCCGGTCTGCGATCCGGCAAAGCCGAATCCGAACAGGAACGCGGGCAGATAGGTGGCATGCGCGACCCAGTCGCCCCACAGCGCATGCGTTTCGCGCGCGCCAACGAACAGCCAGGCGGATACCAGCACCAGCCACAGCATCGGGAGGAGCCACAGCCGGATACCGCCAAACACCGCATCGAATGCCCGTTGCAGGCTGCGTCCGCCGAGCAGCACGGCGGTGATCGCCAGCAGCATCGTGTACAGCCACAGATAGAGGACGAACCACAGATGCTGCGTCGCCGGCAGCAGGAGGCCCGATACCTTGGCGAAGCCGAAATAATCGTGCGCCAGAAAGCGCCAGAAGCTGCCGGTATAGCCGCGCTGCGTGGTCAGTTCGATCCACGGTTGCAGCGGCACCACGACGATCATGCCGAACAGCAACGGCACGAGCAGCCGCGCCGAGCGCGACCGCGCGAACGCGCCCAATCCCGTGCCTTTGTCGAGCAGCGCGCGGCTGGCATAGCCCGAGACGACGAACAGCAGGGCCAGCCGCCACGGGTTGATCGCCATCATCGGGATCGCCACCCAGTCGATCGGGTGCGCGGTCTGCGCGTGGAAACCCCACGGCACGAAGACCATGCCGATGTGATACAGGATCAGCAACGCGAACGCGCCGATGCGAAGCCAATCGAGACCGTAATGCCGTGCCATGCTGCATGGCCCTTTACCCCATCGCCGCCGCGTGGCCAGCGCGGTGACGTCAGGCGGCGGAGCGGCCGGCGCAAGCAGCGCTTGGCGCGGCGCGCCGGCAGGCGTATAGGCTCGGCCCATGTCCATTCGTCCGTGGCGCGATATCACGCGTCGTCAGAGCCGCCAGATCATGGTCGGCAATGTCCCCGTCGGCGGCGATGCGCCGGTCACCGTGCAGACGATGACCAACACGCCGACCAGCGATCCGCGCGCGACGATCGATCAGATCCGTCGCTGCGAGGATGCCGGCGTCGACATCATCCGCGTCTCCTGCCCCGATGTCGAAAGCACGGCGGCATTGAAGCAGATCGTCCGCGCGAGCCGCGTGCCGATCGTCGCCGATATCCATTTTCATTATAAGCGCGCGCTAGAGGCGGCGGATGCGGGGGCGGCGTGCTTGCGCATCAATCCCGGCAATATCGGCTCGTCCGATCGCGTGCGCGAAGTGGTCAATGCCGCCAAGGCCAATGGCTGCGCGATCCGCATCGGTGTGAATGGCGGCAGCCTTGAGAAACATCTGCTCGAAAAATATGGCGAGCCGTGCCCCGAGGCGCTGGTCGAATCCGCGCTCGATCATATCAAGCTGCTGCAGGATCACGATTTCCACGAATTCAAGGTGGCGGTGAAGGCCAGCGACCTGTTCCTCGCGGTCGCCGCCTATCAGCAGCTCGCCGAAGTGGTGGATTGCCCGCTGCATCTCGGCATCACCGAGGCGGGCGGCTTTGTCGGCGGCACGGTGAAAAGCGCGATCGGCATGGGCAGCCTGCTCTGGTACGGCATCGGCGACACGATCCGCGTCTCCTTGTCGGCCGAGCCGGAAGAGGAAGTCCGCGTCGGCTTCGAGATCCTGAAGGCCTTGGGCATCCGCAACCGCGGCGTCCGCGTCGTCTCCTGCCCCAGTTGCGCGCGCCAGGGCTTCGATGTGATCCGCACCGTCCAGGCGTTGGAAGAGCGCCTGCAGCATATCCGCACGCCGCTGTCGCTCAGCGTGTTGGGGTGCGTCGTCAACGGACCCGGCGAAGCGCGCGAGACCGATATCGGGCTCACTGGCGGCGGCAACGGAAAGCATATGGTGTATCTGTCAGGCGTCACCGATCACACGGTGAACAGCGAGGATATGCTCGAGCATATCGTCAAGCTGGTCGAAGCCAAGGCGGCCGAGATCGAGGCGCATGGGGAATTGCAGGCGGTCGCGGCGGAATAGGCCCTGACCCGCCGCGCCCCCACCAACGCGACCGCCTTTGCCGTCGCTGCGATCGGCATCGCCAGTTATTCGGTGATGGATGCGGTGATGAAGGGCCTGTCGATCGCGCATGGCGCGTATAGCGCGGTGCTGTGGCGCTCGATCGCCGGCGTGGTGTTGCTCGGGCCGATCTTCCTGCTGACGCGGCGGCCATGGCCGGGCCACGCGGCGCTCACGCTGCATATCGCGCGCGGCGCTGTCGCTGGGGCCTCCGTCCTGCTGTTCTTCTGGGGGCTGGTGCGCGTGTCGATGGCGCAGGGCGTGGCGCTGACCTTCCTCGCGCCGCTGATTGCCTTGTTCCTGGCCGCAGCGACGCTGGGCGAGACGATCCGGCGCAACGCGATCGGCGGCTCGCTCGTCGCCAGCCTCGGCGTGCTGGCGATCGCCGCGGGGCAATGGCAGGCGCAGGCGTCGACCGATGTCGTGCTCGGCTCGCTAGCGATTGTGCTGGCCTCGATCCTCTATGCCGGCAGCCTGATCCTGCTGCGTCGCCAGGCCCAGATCGCCGATCCGCTGGAGGTCGCCTTGTTCACCAGCATCGTGCTGGCCGGTCTTTTGTTGCTTGGCAGCCCATGGTTTTCGTCTGTCCCCGCGCTCGCCTCATGGCCCGGCATCTTCGGCGCCGCCGTCTTGGGCTCGCTTTCCGCCGTGCTGCTCGCCTGGGCTTATCGGCATGCGGAGGCGCAAATCCTCGCGCCCGTCGAATATACCGCGTTCCTTTGGTCGGCACTGCTCGGCTATGGCGTGTTCGGCGAGCATGTCACCGCGTGGACGGTGGCCGGCGCGCTGCTCATCATTGCCGGATGCCTGGTCGCGGTGCGCGGCAAATCGGGCCCCGCCCCCCAGACCGAGGCCGCTGCATGACCATCACGATCCGCCCCGCCACCTCCGATGATGTCGGCACGATCCTGGGCTTCGTGCGCGAACTGGCCACGTTCGAGCGCGAACCCGAGGCGGTCACCGCCACCGAGGCGATGATGCACGACGCCCTGTTCGGCGCGCATCCTGCCGCCGAGGCGCTGATCGCCGAGCAGCACGGCACGCGCATCGGCATGGCGGTGTTCTACCATAATTTCTCCACCTGGACCGGGCAGCGCGGCATCTGGCTCGATGATCTGTATGTCACGCCGGCCGCGCGCGGATCGGGCGCCGGGCGCGCCTTGCTCACGCATCTCGCCGGCATCGCGGTGGATCGGGATTGCGCGCGGTTCGAATGGTGGGTGCTCGATTGGAATACGCGCGCGATCGAATTCTATCAAAAGGTCGGCGCCGAGCCGATGGGCGACTGGACCACGCAGCGCGTCAGCGGCGATGCCTTGCGTCGGCTGGCCGGGCGCGGCTGATGGCCTGGATCCTGCTCCTCATCGGCGGCCTGTTCGAAATCGGCTTCACCACCTGCCTGCGCTATGTCGATGGCTTCCGCAATATCGGCTGGACGGCGGGCTTCCTCGCCTCCGTCACCTGCTCGATGGCGTTATTGGAGGTCGCCTCGCGCTCGATCCCGATGGGCACCGCCTATGCCGTCTGGGGCGGGATCGGCGCGCTCGGTACGGTGATCGTCGGCATCTTCTGGTTCGGTGAGCCCGCCAGCCTGCCGCGCTTGCTGCTGATCCTCGGCGTCGTGCTGTGCATCGCCGGGCTCAAGCTGACCTCCGGGCACTGATATGGCGGTCGACCAGGCGCTGATCGATTGGGTGGCCGAGGCGCTCGCGCCGATCGGCAGCGTCACCAAGCGCGCCATGATGGGCGGCGCGACGCTTTATCTCGATGGCACGATCTTCGCGATCGTCGGGCTGGATGCCCTGTGGTTCAAAGCCGATGCGCTGAGCGATGCGCAGTGGGACGCGGCAGGATGCCCGCGCTTCACCTATGAGATGGGCGAGGGGCGCACCGGGCAGATGAATTATCGCCGCGCGCCTGACGAGGTTTATGACGATGCGGAGGCGATGCAGCGGTGGGCGGCGCTGGGGATCGCCGCCGGGCAGCGCGCGCCGGTGAAGAAGCGGGCTAAGTAAGTGCGGTCGTCGCTGCGGCGCAAGCGAGGCCTTACGCAATAAGTGCAGCCATACGCGTCATCGTCTCCCCGGACTAGTTCCGGGTCTGCCGTGCCGCACATCAATTGCTTGTGAGAATGCGGCACGGTGGACCCGGAACTAGTCCGGGGTGACGGATAGATAGGGCGCTGCACGCCGCCCCAAGCGATCAGTCCTGCTGCGCTACCTCGCCGGGCGCCTTATCGCCTGCGGCCTTGGCATCCTCGTAGCGCTGAACTGCCTCATGCACGATCTTGCGCGCCTCGTCGCGGTCACCCCAGGTGCCGACGCGGACCCACTTCTTCTTCTCCAGATCCTTGTAGTGCGTGAAGAAGTGCTCGATCTGCTCGAACACGATTTCAGGCATGTCGCCGCGCTCGTTGACGTTGGAATAATAAGGAAAGGTCGAATCAACCGGCACGCACACGAGCTTCTCGTCGCCGCCGGCTTCGTCTTCCAGGTTCAGCACGGCGATCGGCCGCGCCCGCACCACGCAGCCCGGAATGAACGGCGAGCGCGCGATCACCAGCGCGTCGAGCGGGTCGCCATCGGGCGACAAGGTGTGCGGCACGAAACCGTAATTCGCCGGATAGCGCATTGGCGTGTGCAGGATTCGATCGACGAACAGGGCGCCACTGGCCTTGTCGAACTCATATTTGACGGGCTCGCCACCGGTCGGGACTTCGATGATCACGTTTAGGTCGTCCGGCGGGCTCTTGCCGGCAGGTATCATGTCGATGCGCATTCAGGCTTCCTATTTGGCTGCAAGAAGACGGTCGAGACCGGCCTCTCCAGGGGCGATTTTCTCGAGACGCGGATACCGCGCGCCACCGTGATAGTCGATGGTTACGTTAGCGATCTTTTCACCGTTTTTTACAAGCAACTGGATCGGCTGCTTCGAAGTCTTGGCCGAGACGATCGCTGCCTTGATCGCGGTATCGCTATAGGCGGTGCCGTTTACCGCGACGATCTTGGTGCTGATATCCAGCGACGCATCATACGCCGGGCTGTTCCAGCCTACCGCGGTGATCTCGCCATCCTTGTCGATCACTACGCCCAACGAATAGGTCAGATCGGTGCGCTTCGACGCGGTTTCGGCGCTTTTGAACGCCCCCGTCGGCGTGTCGGTATAGACCAGCTTATAGCCATTGGCGACGAACCCGGCGAGCGGCGCGGGCGCCCCCGTCTCGGTCAGTCGCTTGGTCAGCATGCCTGCCCAATCATAGGGTTGCACCGCGTTGAGCGTCGCGACGACATCGTCGAACGTATAAGTCACCTGACCCCAATCGCCGTCGTTGAGGCCAAAGAAGGCACGCGCGAAATCGTCAATCGACTTGGCCCCGCCGGATTGGCGACGGAGGATCGAATCGACCTCCATCCACACCAGCAGACCCTCGTTGTAATAGTCTTCCGAGCGCTGATAGCTGGTCCAGCCTTTGGGCTTGCGCGCCGAGATCACTGGATCGTTGGTCGTATCGACCAGATTGCGCCACTCGCGCGCCGGGCGATTGTCGAGGCTGGCGAGAATCGACGCATACATGTCCAGCGTATCCTGCTTGGAAACGATGCCCGAGCGCGCCTGCAGCACATAGCCCCAGAATTGCGTCTGCCCTTCATACACCCATAGCAGCGAGCCACGCATCGGCGTGCGATAATCCGGCGTCCACAGATCCGCGCCGCGGCGGAACTTGCCATCCCAGCTATGCGCATATTCGTGGGGCAGCAGGTTGCGACGGCCCGGGCCATCGACCCATTTGGTGAAGTAACCGGGCGTCACGCCGTTTTCGGAGCTGCGATGATGCTCCAGCCCGATCCCGCCCAGCTGATCGGTGATCGACAGCAGGAATTCGTACGTATCGTAATGCTGCGCGCCGAAATTCTTCACTGCCTGGGTCACCAGCCGCTTGTGCGCGTCGATCTGCTCGGGCGTGGCGACCAGTTCCTCGGGCGTGTCGGCAAACACGTTCAGATTGACCCGCGGGGAAAGCGCCCATTTCTTGTAATAGCGCCCGGCCAGCACCGGCGAATCGACCAGCACTTCGTAATTGGTCGTCTCGTACGTGTAGGTCGATCCCGCCGCCCTGGACGGCAGGCCGGAGGCCGCGCTCCAGCCGTCGGGATATTTCACCGTCGCCTTCACCGGGATCTGGCGCGTGAAATGGCCTGCCGGATACAGGCTCATCGAATTGAACTGCAGGCTCAGCATCTCGGGCGTCATTACCACGCGGCCCTGATCCGCCTTGGTCGCCGAGAGGAATTTGAGATCGACCGTCAGCGTCCTGGCGCCCTGCGGCACGTCGATATGGAAGGCGAACACATCGACCGGATCGCGCGTCCACGGCACCGGCTTGCCATTGGCGGTGATCACCAGCGCGGCGAGCTTTTCGATTTCGCCCCGCGGGGAATGCGCGCCGGGCAGCCATTTCGGATACAGCAAGGTCATCGGACCGGCGGCCGCGACGGGAATGGTCTGCTTGACCGTGAAGATGCCGCGCTTGGTATCGGTCGCGTCCACCGCGAGGGTCATCGTGCCGGGATAGGGCAGATCGCGCGCGGCGGGGATCGTATCGACAAACGGCACGGGCTGCGGCTTGGAATTTTCGGCAAAAGCAGGGGCGGCGATCGTGGCGAGCAGGCTCGCGGTCAGGGCAAAGCGGGACATGAAGGCCTTTCGGCGAGAGGAAAGATATGCGGGGATAACGCCCGGAAGGCCGGAAGGTCCAGTGCGGCGTTTGCCCGTTCCTTCATCGTCATCCCGAACTGGCCCGGGATCCAACGTGCGGCAGGCGCAGCGCTCAAGGTTCCCACCACAGCGCGGGCGGCTTGTTGGACCCCGGACCAAGTCGGCGATTGACCCCTTGGAACACGTATTCGTCATCCCCGCGCAGGCGGGGATCCGCCAGGTCCGGGATGACGGGTAGGGCGCTTATCCCCCCAGCACGTTGATGGTAAACGCCAGCACGCCAATATTGAACACGAACGCGGCCAGGCACTGCCCGATCGTCGTGCGCCGGATATGCGGCGAGGTGATCTCCACGTCCGAGGTCTGGAACGTCATCCCCAGCGTGAAGCTGAAATAGACGAAATCCCAATAATCCGGCTCGTCGGTCTTGGGCACCTCGATCCCGCCTCGGTCTTCGCCATTGTCGCTGGAGTAGAACAGATGCGCATAATGCAGCGCATAGACCATGTTGGAGAACAGCCAGGCCAATGCCAGCGTGCCGACGATCAGCGCGGTCCCCAGCGCATCGCTCTTCCCATCAAGCATCTCGCTATCCACCGAGATCAGGATCACCGCCATCACCGTGCCGGTCAGCCCGAGCAGCAGCACGCGATTGGCGTCATTATCCTTGGCGTGCTTGCGCATGTCGTCGGCGCGCGCAGCGAGCAACGGCGCGACGATGAGGAGAAACAGCAAGGCGGCGATATCGAACGCGGCCATCGTGCCGCGCCCCTTGCCGAGCAGCGGGATCAGCAAGCCAAGGCCGATACCGAACGTGATGGTAAAGGCGAGGAAGCGGGGCGGCGCGATTTTGTTGCCGAGTTGCATCTGCTGATCCTGCGCTGTCGCCTGCTTGCGCCGAAGGCCTAGCGCTTGCCGCCCCCCTCGCATAGATACGCGCGCATCATGGCCCGTATCGAAACCCCCAAACGCATCCGCGGCACGCAGGACATTTTCGGCGACGAACAACGGCGCTTCGCGCGCGTGATCGACGCGTTCGAGAAAGTGCGGCGGCTTTACTGTTTTCAGCGTGTCGAGATTCCGGTGCTCGAAAGCACTGCGGTGTTCGCGCGCTCGCTCGGTGAAACCACCGACGTCGTCTCGAAGGAGATGTACACGTTCGAGGATCGCGGCGGCGATTCGATCACGCTGCGCCCCGAATTCACGGCCGGCATCGCGCGCGCCTATCTCACCGAAGGCTGGCAGCAATATGCGCCGCTGAAGCTTGCCACGCACGGCCCCGTGTTCCGCTACGAACGCCCGCAAAAGGGCCGCTTCCGCCAGTTCCACCAGATCGATGCCGAGGTGATCGGCGCGGCCGAGCCGGCGGCGGACGTCGAATTGCTCGTGCTGGCGGATCAATTGCTGCACGAACTCGGCATTGCTGATGGTGTGACGCTGCAGCTCAACACGCTGGGCGATGCGGCAACGCGCGACGCCTGGCGCGCAGCCTTGGTGGCGCATTTCGAGGCACATCGCGCGGAATTGTCCGATGACAGCGTGGCGCGGCTGGAGAAGAACCCCTTACGTATCCTCGATTCGAAAGACCCGCGCGATCGCCCGATCGCTGACAGCGCGCCCGACATCGACGCCTATCTCACGCCGGAGGCGCGTGCCTTCTTCAACGCGGTGACCGCCGGGCTGGATGCCGCCGGTGTCGCCTGGACGCGCAACGCGCGGCTGGTGCGCGGGTTGGATTATTACCGCCACACCGCGTTCGAATTCGTCACCGATCGCTTGGGCGCGCAGGGCACGGTGCTGGCCGGCGGGCGCTATGACGGGCTGATCGAGAGCCTTGGCGGGCCGGCGACGGCGGGGGTCGGCTGGGCGGCGGGGATCGAGCGGCTGGCGATGTTGATCGCGGCGCCGGCGGTCGATCCGGTCGATGTCATGATCGCGGTCGAAGACGATGCCGCGCTGGCGACCGCATTTCGCGCGCTGCGAGTGTTCAGGGATAATGGCTTCTCCGCCGATATGGTCGCCAGCGGATCGCCCCGGAAGCGTTTCGACAAGGCAGCCAAGATGGGTGCCAAAGTGCTCGTCGGCATCAAGCTTGACGGTGGGGCTGCAGTCATCAGCACGCGCGCGGCACCGGATGTTGCCGAGCATGATGTGGTGAGGGAGCTCGTGCTGGAGTTGACCGGCGCATGATCGTCCGCCCGTTCCGTCATCCCAGCACAGGCTGGGGTGCTCCGATTGGCGCGCGCAGCGCCTGCTTCATGAAGATCGCAGCTTGCGCTGGAATGACGGTTGAGGGGGTAGCCGCGCAATGACCAGCATCTCCCCCGAACGAATCGCGCAGATCGAGGCGCGGCGTGACGAATTGCAGGCGCTGATGGCGACCGGTGAACTCGCGTCCGAGCGCTTCGTCGCCGTGTCCAAGGAATATGCCGAGCTTGAGCCGGTCGCGCGTGCTGCGGGCGAGGTGCGGCGGTTGCGCGCCGAGGGCGTCTCGCTGCAGCACATGACGCACGATGCGGATGACGAGCTGCGCCAGATGGCGTCCGAGGAATTGTCCGAGAATCTGGCTGCGCTCACCGCCGCCGATCGCGCACTGGCGCTGTCGCTGCTGCCGCGCGATGCCGCCGATGAGCGCGCTGCGATGCTCGAGATCCGCCCCGGCACCGGCGGCGACGAGGCGGCGCTGTTCGCCGGCGATCTGTTCCGCATGTATCAGCGCTATGCCGAGCGGCGCGGCTGGCGCGTCGAGCTGATCTCGGCCAGCGCGTCGGAAGCGGGCGGCTACAAGGATATCGTCGCCAGCGTGACCGGTTCGGGCGTGTTCGCGCGGCTGAAGTTCGAAGCCGGCGTGCACCGCGTGCAGCGCGTGCCCGCCACCGAGGCGCAGGGCCGCATCCACACCTCCGCCGCCACCGTCGCCGTGCTGCCCGAGGCGGAGGAGGTCGACGTCAAGATCGACGACAAGGATCTGCGCATCGATGTGTACCGCTCGTCCGGCCCCGGCGGGCAGTCGGTCAACACCACCGACAGCGCGGTGCGCATCACGCATATCCCTTCGGGCCTGGTGGTGATCCAGCAGGATGAAAAGTCGCAGCACAAGAACAAGGCCAAGGCGCTCAAAGTCCTGCGCACGCGGTTGTACGAGGCGGAGCGCGAGCGGCTGCATAACGAGCGTGCCGGCGCGCGCAAATCGATGGTCGGCTCGGGTGATCGCAGCGAGCGCATCCGTACCTACAATTTCCCGCAAGGGCGCGTCACCGATCACCGCATCAATCTGACGCTGCACCGCCTGCCCGAAATCCTCGAGGGCGACATGGACGAGCTGATCGGCGCGCTGATCGCCGAGGACGAAGCGGAGCGGCTGGCGAGCCTCAGTGAGTAAAATACCGCCGTCATCCCGGACTTGGTTGATGGCCGCGTGACCATTCGCCACGCCCTCAACCAGGCCGCCGCCGCACTTTCCTCCATCAGCGATACGCCGCGGCTCGACGCCGAACTGCTCATGGCGCACGCGCTCGGCGTCACCCGCGAGCAGCTCCTGTTCCAACATCTCGATGCCGCCGAGCCGCCCGCCTTCGCCGCGCTGCTCGCGCGCCGCGTCGTCCATGAGCCGATCGCCTATATCACCGGCAGTCGTGCGTTCTGGACGATCGAGCTGCTGGTCGGCCCCGCCGTACTCATCCCCCGCCCCGACAGCGAAACGCTGATCGAGGCGGCGCTCGCGCATTTCACCGCCCGGCCGCCCGCCACGATTCTCGATCTCGGCACCGGCCCGGGCACGTTGCTGCTCGCCGCGCTGAGCGAATGGCCCGACGCGCACGGCCTGGGCATCGATGCGTCGGATCAAGCGCTGGACTTCGCCCGCCGCAATGCCGCCGCGCTCGGCCTGACCGATCGAGCGCGCTTTCAGCTTGGCGATTGGGCGAGCGGGCTCGAGGCCCGGTTCGATCTGATTCTCGCCAATCCCCCCTATATCGGCACCGCTGAATCGCTCCCCCGTGACGTCGCCGAGCACGAACCCGCCGCTGCGCTGTATGCGGGCGCCGACGGGCTCGATGATTACCGCATCCTCATCCCCCAGCTCCGCGCGCGGCTGGCGCCGGACGGCGTCGCGATCCTCGAGATCGGCGCGACCCAGGCCGGCGCCGTCACGGCATTGCTCGAGGCCGAGGGCTTCGCTGTCGCGCTCGCCCGCGATCTCGCCGGTCATCCGCGCGCCATGATCGCAACATGATCGCCCGCGGGGCATATTCCGCTTGGAGATTGCCCCGCCGGTCGCTACTAAGCGTATAGGGGCACCACGTTTTCATCGTAACCAGCTGAAAACGGGCTGTTGCCCACTCCTTTAGTCATGCCGTCGCTGTCGTCCGGTGACCGTGGCAGGCCTGTTCCACCGATGGTCGGTGGCCACGGGCCGGGGAGCATTGCACCACATCGCTTGCGGAGCACGGTTGGTTACTACGGACAGGGATAGATACAGTTGATCAACAACAATCGTCAGGCCGGTCGCCGTCGCGGCCGCGGCGGGCAGCAACAGCGCCCGCAGGGTAATTCGGGTCGTCAGGATACCGGCAATCGCATCGATAACCGGTCGCGCGGCAATGCCGCGCAGCTGCTCGAGAAATACAAGGCGCTAGCGCGCGATGCGCAAATGTCCGGCGATCGTGTGAACACCGAATATTACCTGCAATTTGCTGATCACTATTTCCGTGTGCTGGCCGAGACGCGTTCGCGGCTCGAGGAAAACAATCGTCCGCCGATCCAGGGGGGGGCCAACACCTTCCAGGATGACGAGCAAGAATATGACGACGAGGGCGAACCCGTCGCCCGCGTCGAACAGCCGCGCCCGCAGCATGACGGCAATCGCCAGAATGGTAATCGCCAGGATGGCAATCGCGCCGACAGCAACCGTTCCGATACGCGGCCTGAGCGGCAGGATCGCCAAGACGGCAATCGCGCCGAACGCCAGAACGGTTATCAGGGCGAGCGCCAGAGCGAAGGCACGCGCGGCGTGCAGAATGATCGCCCCGAGCGTCAGGACCGTCCGGATCGTGCTCCCGCGGGCGAGCGCGCCGAGCGCGGCCAGCCTGATGAGCGTCCGCGCCGCCATACCGCCGATCGCGATAGCAGCGCTGCCACCGTCGAGACGGCGGGCAACGATCAAGCGGCGGATCGCTATGTTCGCGAAGAGCGCGGCAATCGTAATCGCCCCGAGCGTGCCGAGCGGTATCAGGCCGATGAGCGCGCGCCCACGCAGCAAGACGTGTTGCCGCTGGACGAAACGCCTCGCGCCGAAACGCTCCCCGCTGAGTCGCCACGGGACGAGCAGGAAGCCCCGCGTCGCCGCGGCCGCCCGCGCCGTGAACCGGTCGTAGCTGCGGAAACGCCCGCGTTCGAAGCAGATCGTCTGCCGCCCTCGCTCAATATCTCGGCGGTGACCACAGTCGCCGATGCATCGAACGATGCCCCCGCGGCGTCGGGCGATGAGGTGGAGGAAAAGCCTCGCCGCCGTCGCGGTCGTCCGCCGGCCGCTGAAGTGACCAGCGCCTAACGCCTGTCGCGACGCAAAAAGGGCCCCGAACCGCTAGGTTCGGGGCCCTTTTTGTTTGCCCGCTCCGCTGGTTGTCGCGCGACGGTGCCGCCGCTACGGTTCAACGCAGGCGGACGAAACAGGCCGATCGCTCGGCCTGCCCCGTCACGCAGCTTAGAAGTGCGTGACGATGCCGAGCGACGGACGCAGCGAGTGTGCGTTGCCGAACGTGCTGACTTCGCCGCGCAGACGCACACCCGAATTGCCGGTGATGCCGCCGAGGCCGATTTCCTTCGGGCCGACTTCGAAGCCGATGCCATAGGTCATCGCGTCGAAATCAGGGCTGTTCTTGCCGAAGCGGTCGAAATTGACCCACTGATAGCCGACCTTGCCGTAGATCATGCCGCTCTCGCCCGCACGCACGCCGAAACGGCCCGCTGCGCCATATTCCCAATCGATGTCGCCCGACACGCCCTTGGCAACATTGCCTTCTGCGCCGATAAACACTGGCCCGAGCGGAACGTTGAAGCCAGCAACGCCGGTCACTTCCCAGCCCTTAAGGCGCTCACCATTGGCAAGACGCGGCACGCCGGCGCCATAAGCCTCGTTGTCGAACGACTGCCACGTGCCCATCACGCCGACATAAGGCTCGATGCCGAATGCGCGGGTGCCGTCCGGAGCGGTCGGCTCGGTCGTCACGGTCGTCGTGGTGGTGTCGGTGGTCGACATGTCCTGCGCGAACGCGGGGACGGCGAGGGTCGCAGCCGCAACAGCGGCAGCGAGGGGGAACATACGCATGAAAAGCCTTTCGAGTGATGGTCGTGCACGCCCTGTGGGCCGGCAACCGAGGCTCGTATAACCATAGCGGACCGCTATGGTTTCAAAAATGCGTAACGGCAGCGCCGCTTTTCCCGTCGTGTTGCAATGCAGCAACGGTTTCTTTCTCGCAGATGAACGACTTTCGAGCGCTTCCTGTGGCGCGGCAGCGGCGATCCCGCGCGCCGGGCGCCCGCCATTGTCCTTGCATGCCGGCTATATTAGGCTGGCGGAATGACAGGGGGAGAGCGGTGATGAGGCGTTTGATGCTGGCTACGGCGCTCGCGCTTCTGCCTGCCGTGCTCGGGGCGCAAACCACGTCACCCGCCGACAGCGCCAACCCGGTCGGCCCCAGCGCACAGGGCGATGTCGCGCTGACCATCTATCAGAACGGCCAGTCGCTCGTGCAGGACGTGCGCCAGCTCAACCTTGCCAATGGGCGCACGCGGCAAGACTTCCCCGACGTCTCGGCGCAAATCCGCCCCGAGACGGTCACTTTGTCCGGCCCGGGCATCGGCATCGTCGAGCAGAATTTCGATTTCGATCTGCTCTCGCCCGACAAATTGATGGAAAAAGCGGTCGGCTCGGTCGTCACCATCGTACGCACCAATCCCGCCACCGGCGCCGAGACGCGCGAACAGGCGCGCGTGCTGGCCGCCAATGGCGGCATCGTGCTGCAGATCGGCAATCGTATCGAGGTACTGCGCGACGATGGTCTGCCGGTGCGCGTGATCTTCGATAAGGTGCCGGAGAATCTCCGGGCCCGCCCGACCTTGTCGGTTACGCTGCAAAGCGCCAGCGCCGGTCGCGTCCCCGCCACGCTGACCTATCTCACGCCCGGGCTCGGCTGGACCAGCGATTATGTCATGCTGTTCGATGCCGCGAAGGGCGCGATCGACGTACAGGGCTGGGTGACGCTCACCAACGCCACCGGCACCACGTACCGCGATGCTGATATCCTGCTCGTCGCCGGCAATCCCAATGCCAACAATAGCAATGGCGCGTTCGCGCGCCTGTCGCGTGCCGCGCTCATCGAAGCCGGCACCGAAGCCGGCACCGAGACGGGCACGCGCCAACGGCTCGGCGATTATATCCTCTATCCATTGCCCGCGCGCACCACCGTCGCCAATGCGCAGCAAAAGCAGGTCAGTTTCCTGGATGTGAAGGGCGCGCCCGCGCGTAACAGCTATGAGTGGGTCAATGGCTGGCTGGCCACCACGAGCGAACCGCGCTCGGCCGCCAGCGTGCTCAAATTCTCCACCGCCAAAAGCGGCGGTCTTGGCGATCAGCTCCCCGCCGGCACGATCCGCGTCTATCTGCGCGATGCGCGCGGCGATCCGCAGTTCATCGGCGAGAGCCGCATCGGCGGCACACCGATGGGCTCGCAAATGTCGATCCGCACCGGCGACGCGTTCGACGTAAAGGGCATGGCCGTGGTGGTGGAGCGCAAGCGGCTGTCATCGGCACGCTGGCGCACTACGATGCGCTATGATTTCAGCAATGCCCGGGCCGAGCTGGTGACAGTCGATCTCGCGCAGGAAGGATTGTACGGCGATGTCCGGCTGATCGACCAGAGCATCGCCGGGAATCGCGTCTCGGCCGATCGGATGGAATGGCAGGTGCCCGTCCCCGCTAATGGAAAGACGTCGCTGAGCGTGGTCTTCGATACGCGCTACTGATGCGCCGGCTGCTCCTTCTCCTCGCCATGCTCGCGGCCCCGCCGGCCACGGCGCAAAGCGTCATCAAGTCGGATCGGATCGAGGCGATCGGGGTCACGCTGTACCGTGATCCCTATCGCGGCCCACAGCCGATCCCGGCGCAGGGCTGGCCCGGCGGCTATGCCCTCATCACCGAAACGCGCACGCTGTCCGTCCCCGCCGGCCCCGCTACGATCCGCTTCGAAGGCGTGTCGGAAGGCATGATGCCCGAAACCGCGATTCTCACCGGCCTGCCGCAGCGCATTGGCGAGAAGAATCGCGATGCGCGGCTGATCTCCCCTGCCGCCTTGATCGATGCCTATCTCAAACGCCGCGTCTCGATCCATCGCACCAACCGCGCGACCGGCAAGGTTACGCAAGGCGAGGCGATCATCCAGTCCGGCCCGGCGGGTGGCGTGCTGCTCACCACGGCCGACGGGGTCGAGGCGTTGGGCTGTTCCGGCCTGCCGGAGGGTGTCCGCTATGCCGGCGTGCCGGACGATCTCGCTGCCAAGCCCACCTTGTCGGTTACCACCGACAGCGCGCGCGCCGCCACCGTCACGGTGCAATTGTCCTATCTCGCGCAAGGCTTCGATTGGTCGGCCAATTATGTCGCGCGCGTGGCGCCCGGTGGCGCCACGCTGGATCTGTTCGCCTGGCTTACCGTCGCCAATGGCGGCAGCCAGGGTTTCGCGCAGGCCAGCACGCAGGCGGTGGCCGGCGCGCCCAACAAGGAAGCCAATGCGCGCTTGCCGCGCGGGCCCGCACCGCGGCTCGTGCTGCGCTGCTGGCCGATGGATATCACCAGCACGTATCCTAAATGGCAGGTCGCGCGCTCGCCCTGGCCCGAGCCGGAAAGCGAATCGGAAAGCTACGATATCGTCGTCACTGGCAGCCTCCGCGCTTCGGCGATGATGCCGCCCCCGCCCCCGCCCCCCGCGCCCCCGCCACTCGCGATGATGGCGCAGCAGGAGGAACTGGGCGATCTCAAGCTATACCGTATCCCTGAGCGCGTGACCGTCGCCGCGCGCAGCCGCAAGCACGTGGCGATGATCGATCGCAAGGGGGTCAAGTTCGAGCGCGTCTATTCGGGCGGCCGGTTCGCAGCGTTCGACTATGATGCGCGTGCGGCAGGCGAGAGCCGCCCCGCGGCGTTGACCCTGCGGTTGCGCAATAGGAAGGAGGATGGCCTCGGGCTGCCGCTTCCCGCCGGTGGCGTCGCCGTGTTCGAGCGTGCGCGCGACGCCGATCTGCTGGTCGGCGAGAGCCGGCTCGCCGATCGCGCGGTGGACGAGGAGGTCGAACTCGGCGCCGGGCAGAGCACCGAGCTGCGCTACCAGGTCACCGCCCTGCGCTTATCCGGCAAGAAGCGGCCCTATCGCGTTCGCGTCACCAACGCGCGAGACAGCGCGGCGACGTTCGAGATCGGTATTCCCTACACGCCATCCCGCACCAGTGCTGCGCTGATCGAGCGCAAGGGCGTGCCGACTTGGCGAACGATCGTCCCCGCCAATGGTGCGGCGGTGCTGGATTTCACGCTCACGCCGGACAAGCGATAGGGACTCCCGCCTTGCGCTTTCTCGCGCAAAGGAGGACCCTCCAGCCGGCGAGCGGACTCGGCGCACCGGGCAGTGGAGCAACAGGAGAGCGGCATGACGATTGCGACCATCCTCGGCGGCAACAGGCGCGAACTGATATCGACCCATGCAGCGATCAGCGTCCGCGATGCGATCACCCTGCTCGCGCAGCAGCGCATCGGCGCCGTGCCGGTGATGGATGGGGACGAGGTCGTCGGCGTATTTTCCGAACGCGATGTGATCCATACGCTAGAGGCGCATGGCGCGGCGGCGCTGGATCTGGCGGTCGGCGATGTGATGACCGCGCCGGCCATCACCGTCGCCCCGGAGCACGCGGTGATCGGCGCCTTGTCGCTGATGACGCAACGGCGCATCCGTCATCTGCCCGTGCTCGATCAGGGGCGGGTGGTGGGCATCGTCTCGATTGGCGATCTGGTCAAATACCGTATCGATCGCATCGAGGCGGATGCCGAGGCGTTGCGTAGCTATATCCAGCAAGCGTGATCATCAGGCCGATAGCGGTCCTTTGCGTTGGATATTGATCGCATCGGGCATCACGCCGCACGCAACAGCATCAGCCTAACACGATAGCGAGCGCAGACTTCGCGAGTAGGGGGTGATCCTGCCGTTCGGGTCGGCGGATCACTGAGAAGAGTGTCGCCCTGCCCTGTTTCGCGACGATCTGGCGGCGATGGCGCCATGACACGGCAGTGGGCGCCCGATTCTCCAACGATTTCAGCAGTTGATTCGGCGATCCGGCGGATTGTTCCGTTGCTACGGGCGATGGTCAGCGGGTCTCGACCACCCCAAAACCCGCGGAATTCTGGGATTTTCGGAAAAAGTGTAGGAAAAATGCAAGAAAGGGTTTGACGGTATTGGAGGTCGGGCCTAGAGGGGTGTCACCGCAGCGGTGG
>NZ_JBDIMF010000006.1:0-273532 GCF_039614825.1 Sphingomonas qilianensis | reverse complement strand
GAGGGGAGGAGGGGGGAAGGAAGGGGGGGGTGGGGGTGGGGGTGGGGGTTGGTTTGGGCAGGTGGACCCCCCCCCCCCACCGACACCCCACCGCGGGAAGCGCAAAGCAGTCTGATGCAGGAAACGCCCGATCAACCCGTGCCGTTCGAGCCGAGCGGCGGCAAGCTGCGCTGGATCCTGCGCTGTGGCTGGAAGGGCCTGTGCCCGCGCTGCGGCAAGGGGCGGATGTTCAAATCGTGGCTCAAGATCGTCGACAAATGCGACGTATGCGGGCTGGATTACCGCTTTGCCGCGCCCGATGACGGCCCGGCCTTCTTCTCGCTGTGCATCATCGCGCTGCCGCTGATCTTCTTCGTGGTGTGGCTGCAGGTGGCCTATGATCCGCCGGTCTGGGTGCATTTCGTCACCTCGGTGCCGGTGATGGTGCTGGGCACGTTGCTGCCGCTGCGGCCGATCAAGGGCTGGCTGGTCGCCTCGCAATTCGTCAATCGCGCGCAGCAGGCCGGGACGCAGGCGCTGTGGGCCAAGCTGCACGGCACCGATCCCAACGGCAACGATTTCGACCAATAGCCACGCCTTGACGGCCCGCCCGCCGCGGCCTAGAGCCGCCCCCTGCTACGGCCCCTTCGTCTAGCGGTTAGGACGACGCCCTCTCACGGCGTAAGCACGAGTTCGATTCTCGTAGGGGTCACCAGCGTTTTCCGTCACATCGTCTTGCGCAGCGTCCGGCGGTGGTGGTGTTTGACGCGGTCAAGGCGGCGTTCGCGGTTGCCGCCGACGCGCGGGCGGGGCACAGTATCCTGCAATTGGCGCGGCTCAATCGTGCCTGGATGGAGAGCGATGATGGACCGTCAATTCCGGATGCTGATCGATGGCGCGCTGATCGCAGGCGTCAGCACATTCGATGTCATCAACCCTGCCACTGCCGAATCGTTCGCGCAATGCCCCAAGGCGGATGAGGAGTTGATCGACCGCGCGGTCGGCGCCGCCAAGCGTGCCTTCCCCGCCTGGGCCGCGACACCGATCGAGCAGCGCGCCGCGTTGGTCAGCGCGATCGCCGACAAACTGGAAGCGCGCGCCGGCGAATTTGCCAGCCTGCTGACGGCGGAACAGGGCAAGCCACTCAACCAAGCGATGTATGAAGTGATGGGCAGCGTGTTCACGCTGCGTGCGTTCGCCGCGATGCGGATCGAGCCGACCGTGCTGCGCCACAAGGGCAGCAACATGGTGACCGAGCATCGCACCCCGCTGGGCGTGGTCGCCGCGATCACGCCGTGGAATTTCCCGGTCATCCTGGTGATGAACAAGATGGGCCCGGCGCTGGTCGCCGGCAACACGATGGTGATCAAGCCGGCGCCGACCACGCCGCTGACCACCTTGCTGCTGGGCGAAATCTGCGCCGAGATTTTGCCCGCCGGGGTTGTCAACGTCGTGTGCGACCAGAACGATCTCGGGCATCTGCTGACCGGGCATAAGGACGTTGCCAAGGTGGCGTTCACTGGCTCGACCGCGACCGGGAAGAAGGTCATGGCGGCCGCCGCCGCGGGCGTGAAGCGCGTGACGCTGGAACTGGGCGGAAACGACGCCGCGATCGTGCTCGACGATGTCGATGCCAAATTCGCGGCGCAGAAAATCTATGGCAGCGCGATGGCCAATGCCGGGCAGATTTGCGTGGCGACCAAGCGCGCCTATGTGCCCGAGGCGATGTATGACGATTTCTGCGACGAGATCGCCAAATTGGCCAGCGCCGCCGTGGTTGATGACGGCTCCAAACAGGGCACCACCGTGGGGCCGATCCAGAACAAGACGCAGTTCGACAGGGTCAACGCACTGCTCGACGATGCACGCACGCGCGGCACCGTCATCGCTGGCGGCACGCCGATCGATCGCCCGGGCTATTTTATCGCGCCGACGATTGTCCGCGATCTCGATGATGATGCGCCGCTGGTGCGCGAAGAACAGTTCGGCCCCGTGTTGCCGGTGCTCAAATATAGCGACATCGATGATGTCATCGCGCGCGCCAACGATAGCGAGATGGGCTTGGGCGGAACCGTGTGGGGCAAGGATCTTGCGCGGGCCACCGCAGTCGCCAAACGCATCGATAGCGGCACGGTATGGGTCAACCAATATCTCGCGATCGACCCCAACATCCCGTTCCGCGGCGCCAAGCAATCCGGCTTGGGCGGTGAGCTGGGTCAGGCGGGGCTGCTCGAATATACTCAGGCCCATGTCATCAACGCGGTGGAGCTCGCCGACGCCTGAGCGCGCTGGCGTAACGCCACGCGGCGACCCGCTTGGCAAAGCCTTCGCGTTGCCATAACTTATGTTCTGGACACGGGGATGACCCCGGCCGGAACAGATGGAGAGAGCATGGATATCGGGAACAGCGCGGCCGTGGTGACGGGCGGCGCATCGGGCTTGGGCGCGGCCACCGCGCGGGCGCTGGCGGCCAGGGGCGCCAAGGTGGCTATTTTTGATCTGCAGGAAGAGAAAGGCGCCGCGCTGGCCGCAGAGATCGGTGGCGTGTTCTGCCGCGTCGATGTCACCTCGGACGAGAGCGTCGATGCCGGTTTTGCGGCGGCGCGTGCGGCGCATGGGCAGGAGCGCATCCTGGTCAATTGCGCGGGCACGGGCAATGCGGTGAAGACCGCCAGTCGATCGAAGCAGGATGGATCGATCAAGCATTTCCCGCTCGAGGCGTTCAACTGGCTCATCCAGATCAATCTCGTCGGCACGTTCCGGTGCATCGCCAAATCGGCAGCGGGAATGCTGACGCTGGAGCCCAACGAAGCGGGTGAACGCGGCGCGATCGTCAACACCGCCAGCGCCGCGGCGGAAGACGGACAGATCGGCCAGGCGGCCTATTCGGCGTCCAAGGCCGGGGTGGTCGGCATGACGCTGCCGATCGCGCGTGACCTGATGGGCGAGGGCATCCGCGTCAACACGATCCTGCCGGGCATCTTCGATACCCCCCTGCTCGCCGCCGCGCCGCAACCGGTGCGCGACGCGCTGGCCGCCTCGGTGCCCTTCCCCAAGCGGCTCGGCCGGCCCGCGGAATTCGCCCAGCTCGCGCTGACCATGATCGAGTGCGGCTATTTCAACGGCGAAGACGTGCGGCTTGACGGCGCGATCCGCATGGCGCCGCGCTAACCGCGTCCAAAGCCCCTCCCCGAGGGGAGGGGCTTATCGCGGCTACCCCGCCCGCGCCAATCGCGTACCGCGGAGCATATCGGCGGCATGTTCGGCGATCATGATGGTCGGCGCATTGGTGTTGGAGCCGATCAAGGTCGGCATCACCGAGGCGTCGACTACCCGCAGCCCATGCAGGCCGCGCACCTTCAGCGTGGCATCGACCACCGCCAGTGCATCATCGTCCGCCCCCATGCGGCAGGTGCCGACCGGGTGATAGATCGTCTCGGCCGTACGCCGCACCCAGGCATCGATCGCGTCGTCGCTTTGCGCATCAAGTCCCGGCGCGAGCTCATCCGGGTGATATGGCGCCAGCGCCGCTTGTTGCGCGACGCTGCGCCCGATCTTGACGCAGTCGCGTAGTACGCGGCGATCCTCCGGCGTGGCGAGATAATTGGCGAAGATCATGGGGTCGGCGAACGGATCGGCCGAGCGCAGCGCGATGCGGCCGCGGCTTTCCGGGCGTAGCTGGCAGAGATGCAGCGTAAAGCCATCGGCCTTGGCGTCGGTGCGGCCATGATCCTGCATGATCGCCAGCACGGCATGCATCTGCACATCGGGGCGCGACAGGCCCTCGCGGGAACGCAGGAAAGCGCCCGCCTCGAGGAACTGCCCGCGACCGTGACCCTTGCCGCGCAGCACATAGTTCAGCCCCACGCCGAGCATGCCGAGTCCCTTGGTCAGGGTATGCGCAGTGCGCAGTCCTTGTGTGCGCCAGTTCATCACCACATCGAGATGATCCTGCAGATTCTCACCAACGCCGGGCAGCGCGTGGACCACCCCGACGCCGGCGTGCGTCAGCCGATCAGGATCGCCGATGCCGGAGAGTTGCAGGATGTGCGGCGACTGCACCGCGCCGGCGCAGAGCAAAACCTCGCGATCGGCGTTCACCGTCGCCGCGCGTTTGCCCTTGTCGAACACATAATCGACTCCGGTGGCGCGGCCGGCCTCGATGCGGATTCGCGTGGTGTGCGCCCCGGTGATGCAGGTGAGGTTAGGGCGCCCCAGCGCGGGGCGGAGATAGGCTGCCGCCGTGCTCCAGCGTTGGCCGTCGGCGATGGTCAGGTCGTAGCGGCCGAATCCCTCCTGCTCCGCGCCGTTGAAATCGTCGGTGCGTGGATAGCCGGCCTGCTCGCCCGCCGTGACCAGCGCATCGTGAAACGGGCTATCCGATTCGCCGCGCGAAATGGTCAGCGGACCGGACCCGCCGTGCAGGTCGCTGTCGCCGCGATGATGGCCTTCGAGCCGGCGGAAATAGGGCAACACGTCATCGAACGACCAGCCGGGCAATCCCATCTGGCGCCATTCGTCATAATCCTGCGGATGGCCGCGCGTGTAGATCATGCCGTTGATCGACGAACTGCCGCCCAGCCCTTTTCCGCGCGGCCACCACAAGCGGCGGTTGTCGAGATGCGGTTCGGGCTCGGTATGAAAACCCCAGTTGCTGGCATTCTTGGCCTTCAGCAACGTGCCGACCCCGGCGGGCATGCGCACCAGCACGCCATCGTTCTTGCCGCCCGCTTCGAGCAAAAGCACAGTGACGTTGGGATCCTCGGTCAGCCGCGCCGCCAGCACGCAACCAGCCGACCCCGCGCCGATGATAATATAATCGTAGACCTGCATGCGCTCTCCTGTCCGTCCTGCTTGGGCAGGATCGTCTTCTCCAAATCCTATCGCTCACATAGCAAGGTGAGCAAGCCATCGCGCAGCGATGTGCGGCTCATCCCCTCGGGCGGATGCACTTCGCCCAATCCCGCCGCAAGCAGCGCGAACGCGCGCATCGCCGCTTCGGCACGCGTAAAACCGTGCGCGGTCAGGTGCGCGGCGAGGAACGCCATTACCTTTTCGTCGTGCCGTCGGATTGCGCTGGCCGCGCGCGGATCGCTCTTGGCCCAGGCGCGCATGGCGAGCGCGAGTTGTGAGAGATCATGCTCGCGCACGTGATCCGCGAAAGCGCGGATCCGTTCTGGCGGGGTCAGCGGCAGTGCCGACAGGCGGGCGAGCAGGCCATCGATCTGCGCGTCGGCGAAATAGTCAGCCAGCGCTGCCTGATAATGGTCGAAATCCTTGAAATGGTGATAAAAACTACCGGTAGAGGCGCCGAGCGCGCTGGCCAGGCTGCGCAGCTTCAACGCGCGCAGCCCCCCGCTCTTGAGCAAGCTCTGCCCGATCCGCAGCCAATCGCGCGGTGCCAGCGCCGGTTCGGTGGAGGTACGCCGCTTGACAAGATCCGTTTCCATAACGAATGTTACGCCAGCGACGAGCCCGTGACAATCGGCCGCGCACGAGCAGGAGAGCGATGTGGCAAACGCAGCGACCGGCGCAGCGACTGGGGCAGCCGTCTGATGCATCCCGTGCATCACGCGCAGGCGACGCCGGACAAGCCCGCTTATATCATGGCCGCGACGGGCGAGACGGTGAGCTATGCCGAGCTCGACGCGCGGGCCAACCAGGGCGCGCACCTGTTGCGCGCGCTGGGGCTCAAGCGCGGCGACGGCATTGCGGTGCTGATGGACAATTCAGCCCGTTATCTGGAAGTGATGTGGGCCGCCGAGCGCACCGGCGTCTATTGTACCTGCCTGTCGTCCAAGCTTACCGCTGGCGAGGCCGAGTATATCCTGCGCGATGGCGGCTGCCGCGTGCTGATCGCGAGCAAGGGCTGCGACGGCGTCGCCGCGGCGTTGCTCCCAGCGATCCCCGACCTCTCGCGCTACATGGTCGATGGCACGATCGCAGGGTACAAATCCTATGAGTCGGCGCGCGATGCCATGCCCGAGTCGCCGATCGCCGACCCCTCCCCGGGCGGGATCCTGCTCTATTCTTCGGGCACCACGGGAAGCCCCAAGGGCGTGAAGCACCCGCTGTCGGACGAACCGTTCGGCACCAACGTCTCGCCGCTCGTGCTGCTGGGCAAGGGGCTGTACGGGTTCGGGCCGGACATGGTCTATCTGTCCCCCGCGCCGCTGTATCACGCGGCACCGCTGCGCTGGTCGATGGCGGTGCAGCAGACCGGCGGCACCGTGGTGGTGATGGAGCGCTTCGATCCGGAAGCGGCGCTTGCGCATATCGAGCACTATCGCGTCACGCACGCGCAGTGGGTGCCCACGCACTTCATCCGTCTGCTGAAATTGCCGGCCGAGGTACGCGCGCGCTACGACGTTTCTTCGCTGCGGGCGGTATGGCATGCCGCCGCGCCCTGCCCGATCCCGATCAAGCAAGCGATGATCGATTGGTGGGGGCCGATCATCGGCGAATATTATGCCGGCACGGAGGGCAACGGCTTCTGCGCTATCTCGTCGGCAGAGTGGCTGACGCATCAGGGCTCGGTCGGACGCAACCTGACGGCACAGACCAAAATTTGCGATGACGAGGGCAACGAGCTGCCGCCGCGCACCGAAGGTACGGTCTATTTCGCCGGCGGCGGGACGTTCGAATATCACAACGATCCGGGCAAGACCGCCGAGGCGGCCAATGCGCAGGGCTGGACGACGCTTGGCGATGTCGGCTGGCTGGACGAAGAGGGTTATCTGTATCTCACGGATCGCAAGAGCTTCATGATCATCTCGGGCGGGGTAAACATCTATCCCGCGGAGGTCGAAAATCTGCTGGTCACGCATCCCAAGGTGGCGGACGTGGCGGTGATCGGGGCGCCGCATGACGAGATGGGCGAGCAGGTCGTGGCGATCGTCTGCCCGGCCGATCCATCCGAGGATCGCGACCAGTTGGCCGCCGAACTCAATGCGTTCGCCCGCGCCAATCTCAGCCATGTGAAGGCACCACGGCGAATCGATTTTCGCGATACGCTGCCGCGGCACGAGACAGGCAAGCTCTACAAACGCCTGCTGCGCGACGAATATTGGGCGAAATCCGCCCAGAACGTGGAATAAACGGCCGGCGACTCGCGGCCACCGGCCGGTCAGTGATTATTCGAGATCGTTCTCGCTAATCACGATCATCGCCTGATCGCTGTTGCGCGCGAGGGCGACCAGCCCCGCCTCGGCGATCGTGTCGCTGAAACGATGGAACTGTTCGACCGCATCGTCCTCTGGCGCATCCCCGCTCAGCGCTTCGAGCACAGCGTACTGGACCGCGAATTCGTAATCGTCGCCATCCACCTCAGCGGTGAATTCCACCAGCGATTCGTCCACATTGTCGAGCACAGTCGACAGATCGATTTCCATTTTATCAGCAGCCACTTGGATTTTCCTCGGTTAACGGCATCACGCTATGCCGTGTTGGCGACGCGCATCAATCAACCTGTAACGTGGGTCAAGTTCGACATTGCGCTTTGCCGATGGTCACGACCATTGTTTCCGATACCCAAGTCCTGTTACGAGGGGGCATGACCGTGATCGAAACCTACCGCGCCAATGCCGCTGCGCAGCGCGAAGCCGCCGAAAAGACCAACCTGCCGAACCGCCGTGAAATGCACGAGCGCTCGGCGCTGACCTGGGAAACCATGGCGATCAGCGCGGAAGCGACCGTCGGCCGCGCGCTCGTCAATCAGGCGGCCAAGGCCGAACGCGAGGCCTGAGCCCCCGCTGAGGGCGACTCGCGAGGAAAGGTCGCCAGCCGGCGACCGCCCCGCTTCCCGGCTTACATCAGCGTATCGATGATCCCGCCATCGACGCGTAGCGCCGCGCCCGTCGCCGCCGCCCCCTGCGGCGAAGCGATATAGACAACCATGTTGGCCACTTCCTCGACCGTGGCGGCTCGGCGAATCAACGACCCCGAGCGATGCTCGATGACGAAATCGGCGGCGACCTCTTCGATCGGTTTGCCGGTGCGCGTGCGCTCCGCGTCGAGCATCGCCTCCACGCCTCCGTGAGGAGAGTGTGGCCCTCCCCCGGGGAGATCCCAGCTTTCGCTGGGATGACGTGGGACGCCCTTACGCCGCCTGTTCGACCGCCTCGCTGGCCTCCAGCCAGGCCGCTTCCGCCGCCTCCAGCTTCGCGGCAACCTCGCCGCGGCGCTTGGATAGTTCGCCCATCGACAGCTTTTTGAGATAGCTTTCCGCCTTGCCCGGATCGAACATGGCCAGATCGAGCGCCCGCAGTTCGGCGGTCAGCTTGACGGTCTTGGCTTCCGCTTCCTGCGCCAGCTTTTTCAGATCGCCGGCCTTCTCGCGCGCCTGCGCGGCGGCCTTCTTGTCCTTCTTGCCGTATTTCTGGCCATCGTTCTTGGGCTGGTTCTTGCCCAGGATGAAGTCGGTATAATCCTCCAGGCTGCCGCCATATTCGTTGGCCTGCCCGGCATCGACCAGCACCAGCCGGTCGGCGGTCAGCTCGATCATGTGGCGATCATGGCTGACGATCACGACCGCGCCGGTATAGGCGTTGAGCGCCTGCACCAGCGCCTCGCGCGCATCGACGTCCAGATGGTTGGTCGGCTCGTCGAGGATCAGCATGTGCGGGGCATCGCGGGTGATCAGCGCCAGCGCGAGACGCGCGCGTTCGCCGCCCGAAAGCTTGCCGACCTTGGTCGTCGCCTTTTCACCCGAAAAGCCGAACCGCCCGAGCTGCCCGCGCACCGCGGCGGGCGTCTTGCCCTTCATCAGATGCGCCATGTGCTCGACCGGCGTATCCTCGGTATCGAGTTCCTCGACCTGATACTGCGTGAAGTATCCGACGCGCATCTTGCCCGAGACGGCAATCTCGCCCGCCATCGGCGTCAGCTGCGCCGCCAGCAGGCGCGCCAGCGTGGTCTTGCCGTTGCCGTTGCGGCCCAGCAAGGCGACGCGATCGTCGGGATCGAGCCGCAGATTGAGCCGCTGCAGGATCGGCTTGCCCTCGGTATACCCGACGCTCGCCATGTCGAGCGTGACGAGCGGCGGGCGCAGTTCCTCGGGGTTGGGGAAATCGAACGACAACGTGGGATCGTCGGCCATCGCGGCGATCGGCTGCATCTTGGCGAGCATCTTCTGGCGTGACTGCGCCTGCTTGGCGGTCGAGGCGCGCGCGGAATTCTTGGCGATATATTCCTGCAGCTTGCTGCGCTGCGCATCCTGGCTCGCCTTGGCCGCGGCGAGCTGGGCGGCGCGCTCGGCGCGCTGGCGCTCGAACGAATCGTACCCGCCCGAATAGAGGAACACCTTGCCGCCTTCGAGGTGCAGGATGTTGTCTACCACGTTGTTGAGCAGATCGCGTTCGTGGCTGATGATCACGATCATGTTGGGATAGGCTTTGAGGAAATTCTCCAGCCACAGGGTCGCTTCGAGATCGAGATGGTTCGACGGCTCGTCGAGCAGCAGCAGATCCGGTTCGGAGAACAGCAAGGCGGCGAGCGCGACGCGCATCTTCCAGCCGCCGGAATAACTGTCGAGCGGGCGGTTCTGCATTTCCTCGTCGAAGCCCAGGCCCACCAGGATGCTCGCGGCGCGCGCCGGCGCGGTATAGGCGTCGATCGCCATCAGCCGCTCATAGACTTCGCCGAGGCGATCGGGATCCTCGCAAACCTCGCTCTCGGCCAGCAAGGTGGCGCGCTCCTTGTCGGCCTCCAGCACGGTCTCAATCGGCGTGGTCTGCCCGTGCGGCGCTTCCTGCTGGAGATAGCCGATGCGCGTCTTCTTGGGCATCTCGATCTCACCGTCGTCGGGCTCGAGCTGGCCGATCATGACCTTCATCAGCGTGGACTTGCCCGCGCCGTTGCGCCCGATCAGCCCGACGCGGCTTTTCGGCGGCAGCGTCGCACTCGCGCGGTCGAGGATCATGCGCCCGCCCAGGCGCACCGTGATACCATTGATATTCAGCATGCGCGCGCCCCTAGCACAGGGTAGCGCTTGCCCCAAGGGGCCGAGCGCATCACATGGGCGCTATGCAGAAAACATCATGAGCGTCGCGTTTCGCCGGGATAGTGACGAGGAAGTGCTCGAGCCCAAGTTCGAGATGCCGATCGCGCCGGGGCCGAATTTGGTCACCGCGCGCGGGCTGCGCTTGCTGGGCGAGAAGGTCATCGAGGTCGAGGCGGCGGTGGCCGCCGCGACCGACGATGGCGCGCGCGACGAGCTGAAGCGCACGTTGCGCTATTGGCATACCCGCCAGACCACCGCCGAGCTGGCGCCGGTGCCGGCGGAGGGCCTGATCGGGATCGGCTCGCGCGTGACGGTGCGGATGAACAAGGCCGAGCGCGTTATCCATATCGTCGGCGGCGACGAAGCCGATCCGGCGGCGGGGCTGATCGGCTTCCAGGCGCCGTTGCCGCAGGCGCTGATCGGTGCCGAGGTCGGCGAGCGGGTGGAATTCAACGGCGTGGCGGACGCGATCGAGATCCTCGCCATCGAGCATCAAGGAGACTGACATGGCCGAGAAATTCGAACGACATCGCCAGCCCTGGACGCAGGACGAAATCCAGAAGCTGCACACCCTGGCCAAGAAGGGCATGGGGCTGAAAGCGATCGCCAAGGCGCTGACGCGGACCGAGGAATCGGTCAAGGACAAGGCCAAGGCGGATAGCCTGAACATCGCCAAATTGCGCTAACCCGACACCCCTCCCTGCAAGGGAGGGGTTGGGGGTGGGTGGAAGGATGCGCTACGGTTAGGCCTCATTGCGCAGTTGCCGGACACCCGGACCCTACCCACCCCCAGCCCCTCCCTTGCAGGGAGGGGAGCGAGAAGACGATCCTGCCCAACCCCCTCCCCTATGACGCCATAATCCTCGGTGCCGGTGCCGCCGGGCTGATGTGCGCCGCCACCGCGGGCCAGCGCGGGCGCCGCGTGCTGCTGGTCGACCATGCCGATGCGCCGGGCAAGAAGATCGTCATTTCGGGGGGCGGCCGCTGCAACTTCACCAACATGCACTCCGCGCCCGAGCGCTACATCTCCGCCAACCCGCATTTCGCCAAATCGGCGCTGGGCCGATACACCGCGCAGGATTTCCTGGCGTTGGTCGAGAAGCACAGGATCGCCTGGCACGAAAAGACGCTCGGCCAGCTGTTCTGCGATGGCTCCGCCAAGCAGATCGTCGCCATGCTGCTCGACGAATGCGACGCGGGCAATGTCGAGCACGTGCTCGGCCAGAGCATCACCGCGATCGATCATGCCGACGGGCTGTTCCGCGTGACGTTGGGGGGCCGCGACGTCTCCGCCACGTCGCTGGTGCTCGCCACGGGTGGCCCCTCGATCCCCAAGATGGGCGCGACCGGCTTTGCCTATGATGTCGCGCGGCAATTCGGGCTGAAGGTCGTCGAGCCCCGCCCCGCGCTCGTCCCGCTCACGCTGGGCGGCGACGAAACCTTGTTCCGCGAACTGTCCGGCGTGGCTACCGAGGTGGTCGCCAAATGCGGCAAGACCGCGTTTCGCGAAGCGGCGTTGTTCACGCATCGCGGGCTTTCCGGCCCGGCGATTTTGCAGATTTCGAGCTATTGGCGCTCTTCCGAAACTGTCGGCATCGATTTTTTACCGGGCCATCCACCCGGCTGGCTCACCGCCGCCAAACGCGCCAAACCGCGCGGCCAGTTCGGCGCTGCGCTGGCTGCTGCCTTGCCTGGCCGGCTTGCCGAAACGCTCGGCCAACGCCTTGAATTGTCAGGAGAATTGCACAATATCAAAGATGCAATGCTGATCGAGGCCGAGCGCCGCCTAACCGATTGGCGCTTCACGCCCAACGGCACCGAAGGCTATGCCAAAGCCGAGGTGACGGTGGGTGGAATCAGCACCGCCGAACTGTCATCGCAAACAATGCAAGCCAAACGCGTACAAAACATGTATGCGATCGGCGAAGCGGTCGATGTCACAGGGTGGCTGGGCGGCTACAACTTTCAATGGGCATGGGCGAGCGGTTGGGCCGCAGGCCAGTCCATCTGACAGCCTGACAACGCCGATGCGCGATTGCCGTGGTGGCAAGCGCATCCACTATATTTGAGAGAACCATGCCTTTTTCAGCACTTCCCCCGCTTCTCACCGAAGCGCTCACCGAACGCGGCTATGCCGCCCCCACCCCGGTCCAGGCCGGCGTCCTGGAGCCCGAAGCGGTCGGCCGCGATCTGCTCGTCTCGGCGCAGACCGGCTCGGGCAAGACCGTCGCCTTCGGCCTCGCCATGGCCGCGCAGCTGCTCGATGAAGATGGACGTCTGCCGCAAAAGGGCCCGCTGGCCCTGGTCATCGCGCCAACGCGTGAACTGGCGCTGCAGGTCAGCCGCGAGCTGATGTGGCTCTATGCCAAGACGGGTGGCCGCATCGTGACCTGCGTCGGCGGCATGGACGCCTCCAAGGAGCGCCGCGCGCTCGCCCACGGAGCGCATATCGTCGTCGGCACGCCGGGCCGTTTGCGCGATCATTTGGAGCGTGGCGCGCTCGACCTCTCGAGCCTGCGCGTGGCGGTGCTCGACGAGGCCGACGAGATGCTCGACATGGGCTTCCGCGAGGATCTCGAGCAGATCCTCGATGGCACGCCAAACGAACGCCGCACGATGATGTTCTCGGCGACGATCCCCAAGACTATCGCGGCGCTGGCCAAGCGCTATCAGCGCGATGCGGTGCGCATCTCGACCGTCGGCGAGGATCGCGGGCACGGCGACATTTCCTATCAGGCGGTGACCTGCGCACCGGCCGATATCGAGAATGTCGTGGTCAATCTGCTGCGCTTCCACGAGGCGGAAACGGCGATGCTGTTCTGCGCCACGCGCGACAATGTCCGCCATCTGCATGCCGGGCTGATCGAGCGCGGCTTCAGCGCCGTTGCTCTATCGGGTGAGCATAGCCAGAACGAGCGCAACGCCGCGCTGCAGGCGCTGCGCGATCAGCGCGCGCGCATCTGCGTCGCCACCGATGTTGCCGCACGCGGCATCGATCTGCCGACGCTCAGCCTCGTCGTGCACGTCGAACTGCCGCGCGATGCCGAGACGCTGCAGCATCGCTCGGGCCGCACCGGGCGCGCCGGCCGCAAGGGTACGGCGATCCTGATCGTGCCCTATCCGCGCCGTCGCCGCGTCGAATCGATGCTGAAAGGCGCGCGGATCAATGCCGACTGGATCAACCCGCCGACGCTGGAGGATATTCGCGAGAAGGATCGCGAGCGTCTGCTGACCGTGCTGATGGAAGAGGTCGAGATCGACGAGGGCGATCGCGTGCTCGGCGCGAAACTGCTCGAAACCAAAAGCCCCGAGGATATCGCGGCGCTGCTGGTCCGCGCGCACCGGGCGCGCATGCCGGTTGCCGAAGAACTCATCGGTTCGGGCAAGGAAGCGCCCGGTGCCGCCCCGCGCAATGACGGGCACCGCGAAGGCTTCGAGGACGTGGTGTGGTTCCGCATGGATATCGGTCGTCGCCAGAATGCCGATCCGCGCTGGCTGCTGCCGCTGATCTGCCGTCGCGGGCACATCACCAAGAACGAGATCGGCGCGATCCGCATCGCGGCGACCGAAACGATGTTCCAGGTGCCGCGCGCGATCGTCGGCAAGTTCACCGCCTCGGTGGCGCGCACGGCCAATTTCGAGGGCCAGGACGAAAACGCCATCCGCATCGAGCAGGTCGATGGCGAGCCGCACGCCGCGGCGCATCGCCCACGCCTGACGCCAAGCGCGCGCCCGAGCGGCCCAGCGCCGACGCGGCATGCGCCCAAGGCGCCGTATCGCCGGACCAACGACCGGCAGCGGTAATCCATAAGCCCCTCCCCTTCAGGGGAGGGGCTAGCAGGGCAGTTCCCTTTCGGCGGAGGTAGTGATCGATAATATCCGCATCCTCGTCGATGGCGACGCCTGCCCCGTAAAGGACGAGATTTACCGTGTCGCCTATCGCACCGAGGTGCCCGTCACGATCGTCGCCAACAGCCATTTCCGCGTGCCCTTGCACCCGCTGATCGACCGCGTGGTGGTCAGCGACGGGTTCGATGCCGCCGACGACTGGATCGCGGAGCAATCCACGCCCAAGTCGATCGTCGTCACCGCCGATATCCTGCTCGCCGATCGTTGCCTGAAGGCCGGCGCGATCGTGCTCGGGCCGACCGGCCGCCCGTTTACCAATGCCTCGATCGGCGGCGCGATCGCCACGCGCGCGATCATGGCCGACCTGCGCGCCGGCGCCACAGGATCTGAAGGAGCGATCGGCGGCCCGGCGCCGTTCGGCAAAGCCGACCGCTCGCGCTTTCTGTCGGCCCTCGACGCCGCGATCGTGAAGCTGCATCGTTCGTAAACAGTGCGTTTCGTAGCGGCGCATGATTGAGGGCGCCGGCGGAACGACACGCCCCCAGCGGGGTTTGACGTTGGCGAACCGGCCTGTCATCGCGATGCCAGCCAATTACAAAGCGGTGGAATAATAATGCTTTTGCGCCAAGCTGCGCCTGTCCGGTTTGCGCTCCCTGCGCTGTGTCTTGCACTTGCTGCGTGCGGGAGCGACACAGCGGCCGAAAAGGGTGGTCGTGGGCAGGCCGGCACGCCGGAAGTGGGTTATGTCGTGGTCCAGCCAACCGCCGTGCCGCTGGTCACCGAGCTCGGCGCCCGCACTGCCGCGTTCCAGACGTCGGAAGTGCGCCCGCAGGTTTCCGGGCTGATCCGCCGCCGGCTGTTTACCGAAGGGTCGATCGTAAAAAAGGGCCAGACGCTCTATGAGATCGACCCGCGGCTGTACGCCGCCTCCGCCGCCGAAGCGCGCGCCAGCCTCAACAGCGCCGCCGCCAATGCCGAGGCGACCCGCGTCCGCGCGGAACGCTTCAAGCCGCTCGCCGCGATCGAGGCGGTGGCGCAACAGGATTATACCGATGCCGCCGCGCAAGCGCGCCAGGCCGCCGCCGCCGTGGCGCAGAGCCGCGCGCAGCTTGATACGGCGCAGATCAACCTGCGCTTTACCAAGGTGCCTGCGCCGATCACCGGGCGGATCGGCCGCTCGCTCTCCACCGAGGGCGCGTTGGTCACCGCAGGCCAGACGGATCCGTTGACGACCATCTCGCGGCTCGATCCGATGTTCGTCGATATCCAGCAATCGAGCGCCGATCTGCTCAAGCTGCGGCGGGCGCTGGCGGCGGGCGGCGTCGCCCCGTCGAGCGCGGCGGTGCGGCTGAAGCTCGAGGACGGCAGCGATTACGGCCAGACCGGCACGGTGCAGTTTACTGAGGTGATGGTCAACGAAAGCACCGGCACCGTCACGCTGCGCGCGCGCTTCCCCAATCCGCAAGGGCTGTTGCTGCCCGGCATGTTCGTCCGCGCGGTGTTCGCCCAGTCGGTCGACACCAGCGCTTTCCTGGTGCCCCAGGCCGCGGTCAAGCGCGACCCCAAGGGCGCTACCACCGTACTGATCGTGGGGCCGGACAATAAGGCCATCGAGCGCCCGGTGACGGCGACGCGCGTGGTCGGCGCCAACTGGGTCATTACCGGCGGTTTGAAGGCCGGCGACAAGGTGATCACCGAGGGCACCGCGCGCGCCAAGGCCGGCCAACCGGTCAAGCCGGTCGTCGCCGGATCGGCACAGAAATTCAACACCGCGCCGGCCAAGGGCGATAAAACCCAGCCGACCAAGGGCTGATCCGGCCATGATCTCGCGCATCTTTATCGATCGGCCGATCTTTGCCTGGGTCGTCGCCATCATCATCATGCTCGCCGGCATCGGCGCGGTGTATACGCTGCCGACCGAGCAGTTCCCTGATGTCGCGCCGCCCAACGTCAATATCCGCGCAAGCTATCCCGGCGCCTCGGCCGAGACGCTTGAAAACAGCGTTACGCAGGTGCTGGAGCAGCAGCTGACCGGGATCGACGGGCTGCTCTATTTCAGCTCGAGCAGTTCCTCGCGCGGTTCCGTCACGATCACGGCGACGTTCGAGAAGGGCGTCGATCCGGATATCGCGCAGGTCCAGGTGCAGAACAAGGTGCAGCAGGCGCTGAGCCGTTTGCCGCAGCAGGTCCAGCAACAGGGTTTGACGGTCACCAAATCGAACCCCGATTTCCTGCTGCTGGTGGCGATCTATGACGAATCGGATCGGCTCACCAACCAGGACGTGTCCGATTATCTGATCGCCAATTATCAGGATCGGCTGGGCCGGATCGAGGGCGTGGGCGACACCAACGTGTTCGGTTCGCAATATGCCATGCGTATCTGGCTGCGCGCCGATCAGTTGGCCAGCTTCTCGCTGATGCCATCCGACGTGATCAATGCGATCACCGCGCAGAATACCGAGATTGCGGCGGGCGAAATCGGCGGTCAGCCGATGCCCGATACGCAGATGCTCAACGCCACCGTCACCGCGCAATCGCGGCTGCAGACGCCCGAGCAATTCGCCAACATCGTCGTCAAGACAGCGCGCGATGGCGCCGTGGTGCGCCTCTCCGATGTGGCGCGCGTCGAGCTGGGCGCGGAAAGCTATGGCGCGGTCACGCGGATCAACGGCCATCCCGGCGCCGGCATCGCCATCTCGCTCGCCCCAGGCGCCGATGCGCTTAAGACCTCGGAGCTGGTCAAGGCCGAGATCGAAACCGCCTCCAAATCATTTCCGCAGGGCTTCAAATACGCTTTCCCGCGCGACTCCACCGAATTCATCAAGCTGTCGATCGAGGAAGTGCTCAAGACCTTGGTCGAGGCGGTGATCCTCGTGGTCATCGTGATGTTCGTGTTCCTGCAAAGCTGGCGCGCCACGCTGATCCCGACGATCGCCGTGCCCGTCGTGCTGCTCGGCACGGTCGCGGTGTTCCAGCTGGCCGGCTTCTCGATCAACACGTTGACCCTGTTCGGGCTGGTGCTCGCCATTGGCCTGCTGGTCGATGACGCGATCGTGGTGGTCGAGAATGTCGAGCGCCTGATGGACGAGAATCCGGACATGAGCCCGCGCGAGGCAACGATCAAATCGATGGACGAGATCACCGTCGCATTGATCGCGATCGCGTTGGTGCTGTCTGCGGTGTTCCTGCCGATGGCATTCTTCGGCGGCTCGACCGGCGTGATCTATCGTCAGTTCTCCGTCACCATTGTCTCGGCCATGATCCTGTCGGTGGTCGTGGCACTGGTGCTCACCCCCGCGCTGACTGCCACCATGCTGAAGCGCCGCAGCGATGAAAAACATCGCGACACCTGGTTCTCGCGCAAGTCGCAGCGCGCCAAGGACTGGTTCAACAACGGGTTCGAGCGCACCACCGAACGCTATGTCGGCGCGGTCAGCACGGTCGTGAACCGAAAATGGCTGTTCCTGCTGATTTATGCCGGCGTGGTCGCCTTGCTCGTGGTGCTGTTCGTGCGGCTGCCGACGGGCTTCCTGCCGTCCGAGGATCAGGGCGGCGCCCAGATCCAGTTCAATCTCCCGCCGGGCGCGACGCAAGCTCGCACCGTCGCGGTGCAGAAGCAGATCGAGCGTTACTTCCTCGAAAACGAGAAGGCCAATGTCCGCGTATTGTTCACCAATGCCGGTGGCGGTGGTGGTGGCGCATCGGGGCAGAATACCGGGCGTGGCTTTCTCGCGCTGACCGATTGGTCCGAACGCGAGGGCAAGGAAAATGTCGCCGATGCGATCACGCGCCGTGCCTCCCGGGCGCTGAGCGGGCTACGTGATGCCGAAATCTACGCGACGGTGCCGCCGGCCGTGCGCGGGCTTGGCCAGTCGGCCGGCTTTACGATGGAATTGCTCAATTCGGGCGGACTAACGCGCGAGCAGTTCAAGGCGGCGCGCGACAAGCTCGTCGCGGCCGCGCGCGCCGATCCCACGCTGCAGGCGATCCGCCTGACTGATCTGGAGGATCAGCCGACGCTCAAGATCGAGATCGATCAGGCCAAACTTTCCGCGCTCGGGCTCACGCAAGCCGACGTCAACGCAACGCTCTCGACCGCCTGGGGCGGCCGTTACGTCAACGATTTCAACGATCGGGGGCGCGTGAAGCGCGTCTATGTGCAGGGCGATGCGCCGTTCCGCGCCTCGCCTGACGATCTGGCGCAATGGTTCGTGCGCGCCGCCGACGGGCAAATGGCGCCGTTCTCGTCCTTTTCGACCATTTCCTGGTCGACCGCAGCGCCAAGCCTCGCGCGCTTCCAGGGCGTCCAGTCGTACGAGATTTCCGGGCAGCCCGCCGAGGGCCAGAGCTCGGGAGAAGCGATGGACAAGATGAGCGCGCTGGCCGCCGATTTGCCTGGCACGACGGTGGCCTGGGCCGGGCTGTCGTTCCAGGAGCGCTTGTCTTCCGGCCAGGCGCCGTTCCTATACGCCATCTCGATCCTCGTCGTGTTCCTGTGCCTCGCGGCGCTCTATGAGAGCTGGTCGATTCCGGTCGCCGTGTTGCTCGTCATCCCGCTCGGGCTGGTCGGTGCGGTGTTCGCGGTGACGCTGCGCGGGCTGGAAAACGATGTGTACCTGCAGATCGGGTTGCTCACCACGATGGGGCTCGCGGCGAAGAACGCCATCCTGATCGTCGAATTCGCCGAACAGGCCGAGAAGAAGGGCAAGCGCATCATCGATGCCGCGCTGGAAGCGGCGCGTCTGCGCCTGCGCCCGATCCTGATGACCAGCCTCGCCTTCATCTTCGGCGTGTTGCCGCTGGCCGTCTCCACCGGTGCCGGCGCCAACAGCCGGGTGGCGATCGGCACTGCGGTAATCGGCGGTATGCTCACCGCCACGATCCTCGCGGTATTCTACATTCCGTTGTTCTTCGTGTTGGTGCGGCGCGGCACGCGCGACGTGATGAAAAAGATCCATCACGATCATCCCGAGTCGAACAGCGACGAACCAAAACCGGCGGGTGCAGCATGACCAAGATCGCCCTCCCCCGGCTTACCCCGCGGCTCGCCCCCCTGCTCGCTGGCATGGCGCTGAGCGCGTGTTCGATGGCGCCGAAATATGTCGAGCCGGCGCTCCCCGTCCCCGCCTCCTGGCCGGTTGGCGATGCCTATCTGCGGCAAAGCGAGGCGGCGTTGCCGAGCGTGTCGTACACCGACATCTTCCGCGATGCGCGGCTTCAGCAGATCATCCGGCAGGCGCTGGTCAACAATCGCGACCTGCGCATCGCCGCGGCCAACATCGCCTCGGCCCGCGCGCAATACCGCATTCAGCGCGCCGAATTGTTTCCCCAGGTCAATGCCTCGGGCAGTGCCACGCGCACGGATTCCGGCACCGGCAATATCAACAGCGCCGGCCAGTCCAATATCGGCGGTGCGCGCAACAGCTTCAGCACCGATCTTGGCATCAATGCCTTTGAGATCGATCTGTTCGGTCGGATCCGCTCGCTCAGCACGGCCGCGCAGAACCGCTATTTCGCCACCGAAGCCGCCGCACGCGCCACGCGGCTGACCTTGGTGGGCGATATCGCCAACGCCTGGCTCACCTATGCCGCCGATCAGAGCCTGCTCAGAATTGCGCAGGACACCGCGGCCAGCGCCGATCGCAGCGTGCAGCTGACCGACGCGCGGCGCGCCGGTGGCGTCGCGCCGCGCACCGATGTCGCGCAGGCGCGGCTCGTGCTGGCGCAGGCGCAGTCCGATCTGGCCGAGCAACGCACCGCGCTGGCGCAGGATATCAATCTGCTGCAGCTCCTGGTCGGTGCGCCGGTCGATCCCGCGTTGCTGCCGCAGACGATCGAGGAAGCGGGCGCGACGCTTGCCGAGCTTCCCGCCGGACTCGATTCCGGCATCCTGCTGCGCCGCCCGGACGTGCTGCAAGCGGAATATGAATTGCGCGCGACCAATGCCGAAATCGGCGCGGCGCGCGCGGCGCTGTTCCCGCGCATCTCGCTCACCGCCGCGCTGGGGCTCGCCAGCAATATGTTGGGCGATCTGTTCACCGGCCGCGCGTTCAATTATTCGGTCGGGCCGGGCGTAAGCTACCCGATCTTCAACGCCGGCGCGGGCCGCGCCAATGTGCGCTTCAGCGAGGCGCAACGCGAGGCCGCGCTGGCCAGCTATGAACGCGCCATCCAGTCCGCCTTCCGCGAGGTCGCCGATGCTTTGGCCAGGCGCGGCACGATCGGCGACCAGACGCGTGCGGCGCAAGCGCTGGCGGCAGCGGCGGCGGACAATTATCGCCTGTCCGAAGCGCGCTACCGCGGCGGCATCGACACATTCCTGCAAAGCCTGGATGCGCAGCGCTCGCTTTATTCCGCGCGCCGCTTGCTGGTCACCACCCAGACCACCGCGGCGAGCAACCTGGTGACGCTGTACCGCGTGCTGGGCGGCGACGCGCTGCTCGAGGCGACCCCGGCGGGGCCGGTGCCAGCCTCGGCCGCTCAAGCGACACCTGAACGGACACTGCCAAGCAATAGGTGACAACCGCCTGCAAGCATGGCAGCTTCCCGCGTAGCGGCACTGCGATCAACCGGCGCCCGCCATTGATCGACCGGCGCGAGGGACCGATCGACATGAGTTACCGCATCCGCCGTTTCACGATCGCCGATCGCGATGCCATGCTGGCCTTCGCGCAAACACTGCCCGAGCACGACCTGCTCTTTCTGGGGCGCGATCTGAAGCATCCCCGCGTCGTCGATGCCTGGCAGGCGGCGATTGCGGAAGGCTGGATCGACAGCTTCGTCGCCGAAGAGAACGGAGCGCTGATCGGCTCCGCCGCGCTGGTGCGCGATCCGCTGAGCTGGAGCGCGCATGTCGGCGAGATCCGCTTGCTCGTCACCCCCGACAAGCGCGGCGCCGGCCTGGGTCGCGATCTCCTCGAGGCGATTTTCGCGGTGGCGCCGCAACGTGGCGTCGCGAAGCTCACCGCGCAGATGACGCCCGATCAGGTCGGCTCGGTCATGCTGTTCGAAAGCCTCGGCTTCCGCGCCGAAGGGCTGCTCAAGCAGCATGTCCGCGATCGTGGCGGCAAGACGCATGATGTCGCCGTGCTGTCGCGCAATCTCATCCCGGCCAGCGGTTAGCCGCTCGTGCAGCGCCCGCGCAATGAACAAACAGGAGGTGCCGCGCATTTAGCGCGTACATTTGAGGAACTCCGTAGCATAATGACGACCATGATCGAGGATGCGGCCCCCGTCCGGGCCCCCTCTGCTTTTCGCGCCCTGACCGAACTTCCCCGCGCTTTTGCCGAACTTTCCGCGTTGGGGATGGTCGGCCCGATGCTCGCGCAAGCGCCGCGCGGCGATGGCCATCCCGTGTTGGTCTTGCCCGGCTTTGTCGCGTCCGACACGTCGATGCGGCTGCTGCGCAATTATCTCACCAAGATCGGCTATGATCCCTATGGCTGGGAGCTGGGACGCAATCTTGGCCCCAAGGCCGTTGGGCAGGACGGCGAAAAATTGCTCGCGCGGCTGCGCGCGGTGCACGAGCAGACCGGGCGGCGCGTCAGCCTGATCGGCTGGAGTCTGGGCGGGATGATGGCGCGGCAGCTCGCGCACCGCGCGCCCGCAATGGTGCGGCAAGTGATCACGCTGGGCTCGCCCTTCGGTGGATCGCCGCGCGCGACCAATGTGTGGCTCGCTTATGAGATGCTCACCGGGCACAAGATCGACAGCGCCGATGCGCTGGCGCAATTGCGCGAGAGCGCGGCGCCGCCGCCCGTCCCCACCACGTCGATCTTCACGCGCGAAGACGGCATCGTCGCCTGGCAGAACTGCATCGAGCCCGAAGGTCCGGAGAGCGACAATATCGAGGTTATCGGCAGCCATTGCGGCCTCGCGGTCAACCCCGCGGTGCTTTACGCGATCGCCGATCGACTGGCGCAGCCCGAGGGCAACTGGCATCCGTTCGAACGCACCGGGCTGAAGGCCATGGTCTACCCCTCAGCCGGGCACGCGTGAACGAAATCCCTACTCGCCCTTGAGCGGCGCGACCGTATCCTGCCCGATCTTGACGATCAGTTCGCCGATTTCCTTGGCTTGCGCCATGCTGCGCTCGGCCTGTTCGCGCAGATAATCGCCCTGCACTTTAAGCACCTGGGGCAAGTCCTTGGCGCTCGCCGCGGCGCGCAGCGCGGCAAACGCTTCGCGCGCATTCTGCTCGGCCTGATCAAGCAGCTTCATCGAGACGGTCGAGCTACCCTCGGCCACCTTGGCGCCCGATTGACGCAGCGCCTCGCCGGCCTTCGTGGCGGGATCGACGACTTTCTCGTTGATCGTATCCTTGATCTTGTCGGTCGTGCTGCGCGTGTCGCCCATCGTCCTGCTCCTGTGTCTCCGGCCGCCGCCCGGCCGCGATCGCACGGGGGAATCGACCACATTTCTGATTTGGCGTCCAGCCCGGATCGTACGCGCGCCCCTTGTCCACGGCAAATGTCCGCGGCAATGCAGGTCACGCAGTTCGGATGATGACGATGGATCGGCCAAATTATATCACGCCCGCGGGCTATGCCGCGCTCAGCGCCGAATATCGCCAGTTGCTGGGCGAGGAACGCCCCAAGCTGGTCGATGTCATCTCCTGGGCGGCGGGCAATGGCGATCGCTCGGAAAATGGCGATTACATCTATGGCCGCAAGCGACTGCGCGAGATCGATCGCCGCGCCGGCTTTCTCGCGCGCAGCATGAAGGCGGCGAAGGTCGTCGATCCCGCCGCGCAGCCGGATCGCAGCCGGGTCTATTTCGGCGCCACGGTGACGATCGCCGATGAGGACGATCAGCATCGCACGCTGACCATCGTCGGCGACGACGAAACGGAGGCGGGCGCCGGCAGGATCGGCTGGAATGCGCCGCTCGCCCGCGCGCTGCGCGGCGCGGCAATCGGCGATGTGCGCCGCGTCGAGCTGCCTGGCGGCGAACGCGAATATGAAGTGATGGCGATCGACTATCCGACCGGGGGTGACACCTCCCCGCCCCGGCTCTAGTTCAGCCCTGAAGCAAACGGAGACCGGCATGAGCGACGATCCCACTCGAAATGTCGCGCTGTTGATCGACGCGGACAATGCCCAGCCCTCCTCGCTCGATCCGGTGCTGACCGTGCTGGCCGATCTCGGCGCGGTGAACGTGCGCCGCGCTTATGGCAATTGGAGCAAGCCGGGGCTCAAGACCTGGGCCGCGCTCACGCTCAAGCACGGCATCGAGCCGCAGCAGCAATTCGACATCACCAAGGGCAAGAATGCCACCGACATGAAAATGACGGTGGATGCCATGGATCTGCTGTATCGCGGCCGTGTCACCGGCTTTGGCATCATGTCGTCGGATAGCGATTTCATGCCGCTGGTCATGCGCATCCGCCAGGAAGGGCTGCCGGTCTATGGCTTCGGCTCGTCGCGCACGCCCGAGGGGTTTCGACAGGCGTGCACGCGCTTTATCGACGTGACCGGGCTCGCCGTGCAGGAGGAAATGCCGCTGCCGCCCGCGATTATGCCCAAAGCGATCAAGCCGGGCGGCGCCGCCTCGGCCCCGGCAGCGCCGCCCGCGCCCCCGCCGCCGCCCAAGGACGCCGCAGCCCCCGTCGGAGAGGAGCTGGTCAAGTTGCTGGGCGATGCATGGAAGGCGGCTAAGCGGGACACAGATGGCTTTGCCAGCGTGTCCGAAGTCGGCCGCATCGCCGGCAATCGCTCCAGTTTCGACGTGCGCAGCTATGGCTTTTCCAAGCTCGCCGATCTCATCGCCACCCTGCCCGAGTTTCGCGCCGATGTGCGCGAGGGTCGCACCTATGTGAAACGAGTACGCTGATATGAAACGCACGATTGCCTTGTCGTTTGCTGCCCTCACGCTGGTCGGTGCGGCCAAGCCTCCCATCACGGTCGATCCGGCGCGCTTGTCCGAGATGACCAGGACGCTCGCCTCCGACGACTTTGCCGGCCGTGGCCCGGGCACGCCCGGCGAGACCAAGACGATCGCCTACCTGATCGAGCGCTTCAAGGCACTGGGCCTCGAGCCCGGCGGCCCGAACGGCAGCTGGACGCAAAAGGTGCCGCTGATCCACACGCAATTGGGCGAAGGCACCACCGAACTCATCGCCGCCAACGGCAGACGCACGCCGCTGGTCCGGCCGGGCGATCTCAATCTCACCACCGTTAGCGCGGCGCCGCGCATCGACATCGCCGGCGCGCCATTGGTGTTTGTCGGCTACGGCGTCACCGCGCCCGAGGCGGGGTGGGACGATTTCAAGGGCGTCGATCTGAAGGGCAAGGTCGCCGTCTTCTTGGTCAACGATCCCGATTTCGAGGCGGTGGCGGGCGAGGACGCCAAGGGCAGGTTCGGCGATCGCCGCATGACCTATTATGGCCGCTGGACCTACAAGTTCGACGAAGCCGCGCGGCGCGGCGCGGTGGCGGCGCTGATCGTGCATGACACGGGCGGCGCGGGCTATGGCTGGTCGACAGTCTCCGCCAATGCCGGCGAGAATTACGATATCGTGCGCTCGGCGGATGACAAGCGCGTGCCGCTACAGGGCTGGATCGCCCACGACGTCGCCGATCGGCTGTTCGCCAGCGCCGGGCAGGATCTGAACGCGCTTAGGAAGGCCGCGCGCACCGCGGCTTTCCGCCCGGTCGAGCTGCCACTGCGCTTCGCCGCCTCCCTCCCCGTCAAGGTCGATCGGATCGAGAGCGCCAATGTGCTGGCCAAGCTGACCGGCAAGACGCGTCCGAACGAGAGCGTGATGTTCGCCGCGCATTGGGATGCCTATGGCCAGGGCCCGGCCGAGGCCGGCGGCAAGACGATCCGCCCCGGTGCCAATGACGATGCGCTGGGCGTCGCTGGCGTGCTCGAGCTCGCCCGCCTGTTCAAGGCCGCGCCCCGCGCCGACCGCACGCTTGTGTTCGCTGCCTGGACGGCGGAAGAACGCGGGCTGCTCGGTTCGGAATATTATGCCACGCATCCCGTATATCCGCTGGCCACCACGGCGGCGAACCTGACGCTCGATATCCTGCAGACCGCGGGGCGCACCAGGGACGTGATCCTGGTCGGCGCGGGCAATTCAACGCTCGATGGCTTGCTCACCGCAGCCGCCACCGCGCAGGGCCGCACGATCACGCCGGAAACGTTCAGCGAGCGCGGCCTGTTTTACCGTGCCGATCATTTCTCGGTCGTGCGCCGCGGCGTGCCCGCCTTGCAATTGATGGCGCTGGGCGGTGCGGCGAATATGGCAAGCGGCGGCCGCGCCGCCGGGCAGGCATGGCTCGACGCCTATATGGCGTGTTACCACAAGACCTGCGACGCGTGGGACGCCAGCTGGAACCTGACCGGCGCTGCCGAGGATGTCGGGTTGTTCTTCGCCATGGGCACGAACCTTGCCCGGGCCGGCACCTGGCCGGCATGGAGCGCAACGTCGGAATTCGCTGCCGAGCGCGCCAAGACGGCCCAGGCGCGGAAATAACCGTATCGGGTCGTCGCGCTTTCAGACCAGCCTACGCCGGAAGCCGCTGGAATCACGACGAGTTTTTGGTGCCGCGCTGCGGCCTATGGCGGCGCGGTGCTAGCGATGGCGGCTGGATCGTGCGGGGGTCGCCCGGTCCGTCGGGAAAGAGTGTAACAGTATGTCAGCGCACCGCATGATCGTCACGGGCAAGGTTCAGGGCGTGGGATACCGCAATTGGGCCGTCGGCCGCGCCCGCGTCTTCGGCGTCACCGGTTATGTCCGCAACAGCGGCAAGGCGGTCGAAGTCGTCGTCTCAGGCGAGGATGAGGCGGTCGAAAAGATGATCGAGGCGCTGCGCGAAGGCCCGATCAACGCACGTGTTGATCATGTCGAGGTGCAAGCGGCCAATGATGCGAAGCTGAAGGGCTTTACCAAGCGGCTGGGGGCGTAATCGGCGCCGGTGCGTGTTGCCGGAAAACATGATACGTTTCCGCTCATGACGATTCACGAGCCGATCTCGCAATCGTATCTCGCCAAGCTGACGGTGAAGGATTTCCTGACGCTCGCCGAGGTTTCGGTCTCGACGCTGGACATGGATCTCGGCCGCAAGCTGCGCTTGTATGCGCGGCACGGCATACCCGAATATTGGGTCGTCGACCCGGAAGCCAAGCTGCTGCATCAGTTCTGGGCGAAGACGGACGGTGGCTATGCCCAGACGCGCAGAATCGCCTTGAGCGCGCCGATTACCGCCGCCACGATCGACGGATTGACGGTGGAAACAGCGCGGCTGTAATCATGCAGGTGCGGCGGGCGATTTGCCCGCCGCACCCTCCCCGCGCTCAGCGCGTCAGCTTCTTGTACGCCAGCGCGGTAGGCCGATCCGCAGCATCGCCCATACGGCGGCGCTTGTCTTCTTCATACGCTTCGAAATTGCCCTCGAACCATTCGACATGGCTGTTGCCTTCGAATGCCAGGATGTGCGTGGCAAGGCGATCGAGGAAGAAGCGATCGTGGCTGATCACCACCGCGCAACCGGCGAAATTCTCGATTGCTTCCTCCAGCGCGCCGAGGGTCTCGACATCGAGATCGTTGGTCGGCTCGTCGAGCAACAGCACGTTGCCGCCGCGCTTGAGCATCTTGGCGATGTTGACCCGGTTGCGCTCGCCGCCCGAGAGCTTGCCGACGTTCTTCTGCTGGTCCGAGCCCTTGAAGTTGAACGCGCCGACATAGGCACGGGTCGATTGATCGTGCCCGTTGATCTTCATGTAATCGAGCCCGTCGGAGATTTCCTCCCACACGTTCTTCGATGGATCGAGATGATCGCGGCTCTGATCGACATAGCCGAGCCGCACGGTGCTGCCCTTGTCGATCGTGCCGCTATCGGGCGTTTCATTGCCGATGATCAGCTTGAACAGCGTGGATTTGCCCGCGCCGTTGGGGCCGATCACGCCAACGATGCCACCCGCGGGCAGCGTGAAGGACAGGTTCTCGAACAGCAATTTGTCGCCATACGCCTTGGAGACGTTCTCGACCTCGATCACCTTGCCGCCCAGCCGCTCGGGCACCTGGATGACGATCTGCGCCTTGCCCGGCGTGCGGTTCTGCTGCGCTTCGACCAGTCGATCGAAATTAGCGATACGCGCCTTGGATTTGGTCTGGCGCGCCTTGGCACCCTGGCGGATCCATTCCAGCTCGTTGCGGATCGCGGTCTTGCGGCCGGATTCCTCGCGCTCTTCCTGCTCCAGGCGCTTCGACTTCTTCTCGAGATAGGTCGAGTAATTGCCTTCATAAGGGAAATACTTGCCGCGATCGATTTCCAGGATCCATTCGACGACATTGTCGAGGAAATAGCGATCGTGGGTGATCATCAGCACCGCGCCGGCATATTCCTTGAGATGGTTCTCAAGCCATTTTACGCTCTCGGCATCGAGATGGTTGGTCGGCTCGTCGAGCAGCAGGATCGAGGGCTTCTGGATCAGCAGCCTGGTCAGCGCGACGCGACGCTTCTCACCGCCCGAAAGGCTGGTGACGGGCGAGTCCGACGGCGGGCAGCGCAGCGCCTCCATGGCGAGCTCGAGCTGGCTGTCGAGCGACCAGCCATCGACCGCGTCGATCTTGGCCTGCAACTCGCCCATTTCCTCCATCAGCGCGTCGAAATCGGTGTCGTCCTGCGGATCGCCCATTTCGGCCGAGATGGCGTTGAAGCGATCGACCATGTCCGCCGCCGCGCGCGCGCCATCCTTGACGTTCTCCAGCACCGTCTTGGTCGGATCGAGCTCCGGCTCCTGCTCGAGATAGCCGACCGAGATATTCTCGCCCGCCCAGGCCTCGCCGGTATAATCCTTGTCGACCCCCGCCATGATCTTCATCAGCGTCGATTTGCCGGCGCCGTTGGGGCCGACAATGCCGATCTTGGCGCCCTGATAGAATTGCAGGCTGATGTTGCTCAGCACCGGCTTGGGCGCGCCGGGAAAGGTTTTGGTCATGTCCTTCATCACGAAGGCGTATTGAGCGGCCACGGGAAATGCTCCGTTCTTGGCGAAATGATCTGCGGGAAAGTTGGTCGCGATGTAGTGAAGGCGGCCGCGCTTGGCAAACCCGCTCACCTCGCGGCATGCAGCAACAATCGCTGTGGGCCTCGACGTCTCCACGCAGGGCGTCACATTCCTGCCCTTGTGAAGCCCCGCGGCTTCCCGTTAAGCATTGGCAGACGCCGCCTGTCTCTCAGGCCGGCAGGGGAGCTTCATCATGAACCGTACTATCCTGTTCACCGCTCTAGCAGCGACCGCACTGTCGTCCCCGCTCGCCGCGCAGCGCCCTCAGCAGCGCACCGACGTCCCCGCGCCCGCCACGGTCGATGCCAGCGTCGCCAGGCTGCGAGATGCGGCGCTCCGGGATGAGGTCGCCTATGACATCGTCGAGGGGCTGACCACCGAGGTCGGCCCGCGGCTCGCCGGCACCGAGGCGGAAGCGCGGGCGCGTGCCTGGTCGGTGACCAAGCTCAAGGCACTGGGCTTCAAGAACGTGCATATCGAAACCTATGACATGCCCGTATGGGTGCGCGGCGCGGAGACCGCCGAGGTCATCAGCCCGTTCCCGCAGCAGCTGCATCTGACCGCGCTGGGCAATTCGGGCGCGACGCCCGCCGGCGGGCTGACCGCGGAAATCGTGTATTTCCCAAGCTTCGCCGATCTGCAGGCCGCCCCCGCCGGCAGCCTCACGGGCAAGATCGCCTTCGTCTCCAATGCCATGGTCGCCACGCAGGATGGCTCGTCCTACGGCCAGTTCGGCACCGCGCGCTTCACCGGGCCGAACATCGCCGCGCAAAAGGGCGCCGCGGCGATCGTCATCCGTTCGATCGGCTCGGATCATGGCCGCGGGCCGCATGCCGGCAACACCAATTTCGCCCCCGGCGTCACGCCGATCCCCGCCGCCGCCTTGTCCACGGCGGATGCCGATAATCTCGCGCGCATCGTCGCACGCGGCAAGCCGGTGACGCTCAGGCTGGTGCTGACCCCGCGGCAGACCGGCGTGCAGCAATCGGGCAATGTCGTCGCCGAAGTGCCGGGCAGCGACCCCAAGGCCGGCATCGTGCTGGTCGGCGGGCATCTCGATAGCTGGGATCTCGGCACCGGCGCGATCGACGATGCCTCGGGCGTGGCGATCACCGCCGCCGCCGCCAAGCGGCTGCTTGATGGCCCCCGCCCCCGCCGCACGATCCGCGTCGTCTGGTTCGGTTCGGAAGAGGTAGGCGGCTTTGGCGGCCGCGCCTATCTCGCGGCGCACGCGAACGAGCGCCATGTGCTTGCCGCCGAATCCGATTTCGGCGCCGATCGCGTGTGGCGGCTGGAAACCAACCTGCCCGATGCCGCCAGGCCGATCGGCGACCGCCTCGCCGTCGCGCTGGCCCCGCTCGGCATCGTGCGCGGCACCGGCGTGGCGCATGGCGGCAGCGATATCGAACCCGTGCTGGGCACCGGCGTGGCCGGCGTCGATCTCGATCAGTCCGGCCAGCGCTATTTCGATTATCACCACACGCCCGAAGATACGCTCGACCGCGTCGATCCAGCGCAACTCGCCCAGAATGTCGCCGCGTGGACGACAATGCTGGCGATCGTCGCCAATGCGCCCGAGGATATCGGGCCGGTGTCATCAAAATGAGACGAACCGAGTCGCGCTTCCACCTTGCTACAGGGTGAATGTCGACCGGCTTGGGGGGAGATTGCGATTGACCGCCTCAAATTCGCCGTTATTGGCAGTGGCTCGCGGGGGGCAATCGAGCTAGCCGCGAATATTGCTATGCTTGGGAGCAAACCGCATGAAGAAAATCGCTTTTGTTCTCGCCGCCGCCGGCCTGATGTCCGTGGCCGCTTGCACCAAATCGCCGGAAGCCGAAGCTGTTGTTAACAACGCTGACATGGTTGCCGACAACATGGAAATGACTGCCGACAACATGGAAATGATGGCAGACAACACCTCGAACGCTGCAACGTCGGACGTGCTCGAGAACGTTGCTGACAACATGAACGCAGCTGCTGACAACGTTCGCGACGCTGCGGACGAAAAGGCAGACAACATGTAATGGCATCGATCGGGCCTCGGCCCGATCGGTTTCGTTTCTGGAAAAAGGGCGTCCCGCAAGGGGCGCCCTTTTTATTGCGCGGCGCGGCGCGGCGCGCGCCACGGCCTCTGCCATAAGCGCCAAGCGCCAAGCGGCCAGCGGCCGACAGAACGGGCGACTGCACCGCTACTTAAATCCGCAACAATTGCACACCCTGCGCCTTATCGCCTTGCGTCCCCACCATATCCCCCCTAAGCGCAGCCCAGCGTCGGGGAGTGGCGCAGCCCGGTAGCGCGCCTGCTTTGGGAGCAGGATGTCGCAGGTTCGAATCCTGTCTCCCCGACCATTTCCTTTACGCCTGAACCATGCGGCGTCGTGCCGCCGCCCCGGCCACCGGCTAGCCGCGTCGTAGCAGCATCAGCCCCATCAGGCTGAGTATCCCGGCCACCACCAGATACGCGCCAACCAGCCCCAGCCCGCCGCGTTCGGCCAGCGCCTGCGCCGCGATCGGCGCCAGCGCGCCGCCGAAGATGCCGCCCAGATTGAACGTGATCGATACGCCGGTATAGCGCACCCCCGCGTCGAACAACGAGGGCAGCCAGCCGACGAGCGGGCCATAACAAAAGCCCATCGCGAACAACGAGCCGGCCAGCCAGGCGAACACCACCCACAGGCTGGCCGCGCCCAGCATCGGCCCCATCAACAGGCCGGACAACACGCACCCGGCAAAGCCCCAGCGCAACATGGTCTGCGCGCCGGTGCGGTCGGCCAGCGTACAGGAAACGATCACGCCCGCCGCCAGGAACAGGATGGCGGCGATCTCCAGCCCGAGAAACGCCTGCCGGCCGTGCCCCAGCGTCGTCGTGCCGTAGCTCAGTGCAAACGCCGTCGTCAGATAGAATAGCGCGAAACAGGCGATCACCCCGCCCGTGCCGGCGATGGTCGGGCGCAGATGCGATCTGAACAGGGTCGCGATCGGCACCCTGGGCAGCGCATCGTGCGCCGCCGCCTCGCGGAACGCCGGCGTCTCGGTCAGTTTCAGCCGCACCCACAGGCCAAGGCCGACCAGCAGCGCGCTGGCCAGGAACGGCACGCGCCAGCCCCAATCGCGAAACTGTTCGTCGGTGAGTACCGCGCCGAGCAGCAGGAAGAAGCCGTTGGCGGCGATAAAGCCGATCGGCGCGCCCAGCGGCGGGAACATGCCATAGCGATTCTCATAACCCGGCGGCGCATTTTCCACCGCGAGCAAACTCGCCCCGCCCCATTCGCCGCCGAGGCCAAAGCCTTGCGCAAAGCGCAGCACGCACAGCAGCAGCGGCGCGATCCAGCCGATTTGCGCGTAGCTCGGCAGGAAGGCGATCGCCACGGTCGCCCCGCCCATCAGCATCAGCGAGCCGACCAGGGTGGATTTGCGCCCGAGCCGGTCGCCGAAATGCCCGAACACCGCCGCCCCCAGCGGCCGCGCAAAGAATGCCAGCCCGAAACTGGCATAGGACAGCATCAGCTGCGCGGACTGGCTCTCGGCCGGGAAGAACAACGGCCCGAACACGAGCGCCGCGGCGGTCGCATAGATATAGAAATCGTAGAACTCGACCGAGGTGCCGATCAGGCTGGCGGCAAGGATGCGGCGATGCGCGCGCATCGGAGTGTGGGAGGCGGTCATGCGGCGGGGTTTGCGCTATCGGTGCACCGGGTCAAGCGTTCCGTCATCCCAGCGAATGCTGGGATCTCAAGCGGCATATGTGGGACAGACGCCGCATCAGACCCCAGCGTTCGCTGGGGTGACGTGCGGCAGGAAGCTCAAGACCCGCCGTTCGCCCGCACCAGCGTCAGCAGCAGCCAGTATAGCCCGCCCGACAGCAGCATTGCCGCGGGCAGCGTCATCACCCAGGCCAGCGCCATGTTGCGGATCGTGCGCGCTTGCAGCCCCTGCCCGTTGGCGACCGACGCGCCCGCCACGCCCGAGGTCAGGATATGCGTGGTGGAAACCGGCAGCCCGAAGCGTTCTGCCATCAGGATCACCGCCGCGGCGACCAGTTCCGCCGAAGCGCCCATGCCGTAAGTCATATGGCTCTTGCCGATCTTCTCGCCGACCGTGACGACGATGCGTTTCCAACCGACCATCGTGCCAAGCCCGAGCGCGATCGCCACGGTGATCTTGACCCACAGGGGGATGAACCGCGTGCCGGATTCGAGCATGCCCTGATAGTCGCCAATCGCTTTCAGTTCCTGCGCCGAGAAGCGCGTTTCGACATCCTTGGCCTTGGTGATCAGCTTGGTCGTATCGAGCAGCAGATACATGTCGTTGCGCACGTTGCGCGTCGCTTCCGCCGGCACGTTGCTCAGCGCGCCATAACCGCCGACACGCGCCGCCAGATCGCGCGACACCGTTTCGACCGCGCCATAGACTTGCGGGCTATCGACCTGCTTGGCCTGCAATGCATCGGTCAGCACCCCGCGCGCCGCCGCCAGCGGAATATTCTGCCCGCCCGATTTCGCATCGAACGTGGCGCTGGCGCCGTTCGCCGCCGCGACGAACGCCGGCGTCGCGCTGCTCGGCAGCGTGCGGTTGAGCGCATAAGCGGTCGGCGCGCAGCCGATCAGGATCAGCATGATCAGCCCCATGCCTTTCTGCCCGTCATTGCCGCCATGCGCGAAGCTGACCGCCGTGCAGGTAAAAATCAGCAGCGCGCGGATGCCCTTGGGGGGCGGCGCGCCTTCGGCCGGTGGCGCGTACAGCGCGGGTTTGCGGATCAGCAGCCGCATCGCAAAAAGCAGGATCATGGCGGCGAAAAAGCCGATCAGCGGCGCCATCCACAGCCCCGTCAGCACCTTGTTTGCTTGGCTCCAGTCAACACCGGCGGTGCCGCCTGCGCTGCCGCCGGTGAGCAACTGGTTGGCGAAACCGACGCCGAGGATCGAGCCGATCAGCGTATGGCTCGATGAATTGGGCAACCCGATATACCAGGTCGCCAAATTCCACAGTACGGCCGCCAGCAGCAGCGAGAAGATCATCGCAAAACCGCTGCTGCTGCCGACATTGAGGATCAGATCGACCGGCAGCAAGGTGATGATCGAATAGGCCACCGCGCCAGTCGAAAACATCACGCCAAGGAAATTGAAGCAGCCTGACCACACGACGGCGGCGTACGCCGGCATCGAATTGGTGTAGATCACGGTCGCCACGGCATTGGCGGTATCGTGGAAGCCGTTGACGAATTCGAAGCCCAACGCGATCAACAACGCCAGGGCGAGAAACGCGAACACGCCGAGCGCCAGGCTTTCACCCACCTGCCGCGTGTCGACGAGCACGCTGTATCCGGCATAGGCAAACCCGCCGATCAGCGCGGCCAGAAATAGCGTTCGGGCGATCGCCGGAACAGGTCGATCGAACCGCGAAGCAGCGGGCGCGTCGAGAGGCGGCTGTGCAGCCGCGATAGCGTGTGTGGCCATGATGGTTCGCCTTCGCGCTTGTTCGTGACAACTTGATGACGAATTGGTGACAGTGGGACCGGGTCGGGGCGCCCACGACACCATCCTTGTCATCCCCGCGCACGCCGGGAAGTCGGCCAGCATGGGGCTGACGGGGCACGTGTCGGGCGGTTGCCTACCCCCGCTCCAGCCGCCCCGCCCAGGCATAACCCCGATAGCGCGGCGTGAACGTTGCCCGCCAGGCGTCGCGCGCTGCCACCTCGTCCAGCGCGGCGGCCAGGTTCGCGCGGGGCGTCACGTCGAACTTGCCCAGCCAGGCGAACAGCCCACGTCGGAACACCGCCGGCAGCCGCTCCTGCTGACCGAAATCGACGCAATCCACGCGCCCCCGCGCCACGGCTGCCGCCTGCGCCAGCGCCGCACGCCAATCGGGAATCATCGACAGCGTGTAGGACAGCATCACGCGATCAAACGCCTCCTCACCGAACAGCGCTTGCGGGTCGAAACCGGTCGCATCGCCCTCGGCTAAGACGATCCGATCGCTCAGCCCGGCGCGCGCGACATTGGCGCGTGCGGTGATCAGCATTTCCGCCGACAGGTCGATGCCGAAGCACCGCGCCTGTGGCCAGGCCCTGGCCACCGCGATCAGATTGCGCGCGGTGCCGCAGCCGATCTCGATCACGCTGCCGCCCTGCCCGAGATCGAGCTCGGCGATCAGCCGATCGCGGCCGAGCAGGTAATATTTGCGCGTGGCATCGTAAATGTGCCGCTGGCGCGCATAGATCGCGTCCATCCGCGCCGCATGAGTCGCCACCGCGCTCAGCCCTTCAGCACGTAAAGATGCACGCCGCCATAGATCGAGGAGCGATCCCGCGCGGTGTAATCGAGCGATGCTTCGGCGCGATACTCCCAGCGGTCGAGCAATGCGTCCGCTACCCGCCCCGGCAACAATGTCGCCGCCGCGGCGGTGCGAAACAGCACGCGCGCGCCAGGTTTGGCGGTGCGCGTGATCTCGCCCCACAGCGCGTTCAGCTGCACGTCCGTCATCCAATCCTGCGCATCGAGCAGGATGTATCGGTCGCGGCTGGCCGCCGGCAGCCCGGCGAGATGCTCGGTCAGATTGGCGTGCAGCACTTCGATCCGGTCGGCGCGCGCGGCAATGTCGGCATGATGAGCGGGATCGAGATAGGGCGGCACCGATCGTCCCGCGCCTGGCGCATAGCGGCGCCCGAAGGCCTGCTGCGCGAAGTAATTATCGCTCACCGGAAAGTCGCAGGCGAGTTTTTCCAGTCGGCTCCGCAGCACCGCGCGGATCCCGCCCGGATCGTCGTTGGACAACGCAACATATTGTGCCGGCGGGATTCCCAGCCCGAATAACGACGCCGGCTGGTCGATCAACCAACGGACAAAGCCTTTGTCGAAAACGGGCGCCAAGCGCGTTTCAAATACGCGGCGTTGATCCTCGATCGTCGCGGCAGCGAGGATTTCGCGGGGATCGATACCGTAGAGGCGCGCGACGAGATGCGCGCTGCCGATAAAGCTGCCGAGCAGCCCGCGTTTGTAGATATTCGCGGCGAAACCGCGAATGCGCAGCCGCCCGATCAGATCGCGGCCCTCCCAATAACGCTGCGTTACCTCATCGAGATGCGGGCGCAACGCCTGCTGATAGACACGGACATTGGCCTTGCTGTCCGCATCGCCAAAGAAGCGATGAAATGCGGTTTCGGGCAAATGCTGCGCCGCCGCCACTTTCAAACGATTAAGCGCGACATGCGCGGTGTTGAGATCGACCGCGGTGATCCGCGCCGGATCGGCGGTCAGATACGACAGCACGTTGCACCCGCCGCTGGCGATCGTCACGACATGGCAATCGGGCGTGATCGCCAGCGCGTCCATGTCGACGACCGGATCTTCCCAGATCTGTGCATAGACGAGGCCCCGAAACGCGAACGTGAAAGCGCGCTCCAGCATCCCCGCTTTGCTGCCGCCATCATGCTGGTGGACCGCCGCGCCGACTTTTTTCGTGGTCGCCCGATGAAGTTTCAAGCTCGCCATGCCGCGTCCCCTTACTGGTTCGCGTCGCCGCTACGGCGTTTCCGTGACGTGTCCGTGACGGTAGCGGACTTAGCCTTCCGGATAACGCTCGAATCGGGGCAGATCGCTCATTGTCTCGATCCAAGGCAGCCGCTCGGCGACCTGGATCTGCGCAGCCGGCGGATAAGCCGCCGCGTCGTCCAGCGTGGCCGATTGGATATCGATGATTCTGGGCAGCATCTCGGCATTGGTATAGAATAGCCCCGTGCCGCACACGCCACAGAATTGCCGCCTCCCGTGCGCGGAGGATGCGTAGGTTACCGGTTGGCCGCGGACCGTCACCTGATCGGTCTTGAAGGCGATCCACCCAACAAGCGGCGCACCTGCGCTGCGGCGGCAATCTTCGCAATGGCACAACGCATGATGTGCCGCTTCCCCCTCGGCGGAATAGCTGATCGCGCCGCAATTGCAGTATCCCGTCGGCATACCTGATCTCCCTTCAAAATGTTCGTTATTTGTTCCACATGTTGCTGGTTTGGGCAAGTACCGACGCAGGCGCCGGCCACACGGAATTTCTTTTTCCTATTAAAATCGGGGATTTTTGCGGTAAGGCGTTGATTGACGTCATTCGGCGCCGCGTTTCAAGCGGCAATGGGGATCGTTCTAAGACTGATACAGGAGACTTTCCGATGAAGAAATTCGCAACCCTCGCCCTCATCTCGGCCGCGGCACTGAGCCTGGCCGCTTGCGGCGAGCAAACCAGCACCAACACCACCACGACGATCGAAAACGAGACGGTGCTGAATTCGGCAGAAGCGCCGCTCGACAACCTCGGTGGCACCGACGCGGATCTGGCCAACTCGGCCGACAACGTCTCGGTCGAATCGACTAGCACGACGGTCAACAGCACGACGACCAACACCGTCCAGTAAACGCGCAGCACTTGGTGCTGCAGACCGGCCGGCCGCCCTTGCAGGCGGCCGGCCTTTTCATGTCAGCGCAGCGCCATCACCTGTACCCGTATGGCGGCCCCTAGCTTGCCACCACGGCGCGCGCAGCCGAGCGTAATGCCGTTTGATCGGGCGGCACACGCGTCATCACCTGCGGGCAGCGAAGGCAGATCGCATCGCCGCGCTCCTCGTGCCAGCGGCATGTCGCGCGGATTTGGCAAGACGGCAGCGCCGACACCACCGGGGCCAATTGCTCAAGAATGCGCTGGCCCAGACCGCATTGGCCGTCGGCAAACTGCCCGCACCGCGCATTCTCGCACCGACCTGAATAGCGGAACACCAAAGTTGGATCGATCTCTCCCAGACTGTCGCGCAGTTCAGGCGTGATCTCGGCGCGCTGCTTCAGATACGCGATGCGCGGTTCCGCCAGCGTACCGGCGACCACCCCGAAGACGCGCGCCTCGGCCATATCGGGTTGTCCGCTGGGGCAGGACAAGGGGCGTTCTATCTCGCCCATCGCGCCGTCCCGCCCTAGATGTTGCGGAACTGCGGAAGGGCACCGCGTTCGAAAAATCCGGCAAGAATGTGATCATCGATCTGCAGCACTGCCGGCGACGCCTCGATCCCGTGTTCACTAACCTGCCGGGCAATCGCGGTGGAAAATTTCTGGCCCTCGCTGAAGTCCTTCACAACGATGCCGGCCAACTCCCATCTTGTCACCAGCGACTCCATGCCTTCGGTACGTACGCCCGCGGCTTTCACCGCAGCCTCAACGATCGTCGGCAAATCCCGTACGGCGACAAGCTTAGCACCTTTGTGCTCCACAGCCACTTCGACTCTCCCTCCGAATTTTATATCCGCATTATCCATCTCTTCTACATGAAGAGTCAAGCGCGACTATCACTCTTCATTAGAGTTACACGATATAAACTTATTCGTTGTATTCTATACTACGTTTCAGGTATTGTTTGGCGTGGTGCAGATTGTTCTATTTGTACAAGATTGCCGCCCGTCTTCCCCGCTCCCAGACCACCAGCGCCGCCGCCCAGTATCCCAAGCCAGACTACCGCCCCGCAAAGGGAGAGTTTATACCCTACTGATAGAGTAGGACTTAGATATCTGCTGTCAGGTTTGCTCCCTGGACTGCCGCGGCCCGGCATGCGTGTCGGGCCGTTGTTGTTGCGGGCCGCCACGCGCACGATGCGGTTGCCCTAGCCGCCCTCGTTCCCTACCTGTTCACGAATGTCCCTCCCCGCGCCCTCCCCACAAGATCCGCCCTATCTCCGCGGGCTCAATGATCCCCAGCGCGAGGCCGTGCTGACCACCGAGGGCCCGGTGCTCGTGCTCGCCGGCGCCGGCACCGGCAAGACTGCGGCGCTCACGGCGCGGCTGGGCCATCTGCTGTTCACCAAAAAAGCCTGGCCGTCCGAAATTCTCAGCGTCACCTTTACCAACAAGGCGGCGCGCGAGATGAAGCACCGCGTCGGCAATCTTGTCGGTGATGTGGTCGAGGGCATGCCCTGGCTCGGCACGTTCCACGCGATCGGCGCCAAGATGCTGCGCCGCCACGCCGAACTGGTCGGGCTGCAAAGCAACTTCAGTATCCTTGATACCGACGATCAGTTGCGCCTGCTGAAGCAATTGATCCTCGCCGCCGATCTCGACGAGAAACGCTGGCCCGCGCGCGCGCTGGCCGGGCTGATCGACGGCTGGAAGAATAAAGGCCTGGTCCCCGCCGATATCGATGCCGGCGAGAGCGAGCTCTACGCCAATGGCCGCGGTGGCGAGATGTATGCCGCGTATCAGGACCGGCTCAAGACGCTCAACGCATGCGATTTCGGCGATCTGCTGCTGCACATGCTGGTCATCCTGAAAACCGATCGCGCCGTGCTGGCCGACTATCAGCAGCGCTTCAAATATATCATGGTGGACGAATATCAGGACACCAACAGCGTCCAGTATCTTTGGCTCCGGCTGCTCGCGCAGGAACGCAAGAACATCTGCTGCGTCGGCGACGACGACCAGTCGATCTATTCATGGCGCGGCGCACAGGTCGAGAATATCCTGAAATTCGAAAAGGATTTCCCTGGCGCCAAGGTCATCCGGCTGGAGCAGAATTATCGCTCCACGCCGCACATCCTGGGGGCGGCCTCGGGCGTGATCGCCAACAATAGCGGCCGGCTCGGCAAGCAGCTGTGGACCGAGCTCGATGTCGGCGAGAAGGTCAAGGTGCTCGGCGTGTGGGACGGGCCCGAGGAAGCGCGCCGCGTCGGCGACGAGATCGAAAGCTGCAAACGCGCCGGCAAGAGCCTCGACGACATGGCCATCCTGGTCCGCGCGCAGCATCAGACGCGCGAGTTCGAGGATCGCTTCATCTCGATCGGCCTGCCCTATCGCATCGTCGGCGGCTTCCGTTTCTATGAACGCGCGGAAATCCGCGATGCGCTGGCCTATCTGCGCATCGTCGCGCAGCCGGCCGATGATCTTGCCTTCGAACGCATCGTCAACGTGCCCAAGCGCGGCCTCGGCGACAAAGCGGTGCAGAAGGTCCACCAGCTCGCCCGGGCGCAAGCCATCCCGCTGACCACCGCCGCCGCGCGCATCCTCGATACCGACGAGCTGACCGGCGCCGCCCGCCGCACGCTCGGCAATCTCGTCGGCGATATGGCGCGTTGGCGCAGCATGGCGGGCGAGATGCCGCATCCCGAGCTCGCCCGCATCGTGCTCGATGAGAGCGGCTACACCGCGATGTGGCAGGCGGAGAAGTCCGCCGAGGCGGCCGGCCGCCTGGAAAACCTCACCGAACTCGTCCGCGCGATGGAAGAATATGAAAATCTCGGCGCGTTCCTCGAACATGTCAGCCTCGTCATGGATAATGAGAGCAATGCCGAGGATCCCAAGGTCACGATCATGACGATCCACGCCGCCAAGGGGCTGGAATATGACACGGTGTTCCTGGTCGGCTGGGAAGAGGGCCTGTTCCCGTCGCAGCGCTCGCTCGACGAAGGCGGGCTCGCCAGCCTCGAGGAGGAACGCCGCCTCGCGTATGTCGCGATCACCCGCGCGCGTCGCAAGGCGATCATCATCCACGCCGCCAACCGCCGCATCTACGGCCAGTGGACCAGCAGCATCCCCTCGCGCTTCGTCGGCGAATTGCCCGATGTGCATACCGAAATCGAAAACACTATGTCCGGCGGCGAGAGCCTGTGGCGGGCCAATTGGTCCGAACGCGCCGATCCCTTCGCCGATGTCGCGCGCGGCAGCGGCCGGGGCCCCGGCTGGCAACGCGCCGCCGGCCTCACCCCAGGCGTCGACGCCGCCAAGCCCGGCGGCGCTTTCACCAGCCGCACTTTTTCGCGCGAACCCTCACGGGTCGTCGAGGCGCGCGCCAGCGCGGTCAGCCTGGGCAACAAAGGCCGCGACGACGTGAGCATCGGGATGCGCGTGTTCCACCAGAAGTTCGGCTATGGCGCGATCGCCGAGATCGAGGGCAACAAGCTGGAGATCGATTTCGAAAGCGCGGGACGCAAGCGCGTGATGGATAGCTTCGTAACAGTATCGACCGCGTAACGGCGCACCCTGACGGTCACGGTTCCCCAACATGTACCGCAGCCTACGCCCTCATTCAGGAATGATACCCCAGCTGGGGCGTACCCTGCCCATGGCCCAGCCCCGGGCCGCGTAGGGATTGCCCATGAAGTTCACCCATCTGATCGCCGCCGCCCTGATGATGGCCGGGATTGGCATCTCGACCGAAGCTTCGGCGCAGCGCCATGACGGTTACAGCCAAATCAATCGCCGTGACGATGTGCGCAATGATCGCCGCGACGACCGTCGCTACGATCGCCGCGACAATCGCCGCTTCGACCGCCACGACAACCGCCGCTGGCGCACCAATGGCCGCCACCGTGGCTGGAATAACAACAACCGTCGCCCATGCCGCGTGATCTATCGCAACCAACGCCGGGTCACGGTCTGCCGCTAAACGAAGCGGAGGGGCGCGACGCCCCTCCCCCGTGAGCGCGCCGCTTCAATTATCCGAAATTCTCGGGCACAAACTGCCGATGATCGCCCTGCCGCCCCAGCATTATCACGCGCTGCCAGTCGCCCAGGCTGTCGCATGAAGGATTGGCCAGACGTCGTCGCGTTCGCCCTGAGCTTGCCCGAGACATATATGGCCCCCTTCTACGGCACTCCCTGCCCCAAGGTGAACAAAAAGGCGTTCGTCTCGCCCGGCCGCGAAGACGGCAGCTTCCACGTGATGTCGCCGCACGACGAAAAAGCCATCCTGCTGGCCACCGATCCCGATAGCTTCTGGCAGACGCCGCATTACGCTAATTGGCCCGGCCTGCTGGTGCGCTACGGCGCGGCCGATCCCGAGCGCGTGCGTAACGTCATTCGTCGCGCCTGGTGGGATCGTGCGAGCAAGGCGCAGCGCACCGCTTTCGGCGCGCGGCCCTGAGCCGCTTCCGCCATTTCGCCGCGATCGACTGGTCGGGCGCTGTCGGGGCGCGACAAAGGGGTATTGCCGTTGCCTTGTGCAGCGCGGGCGCCCACGCGCCCACGCTGATCGTGCCTGAAGGCGGCTGGTCGCGGACGCGCGCGCTCGACTGGCTGCGGAAGGAGATGCCCGCCGACACGCTCGTCGGACTCGATCTCGGCCCGTCGCTCCCCTTCGTTGATCGCGGTGCCTTTTTCCCCGGCTGGTCCGAAACACCGCCCGATGCGCGCGCCCTGTGGGCGCTGATCGAGCGCATCTGCGCGCACGACCCGCATTTGGCCGCCAGCAGCTTCGTCGATCATCCCGAAGCCGCGCACCACTTCCGCCGCCACGGCAACCGCAAGGGCAAATATTTCGAAGGCCGCGGCCGGCTGCGCGTGACCGAGGAGGCGCAACGCCTGCAAGGCCTCAACCCATACAGCAATCTCAATCTGGTCGGCGCGGCGCAGGTAGGCAAATCGAGCCTCACGGGCATGCGCGTGTTGCATCGACTGAGCGGCACGCTGCCCATCTGGCCGTTCGACGAATCCAGGGCGGGATCGTTGGTGGTGGAAATTTACACCAGCGTCGCCGCGCTGGCCGCGGGGCGACGCAAGGGCCGCACCAAGATCAAATCGATCGCCGAGTTGAACACGGCGCTCGCCACGCTCGGCAGCGCCACGGTAGCGGGCGACGGTGTGATCGACGATCATAGCAGTGATGCCATCGTCAGCGCTGCGTGGCTGCGCGTCGCCGCGGACCGGCCCGAATTATGGCAGCCACCAGCGCTCACTGCGCAATTAGCGCGAACCGAGGGCTGGACCTTCGGCGTTACCTGACGCATTTAGCGGGGGCTGAGGGCCGGTTTAGCTCAGTTGGTAGAGCGCCAGTTTTGTAAACTGGATGTCGCGGGTTCGATTCCTGCAACCGGCACCATTGTTTTTCGTTAACTAGCTGGATTTGCAGGAAAAGATGTAGGACGGGCGAGCCCCGTTCCCACACTTTACCCCTCGCCGGCTGCCGGCTAACTGCGAATAGTGGCGTGCATAGGCGGTATTCGGCTGTTCGGCCTTAAGCGCCCCCCGCCGGCATCGATGACAGATCAAATCCTGCCTTGGCGCAGAATTGAGCAACTACCGAAGGCGCGCCGTCATCGGCACCCGCGACCTCTGCTTTGACGATGGAATACTTGCTGACCCCGTTCGCTCCCTTCACGTGGAAGCCGAGGGTGTAGAAGGGCCGAAATCCGATATATGCCCCGTATGAATTTTTTGCATTTACGAAACCACAGTATGCCACATTATTGCGATCCGCTTTGGGCCAGCGAAAACGGGCGCTCGCCCCGTCGAGCAGTTGATCACTGAGCTTCGCTTTAATCGCTAGGCGCATTTGAGCCGAAGGCGGCGCCACGGCCGGGACGGCGGCGGCAGTAAGAAACAAAAGGATAGAAACTGGCATTTAAATGTCCCCCTAAATTTCGGGACCGCTATCCGGTTTCGGCGATGCGCGGAAGCCATCCTTTCGCGAAGTCAGGGAAGCAACCAAACCGAATAGTATCGCGCCGAAGATCCAGTTCGTCAGCTGACAAACATTGCTTCGACGATCGCCTGCATTAACACTCCGCGCGGAACCGGCACGCTGACGGAAGTATATCCCTGGTTCGCCGCTCGCCGCGTCCCATACAGCCCGATCCACTGCCGTCCATGCTGGCGCCAAGCGCGCTGCAGTGACGGCACTGGCAGCAGCACGCATGTAGCCGCTGGCGCGTAAGCGTAAGCGATGAAGTCGCACGCGAGCGGCTTTTGCACCCAGCCTGGAAGCTGCCGTCTCTCATCCGACCAGCGCTCCAGCAGAACGTCCGGCCAATCCTGCGTGCGGATCTTCTCGTCCACGGTGAAGGTGCGCCCGCAGGCCAGGGTAAGCAGGCGATCGATGCCAGCTCTTTGCGCCCACCCATCCTGCTCGATCGCGACGGCTGACATCAAGGTGGGGAAGACCTGCCGATAGATCGGGATCCACCAGTCTGATCCGTATTGCGCTGACAGATCGTGGCTGTCCTGAAACCGGTGAACACGTGCCAAGCCCGCCGTCCGCGATCTGCGGGCGACGGGCCGAGGGGGCTGGGTCCGGGGCGCTGCCGCCGGCCATGGGGCGGGGCTAGACGTAAGCATCATCCTCTTCGCAGTCGAAACTGTCTTCCCAATCCTCACGCAGATGCTCGAGGTCGGGATCGCCGTCGATCTCATCCATGCGGTCGATCATGCAGGCGGTGAGCCGGGCCAAAGCGGCACGTGGCAACGAAGGCATTATGCGCAGCAGCCCGGTCGCCGACGGCAAGTCGTTTGGCCTGGACCAACGCCGCTGTCTGGCGCGGCGCCAGCCAACGCGCGCTGGTGCCGGCATACGTACCGGGATCGAAGGGTGCGCCATCGTCATGCCCTCCCTGTCGCTGCAAGATGGTAAAGGCGCCAGTGATCCGGACCGTGGCGTTCGCGGTATTCGGCTAGTGCTAGGCGGATCTCAAGGATCGTTGCCGTCGCCTCTATCCCCATCATGCCCGGGGCATTGAGCTCCAAAAGGTCAGCGGCAACGGGTGGCCGACACTGTATTTGTTGAGTTTCCATCATCAAACCTGCCCGACCTGTCGCCGCTCGATCACAGTGCGCACCGCCTCGACACGCTCAGGGTGACCGACCAGCTGTGCCATCACCGGCGTCAGATCGTCGGCGGGGCAATCCTGCACGACAAGCCACAGCTTGCGGCCGGATGCGAGGGCATAGCCGCCGCCGATCGCGACCAGCGCATGCAGCCAAGCCGTCGGATCGAATGTAGGCTGAATCTGCGTTGCCATGCTCAGCCCTCACCGTTCGAGAGCGCGTCAACCTGAGCCTGGATCGCGCGGAGATTGTCCTCCAGCATCCCCAGCAACTGCCTCGCATGATTATGGCTGTTCACGGCGTATGGTTCGGTCGGCAGGGCGCCGAGCATCTCGCTGGCATTGATCGCGAATAGGATCGCCTGTGCCGAGGACACCCCCTCCTGCAGCAGGGTTTCGGCTTGGGCGGCGCGGCTCATGGTGGGGGTCATCGCTCAAACCTCCGTTTCGCCGGTGCGATACCGGCACGCGTGGGAAACGGTCGCGCATCCGTCCTGCATCTGCGGACCGATCGCCTCCAGATTGATGCCAAAGTCGCAAGCCATGAAGTCGAGCATGGCGTCGATCGCATTCGACAGGATGCCAGGCCGCGGGTCCGTTCGCCCGAATGGCGAGACGATGTTGGCCTGGAAGTCATGTTCCAGCCGAACGTGGTAGATGAGGATCAACAAGTCGGTGTTGCCGTCCGGGATTTGGGTAAGGATGGCGTATCGCAGCGCGTCGCCATCGGCTTCATTGGCACGGCTCGCGCGATCCAGTCGGCCGTCGCGAGCGATGTCGTCAGTGGTTGCGATTTGGGCGTTTTCGATCGCGGTGCCTTCGCGCTGCGTTGCCTCCCAGCGCTGGTGAAGCGCCTGGATCAACGAAAGCGGGGCGGACGGGGATGGATTCGTCGTCATCGCTTAACCCTCCTGCGCTGCAAAGCGGGTCAAGTCGGCGCGCACGAAATCTACGATGTCGTCACCGTCAATTTCGTCGCCGGCCACATTGATTTTGGCCAAAAGGGCGCCGATCGTGGGGGCCGGCACAGCGATTAGCACCTCGAACGCGGCCCAGCGGGGCTTGGAGAACGTCTCGGTGTGACGCTGTTCCGCGGCCCGCATCTCGTCAAAGTAATCGTCCCAGCGCCCTGCGTCGTCGCCGCGAGCCAAGTTTCTGGTGGCGCCGTATTTTGCGGTGAGCGGTGCGGTCTGGCGATCGTATAGGTCCGACGCGCTCTTGAGCGCCCCGTGGTTCAGATCGTGCAGATCTGCGTCGCGGGCACGGTAGTAAGCGCTCAATGCCGCATCGAAGTCTGATCGCGTGGCGAGCATTGCCACCGCGACGCCGCCGCTGATTGCAACCAGTGCAGGCGCAGTCAACGCAGCACCGAGTATGGCGCGGCGAGACGCAGTGATGCTAGAGGTCGTGTCAGCCATTGTCGATCTCCTTACGATCGGTTGAGGTCAGGCCGGGTTTGGAGGGCTCAATCTCCTCGCTCGGCCGAACTGGTAGATTTTCTACCAGTAACCGTAGTTGTTCGCAATAGGCCGTGGCGGTCCGCACCGAATGAATGTTACGGGTGGCTAGATGATGCTTTCAGTTGCTCAATGTCGCGCCGCTCGGGCCCTACTCGGCTGGGCGGCGGCCGAATTGGCGAGCACTGCCGCGGTAGGCATCATGACGGTGCATAGGTTTGAAAGCGGGGAGCCTGTGCGGCAGGCCTCGCTGGATAAAATTATCGCTGCCTTCAGCACCGCCGGGGTCACCTTCATCGAAGCCGGGGCGGCGTCTCCGGACGGCGGCGAAGGCGTTCGTTTCGTACCTAGCTGACGGCTTCAGGACTAGTTGTCTTCGACCGCAACTGCCCCGAGCGGTAGCAAGCAAGCAGAAGGCTGCGATTCGAGGTTTGAACTGTATTTGGCCGTCTGCTACCAATCCCGCCGTCTATGGGAGTGTGAATGTGCTGAACTGGCTGGACGAAGCGACTTTCAAAATCGGTGACGTGACCTTCACCCTCGATTACATGCTAGGCGGTAGTAAGCGCCCTTCCGACGTGAAGAATTTCACGATGATGAAGGCAACCAACTTCCTCGATAAATATCTCTCCCTCCAAGGGAAGGGCATCCAGAAGGTATTGGAACTCGGTGTCTACCAAGGCGGCTCGTACGTTTTTCTCGACAAGCTGCTGCGGCCGGCCAGGATTTCGGCCGTCGAACTTGAAACCAAGCCTATTCCCGCGCTGGATCGTTACATTTCGGAGAACCGCGAGCGTTGCAAACTCTATTACGGCACATCGCAAGCAGACGTAGACGCTTTGGAACGCATCGTGCGCGACGACTTTGACGGCGAACTTGACCTTGTGGTAGACGACGCAAGCCACTTTTACGAACTGACGAAAACATCCTTTGAGACGCTTTTCCCGAGATTGAAGCCGGGCGGCACATACATCATTGAGGATTGGTCTTGGAGCTTTGAGCCGTCGTACCAAGACACCAGCCACAGCTGGTTCACTCAGCCATCCCTTGCCAATATATTCATTGATCTTGCCGAAGAACTGTCGATCAACAATTCCGTCCACGAGGTTACGATCGGTCGAGAGATGATCGTCATCACAAAGACGACTGCTGCTAAGCAAGGCCCCCTGTTTCAGGGCAAGGGGCGACGCGGGCGCGATCTTCAATTGCTCTAGCATGGTTTCACCTCGACCGCGGCGGCCTCATCCTGCTCGGCAAGGCGGTCACCACCGGAGGGATACGGCGATCGACGATATGGACTCGGAGCTCGACATCAGGAACAAGCTGGGTCGGGGTGAATTTACAGCGGTGTTCTTTATACAATGCCTAGAGGCTATCGGCGCGTCATTTTTGCGGCTTTCGGAATAACGGCAGCGATCGGTGGCTCAGGCGTATGGGTCTATTATCTCGACAAGCCCGTAAATCAGCAGGCACGCGCCCAGAAACATTATACCCCAGCCCAGCCAGTACCGCCGCCCAGCGAGCGCATTGCTCGCGCGCTGGAAGCCATCGAGAAGGGCCAAAATGCCGACCAAAACGAAGAGCGCACTAGACGCGAGCTTGATGCCCAGGAGGGCGCCTGGCGATGGGCGAAGTGGGCGGCTTGGATCGCGGGCGTCCAGGCCGTTTTGAGTGGCATCGGTATTGCTTTTGTGGTCAAGTCGCTTCGCCAAGGCACTAAAGGTCTTGCGGCGGGCCGGCTCGCGCTCAAACATGCGCGCAATGCGAACGAACTGCAAAAAAAGCCCCGCATTATAATTACTAACGTCGCTGTTTGGCAAAAAGGCGATCTCAACTTCTCTCCCCCCACCATGAGGGCGGGCGAACTGATCGAGATATCCGCCTACGTCGTCAATGAGGGCAGCGGACGAGCCACGATTCCGGATAGTTACTCTCATTGCCAAGTCTACTGGCGGCGTGGTCCCCTTCCGATGATCCGCCCTTACCAGCCTGACCAAGTCAGAGTACCACTGCCGGGCAACGGGAAAGGTAACGGTACCGGCAAGGTCGTTTTGCCCAGCGGAGGCACCGAAAACTGGACTCTGATTGATGAAGTCGTTAAAAACAAGTCGCTTTATGTGATGGGTTTCGTATTCTACTACGACGATTTTGATCATCGATACACAAAACACTTTTGTCGAGTTTACAATCCTAAAGCCCAAAGGTTCGAAGCCGTGACCGGTTATCTCGATTACGAGGCCTAGCAAAATGTTAGATAGTAAAGGCACCAAAGCCTCCATACTTTGGAATTATATTACAAACGCAGACAGACGTATGGCGACTGGTAGCGTCCGCCGTCGCTTTAGTGTTCGCTGCATAACAGCTGAAGGCACAGTAGCCGCCGCCAGCCCTTTGAATTTACTCTGCTCGCGCGATCGTCTCGCGGAGGCGAGCTGATCAATAGATCCCATCCGACCCACTAACGCCATACGCGTTCGACTGGCTGGCGGTAGGCCGACGCATCGATGATATCTGAGAAGCGGACCCGAGTGCGGTCGACGCCGCATTGAAGAAGCCTTGCATTTTGGCCGCTTTGGCCTTGGCACGACTAGCCGCGGCCGACGATTTGTAATTGAACGCGCTGATCTCGAAGCCCTTGGTCCGCTCATTGCCGCCTTTATATATCTGAGACATGTCCTCCGCCGCAGTCATGGCGTTATCGCGCTGCACATCGACGGCGCTGCCAAAGTTCAGGTCGACCCCATTGCCGGCCATCGTCGCGACCGCTTGCCCCTTGGTCTGCGCATGCTGCCTGCCCACGCGTAGTGCCTCAATGTTCGTGTTCTCGATCGAGTCGCGAGCCTGCTCACTGGCAAGGCGCGCGTTCTGGTCGGCCACGCTGGCCTCATAGCGCGCGATCCGGGAGTCACCGACGCCTTTGGACACCTGCCCAGCCATAGTCACAGCGGTTGCCGCCGCCGCAGTCAGGGTTATCGGATCGCACATCAGCTTGCCTCCAACGAGCGCGAGCTGACGTATTCCAGCCCCTCATCGCGGACGCCTTGGTCGGCCAGGACGCCAACAACCCGATCAGGATCGGCGAACTGTTCCCGCCAAGCCGCCTGCTGTATCGGATCTGTGGGCCGGTATTTCCAGTCCGGCGCGCCGCCGTAATCGACCGGGCCGTTGGGCTGGATGATAGTGCCTTCATGATAGACGCGGACCAGTGCTGTGTGTGTCGCCATGATCATGCCTCCCCCACCTGGGCAAGTGCCTGGACGTGGCCAGCCACTCGCTTGTTCTGCCAGGCGATAAAGGAGGGGAGGCAACGCAGCACCAGGTTGTCGGTGCTGAACCCCTTCACCGCTATGCCGGTGAAATCGAGCCCGTTATTGTACAGCACCCTGCCAAGCGGGTTGCGCACATCGTTGAAGGTGCCGTCGATCAGTTCACGAAGGTGCTGCAGGCCAGCGCCGGTGAATGCTTCCTTATGAGCCAGGGCTCCATGAAGCATATTGCGGCCGAGGGTCTGGTAGTCTCGATAGAGGGAGGCCAAAACCTCGGCGGCTGTTTGCATCTCGGTTGCGACCTCAGCCCGCCGAGCCATGGCAACCTCCATCTTGGCGTGAGCCGCCTTCGCCGCCTGAGAACGTACAGCAGCGCCTTCGGCGGCGCGCTCGTCCAGCGTGCGGCTCCATGCCATATCCAAGCCTGTAATCCGGCTTTCGAGGTCTACGACGGCTTCACGGGCCGCTTTCACGTCCTCGTCGGTCGCCTCATCCATCTCGCGCCGGAACGCAGCTTCGTTGTTCGCCGTCCGCGCTGTGTCGAGGGACGCGACTAGCTTGATGCGCCTAGACGTGTAATTTGCTTCTGTCAGTCGTGGCATGCCGTTTCTCCTTGGGCCGTGGTTCCACGGTAAGGGGCGGACGCACTTGTTTGAATCGACGGATGCGCCGATGCTGGCGTCCTAAAGCAAGCTGGGGGTTGGAGCGGGTGAACGACGAAAATGCGGCCGCCACGCCGCTGGACAGGACGCGAGTTACATTTAGGCAGGCAGAAGGTGCCGATCCTCTTCCTGCGCAGCTAGCACTAGGTGTGATTTCTCCTGCTCTCGAAGCCCGACTGTGGGCCTTGATGTATAGGCATTTGAAGAAGGCGGCAGTCTATATCGATTACAGCGACACGACACTTGGTGGGTCGTGGCGATCAATACTGGACGATTGGTTCATATTGCATGAGCACTGGCCCATCGATTATATCGCCAGCAAATTCGATGTTATACTCAGTCAAGTTAAGTCGATCGTTACGTCCAGAAATTATCTAGACGTTTTTGAATTTATACAGTTTGTTATTCGACATAAGCAGTGCCCCTATGGGTTTGATAGTCAAATCAACTCAGCACTATTGGGGACAATGGCTGCATACCGCGTTATCAATGATACTGTCATGCCGATCGTATCCGCCGTTGAAGCCAAAGCGGTATTGACAGCATTCGCAGATTTGGAAGCAAGTGAATACAATGGCGCGAGAGCGCATCTTCGTAAGGCTGGCGAGCTGCTGACCAAAGGGTCCTTCGCAGAAAGCGTGCGCGAAAGTATCCATTCGGTTGAAGCCGTGGCGAGGCACCTTGAGCCTACGGCTTCCACCTTGGGGCCGGCATTACACAAGCTGCAGACGACCGTCACACTCAATCCAAATATGAAGCGGGGCTTCAATGCCCTCTACGATTACACAAGCGATGAGCAAGGCATCCGGCACGCGCTGATCGACCAGGGAGCGCCAGTCGTCGACGAGACTGATGCGTTGTACATGTTCGGCGCATGCGCATCGTTCGTTACCTACTTAATCCGAAAGTCGAAAGCTTAGCGGTCAGGCGGCTAGCCGGGTCAGCAGATTACGTACGGTTGACGCATGCCACGCGCCGCCCCGAGCGGTGACAAACCCACCGGCGTTCAGCTCGGCAGCCAAGCGTTCAAGGGACGTAATGCCGCGAGCGCCCATGTCGTCGATCACCGGGCGCATCGTTTCAGCGCGGACGGCAGCGCCGGACCGGATCGCGTTGACGCTCGCTGTGTTGCCCTGAGCCGCCCGCCTGAGCGCCGCTGCACCATTGGGGTTGCCGAGGCGCTGACCGCGCGCCTTTGCAGCCTGCAGCGCCTCACTGGTGCGCTTGGAGATCGCCTTGCGCTCTGCCTGGGCGACCGCGGCCATTATGTGCACCGTCAGCTCGTTGGCCTCGGGCATGTCCGCGGCGATGAAGGGGGCACCGCTGTCCTGCAGAGCCGCGAGGAACGCCACGTTGCGGCTAAGGCGGTCCAGCTTGGCAACGACGAGTGTGGCGCCCGTGACCTTCGCACGGTGGAGCGCCTTGGCGAGCTCGGGGCGGTTGGCGCGTTTGCCGCTTTCAATCTCGGTATAGGGCGGGGCGACGAGCTCCCAGCCCCGGGCAGCGCAAAGGCTTTCGACTACCTCGCGCTGCGCTTCCAGACCGAGGCCGGAACGCCCCTGGGCGGCTGTCGACACGCGGTAATAAGCAACGGCCTTCATGGCTGTATCATCCCTACACATTGGCGCTACGAACGTTACTCCATTTTGTAGGATATGCAATAGCATCAATCCGGCACAGCTTCGCTGTCCTGCGGGGCCTCTATGCTGGCGGTTGGAGCGGCGATCATGTCACCGTCTGCGGCACCATTATAGCCGAGCTCGACCAGCTTCGCTCGCATCTGGATAGGGTGCCAGCCCGTTGCCCACAGCTCGTCATTGTCGGCCTTCACGCGCGCACGCCCGTCCTCGATCGCGCTGGCTATGCTGCTCACCGGCGCCTCTGGGTAATTATCGAGCGCTTTCTGCATCTGCATGCGCCAATGATGATCGCGCGGGCTGGATGCCAGGGAAGTCATCAGCTCACCCATCTCGCGGCATTGGTCCTGCGACGAGCTAGCAATCAGTGTGATAAATCGGCGGCCTTCTTCCAAGCTTGGCGTTTTGAACACGTCAGTCTCCCTGTGATTGGTTGATCGAGGCCGCGAGGGACGCGAGCCATGCCGCCATCTGCGTGTTGTCCATGCCTTCCAGCTTGCGCCCGTCAGGATCGCCCAGCTTCAGCAGCGAGGCGTCTCCGTACTTTTTGGGGGCCAGCCGGGCGGCGATCCATTTGCGGCTGTCGACACGAAGCCGGGACCGCTGCACATGCTCGGCGTCGAGCGCGGTAACGTCCTCGCCGTCCTTACCCCTGCGTTGCGTCCAGTCGTTGGTGCCATCGTCCGATATCTCAAGGATCTCGTCGACCAGCGCGTCGGCCTGCATCTCGCGAGCGACGGCATAGCGCAGACGGAAAGTCTCATCATCGGCTAGCCACTGGCACACGGTCTTTTTGCTCGGCACGTCATCACCGCGGCAGATCTCGCGCAGGCTCAGGCCGTCTATCAGCCGGTCACAGATTAGGGCCTGGGCAGTCGCTCGTTCGTCTTCCGTCATCTCAGCCTCGCGCGCGCGTCGTGCGCGTAATGGTCACCTTAAGGGGAAGGACGGCGACATGTGAATCGACGCAGCATTTGCGGGTGTTGCGGGTGTTGCGGGTATCAATCCAGCTCTTACGCGGGCAAGTGTCAGTGACAGTTTATAGAAGACGGGCTGAAACGATACCCGCACTACCCGCAACACCCGCAGATAGTAGATCGCAGGTTGCGGACGTATGGCGCGATGTTCGCACGATCAATCACGATCGACCAATCGGCGTCAAAGCCCTTTCGACAATTCCTCTCCATTCTCAGCGCGTTGCGCATTGCTCCAAACGCTGCGCCCCGCCATACAAAACCAGCCTACGGTCAGGCTTTTAATGGGGGGCTAAAATTGGACGAAATTGAGGAGCGTTCCACGCTTATTGCGCGGACGGGCACGTGGCTTGATCGAATAGAATTTCTATACTTGAGGGTTCTGCGAGCAATGCTGCTGGTGGGGGCAACCGTTTTATTAATATGCGCCCTCGTTTGGGCCGCAACGAGTGTAACGAGGATCTTGAGATCCCCAGACTCTGTTGCCGAGCGCCCCAGTGTTGTTTCAGCCAATGAGCTGCAAGAATCAGGGTTGAAAATGTCTAGTAGCGCATCATCAAATGCTGCTTTGAATAAGGATTTTCGGGAGCAAAGATCCAACTACGACAGCTTCTTAAGGCGATACTACAGCCTGTATCGAACACGGTATCAGCCAAACCTTCGCACCGATGACAAGACTTTAGCGATCGGCGAGTTCGATGATTTGACAATCAACTCTTCTGCTAGGCTCGCGTCTATTAGAAAGGGAGAATTGGATTTCGCAGTCGACAAAAAAGATCTGGACACGTTCTTGCCGGTAATCGTCACTGCTTCGTCCTCTAAATCGACCGACGATCGCCTGTCGAAGTATCGGCTCGCGACAAAGAAGCCTGTAGCGACACAAGTGCAACGTACTCGCACGGAAACCCGCCGTGGCTGGGATCCGTACAGCGAGAACTGCCCGGCGTGGTATGAATCACCGATTGGCTGCGCGGTTAATCGACAGGTGGTGGTGCCCTATAGCGAGACAGTGAAGGTTATGCGCTATCCTGACGGCATCGCCTCTCCGAACGAAATCCTAAAATCGTATCAAGACCGATACTTCGGGCTGCTTGCGGAGCGGCGCCGGACAAACGCCGATAAGGCGTCATCCGAGCGTCAGGATATTGTTGCGGGTCAGGCTACCGGCTGGGGCGGACTATCGCAGTCTGTGATGATTGTCGGGGCTTTCCTCGTCCTGATGTTCTTCTTCCTGTTGGTTGCCATCGAGCGCCACCAACGGCGCATTGCGGCTCTTTTGCCTTAACCCTAGGCAGTGAATGGTTCGGGGGTAATGGTTTTTCCTCCGGGCCATTCAGAGCCCACCGCGCGGCCCACTTCAATTACCTGCCACCAGTTCTGCTTCGAATGGTTATCTTTGAAACTGACCAGCTTGAGCCCGCCTACGATCCGGCCTGCGTATCGCCCAAGGTATTTGCCCAACGCTAGGCTGCTAATCTTACCGTATTTGTCGGTTGCAATATCACCAAGCGCCTGCCGGAATTGCGCCCGTTTGGTATTGCCATACTGATCAATCATCTCAGCAATGGATATGATTTCGCCCACCGGCTTAGCATCGCCGCCGATGAGGTCGTGCCATGCCGCGAAGAGGACCGTCAGGCTGCTTGTCACCGGATCTTCCTCCCGCGCCTTGTCCATCGACTTCACTGGGTCAGATCGGCCCAGCCATACAAGCGCGGATCGAACCAACCGGCTCCACGCCTCAAACGAGGCCAAAGGTGATTGCGCTCCAGGATACCCGGCAACGGCGTGAGCCCGGACGATCGTCAGCGCCGCCGAAATATAAGTCGCTCGATTGGCAATCACCGCAGCAAACGGGTCGCCGTGAAACGTGCGCAGTTCCGGCCGTTCTACATCCGGATCGAGGGAGCAGAGCAGGACACGCCGCGTCATGTCGCCGACAAGCTGAATGTTATTCCCGGTCGCAAAGCAGCAGGCCCGACTTTCCACCTTCATGGGTTTCGAGGTGCCAAGCGGACGAACTGATACGATCGGCCGTTCGACAAGTTGGCACAGGAAGTCGCCGCCCAGGCCACCATTTACGTTGTCGACCGTTATTAGCGGGTGCCCTTCGATTGTTGCGCCAACCAGCCGCTTTTCCGTTTCTTCTTCAGTCTTGCCGGCGCTCATCACCGGCGCTCGCTCGCCACCGCTGATCGCTGACACGAGATCCACGATGTAGCTTTTGCCCGAGCCGGGCGCCGTTGCCGTGATCGCGTGCATCGGTGCCACGGTCATCGCGCCCCGAACGACAGGGGTAATAAGAGCGGACAGAGCCACGGCACGGCTGACGTCGTCGGTGAAGGGGAAGTCGTCTAGCAGCGCATCCAACTTCGCGAGTGCATCTTGTGCGTCCGCCTTGTTGGGCGCGTCGGGGATAGCCGGAAGGTTCGGCGGATCCAGCAACAGGAGGTGCGTCGCCGGGTCGTATCCCGCCTTCGACAAGATGGTGCCATCAGGCCGCATCGTCGGCGTCGTAATCACGCCGCTGAGATGGGGAAATTGCCATTCCCCGTCGCGGGAAAGAATTGTCGTCGCAACACTCGACGGCGGATCGGCCGTGACGAGCGCCTGTTTCCGCGCATCGAATTTTTGCCACGTCGCTGCGCGCGACAAATGATCAATCATAGCCCCTTCTTGCACAGCCAAGAGACGGGCGGCCTTCACCAGCGCCCCCGACGAGCTCGGCAGCTTATCGACCACTGGTCGTACGATCATGCCGCCACGTACATAGAACGGCGTTTCGGCCAAGATCAGCGCACGTTCGGCTTGCGTGGCGATGTTGTGCAGCTCTCCCGCCCGCACGATAACAGTTGGTCTGATGTCGCTTCCTGGGGCGCCCTCCCCAAATGGATCGCTATCAGAGTTTTCGGCAGCGCGAAGCGGTGCTGCTTTCCTTCGCGCGTATGTTCCAGACGGATTATTGTGCATGGCGCTCCGCCTTTTCCAAGGCGCAGGCGCCCATCATCAAGAGATTGAGCCCGGATCGTACGAGCAACAGGTCGCCGAAAGAGCGCTCTGCATAAATGGTTGCGGTTGCGGTCCGGGCTACCTCCAGCAAAACGGCGTAGGCGCTTTCCGAGATCGCCCGGTGCATCCCCTTCGCTGCGTGATCGCGCAATGCCGCCAGCTCAACGCGAACTGCGAGATCAAACTCGTTGCAGTTGGGGCGGTGGATGCTGATGGAGCGGCGATATGGGCACCCCGGCTCATAAACGATGCTAGTGGGCGCGTTCATTGCGCGGCCTCCCATGCGTCTTTTTTAGGATCGAAACGACGCAGCTTTACGCCGTTGGCCTCAATGCCGAGCGGCAGACGTTGGAGCGTGGCCGCCTCAATCGCCGCTTGGCATGCCCGCGCATAAGGCCGTGCCGTTGCGATCCGAGCATCAAAGACCCGCTTGGCGCCCTCGAACCGATGCCGCACCACACACCATTGCGTGCCTTCGACCTGGCGCAGCACGATCAGCGGGCGGTATCTTGGCATCGCGCTCACGACGCAAGCGCCGGCACGCTGGCCCGACCCTCCGTCGTATCGTCGATACGCTGCACTCCGATCTTGCGCGCCAGCAGGTCGGCAGCGACCAGTGTGCCGTGCCGCGTCGGAAACCGATAAAATGTCCACTCAATGACCGGCGCCTGGGGAGTCGATCCGCGGATCAAAATGACGATATCGGCGCCGGGCAGGTCGTTATTGCCAAGCGCGGTGACTTCGGCGGATGGCTCAGCGTCGCGAACAAGTACCGCCTTGATCTGGCGGCGGGGGATGCTGTTGAGCACTTCGCCTTGGTCGCTGAAGTTGGGCGTCTGGCCGTGAGCATACACGTCGATCCGTCGATTCAATTCATCGGCGGATCGCGTGTATGCCGGCTTCGGTCCTTCTCCTTGACCCTGATTTGAACCCTGCGACATCGCCCTGTGTCGCGGGGTTCTTTCGTCTGGCAGCGCGCTCATGCCACGCTCACCAGCGCGCGGATGCTGTCGGCGCGGACCAGGGTGCGACGGCCGACCTTCACCGTCTTAAGCCTGCCTGCTTTAATAAGCTGGTACACTGTCGTCCTGCCGAGCCCCAGCGCCTTGCGCGCGCCATCAATCGTGACTGTGACTGGTTCCATTGCCGATCCTCCGATTGCCGAGCGGTGCTGCCGCTGGGCTTCGTATTTGACCGTCAATGTTCGGACGTGTGATTGGGTGGGGGGATAATCAGATTTTTGATTGGACCGGCGGACTGTTCGCCGTCTCGCGCGCCCAATCCAAAACCGCCGCTTCCGTCATGGGCGCTTTAGTATCGGCCGCCCACTCGGCCACGAAGCGTTGAATCTGGCCATACTCCTCGGCATTGTCGGGGGCACTGATTACCCAGTTCAGAATTGTGCCGTGATCGAGAGAATGGCTGCCGTCCTGACGCCGCTTACGTCCTTTCACACCCGCGTCGCTAAAAACGCGCGCGACTGCAGAGCATGCGGCCTTTTCATTATACCCTAAAAACTGCAGGCATTTCACACCAGTGACCGCCTGCTTTTTGATATAACGTCGGCCAAAGGTATCCTTGCCCTTGCCCACCCCCGCACGGCGCTGGAGTAAAACAGGCTGACCGCCGGTGACCAGATCGCCCAAAGCCTGCGCCAGATCTTGCAACGGCAGTAGCCCTTTTCCCCCGGCGAACTGTGGAAGCGCAGCGAGCGCCTGATGAAGATCGATCAAAGCGAATGCGGTGGCAACGGTGGCTTCTACCCGTACCTCCTCTGGGTCGCGATCCGGCTGAGCTTCTTTCGCCAATCGGTATTGGGCTTCCCGGGTGTACAGCCTGGCCTGCAGATCGAGCACCCAGCGAACCAAATCGTTATGGTCCTCGCGGTCAGCCAACGTACGCGCCCCACGCATCAAGCAGAGTGCGCCGCATCTCGAGAAACGTCGTCCGCTTGTAGGCTGCAATCACCTTGTCGGACACGACATGCGCCAGTGCAGCCTCGGCAACCGGATCAGGAATATGCGGCATCTGCTCAGCCGCCCAATCGCGGAACGAGCTGCGGAACCCATGGGCGTCGTGTGGCAAACCTGCGGTCCGCAGCACTTTATTCAACGTCATGTCGGACATCATTCCGCCGCGCTGGCCGGCGAAGACGAGGTCTGTCGGTTTCGGCGTGCGATCGCCCTTCAATTCTGTGAGCAGCGCTATCGCAGCGTGGTTCAAAGTGACCGTGTGGGCCGGCGAGCCGAATCCCTTCATTAACTCGGCAGGCCGCTGCCACTCGCGTTTGGCAAGGTCGATCTGACCCCAACGGGCACCGCGGGCTTCCCCAGGCCGGGCGGCGGTGTAAATCTGAAACAGCAACATCGACCGCCCGCCGGTAGGCGGCTTGGCGCGTGCGTCGGCGACGAACGCCGGGACATCACCATATGGCATCGCGTCGTAATTCCCCGCCTTGGGCTGGCGTGGCAGTCCGACCGTCACGGACCTGCCCGGCGCCTCTGTCGGCCGCCAACCCTTGCCATGCGCGAAGTTGAGCACGGTGCCGATCCGCTGGCGCACCTTGCGGGCCATGTCCGGCTTGCTGGTCCAGATTGGCGCCAACGCCGCAGTGATGTCGGCCGACGTTATGTCACTGACGCGGGTGTCGCCCATGGTCGGGAAGGCGTGGTTGGTGAGCGAGTTAATGAAGGTCTTGGCGCCCTTGGCGGTCCACCCCTCTTTCAGTGCCTCATGTGCATCCTTGGCCGCGTCCCGGAACTTAGGCACAGTCCGCCGGCCACGGTCACGCTCAAGGACAGGATCAAGGCCAGCCTTCGCCGCGCCGCGGAGCAGACCAGCCTTTTCCCGCGCCTCACCCAAGGTGAGCAGCTTTCGCTGCAGTATGGGAATGACGATTGGGGACGGCTCCGCTTTGCCGGTCGCCCTTGCGGATGTATCAACGGCGCCGAGCCCGACGTCGCGACGAACGCCATCCACCTGCACGCGGATCAGCCATGACTTGGCGCCAGTCGGCTTCACGAGCAGGTAGAGACCATCGCCATCGGCATGCCGCCCTGGCTTCGCGCTCTTCACAGCCATAGCGGTCAGCTTGCCCATTTAGCTCCCCTGTTCGTTCCCACACTTTTACGCGACTGTGGGCGAACGTCAACGAACAAAGGCGAAACGCCGAACGTGAATCAATCAGGAACGCCGTGGGTTAGACGACCATCGGCGATCAATGGCGAACATCTAATACGATTCCTGCAACCGGCACCACGCCAATTCCTCTGGAATTGGCCTTAAATTATTGATTTATCTTATTCAATACGACCATATATAAGGCGGCGCGGCGCCTCGCGACGACGTCCGTGGCTCCCCCGATTTCGTCGCTCTTAGACGAGTTTGGGCGACTCCGGTGTACGAGGCAAATACGAGTTCAATGTTCCTCGAGGCCGATAGGGAATCGGAATATCCTCGAAGAGGCATCTTCACTCGCGGCACCATCGAAGCGCGCACTGAAGAAACAGGCCGTATCGATCGCCGCCAATTCGGTTGATATTCGATCTGCAGGTGGTTGTCGTCCGTTGATGCCGCTCACGTTGAAGGCCGCAATCTTCATGCAGGGGCTTTCACCTTTTGAAGGTCAAATCGGCGGTTGCGTCGTTCTTTTTGTGTACGGGTTTTGTACCCGGCCAATCTTAACCACCAGTTTCCTTAGGGATAACCGCCCGACAGCAGCGTATCTCTGCGGATATAAGGTGGGCCACTGAGCGCTCCCAGTGGGACATCGGTAATGACCGATCTCGATTCTTCTGTTTTTGATATTTGCCGAATACATGGCGATGCGACTGCAATCGTCGTGCCGACAATTATCTGGTATCGTATTTTAATGTTGCATTTTTCTCATTTTAACCGCTGAGATACCTAACATTTTTATAATGTCAGAAAGAATAGTATCCGAGCTCGCATTACCACGCTTGACTCTAAAGTAGTACTGACACAATATTAACATACAAGACCGTGACCCGCGCACTTCTTCCTAAGGAGGCTAGCGTGCCCGATGTGTTCACCAATGTCGTCAAGCCGACGCACATCTGCAACATATCGTGCCGCTATTGCTACAATGAGGATACACGCGCGCCGATCATGACGCGTGAAACGCTCGTCAAGGTCATCGAGCAAACATTTGCCGTACCGTGTTCCGGCCCGCAGCGCACGCGCTACGATTTTATCTGGCATGGTGGGGAGCCGCTGGTCCCAGGACTTTCGTTCTACAAGGACGTCATAGATCTTCAACATCGTCACGCCAACGGACGCAGATTTGAAAACACAATGCAGACAAATGGCCTACTGATTAACGACGATTGGGCCACATTCTTTAAGGCAAATCGTTTCAATGTTTCAATCAGTATTGATGGACCAAAGCACTTAAATGATCAAACGCGGATCGATCTGAGAGGGCGGGGTACGTTTGATCGCGTGAGCCGCTCGCTCGAAATTTTGCGACGCTGCAAGGTTCCATTTGGAGTTTGCGTTGTGATAACGCGAGCAAATGAGTCCTTTGTGGACGATATATATGATTTTCTGGTCGCGGAGCGGCTGCCTTTCAACGTTATTCCCTTGACTCTTAGCGGATCAGCCAAAACGTCGTTTGACGAGCTTGGTCTTGACGCTGAAGAGTATGCATCGCCTTGGATAACAATGTTTGACCGGTGGTTTGATTCTCGATCGGGCGATTATATTTATTGTTCTGATTTTGCCTTCAAAACAAAAGCTATCCTGTCAGGGCGACCCGCTGATTGCATTGGACAGGTTAACTGCTCTCGCCATCATGTTTCGACTGATCCAGATGGGTATGTATACCCCTGTGCAACTTTGTCAGGCAATGCCGAATGGCGGTATGGCAATATCCATGAAACGGCGTTGCCAGATTTACTTTCATCTACCGTCGCACAATATGCCTTAGGACGGGAGATAGACCCACAGTGTGCAACCTGCAAATGGCAGCATGTTTGTCACGGTGGCTGCATGCAGCGAGCATTTAAATTCACCGGTGATCATAATCGGCGGGATTATTACTGCCCCAGCCTGTTCAGGATGTACGAACATGTCGAGAATAGGCTGCGAAATGATGGGAGCTTGACGATCGCTCCTGCTCCTCATTCGATACTCTCTGAAACATGAAGGAGGTAGACATGGAACTTGATGAAACAGGCGCTCGGCAAGCTGTGACGGCAGCAGAGCCGCAGCTTCGCGCAGCACTTCAAGATGTAATCCAACGCTTCGGAAGCACGTCGATCCAGATCGAGCTACCAATCGAGCACTCATTTACTGATGATCAGCAATGGTCCGGTAACGTTTATAAATACTCTTTCTGAAGGATTCCTGCCTTTAGGATTGATGGTCAATTGGATCCGTGGAGGCACTCAAAGAGAAACTTTTTTTGATGGAGGCGGATATGGCAATCGAAGACAACAACGTCGTTAAACTTAGTGGCGTGGGAACCAATCGGATCGATTTCGAGGTGCTGGATGAAGGTGCGCGTGACCGGGTAATGGAGTGCCTTCGCAAAAACGGGAAAATCTCGATCATGGTTGGCGAGGGCCGAATCTCATCAGGTGATCCGGACGGCGGCTTCGCGCAGAAGATCGATTAGCGTGACCCGGATGTGGCGCGGGCACGCTGAGCCTGCCGTCGGGCTTGCATATGGCGATGCCGTTGGCTCTTTGCTTGCCCGCCGGCCGGGCGCGGTCGATTTTGTCGAAGTCCCGTTCGAACTGCTGGTGCACACCCCGGAGGCAGCAAGCGCGTACGATCTGCCAGTAGTGTTGCACTGTGCCAGCCTGTCGCTCGCCGGCAATTTGCCACCGAGCCCGGCCGTGGTGGCCGAACTGCGCCGCCGCATCGCGCAGACAGGAACCCCCTGGCTTGGCGAGCATCTGGCCTTCGTGTCGATGATGGCGGCGACGGCGCCGTCGCTCCACGATGCCTTCGCACCGTCGGTGGACGATCTGGCATCGGCCGGCGGCGATGCCGGCCCGTGGAATATCGGTTACACAGTTAGCCCGCAGTATAGCGAGGAGATGCTGGACCGAGTCAGCGCGGCGCTAGAGCGGTGGTCGCAAGTGTTGGCATGCCCGATATTGATCGAGAACGGTCCGGTTTATTTCGAGATTCCCGGCAGCACGATGTCGCAGTCGGACTTTCTTCGTCGGCTTTGCGCGCGCAACGAGAATGTACGGTTGTTGCTGGATCTTGCCCACCTCGTCTGCACGGGCGCGAACACCGGTGAAGATCCCCACGATCTGCTTAAAAAAATTCCGCTCGAGCGCGTCGTTGAGATCCATCTCTCAGGCGCACAGGCCGATGCCGGCACCGTATGGGACGATCATGCCGTTCCGATCGCGCCGCTAGCCTTCGACCTGCTCGATCACCTGCTACATGGTACGACACCACAGGCGGTGACCATCGAATATAATTGGGACCCGGACTTTCCCCTTGGGACGATCGAAGCGGACCTCGCCAAGGTGCGCGCTCTGGCCGGCCGGAGGATGGTTGCGGCATGAACGCGGATATTGCGCAAGGACTGGTGGCGAGGTGCTTGGTCGATGCGGAGTTCTTCGATCGATGCGAGGCGCAGCAGCGGGCGCGGCAACCGGAAGCATCCCCTAAATACCTGCAACTGGCCAAAGTTGCCCGCTTTCGTGGCTTCATAACGCGGATAAAGCACACACAACTGCGCAAGGTGGTTCCGGGCACACTCAGGCTCCTAGGCTTGTATCGGCTTGATATCAGCCTTTTCACCGCCATGGCGCCCGATTTTCAGAAGGCGCGAATGATGGGCTCGATGCCCATCGACGCGATGCTTCTGCGGCTGGAGACGGCAGTGAATGCGCGTCTGGCAACATTTCCCCAGCATGTACGAGCGCCGGTGGAGGCTGTGCTGCGCCATGAAATGCGACTGTTTCGCATGGCTCGCAGCAATCCGACATCGGTGACGTCGCAACCAAGGCTTAGCCACGACGTCGCGATTGAACGCTATATGCTGGATGTGCTGGCGCTAAGCGAACGCCTCGCCCAGAACGGGTTTGAGGTACCGGATATCGTCCTCGAACCGCGGGACTTCCTCTACCGCCGTGTTTCCACGGGCATTTACTGCGCACCCTTGGACGCGTTCAGCGCCTACGTGCTGAGCCGGATGGATGGCGTGACCCCGGTTGCCGAACTCGCGCGCGACGTGATGGCAGCGCTCGGGCACGAAGCGGCCGGCGCGGTGGATGATCTCGTCGCCGATGCAATGGCCCGCGGCTTGGTCATGGCCGCAACCGCGCGGGACCTGGCCTAAGCCGATGCGGGTCCTGTTCGTCGACAATTTGCTCTTCGAGGGAACGGCTCAGGCCCCGGCATTCGATCTCCAGCCTCATCTTGGCCTGATGTCACTCGTCGCGGTGGCGCGACAACATGGCCACGACGCGTCGATCTTCGATCCCAAGTTCGCCGTGGCGAGCGGTGAACTCAGTTGGGACCCTGGTCTGTACGAGCATGCCGCGCGTCTGATCGTTCGGCGTGGGCCGGATGTCGTCGGCTTCACTGCACTGGGCTGCAACTTCCACTGCGTTGTGCAGATCGCGAGCGCGCTTCGCGGTCTTCGTCCCGATCTGCCGATAGTGCTAGGCGGCCCCCATGCGACGATTCTCGACCGGGAAATTCTCGAAGCTTTTCCAATTTTTAGCGCCATCGCACGACACGAGGCAGAGACCACGCTGGTGCTCGTGCTTGACGCGTTGGGGACCGGGCGCATGGCGGACGTGCCAGGCATAAGCTGGCGCCGGGCAGACGGCGCGGTGGTCCGTAACCCCGGCACACCCACGATCGACGAGCTTGACGAGTTGCCAGTTCCCGCATTCGATTGTCACGAGGCGATGGCGGCCAGCCCGACAATGCGGGTCGAGGCGGGGCGCGGCTGCCCCTTCAGTTGCACCTTCTGCTCAACCGCGCCATTTTTCGGCCGCTCCTATCGGCTGAAGTCAGCCGATCGTATCGTCGCCGAGCTTGACCTGCTGCACGATCGGTATGGGGCGAGCGATTTCAAGCTTAATCACGACTTGTTCACCGTCAATCGCCGCAAGGTGCTCGCATTCTGCGAGGCGGCGTCGGATCGCGCCTATAGCTGGAGTTGCTCGGCGCGCGTCGACTGTGTCGATCGCGAACTACTTGAGGCGATGGCCGGAGCGGGTTGCCGCAGCATCTATTTCGGCATCGAGACGGGCAGCGCTCGAATGCAGGAACTCAGCCGCAAACGGCTGGGCCTCGATCTGGTTGCGCCAACGCTAGACGTCACGGCGATGCTAGGCCTGCAGACAACGACGTCGTTCATTATCGGTTACCCAGAGGAAACGTGCGATGATCGCGCCGCTACGATCACGCTGGCCGGACAGCTGCACCGACGACTGCTCAATACCTCGCAGTTACATGTCCTGTCGCCGGAGCCGGGGACGGCATTGCTCGCCCGCTACGGCGATACACTGCGCTTTGACGGTAGCCGATGCGGCTTCAACCTGCCCAGGTTCACGGCATCCGACGACATCCTGATCGCGCAGAATCCAAAGCTTTTCGTTACCCATTATTACTACCCGACCTGCGTCGATCATCGCGTCAACGTTACGGCCACGGCGCTGTGGCAACAGCTCTCGACCATTCGTAAGAACGGCTTCAACTATCTGCTCGATCGCTGTGGAGGCAATCTCGACCGGCTGCTCGCGCGCGCAACGGACTGGTGGCTGGCTCAGGCAAAACCAAATGCTACGCCCGCGGCGGGCGCGCTGGCCGACTGGGCAATAGCGACATTCGGGGACGCGGCGCCGATCGTCTCCATGCTGCGCCACAGTTTTGCCGCGCAGGCCTGTCCGTCCGGATGCACGCCGCTTCCGCGCGGGCTAGGCAGCATCGCTGGCCCGGCGCTGGCCGATGGCGTCAGCATATTGCGTGACTGCCATGACCCCTCCAGTCTCGGCTTCCAGCTGGAGGCGGAGAGCAACGTGGATCTCGCCCACCTAGTTGTGCTGCGCGCGACCGGCAGGCAAGGCGCGACAACCTATCAAGTAGATCGCCTCACCGCCGACCTGTTGATCGCGGCCGCCGATCCGTCCGGAAGCAGCATGCTCGGCTTGCTTGATCCACAGGACCTTGCCCAGCTTCAAGGGCTGGGTATCGTCGTTTGCGCCGAAGGGCATGCGGTCACAGCGTGATCCGAGCGCCCCTGCCACGGCTCTTGGAGCACCATTATGTAACGCTCATCCTTGATGCGCTGCATCAGGCGGGCGTGCTCGCGGCGCTTGAGGTGCCACTTCACCCCAGCGAAGTAGCGCGCCGCTGCGGCTTGGACGAAGCGTTGCTAGCGCCATTGCTGACGCTTGCTTGCGCGCGCAGCGATCTGCTCGATGTGCTTCACGATGGGCGGGTCGTTCGTACCGGCGGCGATGCGGCGCTCGACATGACCCGGCACCTGCTCGACCAATATGTCGGCGGGTTCGGCCCGACGCTGGGATCCTTGGCCGTCATGCTGAAAGGCGACGGTGGCCGGCCCGCCTTTGATGAGCAACGGCACGCGGCAGCCTTCCTCGGCAACGACCCATTCGACAGTCCGCTCCAGGAAGTCGCCCGCCTCATACTGGCGCTCGGGGCGACCGGCGTGGTGGAGCTCGGCTGCGGCGGCGCGCAGACCTTGTGCCAGCTCGCTGCGCGGAGCCCGGGGCTGCGCGGGCTGGGCATCGACGCAAATCCATGGATGATCGGTCAGGCGCAGCGGACGGTTGATCGGCTCGGATTCCGGTCTCGGGTAGAACTGGTCTGCGGCGACGCGATCGCCGTGGTTCGGGCACGCGGCCCCGCCGCCATGTCGAACGTGCAAGTGGTGTTGGCGTCGAGCTTCCTGAACGCCTTCTGGCGCCGCGCTTCCGATCTTCCCGACTTGATCCGCGCGCTGGGCGCGCTCGCGCCGGGCCGCATTCTCATCGTAAGCGACTATTATGGAGGCTTGGGCCAGAGCGAAATTGACGCCTTGGCACCGCGCACACTAGTGCATGATATCGCCCAGCTTGCCTCGGGCCAAGGGGTGCCGGGATCGTCGCGCATACTCTGGTCCGACGCCTATGCGGCGGGCGGGGCGACGCTGCTGGAATGCCACGAGGCATGTTTCGACGGCATCGACCGCTTCATCCATGTCGTGGAGCTAGGCGAGAGCGCGGATGCCCAATTCGGCCCTGACCTCAGCGGTGAGCTGCGCGACGGTCCATGATTGTATGGCAGAGGTCAGCGCCTCCAGATCACTGCAATAGACCGAGGGATTATCAAATCCGGATCCGCGCCGGTAGCGGTGCGGCAGATACCCACCAGCGCAGAGATCGGCGACGCGACAGGCACGGCAGATTACGCTCAGGCGTTCAGCACCGTAATAATATGCCTGCATGAGCGGATCTGCCAGTGCCTCGTCCAGCGAGTGCGCCAGCACGGACAGGCCGCGTCGCGTGAAACCGTTCTCGCAAACCCTGAGCACATCCGCGGGCTCGATCGAGCCACCAGTCTCGATCGTAAGCGTCGCATTTCTGCCCGGACCAAGCGCGTCATAATCGCGCGGCCGGCCAAGTACTGTCCGGATGATGTTTTCGAACAGCCGGATCGAAAACGGCGGGACAGGCTCGGCCGCCCAGCGCGCGAAGATGCGCAGCAGCCATGCGCCATACTCGCCCGCCACGGCGCAATCCGGTGGATTGTCCCAAGTCGCCTGCGGCAAGAGGAAGTCGATGGTTCGCGGGGCCAGGCCCGCAATGTGCTCGAACACCTCGTCGGGATCGGTGGCGGGATCGACCACGATCAAGAGCCCCGGAGTGAGCCCGGCCGCCCGCGCATTCTGAAGGCCGCGCAGCGCCCGTTCATATGAGCCGCGGCCCTTGTGATCGACGCGCGCGCGGTCATGACTCGCTCGGGTCGCGTCCAGGCTGACACCCACTCGAACGCCGAGCGTGAGGAGATCTTGTGCCCAACGCCTGGTGAGGAGCGCAGCGTTGGTCTGAAGCGTGAAACTTGTCCGAACTGTCGGTTCGAGAGAGTGCCGCGCTTCGGCGACGAACCAAGCGTAAAAGTCGGGCGAGACAAGTAGCGGTTCGCCTCCGTGAAAGACGAACTGAAAATGCCCGAGCTGGTGGTCATATGCATGCTCGGCGACGCGGGCGATTGCCGCACTGGCTATCTCACGACTCATGACCACGGGCTCCGTGCGCCATCCATCGTCGCCCATGTTGTATACGTAGCAATAAGAACAATTGAGATTGCAACGGCTCGTGACCTTCAGAACCACCGCCGTGCAAGCGGGACCCAACTGTAGGGCACGAGGCTGGTCGCTTCCGGTGGTCACGGCGATCTCCGAGGCTATCGAAGTTTCGCACACCTCATAACAAGAGTCACTATTGTTGGATCACCCTTGCGGTGGCGTGGCCAACGTCGCCATCACTGCCGCGCGTTCAGCGATCAAAAGCAGTCGGCGGTCGTTCCAGGGAAGGATGGGAATCCCCGGAACAACCGCCGCAGTCGGTGCGCAGACTGGAAAGCGCCACGCCCGCCCATGCCTCAGTCGAACTTGAAGCGGACGCCCAATGCAAAGGTGCGATCGATAAGCAGTGTGCTCGAGTTAAACTGCTCAGGGTTACCGACATCACCGAATTTGTAATAATTTTGCTGCGTAGCCTTGGTCAGGTTCACCGCGTCGAAGGTAACGCCGATATCTTCGTTCACGTTCAAGGTGAGCTGGAAGTCCAGGCTCTTTTCAGGGGCGCGCCAGAAGCCAATGGGATTGGCGAAGGAGCGGGCTTCATTGCTCTGTAGGAACCCCTTGCGCCATACATATGACAGACGCGCGCCGATCGGCCCGTTATCATAGGCAAGCGTGGTATTGTAAGACAGCTTCGACACGCCGAAGAAGGCGGACTTGGTCTCGCCAGTAATCTGGCCGGCGCTATTGGTGAGCGGAATGGTCTGTTCGGAATCGAGAATCGTCGCGCTGCCCGTAAAACCGAGCCCTTTCAGCGGACCCGGAAGGTAGCCCGGGAAGTATGTCAGGCCCAGTTCCACCCCCTTCAGCACGCCGTCCGAAGCGTTCACCGGGCGGGTGATGTTGAAGGATTCCGTGTAGGTCTCGTTCCGGGGCAGATAATTGTTCGGGATTACCTCGCGCACGGTAAGCGGCACGACCAAGCCATCGATTTCGCGCCGGAACGCCGTCGCATAGATCGCGCTGTTACGTTCGAAATACCATTCCACCGCCAAATCGAAATTCTTCGAATGCGTCGGCGTCAGGTTGGCGGTGCCCGACGTGCCCGAGCCAAAGCCGATGCGCGACAGATCGCCCGTCAGCACCGGGTTAGGATTTAAATCACCGAAATTGGGTCGCCGCAGCGTCTCACCATAGTTGAAGCGGATGCGCAGGTTATCGGTAACCGCGAAGCGCGCAGTGAACGAAGGAAGCCACTTCTCCGATGCGCTGGAAACGCCGGTGCGGGCAAAATTGGCGCCCCTGTCGAAATAGTCATAATCGGTATTGATCGCCACATATCGCACGCCGGCCTGAAGCTGGAGCGGACGCCCAAAAATCTCGACCTCGCCATCCGCCAAAGCATAGGCCGCAAGGTTCTGCTCGTTGATGCTGAACACACGGCCGAAGCTCATCTCGTTCGACAAGAGCAAGCCCGGCGCGTTGGCGCGATACAGGGTACGGACGGCATCCGTGTCCATGCTGCGCGGATCAGCCAGCACCCAGCTCGTCGGGATGTCGGCGCGGCCATCGAAGAAGCCGCTGTTAGTGAAGGGCGTGCCGGCGCCGAATTCGGCCAGCGTCGTTCCCAGACTGCCCGCGCCCTGATCCCGCACATAGGTGTCGGCCTTGCGGTCGTCGTAGCGGAAGCCCGCCTTGACGCGGCGCAAAAAGCCGTCGTCCCACCCATATTCGCCGTCGAGCATCATCGTCAGCGCACTGCCGGTATTCTTCGTGCCGCTGTCAAACAGGTTGCCGATTGTCCATGCGGTCGCGTCGGTCAGCACGCCCTGATTGCCGAAGCTGTAGGACGGAAGCCCACCGCCGGCGTTGAAGTCCACGTCGATGTCGAGCGGCGCACGATCGGTGCGGATGGCGAAAAAGGACGTCTCGTTCTTGCTGTCTTGATAGGCTATGTCGGCTGAGATCTTGCCGCGCTCGGCCACGTCCCATTTCGCGTTGAGGGCATAGACATAGCTATCGGTCTTGTTGGTCGCCGTGTCGCCGCTGTTGAAGCCCGCGACTGCCCCCACCCGGCGTGACTTGATGATGTTCGTGCCGTCATAGAGTTCGAAGCTGGTGCCCGGGTTGGCGGGCAGGCTGCCCCACCAATCGACGAAGCTGAAGTTCAGGCTGTTGAACGTACTGCCCTTGAAGCCGGTGTAGAAGACCTCTGCGGTGTAGACCGAGCTGTCGTTGGGTGCCCATTGCAAAGCGGCGTTGACCGCACGACGTTCCCGCTTGCCGTAGAGATCGGACGCGATGACGGCGTCGCGCGACAGATAATATGGCGTGTTGACGCCATTGATGTTCAGCGTCGAACCCGGCGTGGTCGGCAGGCCGGCGTCCAGGCCCGGCGTCCAGTTTTGATTGGTAGCGCCGGGGAAAATCCGCTGCAGTGGCGTGAGCCCCGAACCCACGGTCGGATTTTCCGTCGCGAAAGGCACCATGGCGCCTGCCTGAAGATTCTGGTTCCGGAATTCAGCGCGGGTGTAACTGCCGTTCACCAGAAAGCCGATGTCGCCGATACCGGTCGACCAGCGGTTGCTCACCAGCAGCGCGGCATTGGGATTGGCCTTGTCGGCCAGCTCTGAGTAGATTCCGCGCGCCAGGCCGGAAACGGTGAGGCCCTCAAAGTCGAGCGGGCGGCGGGTCTGCACGTCGATCTGGCCGGCCAGGCCGGTCTCGAGTTGATCGGCCGAACGGGTCTTGTAGACGTCGACCTGCTTGACGAGGTTGGCCGAGATATCCTGCAGCGCGAAGGACGTGCCAGCCGCAGTGAAGATGTTGCGCCCGTTCAGGGTCGTTAGTGGATCGGTCAGGCCGCGGATGGTGATCGTCGCCGCTTCGCCACCGGCGCGGTCGGTAACCTGAATGCCGGTGACGCGCTGGAGCGCCTCGACGACATTATTGTCGGGCAACTTGCCGACGTCTTCAGACACGATCGAATCTACGATCTGGATCGAATTCTTGCGCACGTTGAGCGCGCCTACGATCGACGCTCGCACGCCCGTGACGATAATGTCCTGATCGCCACCTTCCGCATCCGGCGCCGTCTCGACGCGATCCTGCGGCGTGGTCGGCACGGCCTGAGCAAATGCGGGAGCAGCCAATGTCAGCGCGATAACTGACACGGACCCCAAGACAATCGGCTTCAACCCCATTTACCCTCTCCCATATGATGTCCGGCTTAAATCGCCCGGTATTACTCCTACAACATTACGGAGTGCGACCGGCGATAGCAAGAATCTTTAAGCCGATTAGAACGAGATTGGGAGCGTAGCAGTCCTGTGTTACTCTGACATATCGCCCGAAGCGGCCCCACGGCCGCGGTGACCACCGACGCCGTCCCGCACCCGGCGGCGGCAGCGCCTGGAACCACGTCCGCTCCACCGCCGCGATCGGCTTACCACCGCCATTAGATTTGAAATGGTTCAGCGCGGGGGAGGAAGCGGCCGTTCGTCCGTTACAGCCGCCCGTTGGCCAACGGCACGCCGAAGTTCGGGCTGCCATCCGCGTGGTAGGTGAACGGCTGGACGCGGGTATGGCGGTTGGGATCGAACAAGGGATCGCCCTTGATCGCCGCATAGTCGCGCCCGTGATAGACCAGCATGTCGCGGCCACGCTCGTCGACCGTGAAGCTGTTATGCCCGGGGCCGAACACCTTGTTCTCTGGTGACGATTTGAACACCGGCTGCTGGGCCTTGGTCCAGACCGCCGGGTCCATCAGGTTCGCATCCTCCTTCGCGCTGAGCAGCCCCAGGCAATAGCGGTCGTCCGTGGCGCTGGCCGAATACGTGATGAACACTTGCCCATTGCGCGCCAGGAAGGCGGGCGCCTCGGCCACCTTGAAGCCGCGAACTTCCCAGTCGAGCGTCGGCACGGTCAGTCGCATGGGCTTGGCCCCGAGCGTCAGCGCAGTTTCGAGCGGCGCAAGATACAGGTTCGAATTGGTGTCGATCCCCTCCTCACGCTGCGCCCAGCACAGATAACGCGTGCCGCGATGCGTGAAGACGGTGGAATCAAGATTGAAGCTGTCCCATGCCAGCTGCAGCTGACCAAGCACGCTCCACGTCCCGGTCATCGGATCCTGGCCATCGCATATCACGGCATAGCTGCGGATACGGAACACATCCTCGCCGCCGCCGCTTGGGCCAGCAGCGAAATACACGATCCACTTGCCGTCGATCAGATGCAGTTCCGGTGCCCAGAGAAAGCCGGACATCGGCCCGGTTTTTTCGTGCCGCCACAACACACGCTCCTGCGCCGTTGACAGGCCGGCGAGCGTGCGCGACCGGCGCAGCACCAGCCGGTCATATTCGGGCACGGATCCGGTCATGTAATACCAACCATCGGTGTGGCGGAAGACCTGTGCATCGGCGCGCTGGCGCACCAGCGGGTTGACGATTCCCTTGCCGGCAGGGTTGCGGGCGAAGGCTGGCGCGGCGGTTGCCACGGCAGCCCCGGCGAGGAACAGGCGGCGCGATACGGTATCCATGGTCTCTCTCCTCTAGCGAGCGGTCGGCCAGCCGTCCGCATCCCAGCTCAGGGTTGCGATACGAAGGGTCGGTGCGCCGTTCTTGTCTTTGTCATAGGCGTGATAAACGATGAGATCGGTGCCATTCGCGTCGCGAAAATGCCCCGAATGGCCAGGCCCGCGGAAGCGCTGCTTTTCCTGCAGGTCGGCGCGCAACAGGATCGTGCCGCCGCCCTTGAGCAGCGAACTGCCGTCCTTGCCGCGATAGGGCCCGGCGACCGTCTTGGAGCGACCGATCACCGTGTAATACGTGCTGTTCACGCCCTTGCAGCAATAGTCATAGCTCGCCAGGAGCCAGTACCAGCCGCCGCGCTCGAAGATGTATGGCGCCTCGACGATCGACGGCGCGCCAGCGGGAACCGGGCGGCGGGCGATCGGAACGGGCTTCGCGCCCGGGTGCAGCAATTTGCCAGTCCGCGGGTCCAGCTCGAACAGCTTGAGCCCGGTCCAGAAGCTGCCCAGCGACAGCCAGTGGCGACCCTGCTTGTCGGCGAGGAAGGCCGGGTCGATGGCGTTGAAATCGTCGCCCGGTTGCGACGCCACGACGAGGCCCTCGTCGCGCCAGCCATAGCCCGGCTTGCTCGGATCGAGCGTCGCGCTGGTGGCCATGCCGATCCCGGAGCGGTTCGAGCCGAAGGTCGACGCCGAATAATAGAGCCGGTAGCGGCCGTTTACGTACGAGATATCGGGCGCCCAAAGGTTCTTGGCGCCCGGGATCGTGCCGGCTACCCAGGCTGGCAGCGTCGCGAACGGCGGCGGCGCGGCTTCCCAATGAACAAGATCGCGCGAGGCGCGATGCGATACCATGCCCTGCCCGAGCGGTCCGATCCCGGTCGAGAAGACGTGATAGGTATCGTCTTCGCGGATCAGCACCGGATCATGGACCGGCGCGATATCACCCTCGATTTGAGCGTTGAGCGTTGTCGGCGCTACCGCATCCTGCGCACCCGCGACCGGGGTGGAAAGCGCCAGCAATACCGCCAGCGCTCCCCCCATGCGTTTCACGATCATGTTCAGCGCAGTTCGAGCATAACGACCGACTTGGCCGGGAGCGTAACCGTCAGCATATTGCCCTGCACCTGCGCACCGGTGAACGCCACCGGCGTCACCGCCTCGGCGACGCCGAAATCGTTGCGTGCATTCATCGCCGGGGCGGTTAGCACGCGGCCCGAGACGCTGCTTGCCGCAACGCCCGTCAGCGACACCGAAATTGTCACCGGCGCATTGGGATCGGCGTTGGCGAGGCCGACATGGACCAGCCCGTCCTTGCCGCGCACCGCGCTCGCGCTGACCTGCGGGATGGTCCACTGGTCCTTATTGTACCACGGTGATTTGATCTCGAGCGGCAGCACCGTGCCGTCCATGTACGGCTTGTACATCTCGAACACGTGATAAGTCGGCGTCAGCACCATCTTGCTGCCGTCGGTCAGGATCATCGCCTGCAGCACGTTTACCATCTGCGCGATCGCCGTCATCTTCACGCGCTCGGCATGTTTGGCGAACACGTTGAGATGGATCGCCGCCACCAACGCGTCGCGCAGTGTGTTCTGCTGCCGCAGGAAGCCCGGATGTGTGCCCGGATCCTGCGCAAACCACGTGCCCCATTCGTCGACCGCCAGCCAGATGCGCTTCTGCGGATCATACTTGTCCATGATCGCGCTGTGCTTGGTGATCAGCTCGTCCATCTTCCACGCGCCGGCCAGCGTCTCCGCCCAAACCGTCTCGTCGAACTCGGTCGGCGAGGCGCGCGGCGGCCAACTGCCGGGGATCGTGTAATAATGCAGCGAGACGGCATCGATCTGGCCGATCGCCTCGCGCATCATGACTTCAGTCCATTTGTAATCGTCGACGTTCGCGCCGGCGGCGATCTTCAAGATGCGGGTGCCCGCAGGCGCCTTGATGAACGTCGCGTACCGCCTGGTCAGGTCCGCGGCATATTCAGGACGCATGTTGCCGCCGCAGCCCCACAGCTCGTTGCCGACACCGAAATACGGCACCTTCCACGGTGCCTTGTGGCCATTCTTGGCCCGCTCGCCAGCCAGCGTGCCAGCCGGGGATGTCATATATTCAACCCACTCGGCCATTTCCTGGGGAGTGCCGTTGCCGACATTCCCGGCGATATAGGGCTCGGCGCCAATCTGCTCGGTCAAGTCCATGAATTCGTGTGTGCCGACCGTGTTGGGCTCGGTCACCCCGCCCCAATGCGTGTTGATCTTCACCGGGCGCTTGTCTTTCGCGCCGATCCCGTCCCGCCAGTGATATTCGTCGGCGAAGCAGCCACCGGGCCAGCGGATCACCGGCACGCCAAGCCGCTTGAGTGCGCCGACCACGTCGTTGCGGAAACCGCGGGTATTGGGAATCTTCTTGTCGTTGCCAACCCACAGGCCGCCATAGATGCCGTTGCCGAGATGCTCGGCGAACTGGGTGAAGATGCGCTTGTCGTAAACCGGGCCGGGCTTATCGGCCTGCAGTGTCGCGGCGACCGGCGCCTCGGCCGGCATGGTCTGCGCCCCCGCGATCGCGGTGGTGGAAAGCAGCAAGGCAGCGGCAAGGCCGCGCAGGGTCCTGGACATGGTCTTCTCCTCAATCATGGAAATTCTCAACCGGCACGCGCGTCGCGCGCAGGAAGGCATCGGCAACGAGGCACAACGGGCTGGTGTCGACATCGCTTTCGCCAGCGCGGATCAGTGCCGCGAAGCGCGCATACAGCCCGGGGTATTCCTCGTCGTCATGCTGCTCGATGCCGCTCGGCAGCGTCAGCACCCCACCGCCCTTGGCGAGGCTCAGCGTACCAGCATCGGTCTCGACCGTCATGTCCCAGCTTTGCGGGCCGGTCTGGCGCCAATCGAGATCCATCGTCACCGGGGCGCCGAGCGCATCGCGGAACGTGAGATCGGCGGCGATCGGCGCAGCGCGATTGGCCGGCGTCGATAGCGTGCCCGTGGTCAGGAAGAACGGGTTGGGCAGGATATACGTCGCGATCGACAGCGCGTTGATCCCGGGATCGAACACGCCGAGGCCGCCCGGCTCCCAGATCCAGGCCTGGCCCGGATGCCAGTGGCGCACGTCCTCCCGCCACACGATCGATACGCTGTCGATACGGCGATCGGCCAGCCAGGCGCGCGCCGGCGCGACGCCGGCGGCGAAACGGGAATGCCAGCCAGCGAACAACGTCGCCCCGCTTTTGACCGCCTGGTCTTCCAACAACCCGACTTCGGCCAGCGTCGCGCCGGGCGGCTTTTCGAGGAATACATGCACGCCGCGCGACAGCGCCAGCGATGCCAGGTCGTAGCGCACCTGCGGCGGGGTGCACAGCGCAACGGCATCAATCGCCGGGCCGTCGTCGAGCAGCGACTGCAACGTCTTGTGCCACGCGACACCGGGCATGGCCGGATCGCGCGAGCTGACCACGGCGGTCAGCACGTACTCCTGACTGCGGGCAATCGACGGCACATGCTGGTCGATGGCGATCTTGCCCATGCCGACGATGGCGACACGAATCTTTTCCGTGCTCATAGTTCCCGCACCATGACCGCTACTGCTTCAGCCTTGGCGAGCGGATTGCGCAGCGGCAGCGTGAACGGCGCCGCTTCAATCTCGAACACATCACCCTCCTCGGTCGTCACGCCATCGGCGAATGACAATGTCGCGGTGCCAAAGAAATGGACGTGCACATCGCCGGGGCGGCGGAACAGATCATATTTGAAGTGATGTGCCTCGAGATTGGCGATCGTATGCGACATGTTGGCCTCGCCCGATAGAAACGGCTTTTCCCACAGCAAGGCACCATCACGGTAGATGCGGCTGGCGCCTTCGATATGCTGCGGCGGCGTGCCGACCAGGAGCTCCGGCCCGAGCGCGGCTTGGCGCAGCTTGGAATGGGCCAACCACAGATAGTTGTGCCGCTCGGTGATGTGGTCACTGAATTCGTTGGCCAGGCACAAGCCGAGCCGGAACGGCGTGCCGTCCGGACCGATCAGATAGATGCCGGCCAGTTCCGGCTCCTCGCTGCCGTCCTGCGCAAAGGCCGGCGAGGAGAGCGGTTCGCCCGGGCCCACCAGCGCCGAGCCATTGCCCTTGTAAAACCATTCCGGCTGCTGTCCGATGTCATCCGCGGCCGGCTTGCCGCCCGCTACCCCTTCAAGGAACATGCGCATCGAATCGGTTTGCTTGTCGCTCGCCGCGGCATCGCGATGCATCTTGTCGCGGCCCTCCGCCGAACCAAGATGCGTCAGGCCCGTGCCGGACATCAGCAGCCGTGCATTGTCCTCATGATCGATCGGCGCGATCAGCCGACCGGCAGCATGTTCCGACATGAGATCCACGGCATCGCCCTGCCCGGCCGCGGCAACCGCTGCTTCAAGCGTCTGCCCCTGTGCGATGGCGTGTGCCGCTAGTGCCCGGATGCTCTCGAATCCAGGCACGAAGCTGGCGTGGTTTCCCAACGCCGCAATGACCGCGCGGCTTCCATCGACGCCGCGATGCTGCAGCAGGCGAAATGCCATATAACCCTCTCCTTCGGCATGAGCGCCGTTATGGCCAGCGCCCTTTGTTCAGTCGGTTCAATCCGGTCTCCCGCCGAGCCGGCGATCAGCCACGGCGCGCCACCGCCTTTCACGTCAGCGGGAAGTTCGACCGCAGCAGATCGATTAGTGCGATAATCAAGTCCAAACTTTATACTCTGAGTAATGCAGACTGCAGACGTTGGCAATGTTTGTCGTTTCGCCTGCTGTGACGGCCTGATAGGGATTTCCCAGCGGAGAGCAGTCTATGGTTGACGACAATAACCACATCGGGAGTTCGAACGCGGCAAACACGATCCGCGGCCCCGGTCGGCGCTTGCGTGGCGCGGTCGCCCACAAGCTTGGCCTGGCGATATTGTCTGGAAAGTATGCCCCGGGCGACACGCTATCCGGCGAGATCGCCTTCGCTGAGGAACTGGAGGTATCGCGTACTGCATACCGCGAGGCGGTGCAGGTGCTGACCGCCAAAGGGCTGGTCGAGAGCCGGCCAAAGACGGGCACCCGGGTTTTGCCACGCGGCCGCTGGAACCTGCTTGATCCAGATGTCCTCGCCTGGGCCTTCGCCAGCGAACCCGATATCGACTTTGTCCGCAACCTGTTCGAGCTACGTGCAATCGTTGAGCCGGCCGCGGCGATGTTGGCGGCGCAGCGCCGCGATCGCGCCGATCTCAAAGCGATGAAAGATGCGCTGACCTCGATGCGCCGCGACACACTGGTCACCGAGGCCGGTCGTGCCGCCGATCGCGACTTTCACAGCGCGATCCTGCAGGCGACACGCAATGACGCGCTGATGGTGCTGACCGCCAGCATCGGCGCGGCGGTCAACTGGACGACGCAGTTCAAACAACGCCAGCGCGCGCTGCCGCGCAACCCGATCCCCGATCACATGCGGGTCTATGATGCAATCGCCGCCGGGGATCCAGCGGCGGCAAGCGAAGCGATGCGCGTCCTGGTCGAGTTGGCGCTGGAAGATACGCGCAGCTCGATGACGGCCTGACAGCGGCGTACAAAGGCAAACCACATCGCCTGGTGAGCAGCCCAGCCCTGCTGAAGATGGTGTGCGAACCACCCCATCGCGATCGTGTGCTACGCCCGCAGCACCCGCCACGCGCAAGCCATGTTGGCGTCCGGCTCAACCGACGCAGGCCATAGTGCTCAGCTTGTTTTTCTTGGGTGGACATTGCGGTCGCCGGATTCCGCCTCGACCGGAAAGGTTCAAGTATTTGCCGTCGCGGCAGGTGTGTCCTGTTGCGGCTCCGCAAATGTCGCCCAATCGCCATCGTCGCCCGGACGGGGCGGCGGGCCGGCAATGCTGTCTGGCTCAGATAGTGCGCCGGTGTGGAGGCGGTGCAGGTGAACCTTGGCGATCATGTTGGCGGAGATCGGCGCGGTAATGAACAGAAACAGCGAGATCAGCAGTTCATGCGCGCTCCACGTACCGAGCCGGAGCTGAAAATATAGCACCGACCCCAGCAACAATGCGCCCAGCCCCAGCGTGGTCGCCTTGGTCGGCCCGTGCAGCCGCTCCATCGTCGACGGCAGACGCACCAGCCCCCAGCTGCCGATCAGGACGAACCCGGCGCCCAGCAACACCAGCGCCGAGATGACGATATCGACGATCATGGTCATTCCACGATGTCCCCGCGCAGGATGAACTTGCAATAGGCGATGGTGCTGACGAAGCCGACCATCGCGAGCAGCAGTGCCGCCTCGAAATAGGTGTCATTGCCGCCGATCATGCCGATCAGCACGATCAGCGCGATGACGTTGATCACCATCGTATCCAACGCCACGATGCGATCGCCCAGCGCCGGCCCCTTCAATAGCCGCCAGCCGTTGAGCAGTAGCGCCAGCGCTACCGCGACCGAAGCGATGTTGAGTGCCCATGCGATCATGTGAATACCCGTTGCAGTCGCGCTTCGTACCGCGCCTTGATTCGCGCGACCTCGGCCTCCGCGTCCGCCACGTCGAGCGCGTGAACGAGCAGATAGCGTCCGTCCGCCGACACGTCCGATGAAACCGTGCCGGGCGTCAGGCTGATCGTCCCCGCCAGCACCGTCACGGCCTCGGGCGTCGTCAGATCGATCGGGATGATCAGCCAGCGCGATCGCAGGTCGCGGTTGCGGCGGAACAGGATTATGCGGGCGACCTCGAAATTGGCGACCAGAATGTCATACAATACGATGACGACATAGCCCGCCAACGCGCGGCCGAAGCGGATGCGCGGTCGATCGGGCCAGAACGGCTCGGTAAATTTGGGCAGAATGACTGCGAAGATCGCGCCCAGCACAAGCCCGCCCACCGTAATCGTGTTGGCCATCAGCAGCCATACCGCGAGTAGCATAACAGACAGCGCAGGATGGGGCAGCAGCCATTTGATCATCGCGCATTCCCCAGCACGGCATTCAGATAGTGCTGCGGCGCAAACACCTGCGCCGCGGCCGCCTGCGCCTGCGCCGTCGCCCCGCCGCCGAAGAGGGTCATCATGGCGAGCAATGCCACCAGCGCCATTGGCGCGGCAAGTTCGGCGCGCGACCGTTCGGGACAGGCGATCGGATCCCCATCGGCTTTCGCCTTCCAGAACAGCGCGCTGCCGCTACGGGCAAAACCGACCACGCCGATCAGCGTGGTGCCTAGCACCGTCGCCCACAACACCCACGACAGCGCATTTGTGCTGACGCTTTGCAGGATAAACAGCTTGGCGACGAACCCCGACAGCGGCGGCAGCCCGACTGCGGCGATCGTGGTGGCCAGGAACAGCAGTCCCACCGCCTGTTGCCCGACGAAGCGCGGGCCCGCGACGATCGCGTCGCCATATTGGCCGCGCCGCCGCATCGTCACGTCCGCAACCAGGAACAGCGCCGCCGCGGCGAGCGTTGCATGGACGAGATAATAGAGCGCCGCTGCCGTCGTCGCTTCGGTCCAGCACGCCACCGCCAGCAGCAGCGTGCCGGTCGAGCCGAGCAGCGCGAACGCCGCCTGTTCGCGCATTCCCCGCGCCGCCAGCACGCCGACGAACCCGGTGATCGTGGTGAGGATGGCAGCGGGCATCAGCCACGGTGCAGGCACCCACGCCGCCGCACCCGCGCCCGGGCCGAAGATCAGCGGCACGGTGCGGATCATGGCATAGACCCCGACCTTGGTCATGATCGCAAACAGCGCCGCGACCACCGGCATGGTCGCGGCATAGGTGCGCGGCAGCCAAAGGTGCAGCGGCACCACCGCCGCCTTCAGCCCGAACACGGTCAGCAACAGCAGCCCGGCGACCCGCGCGAGCCCCTGATCCGCCGCGCCCAGCGTGGCAACGCGCCGCGCGAGATCCGCCATGTTGAGCGTGCCGGTCAGGCCATAAAGCAGCCCCAGCGCGATCAGGAACAGCGCTGATCCGACGATATTGACGATCACATAGGCGACCCCCGCCTTCAGCCGTGCGCCCCCCTGCCCGTGCAGCATCAGGCCATAGGAGGCGATCAGCAGCACTTCGAAAAACACGAACAGGTTGAACAGATCGCCCGTCAGGAACGCGCCGTTCAGGCCCAGCAGCTGGAACTGGAACAGCGGATGAAAATGCCACCCCTTGCGATCGACCGACGTGACGAGCGCATGGATCATCACGATCAGCGCCAGCGCGGCCGCCAGCACCAGCATGATCGCCGACAGCCTATCGAGCACCAGCACGATCCCGAACGGTGCCGGCCAGTCGCCCAGCGGATAGGCGCGGATCGTGCCATCTTGCGCCATGCCAAACAGCGCGAGCGCCGCGAGCAGCATCAGCACACACCCCGCCAACGACAGCGCGACGCCGACCCGCCGCCGCCGTCGCATCGCCAGCAGCGCCAGCGGTGCGACGATCGTCGGAATGACAATCGGCGCGATGATCAGCTGGTCCAGCGCGGTCACGACGCGCTCCCTTCGTCCGCGGGATCGGCGATTCCGTCGACCTGGTCGGATCCGCTTTCGAGAAAACTGCGGAGCGACAGGATCACGACCAGCGCGGTCATGCCGAACGTGATGACGATCGCGGTCAGCACCAGCGCCTGCGGCAACGGGTCGGCATGGTCGGTGAGGCCTTTGGCGAACAATGGCGGGCGGTCGATGACCAGCCGCCCGATCGCGAACAGGAATAGGTTCACCGCATAGGACAGCAGAGTCAGCCCGAGCACGACTTGGAAGGTCCGTCCACGCAATGCGAGATAGACGCCGCCCGCGGTCAGCACGCCGATCGCGCTGGCGATCAGGAACTCCAGGCTGATCATAGGCCTTCTCCGTCAGACGCATCGCTGCCGCGCGCCGCGCGCTGCGCCACATGGCTAAGCTGTGCCAAGGCCATCAGCACCGCGCCCACCACCACGCATGCCACGCCCGTATCGAACAGCATGGCTGTCGCCAGCTCGAATTTGCCGATCAGTGGCAGATGGAAATAGCCAAAGCTGCTCGTCAGGAACGGCGCACCGAATGCGAGCGATCCGAGCCCGGTCGCGACCGCGATCAACACGCCAAAGGCGATCAGCGGATGCTCGCCCATCTGCCGCCGCTCGTCGGTCCAGTCAAAGCCGGAAGCGAGATACTGGAGCAGGATGGCGATCGCGAACACCAAGGCGGCGACGAACCCGCCGCCCGGCTGGTTATGCCCGCGCAGGAAAATGTAGAGGCCGACCAGCAGCGCCAGCGGCAAAAGCAGCCGCGTCGCCATCACGAACATCATGGGGTGACGCTCGGGTGAATGCGGCATGTCCTTTCGCCAAGCACGTAATCGGCGGCCCGCAGCGCCCCGCGCGGCAGGCTCAAGCAGCGCATAGATCGCCAGCCCAGCGATCCCCAGCACGATAATCTCGCCCATCGTGTCAAACGCACGAAAATCGACCAGCGTGACGTTAACGACGTTGGTCCCGCCGCCGCCGGGATAGCTGTTGGCCCAGTGATAGGACGACACTGAATCGCGCACCTCACGCGTCATGATCGCCCAGGCCGCGAGCCCGGCGCCGATGCCGGCCGCGATGCCCAGTGCGCCGTCGCGCAGCCGCCGGGGAACACTCGACAGTTGGCGCGGTGTCTTGGGGAGAAGGTGCAATGCCAGCAGAAGCAGCAAGATCGTCACCACTTCGACAGCGATCTGGGTGAGCGCGAGATCGGGCGCGGACAAGTGGACGAAGGCCAGTGCCATGACCAAACCGATGACGCTGATGAACACCAGCGCCAGGAACCGCTGCCGGTGGGTCAGCACGACGGTCACGGTAGCTGCGATTAACGCGAGCCATGCCGCGATGGCGACCGGCGACGCGGGCAACGGCGCGCGGGGGCCGGTGAGCAGCCCGCCGCTGGTCAGCATACCGTCAAGGCCCAGCGCCACCGCCACCGCGAACAGCATGAAAAGATAGCGCTGTAGTGATCCGGCATGGATCGCCAGCGAGGCGCGCCGAGTCTGCGTGATGACGGCTCCCATTGCCACGTCGAACATCCGCTTGGCATCGGGCGCGGCGCGATTGGCAAGCCGCGCCGCCAAAGCGGGATACTGCCAGACAACGGCTGCACCGAGCAGCACCGCGACAAGGCTCATCACCAGCGCCGGATTAATGCCGTGCCAAAGCGCCAGTTCGAGCCGCGGCGCAGCTTCGCCCGTCACCGCCGCCGTGGCAGCGGCAACCAGCGGCCCGGCGATCGTCATGGGCAGCAACCCAAGGCCGAGCGCAACCGCCACCAACACGATCGAGGGGCCGATCATCGCCGCGCCGGGATCGTGCGGCTTTGGTGCGTCGCCCGTCCGTGTCGGCCCGAAGAAGAGTTTCGCGGCATAGCGCAGCGAATAGGCGGCCGACAGCAAGGCGGCGAGCGTCGCCAGCACCGGCACGAGCAACGTCTGGCCGCCAAATATCGTGTGCGCGCTTTCCTCCAGCATCATCTCCTTCGAGATGAAGCCGCCCAGCGGGGGAAGGCCCGCCATTGCCGCCGCGGCCAGCGTGCCGAGCGTCGCGGTCAGCGGCATCAGCGCTGCGAGCCCGCCCAACCGGCGGATGTCACGCGTGCCGGTCTCGTGGTCGACGATCCCCGCGTTCATGAACAGCGCCGCCTTGAAGGCGGCATGGTTGAGGATGTGGAACACCGCCGCCGCGGCGGCCGCCGCCGTACCGAAGCCGAGCAGCATCACCATCAAGCCGAGCTGGCTGATCGTCGAATAGGCGAGGATCGCCTTTAAATCGTTGCGGAACAGCGCGACTCCGGCGCCGAACAGCATCGTCAGCAGGCCGGTCGAGGCGACGAGGTAGAACCACAGCTCGCTGCCCGCCAGCACCGGCCACAATCGCGCGAGCAGAAATACGCCGGCCTTCACCATCGTCGCGGAATGCAGATAGGCACTGACCGGCGTGGGCGCGGCCATCGCGTGCGGCAACCAGAAGTGAAACGGAAACTGCGCCGATTTGGTGAATGCGCCCAGCAGCACCAGGATCAGGATCGCGGGATAGAGCGGCGACGCCATGACGACATCCCCGCGCGTCAGGATCGTCGACAGCTCATACGACCCCGCCACCTGCCCCAGCAGCACCAGCCCCGCGATCAGCGCCAGCCCGCCGCCGCCCGTCACCGCCAGCGCCATCCGCGCCCCCTGCCGTGCATCGGCGCGGTCGCGCCAGAAACCGATCAGCAGGAAGGACGACAGGCTGGTCATTTCCCAGAACACCAGCATCAACAGCACGTTGTTCGACAGCGCGATGCCCACCATCGCTCCCTGGAACAGCGTGAGGCAGGACAGGAACCGGCCCGTCGCTTCGTCCCGCGCCAGATACCCCTGCGCGTAAATCACGACCAGCAGGCCGATGCCCAGGATCAGGCCGGCAAACAGCAATCCCAGCGGATCGAGCCAGAGACTGAAGTCGAGCCCGAGCGCGGGGACCCATGCGAGGTGCAACGCCAGCGGCGCGCCCGCCACCACCCCTGGCGGGGCGCTCAGCAGCAGGCCCAGTCCGCCAGCGCTCGCTCCCGCCGCAATCAAGACGTGCGTTCCGCGACTTGCGCTTGTGCAGAGGGCCAGCAGAAGAGCCGCAGCGAACGGTAACAGGGTCAGCGCTGCCAGGATCATGTTACGTCTTCCCTGGATTGCAGAATTGCCACACGCCTCACGCGGCAGACCGATGGGGTCGGCGGCGAGAAGCAGCCCGGCACTCGCGTACGGTCAAGGCCCTGCCGACCGCGGCGCGGCGCCAGCCACTCGATCCATCAATCATCGCACAGCGCACTCCGTCGCGGGCCGGCGACTTCGTCGGAAAGTGCAGCTGGCTTTGGTCTGATGTGCGACATTACGTCTACGATGCCTTTCACTGAGCCAGCGAACTATTGAACGTCCCGGTCGGTCCCTGCCATCTTTCGGCCCGATCGAGCGAGCTGATAATGCCGATGAGGAGCACCGTCATGATGGCCGAACCGCATAGAAGCAGTGGCCGCGGGATGTCGACTGCGCGTGGCGAGCCAGGCGCCATCTCCCGATGGAGCGCTGCATCACCCCACCTGCTCCCGCGTCGGGTCGCGGAGATCAGATTAGCATGGTGCCCGTATCGATAAAGCGCTGGTGCCAGCTCAACGCCTCCGCCGGTAGCGATGGTGACTGCATGCCGTATGAGCCCAGCCGGGCCCGCGCGTAATAGTCCTGGAGCATCGGTCGATAGCTCGGGTGCGCGCATTTCTCGATGATCAACGTGGCGCGCTGTTTCGGGCTGAGCCCGCGCAGATCGGCCAGCCCCTGCTCGGTGACGAGCACCTGCACATCCTGGCTGATATGATCGACATGGCTGGCCTGCGGCACGATCGCCGAAATCTTGCCGCCCTTGGCGGTCGACGGCGTCATGAAGATCGAGACATAAGCGTTGCGGGCAAAATCCCCCGAGCCGCCGATGCCGTTCTGGATGCGCGATCCCATGATGTGGGTCGAATTGACGTTGCCGTAAATATCGGCCTCGATCAGCCCGTTCATTGCCAGGCAGCCCAGCCGCCGGATCAGCTCGGGATGATTGCTGATCTCCTGCGGCCGCAGGATCATGCGGTCGCGATACGCCCCCAGATCGGCATTGAGCCGCGCCGCCGCTTCGGGGCTGAGCGAGAAGGCGGTGGCCGATGCCATCCTGAGCTTGCCGGAGTCGAGCAGGTCGAGCATCCCGTCCTGAATGACCTCGGTATAGGAGGTCATGTCGTCGAACGGGCCCGATACCAGCCCGGTCAGCACCGCATTGGCGATGTTGCCCACGCCCGACTGGAGCGGCAGCAACGAAGCCGGCAGGCGGCCGCGCGAAACCTCGTGCGCAAAGAACTCGATGAGATGCCCGGCAATGGCGTGGGCAGCGGCATCCGGCGCGGCGAAGGGCAGATTGCGATCGGGCGCCGCGGTTTCGACGATGGCGACGATCTTGGCCGGATCGACGCGGAAATAGGCCTCGCCGATGCGATCGTCGGGCCGCACCAGCGGAATCGGCACGCGGTGCGGCGGCAGCGCGGTGCCGTAATAAATGTCGTGCATACCCTCCAAAGCTGGATTCTGCCAGCTATTGACCTCGAGGATGATCTGCTCGGCACGATCGAGCCAGGTCTTGTTGTTGCCGATCGACGAGGACGGGATCAGCGATCCATCGGCGCGGATCCCCGACACCTCGATCACGGCGGTGTCGAGCGGCCCCAGAAAGCCCTGCCACGCCATCGGCGCGACCTGGCTCAGATGCATGTCGAAATATTCCATCTCGCCGCGGTTGATCTTCTCACGCGCGATCGGATCGGAATTGTACGGCAGGCGGAATTCGATGCCATCGGCCTTGGCCAGTGCGCCATCGAGTTCGGGGCCGGTCGAGGCACCGGTCCAGATGCGGACGCGGAACGGGCGGCCTGCGGCATGCTCGGCCTCGATCCGCGCGGCAAGCGCCAGCGGCACGGCTTTGGGATAGCCCGATCCGGTAAAGCCGCTCATCCCCACCGTGCTGCCCGAGGTGATCATGCTGGCGGCGGCGTCTGCACTGACGATTCGGGTCCGCAATTGGGGGCAGGCGATACGCTCGGTCATGATGTCTCCAGCGGACAGGGACGACGGGCTCGGCCCATCGTCTCAGGTGAAGGCGTCATTGCGCCAGCGCCGCCGCCCTAGCAGAGCAGCGGATGCGACATCACCCTTGAATATGCCGCGCGGGCTTCAGGGGCGCAGCACGATGCGGCCATCGACCTTGCCCTGCCGCAATCGATCGAGCACGGCGTTGACCTGATCGAGCGGCTCGACCGTCACTGTCGCGCGCACCTTGCCCTCCGCCGCGAACGCCAGCGCCTCGGCCAGATCGCGGCGCGTGCCGACGATCGACCCGCGCACGGTGATGCGCTTGAGCACCACATCGAAGATCGGGGTCGGGAATGCGCCCGGCGGCAGGCCGACCAGCGCGACGGTGCCACGCCGGCGGGCGCAGGCGATCGCCTGCGAAAAGGCGGTCGGGGATACCGCGGTGACCAGCACCCCGTGCGCGCCGCCCCCGGTCGCCGCGAGCACTTTTGCCACCACGTCCTCAATTGCGCCATTCGCCGTCACATCGGCGCCCAGGCTGCGCGCGAGTGCCAGTTTGTCCTCCGATACGTCGAGCGCGGCGACATGCAGGCCCATCGCCTTGGCATATTGGATCGCGACATGTCCCAGCCCGCCGATGCCCGAGATCACCACCCATTCGCCGGGGCGCGCCTCGGTTTCCTTCAGGCCCTTATAGGTGGTGACGCCAGCGCACAGGATCGGCGCCAGCGCGGCGAAATCGGGATTGGCGGGAAGATGCCCGACATAGGCGGCGCGCGCGATGGCATATTCGGCATAGGTGCCGTTGACGCTGTAGCCGCTGTTGTTCTGCCGTTCGCACAACGTCTCCCAGCCGCTCTGGCAATATTCGCATTGGCCGCACGCATCATGCAGCCAGGGGATCCCCACCGCATCGCCCTCTTTCAGATCCGTTACGCCGCTGCCGACCGCCGCGACATAGCCGACACCCTCATGGCCGGGGATCAGCGGCATGACCGGGGGAACCGGCCAATCGCCATCGATCGCATGGATGTCGGTGTGGCAGACGCCCGTCGCCTCGATCTTGACCAGCACCTCTCCAGCGCCGGGCGCGGGGATGGGGACATCCTCGATGCTCAGCGGTTGGCGGAATGCGCGGGCGACGGCGGCTTTCATGGTCGACATTGGTCGGCTTCCTCTGTTCCATTGGCACCGCTATCGAACCGACGCGGCGGGCTGTATTTGACGGCGTCGGTCGCCGAACGCGCCCCCGGAATGCCCCGCGAATGCTCGGCGCTTTGAAGTTTGATCCACCTACGTTGCACCAACTCCCGTCATGCTGAACTTGCATCAGCACCCTTGCGCGAACGGCGGCATCGCGTGCGCGGCTCAAGACCGCCCAGGGGGGCCTGACACAAGGTCAGGATGACGTGGGCGGCGGGTCGGTCCAGGTCGTGTGGATCATACTCGGGGCAGCGGTCGCTACATCCCGCCGGTCATGTTCCCGGCCATCGGCATCGGCATCATGTTGGCGTTGAGGTGATACATCACCCAGATCGATCCGGCGATCGTCAGCACCACGATCACCGTGGTGAACAGGAAGGCGAGCAGCGTCCAACCGCCCTCGGAGCGCGTGTCGAGATGCAGGAAGCACAGCACGTGGACGATGATCTGGATGAACCCCATGGCGAAAATCAGCGCCGCGGTGGTCTGCCCATCCTGGATCACCCCGGACATGACGAGCCAGAACGGTATGACCGTCAGGATGATCGAGAGGATCGTCCCGATGTGATAGCCGCGCCGGCTGTGGCCGGGCGTGTCGTGCCCGGGTGTGTCGTGCCCGTGGGCGGCGTCTTGCGCGGTCGAGGGATGGCTCACCGGATGGCTCCAAACAGATAGACGAAGGTGAAGACACCGATCCAGATGATGTCGAGGAAATGCCAGAACATCGACAGGCAGATCAGCCGGCGCTTCATTGGCTGGCTGAGCCCGTGCTGCCCAAGCTGCACGAGCAGCACACCGATCCACAGCAGCCCGACCGTGACGTGTGCGCCATGCGTGCCGACCAAAGTGAAGAAGGCCGAGAGGAAGGCGCTGCGCTGCGGGGTCGCGCCCTCCGCGATCAGCGTCGAGAATTCGTACAGCTCGATGCCGACGAACGCCGCGCCGAGCAGGCCGGTGACGGCGAGCCAGAAGCGCGTCGGGCCGACACGCCCGGCCTCGATATGCGGCATCGCCTGGCCAAAGGTGATCGACGAGGCCAGCAGCAGCGCAGTGTTGAGCGCGACCAGCGGCAGCTCGAAGATCTCGTGCGGCATCGGGCCGCCGGCGTAACTCGTCCTGACCACGCCGAACATCGCGAACAGCGAGGCGAAGATCAGCGCGTCGCTCATCAGGTAGATCCAGAAACCGAGCACGGTGGCGCCGTTGCCGCCATGATCGTGATCATCGTCGTCGGCCAGATGCCAGGTCGGCGCGGCGTCGCTGGGGGCGAGCGTGTGGTCGGTCATGTCAGGCTCCCTGGACCAGCGGATGGCGCTTGCTTTCGGTCAGCGCCACCTCCTCGGCCGGAATGAAATAGTCGCGCGCGAAGTTGAAGGTATGCGCCGCGGCGACGACGATCAGCCCCGCGAAGCTCAGTGCGGCGAGCCACCACATGTACCACACCATGCCGAAGCCCAGGCTGAGCGCGAGCCCGGCGAGGATCACGCCGGTGCCCGTGTTGCGCGGCATGTGGATCGGGCGATAGCCCCCTGCCGGCCGCTCGTACCCGCGGCTCTTCATGTCATACCATGCATCCAGATCGTGGATCACCGGCGTGAAGGCGAAGTTATACGCGGGCGGCGGCGAACTGGTCGACCATTCGAGCGTGCGGCCATCCCAGGGATCGCCGGTCAGGTCACGCAGCTGGTCGCGCTTCACGAAGCCCATGACGATGCTCATCACGAAACCGAGGATGCCGATCAGGATGATCACCGAGCCGATCGCGGCGATCACGAAATACGGCTGGAGGCTGGGATCGTCGAAATGGTTCACGCGGCGCGTGGTGCCCATCAGCCCGACGACGTAGATCGGTGTCCAGGCAATCCAGTAACCGATCACCCAGCCCCAGAAGGCAACCTTGCCCCAGAATTCGTCGAGCTTGAAGCCGAACGCCTTGGGGAACCAATAGACCATCCCGGCGAACAGCCCGAACACCACGCCGCCGATGATCACATTGTGAAAATGCGCCACCAGGAACAGCGAGTTGTGCAGCACGAAATCGGCGGGCGGAATCGCCAGCAGCACGCCGGTCATCCCACCGACCACGAAGGTCAGCATGAACGCCACCACCCACATCATCGGCAGTTCGAAACGGATGTCACCGCGATACATCGTGAACAGCCAGTTGAAGATCTTGGCGCCGGTCGGGATCGCGATAACCATCGTGGCGATGCCGAAGAAGCTGTTGACGCTCGGCCCCGCTCCCATGGTGAAGAAATGGTGCAGCCAGACGAGATACGACAGGATCGTGATCACCACCGTCGCATAGACCATCGACGAATAGCCGAAGAGCCGCTTACCGGTGAAGGTCGAGGTGATTTCGGAATAGATGCCGAAGGCCGGGAGGACGAGGACATAGACCTCGGGGTGGCCCCAGATCCAAACCATGTTCCAATACATCATCGGCGCGCCGCCAAGCTCGTTGGTGAAGAAATGCGTGCCGATATAGCGATCGAGCATGAGCAGGAAGAAGGCGGCGGTCAGCGCCGGGAAGATCGCGATGGCCAGAATGTTCGAGCAAAACGCCGTCCAGCAGAATACCGGCATCTTCATCATCGTCATGCCGGGCGCGCGCATCTTGATTACGGTCGCGACCATGTTGATTGCCGACAGCGTCGTACCGACCCCGGCGATCTGTAGCGCCCACAGATAGTAATCGACGCCAGTTTCGGGGCTGTAGGCGAGGCCCGCGAGCGGCGCGTAGGAGAGCCAGCCGGTGCTCGCGAACTCGCCGACGAACAGCGAGATCATCACCAGCACGGCGCCTGCCGCGGTCAGCCAGAAGCTCAGATTATTTAGGAACGGGAACGCCACGTCGCGCGCGCCGATCTGCAGCGGCATGACGAAGTTGACGATCCCGACGACCAGCGGAATGGCCACGAAGAAGATCATGATCGTGCCGTGCGCGGTGAAAATCTGATCGTAATGGTGCGCCGCGAGATAGCCCGGATTGTCCCCGAAGGCGATCGCCTGCTGCGCGCGCATCATCAACGCATCCGAAAAACCGCGCAGCAGCATGATGATGCCGAGGATGATGTACATGATGCCGATCCGCTTGTGATCGACGCTGGTGAACCATTCGCTCCACAGATAGCCCCACAGCCGGAAGTACGTCGCCGCGCCGACCAGCGCGACCCCAAGCAGCACGACGACAACGAAGGTCGTCAGCAGGATCGGTTCGTGCAGGGGAAAGGATTCCCAGGTGAGCCGTCCGAAGATCGATTTGAGAAGGTGATCGCTCATGTTTGTCCCGATGGTTGGGGATCAGACCCGCACGGTGCGGAGCGCACCGGGGGCGAGGAAGGGCTGCGTGGCGGACATGTCGCGATTGCGCGGATCGCCTTGCTTGCGTTCGCCGGGCGCACCGGGCTTGGCGGGCTTGGTCACGTTGGGGCCCGTGCCCTTGTCTTCGGGCGCCTTGAAGATGGCCGGGGTCGGCGTGTTGCCATGCAGCGGCGCGGCGCTCCGCCCCGGCATGTCCCCGCCGCTGCGCGCCATGTCGCGGCGCATCACGTCGACCATGCACGGCGTGCCGGGCGCAACGCAACGATTGAGCGCACGCTCGAACAGACCAGGCATCACCGACCCAAAATACTGTACCGGCTCCTTGATGCTGGGTTGTTCCAGCGCGATGTAACTGGCCGTCGCGAGCGCGCCGTCCTTGCTGGTCTTCACCCGCGCGACCCAGCGGTCGAAATCCGCCGGCGCCAGCCCACGCAGCTTGAAGCGCATGTCACTATGCCCGCGGCCCGTATAATTGCCTGAAAAGCCCCAGCTCTCGCCCGGCGCGTTGAGCACCGCGTTAAGCACTGACTTCATCCCCGGCATCGCGTAGATCATGCCCGCCATGGTCGGCGCGTAGAAGGTGCTGAACTGGCTCGTCGAGGTGATCGAAAAGTGCACCGGCACATCGACCGGCAGGGCCAGTTCGTTGACTGTGGCGATGCCTTGCTCGGGATAGATAAACAGCCATTTCCAGTCGAGCGCGACGACCTGCACCTCGAGCGGCTTGGTATTCGCCGCCAGCGGCCGACCCGCCGAGAGGCGTTCCAGCGGCCGGAACGGATCGAGGAGATGCGTGCTCGTCCAGGTCACCACGCTGAGCGCAATAATGATCAGCAGCGGACACGCCCAGATGACGAGCTCGAGCGTCGTCGAATGATCGAAATTGGGATCATAGACCTTGTTCGGGTTGCCGCGGCGATAGCGCCAGGCGAACAGCACCGTGAGAACCATCACCGGCACGATGATCAGCAGCATTACCCCGGTTGAAAACAAGATAAGATTGCGCTGCTGAACGGCAATATCGCCGGTCGGGTTCATGACGACCATCTCGCAGCCGCCCAGCAATATCGGCATGGCCGCGAGAGGAAGGCACAAGGCCCTGCGAATACGATGAAAAGTTGGTCTGGCCATAGTTGGCACCTAGCCCACGGATCGACTGCCGGACTTTGACCCCGGTCAAAGTTTTGCTGATTGTTGCTCGCTATATCGTGGTCGTTGGCATCGCCGATTGCTCACGGCGCGCCGCCGCAGTCGTCGCCACGAACGGCTGAGCAAATAGGACGGAACGCGATGGTAGCCACGACACTCGGCACAACTGGGGCCGCAGGGAATTCGACCCCCTTGGAGCGCGACGCGCAGCTGATCAACGCGCACGAGCATGAGATTCGACCGGGCGATATCGCGGTCGGCGTGATCATTGGGCGATCATCGGAATTTTTCGATTTCTTCGTCTATGCAATCGCCTCGGTGCTGGTCTTCCCCGCGGTCATCTTCCCCTATGTCGATGCGCTCACCGGCACGCTTTATTCCTTTGCGGTCTTCGCGCTCGCCTTTGTCGCGCGGCCGTTCGGCGCGCTGGCCTTCATGTGGATTGACCGCAAGCACGGCCGCGGCGTCAAGCTGACCGCAGCTTTGTTCCTGCTCGGCGGGTCAACCGCGGCAATCGCCTTCGTGCCCAGCCACGCCCAGGCCGGCGGCTTGGCCGTTATCCTGCTGGCGCTGTTCCGGCTGGGCCAGGGCTTTGCGCTCGGCGGCACCTGGGATGGCCTTCCTGCCCTGTTGTCGCTGAACGCTCCTGCGGCGCGGCGCGGGTGGTTCGCGATGATTCCGCAGCTCGGTGCCCCCGTCGGGTTGTTCGTCGCCGCCGCTGTCTTCGCCTATCTGTTGAGCGCGCTCAGCACGCCCGATTTCCTGGATTGGGGCTGGCGCTTCCCCTTCTTTGTCGCCTTTGTGATCAACGTGGTGGCTTTGTTCGCGCGGCTGCGGCTGATTTCGACGCCGGGATTCAAGCAGCTGTTCGAGAGCCGCGAGCTTCAACCATCGTCGCTTGCCACGTTGCTGCGCGAAGAGGGGCGGACGGTCGTGCTGGGGGCATTCGCGCCGCTAGCGAGCTTCGCTCTGTTCCACCTTGTCACAGTCTTTCCGCTATCCTGGTTCGTGCTTACCTCTGGCGAGCCACCGGTCCGCTTTCTTGTCATCGAACTGGTCGGCGCCCTGGTCTGCCTGGTCGCTGTGACACTGTCGGGCGTGATCGCCGATCGTGTCGGCCGTCGCACGTTGCTCGGCGTCTCCGCCGCGCTGATCGCCGGTTACAGCGGTTTCGCGCCACAACTTCTGGCCAAGGGCCCCGCCGGCGAATGGACCTATATGATGCTGGGCTTCGTCCTGCTCGGCCTGTCGTTCGGACAGTCGTCTGGCGCGGTCAACGGCAGCTTCTCACCCAAGCATCGCTATACCGGCTCCGGCACCACGGCCACCGCATCCTGGTTCATCGGCGCCGCGTTCGCGCCGCTCGCGGCGCTGTTGCTGGCAAGCCGGTTCGGGCTGATCTCGGTCGGCGTCTATCTCTTGTCGGGCGCGCTATGCACGCTGGCGGCCTTGGCGCTCGGCCGGGATTGGGGGCGCAAAACCCCCGTCGCAGCGGCCTGACAGGATCCGGAAATGGCCGATACGCCCGAGCATGACGGCGAATTGCCTCCACGCCATGATATCAGCCGGATCGAGGCGCATCGGCCGCTTGGCGCGACCCATGGGGTGTTGCGCGGACACGGGCCGGTGGCGGCACGGCAGAATGCCAAGGTACTGCCCTTCCCCCGTCGCCCGAAGCTGATCAGCAAATCCGCCTTGCAGGGCCTTTTGACGGATCACGCGCGGTTGCGCGATCTGTGTGACGAGTTGGAAAGCCTGGCGGATTGCCTGCCGGCTTATCCTCCGCTCGAGGACCGCCGGACGCTAGCCGACAAGATCGAGCGCGCCACCATCGCCCATGTCAAAACGACGAGCTCATTTCTTGGGCGATTCTTCTCCGGCAACGAACCGAGCGTGACGCGCAGCATCTTGTCGCGCATCCTGCTGCGCCAGATCTCGGATGCGATGCACGCCGAAGACACGGCAGACATCTTGCGGTCGCGATCGCTCACGCCTGCCGCGATCGACATGTTGAGCTACATGCTCAGATTTCTGTTCGAAGGCGGTCGTCGAGCGCTGGATTGTGAACGGCTGTTCCTGCTGTCGCTCGGCAGTACCCGCCTCACCCGCTCCGCGCTTGCCAATCTTGAAGGCGCTTTGGCCTGACGGTGCGTTGCAGCTCAACGTCAGGATGCACCCTGCTAAGCGGCACGGGCCCGCATTTCCAATGCACTTCGATCCGAGATAGTGACGGCCCGACCGCCCGGCAGACCGATCACCCCGGCCCCCTTAAGCCGAGTCATCTGGCGGCTCACCGTCTCGATCGTCAGCCCCAGAATGTCGCCGATCTGGCCACGGGTGAGCGGCAGGTCAAAAGTCAGTGGTCCATCCGGCGTCGCGCGACATCCGGTGCCCGATGCGCGCAGCGCCATTTGCAGCAGAAAGTCGGCGATCTTTTCTTCGGCTGATTTGCGCGCCAGTGACAACATGCGGCCCCGAGCATCGCTCAGCGCAGCCAGCGTCCGCTGCAGCAACAGCCGCTCCATGCGGCCATGGTCCTCGAGCACGCGCTGGAACGCGGCGCGCGGAAACACGCATAGCTCGGCATCGGTCAACGCAGTGATGGTGAAATCGGCAAGCCCGGCATAGGCCTGACCGACAAAATCGGCAGGATGGAGCAGGCCCACAATCTGTTCGCGGCCATCGGACGTCGCGGCGACGAGCTTCAGCATACCTGACAACAGATTGGCGCAAACGATGCTCTCATCCCCCGCCCAAATCACCGTCTCGCCGCGTCCGACGCTCTGGCGCCGGCCAATCGTATTGAGCGCGGCCAGCTCCGTGTCGCTCAGGCTCGCGCACAGCGCTTGGTCGCGCACCGCACAATCGCGGCAGATGTCGAGATTGGCCATGCCTTTCCCTACACTATCCGCTTAATAAAGCCGACCCCCTGCCGCACATGTCGGTCGCATTGCCCCGGCGGCGCATTTGGCACGCCGGAGCGAATCCGCCGGAAGACGGCGAATGCGAGCCCCGATATCGGTCTCGGCGCAGGACTTTTGCCCGGCGCCGAGGCCGGTCAGCGCGGCAACACCGCTTGACCAACGACGGTCAGGTCTGCCGCGCTGCCGGCCGCGATCGGCAGCCCAGCCCGGGTAACGGGCTGGCCGCCGCCGATCCACAGCTTCACCGGCCCCGGCGTCAGCCGCCGCACGCCCTTGGCATCGACGAGGCTCAGCGCACGCGCATCGAGCGTGAAGGTCACTTGCCGCGTCTCGCCTTTCTTCAGGTGCACGCGCTCGAACCGGGCGAGCGACCGGATCAATCCGTTTCGCGCGCGCGGATGGGAGACGTAGAGTTGTACGACCTCATCGCCATCGCGCGCGCCGATATTGCGCACCGCCACCGAAACATCGACCTTGCCGTCCGCCCCGACCCGCGTCGTCGACAGCGATGGCGCGGCGTAGGCAAAGCTCGTGTAGCTCAACCCATGACCGAACGGGTACAGCGCCTCGCCGCTGAAGTAGCGATAGGTCCGCCCCTTCATGCTATAGTCGCTGAATGCAGGGAGTTGGGTGGCCGATTTGTAAAACGTCACCGGCAGCCGCCCCGCCGGGCTGAAGTCGCCCGCCAGCAACCCCGCAACGGCGTGGCCGCCCTCGCCGCCCGGATACCAGGCCTCGACGATCGCCGGCACATTCTTGTCGGCCCAGTTCACCGCCAAGGCGCTGCCGTTCATCAGCACCAGCACCAGCGGCTTTCCGGTCGCGTTCAACTGTTCGAGCAGGGCCTGTTGCGGTGCCGGCAGGTCCAGACTGGTGCGGTCGCCACCGGCAAAGCCCGGGGCTTGCACTTTCATCTCCTCGCCCTCGATCCGCGCCGACAAACCGCCGACAAACACCACCAGGTCAGCGGACTTGGCCGCCGCGAGCGCTTGATCGCCGGCCGCGCTCGGCACGCTCCACACCAGTTGCTGCGTGCTCCGCGCGCCGCGTTGCACGCCTTCGATGCGGATCGGGTAACGGCGTCCCTTTTCCAGCGTGATCGTCCCGGACAGGATCGAGGGAGCGTCGCCGACGCCCCAGTCATCGACCACCAACTTGTCGCCGACGAACACGCGGTAGCCATTCTCGCTGGCGAAGCGGAAACCGTATTCCCCGCTTTCCGGTGCCACGAGCGTGCCGGTCCACCGCGCTGACGTTTCACGATCGCCGCGCCACTCGAGCCGCGCGTTCGCCGTGGTCTCGCTTCCGGTCATCGAGCCGTCGAGGTTCGCGCCCGCGAAATACTCTACCTTGAGCCCCTTGGTGGAGCATGCCGCATCGACGCACAGCGCATCGTCCGGCACCGGCACTTCTGCCGGGCCGATCAGTCCGGTGCCCTGGACATGCACGACCTTGGCGTTCGGATAGCGCGCGCGGATGCCGTCCAGCACCGTCACCGGCCGCGATGGCGTGCCGTAATAATTGCCCACCAGCGCATCGACGCTATCGGCATTGGGTCCGATCACCGCGATAGTGCGCGGCTCGCCCTTGATCGGCAGCAGCCCGCCCTCGTTCTTGAGCAGCACCATCGATTCTTCGGCAATCTTGCGCGACACGGCATGGTTCGCGGGGGTATCGTAATCCTTCGCCGTGATGTCGGCGAACGGCAGCTTGGCGTCGAACAGCCCCAGGCGGACACGCGCCACGAACAGCCGCTCCAGCGCACGATCGACCGTGGCTTGCGGCAACAGCCCCGTGTTCACCGCGGTGACGATACTGTCCGCATCGGTGGTCATATTGTTACGATAATCGCCGCAGATCAGGTCCATCCCTGCTTTGATGCCCAGCGCAATGCCCTCGGGCGCGGTCTTGGTATAATGGAGCGCATCGGGCCGGTAGATATTCGCCGCCGCGCCGCAATCGGACACGACATAGCCCTTGAATCCCCAACTCTGCCGCAGAGTATCCTCCATCAGCATTGTGCTGGCGCAGCCGGGCACGCCGTTGACGGCGTTGTAAACGCACATCACCGATTGCACCTTGCCTTCGGTGACGGTCGCGCGAAATGCCGGCAGGTAGGTGTCCTCCAGATCATAGGCGCTGGGATAGACGTCTTCGCGGTGGCGGTTGCTCTCCGGCCCGCTGTGGACCGCGAAATGCTTGGATGTCGCGATCACCTTGGAAAAGCGGGGATCGGTGCCCTGCAGCCCGTCAATATAGGCGATGCCAAGCCGCCCGCTGAGATACGGATCCTCGCCATATGTCTCTTGCCCGCGGCCCCAGCGCGGATCGCGGAAGATGTTGATATTGGGCGACCAGACGGTCAGGCCCCGGTAGAATTCGCTGCCGCCATCGGGCAGCCGACGTTCGAGAAACTTGGCACGGAATTCGGTTGATACCGTAGCGCCGACCCGATTGAGCAGCGCCGTATCCCAGGTTGCCGCCATGCCGATCGCCTGCGGAAAGACGGTAGCGATGCCGGCGCGTGCAACGCCGTGCAGTCCCTCGTTCCACCAATTATATTCGGGCACGCCCAAGCGCGGAATAGCGGGCGCGGTGTGCCCCAGCTGGCGCGCCTTTTCCTCCAGCGTCATGCGTGAGACGATGTCGCGCGCACGCTGCTCGGGTGTCGCGGTGGAATCGCGGAGCGTGCCGGGCACGCTTTGCGCAGTCGCCGTCGGCGCCAAAGCGCTAGATGCGAGCAGAGCCAGCGCGATTTTCAACTTATCAGTCATCCTCTTACCCCTGTTTTCGGAATTTGCCCGAGGCTAGCGCAATGCTGATAACGCTACCAGTACCGATTGGCGGCCGTGATTTCGCGCGCTCTTGGCGATGCTCAGACGACTGCCTCGCGCCCAAACAAAGCGTCACGCATGCCGCAGCCCCCGCTCAAGGCCCCGTAATTCGGATAATCCCCGCATACGGCCGATCAGCGAATACCCCGGATTGGTGGTCTTGGTCAGATCGTCCATCATTTGGTGGCCATGATCCGGGCGCATCGGGATGCGGCGCTGTTCGCGATCCGATAACGCGACGACTTCCGCGACGACTGCGGCCATCCCTGCATCGCCGCCGAGATGATCCGCTTCGTGAAAGCTGTTTTGTGATTCATGCTGAACCGAGCGAAGATGCAGGAAGCCGATGCGATCGCCCAAGCGCCGTACCATGCCGGCGAGATCGTTGTCGCGTCGCGCGCCGAACGAACCAGTGCAGAAGCATAATCCGTTGGCGCGGCTTGGCACCCGCGCGAACAGATCGGTGACATCCGCTTCGGTGCTCACCACGCGCGGCAAACCGAAGATGGCGAAGGGCGGATCGTCAGGATGAACCACCAGGCGCACACCGGCCTCTTCGGCAACCGGGCATACCGCCTCCAGAAAGGCGCGATGATTGGCGCGCAGACCGGCCGCGTCGACCTCCGCATAGCTGTCCAGCGCGCGCAGGAATTGCGGTGAATCGAAGCTTTCTTCGCTACCGGGCAGCCCGGCAATGATCGTCCGCTCCAGCGTGCGACGCGCCGCATCGTCCATGGCCGCAAAGCGCTGGGCGGCCAGCGTACATATCTCGGGCGCGTAGTCAGCATCTGCACCAGGCCGGCGCAGAATGTGAATGTCATATACCGCCACTGCCACCCATTCGAAACGCAGCGCCAGCGCCCCATCAGGCATTGGCCAGGCGAGATCGGTTCGTGTCCAATCGAGCAATGGCATAAAATTATACGTTACTGTGGTAATGCCACAGGCACCGAGATGACGGATCGAGCGGCGGTAAGCATCAAGCAGCCGGTCGCGATCCGGCCCGCCGCGCTTGATCTGTTCGTGCACCGGCAGGCTCTCCACCACCGTCCAGCCCAACCCGGTCGCGGCGATCATCGCCTTGCGCGCGGCGATATCCGCCTGCGTCCACACCGCGCCGTTGGGCAGCTCGTGCAGCGCCGTCACCACCTCGTGCGCGCCGGCCTGCCGGATATGCGCCAGCGGCGCAGGATCCGCTGGCCCGAACCAGCGCATCATCGGCGTCATCAAATAACGGTCGTCGAGACTTTCATCGTGCGCCAATTGTTATCATCCTCGCCTTACCCCGGTCATTACGCTCTTGCGATCCGGCACGCTCATCAAGTCGTCAGCCGCCGTCGCTCGAGTCCCCATGATCTGTTCGCCAAAATTTTGCAAAAAACAACTATATTGGCCTTACCAATTGAGCGCGGCTGCAGCTTCCATTTTAGCGGGCGGGCGGGTCCGCGTACGAACGGCACGGTTCTTCACCGTATGGTCTTCCATAGCAAAGGCAGTTGATCACTAACGATCCTTCTCAACCATATCATACGCCGTCATAATCGGCCCACCCCAAAATGATCACTCTTTCGGTAGTTTAGCAAAGATAACCGACACATTGGCCTAGCTGATTTGCGTTGACTTTCTGACCAATTATTTTAGGGAGCTGACAGGCTCACTGGCGCAGAAAAGGTATCGCAGAGGCGTTCAAATGCCTGGATTTCGTCGAGCCGACCGGCGCCTACGCCTGTGTCTCGGGCCACGTCCGCTCAAATGACGCCACGCGGTACGGCGCAGCGGATCGGGTGCATGACCTCCGACCAGCTCGAACCGACGGTGGTGCAGCAACGCAAGCGGACTGGCCGCGGCACGCCCTGGCGCGTGCGGTGAGATATAATAGGCCCCCGCGTAGGAGAGAAACATGACTGCCTTTACCCCTCCAGCCCTGTCGCGCCGCAGCCTGATAGGCAGCGCCACGCTGCTCGCCATGCCGATGCACGCCCTCGCCGCGCCCGCGCGCGCGCCTCGGGTCGATCCGCGCACCGCCTTCGCGCTGATCGCCGGTGGCGTGCCCGCGTCGCTCGTGATCGACGCCGGTACCGACAGCGCGGTGCGCCACGTCGCGACCAATTTCGCGTTGGATCTGGGACGGGTCAGCGGCACGCGGCCGGCATTGATCGATGGCGGCACGGCGGAATTGCGCGGCCCGGCAGTGATCATCGGGGTGCTCGGGGACAGCGCGATCATCGATGGACTGGTCGCTGCCGGCAAAATCGCCGCCGGCGACATCAAAGGCGAGTGGGAGGCATTCCGCCAGATCGTCGTGGACAATCCGCTGCCAGGCGTGGCGCGCGCGCTGGTCATCGTGGGGTCGGATCGCCGCGGCGCGGTTTTCGGCACCTATGACGTGTCGGAGCGCATCGGCGTATCGCCGTGGCACTGGTTCGCTGACGTCCCCGTTCAGCGCCAGCGCGACGTGCTGATCCCGGCGGGCAGCCGCCGCGACCAGCCCAAGGTGCGCTATAGAGGTTTCTTCATCAACGATGAAGATCCCTGCCTCAGCGGCTGGGCCAAAAAGGCGTTCGGCGGGGTAACTTCGGCGATGTACGTCCACGTCTTCGAGCTGCTGCTGCGGATGAAGGGCAATTATCTGTGGCCGGCAATGTGGGGCAAGGCGTTCGCCGACGACGATCCCAAGAGCATGGTGCTGGCCGATGCGATGGGCGTGGTGATGGGCAATTCGCACCACGAACCGATGCTGCGCGCGCAGGAGGAATGGCACCGCCACAAGGACCAAGGCGTGACCGGCGGCGCCTGGGACTATACCAGGAACGGCGACAATCTGCGCAAGTTCTGGCGCGGCGGCATCGAGCGCATGATGGCCAAGGGTCGCGGGCGGCAGTATGATTCGCTGGTCACCGTCGGCATGCGCGGCGATGGCGACGAGGCGATGGCGGAGGGCACTGCGACCGGGCTGCTCGAACGTATCGTCAGCGATCAACGCAAGATCATTGCCGACGTCACTGGCAAGCCACCCGCGGAGACTCCGCAGGTCTGGGCGCTCTACAAGGAGGTGCAGGACTATTACGATCACGGCATGAAGGTGCCGGACGACGTCACCCTGCTATTCTCGGACGACAATTGGGGCCAGATTCGGCGCCTGCCCGATCCCGCCGTAGCGCCCCGCAGCGGCGGTTACGGCGTCTATTATCATTTCGATTATGTCGGCGGCCCGCGCAATTACAAATGGGTCAACACCAACCAGATCGAGAAGATCTGGCAGCAGATGGACCTCGCCTATCAGCGCGGCGCGCGGGCGATTTGGATCGTCAATGTCGGCGATATCAAGCCGATGGAATATCCGCTCGGCTTCTTCCTGGCGCAGGCGTGGAACCCCGAAGCGATGACCCCAGCAATGCTTGCGGACTATCCGCGCGTCTGGGCCAGCGCGACCTTCGGGGCTGCAGAGGGCAAGGCGATCGGCGAGATGATCACTGCCTACAGCCAATATGCCGCGCGGCGGAAACCCGAATTGATCGACCAGGACAGTTTCGCGATCGGCGGGATTACCCCCGAGGGGCTCGACGGGGGTCAGTTCGGCACGATGGTCGCCGAATGGGATGCGCTGGAGACCCGCATGACCGCAGTGCGCGCGACGCTGCGCCCCGACCAGCGCGACGCTTATTACCAGATCATCGAATTCCCCGTCAGCGCGATGGCCAACCTTTACCGTCTTTACTACTCCACCGCCTGGAACCGCGCACTCGGCGCAAGCAACGACCCGCGTGCCAATTATTTCGCCGACCAAGTCGAAGCCAGCTTTCGCCGTGATGGCGAATTGACCCGGCGCTACCATACGATCAACGGTGGCAAATGGGACGGCATGATGGCGCAGGTCCATATGAGCTACGTCAGCTGGAACGATCCCACGCAGCAGACGATGCCAAGCATCATGCGCATCGGCGCCGATACGCCGGAGGCCGAGCGCCGCCGCCAGCCCAAATTCGTCTCGTCACAACCGGCAGACGGGGGCGTGCTGATGATCGAAGCGCCAGCGTTCAGCCGCGCGCGCGATGGCAAGGGTCTGCGCTGGACGACGATCCCCCATCTTGGCCACGATGCGGGCGCGGTACTCGCTTTACCACAGGGCCGCGGCGCGAGCGTAGCGGGTGATGGCATTTGCCTGGAATATGACGTGGTGGTGCACAAGGCGGGGCCGGCGACGCTCACGCTCCATCTCGCGCCGACGCTGGACACGAGCGGTCATGGCGGATCGCGCATCGGCGTCTCGCTCAATGACGGCGCGGTGCAGGCGCTGCAGCTGCAGCTCGAAGCCAGCGGCGGCGCGCAGGACACGCCGGGCAAGAAGCGCTGGGCCGATGCCGTCTGCGACAATCTCGTGCAGCTGTCGGCAACGCTGGGCAGCGTCGGCGCGGGGCGCCACACGATCAAGCTGTGGCGGCTTGACGACAACATCGTGGTGCAGAAGCTCGTCCTCAGCACCAGTGCGTCACCGCCGCCGGTCGCACGGTCGGTGGCGTCTGCCGTGCATAGCGCCCCTTCGGGTTGACAAGGGGGTGTCGTAAGGGGCCATCTTGCCATCAGCCCCTCTTCGTGAAGGCGATCGATCTGCCCATGTTCCTGCCGCCCCGCGCTACTGCCCCCGGCAGCGCGCGTTTTTCGTCCCGCCGGGCAACATCTTCATCGTGCGGCGTTACCCTCTCCGCATGATCAAGGTCGCCAGCTACAATATCCACAAAGGCATCGGGCTTGACCGGCGCCGCGATCCCGCGCGCATCCTGGAGGTGCTGCGCGAGATCGATGCCGATGTCATCGCGCTGCAGGAGGCGGATCGCCGGTTCGGCGCCAGGGCGTGCGTCATTCCGCTCCACACGCTTGATGAACATTCGCCGTGGAAGCCGATTTCGTTTGGCGTGCGCGCTGGTAGCATGGGCTGGCACGGCAATGTGCTGCTGGTGCGCAAGGACGCGGTGGTTCTCGATGAAGCAGCGATCCACCTCCCCGCGCTCGAACCGCGCGGTGCTGTGATGGCCGACGTCCGCATCGGCGGCACCGCGCTGCGCGTCGTCGGCATGCATCTCGATCTGTCCGGGCTGTGGCGGCGGCGCCAGGCACATGCGATCCTCAGCCATGTCGATGGCAGTGCCGAGCGCCGCCCGACGGTGCTGATGGGCGATCTCAACGAATGGAGCGCGGCCAGCGGCTGTCTGCGCGATTTCGGCAAGGATTATGCCTTCGCGCCGACCAGCCCGAGCTTCCACGTCCGCCGCCCGATCGCGCGGCTCGATCGCATCATGGTGTCGCGCGATCTGAAAGTGGTCGATTGCGGCGCGCATCACAGCGCGGCCTCGCGCAAGGCGTCTGATCATTTGCCGATCTGGGCGATGCTGGAAAGCGCATGACCAGCCGCGCACGCCGCCGCCGCTGATGCGCGAGAAGGAACTCCGGCTCGCTCTGGTCTGCTATGGCGGGATCAGCCTGGCGGTCTACATGCACGGCATTTCCAAGGAAATCTGGCGCATGGCGCGCGCCAGCCAGGCATTTCACGCCGGCGAGGAGGCGGCGACCGGCAGCCAGCACGTCTATCGCGCCCTGCTCGAAGAGATCCAGTCGGAGACCGGCGTACGGCTGCGCGTGCTGGTCGACATCATCGCCGGGGCCAGCGCGGGGGGCCTTAACGGGGTGTTCCTGGCGCAGGCCATCACTACCGGGCAAAGCCTTGAGCCGCTGACCGATCTGTGGCTCGATTCGGCCGATGTCGAAGCGCTGATCGACCAGTCAGCCGCGCCGAACTCCGGCATGACGAAGGCCTGGGCCTTGCCGCTTGTGTGGATGGCGGCGGGGCGCGGCGCCCGCAAGGTCGACGAGACGGTCGATCCCGAAACACGCGACGAAGTGCGCCACAAACTCTCGCACTTTATCCGCTCACGCTGGTTTTCGCCCCCGTTCGGGGGCGAGCGCTTTACCGGTCTGATCCTCGATGCGCTGGATGCGATGGCGACGGGTCCGCGCGGCGCGCGGCTGCTGCCGGATGGCCAGCCGCTCGATCTGTTCGTCACCGTCACCGATTTTCGCGGCCACCCCGAACGGCTTAGCCTGCACTCGCCCAGCGAAGTGATGGAGACCGAACATCGCCTGGTCGTGCCGTTCAGCGATCGCGGCGTAGCCGGCGAGACGCTGGCGCACGCCGCGGAACTCGCCTTTGCCGGGCGCGCAACGTCCAGCTTCCCCGGCGCCTTCCCGCCCTTCACGGTCAAGGAGCTGGATGCGGTGCTGGCGGCGCGCAAACGCTCCTGGCCCGGGCGGATGGAATTTCTCAAGCGCATCCTGCCGCGCCAGTTCGCCGCCAATGCCGCCGAGGGCGCGGTATTGATCGATGGCTCGGTGCTCGCCAACGCGCCGTTCCGCCCGGCGATCGATGCCCTGCGGGACCGCCCGGCAAGACGCGAGATCGATCGGCGCTTCATCTATATCGATCCAACGCCCGGCAATAAGATGCGCTTCAGTAGCGCGGCGCAGGAATCGCCCAGCTTCTTCCAGACGATTGTTGGCGCCGCTTCCGAGCTGCCACGCCAGCAACCGATCCGCGACAATCTCGAGGCGCTGGCCGAGCAATCGCAGCGCATCGAGCGCATGCGCGCGATCATTGCCGCGATTCGCCCCGAAGTGGAGGCGCAGGTCGAATCCCTGTTCGGCTACACGCTGTTTCTCGATTCTCCTACCACCGGCCGCCTCGCCAACTGGCGCAATCGGGCGCAGAATGCCGCCGCCGCCAAAGCCGGCTACACCTATGCCGCCTACGGCCATCTCAAGATCGCCGGGGTGGTCGAGCTGATCGTCGGGCTGCTCTATCACGCCGGTGGCGACCCTGGCCCGGGCCCGTGGGACCGCATTCACCGTCACATCTGCGCGGCGATCAAGGCGCGCGGGTTCGATACGATCGGCCCGAATTTTTCGGGCGGGGCCAGCGCCCAGACGATCGCGTTCCTGCGCTCTTATGATCTCGGTTTCCGCATCCGCCGGTTGCGGCTGCTGGTGCGCCGGCTCGGCGATCTCGATGTCGAGGGCGCCGAGCAGGATTTCGCCCCCTTGCGCGAGGCGATCTACCACAGCCTCGCCGCCTATCTCGATCGCAAGCGCAGTGAGGTCCATGCGCACCTCGCCGGCGATATCCGCGCGCTGCGCGACGATGCCGGCCCGCTGCTCGATCAACTGGCGGAATCGCTCGATCTCAAGCGGCTCGATACCGAAACCGACGCGCGCCTCGCCGCCGCCTTTGCCGCCTTGCCCAAGGATAAGCGCCGCCCGGTGCTGCTGACCTATCTCGGCTTCCCCTATTTCGACACTGCGACCTTGCCGTTGCTGCAAGGCGAGGGGCTCGACGAATATGATCCGATCAAGGTCGATCGCATCTCGCCGGACGACGCCAGATCGATCCGCGGCGGCGGCGCGGAGGCGACGCTCAAGGGCATCCAGTTCAACAATTTCGGTGCGTTCTTCAGCCGCGCCTACCGAGAGAATGACTATATCTGGGGCCGGCTGCATGGCGCCGAGCGGATGATCGACATTCTGGTGTCCACACTGCCCGAAAATGTCCGGCTGAAACCCGGCCGGGTCGCGGCGGTGAAACGCGCGGCCTTTCTGGCGATCGTCGATGAGGAAGGGCCCAAACTGACCGCAATCCCCGGGCTGATCGAAACGCTGCGGCGGGAGATCGGCTGACCAAATCCCTCTCCCCCGGGCAGAGGCGCGCGCAGCGCCGGAAGGAGAGGGCAAAGACAGCCATCGACGCCCTTCTACGGCGTCACCCTCGCCCTTTCCCCCGGCTTCCCCGGGCCCCTTCCCTTTCCCAAAGGGAGAGGGAGTATGGTCAAAGCCATCACGCCACGTTAGCCTGCCGCCATGCAATTCCTCAAAATCCTCTTCTGGTGCCTGCTCGCCTTCCTCGCGGCGCTGTTCACGATCGGCAACTGGACCAACGTCCAGATCAAGCTGTGGGGCGGATTGATCGCCGAGGTGAACCTCCCGCTGCTGCTGATTGCAATGTTCCTGCTCGGGCTGCTGCCAATGCTGCTATATCATCAGCTTGTGCGGTGGCGGCTGCGCCAGCGGCTCACCACCGTACAAGGCACGCTCGAAACGCTGCGAACGCCCGCTCATGTGCCCGCGGCGGCGGTGTTGCACGCCGATCCCGCGCCGCTCGCGTCTACTAACATCACGCCTGCCAGCATCACGCCCGCCGTCGCGCCATCGGCTGAAGCATGAGCAACCGCATTTTCGTGGCGCTCGATACGCCCAATCTGCCCAAAGCCAAGGCGATGGCGGCGCGCGTTCATCACCATGTCGGCGGGATCAAGCTCGGGCTCGAATTCTTCATGGCCAACGGCCATGCCGGCGTGCGCGAGATGGCCGAGCTCGGGTTGCCGATTTTTCTCGATCTGAAGTTCCACGATATTCCCAATACCGTCGCCAAGGCGATCCAGGCGCTGCATGGGCTCGAGCCGGCGCTGCTCACTGTCCACGCCGCGGGCGGGCAGGCGATGCTGGAGGATGCCAAGGCCGCTGCGGCCACGGGCACCAAGGTCATCGCGGTGACCACGCTGACCAGCCTCGACGCGACCGATCTCGCGGCGATCGGCTGCTCGAGCGATCCGCACGAGCAGGTGCTGCGGCTGACCGAGCTGGCCAAGGCCGCTGGCGTCGATGGCGTGGTCTGTTCGGGCGCGGAAGTCGCGGCGGCGAAGTCGGTATGGCCCAAGGGCTTCTTCGTCGTGCCCGGCGTCCGCCCCGCCAACGGTGCGGTCGGCGATCAGAAACGCGTCGTCACCCCGCGCGCCGCGCTCGACGCGGGCGCCTCGATCCTGGTGATCGGCCGCCCCATCACGCAGGCAGATAACCCAGACATGGCCGCGCGCGAGATCGAAGCGACGCTGTAGTTCATCCTATGACGATCAACGCCAAGATCTGCGGCCTCTCCACCCCCGAAACGCTCGACGCAGCGGTCCGGGCCGGCGCCAGCCATGTCGGCTTCGTGTTTTTCCCGCCCTCGCCGCGCCATCTGGCTCGCGAGCGCGCGCAGCAGCTCGCCGCGCGCGTGCCGCACCATGTCGCCCGCGTCGGCGTGTTCGTCGATCCCGACGACGCCTTGCTCGACGCCTCGACTTCCGCCGGCGATCTGCACATCCTGCAGGTGCACAAGACCAGCCCGGCGCGCGTCGCGCAGATCAAGGCGCGCACCGGGCTGCCCGTCTGGGCTGCGGTGGCGGTCAAGGAGCGCGCCGATCTGGCCGCGGCGGCGACCTTCGCCGGCGCTGCCGATCGCATCCTGTACGACGCCAAGACCCCGCCGGGTGCGGCCTTGCCCGGCGGCATGGGCGTGCGCTTCGATTGGACCTTGCTGCAGGGCTTCCGCCACCCGCTGCGCTGGGCACTGTCCGGCGGCCTCGATCCGCACAATGTCGCAGAGGCCATCCGGATGACGGGGGCAGAGCTGGTCGATGTCTCGTCGGGCGTCGAAGGCGCGCCGGGCGAGAAGGACGTGGCGAAGGTCCAGGCGTTTCTCGCGGCGGTGCAGGCTTCTTAGCCCTCCCCCGCTCTTCGCGGGAGAGGGTTGGGTGAGGGTCTTCTTTTGCTCCTGCTTCCTATCCGGCGCACAAATAAGAAGTAAGAAGACCCTCACCCAACCCTCTCCCATAAAGAATGGGAGAGGGCTTAGAGCGTCCGCCTCGACACGCCCGCCCGAGATGCTAAACGCCTCCCATGAACGCTCCCGACACGCTCACCCCCAATTCCTATCGCGCGCAACCCGACGAACGCGGCCATTTTGGTGCGTTTGGCGGCCGCTATGTCGCCGAGACGCTGATGCCGCTCGTGCTCGAGCTCGATCAGGCCTACCGCGCGGCGAAGGAAGATCCGGCCTTCAAGGCCCAGTTCGAAGATCTGCTCGAACATTATGTCGGCCGCCCCAGCCCGCTTTATTATGCCGAGCGCCTGACCGAGGCGCTGCGCGATTCCGCGCCCGACGGCAAAGGCGCGCAGGTCTGGTTCAAGCGCGATGAATTGAATCATACTGGCGCGCACAAGATCAACAATTGCATCGGGCAGATCCTGCTCGCCATGCGCATGGGCAAGACGCGGATCATCGCCGAGACCGGTGCCGGCCAGCACGGTGTCGCCACCGCCACGGTGTGCGCGCGCTTCGGTCTGCCCTGCGTGATCTATATGGGCGCCAAGGATGTCGAGCGGCAGGCGCCAAACGTGTTCCGCATGAAATTGCTCGGCGCGGAAGTGCGCCCCGTGGTCAGCGGCGCGCACACGCTGAAGGACGCGATGAACGAGGCGATGCGTGACTGGGTCGCCAATGTGCACGACACGTTTTACATCATCGGCACCGCCGCCGGCCCGCATCCCTATCCAGAACTGGTGCGCGATTTCCAGAGCGTGATCGGCAAGGAAGCGCGCGCGCAGATGCTGTCGCGGATCGATCGCCTGCCGGATCTGCTGGTGGCGGCGATCGGCGGCGGCTCCAACGCGATCGGCCTGTTTCACCCGTTCCTCGACGATGTCGACGTCAAGATGCTCGGCGTCGAGGCGGCGGGGCACGGACTCGACAAGGAACATGCCGCCTCGCTTGCCGGCGGCTCGCCCGGCATCCTGCACGGCAACAAGACCTATCTGCTGCAGGATGAGGATGGCCAGATCACCGAGGCCCACTCGATCTCCGCCGGGCTCGATTATCCCGGCATCGGCCCTGAGCATTCGTGGCTGCACTCGATCGGCCGCGTCGAATATACCTCCGTCACCGACGTCGAAGCGCTCGACGCGTTCCAATTCCTGTGCCGCACCGAAGGCATCATCCCCGCGCTCGAACCGGCCCACGCCATCGCGGCCGTCGCCAAGCGCGCGCGCGAAATGGACCGCGAGCAGATCATCCTGGCTAACCTATGTGGGCGTGGCGACAAGGACATCTTCACCGTCGCCGAAGCACTGGGAGTGAAGATGTGATGCCTGCTCAGCATCGTGGCTGCGCCGTCGATCGTCATCCCAGCGAAAGCTGGGATATCCCCGTTGGCGCGTGCAGCATCAGCCCGACGAAGACCCCAGCTTATGCTGGGGTGACGGCCTTGGCCGACACGAGTTCCTCCAAATGACCCGCCTCGCCGCCGCCTTCGCCAAGGCCCACCCCGCGCTCGTTACCTTCGTCACTGCCGGCGACCCCACGCCCGGCGCCACCGCCGCCATCCTCGACGCGTTGGTCGAGGGCGGCGCGGATGTGATCGAGCTCGGCATGCCGTTCACCGATCCGATGGCCGATGGCCCGGCCATCCAGGCGGCGAACCTGCGCAGCCTCGCCGCGGGCACCAGGACGGCGGACATCCTGTCGATCGCCAAGGGCTTCCGCGCCCGCCACCCGGAAACACCGCTGGTGCTGATGGGCTATGCCAATCCGATGACGATCCGCGGCCCTGAATGGTTCGCCGCCGCGGCCAAGGATGCCGGGGTCGACGGCGTGATCTGCGTCGATATTCCGCCCGAGGAAGACGAAGAGCTCGGCCCTGCGCTGCGCGCTGCCGGGATCGATCTGATCCGCCTGGCCACGCCGACGACCGATGCGGCACGGCTGCCCACCGTGCTCGCCGGCGCCAGCGGTTTCGTTTATTACGTCTCGGTCGCCGGGATCACCGGGCTGCAACAGGCCGTGCAATCCTCGATCGAGGAGGCGATTGCACGGCTCAAGGCGGCGACCGACATCCCCGTCGCGGTCGGCTTCGGCATCCGCACGCCTGAGCAAGCCGCCGCGGTGGCCAGGGTCGCCGACGGCGTCGTGGTCGGATCGGCGATCGTCGATCTCGTCGCCGAGCACGGTGCCGATGCGGCCGAGCCGGTTCGCGCCTATATCCACTCCCTCTCGTCGGCGATCCGCGCCGCCCGCCTGGAAACCGTCAAATGAGCTGGCTTACCAACGTCCGCAACGCGCTCGCTTATGTCGTGCCCGCCAGGAAGGACACCCCCGACAATCTCTGGCACAAGTGCAAGGGCTGCGGGCAGATGGTGTTCGTCAAGGAATTGGAGGACAATCTCCATGTCTGCCCGAACTGCGACTTCCACGAGCGCATCGGCCCGCTCACGCGGTTCAAATATACCTTCGACGAAGGCAGCTACACGATCATCCCGCTCCCCAAGGTGCCCGATGATCCGCTCAAATTCCGCGACACCAAGAAATATGCCGATCGCATCAAGGCCGCGCGCACCGCGACCAGCGAAGGCGACGCGCTGATCAACGCGCGCGGCACGATCGACGGCCACAAGGTCGTCGTCGGCGTGCAGGATTTCGCTTTCATGGGCGGCTCGATGGGGCTGGCCGTGGGCGAAGCATTTATCCGCGGCGTTGAAAATGCCATCGAGGATCGCTGCCCCTATGTGATCTTCACCGCGGCGGGCGGCGCGCGCATGCAGGAAGGCATTTTGAGCCTGATGCAGATGCCGCGCGCCACCGTGGCGATCGCCATGCTGCACGATGCCGGCCTGCCCTATATCGTCGTGCTGACTGATCCCACGACCGGCGGCGTGACGGCGAGCTATGCCATGCTGGGGGACGTGCAGATCGCCGAGCCGGGCGCGCTCATCGGTTTCGCCGGGCAGCGCGTGATCGAACAGACCATCCGCGAAAAGCTCCCCGAAGGATTCCAGCGCGCCGAATATCTGCTCGATCACGGCATGCTGGACATGGTCACCCATCGCAAGGAATTGCGAGCGACCGTGGCCAAGGTGGTGGATTATCTGTGCGTGCCGCAGCCGGCGTGAACTGAGGGCTCCCCTCCCGCTTGCGGGAGGGGTTGGGGGAGGGAATGGAGCAAAGAACCCGAGCCCGGGAATTGCGGGCGAACCCGACCGACGCGGAAGTCATGCTGTGGCGCGCGCTCAGTGCCCGCAAAGTCGCCGGCGTCCGCTTCAACCGCCAACTGCCGATCGGCCCATTTATCTGCGATTTCGTCGCGCGAAGCGCTGGCCTGATCATCGAAGCAGATGGCGGACAACATGCCGAGCGTGCCGCCGCCGATGCCGGCCGAACGCGATACCTCGAAACGGAAGGATACCGCGTTATCCGATTTTGGAACAACGATGTGATCGGCAATCTCGAAGGCGTCGTTCTCGCCATTGAACGGGCACTGGCCGAAATGCCCTCCCCCAGCCGCTCCCGCGAGCGGGAGGGGAGTTAGTGGACCACGCCACCTCCAGCTCTCCCCAGGTCCAGCAGCAGCTCGACCGCTTGTGGTCGCTCTCCCCCGGCGCCGATATTCTCGGGCTCGAGCGCATCACCACCTTGCTCGCCCGCCTCGGCAACCCGCACGAGCGCCTGCCGCCGGTATTCCACGTCGCCGGCACCAACGGCAAAGGCTCGACCTGCGCGTTCCTGCGCGCCGCGATCGAGGCCGCGGGCTATACCGCGCACGTCTATACCAGCCCGCATCTCGTCCGCTTCAACGAGCGCATCCGCATTGCCGGCACGCTGATCGACGATCAGGCGCTCGCTGCGCTATTGGAAGAAGTGCTCGATGTCGCCGATGGCATCGGCGCAAGCTTCTTCGAAGTCACCACCGCGGTCGCCTTCCTCGCTTTCAGCCGCACGCCGGCGGATGCCTGCATTATCGAGGTCGGGCTTGGCGGCAGGCTGGATGCCACCAATGTCGTCATCCCGGTGGTCGCCGGGATCGCGCAGCTCGGCATCGATCATCAGAGCTTCCTCGGCGACACGTTGATCGAGATAGCCGGCGAGAAAGCCGGCATCGCCAAGCCCGGCGTCCCGCTCGTGACGATGGATTATCCGCGTGCGATCCGCCTGCGGATCGCCGCAATCGCTAAACAGGCGGGCGCCATGATATTTGCGCGGGGCGCCGCCTGGACCAGCGAAACGGGGCGTAACACGCTCAAATACAGCGATATCGGCTTTACCCTGATTACGCATCGACCACGCCTCGTGGGCACGCATCAATCACACAATCTGGCACTCGCCATCGCCATGCTGCGCCACCAGGGCGCGCTCGCCATCCCCGAGGCCGCGCTGCGCGCCGCGGCGGATTGGGCGCAGTGGCCCGCGCGCATGCAGCGGCTCGGCGCCGGCCCCTTGCTGGCACGGCTTCCGCACGGCAGCGAGATCTGGCTCGACGGAGCGCACAACCCGTCCGCAGCGCGCCCGCTGGCGCGCGCGCTGGGGCGCATCGCGCAGGGCCGGCCGGTGACGCTGATCACCGGCATGCTGGCCAACAAAGACGCCCCCGGCGTGCTGCATGAGCTCGCGCCGCATCTGGCGCACGTCATCGCCGTGCCCGTCACCGGCCACGCCCATCATGCCCCGCTCGCGCTCGCCGATCTTGCGCGCAGCCTGGGCCTGCGCGCCGACACGGCGCCATCGTTCGATGCCGCGATTGACCGATTGGGTGATGCACCGCGACTCGTGCTCATTGCCGGCACGCTGTATCTCGCCGGTGAAGTGCTCGCCGCCAACGACGAGCCGCCAACCTAAAACGCTTATTGATATTGACTTGCAATAACGATCGGAACAGGTTGCGGCTACCCGCAGCGGAGTTTTCGATGATGACCACGATCCCTACGCCTCACGCCGCCACCGTCGCCAGCGCGCTGCCATACGCCATGCCGCGCTGCCGCAATGCCCAACTCGCCTTGTTCGCGTTGCGCCGGATGGGTGCCTTTGGGCTAAACGACGCGCAGGTTGCGCACGGCTTTGTCGGTGCATTTGGTGAAAGCTTCCGCCGCCCGCTGATCCTGATGCGCGTGTTGATGGCCGAGCTCGCCGACACCGCGGCGCTGCCGATCGCCATTGCGCCATGCTGTTGCGGTCGCGTCACCCCCGCCGAGCACGCCGTGCTCACCGCTCTGAACCGCGCCGACACAGCGCCCGATACCGCGCGGCTGCTGCTCGCCGACCTCCTCGGCACGCGGCGTATCGACGGCGTGCTGGCCAGCGCGAGCGCGGTGGCCCAGGCCTTCGCCGACGCCGGACGGCCCATCGCGGGGTGACCCCACGGTGGTCACCCCGGATCTGGTCCGGGGTGCACCAAGCATTTTGATATGCCGATCGAGCGCATATCGGGCACGTGCGGCACGGCAGACCTCGGCCCAGCTCGATGGTCTAATGATTAACTGCCGCTACTCCCGTCCCCCGCCTGCCGCGCATCGCCTTCGCCTGTTGTCCCGGCATCACCGATCGAGCGATCGACCAGCCCGCTGCGCATCATCCACCAGAACAGCAGCACGCCCGGAAATGCGAGCACCGTCGTCAGCAAATAGAAGTTCACATACCCGAACGTCTCGACCAATCCGCCTGCCGTGGTGCCCGTCACGAACCGCCCGACGATGCTCGACGCCGCCGAAATCAGCGCATATTGCGCGGCCGTGAAGCGCAGATCCGTCAGCGCGGCAAAATATGCTACCACGACTACGCCGCCAAAGCCGCTGGCGAAATTCTCGAAGCCAATCGCGCCCGCCATGCCGATGTTCGAATGCCCCGCCGCGGCCAAAGCCGCAAAGCTCAAATTCGATACCGCCATCAGGATCAGCGCCAGCAACACGGAGCGCTTCATCCCGATCTTGGCGTACAGCGCGCCGCCCACGAAGATACCGATCAGATAAGCGATGAACCCGATCCACACATCGTAGAACGCGATCTCGTCATTGGTGAATTTGAGATCTTCGAACAGCAGGCGAAGCGTCAGATTGGCCAAGGTATCGCCGATCTTGTGGATCAGGATAAAAGCCAGCACGATCAGCGCGCCTTCGCGCGCGAAGAACTGCACGAACGGTCCCCAGATCGACCGAAAGAATGCCGCCGGCCCGGTGCGCCCGTCGCCGGGATCGCGGTGCCGCGCCGGCTCGCCGACGATCAGCGCGGCGATCACTGCCGGCAAGGCCAGCGACGCGCAGGCCAGATAGGCCAGTTCCCAGCCGCTGCGCGCGGCGATCACCAGCGCCAGCGCCCCCGCCCCGGCCGATCCGATGCGCCAGCCATATTGCGACATGCCCGATCCCACACCCAATTGCCGTGGCTCCAGGATTTCGATGCGATAGGCGTCGATCACGATGTCGAACGTCGCCCCCGCCGCGCCGACCAGGATCGCCGCGATCGCCGTCGCCATGATATCCGCCTTGGGATCGATCAGCGCCAGATTGGCTACCGCCGCGATCACCAGCACCCCGGCAACGATCATCCATGATACGCGCTGGCCGAGCCGGCCGATCAGCGGCAGGCGCACGCCATCGACCACCCACGCCCACAGCCATTTGAGATTATAAACGAGGAAAGCGAGGCTGAACGCCGTCACCGTCTTCTTGTCGATGCCATTCTGCGCCAGCCGCGTGGTCAGCGTCGCGCCGATCATCGCATAGGGGAAGCCCGAGGAGATGCCGAGCGCCAGCGCGGCCATCGGTGCCTTCTCGAAATAAGGCTTCAACCCGTCCCACCAACTGGCGGTCGTACCATCGCTCAAAACGCTTGCTCCCCGCATCAAGCGGCGGAGCCTAGCCCAGCCGGCCGGAGAAGAAACCCCTTACGCCGCGCCGAACAGCTGAAACCCGCTCGGCAGCCGCTTGGGTGGCTTGCCGTCGAGCAACGCCTCGACCGCGCTGATCGCGCCGAGCAGGCTCTTTTGCGCATAGGGCTTGGAAAGAAAGCCCACGCCCACCTCGTCGGCCCCCGGGGGGCAGTCGCCCGTCACGAAGATCACCGGAATGCCCGCGGCATGCGCCGCACGCGCGACATCCAGCCCGCTGCCATCGGCCAGATTGACATCTACCAGCAGCAGATCGACCTCGTCCTCGCCCTCCAGCACCGCCATCGCATGTACCACGCGATCGACGGTGGCGACGATCTCGAACGATTCTTCGCGCAGGAAATGCTCGGTATCGAAGGCAACCAGAGGTTCGTCTTCAACGATCAGCAGTTTGACGATCCGTCGTGTCTTCTTGCCGAACAGCATGTCCGGTGCCCGCCTTTGCCCTTGCGCCGGGCAGATTTGCCCGAACCTCGTTACGCCCATGATCCCTAACGCGCGCCGCTCGGGTTGGTCGCAACATTTTTTTCCGCTCGCCGCGCATTTAGTCTGTATCAGCGCAATCGTGTCACACATATCAGATCCAAAAGACGGCCCCCGCGACGGGGCTCCCACCGGCCAACGCATCGCCAAGCTCTTGGCCCGGGCCGGCGTCGCCTCGCGCCGCGAAATCGAACGAATGATCGAGGAGGGCCGAATCGCGCTGGGCGACGTGGTCATCACCACGCCGGCCACCGTGCTGACCTCGCTCGCCGGCGTCACCGTCGATGGCGATCCGGTCGAGGCGCCTGCCGCCGCCCGCCTGTTCCTCTATCACAAGCCCGCCGGGCTGCTCGTCACCGAGCGCGATCCCGGCGGCCGCCCGACGATCTACGACAAATTGCCCGACGATCTGCCGCGGCTCGTCCCCGTCGGCCGCCTCGACATCAACACCGAGGGGCTGTTGCTGATGACCACCGATGGCGAGCTCAAGCGTCAGCTCGAGCTTCCCGCCACCGGCGTCGAACGCGCCTATCGCGCGCGCGCTTATGGCAACATCACGCAGGCGCAGTTGGAGGAACTGATCCACGGCATCGAGATCGAAGGCGTGCGTTATGGTTCGATCAACGCCAATCTCGAACGCCGCACCGGCGCCAATGTGTGGATCGAGATGATCCTCACGGAAGGCAAGAATCGCGAAGTGCGCCGCGTGCTCGAATTTCTCGGATTGAAGGTCAGCCGGCTGATCCGCACGCGCTACGGCCCGTTCCTGCTGGCCGATCTGCCGGTCGGCGGGATCGGCGAAGTGAAGGGGCATGATGTCGCCGCCTTCCGCAAGAATCCGACCAAGAATCCGCCACCCGAACGGTTGCGCCGCGACGAGAAGTTCAGCGAACGGCCCAAACCCTCGCCGGTCCAGGCCAATACCGCGCGCCCGCGCCCGGATGGCCCCCGCCCCGCGCCCGGCGCGCCGGGTGCTGCGCGCAAACCCAGCCCGGTGCAGGCCGGTAAGCCCGCCACGCGGATCACGCGCGAAACGGCGTCTGCCGCCGATCGCGCCGCGTTCATCGATTCGCCCAGCCGCGGCCAGCGCGCCAGCGGCCGCCCCGCGCGGCCCGAGCCCAAACCCGCCGGCTGGCAACCACCGACCGAGCACCAGCCGAGCCAGCCCGCCGCTGGCGCCAAGCCCAAGCGCTTCTATGATGCTAAGCCGCCGCGTGAGCGGCCAGCCACGCCGGCGCGCGATGGCCAGCCGGCCCGCGGCCAGCCGGCCCGCCCGGCGCCAGCCGGCCAGCCGGCCCGTCCGGCCCGCGTGTTCAATGCCGAGCTCGGCCGCAACGTGCGCGCCAAAACGCCGTCTGCGCCGCGCGCCGCCGGCGATGCCGCACGCCCGTCGCGTCCCTCCTCCCGCCCCACGCCCAAGAGCGGCCCCCGCCCGGGCGGCGGCAAATCCCCTCCTCGTAGCCGGAAGTAACTCATGCGGATCATTTCAGGCCAGTGGCGCGGTCGCCAGATCGTCGCGCCCAAGGGTGAGGCCACGCGCCCCACCGCCGATCGCACGCGTGAGACATTGTTCTCCATGCTGACCAGCCGGCTCGGCAGTTTCGAGGACTTGTCCGTCGCCGATCTGTTCGCCGGTTCCGGCGCGCTCGGGCTCGAAGCATTGTCACGCGGCGCGGCCAGTTGCGTGTTCGTCGAACAGGACAAGCCCGCGCTCGATGCGTTGCGCGCCAATCTCGCCAAGCTCGGCGCCACCGCCGATGTCCGCGCGCAGTCCGTGCTCGCGCTCGCGCGGGTGACGCAACCGCTTGACCTGATCCTGATGGATCCGCCCTATGGCACCGGCGCCGGCGCCGTCGCGCTCGACAAGCTCGCGCGATTGGGCTGGACTGGCCCGGCGACGTGGATCAGCATCGAAACCGCGAAGGACGAAAAGATCGACGTCGCGGGCTTCGAGATCGACGCCGAACGCAATTCGGGCAAAGCCAAGCTGACCCTGCTCCGCGCGATATAGCGCACGGCGTTGCGCCCCGACCAATTGCGCTTTTCCTCGCCTTGCTCCGCGCATCACGCGTAGCACATTGCTCTCGGCAAGTTCGGCCACCTCCTCGTCAGCGGCAGCGCGCGGAGCGCATGCTAAAGTGCGGCAATTTCACTATCACGGCATCCGCCCCGAGCGCTGTTCACCTGCTTAGCGTGGGGTTGATCGACGACCACGCCACCACACGACAAAAAAGCCCGCCAGCTCATTGAGCAGACGGGCTTTTAATGGTGGGCGTGGCAAGGATTGAACTTGCGACCCCTGCGATGTCAACACAGTGCTCTACCACTGAGCTACACGCCCACGACGCTGCGGCGAACCAGAGCGAGGGGCGGGCTTTAGCGAAGCCTTTGCCGCTGCGCAAGCGCCGCTTGCCGCTTCTTTAGATATTGCCGCCGGCATGCTCCAGTTCGAACATCCGATCGACCTCCGCCACCAGATCGCGCAGATGAAACGGTTTCGACAGCACGCGCGCCCGCGGGACCGATTTGCCGGCCTTCAGTGTCACTGCGGCAAAACCAGTGATGAACATCACGCGCAGATCGGGCACCATCTCGCTGGCGCGCTGTGCCAGTTCGATGCCGTCCATCTCGGGCATGACGATATCGGTCAGCAGAAGGTCGAAATGCTCGGTTTCGAGCAGCGGGATCGCCGCCGTGCCGCGATCCACCGCGCTCACCGCATATCCGGATCGTTCCAGAGCGCGCGTGAGATATTCGCGCATGACGTGATCGTCTTCCGCCAGCAAAATTCTGATCATTAGGTTGAGTGTCCGGTATGCTGTCGTCAGCCTCGCTTTATGCGCCAAGCGCTTAACAAACTCCAGCGAGGACCATTTGCCGCCACGTGGTGTCGCGCATAGGGTGGTGTCCATGCCGGCCATCCCATCGTTCGAGCGCCTTGGCGCGCTCCTGCCGCTCAGTCCGGTGGTGCTGTCGGTGCCGCATGGCGGCCGGGAGTATCCGCTGGCGATGCGCGCGGCGCTGCGCGTGCCGGTGGATGCGCTGCGCCCGCTGGAGGACCGGCACATCGACACGCTGGCGCTTGCCGTGCGCAAGACCGAGACGATGCTGGTGCAGCGCCAGGCGCGCGCCAGTATCGATCTCAACCGCGCCGAGAACGAACGCGATCCGCAGATCGATGGCGGCGCCGATCGCCGTGCGCTGGGGCTGCCGTCGGCCAAATTGCGGGGCGGGCTCGGGTTGATCCCGCGCCGTATCGCCAGCGCCGGCGAGATCTGGCGCCGCAAACTGGATGGCGAGGAAGTGATGGCGCGTATCGCCGGCGCGCACCGCCCCTATCATCTCGCGCTGGGAGAGGCGCTGGCGCAAGCCCGGGCCCGCTTCGGCATCGCCGTGCTGCTCGATCTCCATTCGATGCCGACGCTGGCGGAGGGCGCGCAGATCGTGCTCGGCGATCGCTTCGGGGGCGCCTGCGCACCGCGCTTCATGGCGCGGCTGGCAGCTGAGGTATTTGCCGCCGGCCTGCCCTGCGCGATCAACACGCCTTATGCCGGCGGGCATATCCTCGATCGGCACGGCGCCCCTGCGCACGGCGTGCATGCGGTGCAGGTGGAAGTCGATCGCGCACTGTATCTCGATGCTGCGCTCGACGTACCCGGGCCTGGGATGGCGGCGCTGGCGCGGTTGCTGCGCCGCATGATCGACGCGCTCGCCGATGAAGCCCTTGCCGACCGCACACCGCTCGCAGCGGAATAGCCCCATAAAAAAACCACCTCGCGCTTTCGCACGAGGTGGCCAAGGTTCAGGGAGGAGCTCACCTGAAAGGTGAGCAGCAAGACCCGCGAAAGGGGGGACACGAGCCCTGCCAAACCGATATAGGTAAGCCGATTTTACGGTTCAAGGCCTTTGTTTTGGGGTTTTTGCAGGCGCTGCGATTATCCTTTAGGCATGCGGGAGGGCTTGGCGAACGCGGGCAGAAGCCCACGCCGTCGCCCAGCACCGCGCTGCCGCCGGCCGACCGGACCGCGGCAAGGCCGCGTCGTAGCTTGGGCTACGACCCGGCGCGATCAGACGTGCAGCGCCTTGCCGCGCACGGCCATCGCCGCTTCCTTGATCGCTTCGGAATGCGTTGGATGCGCATGGCAGGTATAGGCAATGTCTTCCGACGTCGCGCCGAATTCCATGCCCAGCCCTGCCTCGGCAATCATCGTGCCGGCCACGCTGGCGATTGCCCACACGCCCAGCACCCGATCAGTCTTGGCATCGGCGATGATCTTCACGAAGCCCTCGGGCTCGTGATTGGTCTTGGCGCGGCTGTTGCCCGCCATCGGGAACTTGCCGACCTTCACCTCGCCCTTCTCGCGCGCGGCTTCCTCGGTCATGCCCACGCCGGCGATCTCGGGCCAAGTATAGACCACGCTCGGGATCACGTCGTGATTGACGATGCCGGTCTGCCCGGCGATGTTCTCAGCCACGGCAATGCCCTCGTCTTCCGCCTTATGCGCCAGCATCGGCCCCGGCACGACGTCGCCGATCGCCCACACGCCGGGCACCGCCGTCTGGAAGCGGTGATCGATCTCGATCTGCCCGCGCTGGTTGGCGGTCAGGCCAGCCTTCTCGAGCGCGAGGCCGTCGGTATTGGGGCGCCGGCCGATCGACACGAGCACGCAATCCGCCTCGATCGTCGTCGCCTCGCCGCCCGCGGCGGGCTCCAGCGTCAGCGTGGCGGTATCGCCCGAGACGGCGACGTTGGTCACCTTGGTCGACAGCACGAACTCGATGCCCTGCTTCTTGAAGATCTTGTTCGATTCTTTGCGGATTTCGCCATCGAAGCCGGGCAGGATCTGGTCGAGATATTCAACGCAGGTCACCTTGGCACCAAGCCGGCGCCACACGCTGCCGAGCTCCAGCCCGATCACGCCGCCGCCGATCACGACCAGATGCTGCGGCACCCGATCGAGCTCCAGCGCTCCGGTCGAATCGATGACCACCTTCTGGTCGATCGTCACGCCGGGCAGCGGCGTCACGCTCGAGCCGGTGGCGATGATGATGTCCTTGGCGGTCACCGCACGCTCGCCGACCTGCACAGTATGCGCATCGACGAAGGCGCCGCGGCCCTTGATCCACTCCACCTTGTTCTTCTTGAACAGGAAGGCGATCCCGCCGGTCAACTGCTTGACCGCGTCGAGCCGCTGCGCATGCATCTGCGGCAGATCGAGCTCAGGCGTGACCTTGATGCCCATCTTGGCCATCGTCCCATTGGCCGCCGCATCGAAATATTCGCTGGCATGCAGCAGCGCCTTGGACGGAATGCAGCCGACGTTGAGGCAGGTGCCGCCCAGCGTCTCGCGGCTTTCGATGCACGCGGTGCGCAGCCCAAGCTGCGCCGCGCGGATCGCCGCGACATAGCCGCCGGGGCCGGAGCCGATTACCAGAACGTCGAAATCATAGTCAGCCATTGTCATCTCCACCCCGGCGCACGCCGGGGTCCAGTTGCGGGACGGATATGGTGAGCACCGCGCCCGATTACATCTGCCATCCCGACTGGGCCCCGGCGTCCGCCGGGCTAGTCAAAGACCTTACAAATCGATCAGGATCCGCGTCGGATCTTCGATCGCGTTCTTGAGCGCGACGAGGAACGTCACGGCTTCGCGCCCGTCGATCAGGCGGTGATCATAGCTCAATGCGAGATACATCATCGGCCGGATCACGATCTGCCCGTTGACCACGACGGCGCGGTCCTCGATGCGGTGCAGGCCGAGCACGGCGCTCTGCGGCGGGTTGATGATCGGGGTCGACATCAGCGAGCCGAACACACCGCCGTTGGAAATGGTAAAGGTGCCGCCCTTCATCTCGTCCATCTTCAGGCTGCCATCCTTGGCGCGGCGGCCGAAATCGCCGATCGTCTTTTCGACCTCAGCCACCGACATCTGATCGGCATCGCGCACCACCGGCACGACGAGCCCGCCCGGCGACGACACCGCGACCGAGATGTCGGCATAATCGTGATAGACGATCTCGTCGCCCTCGATCGAGGCGTTGACGCTGGGGATGTCCTTCAGCGCCATGCACGCCGCCTTCACGAAGAAGCCCATGAAGCCCAGCCGCACGCCATGCTTCTTTTCGAACAGATCCTTGTACTTGGCGCGCGCCTCGATCACCGCGGTCATGTCGACGTCGTTGAACGTGGTGAGGAGCGCAGCGGTATTCTGCGCTTCCTTGAGGCGCTTGGCGATCGTCTGGCGCAAACGCGTCATGCGCACGCGCTCTTCCTTGCGACCGGTGGAGGCGGCGACAGGCGGCGCAACCGCGGCCTCGGCGGCAGGTGCCGGCGCGGGCTTGCTGCTCGCTGCGGTGGCGACATCGTCCTTGGTGATGCGGCCGTCCTTGCCTGTGCCCTTAACGGTAGAGGGATCGACGCCGTGTTCGAGCACCGCGCGGCGCACCGATGGCGACAAGGCCGCCGGGCCATCGCTCGATGCAGGGGCCTGCTGCCCCGCCGTCGCCGCAGGCGCGGATTCGGGAGCAGGCGACGACAACACCGCCGGCTGCGGCGCGGCAGCGCTGGCGGGCGCGCCGTCGCCGGCATCGATCGTCGCGATCATCGCACCGACGAGCACCGTGTCACCGACCTGCACGGCATGCTGGCCCATGACGCCGGCGACCGGGCTCGGCACTTCGACGGAAACCTTGTCGGTCTCCAGGCTGGCGATCGGCTCATCCGCGGCGACCTTGTCGCCGGGCTGCTTGAGCCATTCGCCAAGCGTCGCTTCGGTGATCGATTCGCCCAGGACGGGGACTGTTACTTCGGTTGCCATCTTGCTCACTTCCTATTGTGCTCCTGCGAAAGCAGGAGCCTAGGGTTACTCTGTCGTACCCTCGGTTCCCGCGTTCGCAGGAACACGGGGATGCCGGCTCTTAATTCTTCTGCGTGCGGCGGATTTCGCCGCGCACATTATGGCCCAGCGCATCGGCAACGAGCGCCGCCTGCTCTAGCTGGTGACGCTTCATCAGCCCGGTCGCCGGCGAGGCCGAGGCTGCGCGCCCGGCATAACGCGGCCGCTGCACCCGCCCGCCAGCCTCGATCAACGCCTGTTCGATGAACGGCTCGATAAAGCTCCACGCGCCGTTATTCTTTGGCTCTTCCTGCGCCCACACGACCTCTTCGAGGTTGGGGAGCGCCTTGAGGCGCTTGACCAACGGCTCGCCGGGGAAGGGATACAGCTGTTCGAGCCGGACGATCGCGGTGTTCTGATCGCCGGCGGCATCGCGCGCTTCCATCAGATCGTAGGCCACCTTGCCGGTGCACAAAACGAGCCGCTTGACGTTCTCCGCCGCCGGCGCGGATGGATCACTCAGGATGCGCTTGAAATGGCTGTCGCCCAGGAAATCCGCTGCCTGCGATACCGCCAGCTTGTGGCGCAGCAGTGATTTGGGCGTGAAGATGATCAGCGGCTTGCGGAAGCTGCGATGCATCTGCCGGCGCAGCAGGTGGAAATAATTGGCCGGCGTGGTGCAGTTCGCAACCTGCATATTGTCCTGCGCGCACAGCTGCAGGAACCGCTCGACGCGCGCCGAGCTATGCTCCGGCCCCTGCCCCTCATAACCATGCGGCAGCAGCATGACGAGGCCGTTGGCGCGCAGCCACTTGGCTTCGCCGCTGGCGATGAACTGATCGATCATGATCTGCGCGCCGTTCATGAAGTCGCCGAACTGCGCCTCCCACAGCACCAACGTCTTGGGATCGGCCAGCGCATAGCCATATTCGAACCCGAGCACGCCATATTCGCTAAGCGGGCTATCGAGCACCTCGAAATTGCCATGCTGCATCGTCTGCAACGGTACGTACTTGTGCTCGTCCGTCTGATCGACCCACACCGCATGCCGCTGGCTAAACGTGCCGCGCCCCGAATCCTGGCCTGACAAGCGCACGCCATACCCTTCCGAGAGCAACGCGCCGAAGGCCAGCGCCTCGCCCGTCGCCCAATCGAAATTGGCGCCAGATTTGAACATCTCGCGTTTGGCATCGAGCACGCGGTTAAGCGTCTTGTGCACGGTCAGACCCTCGGGGACCGTCGTCAGCGTACGACCAAGCGAATCGAACAGCTTCTGCTCGATACCGGTATCCACGCTGCGCCGCGCCGTTTCGGGATCTGCCGGTGAATGCAGCCCTGACCAGCGCCCCGCAAACCAATCCGCCTTGTTCGGCTTGTAATTGGCGCCAGCCTCGAACTCGCCTTCCAGCAGGGTCGTGAACTGCTTGATGTTCTCGTCGATCCAGGCGCGATCGATGACCTTTTGCTCGATCAGCTTGGCGGCATACACTTCGCTGACCGGCGGGTGTGCGCGGATGCGATCATACATCAGCGGCTGGGTGAAGCTCGGCTCGTCGCCCTCGTTATGGCCGAAACGACGATAGCACCACATGTCGATGACGACGTCGCGGTGGAATTTCTGGCGGAATTCGATCGCCATCTTGGTGGCAAAGGTCACCGCTTCGGGGTCGTCGCCATTGACGTGGAAGATCGGCGCCTGGACGCCCTTGGCGACGTCCGAGGGGTATGGTGACGAGCGCGCGAATTGCGGGCTGGTGGTGAAGCCGATCTGGTTGTTGATCACGAAATGCACGCAGCCGCCGGTATTGTAGCCGCGGATGCCGGAGAAACCGAGGCATTCCCACACGATTCCCTGGCCGGCGAACGCCGCATCGCCATGGATCAGCACCGGCAATGCCGCCTTGTGCTCGCCAAGATCGCCGGCGATCGTCTGGATCGCGCGGACCTTGCCCAGCACGACCGGATCTTCGGCTTCCAGATGCGAGGGGTTGGCGACCAGCGACATATGTACGCTGATGCCATCGAACTCGCGATCGGTGCTCGTGCCCAGATGGTATTTCACGTCGCCCGAACCGGCCACGTCATCGGGGTTATCCGATCCCCCGCCGAATTCGTGGAAAATGATACGGAACGGCTTGGCCATCACGTTGGTCAGCACGTTGAGCCGGCCGCGATGCGCCATGCCGAAGACGATCTCGTTGACGCCAAGCTGGCCGCCATATTTGATCAGACTTTCGAGCGCCGGAATCATGCTCTCGCCGCCGTCCAGCCCAAAGCGCTTGGTGCCGACATATTTGCGACCGCAGAATTTCTCCCACTGCTCGGCTTCGATCACCTTGTTGAGGATCGCCTTCTGCCCCAGCGGGGTGAATTCGATCGCCTTGTCCTTGCCTTCCATGCGGTCCTGCAGGAAGCGGCGCTCCTCGACATCGGCGATGTGCATGTATTCGAGGCCGACATTGCCGCAATAATTGGCGCGCAGGATGTCCACGAGCTCGCGCACCGTCGCCCATTGCAGCCCCATCGTGCCACCGAGATAGACGGGACGATCGATGTCGGCATCGGAGAAGCCGTGATATTCGGTTTTGAGATCGGCCGGCAGCTCGCGCGTCGGCTTCAGCCCCAGCGGATCGAGATTGGCGGCGAGATGCCCGCGGACACGGTAGGTGCGGATCAGCAGCATGGCGCGGATCGAATCCGCCGCGGCCTTGGCGATCGCTTCCTGGCTCGGCGCCGCCGACGGCGCGGGCGCTGCGGCGGGCTTGGCGCCACCACGCGCCGGCTTGGGGGCGGGCTCCATCTGTGTCGGATCGAGCGCGGCGGTCAGATCATCCGTGCTGGAGAGCGGCCAATTGGCCTGCTCCCAGCTCGGGCCCTGCGCGGAGCCTTCCAGCCCCTCGAACCAGGTGCGCCAGCCCGGCTCGACGCTCTCGGGCGAGTCCTTGAAACGCGCATACAGCGTCTCGATGAAGGCCGGGCTCACGCCACCGGCAAAATCCGCGAAATCCTGGCCTTCATAGCCCATCATGTTCGTCCTTCTTCCCCTCTCCCCTTGTGGGAGAGGGAGGGGCCCAAGCGAAGCTTGGGAGGGTGGGGGGACACGCACGTGGCCCTAATCCCCCTCATCCGGCCCTGCGGCCACCTTCTCCCACAGGGGGAGAAGGATTTGTTACCCGTTCAGTACCGCCAGCAAAGTCGTGCCGAGTTCCGAGGGGCTGTCCGCCACCCGAATGCCCGCCGCTTCCATTGCCGCGATCTTGTCCTCAGCGCCGCCCTGGCCGCCCGAGACGATTGCCCCGGCATGGCCCATGCGACGGCCCGGAGGCGCCGTGCGGCCGGCGATGAAGCCCGCCATCGGCTTGCTGCGCCCGCGCTTGGCTTCGTCCCGCAGGAACTGCGCGGCTTCTTCCTCCGCCGAACCACCGATCTCGCCGATCATGATGATCGATTTGGTCGCGTCGTCGGCGAGGAACAATTCGAGCACGTCGATGAAGTTGGTGCCGTTGACCGGATCACCGCCGATGCCGACTGCAGTCGTCTGGCCAAGGCCAGCGTTCGACGTCTGGAACACCGCCTCATAGGTCAGCGTGCCCGAGCGCGACACGACGCCTACCGAACCCTGCTTGAAGATGCTCCCGGGCATGATGCCGATCTTGCATTCGTTGGGGGTCAGGACGCCGGGGCAGTTCGGCCCGATCAGCCGCGACTTGGAACCGCTGAGCGAACGCTTGACCTTGACCATGTCGAGCACGGGAACACCCTCGGTGATGCACACGATCAGCGGGATCTCGGCATCGATCGCTTCCAGGATCGAATCCGCCGCAAAGGGGGGCGGCACGTAGATCACCGATGCGGTCGCGCCGGTCGCGTGCTTGGCTTCGGCGACCGTGTTGAAGTTCGGCAGGCCAAGATGCGTCGTGCCGCCCTTGCCCGGCGTCACGCCGCCAACCATCTGCGTGCCATAGGCCAGCGCCGCCTCGGTATGAAAGCTGCCGGTCTTGCCGGTCATCCCTTGCGTGATGACCTTGGTATTCTTGTCGACGAGAATGCTCATGCTAAGCCTTTTCCGTTGGGGAGCGTGCGAGGCATGAGCCCCACGGGCGATAAATGGTGTTAGTTAAGCGAGCCGTCGATCGCCTTACAGGCGACCAGCAGTTCCTTGACCGCGTCGACCGACACGGCGAGGTTGCCCTTGGCTTCCTCGTCGAGCGCGATCTCGACGACCTGCTCGACGCCGCCGGCACCGATCACGACGGGCACACCGACGTACAGGTCATCGATGCCATACTGGCCGGTGAGGTGCGCCGCCGCCGGCAGCACGCGCTTCTGGTCGTAGAGATAGGCTTCCGCCATCGCGATGCCGCTAGTGGCGGGCGCGTAATAAGCCGAGCCGGTCTTGAGCAACGCGACGATCTCGCCGCCGCCGGCGCGGGTGCGCGCGACGATCGCGTCGATCTTCTCCTGCGTCGAGCGACCCATGGCGATCAGATCGGGAATGGGAATGCCCGAGACGGTCGAATACTGGATCACCGGGACCATCGTGTCGCCGTGCCCGCCAAGCACGAAGCTGGTGACATCCTTGACCGAGACCTGGAATTCTTCCGCAAGGAAATGGCTGAAGCGCGACGAATCAAGCACACCGGCCATGCCGACGACCTTGTGATGCGGCAGCCCGGAAAATTCGCGCAGCGCCCAGACCATCGCATCGAGCGGGTTGGTAATGCAGATCACGAACGCGTCGGGCGCGTTGGCGGCGATGCCCTCGCCCACTGCCTTCATCACTTTAAGATTGATGCCGAGGAGATCGTCGCGGCTCATGCCGGGTTTGCGCGCCACGCCCGCGGTGACGATGATCACATCCGCGCCGGCGATATCGGCATAATCATTGGTGCCGGTGATCTTGCCCGAAAAGCCCTCGACCGGGCCGCACTGCGACAGATCGAGCGCCTTGCCCTGAGGCACGCCCTCGACCACGTCGAACAGCACGACATCACCGAGATTCTTGAGCGCCGCGAGATGCGCGAGCGTCCCGCCGATGTTCCCCGCGCCGATAAGCGCGATCTTTTTGCGGGCCATCCACCGTCCTTCGAGTTGCTAAAGTTGCCGCGCCTTAAGCCGGATTTGGCCCGGGGGCAACCTTAATCGGGCCAGATCAGTGAGTTATTGCATATCGTTCGCAATAGCAATTGGGCCAAATGACCGTGCCCGATCGAAAACGCGTTTGTCCATGGATCGTTGCGAAGCCCGAAAAACGGTCAGGCCGCGCCATGCCCAGTCGCCAGATAATCCTCCGAGCGCATCTCCTCGAGCCGGCTGACCGTGCGATCGAACTCGAACCGCCCATCACCCTTTTCGTACAGCTGGTCGGGCTCGGCATCCGCTGCGGCCAACAATTTGACCTTATATTCGTACAACGCATCGATCAGCCCGACGAAGCGCGCCGCCTCGTTGCGGCTGTCCGGCCCCAGCTTGGGAATGCCGACTAGGATCACGGTATGATATTTGCGCGCGATGGCGAGATAATCGGCCGTACCGCGATTGTCGCCGCACAGCTTCTTGAAGCTGAACACCGCCACGCCCTTGATGCTTTTGGGCACGTGCAGCGTGCGCCCGCCCTGCACGGGAATCTCCTCGCTGGGCACATGCGCACGATCCTCGACTGGAAAATCGGTTAGTCGGAAAAACGCGTCGGACAATTGCCGCGTCGCCTCCGCTCCATTGGGCACCAGCCAGGTCTGCTGGCTCCCCAGCCGGTCGCGGCGATAATCGACCGGGCCATTGAGCGTCAGTACGTCAAGCTTTTCGACGATCAGCGCAATGAAGGGCAGAAAATGCTCGCGATTGAGCCCGCCCAGATACAGGTCCGACGGCGGGCGATTGGACGTGGTGACGATCACCACGCCCTGCGCGAGCAATTCGGTGAACAACCGCGACAGGATCATCGCATCCGGGCTGTTGGTCACCATCATCTCGTCAAACGCCAGGCAGCGCGCTTCGGCGGCGATGGCGTGCGCCACCGGCACGATCGGATCCCCCAATTCCTTGGCGCGCTCGACGGCGATGCGCTGATGCACTTCAAGCATGAATTCGCCAAAATGCACGCGGCGCTTCTGCGGGATGGACAGGCAATCAAAGAACAGGTCCATCAGCATCGATTTGCCGCGCCCGACGCCACCCCACAGATACACGCCGCGCGGCGCTTCCGTCTTTTTGGCGAACAGGCGAGAGAAGATGCCCCCGGAGTCGGTAGGCGCCTCCAGCTCGGCGGCAAGCGTCGCCAGCCGCGCCGCCGCGGCGGCCTGCGCCGGATCGGGCCGGAGCTCGCCTGAGGCGATCAGCGCAGTATAGGCGGCAAGGACGTTGGCAGGCATCAAGGGTATCTTTCCGGTCAGCGGCGATCCCCTACTTTCTTCTCCCCACGGGAAGAAGGAGGCGCGCTGGGTCCCATGAAAGTAGTATTTTCATGGGACCCTGCGCGCCGGATAAGGGGCGGTCTCGCTTCAAGGGGCTGTCGTCGCCCCACCCCACGCCTTCGGCGCGGGCCGCTTCCCTCTCCCAGCGGGAGAGGCAACGGGGGTGCATCAAACGATGCGTTCGACTTCCAGCTTCTTGATCTCGGCGATCGCCTTGGCCGGATTGAGGCCCTTGGGGCACACGTTGGCGCAGTTCATGATCGTGTGGCAACGATACAGGCGGAACGGATCCTCCAGCTCGTCCAAACGCTCGCCGGTCATCTCGTCGCGACTGTCGGCGAGCCAGCGATAGGCCTGCAACAGGATCGCCGGCCCCAGGAACTTGTCCGAATTCCACCAATAGCTCGGGCACGAGGTCGAGCAGCACGCGCACAGGATGCACTCGTACAAGCCATCCAGCTTGGCGCGATCTTCCGGCGATTGCAGCCGCTCCTTGCCCGAGGGTGGCGGCGTCACGGTCTGCAGCCAGGGCTTGATCGAGCTGTACTGCGCATAGAAATGCGTGAAATCGGGGACGAGGTCCTTGATCACTTCCATATGCGGCAACGGCGTGATCGTGATATCGCCCTTCACGTCTTCCATCGCCGTGGTGCAGGCGAGCCCGTTCTTGCCATCGATGTTCATCGAGCACGAGCCACAGATGCCTTCGCGGCACGAGCGGCGGAAGGTCAGCGAGCTGTCCTGCTCCGATTTCATCTTGATCAGTGCATCGAGCACCATCGGACCGCACGAATCGAGATCGATTTCGAACGTATCGTAGCGCGGATTTTCCGCGGTATCGGGATCGTAGCGATAGACTTTGAAATTCTTGATCCGTTTCGCGTCGGCAGCGGCTTTATGGACCTTGCCCTTCTTCGTCACGATGCTGTTTTTGGGCAGCGAGAATTCGGCCATGCTCTACGGTCCCTAAGGCGGATAGCTAATCCAGGTCGGCTATGCCTTTCGCACTCGCAGCGCAACCCCTTCTACGCCGTCAATCCGGGCGGTTGGCCAGCACGCTATCGAGCCAGCCGGGGAAGCGCGCATCGAATTCGTTGCGGCGCAGCGTGTGAAGTATTTGGCCATTATGCAGCGGGGTTTCAACCAGCCAAGGGCGACGCAAAACGCTTAGACGGCTGGACATTGTTCCGTCCGACAGCTGCGCTGGTGGTTGCCGCCGCGGCTCGCGGTTACTCTCCACGATCGGTTGGGGAGCGCTTGATGTTACTTTGTCGTCCCGCCTGCCCCCAATCGAGCTGCCGCGTGAGATACATCACTGCCGACAATGCCGCGAACAGCAGCAGCGCACCAATCAGCAACGAATATGCCTCCAGACTAAGCAGGATATACAGCACGCCGTACAGCGCCGTCAGAAGCCCGGCGATATAGGCGCCGCGCCGCCAACTGCGCAGCACCGCCGAGGAATAGGCCGTGAGCAGGCCGATGATCGCCGCCGCCGCCAGGATATAAGCCAGCGTAAAACCGATCACTTCGGCAAAAGCCAGCAGCAGCACGAAGAACAACACCAGGCCTGCACCGACCAGCAGATATTCCACCGCCGCCACGCGCACCCCGCCGATCACGTCGAACATCAGAAAGGCGATGAAGGTGAAGCCGATGAACAGAAAGCCATATTTCACGGAGCGATTGACCTGGCTGTACAGATCCACCGGGGTGACCAGATCGACCCGCGCCTCATAATCCCCCGCCGCCTGGCCCAGCGAATCGACGCCTCGTGCGCTATATGGATTTTGCGCCTCCGGCTTGGCCTGCTCGCCCGACACCAGCGCACGCCCCAGCGCCAGATTGCCGACGCGCCACGTGGCGATGAACCCCGCATCGTTGATCACGCGATTGATCGGCAAGAAACCGCCGCTGAAGCTCGGATGCGGCCATTTCGAACTTACCGTCCAGCGCGTATCACCGGCTTGCGGCAGCAGCGACAGCCAACCATTGCCGCGAAACGCATAATCGAACCGCACCGTGAGGGCGCGCGCGCGGATCGGCGCGGCATCGAGCCAGGTAAAGAAGCCCGAGCCATTGGTCTCGCTCGGCCCCTTGCCCGGCTGCAACACGAGCCGCGCGCCATCCACGCTGACCGAGGGCGGCGGCCCGAACAGCCCGCGTGCATCGCGTAGACCGAAGCGCAGTTCGGCGCGCTCGAAGGCAAGCCGATCAAGCGTCACCCCGAAGCGCTGCAAATCCGCCGGCAAGGCGAATTTAGCGGTGCCGGTGATGCGCGCTTCATAGACCACTGCGTCGTAGATCGAGCGCTGGCGACGTTCGGTGGTGAGATCGGACCGTATATCGGCCACATCCGGCGCCAACGTCAGCTCGCGCCACACAGTATTGGTCCTGGTCACCTGCTTGCCGGCTTCGGTCACCGTCTCGCTGACCTGCTCGGTGTAGGGAATAACCAGCGCCGGCCCGGCAATGCTCTGCGGCCCGCCCCACCCCTCGGCAATCGACGAGCGCGCAGTTTGCGACTGGCTCTGGCGGTCGTAGACTAACAGATAAACGGCAAATAGCGGGATCGCGAGAAGCACCCCGATCAGGACCGCGAACAACAATTTGCGGCCGGGCGTACGGTCGGCAGTGTCCGGCATGTAGTGGCGCTCCCCTCGATCGGGGCGAGGATATGGGATAATGGGGAGTTCGACCATCCTCCCCGTCACCCCGGACTTGGTCCAGGGTCTGCTGTGCCGCAATAATGGCGCATCCATGTCGCGCATCGCACGCCGCTTGGTGGACCCCGGACCGAGTCCGAGGTGACGACCGATCAGATCACGTCGAGCACTAGCCCTAGGTCGCGCGCTTCCTCCGCCTCGATATACCAGTTGGCGGGCGCCTTCTCGCGCAGATCCTCGAAATCAACGTTGCTGCCGCGCACGATGTCGTGGAAGCCCTCTTCTTCGATCTGGATCGAATGCTCCACTTCGTGCAGCGCGGCCTTGATCGACGCCACCACCATGCGGAGCGGGCCATCGAGGTTGAGCTCCTTGGAGATCTTGCGCTCGTGGATCATCAGCCGCGTGCGTCGCGTCAGGAACCGGCGATTCACTGGAAACGCGGCCATGAACGTCGCACCGGCCGAATAGACCGCGACCTTGCCCAGAAACAGCATTTCGCGCCCATCATGTTCCACGAGTAGCCGGATATCGTCCGCCATCGTCCGCGCGACCTCGGGGTCCCCGCCCAACGTGGTCAGTGCGACGACTAAGGTGCCCTCGTCGGGGCAAGGTTCGAGCTGTTGCCGGAAGCTCTGATACATGAGCTGATCGACCGGGCCGGACAGGAGGATGTGCGGCTTGGCGAGAAGCGGATATTTGATGTCGTTAGCCATGTTCACAGCAACGGGGCATGGGGGCGCCGAGTTCCGCCGTGACACGATTTCTTTGGGCGGTTTCGGCCTTATGCAAAAGGCCGCGCCGGTTGCCCGGCACGGCCTTTAAGCGGCGCTGATGCGTCGATCAGATATCGTCGCCGAGCATGCCTTTGATCTTGCCCTTGACCTGCTCGCCCTTGCCTTCGACTTCCTGCGCCGCGCCTTCATCGCGCGTGGCGGGATTGTCGCTGTGCTGCTTGGCCTTGCCAATGGCTTCGTTGACATTGCCTTTGATCTTGTCGGTGAGTTCACCCATGTTCTGTCTCCTGCGTCGCGCCGGATGGCGCGATCATTGTAATAGGAGAACGGACGACGCGCGGCGCGGTTCCTGCCGCTTCGAGCCGCCATCCCGCGCGGAGAACCGTTGGACGCAGGTGGAGGCTGGAGACGCCGTTACCCGTCACCCCAGCGAAAGCTGGGGTCTGATGCGGTTCTGTCATGTGCGAACCGCTTGAGATCCCAGCTTTCGCTGGGATGACGACGGTGCAGCAGCGTCAGATCAGCCCCGACAGCGGGCTCGACGGATCGGCATACATCCGCTTTCCCATCCGCCCAGCCAGATACGCCATCCGCCCGCTTTCCACGCCGGCCTTCATCGCCGCCGCCATCAGCACGGGATCCTTCGCCTCGGCGATCGCGGTGTTCATCAGCACGCCGTCGCAGCCCAGTTCCATCGCCGCCGCTGCATCGGAGGCGGTGCCGACCCCGGCATCGACCAGCACCGGCACGCTGGCACCCTCGACGATCAGCCGGATCGTCACCTTGTTCTGAATGCCCAGGCCCGATCCGATCGGTGCACCCAGCGGCATGATCGCCACCGCGCCGACATTCTCCAGCCGCTTCGCCGCAATCGGATCGTCGACGCAATAGACCATCGGCTTGAAGCCCTCGTTGGCAAGGATTTCGCACGCCCGCAGCGTCTCGACCATATCGGGATACAGCGTCTTGGCCTCGCCCAGCACCTCGAGCTTGACCAGCTCCCAGCCGCCCGCCTCGCGCGCTAGGCGCAGCGTGCGGATCGCCGATTCGGCGTCGAAGCAGCCCGCGGTGTTGGGCAGATAGGTGATCTTCATGGGGTCGATGAAATCGGTCAGCATCGGCGCGTTGCGATCGCTGATATTCACCCGCCGCACCGCCACGGTGACGATCTCTGCGCCCGATGCCGCGACCGCCGCCGCATTTTGCGCGAAATCCTTGTATTTGCCCGTGCCGACGATCAGCCGCGAGGTGAACGTCTTGCCCGCCACGCTCCAGCTGTCGGGCCTGGTCACCGGCTCATGATCGCCACCGCCCACGAAATGCACGATCTCCAGTTCGTCGGCATCCTCGACCATCACCTCGGCCAGTGTCGAGCGCGGCACGATCTCGGCATTGCGCTCCACCGCGACCTTTTCCGGCACCAGCCCGAGCTCGGCGGCCAGCTGCGCGATGGACAGGCCACTGCGCACGCGCTTATGCTCGCCATTGACCGTGATCGATACCGTTCCGTCGCTGTGCACATCATTCTCCGTGGTCGCCGCGCCAACGCCCACCCGCGCAGGGGTTGGTCGGCTCGTCCCAGTCATATAGGGTTGCGACCGACACACCTTCAATCGAAAGCCGCCCGTGACCGACACCATCTATGTGCTGAACGGCCCGAATCTGAACCTGCTCGGCCTGCGCGAACCCGAAATTTACGGCGATGACACGCTCGACGATATCGCCGGCATGCTTGAGGATCGCGCCCGCGAGCTCGATCTGCGCATCGACATGCGGCAGTCGAATCACGAAGGGCATCTGGTCGATTGGCTGCATGAGGCGCAGGCCGAGGGGGCAAGGGCGGTGATCCTCAACGCCGGCGCCTATACGCACACCTCGATCGCGATTCTCGATGCCATGAAGGCGATCGTCACGCCCGTCATCGAAGTGCATCTGTCCAATCCGCACGCGCGCGAATCTTTCCGCCACCGTAGCCATATCAGCCGTGCCGCTCGTGGAACCATCGCCGGGTTCGGCGCGCTTTCCTACGTGCTGGCGCTTGAAGCTGCCGCGCGACTCTGACAGGACGCCGCCGATAAAGGGAATGGGGTTCCCGTATAAATGGAGTTCAGGGTCGCATGACCGATATTACCGAAACCGATGGCATGCGGATCGATGTCGATCTGGTGCGTCAGCTCGCGCAGCTGCTCGATGACACCTCGCTGACCGAGATCGAGGTCGAGGATGGCGGGCGCAAGATCCGCATCGCGCGGAAGGCCGCCGCCGCCGCGCCGGTCGCTGCGCCGGTCCATTATGCGCCCGCGCCGACGCCGCTGGCGAGCGCCAGCACACCCGTCGCCAGCGATCCCGCGCCTGCCGCGATCCCCACCGATGCGGTCAAATCGCCGATGGTCGGCACCGCCTATCTGTCGTCCGATCCCACCGCGCGGCCGTTCGTCGCGATCGGTGACAAGGTCGCCGCGGGGGACACGCTGCTGATCGTCGAAGCCATGAAGGTGATGAACCCGATCCTCGCGCCCAGCGCCGGCACCGTCACCGCGATTCTGGTGCAGGACAAGCAGCCGGTCGAGTTCGACCAGCCGCTCGTGGTGGTCTCGTAAGCTCGATGCCCAAGATCAAGAAACTGCTGATCGCCAATCGCGGCGAGATTGCGCTCCGCATCCACCGCGCGTGCCACGAAATGGGCATCGAGACGGTCGCGGTGCATTCCACCGCGGATGCCGATGCGATGCACGTGCGGCTCGCCAATCAGGCGATCTGCATCGGACCGCCGGCCGCCGCCGAATCCTATCTCAACATCGCCAACATCATCTCGGCGGCCGAGATCAGCGGCGCCGATGCGATCCATCCGGGCTATGGCTTTCTGAGCGAAAACGCCAAGTTCGCCGAGATCGTCGAGGCCCACGGCATCATCTTTGTCGGCCCCAAGCCCGAACATATCGTCACGATGGGCGACAAGGTCGAGGCCAAGCGCACTGCCGGGCGGCTCGGCCTGCCGCTGGTCCCCGGCTCGGATGGCGCGATCAGCGACGTCACCGAGGCGAAGGAAATCGCCGCGCGCATCGGCTATCCGGTAATCATCAAGGCCGCCTCGGGTGGCGGCGGGCGCGGCATGAAGGTGTGCACGTCAGAAGATCAGCTCGAAACGCTGATGAGCCAGGCGGGCAGCGAGGCCAAGGCGGCGTTCGGCGATGCCACCGTCTATATGGAAAAGTATCTCGGCAATCCGCGGCACATCGAATTTCAGGTGTTCGGCGATGGCAATGGCAATGCCATTCATCTGGGCGAGCGCGATTGCAGCCTGCAGCGCCGCCACCAGAAAGTGCTCGAGGAAGCCCCCTCCCCCGTGCTTGGCCAGGAAGACCGCGAGCGCATGGGCGCGGTGTGCAGCAAGGCGATGGCCGATATGGCCTATCGTGGCGCCGGCACGATCGAGTTCCTATGGGAAGACGGCGAGTTCTACTTCATCGAGATGAACACGCGGCTGCAGGTCGAGCATCCCGTCACCGAGATGATCACCGGGCTCGATCTGGTGCGCGAGCAGATCCAGATCGCCGAAGGCCGCCCGCTGACGCTGCGCCAGCAGGATGTGGTGTTCCGCGGCCACGCCATCGAATGCCGCATCAATGCCGAGGATCCCCGCACCTTCGCGCCCTCGCCCGGCCTGGTGAAGATGTTCCACGCGCCGGGCGGCATGCACGTTCGCGTCGATAGCGGGCTGTACACCGGATACCGCGTGCCGCCTTATTACGATTCGATGATCGCCAAGCTGATCGTTTACGGCACGACGCGCAACGGCGCGCTGCGCCGCCTGCGCCGAGCGCTGCAGGAATTCGTCATCGAAGGCCCGACCACGACCATCCCGCTGCATCAGGCATTGCTCGACGATCCCGATTTCCAGGCCGGTGATTATACGATCAAATGGCTGGAGGAATGGCTGGCGAAACAAGACGACTGACCGGCGCTTTTCCCGTCACCCCGGACTTGGTCCGGGGTCCACCAAGCGGCCTGGCGGCTCCCCGGAAACAGGTCCGGCAGTGCGGCCCGGTGGACCCCGGAACAAGTCCGGGGTGACGGTTTCTAGGGGCATCTGCCCGAACAACCAGGGGGCATTCCACGTGCGGGCGAGACTGTGAGCATCCTGGAACCCGGCCGCAATTGCTGGCGCATCGAACCCGCCACGCGCGCGACCGTGATCGTCGACGCGGAACGCTATTTCAAGATGGCGCGCGCCGCGATGCTCAAGGCACGCTCGCAGATCTTGCTGGTCGGCTGGGATTTCGATGCGCGCATCGATCTCACCCCCGACGGCGATGTCAGCGATGGCGCGCCGCGCACGATTGGCGATTTCATCTACTGGCTGGTCCAGCGCAATCCCGGTCTCCGCGTGTACACGCTGCGCTGGGATACCGGCGCGATCAAGACATTGGGCCGCGGCTCGACCATCTTCACCATCGCCAAATGGATGATGCACAAGCGCATTGCCACTAAGCTCGACGGTTATCATCCGTTCGGGGGCTCGCATCACCAGAAAATTATCGTGATCGACGATTGCCTGGCCTTTGCCGGCGGCATCGACATGACCTCCGAGCGGTGGGACACGCGCGAGCATCGCGATGATCAGCCACACCGCACCGTGCCCGGCGGCAAGAAACAATATAAGCCGTGGCACGACGCCACCACCGCGCTCGCTGGCCCCGTTGCCAAGGCGCTTGGCGAACTGTGCCGCGATCGTTGGGAATTGGCCGGTGGCGGGCGTCTTCCGGCGCCTGCCCAAGCCGAGGATTGCTGGCCCGAGGCGCTGGAAATCGATTTCACCGATGTCGAAGTGGCGATTTCGCGCTCCGAGCCGGAAATGCCCGATCGCCAGCCCGTGCTCGAGATCGAGCATCTGTATCTCGATCTCATCGCCAGCGCCAAGCGCACGATTTATGCCGAGAGCCAATATTTCGCCTCGCGCAAGATCGCCGAAGCGCTTGCGCGCCGGCTCGACGAACCCGACGGCCCCGAAATCGTCATCATCAACCCAACGACGGCGCAAGGCTGGCTTGAGCCGATCGCGATGGATAGCGCGCGCGCCCGGCTGATCGAGGCGCTCCGCCACCGCGACGTACATCAGCGGCTGCGGATGTATCACCCGGTCACTGCGGGCGGCGAGCCGATCTATGTTCACGCCAAGATTCTGGTCATCGACGATGAAGTGCTGCGCGTCGGGTCGTCCAATTTCAACAATCGGTCGATGCGGCTCGATACCGAGTGCGACGTGACAATCGATGCCGATCACGGCGCCGATCGTGCCTGTATCATCTCGATCCGCGACGGGCTGATCGCCGAACATCTGGGTGTCGCCCCCGAACTGGTGGCGGCGCGCATCATCGAGACGGGCTCGCTGATCGCGGCGATCGAGGGTCTCCGCGGCGAGGGGCGTAGCCTTATCGATTATGAAGTGCCGGATGTTGGCGCGGTCGAGAAATGGCTCGCCGATAACGAGGTGCTCGATCCCGAAGGGCCAGCCGAAATGTTCGAAGGGTTCAGCAAACGTGGGCTGTTCCGTCGTCCTTGGCGTTGGCTTTGGCGGCGGCGCTGATTGCCGCCGCCAGGGTTATCCCCCGCGCGGTATCATCGGCTCCAGGATCGAGCGATATCCTGCCATCTCGGCAGTGATATCCTGCTTTGTGCCATGAATCACCGTGGGGCGCCCATTTTCGCATTGCACTGCGGCAGAAATCCTAATCCAGCGCAATTCGCCATCTACGCGACGAATCTGCACCTCGATGGTAAAGCTGCCGCCCGTCTCCAGCGCCGCCGCGCGCACCTGTTCCAGCTTCAGCCGCGATTCGGGCATATACAAGTCAAGCGTCGAGCGCCGATCGATCGCTGCATCACGCGGGATACCGAAAAGGTCGAACACGCCGATCGACCAACTCAGCCTATCCGTCGCTAAATCACACTGCCACGCTGCGGGAAGCGAAGGCAGAAATGGCGTGTCCTCGCGATGCCAGGCCGGCAGCGGCGTCCCAGCATCCGGCAGCAGTGCGATCAGATGACGATGGCGATACATGCTGGAGATGCCCTTTGGTCGCCATGGTTAATGTCATAAAGTCCCAACGGCAAGAAAATTGATATATATCAATTCTATTTCTGTGGCTCGGACGCTCGCATGTCTGGGGTGACGCAGGGCGCACGTGCCGCTATTGCACCCGACATGACTGGTATCACTCCGCAAATCGTGGCCGATCACGGCCTGTCCGCCGATGAATATGAGCGTGTGCTCGCCGCCATGGGGCGGGAGCCTAACATTACCGAGCTCGGCATCTTCTCGGTCATGTGGTCGGAGCATTGCAGCTACAAATCGAGCCGCATCCATCTCAAGAAGCTCCCCACCGAAGGTCCGCAGGTTATTTGCGGCCCGGGCGAGAATGCCGGCGTGGTCGATATCGGGGACGGCCAGGCCGCGATCTTCAAGATGGAGAGCCATAACCATCCCTCCTATATAGAACCGTATCAAGGCGCAGCGACGGGCGTCGGCGGAATCCTCCGCGATGTGTTCACGATGGGCGCCCGCCCCGTCGCCAATCTCAATGCGCTGCGCTTTGGCCGCCCCGATCATCCCAAGATGCGGCATCTGATCGCCGGCGTGGTTCACGGTATCGGCGGCTATGGCAATTGCGTCGGCGTGCCCACGGTCGGTGGCGAGGTCAATTTCCACCCCGCTTATGATGGCAACATCCTGGTCAACGCGATGACCGTCGGCGTCGCCGAGCAGGACAAGATTTTCTATTCCGCGGCTTCGGGCATCGGCAATTCGATCGTCTATGTCGGCTCCAAGACCGGGCGCGACGGGATCCACGGCGCGACCATGGCCAGCGCCGATTTCGGCGAGGATGCCGAGGCCAAGCGCCCCACCGTGCAGGTCGGCGATCCCTTCACCGAGAAACTGCTCATCGAGGCGTGTCTCGAATTGATGGCCTCCGATGCGATCGTCGCCATCCAGGATATGGGCGCGGCGGGCCTCACCTCCTCCTCGGTCGAGATGGCGAGCAAGGGCGGCGTCGGCATCGAATTAATCATGGACGATGTGCCGCAGCGCGAAACCGGAATGACGCCCTATGAGATGATGCTGAGCGAGAGCCAGGAGCGCATGCTCATGGTGCTGAAACCCGGCCGTGAGGATTTCGCCGAGGCGATCTTCCGCAAATGGGAGCTCGATTTCGCGGTGATCGGTCATGTCACCGATACCGGGCGGATGGTGCTCAAGTGGCAGGGCGATGTCGTCGCCGATATCCCGCTCGGGCCGCTGGCCGACGATGCCCCGCTCTACGATCGCCCGCACGTTCCCACGCCTAAGCGCCCCGATCTGACCGACGCGCCCGAAAGCACGGATCCCGTCGCCGATCTCATCACGCTGATGGGCTCGCCCGATATCGCCAGCCGGCGCTGGATCTGGGAACAGTATGACACGCAGGTCGGCGCCGATACGGTGCAGCGCCCCGGCGGCGATGCCGCGGTGGTGCGCGTTCACGGCACTCAAAAGGGTCTGGCGATGACCACCGATTGCACGCCGCGCTACTGCTTCGCCGATCCCGTCGAGGGCGGTAAACAGGCCATTGCCGAGGCATGGCGCAATCTCACCGCGGTCGGCGCGACCCCGCTCGCCGTGACCAATTGCCTCAATTTCGCCAATCCGCAGCGGCCCGAGATCATGGGCCAGCTCGTCGGCTGCCTCGAGGGCATGGGCGATGCCTGCCGCGCGCTCGATTTCCCGATCGTAAGCGGCAACGTGTCGCTGTACAATGAAAGCAAGGCCACCGGCGGCGGCTCCGCCATCCTGCCGACGCCCGCGATCGGCGGATTGGGCCTGCTCGCCGATTGGTCGAAAAGCTGCACGATCGGCTTCAAGGGCACCGGCGACACCGTGCTCGTGATCGGTGAGCGCGGCGGCGATCTCGGCCAGTCACTGTGGCTGCGCGAACTGCACGGCCGCGAGGATGGCCCCCCGCCCCCGGTCGATCTCGCCGCCGAACGCCGCACCGGCGATTTCATCCGCGCGCAGATCCAGAACGGCGCCATCACTGCCTGCCATGACGTGTCCGATGGCGGCCTCGCCGTCACGCTCGCGGAAATGGCGCTCGCCTCCGATCTCGGCGTATTGGTTACTGAGCCGCAGCCGTTCGGCATCGCCGGCTCGCTGTTCGGCGAGGATCAGGGCGTCTATGTCGTCACCGTCTGCGACACCTGCCTGGCCGATTTCATGGTCGCCGCGCACAAGGCCGATGTCCCGGCCGATCCGCTTGGCCGGGTGATCCACGATCGCCTGATCTTCGAGCTGGACGAAGGCGACTGGACCGTCACCATCGCCGCGCTGCGCGCGGTGCACGAAGGCTTCTTCCCCACGCTGATGGGCGCGGAGGATAAGCTCGCCTGAGGCAAATCGCCCGCCCCTACCCCTACCTCTACCCTGCCGTCATCCCGGCCTTGCGCCGGGATCCCGCTTCTTCTTGCGCGGCCAAGCGTCGGGACCTTGGGTCAAACCCGAGGCGGCGAAAGTAAATGCGAATCACCCGCAATACCGCTTGCGAACAAGTCGCATTAGCTGCATACCTTCCTACGCGGAGGGAATGCTCATGGTCGTGTGCGTCTGTAATGCCATTCGGGAGACCCAGGTTCGGGAAGCCGCACGCAACGGCGCGACCAGCGCATGCCAAGCCTATCGCAGCCTTGGTCGTCAGCCCAAATGCGGCCAGTGCGTGCCGTTCGCGCGATCCATTATCGATGCGGAACGTGCTGCTGCGTAACAGTCGCAGCGGCCGAAACCCGCGGAAATACGTCACTTTCGCCTGTCGTTACGCGCCCGTTCGCGCTATGAGTTGCGCAACAACGGAGTAGAGACATGCGTGGCGACCCCAAGGTCATCGACTATCTGAACGAGGTGCTCAAGAACGAGCTTACCGCGATCAACCAATATTGGCTGCATTACCGGCTGTACGATCATTGGGGGGTGCGCAAGCTCGCCGAGTTCGAGAAGCACGAATCGATCGATGAGATGAAGCACGCCGATTGGGTCGCCGAGCGCATCCTGTTCCTCGATGGCCTGCCCAATTTCCAGCTGCTCGGCCGCCTTCGCATCGGTGAATCGGTGCAGGAAGTGCTGCAGGCCGATCTCGATCTCGAAATGGAGGCCCTACCCCCGCTGCGTGACGCGATTGAGCATTGTGAAAAGGTCCGCGATTATGTCAGCCGCGATCTGTTCCGCCGCATTCTCGACAGCGAGGAGGAGCACGTAGATACGCTCGAACGTCAGTTCGAAATGATCCAGCGCATGGGCATAGAAAACTACGTCCAGCTGCAAAGCAAGCCGGCTAACGAAGAGATCGCCTGACCCATCCGCGCTACCGCGCTGGAGAGCATCTGGTGCGGGGGGCGGGAGTTTCACATCGTCCCCCGGGCTAGAACCGACATTGAGCCATGGGCAGCTAGTCTAACAGGCGCGAGCACGGCTCCGGGCCGAGGGTGACGATGCGTAGCGTGCGCTCTGCTTGAAAATCAGCGGTGCGAAAGACCGAGCTGGTCAGCCGCTCGACAAATCCCCCGGGGGGGAGTCGTCACAGCATCCGCCGACCAAAAACCATGGCCGGGCGACGCTCCACCAGCAGCGGGCTGATCTCCCGCTCCAGCAGCGCCAACGTCCGTACGAACAACGGGCGAAGCGCGGCGACATATTCCAACGCCTCGCCGGGCGTTTCCTGCGCCTCAAGGCAGAGGCGAGCGATATCTTCGATCGCCTCTGCCAGCGTTGCCAGCGGCATTGCGCCAAACATACTCGAGTCGCCCTTCAGCGTGTGCGCGGGCACAACCATCGCTGCAGCATTAAGAGCGCGCATCGCCTCCTCGATCGAGTTGAGCGATTTAACCCCATCCTCGCGGAAATAGCCAAGTATGCGCGGGAAATCCGACGCCAGCTCGCTACGCGCGTGTTGGAATATTCTCCAGTCCACCAACGAGCCGTCCTCGAAAACCATCGGCGTTCCTCCTTATCGTCGCGCCATGATCAGCCGGTCGAACGCCAAGTTTATTCAGGTTAAGTAAAGGATTCGTTCATGTCAGTTACCAAATAGTATTGATCCATGCTGTTCCACTAACTGAAGCTCAGGATCGGGCGCTAAAACAGCCAATTACTGATCGAAAGGATTTTTGGGCGCGCGCAACGTCAGCCGCACCGGCACGGCACCAAAGCCGAGATCCCGACGGATGCCGTTGATCAGATACCGCTGATAACTCATTGGCAGCTGATCGACGCGCGTGCCGAACAGGATGAAGCCCGGCGGCCGCGTCTTAGCCTGCGTCAGATAGCGCAGCTTGATGCGCTTGCCGCCCGGCGCCGGCGGCGGATTGGCATCCACGGCTTTTTCGAACCAGCGGTTGAGCTCCCCTGTGCCGACGCGCTTGGACCAAATCTCGCGCGTCTCGAACGCCACCTTGAGCAGCATGTCGAGCCCCTTGCCCGTCGCCGCCGACACGGTCAGCACGGGAATGCCCCGCGCCTGGCTCAAACCCTCTTCCAGCGCCGCCTTGACGCCGTTGAACAGCGAACTGGCATGTTCCGCGACATCCCATTTGTTGAGCGCCACGATCACCGCGCGCCCTTCCTGCAGCGCCGCATCGGCGATCCGCAGATCCTGCGATTCCAGCCCCCGCGTCGCATCCAGCAGCAGCACGACGACTTCGGCGAAATCGATCGCGTGCAACGCATCGGCAACGGACATCTTCTCCAGCTTGTCCTGCACGTTAGCACGCTTGCGCATCCCCGCCGTGTCGATCAGCCGCACCGCGCGCGGCTCGCCATGCTCGTCGGTCCAGGTCCAGTCGACCGCGATCGAATCGCGTGTGATGCCTGCTTCGGGGCCGGTGATCAGCCGCTCTTCGCCGAGGATGCGGTTGATCAGTGTCGATTTGCCGGCATTGGGGCGCCCGACGATGGCGAGCTTGAGCGGCGCGCTGAGATCGTCTTCGTCGAATTCGGGCTCTTCCTCGATCGGCTCGATATCAATAAATGGCTGCAGCGCCTCGAACAGATCGCCCATGCCCTCGCCATGTTCGGCGGAGAGCTGCACCGGATCGCCATAGCCAAGCGACAGGGATTCGAGGATGCCGGATTCGCCCGCTTTGCCTTCCGCCTTATTGGCGACGAGGATGATCGGCGTGTCCGAGCCGCGCAGCCAGCGCGAAATCTCTTCCTCCAGCGGCACGATCCCGACGCGTGCGTCGAACATGAACAGCGCGACATCGGCTTGCGCCACCGCCGCTTCGGTCTGCTGGCGCATGCGCCCGGGCAGCGTCGCCGCGTCCTCGTCTTCGTAACCGGCGGTATCGATGATGCGGAATTCGACGCCGACGAGCGTCGCATCACCCTCGCGGCGATCACGCGTCACGCCGGGGCGATCGTCGACCAGCGCCAGCTTCTTGCCGACGAGGCGGTTGAACAGAGTTGATTTGCCGACGTTCGGCCGGCCGATAATCGCGACCACAGGGAGTTTGGACATGGCGTGCCCTTAGCCCGGTTGGCGGCAAAGGTCACGTGGCGTGAATGGCCACCCCACTACTACCCCGGCGTCCGCCGGGGTAGTGCGCCATGAAGCGGTGACAAACTGCCAGTAGGCTTACCGGTAGGCCGAAATCTTGCCCTTCATATCCAGCACGTACAGCGTATTGTTGGCCACGATCGGTGCCAGATTGAACGGATCAGCGCTCTTGATCACTGTCCCCAACGAACCATCGCTGACCGACGCCGAGACGATCTCGCCGTTCGAATTGGTCACCAGTAAGCGATTGCCCGCCACCACCGGCCCAAACCAGGTGATCGCGCCCGAGCGCTTCTTTTCGTTGTCGAAACCTTTCAACTGGCTGATCCAGCGCACCGCGCCGGAGGCGCGCGACAGGCAGACCAATTTGGCATCGTCGGTTACCAGGAACAGCCATTCACCGGCGATCGACGGCGTCGAAATACCCGCGAAATTCTGCGACCAGATGCGCCGCCCGGTGCCGATATCGATCGCGACCGTACGCCCGCCTTGCCCGACGGCGTAAACGCGGCCCTGATCGATCACCGGGGCGGCATCGATATCGGCTAGCGACGACACCGAGGTCGAAATGGCTGAGCGCGACAATGCATCCTGCCACAAGGCACGGCCATTCTCGTAACGATAAGCATTGAGCTCGCCCGATGAGAAACCGGCCACGATTGTGCCGGAGCTCGCCGCTGGCGCCGCCACACCGAACACGCCTTGCGACTCGAGGCTGCCCGAAGCACCCCAGGCGGTCTTGCCATCGGCCTGATTGAGTGCAAACAATTGGTTGTCCTGGCTCAATACATACACATTGCCATAAGCAATCGTCGGCGATCCGCGCAGCGGTCCACCCGGCTTGGCACGCCACACTTCGGCACCGTTTGCCGCGTCCAGCGCGACCACGTCGCCCAGGCCATCGGTGGCATAGACCTTGCCATCATCGAAGCTCACGCCGCCGCCGAAGCGCGCCGACTTATTCTCATCCCCCTTGACGATGTCGGTCGCCCAGATCTTCGCACCGGTATCGGCGGCGAAGGCATGCACCACGCCATCGACGTCCATCGCATACAAGCGATTGGCCGATACGACCGGCGGTGCGGCCAGCCGCTGGCGATTGCTCCCGCCGTTGATCTGCGCGGTCCAGGCGCGCGTCAGTGTATCCGGCAAGGCAAGCTGCCCCATTGCCTTGGCGGCATTGCCGCCGGGCTGCGTCCAATCCGTATTGGTCTCGGCGGGCGGCAACAGCACTTGGACTGTCGCCAGCGTTTTATCCGCCTCGACAGCGGCTTCGGACAGCAGGATCGGCACACGATCGCCGAGCACCGGAGTCTTGCTTTTGCCGCCCTTGAAGATGCCGCACGCGCTCAGCGCGATCAATGCGGCGATCGCGACGGAAGTCTTCAGCCCGGTCGCGCGATTGCTGGTCATCATGGAGCCTTCTTTTCCTCGGTCTGGTCGATCGCATCGACGCCCATGGCACCCGACATCTGAACCGCACGTAGACGGATCGTTTCGGGCACCTTGTCGCTGCGCGCGATGCCGGCGAACATTTGCGCTGCCAGATCCTTGCGATTCATGCGTAGATAGGCCGCGGCGAGCAATTCACCGGCGCTGCCAAAATAGGCATTGTCCGCCAGCGCCAACGGCTTGAGCCGCGTCACCACGACATCAGGCTTCAGCGTATCGAATTCGGCACTGGTCTGCCGGATCAACGCCAGATCGCGGAACGGCTGCGACACCGACGTATCCGCCGCCACACTGGCGAAGATCGCCGCGGCGCCCTTCAAATCCTGCTTCAGCAACAATTGATCGGCCTGCAAAAAGCGCGCAGTGACGCGGTACCCTTCGACCTTGGAATCAGCCAGCGTGGTGAGCTGCGGCGGCACCGTATCGGGCTTGGCAGCCAGTGCGTCGAACCCGGCCTGCAATTGCTCCCCCGCGATACCGGCGGCTTCGGTTTGCTGATGCCGCCAGTATAGGAAACCCGCGAACAGCGCGAGCGCCGCCAGGATGGCCACGATGATCCAGCGCCCATAGCGCGTCCACACGCTGGTCAGCTGGTCACGGCGCAGTTCTTCATCGACCTCACGCAGGAATGCTTCGTCGGTTTTCGGCGGGACGGCCAAGGCAGGCTCCAGATACAACAATTGAATAGGGGCAGGAAGGCGCGGACCTTAGCCGCGCGCCCGGCTAAGGGGAAGAGAATCAATCCTTAGGCTGGTACGTCTGCTCCGGCCCCGGAAAGGTGCGCGATCGTACATCGGCGGCATAGGTTTCCACCGCGGCGGAAATACGACCTGCCAAGTCGTCGAACTTCTTTACGAACCGCGCGGTGCGTTCGAACATGCCGAGCATATCCTCCGTCACCAACACCTGCCCATCGCAATCGGCCGACGCGCCGATGCCGATCACCGGGCACGACACTTCAGCCACGATCGCCTTGGCCAGCGGCTCGATCACGCCTTCCGCGACGATCGCGAATGCACCGGCATCGGCGATGGCGCGCGCATCGCCGATAATTTTGGCGTGTTCGGCGTTGCTGCGCCCGCGCGCGCCATAGCCGCCCAGCGCGTTCACCGCCTGCGGGGTAAGGCCTATATGCCCCATCACCGGAATGCCTCGCGCGGTGAGGAACGCGACGGTCGGCGCCATCGCTTCGCCGCCCTCCATCTTCACCGCCGCGGCGCCGGTCTCGGCCATGATCCGCGCGGCCGAGACGAATGCTTGCTCGGGGCTCGGCTCGTACGTGCCGAACGGCATGTCGATCACCACCACGGCATGATAGCTACCCCGCACCACCGCGGCGCCATGCGCGCACATCATGTCGAGCGTTACCGCCAGCGTGGAGGGCAATCCGTAAATCACCTGCCCCAGACTGTCCCCCACGAGGAGCAGATCGCAATGCGGATCGAGCAGCTGCGCCATCCGCACGGTATAGGCCGTCAGCATCACCAGCGGCTCCTGGCCCTTGCGGCGCTGGATCGCCGGCACGGTCAGCCGCTTCATCGGCGCGGGCGTCGGGTTGGCGCGGCTGGTTGATGTGTCGATCGTGAAGGTCGTGGACATGGTCGCTTGGCTAGCGGATCGGCAGCCGCGTTGCCAGCCCAAGCCGGTGCGGCGCTAGACGATCCAGCCGTGGCGTCGTGCGTGGGTGGCAAACCAGATCTGCGCCGCGGCGATCAGCACCAGCGCAATCGGGAAGCCCGCCGCGGTTACGACGCCCTTCACCGCAATCAGATCGGTCACCGCGAAGATATAGCCGAACATCGCCACAACCAGCACCAGCGCGACGATCAGCACCGCGCGCGCCACCACCAGCCTCCGCAGCAATAGCAACCCGCCCAGCAGCCCGGCCCAGGTCGCCGCGCCATAAAGCCACATGAACCAGTCCGGGCGGCTGGCGCGCAGCGTGCGGTCATAATCGGACATTTGCGCGACAGCGGCGGGCGATGTGGTCACGTCGAGATAAAAGGCCGCAACGCCGATCGCGCCCCATAAGGTGATCAGCAGCGAGATGATCCAGAACCGTGCCGGTGCCGTCTTGCGCAATACCGTCATGCCGCCCTCCCATTTACGAAGAAAAATGCGCGCTTCGTTGCGGAAAGGCAACTGTCGACCGCAGGGTCGACAAAAGTGAGCTAAGCGACGATGACGCCCTTCCAAAAAGCGTAGCGCCCCTTGATCTCCGCCGCAGCCGCCTTGGGGTCGGGATAATACCACACGGCATCCGCGTTGCGAGCGCCTTCTACCACCAAGGTCTTGTATCGCGCCTCGCCCTTCCACGGGCACTGGCTGCGCGTCGCGCTATCCTCGAGCAAATCCGCCGCCACGCTATCGGCGGGGAAATAATGATTGCCCTCCACGATGACCGTGTCGTCCGATTGGGCGATGACCGTGCCGTTCCAACTTGCCGTGGGCATGCGCATTCTCCTTATCCGGTGATCTGCTTCAGATAGGTATCGGGCGCGAACCCCGCCAGCAGCACGGTGCCCTGCTCGATTACGGGGCGTTTGATCATTGACGGGCTGGCCAGCATCAGCGCGATCGCATTGTCCTCATTCAGGTGCGCGCGCTCCGCCTCGGGCAGCTTGCGAAACGTCGTCCCCTTGCGGTTGAGTAGCGCCTCCCACCCCAGTTGCGCGCTCCATCTGCGCAGCGTCGCTTCGTCGATCCCCACCTTCTTGTAATCATGAAAGGCGTAGGCCACGCCGTGCGTCTCGAGCCAGCTGCGCGCCTTCTTCACCGTGTCGCAATTGGGGATCCCGAACATCCGCGTCTTCATGATTTCCCTCATTCGTTAGCCGGGGGCTGATAACGCGCGCGGCGCGCCGGTCAAACCAGCTCGGCCAATTCCGTCCGGTTACGGCCACCCGATTTGGCCGCATAAAGCATCGCGTCGGCGCGTTCGAGCCACGCCGCGAGTGTTGCGATCCCGGGCGACTCGGCGACCCCAAAACTTGCCGTGACGTGCAACGTACCGCCATCGGGCAACCGAATCGCGTGCCCGGCAATCGCCTCACGCAACCGCTCCGCCACCATCATTGCTTCGGCGCCGCTCGTCTCGGGCAACAGCAGCGCGAACTCCTCGCCCCCCAATCGCCCGAACACGTCACTTGGTCGGAGCGCGCCTTCGGTAATGCCCGCAATCTGTTGCAGCACCTGGTCGCCGATGCTGTGCCCATATGTATCGTTGACGCGCTTGAAATGATCAACATCGAGCATCACTAATGCGCCGGGCCGGTCGTAACGCCCGGCGCGCGCCAACTCGCGTTCGGCTTGTTCACTGAACCCGCGCCGCGTGAGCGCGCCGGTCAGGTGATCGAGCTGCGCAATCAGCCGCAATTCCAGCTCGTCACAAACAATGTTGGCAAAATCGCGCAGAATGGCGATATCGGCGGGGCTGAACGTGCGGGGCTCGGTGTCGATCGCGCATAAGGCACCCACGTTATAGCCCTCGGGCGTCCGCAGCGGGATCCCGGCATAAGCGCGCACGAACGGGGGGCCTACCACCAAGGGGTTATCGGCAAAGCGCGGATCGCGCGATGCGTCCTCGATGATCATCGGACCGCGCTGCTGGATCGTATAAGTGCAGAAAGACACCGACCGGGGCGTCTCGGTTGCATCAAGCCCACGGCTAGCTTTAAACCACTGGCGCTCCCGATCCACAAGCGTCACTGCGGCCATCGGCACGCGGAGCACGGTGCGCACCAACATGACGATCTTTTCGAACGGCTGTTCGATCGCGGTGTCAAGCACGCCGAGGCGGCGCAACGCGGCAATCCGCGCATCTTCATCGTGCAATTTTGAATCAAGCATGTAACTGGTCTTTCATCATCGCATGAATGGCGCTGGCCAAATCTTCGGCATAGCTCTCGACCAGCACCCGAATGCTGGCATCGACGGTCAGCTCGTCCAGGCCCGCCGCGCGCAGACTGTCGATCAGGGCGAGCAGGTGCGTCTGATGGCGCAACACGCTATCGCGCAGCGGCGGTGGAATTTCGAGCGGTGCCCCCGCCGTCAGAGGAGGCTGAAGTTGATCGATACGCACAAGACGCCTCCCTCGGTGGCACGCCCTAACTAGGCTGCAACCATTAACATGATTCAAATCAATATTTATTGTGCATGATCCGCGTTAAGTATTATCGCGGAGCGGGCCAGCCGAGCAAGCTTTCAGGAACTTTGGCGAGCCACGGCGCTGTCATGATCGCGCTTCGCGCGTAACTGCGTGACATAATCAACCACCGCATCGGGTTCGTAGGGGCGCGCCAGGTGCGGCCCGCTTTCGCAGATCGCCGCAGCATTGTCGGCAATACCCGCCAAGCTACCCGCCAACCGCACTTCGAGTTCGGGACGGTTACGCCGGACCCAACTTGCCAATTCGAAGCCCGACCGCGTGCCGATGGCGGCGATATCGCAAAGGATCACGTCGACCGCGAGGGACGCATCGCCCAACGCAATAAAGGCCTCATCGGTGTTGACCGCCTCCACCACACCATGCCCGCAACGGCGCAGGAAATCGGCAATCGCGTGCCTGGAAAGGATATCGCCGTCGACGATCAGGATTGCGCCGGGCTTTGCAGCTGGATCTTGCTCGGTCACTGCAGCTTGGCCACTTCGCAGGCGACGGCTTCTAACGCCTCATCGATGCGGTATGGCTTGCCTAGAAAGGCAACTGCCCCGGCCATCGACGCGTGCCGTGGATCGAGGTGGCCCGAGGTGAGGATTACCGGCAGATCGGGAAAACGCGCTTTGACGAATTTCAGCAACCCCAGCCCATCGGTGCCGCCCGGCATCCGAACATCGCTGAATACCAGGTCGACCGCCTTACCCGCAGTGAGGATTTCGACCGCCTCGTCGCCGTTAAACGCTTCGACGACCTCATAACCTTCGTCGCGCAACGAATCACTCACCAGAATGCGGATCAGGAGTTCATCTTCGACCAAGAGGATGCACTTGGGCTGCCTAAGGGCCACGATGGGCACACCCCGGGCTAAATGAAATTCCATTGATATACACCTCGCAAGCCCAACGGTGCAGGCCCAGCGTAGGTTCCATTAATGTGCAAATTAATTGATCTATGTCATTGCGCGACATCGCCGCTTAACCAGTCGAGCACGGCTGCCTGCAGGGCGATGCGGCAATCCGAGAAGCTGTGGTCAGCGGCAAAATGGGTCGTGGTCAGGCGCGCGGCATTGATCACGCCGACCGCTGCCGCCAGCGCCGCTCCCGCGCCGGCGAAACCGTCGTCCGACGTCACGATCAGCAAGGGCCGGCCCGCCAGCCGCTCCGCGCGATCGGCAAGATGCCAACGTCCGGCATTGTCGCGTGCTTCATCGGCGAGCGCTTGCGGCGACGTGCCATCAAGAATGTGCAACCCCGCGCTAGTCCCGACATTCTCGTCGACCCGCGCCACCGATGTCGCCGTATTGTCACAACCAAACGCGTGCCCGAGATCGACCCCTGATAGCAATGCAGCGCCGCGCATCTCAGGCCGCGCCGCGCACAGTTCCGCGGCGACAAATCCACCCATGCTATGTCCAATCACCGCGATACGGTCCGGATCGACCCGATCGGCGGCGGGGGGGGGGAGCACAATCCCCCCCCCCCCCCCCCCGCCGCCGCATCCTCCACGCAATGGGCGAAGCTGAACGCACCCGGCCCGCCCCATGAGCCGCGGTAATGCAGCGTCAGCACGTTCCACCCAAATCGCCGCAGGCTCTGCGCCAGATCGACATTCTGCTCATTACCGGGCAGCCCGTGGAGCAGCAGCACCGTCGGATGCGGCCCCGCCCCCGCCGCGGTATAGAGGATCGCGTTGAGGTTCACGCCGTGGCTGGGAATGGCCCGCGCCAGCGTCTCGGCCGGTGCGCATTCGTCCCGCGGCGGGTCCTCGCTCAGTGCGCGCAGCGTCAAGTCGCGCGGCACCGCTCAGCGCCCCAGCGGGGAGTCGCCATAGCCCGCGAGCAACGCCGCGGCATCGTCATAGATCGCGATCGCCCCCGCCGCCTGCAGCGCGGTATCGGAAAACCCGCCCGAGCGCAGCGCTACCGTGGCGATGCCGCATTTCTGCGCCGCCTCGATGTCGTACGGCGTATCGCCAACCACGATCACCGCGTCCGCCGTTATGCCGTCAAGCTTGCCCAGCGCGGTCGCGAAAATATCCGGAGCGGGTTTCGTCCGCTGAACATCGTCACTGCTCGTCGTTGCCGACACCAGATCGCGCGCGCCGAGCAGATCGAGATAATGGTCCAGTTCCCCGCCCGAGGCGGACGAGGCAAGTACCACTTTCTGACCCCGCGCATGGGTGTGCGCGAGCAAGTCGTGCGCGCCCGGAAACGGCTTGGCGGTGGCAAGATATTTGGCCTTGAACACCGCGCCATGCGCCTCGCCCAATTGCTCCTGCGCGTCCCCGTCCAGTTCGGGTAGCAGGGTCGGCACGAGCATATCGGTGCCCTTGCCGATTTGGTCATGCACCACCTGCCGGTCAAACGACGCGCCGATCCCGGCAAACGCTTCCTCCCACGCCAGCACGTGCATATCGTTGCTGTCGACCAGCGTACCGTCGATGTCGAAGAGAATGGCCTGGATCTGCATGGGGGTACCTGATGTTGGTGGAGGCCCGGCCACACGGCCAGGAATTCTCCCCTCAACGGTCAGGCGACGCGCAAAGGTCCGTTGCGCCCGCGATATTCGTCGGGCATTTTCGCGCGGTCAGCCGGCGCCTGTGGCGCGGCGGCCTTATGGCCGCCGAGTGATCAAACCGCGATCCTGCCCCGCAGGATCGCGAGTCTTGCTCACTCCCATTCGATCGTGCCGGGCGGCTTTGAGGTATAGTCGTAGGTCACGCGGTTGATGCCCTTCACCTCGTTGACGATCCGCGTCGCCACGCGCGGCAGGAAATCGCCGGGGAACTGGAAGGCCTGCGCGGTCATGCCGTCGGTCGAGGTAACCGCGCGCAGCGCCAGCACATTGTCATAGGTCCGCCCGTCGCCCATCACGCCCACGCTGCGTACCGGCAGCAACACCGCGAACGCCTGCCAGATGGTGTCGTATAGCCCGGCGGCACGGATCTCCTCGAGATAGATCGCATCCGCCTTGCGCAGGATGTCGCAGCGTTCCTTGGTCACTTCGCCGGGAATGCGGATGGCCAGGCCCGGGCCCGGGAACGGATGCCGCCCGACGAATGCCGGCGGCAGCCCCAGTTCCACGCCCAGCGCACGCACCTCGTCCTTGAACAATTCGCGCAACGGCTCGACCAGCTGCATGTTCATGCGCTCGGGCAGCCCGCCGACATTGTGATGGCTCTTGATCGTCACCGATGGCCCGCCGGTAAAGCTCACGCTCTCGATCACATCGGGATACAGCGTGCCCTGCGCCAGGAACTCCGCGCCGCCGACCTTCTTCGCCTCGGCCTCGAAGATATCGATGAACGCCGCGCCGATGAACTTGCGCTTGGCCTCGGGATCGGTGACCCCGGCCAGCCCGGCGAGGAACGTCGCCTCGGCATTCACGTGCACCAAGGGGATATTATAGGCGTTGCGGAACAGCGTCACGACCTGCTCGCTCTCGCCGGCGCGCATCAACCCGTGATCGACATACACGCATGTCAGCTGCTCGCCGATCGCCTCGTGGATCAGCACCGCGGCAACCGATGAATCGACCCCGCCCGACAGCCCGCAGATCACCCGGCCCGAGCCGACCTGCGCGCGGATTTCGGCGATCTTGGCGGCGCGAAATTCGGCCATCGTCCAGTCGCCCGTCAGCCCGCACACGTGCCGCGCGAAATTGGCGATCAGCTTGGCGCCATCGGGCGTGTGCGCCACTTCCATATGGAATTGCGTGGCGTAATATTTCCGCGCCTCGTCCGCCACCACCGCGATCGGCGAGCCGGGCGAGACGGCCACCGGGCGGAACCCAGGCGCCAGCGCGGTCACCTTGTCACCATGGCTCATCCACACCGTATGGCTTTCGCCCGGCGCCCACACGCCATCGAACAGCGCGCACTCGCCGGTCACTTTGATCACCGCATGGCCGAATTCGCCGCTCTCGCCGAGGATCACGGAGCCGCCCAATTGATGCATCAGCACCTGCTGGCCATAACAGATGCCCATGATCGGCACCCCGCTATCCAGGATCACCTGAGGAATGCGCGGGGATCCCTCATCAAGCACCGAGGCCGGGCTACCCGACAGGATCACCCCTTTCGGGGCCATTCGCGCAAACGCGGCATCGGCCGTAGTGAACGGTGCGATCTCGCTATACACCCCTGCCTCGCGCACGCGCCGCGCGATGAGCTGCGTCACCTGGCTGCCGAAATCGACGATGAGAATGGAATCGGGATGCTGGTTCATGCGGCCAGATAACGAGGCTTGGCCAGCGACGCCAGTCCCACGCTTCGCCGCCAATGCCTACCGCCGCCCCGGGGGCCCAGCTCCTACTGCCGGCCGTTACCGCCCGCGCCGCTTCCCCGCCCGCCCCGGCGTCGCCGCCGCCCCCGCCACAAGCTTGCGCCAGCGCGTAAACCGCTCCGCGTCGAGAGTCCCAGCCGCGATCCCCGCCTGCACTGCGCAGCCCGGTTCCACGCCATGCGAACAATCCGAAAAGCGGCACTCCTCGGCGGCCGCGGTGAAATCGTCGAAAATCTCGGCGATCCCCGTCGCCGCCTCGGCCAGCTGCAGTTCGCGCATTCCGGGCAGATCGAGCAGCCACCCGCCACCCGCCAGCCGGTGCATTTGCCGCACCGTGGTGGTGTGCCGCCCGGTATCGTCCGCCGCGCGGATCGCCTGCGTGGCGATACGGTCCGATCCCTGCAGCGTGTTGACCAACGTCGATTTTCCCACGCCCGACGAGCCAAGGAACGCCACCGTCTGCCCCACGCCGCACCAGCCGGCGAGCCGCGCCACATCCGAAGCATCCCGCCCGTTCACCAGCTCGACGCGCAGCCCCGGCTCGATTGCGCGCGCCGCCGCGGCGAACGTCTCGGGCGTGTCGGTCAGGTCGGTCTTGGTCAGCACCACCACCGCCGGCACCCCCGCCTCGCGCGCCAGCACGATATAGCGTTCCAGCCGCGCCACGCTGAAATCCTGGTTGCACGAGGCGACGACGAACACCGTATCGACATTGGCGGCGATCATCTGCTCCTTGGTCGGATCGCCCGGCGCGCGCCGCGTGAACAGGCTCGTCCGCGCCAGCACGCGGATCGGCTGCACCGTCTCGGCATCGAGCAACAGCCAGTCGCCCACCGTCGGGTGATCATCGCCGGGCAGCGCGCCGGCGATATACGGCGACACCAGCCAATCCGCCCCCGCGCCCGCCACCGCGATCTGCCCGCGATGCACCGCCATCACCCGCACCGGCACCACGCGCCCGGCCTCCGCCGCCGTTACTTGCGCGGCGAACTGCGCGCGCCAGCCAAGCGCGTCGAGCGTCTGTGCGGTGTGTGTCATAGGGCGGGCGCAGGATCCTTGATCATTGGAGCGTCCTACTGGACCGTCTCACACCGGTGCAATGCTTTCGCGATCAGCCAAAATAGGTAGGTTCTGGCACGATGAAGGGGATGCCAAGACCGACGGCTGTCGGAAGGCGAGCGCTTGCATGCGTGCTATCCGCATATCTTGATTGCCTTGCCAAAGGCCGACGTCGAGAAGCTAACGCCGCTCACGTCCGCCAACGTGACAAAGGCGCCCCCGCCACCCATACTCTCTTGGGCAAAGCGACGCGCGTCTTTCATGCCAGCAAGGTCGCGTCCGGTGACCATGTCGTCGGCGACCTTGACTTGCCCCTGCGTGTAATCGGTGCTGCGCATCACCGTCCTGTCGCGCACGATCGCCTGGGACTGGATCACGCGCAGCACGCCGTCCACCTCGAATGTCCCGAGATAAGCGATCTTGCCTGGCGCAACCGAGAGCCCGCACGTTCCCTGCTCCAAGCATGCCGTCCACGCGCCCTGCTGCCAGACATTGTCGAGGCGGTAGCGCCCTCGCGCCAGCGTGCGCGCCATGTAGGTATAGCTTGTTGTCGCCGGCGCCACTTTCATGACGTATGCGGATGAGCACCGCACCATGGTCGGATTTTGCCGAGAGGTTGATTGCGTCGGGCCGCATTTGCGCCAAGCCAGCGCCCGAAGACGTCAGCGCCACTACGGCCAACAGCATCCCGCTTGTCTTCGTACGGCCCCAAAAGATTCGTAGGGCCAGAAGCTGCCGCCTCGCCGCTTACTGGTCAAGCGACAAGGCGGCGCATTACGCCTACTGAACTGACTTGACCGTCAACCCCGTCCACTTTGCCGCGAACGCCCAGTTGTCCGCCGCTTCCTCGATCACCTTATCGGTCGGCTTGCCGCTGCCATGCCCGGCGCGCGTCTCGATCCGCGCCAGATGGGGCTTGTCGCCGATATCGGCCGCCTGCAGCGCGGCGGTATATTTGAACGAATGGCCGGGCACGACGCGGTCATCGGTATCTGCCGTCGCCACCAGGATCGCCGGATACACCTTGCCGCTCTTCACATTGTGATACGGCGAGTATTGATACAGCGTGCGGAAATCGGCTTCCTTCGAGGGATAGCCATAATCATCGACCCAATAGCGCCCGGCGGTAAAGCGATCGAAGCGCAGCATGTCCATCACGCCCACCGCGGGCAATGCCGCCGCGAACAGATCCGGCCGCTGGTTAGTCACCGCGCCGACCAGCAGACCGCCGTTCGAGCCGCCCTGGATGGCGAGCCCATCCTGCGAGGTGACCCCCTCATGCTTGAGATATTCCCCCGCGGCGATGAAATCGTCGAACACGTTCTGCTTGTTGGCCAGCCGCCCGCCGTCATGCCACGCCTTGCCGTACTCGCCGCCGCCGCGGATATTGGCCACCGCCAGCACCCCGCCCTGTTCGAGCCAGGCGAGCCGCGTCGCCGAGAAGCTCGGCGTCACCGAGATGTTGAACCCGCCATAGGCATAGAGCAATGTCGGCGCCGGCCCGGTAACGTCCCTGCGCTTGACCACGAACATCGGCACCTTGGTGCCGTCCTTCGAGGCATAGAAACGCTGCGCCACATCGTACGCAGCGGGATCGAACGCCACCTTGGGCACCGCCCAGGGCGTGCTCTTGCCCGTGGCGACGTCATAACGATAGATCGTCGCCGGCGTGGCGAAGCTGGTGAAGCTATAGAACGTTTCGGTTTTGTCGATATCGCCGCCGAAGCCGCCGACGCTGCCAATCCCCGGCAGCGGCACCGTGCCGTCGGGCTTGCCGTCCAGCGCATAGCGCCGCACTTCGCTCTTCACGTCGGCGAGATATTCCACGATCAGCTTCCCGCCGACGATCCGCGCGCCTTCCAGCACCGCCCCCTTGGGATCCTCCGGCACGATCTCAGCGATCGGCGGCGTGGCCGAGCGCGCATACAGGTTCATCGCCACGATCTTCAGCCGCGGCGCATCTTTGTTGGTCGCCCAGTAAAAATTGCCCCCGACATTGCCCGCCAGCGACCATTCATTCTCCAGCCCCTTGACGATCGTGCGCGGCGTCGGCGTCGGTGCGGTCAGATCGATCACGGTGATCTCGTAGCGATTGTCGGTGCCCTCGGTCGAGGTGATGACCAGCCATTTGCCGTCATCGGTAACCTCCACCATGTGGCCGCGCTTGGGGGTTGCCGGCGTCGCATAGATCAGCCGGTCCGCGCTTTGCGCCGTGCCGAGCTTGTGGAAATAGACCTGCTGGTTCTCGTTCAACGCCTGGAACTTCGCGCCCTCCGCCGGCGCGGCAAAACGCGAATAATAGAAGCCGCTGCCGTCCTTCGCCCAGGCGAGGTTGCTGAACTTGACCCATTCGATCGTGTCCGCCGTCGCCTGCCCCGTGGCGACATCGAGCACCTTCACCGTGCGCCAGTCGGTGCCGCCGTCCTGCACCGTGTACAGCACCTTGGATCCATCCTCGGACGGCACCCATTCGGCCAATGCCGTAGCGCCGTCCTTGGACCAGCCATTGGGATCGATCAGCACGCGCCCCTCACCATCCAGGGAATCGCGCACGTAAAGCACCGCCTGGTTCTGCAGCCCGCTGTTGCGGCTGTAGAAATAGTGAGCGCCCTTGTGCACCGGCAGCCCGAAGCGCTCGTAATCGAGTAACTGCTTCAGTCGCGCCTTGAACACGTCGCGCCCCGGCAGCGTCGCCAGATAGGCGTTGGTCACGGCATTCTCCGCCTCGACCCAGGCGGCAACCTCCGTGTCGCTACGCACGTCATTCTCGAGCCAGCGATACGGATCGGCGACGGGGACGCCGAACTGCGCGTCGACCTGCGCCACCTTGCGGGTTTCGGGATATTTCATGGGGAGGGCCTTGGTCTGGGAAAATGCTGGCGCCGAGACGGATATCAGGGCGATCAACGGAAGGGCGCGGCGCATCTAACACTCCAGACATGCAAAAGGAGCCGCACTCATAACGAGCGCGACTCCTTTTGAAACCCTTCCGAGGTAGCGGAGACGCTTACGCGTCCTCGTATTCGTCCTCGTTCATCAGCGGGCCCGAATCCTGCCCCTTGGCCGAGACGTCGCGATCGACGAACTCGATGATCGCCATCGGCGACGCGTCGGACAGCCGGATACCGGCCTTGATCACGCGGGTATAGCCGCCGTTGCGCGTGGCATAGCGATCGGCCAGCACGTCGAACAGCTTGATCAGCTGCGCATCATCGAGCAGCCGCGCATGCGCCAGGCGACGGTTACTGAGACCGCCCTTCTTGGCCAGCGTGATGAGCTTTTCGATATACGGGCGCAGTTCCTTCGCCTTGGCGACGGTGGTGGTGATCTGCTCGTGCTTGATCAGCGCTGCCGACATATTGCGGAACAGGGCAATGCGGTGGGCCGAGGTACGCTGAAGCTTACGGCCGCCTACGCGATGGCGCATGGTATTTCCTATCGTTCGTTAGGGGGCCGTGAACAGGCTCCATCAAAGAATTACTTTGATGGACGCCCTCAGGTACCCCAGACCAGGCGATGTTAACGGACATCGCCAAAAACCGAGCCGTGCTCAAACCCGAGTCAGCGGCCAAAGTCAAGCTCGGTGCAGCGGCGCCCGCGCGCGCGCGTTGATCAAGAAGACCGGCAGCGCATAATGTCGTGCCGCGTAGCACTGGCAGTACGGTCCCGGGTTGCGACGTCAATTGCGACCGTCAGCATCAACCCACAACATGCAGCCGCCGAACAGCGAATAAAAAAAGGGGCCGCCGCGAGATACGCGGCGGCCCCTTCTATCCATCTCTTAATTACAAGGCATATTTCACAACGCTGCGGCGCCGGCGGTAGCGCATTGCTGCCCCCGTCATGCCAAAGCCGATGATCATCATCGCCCACGTGCTGGCTTCAGGAATAGCACCTGGCTCAAAAGTCAGGTTGCCGCCATATGATCCATTGCCCCGAGAAACACCTGAAACCGTAATGATGTTTTCAACGCCAAAGATAATTGGCACGCCGACAAGGCTATAAAATTCTGACAGGCCCATCGGGTCAGCGATCCTGGTCGCAAAGATACCATTGATGCTTACCGACGTAAGATCGAGATCGGTCACACTCTGAAAGATTGACGCGCTGGTTGCCACCGATCCACTGCCGGTGCCGTTCTGATCAAGTGTGAAAATGAAGCGATCGGTAAACACGCCTGCAGCAATGCCAGCATTGCCGATCGTAGCGGATACCGTGCCATTGGTAATGTCACCAAACACCTGAAATTCAGGATCGCCCGGGTTAAAATCAGTCGCGTTTGCTTGTGCGGAGAACAGCAATGCAGTCGCGAGCGCGGTTCCTACAAGGAGCTTTTTCATGAATTTCCCTTCCCTGTTCGTTCATACGATTCGCCCGACGGAGGCCGATTGCCTTCGCTAGCCACCCTCCAAATATCTTCCCCCCGGACTAGAGTCAACGAAGCCTTAAGTAAAAACGAAGTGTTCGTTATTTACAAAACAAAGGTAAGGCGCGCCTTGCACAGACAGGCACGAGAGATATGAAGCCGTCCCAATTAAGCGCAAATAACGTCACATTAATATTGCCAGAATTCCTCACGCTTGCTTCATGCGCGCCACCCCGCCGCAGCGCATGTTCCTCAATGCATAGTTATTGACAAATTAATGGCAAGACAGCATACTCTTTACTCAAGTAGATTCCCGCGAATACGCGTGATGCCAACTTCTAACGTCCAGTTTGATATAATTGGCGAGCTTCCCCAGGATATGTGTCGCTGCGCCTAAAGCCGCGGCAAAGTATTATTTTGGGTATTTTAATTGCTTAATCTTGCCCGTTGACTGCGCGCGGCGCATTTGGTGACCATTTGCCGATCAACCCGCACCGCGCATGTCACCACGGCTATGGAGGCAGCGGTATGGATAGGGTTTGTCCCCATTGCGGATGCGACTACGAAACCGGCAAATCCGTCGCGGTCGGAAGATTGTTTTACAGTCCCTCGCTCGGCGTCCGCATTGACGGACAGCGAATCAAGATGTCGCCCCGGTGCCATGAACTGGTTGGCTTGCTGATGGAATCGGCCGGCACCGTTGTCGAACGATCGGATCTCGAAGCTCGGCTCGGATGCCCGCACCATTGGAACTTAATCAGCGTTTTGGCATCCCAAGCCCGTAAGGCATTGCAGCTGCAGGGCGCCCCGGGGGCTGTCGAACGAGTCCGGGGAATTGGGCTACGCTTCAACCCCGAAGCCGTCTCGCCATCGCTCAGACAAAATGCCGATATGGCACATCCCGATCAGTCGATTTCGTATCACGCGGCGGCAGCGCCTTAACGGCGGTGGGAGCCCTGGCGCAGCGCGGGTAGCTGGCGCTCCAAGGGCGCTAATGCTCTGCCAACTTTTACCGGGATCAACTTGGCATGGCACTCATGGCGCCTTTTGCCAGCACCACATGACGAGATTAGACCCGCATATCGTGCGCAGCCGTGCTCAGCACAGTCTATCGGGCGGGCAGTGGTCGGCCGTTGTCAAAAGGCTGCTGGCTCGACCGCAATGCAAAAGAGGCCGCCCCTCGCAGGGCGGCCTCTTCCAAGATTTCCAAGCGCCGCGGCAAACTATCGCCGATCACGTGGGACAGATGGGCTCTCACTGTCTCAGGCTTAGCTCACGCTAATTCTGTGCAGTTAGCCCATAATCTCCTGTTCGAGCTTCTTGGCCATTTCTTCGATATTCTCGGGCGGCCAGCCGGGGATTTCCATGCCCAGCCGCAGCCCCATCGACGACAGCACTTCCTTGATCTCGTTCAACGACTTGCGCCCGAAATTCGGCGTGCGCAGCATTTCGGCTTCGGTCTTCTGGACCAGATCACCGATATAAATGATGTTGTCGTTCTTGAGGCAATTGGCGCTGCGCACCGACAGTTCGAGCTCGTCGACCTTCTTGAGCAGATAGCGATTGATCTGCTGCGTATCACCACCCGCGTCACCGGCAGCGGCAGGCGCCGCCTGGCCGATCGGCGCCGAACGCGTGACCAGCGAATCTTCGAACTGTACGAACAGTGCCAGCTGATCCTGCAGGATCCGCCCGGCATAGCCCACCGCGTCCTCCGGCGTGATGGTGCCGTCGGTCTCGATCGTCAGCGTCAGCTTATCATAATCGAGCTCCTGCCCGACGCGCGTATTCTCGACCTTGTAGCTCACCTGCTTGACCGGTGAGTACAGCGCATCGATCGGGATCAGGCCGATCGGCGCATCGGCCGGCCGATTGCCAACGGCGGCGACATAGCCCTTTCCGACATCCGCGGTCAGCTCCATGTTCAGCGTCGCGCCGTCATCGAGATGGCAGATCACCAGCGTTGGGTTGAGCACTTCGATGTCGCCCGATACGGCGATGTCGCCGGCGGTGACCGTCGCCGGCCCGGTGGCCGACAGTTGCAGCCGCTTGGGGCCTTCGCCCTGCATACGGAGTGCAATCTGCTTCACGTTGAGCACGATATCGGTAACGTCTTCACGCACGCCGGCGAGCGACGAGAATTCGTGCAGCACGTTCTCGATCTTGATCGAGGTCACCGCCGCACCCTGCAGCGATGACAGCAACACACGGCGCAGCGCGTTGCCCAGCGTCAGGCCGAAGCCACGCTCCAGCGGCTCGGCAATAAAGGTCGCCTTGCGCTTGCCGTCACCCGAACCGGCTTTCTTTTCGAGACCGTTGGGCTTCTTGAGTTCCTGCCAATTTTTCGCATTGACGGACATGGGCTTCCCCTTGGTTTTGGACTGCGTGCGACAGACGGCACGAGCCATGAGAGAATCGGCGGCGCTGCGTGATCAATCGCGCGCCGCCGAACGGTAGGTCAGACGCGGCGGCGTTTGGACGGGCGTACGCCGTTGTGTGGGATCGAGGTCACGTCGCGGATCGAGGTGATCTGAAAACCAACCGCCTGCAACGCCCGGAGCGCCGATTCGCGGCCCGAACCTGGGCCCTTCACTTCTACTTCCAGCGTGCGAACGCCGTGTTCGGCCGCCTTCTTGCCGGCGTCTTCCGCAGCGACCTGCGCGGCATACGGGGTCGACTTGCGCGATCCCTTGAAGCCCATCGCACCTGCCGAAGACCACGAGATCGCGTTGCCCTGGGCATCGGTGATCGTGATCATGGTATTGTTGAAGCTTGCGTTCACATGGGCGACGCCCGAGGTGATGTTCTTGCGTTCGCGCCGCTTGATGCGTGCTGGTTCACGTGCCATTTTTATTCCTAAATCCTTGAATCAAATAAGCGCGCCGCGCGCCTGAGAGAACTCCCAGGCGAACGGCTGCGAGCTTATTTCTTCTTGCCGGCGATCGGCTTGGCCTTGCCCTTGCGGGTGCGGGCGTTGGTGTGCGTGCGCTGGCCGCGGACCGGCAGGCCCTTGCGGTGACGCAGGCCACGATAGCAAGCGAGATCCATCAAACGCTTGATGTTCATCGATACTTCGCGGCGCAGATCGCCTTCCACCGTGTAATCGGCGTCAATCGTCTCGCGAATCTGCAGCACTTCCTGATCGGTCAGATCTTGCACGCGGCGCTCCTCGGCAATGCCGAGCTTGGACACGATCGCCTTGGCGTGCGTGCTGCCGATGCCGTGGATATAGGTCAGCGCGATAACAACGCGCTTGTTGGTCGGGATATTAACCCCTGCAATACGAGCCATGAACTAGTTTCTCCTGCTCCACGAGGCGGCATGGCAGCCACCCCATCTCATAGCGTTGCGACAATTCCTAACGCACGAACGCGGCGTACGCCAACAAGCGCCGCCGTGACCAGAGGTTTGGAAGAGCGTCCAGTAAGCATCGCCCCCTGCCCTGTCAACCCAGTCCGGGGCTCGTTCCGCCGCGCGGTGACACCAGCGGGTAGCGACTACGCCCTGCCTGCTCGCCGCCCGGGCATACGCCACCAACGCCGCAATGCGACGACGGTCCACGCCAGTTCGACCAATCCGAACGGCCAGGCTCCTTGCAGAAAGCCGTAGGCCGATCCCATTACGCAGCCCACGGCAAACGCCAGCGTCCACCAATGGCTGTCCTCCTCCTTCATGTAGCAAACGAGCATGAAGGTAACGGCAAACAGGCCGAACAGGGTCAGAGCGTCCATGTGCGGCTCCGACGCGCGTCAGCGCTGCTGCAGGATCGCCTCGATCGAGTGCGTCACATGATCGATATCGGCCATGCCATCGACACGATGAACCAGGCCGCGGGCGTCGTAGATCGGTAGGATCGGCGCCGTTTTAGCGCGATATTCCTCCATCCGCGTGCGCACGGTTTCCTCGTTATCATCAGGGCGGCGCTTGAACTCGGTGGAGGCGCATTTGTCGCAAACGCCGGCGACCTTCGGCTTGGCAAAGGCATCGTGATAGCCCGTGCCGCAATGCGCGCAGGTGTATCGCCCGACGATCCGCTCCACGAGCGCATCCTCATCAACTTCCAGCTCAATCACGAAATCCAGCGTGCGCCCGCGCGCATCAAGCAATGCATCCAGTTGCTCGGCCTGCGCCGCTGTGCGCGGGTAACCATCGAAAATCACGCCATTGGCAGTATCAGCTTCGTCGAGGCGTTCGCCGATAATGCCGGAGACGATATCATCCGACACCAGACCGCCTGATTCCATCACCGACTTGGCCTGTAGCCCGGTCGGCGTGCCGGCCTTGACTGCGGCACGCAGCATGTCACCGGTCGATAGCTGGACCAGGCCGTGCGTAGTCATCAGACGGCCTGCCTGGGTGCCCTTGCCGGCGCCCGGCGGGCCCAAGAGAATGATATTCACGCCTGCAATCCCCTCGTCTGCCGATAGCGCGCCGACCGCCGCTTAGCGGAGCCGACCACCCTTCAGCTTCGCCTTCTTGATCAGATCGCCATACTGGTGCGCCAGCAAGTGCGACTGAATCTGCGTCACCGTATCCATCGTTACGTTGACCACGATGAGCAAACTAGTCCCGCCGAGATAGAACGGGATCGATAGTGCTGAAACGAGATATTCGGGCAACAGGCAGATGATCGTCAGATAGCCCGCGCCGATCACCGTGATCCGCGTCAGCACGTAATCGAAATAGGTCTCGGTATTCTTGCCCGGGCGGATGCCGGGCACGAACCCGCCATAACGCTTGAGATTATCCGCCGTCTCTTCCGGATTGAACACCACGGCGGTGTAGAAGAACGAGAAGAAGATGATCCCCGCGCCATACAGCGCCATGTAGACCGGTGAACCATGCTGGAGGTACTGGTTGAGCGTGATAATGAAATCACCCCACTGGCTCTCGCCCGCCACGCGCTGCCCGGCAAACTGGCTGATCGTCAGCGGCATCAGCAACAGCGATGAAGCGAAGATTGGCGGGATTACGCCAGCCGTGTTGATCTTGAGCGGCAGATGGCTGCGATCCGCCTGCATGCCACGCTGCGTCTGGCGCTTGGGATACTGGATCAGGATGCGGCGCTGTGCGCGCTCCATGAAGCAGATGAACAGAATCAAGCCGACCACGGCAACAATGATGCCGAACATCTTGACCGCGTCTAGCGAGCCCGAGCGACCGCCTTCGAACAGATTGTACAGCGTCGTCGGGAGGCTGGCGACGATGCCTGCCATGATGATCAGCGACATGCCGTTGCCGATGCCGCGTGCAGTGATCTGCTCGCCCAGCCACATCAGGAACATCGTGCCGCCAATGAGTGAAATGACCGCGCCAACGCGAAACATCATGCCCGGCTCGACGATCGCCTGCACGCCCTGGCTGGCGCCGAGCGCTTCCAGGCCGACCGCGATGAAATAGCCCTGCACCGCGGTCAGCGCGACCGTGCCGTAGCGCGTATACTGGTTAAGCCGCTTGCGCCCGCTCTCGCCGTCCTTCTTGATCGCGGCCAGCGTCGGCGACAGCGAAGTGGCGAGCTGCACCACGATCGAGGCAGTGATATACGGCATCACGCCCAGCGCCGTCAGCGACATGCGGCTGAGCGAGCCGCCCGAGAAGGCATTGAAGAAGTCGAGCACGCCGCCCTGCGTCTGCTGGCTGAGTAGCCCCAGCGCGGTCGGATCGACACCCGGCAACGGCACATAAGAGAGCATCCGGAACACGATCAGCACACCGATGGTGAACCACAAGCGCTTCTTGAGATCGGTCGCCTGCGCGAACTTCGACAGGCTGAGGCCCTGGGCCATGGAATCGGCTGCTGATGCCATTATCGTTATCGTCCCGGAAACAAAAAGCGGCGGGAAACGTTTCTACGCCCCCGCCGCCCATATAGTCATGCAAGCGGTCTTGCCTAGCGCCTGTCGGCGCCGCGGCGGACTTTACGCCTTGAACGAGGCCTTGTGTGCCTTGCGCTCCTGATACTTGACGCCCTTCTTGGCGGCAGCCTTCTCAGCGGCAGGCACGACGTGGATCACGTTGACCGTGCCGCCAGCCTTCTCGACCATCTCGATCGCGCCCTTCGACGCGCCGGCGACGGTGAAGCTCAGCTTGGCCGAGAACTCGCCCTTGCCGAGCAAGCGCACGCCATCCTTGCCGCCACGGGCAACGCCAACAGCCTTCAAGGCGGCGTGATCAAGCGTCGCGCCAGCTTCGATCGTACCGGCATCGATCAGCTTCTGGATCACACCGAGGTTCACGACAGCAAAGTCGCTGGCGAAGATGTTGTTGAAACCGCGCTTAGGCAAACGCATGTGCAGCGGCATCTGGCCGCCCTCGAAGCCGGCGATCGAAACGCCTTCACGGCTCTTCTGACCCTTGTGACCACGGCCTGCGGTCTTGCCCTTGCCGGAACCGATACCACGGCCGACCCGCATGCGGGATTTACGGGCACCGTCGTTATCGCGGATTTCGTTCAATTTCATGTCGTGCACTCGCTTTCGCTTTTGTCGCGCTGATGGGGCCCCCCTGTCGGGGAAGATGTGGGCGAATAGCGAAAGGGCCGGCATTACACCAGCCCTTTCCCCATAACCCGATCTCTCCCCGCAGGGAGAGAGGACTTTACTTCTCGACGCTCAACATGTGGGAGACCTTGCGGATCATCCCACGAACCTCGGGGCTGTCCTCGAGTTCGCTGGTCTTGTGCATCTTGTTGAGGCCGAGGCCGATCAGCGTTGCGCGCTGGTCGGCCTTGCGGCGAATCGGCGATCCGATCTGGGTGATCTTGATGGTTGCCATCTGTCTTACTCCACGATCGCGTCGGCTTCGGCCTGGGGTGCTTCCGCACCACCACGGCCGAGCAGGTCGGCGATCTTCTTGCCACGACGCTGCGCGACCGACTTCGGGCTGACCTGAGTGGTCAGCGCCTCGAAGGTCGCACGGATCATGTTGTACGGGTTGGACGTACCGACCGACTTGGTCACCACGTCGCCAACACCGAGTGATTCGAACACGGCGCGCATCGGGCCACCGGCGATGATGCCGGTACCGGCTGGCGCCGAACGGACCGTCACAAGACCGGCGCCAAAATGACCACGGCCATCATGATGCAGCGTACGGCCATCCTTCAGCGGCACGCGGATCATGGCCTTCTTGGCCGCCGCGGTCGCCTTGGAAATGGCTTCCGGCACTTCGCGTGCCTTGCCGTGGCCAAAGCCGACCCGGCCCTTGCCATCGCCGACGACGACGAGCGCGGCAAAGCCGAAGCGCTTACCACCCTTCACCGTCTTCGAGACGCGGTTGATATGCACCAGCTTCTCGATCAGCTCTTCGCCGCCATCGTCGCTGCCCGGACGGCCGCCACGATTGTCACGGCCGCCGCCGCGATTGTCGCGGCCCCCACGATTTTGCCCACCGCCGGGAGGGCCACCGCGGCCACGACCACCGCGCGGCGCGCCGCCGGGGCCGCCAGGACCACGATTGTCCTGGGGTGCGGCTGCGCCTTCCGGTGCTGCTGCGGCTGCTTCGGTAGGAATGTTGTCGTCAGCCATGTCTTAGAACTCCAATCCGGCTTCGCGTGCCGCGGCGGCCAGCGCCTTGACGCGGCCATGGAACAGGAAGCCGCCACGATCGAACACGACCTGCGTCACGCCGGCAGCCTTGGCTGCTTCAGCGATGCGGGTGCCGACCGAGCTCGCAGCGTCGATCGTCGCGCCGGTCGTGTCGCGCACGTCCTTTTCGAGCGTCGACGCGGCGGCCAGTGTACGGCCCTGCGCGTCGTCGATGATCTGCGCATAAATGTGTCGGCCCGAACGGTGGATCGACAACCGCGGACGGGTGCCACCACGCGCGCGGAGCGCGGTGCGGACGCGAAGACGACGCTTCGCGAAGAGAGAGAGACCCTTGGTGCTCATTACTTCTTTTTCCCTTCCTTGCGGAAGATGAACTCGCCGTCGTACTTGATGCCCTTGCCCTTGTACGGCTCGGGCTTACGCCACTGACGAATTTCTGCGGCCAGCTGGCCGACCTTCTGCTTGTCGGAACCGGTGATCTGGATCGTCGTATTGTCCGGCGTGGCCACCTCGATGCCTTCCGGCACGTTGATGTTCACGTCGTGGCTGTAGCCGAGCTTCAGGTTCAGATTACGACCCTGCGCTGCGGCACGATAGCCGACGCCGTTGATCAGCAGCTTCTTGGTGAAACCATCCGATACGCCGGTGATCAGGTTCTGCACCATGGTCCGCTGCATGCCCCAGAACGCCCGCGCACGCTTGGTGTCGTTCGCCGGGTTCACTGCGATGCCGCCGTCTTCCAGCACATAGCTGATCTCGTCGCGCATCGGCATGGAGAGAGTGCCCTTGGGGCCCTTCACGCTGAGGATCGCGCCTTCGATGTTCGCCGTCACGCCCGCTGGGATCGTGACCGGCTTTTTGCCGATGCGGCTCATCAGAATACCTCCGCCAGCACTTCACCACCGACATTCTGTTCGCGCGCTTCGGCGTCGGACAGAACGCCACGGGGCGTCGATACGATGGTGATGCCCAGGCCGTTCATGACGCGGGGCAGTTCGGTCGAACCCGAATAGACGCGGCGACCGGGCTTCGAAACGCGGGCGACGTGCTTGATCGCGGGCTGACCCTCGAAATATTTCAGCTCGATGCGGATGCCGGCCGCTGGGCCCATCTGCTCTTCGCTGTAGCCACGGATATAGCCCTCACGCTGCAGCACGTCGAGGACGCGCTGACGCAGCTTGGAACCCGGAGTCAGGACGGAGTCCTTCTTCGCGCGCTGGCCGTTACGGATGCGGGTGAGCATATCACCCAGGGGATCGGTCAATGCCATCTTCTGATCCTTACCAGCTCGACTTCGTGACACCCGGGATCATGCCGCGGACGGCAAGATCGCGCAGCATGACGCGGGCAAGACGGAACTTGCGATAATAAGCGCGCGGACGGCCGGTGATCTCGCAACGGTTGCGGATCCGGGTCGGATTCCCGTTACGGGGAATCTCGGCCATCTTCAGGCGCGCCTCGATGCGTTCGCCATCGCTCAGCGTGCTGTCGGCGGCAATCGCCTTGAGCTTCGCATACTTCGGGGCGTACTTCTTGACGAGCAGCTTGCGGCGCTCGTTCTTGTTGATCGAACTTTTCTTCGCCATCTTACGCCGCCTTCTTTTCGTCTGCGGTTTCTTCGATCGGGAACGGGAAACCGAACAGGCGGAGCAGCTCGCGCGCTTCGTCATCGGTCTTGGCCGTGGTCGTCACGATCACATCCATACCGCGCACCTGATCGACCTGGTCATAGCTGATCTCCGGGAAGATCAGCTGTTCCTTCAGGCCGCAGGCGTAATTGCCACGGCCATCGAACGACTTCGGGTTCAGGCCACGGAAATCGCGGACGCGCGGCAGTGCGATGGTGATGAAGCGATCGAGGAATTCGTACATCCGCTCGCGACGCAGCGTGACCTTCACGCCGATTGGCATGCCTTCGCGCAGCTTGAACTGGGCGATCGACTTCTTGGCCTTGGTCACGACGGGCTTCTGCCCTGCGATCAATTCCATTTCGCCGGCGGCCTTGTCGACCTTCTTCTTATCCTGCGTCGCTTCTCCAACGCCCATGTTCAGGACGATCTTGTCGAGACGGGGGATTTCCATCACGTTCTTGTAACCGAACTTCTCGGTCATCGCCTTGATGATCGTGTCGTCGTACATCTGCCGCATGCGCGGCTTTGCGTTCTGGGCCTCAGCCACCGACTTTCTCCCCGGTCTTGACGGCCACACGGACCTTCTTGCCATCCTGGGTCTCGAAACGGACGCGGGTCGGCTTGCCGTCCGCCGTCACGTGCGCAACCTTGGAGGCGTGCATCGGTGCTTCCGAACGGACCAGGCCACCCTGCGGGTCGCCCTGGCTCGGCTTGGTATGACGAACGTGAATGTTCACGCCCGCAACGATGACCTTGCCGTCGCGCGGCAGAGCCTGAGTGACGTCGCCGGTCTTACCCTTGTCCTTGCCGGACAGGACGATGACGCGGTCACCCTTCTTGATCTTGGCAGCGGCCATTACAGCACCTCCGGCGCAAGCGAGATGATCTTCATGTGCTTCTTGCCCCGCAGCTCGCGCACCACTGGACCGAAGATACGGGTGCCGATCGGCTCCTCGTTCTTGTTGACCAGCACGGCAGCGTTGCCGTCGAAGCGAATCACGGTGCCATCGGCACGACGGATGTCCTTGGCCGTCCGCACGATGACGGCGCGATGAACGTCGCCCTTCTTCACGCGGCCGCGGGGAGCGGCTTCTTTCACGCTGACGACGATGATGTCGCCCACGCCTGCAACACGACGCTTGGACCCGCCAAGCACCTTGATGCACTGAACCCGCTTCGCGCCGCTGTTGTCAGCGACGTCGAGATTGGATTGCATCTGGATCATGTGATCCCGTTCCTTCTCACTATGGCACCGATTCCGACCGGTGCCGCCTACAAATGGCCGTTAGGCCGTTGCGTCGGTCTCGACCCGCTCAGGCGTCGCATGGGTGTTAACCCGATCGATCACCTTCCAGGTCTTCAGCTTGGAAATCGGCGCGGTCTCTTCGATCCGCACGGTCTCGCCCTGCTTGAACTCGTTGCTCTCGTCATGAGCATGATACTTCTTCGAACGACGGATGATCTTGCCGTAGAGCGGGTGCTTGACCTTGCGCTCCACGTTCACGACCACCGTCTTGTCGCCCTTGTCGGAGACGATCAGCCCCGTCAGCACGCGCTTTGGCATGGTCTAATCCTTACTTGGCTGCCGCGTCGCGCGAGCGAGCGGTTTGCAGCGTCTTGATACGAGCGATGTCGCGGCGAACTTCGCGGACCCGGCTCGGCTTTTCGAGCTGGTTGGTCGCGGCCTGGAAGCGCAGGTTGAAGGCCTCGCGCTTCAGGTTGCCGAGCTCTTCGCCCAGCTGGTCCTCGGACTTCGCCTTGAGGTCGTCGATACGGGCCATGTTATGCAACTCCCAGATGCGTGGTGTCGCCGAGACGGGCAACGACCTTCACCTTGATCGGCAGCTTCATCGCTGCACGGCTGAACGCGATCGCCGCGATATCGCCGGGAACACCATCCAGTTCGAACAGGATACGGCCGGGCTTGACGCGCGCCGCCCAATATTCCGGCGAACCCTTGCCCTTACCCATGCGGACTTCCGCCGGCTTGCCGGTGACCGGCAGATCCGGGAACACGCGGATCCACAAACGACCCTGACGCTTGATGTGACGCGTGATCGCGCGGCGGGCCGCTTCGATCTGGCGCGCGGTCAAACGCTCCGGCTCCATCGCCTTCAGCCCGTACGAGCCGAAGTTCAGCGTCGTGCCGCCCTTGGCGTCGCCGTGAATCTTGCCCTTGAAGGCTTTGCGAAACTTGGTTTTCTTCGGTTGAAGCATGTTTCAGTCCTTAGCGGCGGTCGTCGCGCGCCGGGCGCACGCCGGAGGTCTGAGCCTCCATCATGATCCGGTCGGTCGCCATCGGGTCGTGACCCAGGATTTCGCCCTTGAAGATCCACACCTTCACGCCGCACACGCCATAAGCGGTGTGCGCAGAAGCTTCGGCATAATCGACGTTCGCACGCAGCGTGTGCAGCGGGACGCGGCCTTCACGATACCATTCCGAGCGAGCGATTTCGGCGCCGCCGAGACGGCCACCGCAATTGATCCGGATACCCTCGGCACCCAGGCGCATGGCCGACTGAACCGCGCGCTTCATGGCACGACGGAACGCGATACGACGCTCGAGCTGATCGGCAATGCCTTGAGCCACGAGCTTGGCATCGACTTCCGGCTTGCGGATCTCGACGATGTTCAGGCTCACGTCCGACGAGGTCAGCTTGCCGAGCGTGCGGCGCAGCTTCTCGATGTCCGCGCCCTTCTTGCCGATGATCACGCCGGGGCGCGCAGCCAAGATGGACACGCGACACAACTTGGCCGGACGCTCGATCACCACCTTGGAGATCGCGGCCTGCGGCAGCGTCTTCATGATGTAAGCGCGCATCTTGAGGTCTTCGAGAAGGAGACGACCATAGTCGGCGCCTTCCGCATACCAGCGGCTGTCCCACGTGCGGTTGATCTGCAGGCGCAGACCGATGGGATTCGATTTCTGACCCATTAGGCTTCTTCTTCTTGCTGTTCGCGAACGACGATGCGCAGGCGGCTGAAGGGCTTCAGGATGCGCGTCGACTTGCCGCGACCGCGCGTGGCGAACCGCTTCATGGTGATCGACTTGCCAACCGATGCCTCGGCGACGACGAGCGCGTCGACATCGAGATTATGGTTGTTCTCGGCATTGGCGATCGCGGATGCGAGCACCTTGCGCGCATCAACGGCCATGCCCTTGGTCGAGAATTGCAGGATGTTCATCGCATCCCCGACCTTCTTGTTGCGGATCAGCGCAGCAACGAGGCCAAGCTTCTGCGCCGAGCCACGAATCTGCGTGCCGACCGACAACGCTTCGTTGTCGGCGACCTTGCGGGGGGATTTAGGCTTGGACATGTTAGCGCTTGCCCTTCTTGTCGGACGCATGGCCCGGGAAGTAGCGCGTCGGCGCGAACTCGCCGAGCTTCATCCCAACCATATCCTCGTTGACCGTGACCGGCACGAACTTGCGGCCGTTATAGACGCTGAACGTGAGGCCGACGAACTGCGGCAGGATCGTGGAGCGACGTGACCAGGTCTTGATCGCGCCACGCGCATTAGCTTCCTGCGCGGTTTCTGCCTTCTTGAGCAGGTGAAGGTCGACAAACGGACCTTTCCAGACGGAACGTGCCATGAGCTCTTAGCCCTTCTTCTTGGCGTGACGCGACCGGATGATCATCTTGTCGGTCGACTTGTTATGACGAGTGCGAGCACCCTTGGTCGGCTTGCCCCACGGTGTAACCGGATGACGACCACCCGAGGTACGGCCTTCACCACCGCCGTGCGGATGGTCGACCGGGTTCTTGGCGACACCACGCGTCAGCGGGCGGATGCCCTTCCAACGATTGCGGCCGGCCTTCGCGAGGTTGGTGTTGCCGTTGTCCGGGTTGGACACGGCACCGACCGTCGCCATGCAGTTCGCATGGATGTAGCGCTGCTCGCCCGAGTTCAGGCGGATCATCACCATGCCCTTGTCGCGACCGACGACCTGCACATAGGTGCCGGCCGAACGTGCGAGCTGACCACCCTTGCCGGGCTTCATCTCGACGTTATGGACGATCGTGCCAACCGGCATCTGGCCTAGTTCCATCGCGTTGCCAGGCTTCACGTCGGTCTTCTTGGCAGCAATGACCTTGTCACCAACGGCCAAACGCTGCGGCGCGATGATATAGGCAACGTTGTCCTTGCCTGCTTCATCGGCACCATAGTTGATCAGCGCGATGAACGCGGTGCGGTTGGGATCATATTCGATCCGCTCGACCGTGCCTTCGACTTCCCACAGGCGGCGCTTGAAATCGATGATACGATAACGCTGCTTGTGGCCGCCGGCGATGCCGCGCGACGTAACGTGACCCTTGTTGTTACGGCCACCGGTCTTGCGCTTGCCTTCGGTCAGCGCCTTGACGGGGCCGCCCTTGTGCAGACCCGAACGGTCGACGAGGATCAGACCACGCCGTGCCGGGCTGGTCGGATTATAATGCTTGAGTGCCATTACGCGCTGACCCCCTGCGTCACGTCGATCGACTGGCCATCGGCCAGCGTGACGATCGCCTTCTTGATATCGGACTTAGTGTAGGGAACGCCCTTCCACTTCTTGGTCTTGCCCTTCTGGACGATCGTATTGACCCCCAGAACCTTGACCGAGAACAGCGCCTCGACGGCAGCCTTGATCTCGGGCTTGGTCGCGTCGTTGCTGACGCGGAACACGACGGCGTTATTCTCGCTGAGCAAGGTCGCCTTCTCGGTAATGTGCGGGGCAACGATCACGTCGTAATGACGCAGATCGATGTCTCCCTTTTGCTTCTTAGCCATTGAAGCGCGCCTCCAGCATTTCGACGGCAGCGCGGGTCAAGACCAGCGTGTCGTGCTTCAGGATATCGTAAACGTTCGCGCCGGCAGCCGGCAGAACGTTGATCGTGTGAACGTTGCCCGCGGCAAGCGCAAAGCTCTGCTCGACCATGTCGCCATCGATCACGAGAGCGGTCTTGCCGAAGCCGAGGTTCGCCCAATTCGCCAGCAGCGTCTTGGTCTTGTTTTCCTCGACCGTGAGGCTGTCCATGACGACCAGCGTGCCCGCCTTGGCATGGCTGCTGAGCGCCATCTTCAGGCCCAGCGCACGAACTTTCTTGTTCAGCGACGGGTTGAAGTCGCGAACACGGGCACCGTGTGCCTTACCGCCGCCCACGAACACCGGTGCACGGCGATCGCCGTGACGTGCCGTACCGCCGCCCTTCTGGCGACCGAACTTCTTGCCGGTGCGCGCAACATCGGCGCGCTCACGCGTGCCGCGTGCGGTCGCACGGCGCTTCTCCAGCTGCCAAGTGACAACGCGGTGCAGGATGTCCGCGCGCGGATCGAGGCCGAAAACCTCGTCGTTGAGCTCGATGTCGGCGCCGGTGGCGTTCGCATCGAAGGACTGAGTGGTGACCTTCATGTTCAGCCCTCCTGGCCGTCGGTCGCGTCCACGGTCGCGACGTCAGCGGGCGTCTCGGCGGGAGCGGTATCGTTGTTGTTGGCGACCTGGCGCAGACCGGCGGGGTACGGCGCATCGGCGTGACGCGCGACCTTCATCGAATCCTTGACGAGCAGCCAGCCACCCTTCGAGCCAGGGACCGAGCCCTTGACGAAGATCAGGCCGCGCTCGACGTCGGTCGAGACGATTTCCAGGTTCTGCTGGGTGCGGTTCTTGTTACCCATCTGGCCGGCCATCTTCTTGTTCTTGAAGACCTTGCCCGGATCCTGGCGCTGACCGGTCGAACCGAGCGAACGGTGCGAGACGGACACGCCGTGGGTAGCGCGCAGACCGCCGAAGCCCCAACGCTTCATACCGCCGGCGAAGCCCTTACCCTGGGTCACGCCCTGGATATCGACAATCTGGCCAGCGACATAATGGTCGGCGGAAATGGTCGCGCCGACTTCGAGCAGCGCATCGTCGCTGACACGGAATTCGGCGACCTTCGCCTTGGGCTCGACTTCGGCCTTGCCGAAATGGCCACGCTGCGGCTTGGCAACGTTCTTTGCTTTTGCGGTACCCGCGCCCAGCTGGACTGCGACATACCCGTCTCGATCGGCCTCGCGAACGGCCACTACCTGAAGATTCTCCAACGCCAGCACGGTGACGGGCACGTGGCGCCCATCATCCCGGAACAAGCGGGTCATCCCCATTTTCTTCGCGATCACGCCAGTGCGCATGATCATGCTCCTTGTAACAGAGGCACCCCGGGGGAATTCCCGAAGGTGCGTGAAGGCCCCCAGCAAAGCGTTCCGCCTCGCTGGAGACCTAAGTCAGCCCGATAGATTTTATACTGCTGCCCCGACCCGGGCTGGTGCCCCCGTGGGGAGCGTGTCGGGGGACGCAGACCCGAACGAATTCGGCGGTATCCCTGTATCTGGCGCCGCGCCCGCTCAAAGGCGGAAACGGCACCGAATCTCGTGAAGCGCGGCCTTAGGCCAACTTGATCTCAACGTCAACGCCAGCGGCGAGATCGAGCTTCATCAAAGCATCGACCGTCTGCGGCGTTGGCTGCACGATATCGAGCAGGCGCTTGTAGGTGCGAGTCTCGAACTGCTCGCGCGACTTCTTATCGATGTGCGGGCCGCGGTTGACGGTGAACTTGTCGATATGCGTCGGCAACGGAATCGGACCACGGATGAGCGCGCCGGTGCGGCGTGCGGTGTCGGCAATGTCGCCGGCGGCCTGATCGAGCACGCGGTGATCGAAAGCCTTCAGACGAATACGGATATTCTGCGTTTCCATGAGTCCCTACCGATGCGAAAGAGCGGGCGCCGTTGCCGGCGCTCTTGCTGTTGAATGAAATCGAAGGCGGGCCACTACACAGGCCGAGCGGAGAGATCAAGGAGGAAAGCGCGACGCGGCAGATGCGATTAGCATGCAGCCCCTGCCCATTCGTCACCCCGGGCTTGTTCCGGGGTCTGCCGCGCCGCGGATCGCTGCCGGTAACGGCGGAAGTCCAAACCCCACCGCGAGATCATTCCACCCCGGATTTGCCGCCTCGATAAGATTACGTTTCCACTCCCGCCGCCACCGCTTCAGCTGCTTTTCCCGCGCAATCGCAGCCTCCATCGTGCCCGCCACTTCGAAATAGACCAGCCGCGCGATGCCGTACTTCTTGGTATGCCCGTCGAAGCGACCTTCGCGATGCTGGATGATCCGTCCGACCAAGTTCGACGTCACCCCGACATACATCGCTCCATATTCGCGGTTAGCGAGAATATAGACGCAAGGCGTTCGCTCGATCATCGATGACAATGTTTGCCGCGCAGCAGACCCCGGAACAAGTCCGGGGCGACAGAGGGGGTAACCGCGGCCGCTCCCCAGATAGGACGTCACCCCGGACCTGTTCCGGGGTCTGCCGAGCACCAGGACGCCGGCGCTGACGTGAATGCGAACCGCAGCAAGCCGGCCTCGCCGCTGCTACCCAATCCCATCCAGCCCAGACGCAAAGAGCCCGGCCTTCCCATACGGGAAGGCCGGGCCCCTATCTCAAACCCTTGGCGGGTAAGAATTAAGCGGTGATGCCGCTGACGATGCCCGAACCAACGGTGCGGCCACCTTCACGGATCGTGAAGCGCTGGCCCACGTCCATGGCGATCGGTGCGATCAGCTTCACGCCGAGGGCGACGTTGTCGCCTGGCATGACCATTTCGGTGCCCTCAGGCAGCTCGACCGTGCCGGTGACGTCCGTGGTGCGGAAGTAGAACTGCGGGCGATAGTTGGCGAAGAATGGCGTGTGACGGCCACCTTCGTCCTTCGACAGCACGTACACTTCCGACTGGAAGTCGGTGTGCGGCTTGATCGAGCCGGGCTTGCAAAGCACCTGGCCACGCTCGACTTCTTCACGACCAACGCCGCGGATCAGCGCGCCGATGTTGTCGCCAGCCTGGCCCTGATCAAGCAGCTTGCGGAACATTTCAACGCCCGTAACCGTGGTCTTGCGGACGGCTGGCTGGATGCCGACGATCTCGACTTCCTCGCCGACCTTGACGATGCCGGTCTCGACGCGGCCGGTGACAACCGTACCACGACCCGAGATCGAGAACACGTCCTCGATCGGCATCATGAAGGGCTTGTCGAGCGGACGCTCGGGCTGCGGCAGATACGTGTCGACAGCCTGCATCAGCTTGAGCACGGCGTCATGGCCGATCTCGGGCTGCTTGTCGTCGAGCGCGCAAACGGCCGAACCCTGGATGACCGGGATGTTGTCGCCGTCGAAATCATACGACGAGAGCAGCTCGCGGATTTCCAGCTCGACCAGCTCGAGGATCTCGGCGTCGTCGACCAGATCGACCTTGTTCATGAACACGACCATCGTCGGCACGCCGACCTGACGGGCGAGCAGGATGTGCTCGCGGGTCTGTGGCATCGGGCCATCGGTTGCCGAAACGACCAGGATCGCGCCGTCCATCTGTGCCGCGCCGGTGATCATGTTCTTCACATAATCGGCGTGGCCCGGGCAATCGACGTGCGCGTAGTGACGGGCTTCCGTCTCATACTCGACGTGTGCGGTCGAAATCGTGATGCCGCGCTCGCGCTCTTCCGGAGCCTTGTCGATGTTCGCATAGCTCGTGAACGTCGCGCCGCCGGTCTCGGCCAGCACCTTGGTGATCGCTGCGGTCAGCGAGGTCTTGCCATGATCGACGTGACCGATGGTGCCGATGTTGAGATGCGGCTTGTTCCGCTCAAACTTTGCTTTTGCCATTTTCGCCTCTTCTTGATTCAGATTCGCGGCCAAGGGGCTCCACGCGAACGTGGCCCCTTAACGACCTAGTTGATGTTACGCCAGCCCTAGCGGACCTATCCCGAAATTTGGGCCTTAAGCCAATTTCGCCTTAACTTCGTCAGCCACGTTCGACGGCACTTCCTCGTAATGCGAGAACTGCATCGAATATTGCGCACGCCCCTGCGTGAACGAGCGCAGCGCGTTCACATACCCGAACATGTTGGCCAGCGGGACCATCGCGTCGACCGACTGTGCGTTGCCGCGGCTGTCGGTGCCCTGGATCTGGCCACGACGGCTGTTGAGATCGCCGATCACGTCACCGAGATAATCCTCAGGCGTCACCACCTCGACCTTCATCACCGGCTCGAGCAGCGTGATGCCCGATTTCTGCGCCGCTTCGCGCATCGCGCCACGGGCACAGATCTCGAACGCCAGCGCCGACGAATCGACGTCATGATAGGCACCGTCATACAGCAGGATCTCAAAATCGATGATCGGGAAGCCGACCAGCGAACCGGTCGCCGCCGTCTCGCGGAAGCCCTTCTCGATCGCCGGGATATATTCCTTGGGAATATTACCGCCCTTGATCTCATCCTTAAAGATGATGCCCGAACCACGCTCGCCTGGCTGCAGCTTCACCTTCACGCGACCGAACTGGCCGGTGCCGCCCGACTGCTTCTTGTGCGTATAATCGATATCGACCGGCTTCTTGAGATACTCGCGATACGCCACCTGCGGCGCGCCGACATTGGCCTCGACCTTGAACTCGCGCTTCATGCGATCGACCAGGATCTCGAGATGGAGCTCGCCCATGCCCTTGATGATCGTCTGGCCGCTTTCGGCATCCGACGACACGCGGAACGATGGATCCTCGCGCGCCAGACGATTGAGCGCGATACCCATCTTTTCCTGGTCGGCCTTGGTCTTCGGCTCCACCGAGAGCTCGATCACCGGCTCCGGGAATTCCATCCGCTCGAGGATGATCGGTGCGTTCATCGCGCACAGCGTGTCACCGGTCGTGGTATCCTTGAGACCCGCCAGAGCGACGATGTCGCCGGCATAGGCCACCTGGATGTCCTCACGCTCGTTGGCATGCATGAGCAGCATGCGGCCGACCTTTTCCTTCTTGTCCTTGACCGAGTTGGTAACCTGCGATGCGGTCTCCAGCTTGCCCGAATAGATGCGGGCGAACGTCAGCGTGCCGACGAACGGATCGTTCATGATCTTGAACGCCAGCGCCGAGAACGGCACGTCATCCGACGAGGCGCGCTCGTCCGGCGTTACGCCATCGAGCTTGAGGCCCTGAATGGCGGGAACGTCGAGCGGGCTCGGCAGATAATCGACCACGGCGTCGAGCAGGGGCTGCACGCCCTTGTTCTTGAACGCCGAGCCGCACACCACCGGCACGAACGCCATGGCCAGCGCGCCCTTGCGGATCAGCTTCTTGAGGTCGGCCGTGCTCGGCTCGTTGCCCTCGAGATAGGCTTCCATCAGGTCGTCGTCCTGCTCGACGGCCATTTCGATCAGGTCGCTGCGATACTTCGCCGCCTTCTCGACCATGTCCTCAGGGATTTCCTGATATTCGAACTTGGCGCCCAGGCTCTCTTCGAGCCAGATGATCGCGCGGTTCTCGACCAGATCGACCAGGCCCTTGAAGCCGCCTTCGATACCGATCGGCAGATACAGCACGGCAGGACGCGCACCAAGGCGATCGATGATCGAATTGACGCAGAAATAGAAGTCGGCGCCGGTGCGATCCAGCTTGTTGATGAAGCACATGCGCGGCACGCCATACTTGTCGGCCTGGCGCCACACCGTCTCGGACTGCGGCTCGACGCCGGCAACACCATCGAAGCAGGCAACCGCGCCATCGAGCACGCGCAGCGAACGCTCGACTTCGATCGTGAAGTCGACGTGGCCGGGGGTGTCGATGATGTTGATCAGATGCTCTTCGCCCTTGCCCTCTTCGGCGCGCCATTTGCACGTCGTTGCGGCGGACGTGATCGTGATCCCGCGCTCCTGCTCCTGCTCCATCCAATCCATCGTCGCGGTGCCTTCATGCACTTCGCCGATCTTGTAGGACTTGCCGGTGTAATACAGGATACGCTCGGTCGTCGTCGTCTTGCCGGCGTCGATATGCGCCATGATGCCGATGTTGCGATAGCGGTCGAGCGGATGGCTGCGGGCCATGATCGTTATTCCTTGGATGTGGAGAAGCCGGGGTTGCCCCCGGCTCATCCGATATAGGTAGTTTACGTTACCGGAGGAAGGCCTGCCGGCATTGCCGGCGCGTCCCTGACCAGCGCCGCTGTTACCAGCGGTAGTGCGAGAAGGCGCGGTTGGCTTCGGCCATGCGATGCGTATCTTCGCGCTTCTTCACCGCGTTGCCGCGGTTGTTGGCGGCGTCCAGCAGCTCGCCCGACAGCCGTGCGGCCATCGTGTTCTCGCTGCGGTTGCGCGCCGCGCCGATCAGCCAGCGGATGGCCAAGGCCTGCGACCGCTCGAAGCGCACTTCGACCGGCACCTGGTACGTAGCACCACCAACGCGGCGGCTGCGCACTTCGATGTTCGGCTTCACGTTGTTCAGCGCGTCATGGAACACGCTGAGCGGATCCTTCTTCGCACGCGATTCGACGGTCTCGAGCGCACCATAAACGATCAGTTCCGCGACGGACTTCTTGCCGTCGAGCATGACCGAATTCATGAACTTGGAGAGAACCTCATCACCGTACTTAGGATCGGGGAGGATGATACGCTTTTCTGGGCGACGACGACGTGCCATTTCAATTTCCTTCTAAACTTCAGCCTTGGTGGGTCAGATAACTGCCCGGCTTACTTCGGACGCTTGGCGCCGTACTTGGAACGCGACTGGCGACGATCCTTCACACCCTGTGTATCGAGCACGCCGCGCAGGACGTGGTAACGAACACCGGGAAGATCGCGCACACGACCGCCGCGGATCAGGACCACGGAGTGCTCCTGCAGGTTGTGGCCTTCACCCGGAATGTACGAAATCACTTCGCGCTGGTTGGTCAGGCGGACCTTGGCTACCTTGCGCAATGCCGAGTTCGGCTTCTTCGGGGTCGTCGTGTAAACGCGCGTGCAAACGCCGCGCTTCTGCGGGTTCTGTTCCATCGCAGGGACCTTGGATTTGGCCTTCTGCGGATCGCGGCCCTTGCGGACCAGCTGGTTAATCGTCGGCATTGAAGCCTTCACCTTTCAAATGGTTACTTTGCTGGAGCCCTAAAGCGCCGAGGAATACAAAAAGGACCGTTAGAGGCGTTACCGCCTCCCGGGCCCTGGAATGCATCCAGCAATGTTCAAGCTTGCCCAGGAGACACAATGGCCCTCCAAGCAGCCGCGCCTATACAAGCCGACTCGGCACCGGTCAATCTGTTGCACGCCCGATCCTTGGGGCGGGGCGCCAGGTGTCCCAGAGCATCCGGTGACCGGCGGTGGCGCGCACCTTCCCCCGATCGTGGCCCGTGCTTGGTCCCGGTCTACCACGCCGTTGATGCCATCGGCAGCGGCTGAGAATTTTAGGTGCACGCGGCGGCTCGATCAGCGGCGGCAAATTCTCGCCGCAGCGCAGGCCCCGACCCAATCCCTAGGTTACGGCGGTGCGTCAACACTATCCCTTCCGTTTGCCGGGTAGTCGCCCGCCGGCCCATCCGCTAGATGACAGCGGTGACTTACGATCTCCTCATCATCGGCGGCGGTATCAATGGCTGCGCGATCGCGCGGGAAGCGGCGCTGCACGGGCTCAAGGTGCTGCTGGTCGAACGCGACGATCTCGCCGCGCACACCTCGTCGGCCTCGACCAAGCTGATCCATGGCGGCCTGCGCTATCTTGAGTTTTACGACTTCAAGCTGGTGGCGGAAGCGCTGCGCGAGCGCGAGCGGCTGGTGAAGGCCGCGCCGCATATTATCTGGCCGATGCGCTTTGTGCTGCCGCATGGAAACGCCGTCCGCCCGTGGTGGATGGTGCGGCTCGGGCTGTATCTGTACGATTTCCTCGGCGGCAAGATGACGCTGGCGCGGTCGCGCGGGCTGCGGAGCAGCGATGCCGCCTACACCGCGCCGCTCAAGGGCGGGCATAAGGGCTTTGTATATTCCGACGCCTTTGTCGACGATGCGCGGCTGACCGTGCTCAACGCGATGGATGCCGCCGCCAATGGCGCCGACGTTCTGGTCGGCATCGCGGTCGAATCGGCGCGGCGCGAGGACGGCGTGTGGCGCGCGACGCTATCGGACTGGCGCACGGTCGAGGCGCGCGCGATCGTCAATGCCGCCGGGCCCTGGGTGCATGAGATGCTCGGCAGCCTCGGCGTCAACGCGGCGAGCAACGTGCGGCTGGTCAAGGGCAGCCACATCGTCGTGCCCAAATTGTACGAAGGCGACCACGCCTATATCCTGCAGCAGCCCGATCGCCGCATCGTCTTCGCCATTCCCTATCAAGGCGGCACCGAGATCGGCACCACCGACGTGCCGGTCGAGCGCCCCGAGGACGCCCAAATCGACGACGGCGAGATCGCCTATCTGTGCGAGGCCGCGAACCGCCACTTCACCAAGCAGATCGCCCCCGGCGACGTGACCTCGACATGGTCCGGCGTGCGCCCGCTGTATGACGACGGCGCCAGCGAGGCCAAGGAAGTGACGCGCGATTATGTGCTGGAGCTGGACACCAATGGCCCGGCGCTGCTGTCGATCTTCGGCGGCAAGATCACCACCGCGCGGCATCTGGCCGAGGAAGCGCTGGGCAAGCTGGCCGCGCCGCTCGGCTTCCGCGCGCATCCGGTGACGCGTGCGCGCGTTTTCCCCGGCGGGGCGATCACCGACTTCCCCACGTTCCTAACGCAGGTGCGCCAGACCTGGCCGTTTCTGGGCGAGAAGCGCGCCGAGCGAATGGCGCGCGCCTACGGATCGATGCTGGCGGAGATGCTCGCCGGCGTGCAAAGCGAGGCCGATCTCGGCAGCGATCTGGGCGGTGGACTGACGGAACTCGAGGCACGCTGGCTGCATGATCGCGAATGGGCGCGGTCGCCCGACGACGCGCTCATGCGCCGCAGCAAAGTCGGGCTGCACCTGACGCCTGCCGAGCACGACCGGTTCTCCCAGCACTGGGCCGCGTTGTTCGGCTAATATCAACAACGCACCTTGTGACACGCAGGAAGAGCGCCATTTACCGGTCCCCCCTTCCCCGCCCCGATCCGAGGAATTCCGTATCACCACCACCGCCCATGCCTACGCGGCGCCGTCTGCCGACGCGCCCTTCGCCCCCTTCTCATTCGAGCGTCGCGATCCGCTGCCCGATGATGTCGCGATCGACATCCTGTTCTGCGGCGTGTGCCATTCCGATCTGCACACCGCGCGTGGCGAATGGGGCTCGGTCAATTATCCGTGCGTGCCCGGCCACGAGATCGTCGGCCGCGTTTCGGCGGTGGGCAGCAATGTCACCAAGTTTGCCGTCGGCGATCTCGCCGGCGTCGGCTGCATGGTCGATAGCTGCGGGCATTGCCCGTCGTGCACTGACGGCGAAGAGCAATATTGCGAGACGACCGGGTTCGTCGGCACCTATGACGCGCCGGACACCGTCTCGGGCGGCTATACGTTTGGCGGCTATTCCGACCATATCGTGGTCAAGCAGGATTTCGTGCTCAAGGTAGGGCATGACGAAGCGGATCTCGCCGCGGTCGCGCCGTTGCTGTGCGCCGGCATCACCACCTATTCGCCGCTGCATCACTGGAAGGTGGGACCAGGCCAGAAGGTCGGCGTGGTTGGCCTGGGTGGTCTCGGCCATATGGGCGTCAAGATCGCCAAGGCGATGGGCGCCGACGTCTATGTCTTCAGCACCTCACCAACCAAGCGCGACGACGCCAAGCGTTTGGGCGCGACCGATCTGATCGTGTCCAAGGATGACGCGGCGATGGGCGACCATGCCAACAGCTTCGATTTCATCCTCAACACCGTCGCCGCGGCGCATGATCTCGATCCGTTCCTGCGCCTGCTCAAGCGCGATGGCACGATGACGCTCGTCGGTGTGCCGGAGACGCCGCATCCGTCGCCCAGCGTCGGCGATCTGGTGTTCAAGCGGCGCTCGATCGCCGGATCGCTGATCGGCGGCATTCAGGAGACGCAGGAAATGCTCGATTTCTGCGTGCAGCACGGGCTGACCGCGGACATCGAGATGATCGATATCCAGAGCATCGATGGCGCCTATGAGCGGATGGTGAAGAGCGATGTGAAGTATCGCTTCGTCATCGACATGCAGTCGCTGAAGGCGGCGTAATTGCCAGCGGCGGGGGGCGGTCGTACACGCCAGGCGATATGACCGCCCCCGCTCCCCTGCGCGTCACCGCGCTTTACCACTTTACCCGCTTTCCCGATCCCGCCGCGCTGCGCGGGCCATTGCTGGGCGTGTGCACCGCGCAGCGCGTCAAAGGCACGCTGCTGCTGGCGCGCGAGGGGATCAACGGCACGATTGCCGGCAGCGCGGCGGCGATCGATGCCGTGCTGGCGCATATCCGCACACTGCCCGGCTGCGCCGATCTCGTCAGCAAGGACAGCCATGCCGAGACGCCCCCCTTCCTGCGCATGAAGGTGCGGCTCAAGCGCGAGATCGTGACGATGGGCGAGCCCGACATCGATCCGCTCGCCGGCACGGGCCATTACGTCAAACCAGCCGACTGGAACGCGCTGATCGACCGCCCGGACACGGTGGTGATCGACACGCGCAACGATTACGAAGTGCGCGTCGGCACCTTCGCGGGCGCGATCGATCCGCAGACGCACAGCTTCAGCGATTTCCCTGCCTGGTTCCGCGCACATCGCGAGGAGCTCGCCGGTAAGACCATCGCCATGTTCTGCACCGGCGGCATCCGCTGCGAGAAATCGACCGCCTTTCTGAAGGCCGAGGGGATCGAGGACGTCCATCACCTGCAAGGCGGCATCCTCAAATATCTCGAGGAAGTGCCGCCCGAGCAAAGCCGCTGGCACGGCGAATGTTTCGTATTTGATCAGCGCGTCAGCGTTGGTCACGGCCTGGCGCTCGGCACGCACAGCCTGTGCCACGCCTGCCGCATGCCGGTCAGCGCCGAGGAGCGGGCATCGCCGCTGTACGAGGAAGGCGTAAGCTGCCCGGCCTGCCACGACACGCGCGATGCGGCGCAACGCGCCGGCTATGCCGAGCGCCACCGCCAGGTGCAGCTCGCCGAAGCGCGCGGTGCGGCGCATGTCGGCGCCCAGATCGAGACCGCACCGAAGAGATAGCGGTGCGGGGCGTCGTAACGCCCGAACGACGCACTACATGGGGAAAGCGATACCCTGGCCGCCGCCCGAAGCGGCCGACATCGGAGACCCAAGTTGAAAATCCTCGTCGTCCTCACCTCGCATGCCGATCTCGGCGATACCGGCAAGAAAACCGGCTTCTGGCTCGAAGAGCTTGCCGCCCCCTATTACGTGTTCAAGGATGCCGGTGCCGAGCTCACGCTGGCGTCACCCAAGGGCGGCCAGCCGCCACTCGATCCGAACAGCGCGGCGCCCGATGCACAGACAGATGCGACGCGCCGGTTCGAGGCGGATGCCGAGGCGATTGCGGCGCTCGCCGCCACGCACGTGCTAAGCGACATCGATGTCGCAGCCTATGACGCGGTCTTCTATCCGGGTGGCCACGGGCCGCTATGGGATCTCGCCAATGACGCAGCATCGATCGCGCTGATCGAAGACACGCTCGCCGCCGGCAAGCCGGTCGCTCTGGTCTGCCATGCACCCGGCGTGTTGCGCGACGTGCAGGCCACGGATGGCACGCCGCTGGTCAAGGGCAAGTCGGTCACCGGCTTCACCAACACGGAAGAAGCGGCCGTCGGCCTGAGCGATGTGGTGCCGTTCCTGGTCGAGGATATGCTGGCCGAGCGCGGCGGCGTTTATTCAAAGACCGAGGATTGGGGCGTCCATGTCGTGTCGGATGGCCTGCTGATCACCGGGCAGAACCCCGCCTCGTCGGCCAAGGCCGCCGAGACGCTGCTCGCCGCGCTCAAGCACTAAGCACTGCGCCGCCGGGCATATAGTGCCCGGCGGTTGCCGTCAGTAACTGCGCCCGATCAGCACGCGTTCCACCGCCGGTGCGCCGGTGAAGATGCACGTCGTCGCGCCCCCCGCTTGGTCGGGATGGCCCGTCTGCCCCATCGGCGCGTTACGGATCGTCAGCTTGAGTGCCTTCAGCCGCTCCACCACCGCATCGAGCGCCGCGCCGGTCGGCTTCGACCATGGCACATCGACCCAGCCGGGGTTTTTCACGCCCTCGCCGAACGTCGCCTCGACGCCGGCCCAATCTTCCACCGGCGCGATGCTGGCGCGGAGCCGGGCATGCGCTTCGTCGAACAACGCCGTCTGGATCTCCTCCAGCAGAGCGCCCACGCCGCCAACGAAGGCGTCCCGCGCGACGACCGCACTGTCGAGTTTGCCGCTTTCCTGATACAGCCGATCGCGCCGGATCACCGAGAGATTACCGCCGGCCACGTCGCGTCCGCCGATCTCGATGATGATCGGCGCGCCTTTCTTGACCCAGCCCCAGCGCTTGGTCGCTGCCTTGCCGAACTTGAGATCGAGCAGCGCACGGACCGGCTCGCCGAGCCCCGATTGTTTGGCGAGCTCGGCCTGCAACGCCTTGCAATAATCGACGATCGCTTCGTCCTCGGGTTGGTCGCGCAGCATCGGCACGATCACCACTTGCCACGGCGCGACGCGCGGCGGCACGCGCAGCCCATCGTCGTCGCCATGGACCATGATCAGCCCGCCGATCATCCGCGTCGACATGCCCCAGCTGGTGGTCTGCGCCAGCTCAAGCTCGCCCGCGGCATTCTGGAAGCGGATATTCTGCGCATGCGCGAAATTGGTGCCCAGGAAATGCGAGGTGCCGGCCTGCAACGCCTTGCCGTCCTGCATCATCGCCTCGATCGAATAGGTCGCGACGGCGCCCGGGAAGCGTTCATTCTCGGGCTTTTCGCCAGCCACCACCGGCAGCGCGACGCATTCCTCGGCGAAGCTGCGATACACTTCGAGCATCTTCAGCGTCTCGTCCACCGCCTCGGCCTGGGTGGCGTGCGCCGTATGCCCCTCCTGCCACAGGAATTCGGACGTGCGCAGGAACATGCGCGTGCGCATCTCCCACCGCACCACATTGGCCCACTGGTTGATCAGCACCGGCAGATCGCGCCACGATTGCACCCAGCGCGCAAACGCCATGCCGATGACGGTTTCCGAGGTAGGCCGCACGACCAGCGGCTCCTCCAGCTTGGCGGTCGGATCGGGCTTCAGCCCGCCCTTGCCATCGCTAACCAGCCGATGATGCGTGACGACCGCCATTTCCTTGGCAAAGCCTTCGACATGCTCGGCTTCTTTTTCGAAATAGCTGAGCGGGATGAACAACGGGAAATAGCAATTCTCGTGCCCCGTCGCCTTGATGCGATCATCGAGCAGCCGCTGGATCCGCTCCCAGATGCCATAGCCCCAGGGGCGGATGACCATGCAGCCGCGGACGCCGGATTCCTCGGCGAGATCGGCCTCGGTGATGACGGATTGGTACCAGGCGGAGAAATCGGCCTCGCGGGTGACGGGAAGTGCGCGTTTGATCATGCGCCGTGCGATACGGCGCGATGCGCTATCTCGCAAGGAGCAGCGACTTACGCGGCGTATCCATCATGCAAAGCCCGACGCGGATGGCAAAAAGAAAGCTTGAAAAGGGCGACAAACACGCAGGCGGCTATCGCAGCGGACGCCAGTCGGGGTAAATCCAAGCTGCAATGGTCGGGGCGATAGGATTCGAACCTACGACCCCTGGACCCCGAGACCAGTGCGCTACCAGACTGCGCCACGCCCCGACAACATTGCAGGTGGGAGCGCCTAGCGACCCGGCCGGGCGCGATCAAGCCGAAAGTGACGTAGATCGGTAATGGCGGTTTGCGGGGCGCGGTCGATTAGCCCCCGCACGAAGACACGAAGGCGGCAAGATAGCGCGTTTCGGTGCGCGCCACGCGTTAAGCCCGCGAGCTTTTGGCCCGCGCGATTTCGACAGGAACGCTTCGTATCTTCGGGTCTTTGTGCGAGCCTCTTTCTTGCTTTGTTCTGGTTTGTTCAAGCGTCCGCACTTATGTCGGCACGACAATGGCCGACGATCCGCCCCCCCAGCGCAAAGTAATCCATATCGATATGGATGCCTTTTACGCGAGCGTGGAGCAGCGCGACGATCCCAGCCTGAAGGGCAAGCCGGTGGCCGTGGGCAGCGCGCAGGCACGCGGTGTGGTGGCAGCAGCGAGTTACGAGGCGCGCACGTTTGGCGTGAAATCCGCCATGCCCTCGATCACCGCGCTGAAGCGCTGCCCGGATCTGGTGTTCGTGCCGCCGCGCTTCGACGTATATCGCGCGATCAGCCAGCAGATCCGCGCGGTGTTCGCCGATTATACCGCGCTGATCGAGCCGCTGTCGCTCGACGAGGCCTATCTCGACGTGACCGAGGACGTTCGCGGGCTAGGGTCGGCGCGCGCCATCGCCGAGGAAATCCGCGCGCGGATCAAGACGGAGACGGGGCTTACCGCGTCGGCCGGCGTGTCGTACAACAAGTTCATCGCTAAACTGGCCTCGGACCAGAACAAGCCGGATGGCGTTTGCGTGATCCCCCCGGCCAAGGGCGCCGTGTTTGTTGCTGGCCTGCCGGTGCGACGCTTTCACGGCGTCGGGCCGGTGACGGCGGCGAAGATGGAGCGGCTGGGCATTCTGAGCGGCGCGGATCTGCGCGAACAGCCGCTGGAGATGCTACGCGCGCATTTCGGCAGCAGCGCGGATTATCTGTTCGGCGCGGCGCGCGGCATCGATCATCGCCCGGTGCGCGTGGATCGCCCGACCAAATCCGTGGGCGCGGAACGGACCTTCGATCGCGATCTGACCGAGCGCGGCGAATTGCTGGAGGCGATGGCGCGCGTGGCGGAGGCGGCATGGGTGCGGATCGAGCGCAGCGGCGCGCAGGGGCGCACCGTGACGCTCAAGCTGCGCTATGCCGATTTCCGCACGATCACGCGCGCCCGGTCCTCAGGGTCGCCCGTGGCGGACCAAGCGGGTTTCCTGGCGGCGGGAACGATCTTGCTTGAAGCGCTGTTGCCGGTGGCGCCGGGCGTACGATTGCTCGGGCTGACCTTGTCCGCGATTCAGGAAGACGGCGCGACCCCGGGGGAACAGGCAACCTTGCCGCTTTGAACGTGGCCGACGATCAGGCCAACTCCTTCAGCACTTGCGCCGGGTCGGCGAGCCGCGCCGGGTCCGGCGACGCACCGGCCAGCACCAGTGCCCTGCCCTGCCCTGCACATAATCGCGGGTCGCATTGACGCAATCGAGCGCGATCACCTTGCCCCCTGTATAGATCAGCGAAAAGCTGCGCGTCGCGGGGTCGCCGCGCAGCACGGTCTGATCATACCCGGTCGACAGGCCGACGGTCTGTAGTTTGAGATCGTACTGGTTGGACCAGAACCCCGGTGGCGATGCTGTCGGCGAACTTCGCCTGGCGCAGCGCGATCGCCGCCTGCGCGCCGCGCTTGGCCCGCACCGACGATCACGACATCGTAACGCTCCATCACCGCGCCAGCCGCGCCGCGTGCCAGCGCACGTGATCGGCCATGAAGGTCGAGATGAAATAATAGCTGTGATCATAGCCCGGCTGCAGCCGCAGTGTGAGATCGATGCCCGCGGCATCGCAGGCGGCACGGAGCAAATCGGGCTTGAGCTGATCGGTCAGGAATTGATCGGCATCGCCCTGATCAACCAACAGTTCCGGCACGCGCGCGCCATCCTCGATCAGCGCACAGGCATCATAGCCGCGCCACGCCGCACGATCCGGCCCGAGATAGCCACCCAGCGCCTTCTCGCCCCATGGGCAATTGAGCGGCGACACAATCGGCGCGAAGGCGGAGATGCTCTTGAAGCGATCCGGGTTTCGCAAGCCGATGGTCAGCGCGCCGTGCCCACCCATCGAATGGCCGGTAATGCCCTGCCGCGCCATGTCCGCCGGAAACGTCGCCGCGATCAGCGCGGGCAGTTCCTCCTCGATATACATGCGCATGCGGAAATTGGCCGCCCACGGCGCCTGCGTGGCATCGACATAGAAGCCCGCACCCTGGCCGAAATCATAGGCATCGTCATCTGGCACGTCCGCGCCGCGCGGGCTCGTATCGGGCGCGACGAAGATGATCCCGGCCTCGGCGCAAGCGGCGCGATACTCGCCCTTGTCGGTGACGTTGGCGTGCGTGCAGGTGAGCCCCGAGAGATACCACAAGACCGGCAGCTTCGCACCGGGCGCGTGCGGCGGCACATAAACCGAAAAAGTCATGTCGGTGCCGGTGGCGCTCGACGCATGACGGTACACGCCCTGCGTGCCGCCGAACGCGATCGCCGCGCCGGACTGAACCAAAGCACTGTTGCTGTCGTAACCATCTGAGCGCACGAAGATTATCCCGTTTCGAACTGTGACCTAGGTTCACGCTAGACCAAAGTTCGGCCGGTTGCACGACGGCTCCTGCCCAATCCACGATGCGTCGGCGGCGATTCCCCCCCGGCCAGCGATGGGTCCGATCGATACAGCGGGCACCACGTGGACGGCCGCGCAATCAGCCGCGGCTGGGATCAAGCGTGGTGCGCAAGACGATCAGCGACGCATCGCCCTCACAGGCCGACCCGACCCATCCCATGTCACGCTCCAGCTGGATCGCCTCGTGATTTTCACGACTTTCGACCGACTCGAGCGTCTTGATGCCCTTGGCCGCGGCGCACCGGGCGACGTGATCGAGCAACGTCCAGCTGATCCCCCGACGCTTGAATTCCGATCGTATCGCGATCGCCACCTCGGCGCTGGTCAGCGTGGCATCCGCTGCCAGCATCGCCGTGGCGATAATCCTCCCGGTCTCCGGTTCAATGGCCAGGAAATTCTCGGTGCGGGTATGATCGAGCGTTACCAATGCTTTCAGCTGATCGGGGGCGACGTTCTGCGCGGCACTGAGGAAGCGGAAGCGCAAATCGTCCTTATCGACATGGTGGAACAGATCGGCCAGCGCTTGCTCATCCGCCGGCGTGGCGGGGCGGACGTGAAAGCGATAGCCATCGCGCGCGACCAGGTCCGCGCTGCCATCCCCATCCTGTGACGGCGCGCTGGCGGCATCGGGCGTTGCAGAGCTTGTAGGGGTAAGTTGGGTCACGACAGATACCTCGACGGTGGGCGCGCATGAACGATCCACTGGCTAACGGCCGTTCGACACGATGATACGCGACAGCGGGATCGCATCGTAGCCTCGGAAAACACGTAGAGCCGGAGGCCGATTCAGTTGGCACGCAGCGCGCAACGGCGTAGTTTTCCGATCGAGTGCGGGGCGTCGCTTACGCCACCATCGGCATGGCGATGCGCTCGAAATGTGCCGGGGCGCATCCGCGTGACCGCCGCAGGAGACGATAATGCCACCGGATCGCGCAACGAGCCAAATCGGCGAGCACATGACGCTCGGTACGCCCCGACCCGACGCCGGTGAGCACCAGGCCCGCCCCGAACCGCCGCTCGCCTATTTGGCCTTCGGCGTGCTTGCCGCCGTAGTATCGGTGATCTTCGTCTGGTCGGTGTGGGCTTTTTTGGGCGCGATCCTGTGGAGCGTGGTCGCGGCGATCATGTTCTGGCCGCTCAATAATCGGCTGCTCGCGCGCTTCCCCGCGCGCCCCAATCTCGCGGCGATCCTGACGCTGCTGGTGGTGATCGCCATGGCGGTGTTGCCGACCGTCGCGCTGTCGATGTTTCTGATCGATCAGGCCGGAACGATCTATGCCGGGATCCAATCGGGGCAAATCGATATCCCGGCAACGTTCGCACGCGTCCAGGCGGTCCTGCCCAATGCCGCCACCCGACTGCTGCGCGAGACGGGCATCACCGATCTCGATTCGCTGCGCAACCAACTGTCGATGGGCATCAGTTCACGGCTGCAGGTGATCAGCGCACACGCGCTGACCATCGGCCAGGGCGCCGCGAGTTTTCTGCTGTCGCTGGCGGTGATGCTGTATGTGACGTTCTTCCTGCTACGCGACGGACGATCGCTGACGGCAAGCGCCGGCGCGGCGGTACCGCTCGCCCCCGGTGATCGCCGGATGCTGGCCGAGCGCTTCGTGGCGGTGGTGCGCGCCACCGTGAAGGGCGGCGTGTTGGTTGGCGCGGCACAAGGTTCGGTCGGAGGCGCGATCATGGCGCTGCTCGGTGTGCCTAATGCGCTGCTCTGGGCCGTCGTCATGGCGCTCTCGTCGCTACTGCCCGCGGTGGGCACCGGTCTGGTCTGGGTGCCCGTTTCGCTTTATTTGTTCGCCACGGCGGAGATCTGGCGCGGAATGGCGATGGCGCTCGCCGGGGTTTTGGTGATCGGCTCGATCGATAATATCCTTCGACCAATCCTCATCGGGCGGGACACCAAAATTCCCGATTTCGTGGTCCTCGTCACCACCCTGGGTGGCCTGTCGGCTTTTGGCTTCAATGGGTTGTTGATCGGCCCCGTCGCGGCCGCGTTGTTCATCTCGGTGTGGCAGCGGCTATCCTGGCACAACGGCGCCGGCGATTGAGGTCGACACGGCGGGCCGGGGGACGGTCGTTTCCGCGTCAGCCCGCCGGCGACAGGTAATCCTCGAGCATCGAGCGCACATCGACCCGCGCCCGCAAGCGTGCCGCGAGCAGCGCGGTGCCGCTGATCTTGCGCTGCACGAACAGGATATCCGCCGGCGGAATATGCCACGCCGCCTGATCCGCGGCGACGTCCATCCCCTGATCGCGTAACGCGCCGACAAAGCGCCGGTCGCTGAAGTCGAACGCACCGGGCCGGCGCAGCTCGCCGATGACCACATCGATCATCTGATCAAGCTTGGCGCCATGCCGCGCGATTGCGCCGTCGCCGAGAAAACCGGCCTCCAGCGCAGCGGCGCGGGTGGCATCGCGATCCCCCGCCATCGCCGCACGCAATAAACCGCGATACCCCTCAATGGTAGCGGACGCGACCGGCCGGGAGGCACCGAAATCGAGCAGCACCAGCCGCCCCGTCTCGGACTGGATACGGTAATTGGCGAAATTGGGGTCGGTCTGCATCACGCCGAACTCGAACAGTTCGCGCAGCACCAGGGCGATCAACGCGCGGGTCGCGGCATCGCGTTGCTCCTGCGGAGCGTCGATCAAGCTCTCGATGGGTCGCCCTTCGACAAAGCTCATCGCGAGCACGGTCCCGCGCGTGAATTCGGCGTCGAGCAGCGGTACGACATAATCGGGCGCATCGGCGAGCAGGCGACCGAACAGTGTCATCTGCTCGCCCTCGCGGACGTAATCGGCTTCTTCGCGTAATTGCTCCTTGGCCACGACGAGCAGGGGCGCGATGTCCAGCGCCCGCGGCAGCAACCCCGAGACGCGCAGCAGGGTCGCGACATTATCGACATCGGCATCAATGCTCTCGCGCACGCCGGGATATTGCACCTTGATCGCGAGGTCACGCCCATCGCGCGTCTGCGCACGATGGACCTGGCCGATCGAGGCGGCGGCGATCGGCGTGGCATCGAAGCGCGCGAAGCGTGTTCGCCAGTCCTTGCCCCATTCCGCCGCCAGCACCTGCTGCAGCTGCTGTGGTGGCATACGGTGTGCGTTCTGGCGCAGCTGCGCCATGATCTCGGCCAGTTCGGGCGGGAGCATATCCCCGGCGTCCATCGAGATCATTTGCCCGAGCTTCATCGCCGCGCCGCGCAAATGCGACAGACGATCGGCGACACGCCCGACATTGGCCGGCGTGAGCATCATACCGCGCAGCGTGGGCCGCTCGCCATCGGCCAGCCGCCGCGCGCCTTCGGCGAGCATGCCGCCCGCGACACCACCGGCCAGCCGCCCGAAATGGCCGAAGCGTGACAGTCGCCCGCTGGGAACTGCGCGGCTCTTTGGGTCGTCGCTCACGTCTTCACCATCCTATGCTGTCGGCTATGCCCCGAACGGAGCTGCCGCCGCGCGTGATCCGACCGCAGCAAACCTTGCGGTTGGGGAACCACGCCTTCACCGTCAACGCCGCAGCGGTCGAAAGGCCCCGTCCGGCATCGAAACAAAGGTGTGACATCTGAGACGGCTCAAATACCGTAGAATGTGCGATCGCCACGGCATGCCGGTGACAAATCGCCGCAAAAGCACCGGCTATTCGACGGTTACCGATTTGGCCAGGTTGCGTGGCTGATCGACGTCGGTGCCCTTGAACACGGCGACATGATAAGCGAGCAACTGTACCGGCACGGCATAGACAAGCGGCGCGATCAGCGGATGGACCTTGGGCATCTCGATCGTCGCTATTGTGTTCTCGCCGGCCTGCGCGATGCCCTCGGCGTCCGAGATCAGCACGACCTGCGCGCCGCGCGCCTGCGCTTCCTGCATGTTGCTCACCGTCTTGTCGAACAGCGGGCCGGAGGGGGCGATGACGATCAGCGGCACGCTATCGTCGATCAGCGCGATGGGCCCGTGCTTCATCTCCCCGCTGGCATAGCCCTCGGCGTGGATATAGCTGATCTCCTTCAGCTTCAGCGCGCCCTCCAGCGCCATCGGGTATTCCGGCCCCCGACCGAGATACAGCACGTCGCGCGCAACCGCGATTTTCGGCGCGATCGCCTCGATCTCGGCGTCGTGACCCAGCGCCTTGCTCATCGCCTCGGGCACTTCGCGCAGATGGCGAACGATATCGCGCTCGTCTTCACGGCTAAGCCTGCCCTTGGCCCGCGCGAGATTGACCGCCAGCGCCGCCATCACCGCGAGCTGGCAGGTGAACGCCTTGGTTGAGGCGACGCCAATCTCGGGGCCGGCATGCGTAGGGAGCAGAAGATCGACTTCCCGCGCCATGCTGCTGGTCGGCACGTTGATGATCCCGCCGGTGGTCAGGCCGGATTCTTTCATGTGGCGCAGCGCCGCCAGCGTGTCGGCCGTCTCGCCTGATTGCGAGATGACCAGGCCGAGCATGCTGGGGGTGAAGACCGGATCGCGATAGCGAAACTCGCTGGCGAAATCGATCTCGACGGGCACGCGGGCGAGCTGCTCGATCCAGTATTTGCCGATCATGCCGACATAATAAGCCGTGCCGCAAGCAACGATCGCGACACGCTCGACCCCCGCCAGATCGAACTCCATATCGGGCAGTGCGACCTGCTCCTCAAGCGGGCGCAGATACGAGCGCAGCGTCTGCGCGACGACCACCGGCTGCTCGTAAATCTCCTTCTGCATGAAGTGGCGATGATTGCCCTTGTCCATGAGTTGGCCGGAGGCGCCCGAGTTGACGATCGGGCGCTCCACGGGATCATTGTTCTTGTCATAGACTTGGACATGCGCGCGGGTGACGACCGCCCAGTCACCTTCCTCGAGATAGGCGATGCGCTGCGTCAACGGGGCCAGCGCGAGCGCATCGGAGCCGATGAAATTCTCGCCGTCGCCATAGCCGACCGTAAGCGGCGCGCCCAATCGCGCGCCAATGAGCAGATCGGGTTCCGATTTGAACATCACGCCGAGCGCAAACGCACCGTGCAGGCGCGGAAGGACATTGGCGACCGCTTCGCGCGGTTTGAACCCGCGGCCCAGTTCGCGATCGATCAGATGCGCGACCACCTCGGTATCGGTTTGCGACAGGAACTGACGGCCCTCGGCGATCAGCTCATCGCGCAACGGCTTGAAATTCTCGATGATGCCGTTGTGCACCAGAACCACGTCGCCGACGATATGCGGGTGCGCATTGTCCTCGGTCGGCGCGCCGTGCGTCGCCCAGCGCGTGTGCGCGATACCGCTATCGCCGGGAAGCGGATCCTCCTGCAGCCGCCGCGCAAGGTTGACGAGCTTGCCCGGCGCCCGTCGGCGATCGAACATGCCGTCGTGCACGGTGCACATGCCCGACGAATCATAGCCACGATATTCGAGCCGCTTGAGCCCGTCGAGCAAGCGATCCGCCACCGGGCCCTGGCCCAGGATTCCTACGATGCCGCACATGTGTCTGGCCTGCCGTTAGAGAGAATAAGGAACGCGGATGCCCGGCATGTCGACGGGGAAATCCTTGGTGTTGCGGGTGACGAGGATGCGGCCATGATGCTGGGCCGACGCAAGGATGATAGCGTCCGGTGATTTCAGCCCGCGCCGCTGATGGCGCAGCGCCGCCGCCCGCCGCGCTATGCCCTCCTCGATCTCGCACATGGCGAACAGGCCAAGAAAGCGTTCGGTCTCCGCACCGGCCGTGTCGGGTACACCGGACATGACCTCGATCCACGTCATGCGACTGATCCACGACCGTGTCGCCAGACGGAGCTCGGCCCAGGCCACCGGACGATTATGCAGCACGTCGATGACGATATTGGTGTCGAAGAACCGCTCGCTCACGCCACGTCGGACCGGGATGACCGGTCCAAGCCTTCGGCTGTCGGCCACTCCTCGCGCAGTTCCCGCTCGTAGGCCAGTCCATCGACGCGCGACCCGTGCCGTTCCCACAGGCCGAAATACTGCTCCATCTCCGTCTTGTTCTCGGCATGACGAAAGGCGGTAATCGCTTCTCTGACCACTGCAGTTCGGGACTTACCTTCCGCTCGAGCAACGCCATCGAGCCAGGCCACGTCATCGTCCGGTAGATCAACCAAGGTGCGCATCAGGAACTGATATCATGGGACGATATCACTTTCCAGCCTTCTTCGCCGTCATCGCCGCACGGAAGCGCCTGGCCCAGCCGGGTTTCGCGATCTGTGGCGGTCTTACTATGCACAAAGCATCGGCGTCGACATCTGTCGTCACCACCGACCCCGCGGCGACGATCGCCCCCCCACCGATCGTAACGGGGGCAACCAGCGCGCTGTTCGAGCCGATGAACGCGCCCGCGCCAATCACGGTCCTGGCTTTGAAGAACCCGTCATAATTGCACGTGATCGTGCCGGCACCGATATTGGCCCCCGCGCCGATGTCGGCATCGCCGAGATAGGTCAGATGGCTGGCCTTGGCGCCGGCGCCGAGCACGGCCTTCTTCATCTCGACGAAATTGCCGACCTTTGATTGCGCGCCCAGCACCGCGCCGGGGCGCAGCCGCGCATACGGGCCGACTTCGGCGCGCGCGCCGATCGTGGCGCCGGTGATATGGCTGAAGCCGTGGATGACCGCGCCATCGGCAATGGTGACACCAGGGCCGAAAATCACATTGGGCTCGATCACCACGTCACGGCCGACGACCGTGTCGTAAGCGAACCACACCGTCTCGGGCGCGATCAACGTGGCCCCGTCTGCCATCGCCTGCGCGCGGCGCCCCGCCTGCCACGACGCCTCGACCACGGCGAGTTCGGCGCGGCTGTTGACGCCAGCGACTTCATCGGCGGCGGTCTCGATCACGATCGAGCGGGCGCCTTCGGCCTGCGCGAGCATTACGATATCGGGCAGATAATATTCCCTCGCCGCATTGTCGTTACCGACCAGCGCCAGCAAGCGGAACAGATCGCGCGCACGCACCGCCATCAGCCCGGAATTGCACAGCGTTTCGGTTAGCTCCGCAGGCGTCGCATCCTTGGCTTCGACCATCTTGCGGATGCCGCCATCCGCATCGGCGATGATCCGGCCGTAGGCGCCGGGCGTCGCCGGCCGGAAACCAAGCACCACCGCGATGGGCGCCGTTTCCCCCTGCACCGCATCGAGCATGCGGCGCATCGTACTGGAGCTGACCAACGGGACATCGCCATAGAGGATCAGCACGATCCCGTCGAAACCGCGCAGCGCGTCCTGCGCCTGCAACACGGCGTGCGCGGTGCCGCGTTGCTCCGACTGCAACGCGGTCGCGATGCCCAGCAGCCCAACCGCCGCCTCGACCTGTTCGCGCCCCGCGCCGGTGACCACCACAGTGCGTTCCGTGCCCAGATCCGCGACGGCGGCAGCGAGATGCAGCAGCATCGGCCGCCCGGCGATTGGATGCAGCACCTTATGCAGATCGGATTTCATCCGCGTGCCCTTGCCCGCGGCAAGGATGATCGCGGCGATCGGTGTAGTCCCAGCGGTCATCGTGGCTCCCATCACCCCGCCGCCTGCCACCAAAGCCTTGTCATTTCCAGCGCAATGCTGGCACGCCCGCCATCATGACCAATTTTCCCTTCGCGATCATCGGCTTCGACCTCGACGGCACGTTCCTCGATACGTCGGGCGATCTCACCGCGGCGGTCAATCACGCGCTGGCCTCAGCAGGACGGCCGGCGCTGACCACCGCGCAGGTCAAGACGATGATCGGCGGCGGCGCCAGACATATGCTGACGCAGGGGCTGGAGGCCACGGGCGGCTGCGACCCCGATGCCTTCCGCCCGCTCTACAAACGCATGCTCGCCTATTACGACGCACATATCGCGGTTCACTCACGACCCTATCCGGGCGCGCTGGCGGCGCTCGATGAACTCGATGCGCGGGGCGTGAAGACCGCCATCGTCACAAACAAGTTCGAAAGCATGGCGCGTAAGCTGCTGACCGAACTCGGTCTGCTCGATCGCTTCGCCACGCTGATCGGCGGGGACACGCTGGGCCCCGACCTGGCCAAACCCCATCGCGCGCCAATCGACGAGATGACCCGGCGATTGGGCGGCGGCAGCGCCGCGTTCGTTGGAGACTCGATCTATGACATCATGGCGGCGAGAAACGCCGGCATCCCCAGCATCGCCGTCAGCTTCGGCTTCCTGTTGCAGCCGATCGGCGAACTCGGCGCCGACGCCATTATAGACGCCTATGCGGAGCTGATCCCCACGCTGGCGCAAATGAAGCATCGCCCAAGCTGATAATACGAAAAAGGGCTCCTACCGCCGGGGTAGGAGCCCTAAATCGTGAAACGTCGAAAAGCTTACTTTTCGCCGTTGTCCTTTACACCGATCGTCGGCACGTCGACGGTTTCGGTTTCGGTCTTGACCTTGGGCACTTCGACTTCGGTCTTCTTGGTGCCGACGACGACTTCCTTCGAATCCATGTCGACCGACGGCAGCTCACCGCCCTGGACCGACACTTGCGGCAACGCGCCGTCCTTCTTGACGTCCGCGCTCCAGAAGCCGGTGGCGAACAACAGACCGACGATGACGGCGATCGCCACCACGATGATGGCGATCGTCGTGCCCGCACCGCGGCGCTTTTCGACAACCACGGTCTCGTTGTTGCGATAATCGGACATAGCTCTACTCCCTGTTTGTAACGGCATGGAAACAGAGTGCCGGGGTTATTGTTCCGCGAACTCGATCACGGCGACATCGGCCACTATCCGTTCCGCCTTGAACTGGCGCGGCTTGGTGAGCCCCAGCATCTGCATCCGGGCGCGTGTGGCCTCCTGCGAGCGCTGCAAATCGGCGGCGATCCGTGGCACCGTCTGCCCCGCGGCGACGCGCGTACGCAAATCTTCGACATCCTCGGTGGTCCAGCGCTTGTTGGCCATCATGCGGCCCTTTCTTCAATTGTTCCTCTATGGGCGGGTTTTGCCGCTGTCCGCATGTCGGCGTGCTGAACTCGCTAGTCAGCTTGCGGACATATATCGCCTCGGCCGGGCGGCGTTGCCGCCGGAACGACCGCGCCGTCCGCCGTAATGGCGGATCTCGCGCGCCCGGCATCCGACATAGGCATAGCACAATTCTAGACCGCGGTATTGGCTGAACAAGCGTAGGGCGGATAACGGCACTACCGCGGAAATTTCGGCGCTGATCGTCACCAGACCTTTCAAAATCCCGCAAAACTGGCAAGCGGGCCCAGTCTGGTTAGGCACGGTAGCGTCAAGGATCACTCCCATGTTCCACGGTTTCGGACTGCGCACGCTCACCGCGATTGGCATCATCGTCATCGCCGCCATTGCCGTGTTCCTGCTCAGCCATGACGTGCAGCCGACGCTCGTCACGTTGGTTGGCGGAGTGGCGGCGGTTTTGGCGGCGGCGGGCACGAGCGAAGCCGTGACGGACGACGCTCCCACGCCCAGCCCGGCCGAAACCCCCGCGCCCGGGCTGGACGACGTGCTGGAAGTGATCGTCGAGCCGATCCTGATCGTTGCCGATGGGCAGGTGGCGCAGGCCAACGCGCCGGCGCGCGCGCTGCTCGGGCGGCATATCGTGGGCGAAGACGTGCGCATGGCGATCCGCCACCCGGCCGCCGCCGAACGCCTGGTCGGCCCGCTCGAGCCCGGCGTGTCCGAGCCGATCGATCTGGTCGGGCTCGGCACGCTCGATCAGCGCTGGCAGATGCGCGTCGGCGCCGGGGCCGACGGGCAACGCATCGTGCAGCTGATCGATCAGACCAACAATTATGCTGCCGAGCGCATGCGCGTCGATTTCGTCGCCAATGCCAGCCACGAATTGCGCACGCCATTGGCATCGATCCTGGGCTATATCGAAACGCTCAATGAGGAAGCCGGTGACGACCCGGCAATCCGCGCGCGATTCCTGAAGATCATGAACGACGAGGCGCGCCGCATGCAGCGGCTGGTCGAGGATCTCATCTCGCTCAGCCGGATCGAGGCGGAGAAATACCGCCTGCCCGATCGCGCCGTGGATTTGACCGATCTGATCGAGGAAGTGCGCAGCGAGATCATCAAGGGCGAGGTGGTGCTGGAGATCGCCGAGGACGTGCCGGCGGTGGCCGGCGATCGTGTTCAACTCAGCCAGATGCTGCACAATTTGATCGGCAACGGCATCAAATATGGCCGCAAGGACATGCCGGTGACGGTACGACTGGAGCAGGATCTGGCGGGCATGATCCGGCTGAGCGTGGCTGATCGTGGCGAAGGTATTGCCGCAGAACATCTGCCGCGGCTCACCGAACGCTTCTACCGTGTCGATCCCGGCCGCAGCCGCGCCGCAGGTGGCACCGGGCTTGGGCTTGCCATCGTCAAGCACATCGTCGAGCGGCATCGCGGACGGCTCGATATTACTAGCCTGGTGGGCACCGGCACGACCGTGTCGATCCTGCTCCCCGCGCATCGCGCCGAACCCAAGCGCCCGGGAGGCGTGTCATAAAAGGGTAACCTCACTGTCACACTGCGGCGATGATCGCGGTGCTAGGCGATCCATGCCGGGCCGATAAACGCCTTTCGCTGGAGACGCTATTTCGTGCTGAGGTTCCTCGCTTTATCCATCGTCGCGCTGAGCGTCTCCGCGTGTGCCGATCAGGCAAGCGGCGGCGGCGCGGGCTCACGGGACTATATAACCGCTGTGGGCTCCTCGACGGTCTATCCCTTCACCACGATCGTGGCCGAACAGTTCGTCAACGGCACGCCGGGGGCCAAGGCGCCAGTAATCGAATCGACCGGCACCGGCTCCGGCATGAAATTGTTTTGCGAGGGCATCGGCGCGGCGCATCCCGATATCGTCAACGCCTCGCGCCGGATGAAGGCGTCGGAATATAAGGCCTGCGCCGCCAACGGCGTGAGCGATATTCTGGAAATCCAGGTCGGGCTGGATGGGATCGCGTTTGCCGAGGCCAAGAACGGCCCCAAGATGACGCTGACCCCGGCCGAAATATATCGCGCGCTTGCCGCCGCACCAGGCGGCCGGCGCAATACCAGCCGATTGTGGAGCGACATCAATCCTGCGCTGCCGGCGACGCCCATCCAGGTTTACGGCCCGCCCTCAACCAGCGGCACGCGCGACGCGCTGACCGAATTGATCCTCGACACGGGCTGCGCCGCCGAAGTCCCGCAGGCCGAGGCGATGAAGGACAGCGACAAGGACGGCTATGCCGCTTTGTGCAACCGCATCCGCGAAGACGGCGCCTATATCGACGCCGGCGAGAACGACAATCTCATCGTCCAAAAGCTGCAATCAAACCCCAATGCGATCGGCATCTTCGGCTATTCCTATCTCGAAGAGAATCGCGACAATGTGAACGGCGTGCCGCTCAACGGCGTGGTGCCGACCTATGCGGCGATCGCCGACGGCCAATATCCCGGATCACGACCGCTGTTCATCTATGCCAAGAAGGCGCACCTGACCGCCATTCCCTTTCTGGCCAATTTCCTTAAAGCCTATGTGGCAGCATGGAACCCCGGCGGTCCGCTGACCGCCAAGGGGCTGATCGCCGCACCGCCCGAGGTCCGCGCCGCCGCCGCGGCGGTGGTGGCGAACGGCACGCTGCTCGATGCAAAGCAGCTTCACTGATGTCCGGCCTAACCCTGTTCTTCCTCATCATCGGGCTCGGCCTGATCGGCTGGTTGTCAGCGCGCGTTCGCGCGGTCAGTTTCCGCCGCCAGACCAGCGCCCGCTTCGGTTCGCTGCCCTCGCATCACGCGACGCATGTCGCGTTGTGGACCGTGCTGCCCGCCGCCCTGTTCATCGCCATATGGGCATTCACCTCGCCCGCGTTGGTCACCGATCTGGTGCTGACCAACCCGGCGGCGCAACAGCTTCCGCCCCAGGGGTTCGAACGCGCGGCGATCCTGTCCGAGGCGCGCAATCTGGCGGAGGGCCGCAGCTTCGGCGCGTTTCATCCCTTGGCGCAGACGCTCTCCCCGGCTTACGCTGCGGCGCGATCGCGATACGACTGGATCGGCAGCGCCGTCGCGCTGCTGCTCGCCTTCGCTTGCGGCGCCTGGGCCTATACCCGCGTCCGCGCCGACTATCGTGCGCGCAGCAAGATCGAGCGCGTGGTGATGCTCCTCCTCCTCGCCGCATCGTTGATCGCAATCCTCACCACCGTCGGCATCGTCGCCTCGTTACTGTTCGAATCGTGGCGATTCTTCCGCATCGTGCCGATCACCGATTTCCTGTTCGGCACGCATTGGAGCCCACAGGTGATCTCGGCGCGCGATCCCGGCGCGTCGCTCGGCGCGGTACCGTTATTCTGGGGCACGTTCTTCATCGGCGCGGTGATCGCGATGATCGTCGCCATCCCGTTCGGGCTGATGAGCGCGATCTATCTGACGCAATATGCCGCGCCGCGCGTGCGCCGCTGGATGAAGCCGATCCTCGAAATGCTCGCCGGCGTGCCCACCGTGGTTTATGGCTATTTCGCTGCGCTCACGGTCGCCCCCGCGGTGCGCGATCTCGCCGTGTCGATGGGCATCAGCTGGGCCAGCTCGGAAAGCGCGCTGGCCGCCGGACTCGTCATGGGGGTAATGATCATTCCCTTCGTCTCCTCCATGGCAGACGATTCGATCGCCGCGGTGCCCGCTTCGATGCGCGACGGCAGCCTGGCCATGGGCGCGACCAGCAGCGAGACGATCCGCAAGGTCGTGCTGCCCGCCGCGCTGCCGGGCGTCGTCGGCGGCATCCTGCTGGCGATCAGCCGCGCGATCGGCGAGACGATGATTGTCGTGATGGCTGCCTCGGGCGTGGCGACGATGACGCTCAACCCGTTCGCCAGCGCTACCACGGTGACCAAGCAGATCGTTGATCTGCTCACCGGCGAAGCGGAATTCAACAGCCCCAAGACGCTCGCCGCCTTCGCGCTCGGCCTCACGCTGTTCGTCATCACTCTACTGCTCAACATCGTCGCGCTCAGCGTCGTCAAACGGTACCGCGAAGCCTATGACTGACACGCTCGTCCCCGGCCTGCCGCTGGCATCGACGCCGCTCGCCGAGCGCGCGCCGACCGATTGGCGCACCGATTCGATGCAGCGCCGCATCCGCAAGCGCTATGCCTCGGAACGGCGCTTCCGCTTCTTCGGTCTGGCGGCAGTGATCATGTCGGCCGGGTTCCTCGCCTTTTTGCTCATCACCATGCTGAGCAACGGTCTTGGTGGCTTCACGCAGACGCAGCTCAAGCTGCGCGTCGATTTCCCGGCGGCCGGGCTGACGCTCGATCCGGCGCGGCTCGCCGGCCCCGGCGCCGATTTTGCGCTTGCCGCCGCGGGCATCGAACGCGCCACCGATGCGGCTGCCACCGCGCAATTCGGCACCGACGGCTATAAACTGCTGTCCGACGGCGCGTGGCTGCGCGTGCGCGCCGCGGTCAAGGCCGATCCCAAGCTGCTGCAAGGCGTGGCGACGATCGACGTGCCCGCATCCGATTCGCTGGATATTGCCGCCAAGGGCCAGGGATCAGCAGAAGCAGAGGCGATCGTTGCCGAACTTGAGGCGCAGAAACTGATCTCCACCAGCTTCAACCCCAATTTCCTGACCGCATCGGATTCGACCGATCCCACCACCGTGGGCATCTGGGGCGCGCTCAAGGGCTCGCTGTATACCATGCTGGTCACGCTGCTGATCGCTTTCCCGATCGGCGTGCTGTCGGCGCTGTATCTCGAGGAATATGCGCCCAAGAACCGCTGGACCGATCTGATCGAAGTCTCGATCAACAATCTTGCCGCGGTTCCCTCAATCATCTTCGGTCTGCTTGGCCTGGCTGTGTTCCTCAACGTGTTCCACCTGCCCCGCTCGGCGGCGTTGGTCGGCGGCCTGACGCTGGCGCTGATGACCATGCCGGTCATCGTCATCGCCGGGCGGAACGCGATCAAGAGCGTGCCACCATCGATCCGCGATGCCGCGCTGGCGGTCGGCGCCAGCCCGATCCAGGTCGTATTCCACCACGTTCTGCCCCTGGCGCTGCCCGGCATCCTCACCGGCACGATCATCGGCATGGCGCGCGCGCTCGGCGAAACCGCGCCGTTGCTGATGATTGGCATGCGCGCCTTCATGGTCTCACCGCCGGCGCGCATCACCGATCCGGCGACCGTGCTGCCGGTGCAGATCTTCCTGTGGTCCGATCAGGTCAATCGCGGCTTTATCGAGAAGACCAGCGCGGCGATCATCGTGCTGCTCGTCTTCCTGCTCGCGATGAACGGGCTCGCCATCTATCTCCGCAACAAATTCGAGACCCGCTGGTCATGACCATCAAAATGTCCGCCCATCACGTCAACGTGTTCTACGGGGCCAAACAAGCGATCAACGACGTCTCGATCGATGTCGACCAGGATGAGGTCACCGCGTTCATCGGCCCATCGGGCTGCGGCAAATCGACGTTCCTGCGCACGCTCAACCGCATGAACGATACCGTCGCCAGCGCGCGGGTAACGGGCGACATACGCCTGGACGGCGCCGATATCTACGCGCCCGAAATGGACGTGGTGCAGCTGCGCGCGCGCGTCGGCATGGTGTTTCAGAAGCCCAATCCGTTTCCCAAATCGATCTTCGAAAACGTCGCATATGGCCCGCGCATCCACGGTTTGGCCGCCAACAAGACCGATCTCGCCGCGATCGTCGAAAAATCGCTCAAGCGCGCCGGGCTGTGGGACGAGGTCAAGGATCGGCTGACCGAAAGCGGCACCGCGCTGTCCGGCGGCCAGCAGCAGCGGCTGTGCATCGCCCGCGCCATCGCGGTCGATCCCGAAGTGATCCTGATGGACGAGCCGTGCAGCGCGCTCGATCCGATCGCCACCGCGCGCATCGAAGAGCTGATCCACGAACTGAAAGGTCGCTACGCGATCGTCATCGTCACGCACAACATGCAGCAGGCGGCGCGCGTCTCGCAGCGCACCGCCTTCTTCCATCTCGGCACCCTGGTCGAATACGGCAACACGTCGGACATCTTCACCAATCCGCGCCAGGAGCGCACCAAGGATTACATCACCGGCCGCTACGGCTGAGAGGAACGGCACCGTGAACACGCATACCGTAAAAGCCTTCGATCAGGATATCGGCGAGCTGCGCGCGCTGATCGCGCAGATGGGCGGTCTGGCCGAGCAGGCGATCCGCGATGCCGTGCAGGCGCTCACCCGGCACGATCTGGAGGCCGCGGCGCAAATCGTCGTTGGCGACAAGGCAATCGATGCGATCGAGATGAAGGTCGAGCAGCTCGCCGTACAGATCATCGCGCTGCGCGCCCCGATGGCGGACGACCTGCGCGAAGTGGTCGCCGCGATCAAGATCGGCGGCGTGATCGAGCGCATTGGCGATTACGCCAAGAATATCGCCAAGCGCGTGCCGCTGGTCGAAAATCACGGCGATCTCGCGCCGTTATCGATCCTGCCCGCGATGGCCAACCTGGCCATCAGCATGGTGCACGATGTGCTCGATGCGTTTGCCGCACGCGATGCCGAAGCCGCGCTCGACGTGTGCCAGCGCGATCGCCAGGTGGATGATTTCTACAACAGCCTGTTCCGCGTGCTCGTCACGCACATGATGGAAAATCCGGCCACGATCGGCCAGATGGCGCATCTGCTGTTCATCGCCAAGAATCTCGAACGGGTCGGGGATCACGCGACCAATGTCGCGGAGATGGTCTATTTTGCCGCCACGGGGCAGCATATGGTAGAGCGCGACCGCGGCGCACCACAGACGGGGGAGATCTGATATGGCACGCGCACGAATGCTATTGGTGGAAGACGATGCGGCACTCGCCGAGCTGCTCGTCTACCATTTCAAGCGTGAGGATTTCGAGATCGCGCACACCCCCGATGGCGAGGAGGCGCTGCTGCTGGCCAAGGAAAAAACCCCCGACATCGTGCTGCTCGACTGGATGGTCGAAAGTCTGTCCGGCATCGAAGTATGCCGCCGCCTGCGCCGCATGCCCGAGACGCAGAACGTGCCGATCATCATGCTGACGGCGCGTGGCGAAGAAGAAGACCGCGTCCGCGGGCTGGAAACCGGCGCGGACGATTATGTCACCAAGCCGTTCTCACCGCGCGAACTGGTCGCGCGTGTCGGCGCGGTGCTGCGCCGCGTCCGCCCGGCGCTGGCCGGCGAGCAACTGACCTACTCGGATATCGAGATGGACACGGTGGGCCACAAGGTCCGTCGTGGCGGCGAAGTCGTCCCGCTCGGACCAACGGAATTCCGCTTGCTGAAGCATTTCCTGGAGCATCCGGGCTGGGTGTTCAGCCGTGAGCGTCTGCTCGATGCGGTGTGGGGGCATGACAGCGATATCGAATCGCGCACCGTTGACGTGCACATCCGGCGCCTGCGCAAGGCGATCAACGGCGAGGACCGGCCGGACATCATCCGCACGGTGCGCTCGGCCGGTTATGCGCTGGATACTGGCGCATAGAAGACGAATCGTTGCCGTAACGATGGAGCCATGCCGCCGAACGTGCGTTTGCCCCCCATCGCCGCGTTGGCGTGACCGTTCTAGAGGAGACTTCCATGAAGATCATGCTCATCGCCGCATTGGCGTTCGCTGCCCCGGCATTCGCTCAGACGACCCCGCCAGCGGCAGACCCCGCCATGCAGGCCCCTGCCACCGATCCGGCCATGCCGGCTGCACCCGCCGATCCCGCCATGCCGGCCCCAGCGACCAGCACTACGACGACCATGACGATGGGTGCGCCGACGGTGACCCCGGCGCCAGCTCCCAAGGAAAGCTATCCGCGCTGCTCGAAGACCGTGACCGACGGCTGCATCCAGCGCGGCGGCAAGTAATCTGCGCGGGCGGATGCTGCACGGCGTCCGCCCTTGCTACCGGCGCTCGATCGCCTAGGAATGCGCTCACCATATTTGGCACCATATTTGGGGAGCGCTCTTTTTATGTCCATTCGTTTTGATGACCGTGTCGCGATCGTCACCGGCGCTGGTGGTGGTCTGGGCCGCGCCTATGCGCTCGACCTCGCCAAGCGCGGCGCCAAGGTGGTGGTCAACGATCTCGGCGCCGCGCGCGACGGCGCCGGCCAGTCCGATGCCGCGCTAAGCGTCGTTGCGGAGATCGAGGCAGCCGGCGGCATCGCGATGGCCAATGGCGGCAGCGTCACCGACTATGAACAGATGGTCGAGATGGTCGCCAAGGCGCAGGAAGCGTGGGGCGGCGTGCATATCGTCATCAACAATGCCGGCGTGCTGCGCGACAAGAGCTTCGCCAAGATGGAGCCAGCCGACTTCAAATTCGTCGTTGATGTTCATCTGAATGGCTCGGCCAACGTCACCAAGGCGGCGTGGGATGTGATGCGCGCGCAAAATTATGGCCGTGTGCTGATGACCGCCTCGTCGACCGGATTGTACGGCAATTTCGGGCAGGCCAATTATGGCGCGGCCAAACTCGGGCTGGCCGGGCTGACCAAGACGCTCGCCATTGAGGGCGCCAAGAACAACATCAAGGTCAACACCATCGCGCCGACCGCGGGCACGCGCATGACCGAGGACATCTTCCCCGCCGAAGCCTTCGCGGCCTTCTCGCCCGACAAGGTAGCGCCCGCCGCCCTGTATCTGGTGTCGGAGGACGCGCCCACCAACATGATTATCGGCGCCGGCGCCGGCGTGTTCCAGGCCGCCTATGTCACGCTGACGCAGGGTGCATTGCTCAGCGGCGATGACCTCTCGCCCGAGGGGATCGCGGCGCATTGGGCCGCGATTACCGATCGCAGCGGGGAAATGGTGCCGCAGAACGGCGCTGAGCAATCGATGAGCATCCTGAAGAAGCTGCAGGGGGCTTAAGCCTCCGCCGCGCGCAGCGGCGGCCCAAAGGTGTATTGCCAAGCTAAGCCACCCATGTCATCCTCAGCCAGCAACACAGGGATCGATCATGTATAGCGAAAGCGACATCGAGGGCGCCGTCGTGGCCGGGGCGATCAGCCCGCAGGCCGCCGCCGCGCTGCGCGCGCATATCGCGGTAACGCGCGACGCGCCGGCGGTGGACGAGGAAAGCTTCCGGCTGCTTACCGGCTTCAACGATATCTTCGTGTCGATCGCCATCGCTTTGCTGCTGGTGGCGTTGGCGCAGATCGGATCAACCTATTCGGTGGCCCTGGGTGGCGCGGCGGTTGCTGGCGCATCATGGTTGCTCGGCGAATATTTCACCCGCCGGCGCCGGATGGCCTTGCCCAGCATCCTGTTGTTGCTGGGCTTTACCGGCGGCGTGGCGGCAACGCTGCTGGGCCTGCTGATCGATACGCAGGCCGATGTCTCGCAGCAGACGCAGGCGATCATCAGCGCCGGCATCGGACTCCTCACGGCGGGCGCGGCATGGCTGCACTGGCGGCGCTTCATGGTGCCGATCACGATCGCCGCCGGCGCTGTGGCGCTGGTCGGCACCGCGGTGTCGCTGGTCATGGCCGCGGTTCCGGCGACGCGCGAGGCGATCTACCCGATCCTGCTCGCCGCCGGGCTGGCGGTGTTCGCGCTCGCCATGTGGTGGGACCTGTCCGACTCCAGACGGCTCACGCGGCGCGCCGATGTGGCCTTCTGGCTGCACCTCGCCGCCGCCCCGATGATCGCGCACTCGGTGTTCCAGATGCTCGGCGTGTTCGATCATAACAGCGGCGTGGGCATGGGCGTGATCGTGCTCGCGCTATACCTGCTGTTCGGCTTCATCGCGCTGGCCATCGATCGCCGCGCCTTGCTCGTCTCGAGCCTCGTCTACGTGCTGTATGCGATGTATGCGATCATCCGTTCGGCCGGCGCGGTCGAGCTTGGTGCGGCAATTACCGGGCTGATCATCGGCTCAGCGCTGCTCGTGCTTTCGGCTTTTTGGCATCGCATGCGTGGGCTGGTGGTGGGTACGCTGGGGGATCTCGGCCGCCGCTTGCCGCCGGTATCGGGGTTGGCGATGGCGAGCGCCTGATCGCGAACGTCACGCCAGCGAAAGCTGGGGTCTCAATTGGGCGGCGCAGCGCCCGCTCCATGAGATCCCAGCTTTCGCTGGGATGACGCCCTATCTAGGCGCTCACTCCGCCACCAGCTTCATCAGCCGCCGTTCGACCGGCGCCAGTACCGCCGCCAGCTCCTGCCCGCGCTTCAGCACCACGCCCGCCTCGCCGATCAGTGCCCACATGCCCTGGCGATTGCGCAGCGCCGGGCGCTTCTCGATGCGAAATTCGGGCCGCTCGGCCGCTCGGCGAAAGGCCGAGAAGATCGCCGCGTCGCGACCCAGATCCATGGCATAATCCTTCCAATGCCCGGCCGAGACCATGCGGCCATAAAGATCGAGGATGCGGTTCAGCTCGGCGCGTTCAAAGCCGACCTGCGTCGGCCCGCGAAACGGCAATGGAAAGGGCGTTACAACGCCCACTCAGGCGCGATCCCGCAGCGTGTCATTCTCTGCCAGCAGCGCGTCGAGCCGCTTGCGCATCGTCTCCAGTTCGCAGCGCAGCATTTCGACCTTCTGCGTTGCCGGATCGAACATGTCGCTGCACGGCGTGCCATAGGCGAGGAAGCCCGGCTCCTTGCGCCCGCCCTCGACCATCGTCGCGCGTGCCGGGATACCGACCATCACCGCGCCTTCGGGGACATCCTTGGTGACCACCGCGTTGGCGCCGACACGCCCGCCCTTGCCGACGATGATCGGCCCCAACACCTGCGCGCCCGAGCCGATGATCACGCCATCCGACAGCGTCGGGTGCCGCTTGCCCGCCACGCCATTGTCCGGGCTGGTGCCGCCCAGCGTCACGCATTGATAGATCGTGACGTTGTCGCCGATATGCGCGGTCTCGCCGATCACCACGAAACCGTGATCGATGAAGAAATTGCGCCCGATCGTGGCACCGGGATGGATATCGATGGCGGTCAGCATGCGCGACCAGTGATTGACGAGCCGCGCCAGGAAGAACCAGTTGGCCCTGAACAGGCGGTGCGCGATACGGTGATAGCCAAGCGCCCACACGCCCGGATAGGTCAGGATTTCCAGCCGCGATCGCGGCGCCGGATCGCGCGCCTTGATCGAATCGAGATAGGCGATCAGCCCCATGTGCGTCGTCTGCCCCTGTATGCGTCGTACGCAATCTAGGCGCTCCGATCGGCGATTTAAAGCACCGCCCCATGGGAAGTTTCCCGCCGCAAACCCTATCTTGCTTGTAGGATTTGCGCTGCTACGCAATCGAGAGGGGATAACGCCGTGTGGGGATTGCCTTGAGCCCGTATTTTTCGATCACCACCATCGAGGCGATTCTGCCGTTTATTGCGGTCGGTTTCGCCGCGCAGATGGTGGATGGGGCGCTCGGCATGGCCTTTGGCGTTATCTCCAACAGCCTGCTGTTGTGGCTCGGCGTGCCCCCCGCCATGGCCTCGGCCGGGGTCCACACGGTGGAGACGTTTACCACCGCGGTCTCGGGCATCAGCCACACGATCCATCGCAACGTCAATTGGCGGATGTTTTTCCGTTTGATGATCCCGGGCGTGATCGGCGGTGTGATCGGCGCCTATGTGCTGTCCAATCTCGATGCGGCGGCCGTGAAGCCGTATATCCTTGCCTATCTGGCGAGCATCGGCCTGTATCTGCTGTGGCGTTCGACGCATTATCCGGCGAAGGAACGCAAGCCCAAGGTGGTCGAGCCGCTGGGCCTGATCGGCGGTTTCCTCGATGCCGCCGGCGGCGGCGGCTGGGGGCCGGTGGTGACCTCCAATCTGCTGGTGCAGGGCGCCTCGCCGCGGATGACCGTGGGCACCGTCAACACCGCCGAGTTCTTCCTGACGACGACGATCTCCGCCACGTTCATCACGCAGCTCGGCTGGGAAGCATTCACGCTGGCGACGCTGGGGCTGCTGATCGGCGGCGTCATCGCCGCACCGTTCGGTGCGTTGCTCGCCAAACGCGTGCCGGCACAGCGCCTGATGTTCCTGGTCGGCGTGATCCTCACGCTGACCAGCGCGTTCAATCTGTATCAGGCGGTCAAGTAGGCGGGCACTACCCCAAGCCAATGGTCACCCCAGCGGAAGCTGGGGTCTCCGCGGGGCGAGCGCATCGCCCGCCCCGCAAAGATCCCAGCTTGCGCTGGGATGACGCCTGCTGTTCCCAAGACGATCAGTTCACCGATGCGTGCACGGTCGCCACGGCCTTCATCACCGCGCCGATGCGCACGGAGGTCTGGATCGCCTCCGCCGTGACGCCGGCCTTTTTCAGGATCTGCTCATGGCTGTCGATGCACATGCCGCAGCCGTTCATCGCGCTGACGGCCAGGCTGAACAGCTCGAAATCGACCTTGTCGATGCCCGGCTGGCCGATCACGTTCATGCGCAATTTGGCCGGCATGCGCTGATATTCGTCATTCCCTGCGAGATGCGTGAAACGATAATAGACGTTGTTCATCGCCATCACCGCCGCTGCGGCGCGCGCCGCGGTCGCGGCTTCGAGGGTCAGCTTGCCCGCGCATTCGGCTTCGGCGGCATCGACCAGCGGCTTATAGCCCGAGCCGTGCGCGCAGGTCAGCAACAAACCGTATTTCTGCTGATCGGGCAGATGCGTCTCGTTGAGCAGCGAGCCGACATTGAGCCGGATATCCTTGGCGTAATCCGGGAGCGTCCCGGCGAAATCCTTGAGTGACATGGTGCTTCCTATCCATAAACGCGTCACCCCAGCGCAGGCCGGGGTCTCGATGGGGCCGTCGCTCCGCGCGCCTCATAAAGACCCCGGCTTGCGCTGGGGTGACGGAGAATGGCCGGGGCAATTGCCCCGGCCGGTATCGATTACGCCGCCAGATGGAGGACGTCGTCGCCCTTGTTCCAGTTGCATGGGCACAGCTCGTCGGTCTGCAGCGCGTCGAGCACGCGGAGCGTCTCGGCGGGGTTGCGGCCGACGTTCAGCCCGTTGACCTGCACCGCCTGGATCACGTTGTCGGGATCGATGATGAACGTGGCGCGGAACGCGACATGCTCGTTCTTGTCGACGATGCCGAGCTGCGATGCCAGCACCGCGCCGTTATCCGCCAGCCACGGGAAATCGGCTGCGGCCAGATCGGGATCCGACTTGCGCCAGGCGAGGTGGACGTGCGCAGTATCGGTCGAGGCACCGATCAGCACGGCATCACGATCCTCGAAATCGCCCTTGAGGCCGGCATAGCCGACGATCTCGGTCGGGCAGACGAAAGTGAAATCCTTTGGCCAGTAGAACAGCACCTTCCACTTGCCCGGGAATGCATCCTGGCTGAGCGTCTCGCCGGCGGGGAGCGCCGAGGTGCCCTGCTGAACGGGGATGGTGAAGTCGGGGAGTTTGTCGCCGATGGTAAGCATGGGTGAGGCCTTTCTCTGAGAAAATCGGCCTTTGCAGATGCACCCCCTCGCAGCGCCTTGGCTGGCACTGTCATTGTTACCTTTGATATATAGGATAGCTTTTAATCGATCCAACAGGTTATTTAGCGCCGGTTGATCGATTGGAACGATAATGGCGACTTACCTGCCGACCCTGAAACAGCTGCAGTATCTCGTCGCGTTGAAAGACGCCGGGCATTTCGGGCGCGCCGCCGAAACGTGTTTCGTCACGCAATCCACGCTGTCGGCCGGCATCCGCGAGCTCGAGACGCTGATCGGCGTCGTGCTGGTCGAGCGCACGCGCCGCGTGGTGCGTTTTACGCCGCTGGGCGATCGCATCGCCGATAAGGCGCGCATCGTGCTGCGCGAGGCCGATGAACTGGGCGATATGGCGCGCGCCGCCGGGCGGCCGCTGTCGGGCGACATGCGCATGAGCGTGATCCCGACGATCGCGCCCTTCATGCTGCCGCGCATCCTGCCGCGGCTGCGCGAGAATTATCCCGATCTCAAACTGTTCCTACGCGAGGAGCCGAGCGGCGCGGCGTGCGAGGGCCTGCAGAACGGGCGCACCGATTGCGTGCTGCTGGCGCTGCCCTATACCTGCGGCGACGTGGCCAGCGCGCTGCTGTTCCACGATCGGCTGTTCGTCGCAGGGACCCCGGCGGAGCTGGGCGGCGACATGCCGACGATCCGCGCGCGCGATATCGATGAGACGCGCCTATTGCTGCTCGAAGACGGCCATTGCCTCAAGGATCACGCGCTCGCCGCCTGCAACCGCCCGGAAATACGCGCCGAGGCGACGATGCTGGGCACGTCGCTGCACACCATCGTGCAAATGGTTGATAACGGCCTTGGGGTGACATTGCTGCCCGAAATGGCGCTCAAGGCAGGCATTCTCGATCATACGGGGCTTACCGCGCGGCCGCTGGAGGCGGACAGCCCATCGCGCCAGATCGCACTCGTCTGGCGCCGCGCTTCCCCGCGCGAAAAGGACTTTCAGCTGCTCGCCAAGGTACTCGCCGAGGCGCGCTGATTGCGCATAAGTGAAACAAATTGCCGGTTGAATCGTATTTCTGGGGTGCGCTAGGCCTGAAGGCGCGCCAAACAATCCGGAGAATTTCATGACGTCCTACACCAAACTTCCCCTCGTCGCGCTGGTTGCAGCGTTCTCGATCGGCACCGTTTCGGCCCAGACGACGACAGCACCAACCGCCGCGCCCGCAGCGCCCACCGCTCAGGCTGCGCATGCTGCGGCTGTACCGAACCCCGATGTCGGCGGCGTAAAAATGGAGGCGACCAACACGATCGTCGCCAACGCAGCCGCCGCACCCAATCTGACGACCTTGGTCAAGGCCGTACAGGCCGCCGAGCTTTCCGCAACGCTGTCCGGCCCTGGTCCATTCACCGTGTTCGCACCCACTAACGATGCGTTCGGTCGCCTCGCCCCGGGCACCGTCGATACGTTGCTCAAGCCGGAGAACAAGGCACTGCTGACCAAGGCGCTGACTTATCACGTCGTGGCCGGCAGCATCTCGGCTGAGCAGTTGAAGGCGCAGATCACCGCCGGCGGCGGCAAGGCCACGCTGACCACCGTCGAAGGTGAGCCGCTGGTCGCTGAGTTCGTCAACAACGCGCTCAGCCTGACGGATGTGCATGGCAACAAGAGCTATGTCGAAACGCCCGATGTGCGCCAGTCGAACGGCATCGTCCATGTCGTTAACGGCGTGCTGCTGCCGAAGCTGACCTAAGCGCTCCACCGCGCGGCGGCGGCATCGTCGCTGTCGCGCGGTTCTACCCACTGGGCATCGGCCCCGCGGGTTTCGCGCTTCCAGAACGGCGCCTCGGTCTTCAGCCGATCGATCAGGAAGGCGCACGCCTCCAGCGCCGCCGCGCGATGCGGCGCGCTGACGCCCACGAACACGATGCGCTCCCCGGGATGCATCACCCCCACGCGGTGGACGATCGTCGCGGCCAGCAGCGACCAGCGCGCCTTTGCTAGTTCCGCCAGCCCGACCAGCGCCGCATTGGTTGCGCCCGGGTAATGTTCAAGCTCGAGCGTGCCCACGCCGTCATCGGCCCGCACCAGCCCGCTGAACGTTGCTACGGCCCCCGCCCCGTCCGCCTCGATCACGCTCATTTCCCGCGCGATGTCGATTGCGTCCGTATTGACGACGACGCGGATCATCCGCCGGTTACCGGAGGGAAGATCGCCACTTCGCGCGCGCCGACGATCGACGCGTCGGTGCCCACGAACAGCTGATCTACCGCCGCGCGCAGCCGCGTGCGATCGGCCAGCGCCTGCGCGTGGCCCGCGCTTAGCGTCGCCAGCCAGTCGATCAGCGCGGCGACCGTGTCGGTGCCGGCGGGCGGATCGACGCGCTCCTGCCCGGCGCCCACCGCTTCACGCACCCAGGCGAAATACAGCACATCCAGCGCCATGATCAGTCCATATGCTTCAGGCCGACGCGGAGATAATCCCAGCCGGTGATCACGGTCAGCACCGCCGCCGCCCACAAGGCCGCCAGCGAAATCGTCTGTAGCGCAGGCCAGGCGGGCAATCCGCCGGCCAGGATCAGCCCGCCGAGCGACACGAGCTGTAGCGTCGTCTTCCATTTGGCGAGCTTGGAGACCGGCACGGAAACCTGCAATTGCGCCAGGAATTCACGCAGGCCCGAAACGGCGATCTCGCGCAGCAGGATGACGAGCGCGGCGATCTGGTGGATGCCGGGGATCAGCGCCGGTTGCGCATCGCGGGTACCGACCAGCAGCAGGATCACCGCCGCCACCATGATCTTGTCGGCGATCGGATCAAGGAACACGCCGAGTTTTGAAACGGCGCCCTGCGCGCGGGCCAGATAGCCGTCGAAATAATCGGTGATGCCCATCAGGCAGTACAGGACGAACCCGGCGAGATAGCCGTCCGCCCAACCGGGCCACCACAACAAGGCAGCGAGCAACGGGATCGCCACGATTCGTGACAGGGTGAGGAGATTGGGCAGCGTCCACATCACCTTGCCCTATACCCGCCGGGCCGCTGGCGAAACCCCAGCGGCCCGCGGCACAGCGATAGCGGTTGCCGCTCATACATCCGCTCGGCTATGCCGCGGCCACGGTATCGCCACATCAAAGGCCATTTTCGACCATGCTCAATGCGCTCGGCCTTCTCAAAGAGCGCCGCTTCCTGCCGTTGTTCACCACCCAGTTTCTTGGCGCGTTCAACGACAATCTGTTCAAGCAGGCGATGGTGCTGTTCGCCACCTACAACATCTTCAACGATGCCAAGGCCGAGCAAGGGTTCAACGCGCTAGCCACCGGTCTGTCGACACTACCGTTCATCCTGTTTTCGGCGTTGGCCGGGCAACTGGCCGACACCAACGACAAAGCGAAGATCATCCGCATCGTGAAGACGGCGGAAATCCTCATCATGTTGGTCGGCGCTGCTGGTCTGTTGCTGGCCAAGGCCGGGCATACCCAGGCGGGCATTGTCTTCATGCTCGGCGCAGTATTCCTGCTCGGCGTGCACTCAACATTCCTGGGCCCGATCAAATACGCCATTTTGCCGCAGCATCTCGGCAAGAATGACGTGCTTGGCGGCACCGGGCTGGTCGAAGCGGGCACCTATATCGCCATCCTGATGGGCACGATTCTCGCTGGATACATATCGATCGAAACGGCGGCGATTGCCGTTCTCGTGGTTGCCGGGATCGGCTGGTTCGCCGGTCGCGAAGTTCCTCCCGCGCCACGCGAGGGCGCGAATCTGGAGATCAATTACAACCCGATCACCTCATCGTGGCGGCTGATCAGCGCGACGATGCATATCCCCCGGCTGTTCCTGGCGATTTGCGCGATCAGCTTTTTCTGGACGATCGGCGCCGTGCTGATCATCATCTTCCCGCCGCTGGTAAAAAACCTGCTGACCACCACGCAGGAGGTTGCCAGCCTGTTCACCGCCACGCTGTCGATCGGCATCGCCATCGGGTCGGTGGTCATCAACAGCCTGCTCAAGGGCCGGATCTCGGCCAAATACGGCGCGGCATCGGTGATCGCCATGGGCGTGTGCGTCGTCATCTTCTCGACCTTGGTCCGGATGTGGACTCCCGCCGCCCCCGGCCAGCTCTACGACTGGCGAGATTTCATCGCCCAGCCGAGCGCCATTCCGGTGATGCTGTCGCTGCTGGCCATCGCCGTCACCGGCGGCATGTTCGTCGTGCCGCTCTACGCTTTTCTCACCACAACGGTGACCAAAGACCAGACCGCGCGCACCGTCGCGGCCAACAACGTGGTCAACTGCACGTCGATGACGATCGGTGCGGTGGCGGTGATTTTCATCTCCTCGCTCGGTGTCACCCCGGAGGACATGCTGCTGCTCGTCGCCGCGATGTGCCTCGTCGCGGCCTGGCTGGCGCACAAGCTGCACAAGGCCTGCGACTAAGTCGCTATTAGCCTCTGCCCATCGTCATCCCAGCGAACGCTGGGATCTCATGCGGCATAGGGGGCAGGAAACGCACGAGACCCCAGCTTTCGCTGGGGCGACGCGCATTGCTCAGCCGCGGCCTGCGCCAGGGCGAATTCAGAAGATCAGCGTGTAGATGCAGATGAAGAAAGCAGTGAAGCTCAGCGCAAACAGCTTGAGATCGCTGTCATCAGGGTTGGCGCGCTTGACGCGCGGCGCACGGATGAGACGCGCGCGGATCGGGTGGCGCGGCGCGATGACGGAGAGATTCGGGCTGGACATGGGCGAGAGTTAACTAGTTGTTTACTATCCCGACAAGCGCTTTGCGCGGCGGCATTGTACAGACTTGGGACGCCGCATAGGCCCCGCAGCATTGGCAAACATTCCTGCCTCGTGCCTTACCCCTTGCCCCGCCCCGCCCGCATCGGCCACAGCGCCCAGCATGACGGTACAGGTGGATATGGGAATGGATTCGGGCGGCAGCCCCGTGTCCATGGACCTCGAGGAGCTCCTCGCCACCCGCTTGCTGGTGCAAGGCAATTCCGGATCGGGCAAATCACATCTGCTGCGCCGCCTGCTCGAAAAGAGCGCCGGCCATGTGCAGCAGATCATCATCGATCCCGAAGGTGATTTCGTCACGCTCGCCGAGCCGTACGGCCATGTCGTGGTAGAGGCAGTCAATTATTCGGTGGTCGAGATCGTCCGCTTCGCCGCGCGCTGCCGCGAATCGCGCGCTTCGGTGGTGCTCGATCTCGAAGGTCTCGATGCCGAAGGCCAGATGCGCTGCGCCGCGGCCTTTCTGGGGGCATTGTTCGATGCCCCGCGCGAGCATTGGTATCCCGCGCTGGTGATCGTCGACGAAGCGCAGGTCTTTGCGCCATCGGTCGGCGGCGATGTGGCCGAGGATGTGCGCAAGGCATCGCTCGCCGCGATGACCAACCTGATGTGCCGCGGGCGCAAACGCGGGCTGGCCGGCGTCATCGCCACGCAGCGGCTCGCCAAATTGGCCAAGAACGTCGCTGCCGAGGCCTCCAACTTCCTCATGGGCCGCACCTTCCTCGATATCGACATGGCGCGCGCGGCGGATCTGCTCGGCATGGAACGCCGCCAGGCCGAGGCGATTCGCGATCTTGCGCGCGGCACCTTCCTGGCGCTCGGCCCCGCCGTGTCGCGCCGCCCGGTCTCGATCCGCATCGGCGCGGTCGAAACATCGGCGCGAAGCGGCAGCCCGATCCTCACCCCGCTCCCCGCCAAACCGGGCCGCGACATGCAGGACATGCTGGCGGCGGAGGCGGAACAGCCGCAATTCGTCATGCCTGCGCGCGCGCCCAAACCGGCGCCGGTCGAGCAAGTGCTGGGCGATATGGACGAGGACGCGCCCCCCGCCCCCTCCTCGCTGCCCGACCAGCCCGAGATCGACACCGCGCAGGTCACCGCCGATGTGCTGCGCGCGATCGTCGCCGACGACGAGGGTGCATCGCGCTCGGCGGCGGTGCTGTTCCAGGATTTTCAGGTGCGCTGCCGCATGGTCGGCGTGCAGCGTTCGCCGCTCGATCTGTCGGCCTTTGCCCGCCGCCTGGCCGCCGCCCGGGCGGGCATTTTCGACGGGCTGGAGGAGGAATGGGCGCCGGTGATCGAGATCGCGCAGGATCTGCCCGATGACATGCTGGGCGCGTTCCTGCTCATCGCCCGCGCCGCACGCGATGGCGATCTGTGCCCGACCGACCATGACGTGGCGCGGATTTACGGCACCAGCTCGCTCGGCCGGGCGCGGCGCGTGATGAGCTATATCGAGGGGCGCAACATGTTCGTGACGCGCATCGATCTGGCCGGCAAGCGCTCGATCACCATCCCGCGGCTCGGCTGGACGACGCAGGCGGCGGACGCGGCCTGAACTGCGCTTCGGCGATCCCGGGCGGCGGGCGTACCCGCATTTATAGATAGAATTAGGGAAATGGTGGAGCCGAGGGGGATCGAACCCCTGACCTTTCGCATGCCATGCGAACGCTCTCCCAGCTGAGCTACGGCCCCATCTCCCGGGTGGGTTGGCCCCGGGAAGGCGCTGCCCCTAAACGGGCCTCGCCGCTTTGGCAAGCGGTGTCGAACACCGCTTGCCGATTAACTTAATGCTCGTCCTGCTCGACCGGCGTTTCCACGCCCAGATCGTCGTCACCGCCGAGATCGACCTCGTCGTCGGGCGAGGGCTCCTCGTCTTCACCGGTGTCGATATCCTCGTCGTCGCCGGCGAGATCGTCGTCCTTCTTGACCAGCTCAGGCTTGGCCTGCTCGAACGGCAGCGGCTGCTTGGATTTCAGGATCGGTTCGGGCGTCCAGGTCGAGCTGCATTCGATGCAGGTGACCGGATCTTCCTTGCCCAGATCGTAGAAGCGCGTTGCGCATTTCGGGCACGTGCGCTTCGTGCCCCATTCGGCCTTGACCATGGCTTGGTTGAACCTTTCGAAATTCGGGAGTTTGCTAAGGGATACTCAGCAAAGTGGGGCGCGCCTTGCCATAGCACAAGCGCACTGTCAAAGCGCAGGGCCGATGCCACACCCCGCCCCCACCCCCCGCACCATCCATCGTTCCGGCCCGCTCACCGGCCGAGTCAGCGTCCCCGGCGACAAGTCGATCAGCCACCGCGCGCTGATGCTGTCGGCGCTGGCGGTGGGGACAAGCCGCATCGAGGGGCTGCTGGAGGGCGAGGACGTGCTGGCCACCGCCGCGGCGATGCGCCAGATGGGCGCGGAGATCACGCGCGACGAAGACGGCGTGTGGCATGTCCACGGCGTCGGCGTCGGCGGGCTGATGCAGCCGGCGCAGGCGCTGGAGATGGGCAATTCCGGCACCTCGACCCGCCTGCTGATGGGCCTGATCGCCAGCCATGCCATCACCGCGACCTTGACCGGCGATGCCTCGCTCTCCGCCCGCCCAATGGCGCGGGTGATCGAACCGCTGTCGCAGATGGGCGCGGATATCACCGCCAGCCCCGGCGGGCGCCTGCCGCTGATGGTGCGGGGCATGAACCCCGCCGTGCCGATCAGCTACACGCTTCCGGTCGCCTCGGCGCAGGTCAAATCCGCAATCCTGCTCGCCGGGCTCAACACCCCCGGCATCACGCGCGTGATCGAGCCGGTGGCGACGCGCGATCATAGCGAGCGCATGCTTGCCGGGTTCGGCGCGGATCTCACCGTGGAGCAGACGGCGGAAGGCCGCGTCATCTCGCTGGTCGGCGAGGCCGAGCTCAAGCCGCAGCATATCGTCGTGCCGGGTGATCCCTCCTCCGCCGCGTTCCTGGTGGTCGCAGCAACGATCGTGCCCGGCTCCGACATCCTGGTCACCAATGTCGGGCTCAACCCGACCCGCGCCGGCATCTTCACCGCGCTGCGGCTGATGGGCGCCGACATCACCGAGCAGGACGCGCGCACCGTGGGCGGCGAGCCGGTCGCCGATCTGCGCGTGCGCCATGCGCCGCTCCATGCGATCGAGGTGCCGCCCGAACTCGCGCCAAGCATGATCGACGAATATCCCGTGTTGTTCGTCGCCGCCGCCTGCGCCACCGGGCGCACGGTCGCGCGGGGGGCACACGAATTGCGCGTCAAGGAATCGGATCGCATCGCCGCGATGGTCGCCGCGCTCGGCGCGATCGGCGTGGCCACCGAGGAGTTTGACGATGGGCTGGCGATCACCGGCAGCGGTGGAGCCCCCCTCCCCGGCGGCGGCACGATCGCCTCTTTGCTCGATCATCGCATCGCCATGAGCCTGGCGGTCGCGGCGATGGTCTGCGCAGGCCCGGTGACGATCGACGATGTCGCGCCGGTCGCCACCAGCTATCCGATCTTCTTCGCGACGCTCGACACGCTCAAGGAAACGACCGAATTGGCTGCCTCATGATCATTGCCGTCGATGGACCCGCCGCCTCGGGCAAGGGCACGATCGCCCGCGCGCTGGCGCGGCATTTCGGGCTGCCGCAACTCGATACCGGGTTGCTGTACCGCGCGGTGGCGGAGAAGGTGACGCGGATGGAACTGGATCACAGCATCGAGGCGGATGCGGTGGCGGCGTGCGATTTCGACGATGCGTTGCTGGACGATCCGGTGTTGCGCCAGGACGAGGTCGGCAAGCTCGCCTCGATCGTCTCGGCGCATCCGCTGGTCCGCGCGGCGCTGTTTCACCGCCAGAAGCGCTTCGCCGCGCAGCCCGGTGGCGCGGTGCTCGACGGGCGCGACATCGGCACAGTAATCGCGCCCGACGCCGACGCCAAATTGTTCGTCCGCGCCACCCCCTCGATCCGCGCCAAGCGCCGCCATGCCGAACTGCGCGCGCAGGGCTCGACGCTCAGCCTCGACAAGGTGCTGGCGGACATCCGCGCGCGCGATCTGCGCGATTCGACCCGCAGCACGGCGCCGCTGGTGGCAGCGCAGGATGCGGCGTTGCTGGATACCAGCTTCCTGTCGATCGAGGCCTCGGTGCAGCGCGCGATCGAGCTGGTCGAGCGGCAAGTGGCGCTGAAGGCGGAGCGGGACGCGCATCGGGGCTGAGCCGCCCGGGGCTGATCCGCTCAGGGCTGAGCCGCCCCACACGCCGTCACCCCGGACCTGTTGCGGGGTCTGCCGAGCCGGCATGCACTAGCGGTGAGGAGGGCAATCCGCCCACCGGACCATTCCATACACTGTAGCGCAGGCGTCCGCTCGATCATCAGCCGCCATTTTTGCCGCGCGGCAGACCCCGGACCAAGTCCGGGGTGACAATGTGGCTGCAGGTGACCGGCGTAAATTGAAGGCGACCGCGATTCGCCCGACCGACCACTTGGGGATCGGCGAATGTTGACAAAGTTGACCCGCTGACGCGGGTTTTTGCCGTATGCGCCGGTGACGCGCCTGCGACGCATCACTAAAGCACCACCTTCGCGACAGTGACGCTCCAGCGGCGCACGGCTCCGCGCGGTCTGCTACACTTGCCCTGCAACGTGCGCCACGATGCACCGCAACAGCGAGCGCCGTGCGTGGCGGTCCGGCGGCAGGAGCCGACAGAGCTGACGATATCAAAGACCGCCTAAGAACATTTCAGACGAAATCCAACATTGCAAGCAATGTCGTGTTCTGGGTGGACTGCGGACTGGCGGTTTCGGAAGGCGATTGGCTGGAAAGCAGACCTTGTCGCCCTATCGATCAGACGCGATGGCGACAACATAGCCCTGCTGTGGAACGACGATCAGCGTGCGCCCTCCTGCTGTCTGGTAAAAGCCACCCGCCCGCTGAACAGCCTCTGGTATACCTGTTGGCCACCTCCAGCTTCGATCCATTGCGCAGTGCATGAGGTACAAAGATCCATCAGGCTTAATCGCGTCTGAAATCGGTGTCTTCTGCCACTTGCCCCCAAAGTATTTGTGACGCGCACGGTTGGCAGGTGTGTCGATGTCGTCGAAGAAGCTTAACCCTCTAGATTTCAGGGCGGCAACTGTGCGTGCCTTCAAACTGAAGACCTGAGCTCCTTGATAGCTTAGGATGTCCCCGCAGCTACCTTCCGCATAGAACAGCCCCGTCTCAAGCTTGGCAGGGATCGCCCTGCGTTGCCATTCCATGTTGGCAATCGCACAACCGCCACGGGCAAGAAGAACACAGGCGATTGACGCGCCTATGACTTTCACGACGCGGTTCATTCACTTAGCTCCTCAACGCCATCATGTCTTAGCAGGCGGCAGCTTACGAAGAGTGAAGAAGAAGCCAAAACGGCGACAAATGGGCGATTTGCGACCGGCAGCTTTACCGCCTGATAGCGGCCAGTCGGCTTTCAGGCGCTCCGCGCGCCTTGGCCGGTCGTGAACGGCGATAGAAGGTGAAAACCGGAATAGCCCTTTTTGGCACTCGATTGGCGAAAGGGGACGCTCCTTAGGTTAGATCACGACGGCAGCTACGAATCTACGACGAACTTCCACGGCGATAACACAGGAAAGTCAGCGATGGAGAATGCCCGATAGGGCGCAACCGCTTCCACCTCCGGCCCGAACGGTCGACCCAACTGATCCGAGATTTCCGCAAGCAGCGGGTCTGCACCGTTCTCGGCAGTGATCCCGTAAATTGTCATGGCCTCGTGCATACGGAGCCGGACTGCCATAGTGCCTTGGTCGCGTAGTGCTTGGTACTTGAGGTTCATTTGATCGCGGAGGTCTTCGCCGCCATGATAAACAGGTTCAGCCTTGATACCGACACCTTCGAACATCGCATCCCATTCTGGATCATGATGCCCGTTCGGAACCAGCCATGCGAGCAATCGGCCAAATGGTCCAAGCGGGCGCCCCATGAAGCGATAGTGCATCGCCAGCGTTAGTTTCAGCGCCAGCATGGTAAAGTGTGGACTCCAAACATTGGGGTCCAGCGTGATAAAGTCCTCGCCGGTATAGCCGGGAGGTGGCGCGCTGATCTGCGAACGAAGCCCAGCAGCCAATTCCTCGCTGGGAACGACATCAGAGAGCAGGGCGGGACGGTTGGCGTTGGCGGAATTCACACGGGTGAGCCATGCAGCATGATCGGCTTCCATCATCGCAACGGGCAGAACAACCAACGACATCGCTTCCTCCGCTGACCGCGATATATCTTGGCAAGATTCACAGGATGGAAACAGTGAATCGTCGGGCATCCGCTTGCCGCGAAAAAATACACGCGCCGGCTGATGATCGATCGATGTGGACGCCTCCCTGCCACCACAGAAGCAGCACAAGGGATGGGCTCTAAGAAACGCAGCTCTTGTTTTGGCCTTCACGTCCTACGTCCTGTTGTTGGTCCTACTCCAAATAAGCAAAGGCGATCGAGGCGTGCGCGCCTGCACCTTGGATGGCGCCCCCCCCCTCTCATGGTAGGGAACGATTTAATATCCGGGATCGGGCGTCGTGGTTCAACCTTTCACCCCCTCACACAAAAGCGCGCCGCACGGCGAGCGCACCCGCGCTTACCTTGCCAATTCTCCCTCCTTGCGCTACCAACGCCTCCGTCCGGCGGGCTTTGCTCTCGGAGGAAGGCGCCGAGTCTCGTCTCGTGCGCCCTTTTCGCATAGGCTGCGATCTCCTCCCTCATCGTCCGAACGGATGCTGCGATCGGCACTCGGCCGCCGTGGCGCTTTGGCCAAGACCGCCGGACACAACCGGCTGGCCGGAAACTGAACTTAGGACGATCCCTCTTTATGGCCACTCAGGCACATCCTACCCGCGACGATTTCGCCGCCATGCTCGATGAACAGTTCGGCGGCGCCGACAGCTTCGAAGGCCGCGTCGTCAAGGGCACCGTTACCGGCATCGAAAACGACCTCGCCGTCATCGACGTCGGCCTCAAGTCCGAAGGCCGCGTGCCGCTGCGCGAATTCGCCGCGCCGGGCCAGAAGGCCGATCTCAAGATCGGTGACGAAGTCGAAGTCTATGTCGACCGCGTCGAGAACATCCACGGCGAAGCGATGCTGTCGCGCGATCGCGCGCGCCGCGAAGCCGCCTGGGACAAGCTGGAAACCGAATTCGCCAAGACCGCGCGCGTCGAAGGCACGATCTTCGGCCGCGTGAAGGGTGGCTTCACCGTCGACCTCAACGGTGCCGTGGCCTTCCTGCCCGGTTCGCAGGTCGATATCCGCCCGGTGCGCGACGTGACCCCGCTGATGGACATCCCGCAGCCGTTCCAGATCCTCAAGATGGACCGCAAGCGCGGCAACATCGTCGTCTCGCGTCGTGCGATCCTCGAAGAGACGCGCGCCGAGCAGCGTTCGGGCCTGATCCTGAGCCTCGCTGAAGGCCAGATCATCGACGGCGTGGTCAAGAACATCACCGATTATGGTGCGTTCGTTGATCTGGGCGGCATCGATGGCCTGCTGCACGTCACCGATCTCAGCTACAAGCGCGTCGGTCATCCGAGCGAAGTGCTGAACATCGGCGATGTCGTGAAGGTGCAGATCATCCGCATCAACAAGGACACGCAGCGTATCTCGCTCGGCATGAAGCAGCTCGAGAGCGATCCGTGGGATGGCGCGATGGCCAAATATCCGATCGGCGCCAAGCTGTCGGGCCGCGTGACCAACATCACCGAATATGGTGCGTTCGTCGAACTGGAGCCGGGCATCGAAGGCCTGGTGCACGTGTCCGAAATGTCCTGGACCAAGAAGAACGTCCATCCGGGCAAGATCGTGTCGACCTCGCAGGAAGTCGAAGTCATCGTGCTGGAAGTCGATTCGGACAAGCGCCGCATCAGCCTCGGCCTCAAACAGGCACAGGCCAATCCGTGGGATGCCTTCCTGGAAGCGCATCCGATCGGCTCGACCGTCGAAGGCGAAGTCAAGAACGCGACCGAATTCGGTCTGTTCATCGGCCTCGACAACGATGTCGACGGCATGGTCCACATGTCCGACATCGCCTGGGGCGTATCGGGCGAGGACGCGCTCAACCTGCATCGCAAGGGTGAGACGGTTCAGGCCATCGTGCTCGATATCGATGCCGAGAAGGAGCGGATCTCGCTGGGCATGAAGCAGCTCGAGCGTGGCGCTCCGGCGGCCGGCGGCGTTGCCGCAGGCGGCACGGCAGCGGCGGGTTCGGGTCTCAACAAGAACCAGATCGTCACGGTCACCGTGCTCGAAGTCCGCGATGCGGGTCTCGAAGTGCAGGTCGGCGACGATGGCGCGACGGGCTTCATCAAGCGCACCGATCTCGGCCGCGATCGCGACGAGCAGCGCCCCGAGCGCTTCCAGGTCGCGCAGAAGTTCGATGCGATGGTCACCGGCTTCGATCGCTCGAAGAAGCCGACCTTCTCGATCAAGGCGATGCAGATCTCGGAAGAGAAGCAGGCCGTGGCACAATATGGCTCGTCCGATTCGGGCGCATCGCTGGGCGACATCCTGGGCGCAGCGCTGAAAGCACAGGGCGGCGACGCCAAGAAATAAGGGTCTGGTCGACTGACCGGCCCATCGGGGCGGGAGGGGCAACCCTCCCGCCCTTTTTTTTGTGCCAAAACGGCCCTACACTGCTGCTATCACATTGACCCTGATCAAGTTATCGTTACGCATACTCTATATTCCGCCAGATATTCTGGTGTTCCCGGGCCGCATGTAAGCGGGCCGGTTGCCAGAAATGGGGGGCGCATCATGATCCGATCCGAGCTTGTCGAAACGCTGTCACAGGACAATCCCGATCTCGCGCTGCGCGACATCGAGGCGATCGTCAGCACGTTCTTCGATGAAATCGTCAAACGACTGGCGCAGGACGGTCGTGTCGAGCTGCGCGGGTTCGGCGCTTTCTCGACCCGCGCGCGCGATGCGCGCACCGGTCGCAACCCGCGGACCGGCGAGACCGTCGAAGTCGAGGCGAAACGCGTGCCCTATTTCAAGCCGGGCAAGGAGATGCGCGCGCGGCTCAACGTCGAGTAGCGCCAAGCACGGTTGACGGCGCCCCCCTGTCCGCGCCACGAGGCGCGCAGTGCGGACGTGGCGGAATGGTAGACGCCGGAGACTTAAAATCTTCTGCCCTTCGAGGCGTGCGGGTTCGAGTCCCGCCGTCCGCACCACGGTCTGCCCGCTGCCCGCTGCCCGCGATATTGATCAACTTTATCAATCCGTCAGGCCGGCAGCGGTGGCGCCCCCGGGCTGCGGGTGGCAGGATGCGCCGATGATGCGCGCCGCCCCATTCGACCGACCGTGATCCCCCGCGCCGCCCTGCTGATCGCCGCGCTGCTGCTGGCAGCGTGCGACGCGCGACGCGACGCCGGACAGATCGTGGTCAGCGCGATCGGCGGTGATCTGCGCGTCGACCAGCCGGAGCCTAAAGATCCGGACTTCGCCCGGCGGGTAATGCTCGACGCCACCGCGCAAGGGCTGGTGCGCTTCGACGCCGCAGGGCAGGTCGAACCCGGCATCGCCGAGCGCTGGATCGTGATCGACAACGGCATGAGCTATATCTTCCGGCTGCGCGACGCGACCTGGCAGGATGGCAAGCCGGTCACCGCGGCGCAGGTGGTGACGCTGTTGCGCCGACGCCTGGCGGGATCGGGCAATGCACTGCGCCCGTTCCTCAGCGCGATCGACGAGATCGTCGAGATGACGCCGCAAGTGATCGAGGTGCGGCTGAACCGGCCGCGTCCCGATCTGCTCAAGCTGTTCGCGCAACCCGACATGGCCATCTTCCGCGCCCGCCCGCCCGGCGGCAGCGGCCCGCTGCGGGTGATCAGCATGGCGCGCCAGCAGACGGTGCTGCGCGCCGACGTGGATCTCACGCGCTCGCCCGACGATGTTGCCCCGCCCGATGCCCGCAACGACGTCCGGCTGAGGGCCGAGCGGGCGGCGCTGGCGGTGGCGCGCTTTGCCGCGGGCAAATCCGATCTCGTCAGCGGGGGGAGCTTTGCCGATTGGCCGCTGCTCGCCACCGTCGATATCGCGCCGATCAACCGCCGGCTCGATCCCGCGGCGGGGTTGTTCGGGCTGGCGGTGACCGAGCGCAGCGGTTTTCTGGCCGAGGCGGCGCACCGCGCGGTGATCGCCGCGGCGATCGATCGGCCGGCGGTGTTGGCGGCGTTCACCCCGGCCTGGCTGCCCGTCAACCAGTTGCTCCCCGAACAGCTCGACTCCGCCGCGCTGCCGGTGGCGCCGGCCTGGGCCAGCATCCCCGCCGACGCGCGGCTGGCCAATGCGCGGCGCATGGTGGCGGCGTGGCAAGCAACGCATCCGGGCCAGTTGACGTTGCGCATCGCGCTGCCCAGCGGGCCAGGCGCGACATTGTTATACGGCCGGATCGGCGCCAGCCTTCGCGCGATGGGCATCCAGCCGGCGCGCGTCGGGCACAAGGATCCGGCCGACTTGCGGCTGATCGACGCAGTGGCGCCGTATGACAGCGCGCGCTGGTATCTCGCCACGGCCTGCGCGCCCTGCGGCACGGAGGCGAGCGACGCGATCGAGTCGGCGCGCCTGGCCCCCGATGCCGCCACGCGGGCGCTGCGCATCGCCGCAGCAGACAGCGCTTTGGCCGCCGACAGCGCCTTTATTCCGCTCGCCCGACCGTTGCGCTGGTCGCTCGTCGCGGTGCGGCTTGACCGCTGGCAAGGGAACGCCCGCGCCTGGCATCCGTTGAATCACCTGCGTAACGACACCAAGTGAGTTCCATGGCCAACACAACCCGCATCAATTCCGACCCCGCCAGCAAGATCGCCGGCATGATTCCCTTTGGCACCGATGCCGCGTCGGTCCGTCAGCGTGTCGTGGCGCTGGAACATCTGCTGGAAGGCCTGTTCACCATTCCCGGCACCAACCGCAAGGTGGGGCTCGACGTGATTCTCAATCTGATCCCGATCGGCGGCGGCGCGATCGCCTCGGCGATGGGCGCCTATATGGTGTGGGAAGCACGCAATCTGGGCATGTCGAAAATGCAGATCAGCCGCATGTTCGGCAATGTCGGGGTCGATTTCATGCTCGGCTTGGTGCCGTTTATCGGCGCCGTGCCCGATTTCTTCTTCCGCTCCAACACGCGCAACCTGCGCATCATCAAGAAGCATCTCGACAAGCATCACCCGGCCACCGCGACGATCGAGAACTGAGCAAGCGCGCTAGCGCCGCCCGCGCCAGATCTTCAGCGCGGCGTTGCGGCTCAGCCCGCCCGAATTGGCGCGGCAGCGATCATAGCGATAGGCTTTGTCGAGACACAGCCACAACTCGTCGAGCCAGCCCTGTTTGGTCGCGGTGACACGGATCGAGCTCGCCGGCAGGCCGGGATTGGCCCGCGCCATCGCGGCGGCGAATTGCCCCGCGGTCAGCGGCTGGCGCGACAGGGCATCCATGTCGGGATAGCGCAATTTGGCGAACAGCCGCGTCGAGGCGCGGAAATAGGCCGCCGGCGTGGTGCGCATGCAGGTGCCGTGCTTGGCCCATTCATGCTGGATCAGTTGCGCCGACGGCGTCGAACAGATCGTGTCACGGATCACCTTGCGCGGCACGATCGGCGTCGCGGCGCAATATTGCGGCCACTGCGCCCCCACCCCGTCGGGCCACAGGCCGTGCAGCGTAAAACCGAAGCGATTGCCGCCGCCGCACTGGAACCGCGCCGAGCGCTCGCCGGCATTGCCGCGGCAATATTCCGGCGCCCAGGTGATCGCCAGCGTATAGCTGCCGATCGGCAACACGCGCCTGGGCTGACTCGCCGAGGGCAGATCCGGGCGCGGCGTGGGCAGATTGCGCGGGATGGCGCATTGATAGGCCTGCGCGTCCGCCTCGGACGCCGCGCCTGCCGCGATCAGCGCCGCCGCGATCCATGTCCGTTTCATCCCCAACGCCTCCCCTATGCCGTCACGCCCACCATCCTAACGATTACGCCGCAGCGAAATCCAGCCCGATATCGGCGGCCGGCGCCGACTGCGTCAGCCGCCCGACGCTGACATAGGTGACGCCCGTCTCGGCGATGGCGCGGATCGTATCGAGGCGGACACCACCCGAGGCTTCGGTCGGCACGCGCCCGCCGACCAGGGTAACCGCGCCGCGCAGCATCGGCGGCGCCATATTATCGAGCAACAGATGCGTCGCGCCCGCCGCCAGCGCCGGCTCGATCTGGTCGATCGAATCGACCTCGACGATGATCTGCGCGATTCCCGCCGCCTTGGCGCGCGCCACCGCTTCGCCCACGCCGCCGGCCACCGCGACGTGATTGTCCTTGATCATCGCCGCATCCCACAGCCCCATGCGGTGATTGGTCGCGCCGCCCATCTGCGTGGCATATTTCTCGAGCAAGCGGAGCCCTGGAATAGTCTTGCGCGTGTCGAGCAGGGTGGCGCCCGTGCCGAGGATCTTATCGACATAGCCGCGCGTCATTGTGGCGATGCCGGAAAGATGTTGCACAGTGTTGAGCGCCGAGCGTTCGGCGGTGAGCATGGCGCGCGCGCTGCCCTCCAGCCGCATCAGATCGTTGCCGGCGGCGACCCGCTGCCCGTCCTCGACCAGCAGGTCGATCCGCACGTCCGGATCGAGCGCGCGGAAGAAGGCTTCGGCGATGCCCAGCCCGGCGACGACGATCGCATCGCGGCTGTCCATCGCGCCGGTAAAGCGTGCGTCCGCCGGGATGACGGCGGCGGAGGTGATGTCGCCGATCGTGCCGAGATCCTCGGCCAGGGTGGCGGCGACGAAGGCATCGAGATCGAAGCCGGGGAGCGAAAAGGTCATGCGACGCCCCCGAAAGTCGCAAAAGTCGCACGCTCACGCGCGCGCGCGCGGAGCGCGGCGGTTCGGGCGGTGGGCGACGGGCGGGCGGCAGCAAAGGGGCGGTTCGGCATAAGTGGGCTGTTGCACAAATCCGGGTTTGTAGGACAGCGCGAATCGACGCGCGGTGGCCTGCTTATCTGTTCTTCCTCCCGGCTCAGATAGCGCAGGGCGGGCTAGCGATTTGATCTGCTGAAAACCCCGTCTAGGGTACCGCAAACCCTGATTGCGAGACAAACCGATGCGCCTGATCCCTGCCCTGCTGCTTGCCACCGTAGCGCTGCCCACCCTGCCCGTCTTCGCCACCGCGAAAACCGCCGCCGCGGCGCCGCGCGGCACCAACGAGCAGCGCTTCGCGGCGCTGTCGCAGCGTTATATCGACGGCATTGCCCGGTTCGCGCCGACCTATGGCACGGCGCTTGGCGATCATCGCTTCGACGATCGCATCGGCGATGTCTCCGCCGCCGGCCGCGCCGCGGCGGTGGCGCATGATCGCGCGCTGCTCGCCGAATTGGCGACGATCGACCGCAAACAGCTGGGCCGCGAGGCGCAGGTGGATGCCGCGTTGCTCGATAACGCGCTGCGCTATGAGCTGTGGCAGATCGAGGTGCTGAAGAACTGGCGCTGGGATATCCAGATCTACAACGATCAGGCCGGCGGCGCGCTGTACGGCCTGGCGGCACGCGATTTCGCGCCCTGGCCGCAGCGGCGAAGGCGGCAACCGCGCGGATGGAGCGCATGCCCGCCTTCCTCGCGCAGGCGCGCGCCGAGATCGTGCCGGCTTTGGTGCCGCAAATCTACGCCACCACCGTCGCCAAGCAGAATGGCGGTATGATCGAGATCGCCCAGGGCATGCTCGCGCCGCATCGCGGCGAACTGAGCGCCGCCGACGCGAAGCGCTTCGATGCCGCGCTCGTCACGCTAAAGGCTGCCGTCGCCGAGCATCAGCAATGGCTCGACACGGTGCTGGTGCCGCAGGCCAAGGGCGATTTCCGGCTCGGTGCCACGCTGTACGACCAGAAGATGAAATATGCGCTCGTCTCGGATCTGACGCGCCCGCAGATCAAGGCGCGCGCCACCACGGCGCTCACCGAGACGCGCGCGCAGATGTATACGCTGGCGCGCCAGGTGCTGGCCGGCAAGCCGGGCGCGCCCGCGCTGCCCGAACGGCCCAGCGCAGCACAGCAGCAGGCAGCGATCGAAGCCGCGCTGCAGCTCAGCTACGCGCAGCGCCCGGCGCGCGACGGGCTGATGGCCAAGGCCAGACAGACGCTGACGCAGGCGACCGATTTCGTCCGCGCGAAGAACCTCATTTCGATGCCCGATGCGCCGGTGAAGATCATCACCATGCCCAAATTCCAGCAGGGCGTGGCGGTGGCCTATTGCGACAGCCCCGGGCCGCTGGAGACCTCGCTGCCCACCTTCTACGCCATCTCGCCCATCCCCGACGAGTGGACCGACGCGCAGGCGACCTCGTTCCTCAACGAATATAACGATTACATGATCCAGGATCTGAGCATCCACGAAGCGATGCCGGGCCATTATCTGCAGATCGCGCATGGCAACCAGTACAAATCCGTGCTGCGCGCGGTGCTGTCCTCCGGCCCGTTCGTCGAAGGCTGGGCAGTGTATGCCGAGGGCATGATGATGGATGCCGATTACATGAACGGCGATCCGCTGTTCAAGCTGACCGTGCTGAAAATGCGGCTGCGCTCGATCACCAACTCGCTGCTCGATATCGGCATCCAGACCGAGGGGCTGAGCCGCGAGCAGGCGATGCAGATGATGATGCAGGGCGCGTTCCAGCAGGAGCGCGAGGCGGCGGGAAAATGGGTCCGCGCCAGCCTGGGCTCGACGCAGTTGCTGAGCTATTTCACCGGCTATGCCGAGCATGTCGCGATGCGCGACGAAGCGCGCACGCGGCAGGGCGCGGCGTTCGACCTCAAGGCCTATAACGACGCGGTGCTGGCGCATGGCTCGCCACCGGCGCGATTCGTGCGCCAGTTGATGTTCGGCCTGCCGATCGCGTGATGGCGCGGCGCCCGGGCTCAGCGCAGCCCGAGCGACCGGCGCAGATCCAGGGTGATCGTCGGCAGCGGCGGCAATTGCCGGGCGGCGCGATACGCCAGGATGGCCGCGCGCGTACGCGGGCCGACGATGCCGTCGGGCGCGCCGCTGTCGAAGCCCGCGGCGATCAGCGCGGCTTGCACCTGCCAAGCGGTGGCGTTTTCGGCGGGCGGCGCACCGATCACCAGCCGCCAGACGCGGGCGAACCAGCGCTGGCGATCCTCCAGCCCGATCTGGCCGCCGTTGATACAGCGTGTGACGCGCGCGATATCGTTGTGATCGGCGGCCTCGTTGCACTTCTTGTCCTGCCATTCACCCAGCGCTGGCTTCAGCGCATGAGCGGGCGCACGCACCAGATCCGGCTCCTGCTCGAAGGGCACGCCCCATCGTTCACCAAAGCGGCGATAGGCGCCGCGCCCCGTGGTCTGCAGCAGCCCGCGGCCGCGATAGGTCCAGCCGTCACGCGTCTCCGGCGGGCCATTGCCCATGCGGTTGCCGTAGACGAGGCTGAACAGCGCCACGCCGTGATCGATCCGGCATTGCCCGGCCATCGCCACGCAAGCGGCGCGATCGGCGAAATAGCGCCGCCAGTTGCCGCTGTCCCACATCCGGCCCAGCGCCTTGGCGCTATAACGCCCGCTTTCGATGCTGAGCGTGAGGCCTGCAGTTTCGTGCAGCACCTGCGCCATGAAATGCGCCACCCGCAGCGGCGTGCTGACGCCTGCCGCCGCCAGCAGCGCCTCCGGATCGGCGAACGCCGCGACATAAGCATCGTCGGCATCCGGCGCTGCTCGAAGCACGATATCGTGTGGCGTAACCATGATCTGCCCCCCGGCCTGGTGGTCCCAAGACGGATGTGAGGGCGATCATGATCAGAACAAGTGGAGAACGATGGGCCGCGGTCGATTGTTGGATCGGCTATCGTCCGCGCCGGGATCAGTCGCAGGTCACGCGCAGCGGCCCCAGATCCCCCATCCCGACGGTGCCACTGGCCATGGCCAGCATCGCATCGAGGCTCTTCTTGGCCTGCAGCCGCAAGCCTTCTTCGATCTCGATGCGGGGCTGCAGATCGCGCAGTGCGACGTACAGTTTCTCCAGCGTATTGAGCGCCATGTACGGGCAGATATTGCAGTTGCAATTGCCGTCGGCGCCGGGCGCGCCGATGAAATTCTTGAGCGGCGCGGCCTTCTGCATCTGGTGCATGATGTGCGGCTCGGTGGCCACGATCAGCGTGTCGCCCGCCATCGCATCGGCATACGCAAGAATGCCGCTGGTCGAGCCGACATAATCGGCATGATCGAGGATATAGGGTGGGCATTCGGGATGCGCGGCGACCGGCGCGCCGGGATGCTGCAGCTGCAGCTTGAGCAATTCCGTTTCGCTGAACGCCTCGTGGACGATGCACACGCCGGGCCATAGCAGCATCTCGCGCCCGGTCTTGCGCGCCAGATAGCCACCGAGATTCTTGTCCGGCCCGAAGATGATCGGCTGATCGAGCGGGATCTGGGCGAGGATCTTTTCTGCCGAGCTGCTGGTCACGATCACGTCGCTGAGCGCCTTCACCTCGGTCGAGCAATTGATATAGGTCAGCGCGATGTGATCGGGATGCGCCTCGCGGAACGCCTTGAACTGCGCGGGCGGGCAACTGTCCTCCAGCGAGCAACCGGCATTCATATCGGGCAGCACGACGATCTTGTCGGGGCTGAGGATCTTCGCCGTCTCGGCCATGAAGCGCACGCCGCAAAAGGCGATGACATCGGCATCGGTCGCCGCCGCCTTCTTGGACAGATCGAGGCTGTCGCCGACGAAATCGGCGAGATCCTGAATCTCGGGCTTCTGATAATAATGCGCGAGGATCACCGCGTTCTTCTCGGTGCGCAGCCGATCGATTTCGGCACGCAGGTCCAACCCCGTCAGCGTGCCGCCGATACCGTTTCGTGCGTCCATCATGCGTTCCTTGTCGCGACCGTTGCCGGTCACATGGACGCGTGCCGCCCGGTGATCAAGGGCGTGCCGGGAAACGGGGGATACACATCGGGCGCGACGCTGGCACCCGGCGAGCCCGCCGCGACGACGCGATAGATGGCCGTGCCGACAGGCGAATAGGTGATCGCTTGCGTCAACAGCGCGGAGCCGAGCACCAGGCTGGTGCCCCAGGCAAAGCCCGGATGAACCGATCCGCGCTGGCGCACATCGCGGAGGATCCCCAGGAGCGGAAAGATCAGTACGGCGAGGAACGTCGTCTCATAGGCATAAGGGATCAGCAACGGCATCGGCAGCAGCCGCCCGAAGGCCGGCTCCAGCAGCACCGCCATACCGCAATAATGCAGCCGCCGGTGCCACTCCGTCTGCCGCCGCTTGGCGATCGCCGCCGCCGTCAGCGCGGCAAAGGTAAATACGCTGAGCGGATTGAAGATGAGGAAATGCACCGGTGTGAAAAAGAACGGCGCGTTGCCGGCACGCACCATCCGCACCGTGACCACACACCCCATCACCACCATCGCAAGGGCCCAGCCGGCGGCGATCCAGCCGAGCCGGCGATGCAGCGCCATCGACTGCGTGGCGACGAAGACGTTCTGCAGCACGTAGATCGCCACCCAGCCCATGAACACCACCGCATGGACGTGCACGATCGGCGGTGCACCGAACGAAGATCGCCCCATGGCGAATTGCAGCGAGAAGCCGGCCAACACGACCGCGGCCATGGCGATGCTGGTGGTAAGAAAAAACCGCTCCGGCTGGATGCCGCGTGGTACCGGCGCGACTAACGTGGCCAATGTTCATCCCCCGATGACATTAATCATGCACCGGAACGATGTATCACAGCCGGAGCGGAGAATCCAGTTCAGTAGCGATTGGCGAGCACGTCTTGCGGCCTATTGCTGGTATCCCAGCGATCATTTGAGCCTTGCCGCTCGAACGGAAAGACGATTGCCACGCGGACATCACCGATGCCTGCCGCCTGCAGCGGCCCGCCGAGCAATCTGGCCAGCGCCCGCCTGGCATTTTCGCGCGCCGCGGCGATCCGTTCGGGCTTGCGCGCCTCGGTCTGCGCGGTGCGACGCGCGCCGATCGACACCTGCCGCGCCAGCGCCTCGGCGGCCGCGCGCGTCACGAACAGCCCGCGCGTTTCGCTGACGCTGGTCGCGCCTTCATTGACATTGGGTGCGGCGACCGTCACATCGGGCGTCATGATGGTCAGCACGCGCGCCTGTTCGTCCCAGCGATAATCGCGCCCGCCGAGCGCGGACACATCGACGAAATAATCGACGCTGAACGGTGCCTTCACCACCTTGTCCGACGCCAGCATGCCGAACCCGCGCACATCGGACGCGGTGCTCTGCACCGTGCCGGTCAGCGATCCGACCTTCAGCGCGCTCGCGCCCGTAAACGTCGCGCGCACCACGCGATCGACCGCGGCACCATCATCGCGACGCTCGACGACATATTTCTCGTTATATTTGTCATAGCCGATCTTGGCGATGACCAGCGCGACGAGGATCGCGATCACTGCCGCGACGATCGAGGCAATCGGGCGATTGGGTTGCGGCTGGGGTGCCAGTTCGGCCATCAGACGTTCGCCTCCGCCAGCGGCGACCAGATATCGCCCTCAGCCATTGCCAGCCCGCGCTGCGCCAGATCGATCAGATGCGCCAGCACCGATCGTTCCGCCGCCGGGAACAGCCGCGGATCGATGCCGACATACATGCGCTCGACCATCGCCGGGACTCCGCGCGGCTTCTCGCGCAGCAACCGCAGGATCTGCCCCTCGCGCTGCTTGCGATGCCCGATCATGCCACGCACCAGCCGCTTGGGATTGTCCACCGGATCGCCATGCCCGGGATAATAGATGCGGTCGTCGCGCGACTGCAGCTTCTCCAGGCTGCGGATATAATCCCCCATGTCGCCGTCGGGCGGGGAGACGATGCTGGTCGACCAGCCCATCACGTGATCACCGCTGAACAGCGCCCCCGTCTCGGGCAGCGCGAAGCAGAGATGGTTGGAGGTATGGCCCGGCGTTGCGATCGCGGTCAGCGTCCATCCGACGCCGCTGATGAACTCTCCATCCGCCAGTATGCGGTCGGGCGCATAATCGTGATCGAACGACGCATCGGCGCGCGGCGCGTTGTCGTCGAGCGCGAGCGGCGCGCAACCGATGATCGGCGCGCCCGTCGCGGCGTGCAGCGCGCGCGCGCCGGGGCTGTGATCGCGGTGCGTGTGCGTGATGACGATCGCGCGCAGCGGCCGGCCGGCAATCACCGCCAGCATTGCCTGCAGGTGGGCCGCATCCTCCGGGCCGGGGTCGATCACCGCGAGGTCGCTGGCACCAACCAGATAGGTCTGCGTGCCGGTATAGGTGTAGGGCGAGGCATTGCCCGCAAGCACCCGCACGACCAGCGGCTCAAGCGTTTCAGGCACGCCGGGAAGTTGCTCGCTCATACCGTCGAAATGGCGTGTTGGTCCGCGCGACGCAACCCATTCCGCCACCCCGCGTCCCTCGCCCGCCTGCGCGCGCGGGCCGGACACGAGGCTCATTCAGGCTTGGCGATCTCGCTTTCCACCTCGGCCATGCCCTTGGCAATCCCGTCCAGTGCGTGGCGCCGTGCCGTTGCCGTCATTTCGCGATTGGCCTCGATCCCGGCACGCGCGGCATGCAGCCCAACGAGCGCGGCGTTTAGCGCGTTGCGCTGGATCGCGCGCTCATCGAATGCCATCGCCCGCGCCTGTGCCGCCATCGCGCGGCCGTGCGCCGCCATCACCCGCCCCTGCGTCGCCATCGCCGTGGCATGCGCCACCGCCGCATCGATGCGGTCGCGGCAGATGGTCAGCCGGCGCTTGCCGTGCTTCACATCCTCGACCACCATGTTCTTGCCGCTGGCCGCGCCCGGGCAGGTCCCGCGGGATATTTCGGCGATGTCGGCGGGTTCGTCCCATTGGTCGGTGCGGACCGCGCCGTTCTTGTCGCGCACCACGACCTTGATCCGGGTCACGGTCTTACCATCGTCACCCGTCACGCGCGTGGTCGTGACGTCGCGGCGCTCACCGTGATGGACGGACGGCACGGCCGGCGCAGGGGGCGCGGGGGGCGCCGGTGGCTCGGGGAGTTCAGCCACTTCCGCCGCGCTGATCGGAGCGGGAATCGCAGGAGGCGCGGGAGGCACCGGAGCGGCCGGCGGGATGACGTCCAGCGCGGCGAGATCGACGCCGGTGGTCGCCTCGACCCGGTCCCGCACCGTTTCCGCCGCCAGCGTACCGGAGGCAGTGAGCCCCAGTCCGACGATGGTCAGCGCGGCGACAGCGACACCGCCGCCGATGAGACGCGAGCGGCTGGTCCGGTCCGTGGTCAGCATCCTCAATCTCCCTTTCAGATCATCGATCGTGTGCAGATGGCAGGCGGCGGAGACGGCACCGCCATGCGCTGATTTGACGATCGCGCAGGCATAGGAATGCCGCGCCACCGGGCCAAGCCCGGCGAGCACGCGCGCGTCGTTGGCGATTTCCTGATCGGCGCGAAACGCGCGGAAGGCGCGCCAGGCGATCGGATTGAACCAGTGCAAAGCGAGCACCGCGAGCGCCAGCCAATTGGCGATCAGATCGCCGCGATCGTGATGGCCAATCTCGTGCGCCAGCGCGAGATCGCGCTCCTCCTGATCGTAGCGCTCGACGAAATCGCGCGGGAAGGCGACATATTTGCGCAGGATGCCAAAGGCGAGCGGGCCGCTTGCCGCCTTGGTTTCGATCAGATGGATGCCACCCTCGATCTCGCTGCCGCGAATCTGGTGTCGCAACATGCGGCGGCAGAAGCGCATATGATGGGTCGTATGCCAGATCAGGAAGGCGGCCGCGCCGGCGGCCCACAGGCCGGTTACGATCAGTGCAAGCGGCAAGCTCCCGTCGATCGGGGCTGCCGCGGCGCTGCCACCCAGCGGCTGCACGACATACAATGTGATCGTCTCGCCTGCCGCGCTGATCGGGGCGACGGCGATCTCGCGCCAGGCCGCCGGCAGCGGCGGCAGCAACAGCCGCAATACCGGTAACGCCCACAGCGCATAGGCGACGTCCGGCCCGAAGGCCCGGCGCACCGGGCCGCGCAGCGCAAGCACCAGCGCCATCAGCATGGTGGAGGCGACCAGCGCCTCGACCAGCCAGCCGACGAAACCGGCGCTCACGCCTTGAGTCCTTTGAGCAGCGCCTCGATCTCGGCAATGTCGCTATCGGTCAGCTCATCGCGCTCGGCGAGATGCGCGACAAGCGGCGTGAGTTTGCCGCCGAACAGCCGATCCATCAGCTTGCGCGATTCGCCTGTGACATAATCGCCGCGTTCGACCAGCGGGCGATACAGATAGCGCCGCCCCTCTTCCTGATGCGCGATGATATTCTTGGCCAGCAGCCGGCCAAGCAGGGTCTTCACCGTATTGGCGCTCCAGTCGCGCTCCGGAATACGGTCGCCGACATCCTGCGCGGAGAGCGGGCTCTCATCCCACAGCACCTCCATCACGGCATGCTCTGCATCACTGATCCGCTCGGCCATTTCGAATCGCTCCCGTACTGACTACGGATGTAATCGCCTTGATTACGGCTGTAGTCAATAGCGTCTCCGCGCCGCCCGCGGCGACGGGGCGCAAGTTGCGGTTGAGCAACGACGCGAGCCGTATAACCTGCCCATAAAAACAGGAGAGGCCCGTGACTGAATTCACTACCATCGCCAGCGGTTTGCGCTTCCCGGAAGGCCCCGTCGTCCTGCCCGACGGCAGCATCATTCTGGTGGAAATCGAAGCCGGCCGTATTACCCGCGTGGCCCCCGACGGCGCGGTGGACATCGTCGCGCAGCCGGGCGGCGGACCCAACGGGCTGGCGATCGGGCCGGATGGCAAATTGTATTGCTGCAATAATGGCGGCTTCGCCTATCACGATCATGGCGGCTTGCTGGTGCCAGGGGGGCAACCGGACGATTATTCAGGCGGGCGGATCGAGCGGATCGATCTGGTCACCGGTGCGGTCGAAATCCTTTACCAGAGCGGCGATTTCGGCTGCAGCTTGCGCGGCCCCAACGACATCGTGTTCGACGCGCACGGCGGTTTCTGGTTCACCGATCACGGCAAGACGCGACCGCGCGAACGCGATGTTACCGGGATTTTCTACGCCAAGGCCGATGGCAGTTATCTTGAAGAAGTGATTTTCCCGAGCGAGAATCCCAACGGAATCGGCCTCTCGCCCGACGGCTGCACGTTGTATGCGGCGGAGACCTACACCTGCCGGCTGATGGCGTTCCGCATTACCGCGCCGGGCAAGATCGATGCCACTGCCGGGCTCGGCGGCGCGGGCATTCCGCTCTATCGGCCGGCGGGATACAAATTCTTCGATTCACTGGGTGTGGAAGCGGGCGGCAATATTTGTGTCGCGACGATCGGGGAGTGCGGGATTTCGGTGATCTCGCCCGCCGGCGAGCTGATCGACTTCGTCGCCACCGACGATCCCTTCACGACCAATATCTGCTGGGGCGGCGCCGATATGATGGACGCCTATATCACCCTTTCCGGCACTGGCCGGCTGGTGAAGACGCGCTGGCCGCGACCGGGGCTGGCGCTCGCTTACTGACGCCCGCGCGCGGCCGCGGCGGGACGTTGTCGTTGACCCAAACCCCGCCGCCCGCGTATTCGCTCGCCACCACCGCCGGAGGATGCGCCATGAAAAAGATCTTTCCCGATGCCGCTGCGGCGCTGGAGGGGGTGCTGTTCGATGGCATGACGATCTGCGCGGGCGGGTTCGGCCTCAGCGGGATTCCCGAGCGCCTGATCGATGCGATCCAGGCGGCGGGCACCAAGGATCTGACCATTGCCAGCAACAATGCCGGCATCGACGGCGAGGGCCTCGGCAAGCTGCTGCGCACGCGCCAGGTGAAGAAGATGATCTCGTCCTATGTCGGCGAGAACAAGGAATTCGAGCGGCAATATCTGAGCGGTGAACTGGAGGTGGAATTCTGCCCGCAAGGCACGCTGGCCGAGCGGTGCCGCGCGGGCGGCGCGGGGATCCCCGGCTTCTACACCAAGACCGGCGTCGGCACGCTTGTCGCCGAGGGCAAGGAAGTGAAGCAGTTCGACGGGGAAGACTATATCCTCGAACGCGGCATCCGCGCCGATCTGGCCATCATCAAGGGCTGGAAAGCCGATGAGAGCGGCAATCTGATCTTTCGCAAGACCGCGCGCAATTTCAATGCGCCGATGGCCACGGCGGGCAAGATCTGCGTGGCGGAGGTGGAGGAGATCGTGCCCGTCGGATCGCTCGATCCGGACTGCATTCATCTGCCCGGCGTGTACGTCAACCGGCTGATCCTCGGCAGCCCTTACGACAAGAAAATCGAATTCCGCACCGTGCGCGAGCGGCCCTTATGACCATGTTCGCGCGGCGATATTCCTGCGCAAGCATGGGCCGAGCGGACCAGGCGGCGCGCCTGGCCCCCGCCGCCCGCCGCGCCGCAACGCTCGCACCGGAGATCGCCATCAAATGGGGCGCCGGCTGGTTCGTCCTGCCCAACCCCGTTTATGGCAGCGGCCTCAAGGGCAGCTTCGACGACGTCTTCCCGACCGACAAACGCTGGGCGCCCGCCCTTCCGGAGAAATAACATGCCCTGGACCCGTGACGAAATGGCCGCGCGCGCCGCGCAGGAGCTGCAGGACGGCTTCTACGTCAATCTCGGGATCGGCATTCCCACGCTGGTCGCCAATCATATCCCGGACGGCGTGAGCGTTACGCTGCAATCGGAAAACGGCATGCTCGGCATCGGTCCGTTTCCCTATGAGGGGGAAGAAGACGCCGATCTGATCAATGCCGGCAAGCAGACGATCAGCGAATTGCCGCAAAGCGCCTATTTCGGTTCCGATCAAAGCTTCGCGATGATCCGCGGCGGGCATATCGATCTGACCGTGCTGGGCGCGATGGAGGTGAGCGAGAATGGCGACATCGCCAACTGGATGATCCCGGGCAAGATGATCAAGGGCATGGGCGGGGCGATGGATCTGGTCGCCGGGGTCAAGAAGATCATCGTCGTGATGGAGCACAATTCCAAAGCCGGCGACCCCAAATTCATTCCCGCATGCACGCTGCCGCTGACCGGCCGGAACGTGGTCGACATGGTGATCACCGATCTGTGCGTGTTCCAGCGCCCCGATCACGACAGCCCGTTCAAGCTGATCGAATGCGCGCCCGGGGTGACACCCGCGGATGTCGCGGCGAAAACCACCGGGCATTATGTAAACTGAGCCTCGCGCCACACCCGTCATCCCGGACTTGGTCCGGAATCCACCAAGCGGCTGGAGAAGCGACAAGCACTTTGCGCGCTGCATGCGCGGCGCAGTGGACCCCGGACCAAATCCGGAGTGACGATTAGGACAAAATGAATGACCCTCACCCTGATCACCGCCAACCGCAATTACTCGAGCTGGTCGCTGCGCCCCTGGGTATTGATGAAAGCGCTCGCCATCCCCTTTGACGAGCGCATCGAGCCGTTCACCACGCCCGACAATTACGATGCTTTCCGCGCTTTCTCCCCCACCGGCCAAGTGCCGGTGCTGATCGACGGCGAGCGCACGATCTGGGATTCGCTGGGCATCGTCCTGTACCTCGCCGAGCGCTTTCCGGGCGTTTGGCCCGCGGACGAGGCCGCGCGCGCCTGGGCGATGAGCGCCACCTGCGAGATGCATGGCGGGTTCGCCGCGCTGCGCAACGATTGCACGATGAACGTCGGCGTCCGCGTCCAGCCGCGCCCCGCCTCGCCGGCGCTGGAGCGCAACCTCGCCCGCCTGGCGGAACTGTGGGCCGAAGGGGTCGACCGCTTCGGCGGGCCATGGCTCGCCGGCCCCGACTTCACCGCCGTCGACGCCTTCTACGCGCCGGTTGCCTTCCGCATCCGCACCTATGGCCTCGATGTCGGCGCTGCCGGGCAGGCGTGGGTCGAGCGCATGCTTGATCACCCGGCGATGCGCGACTGGCAAGCGACCGCGCTCACCGAAACGTGGCGCGAAGATGCCCACGAAGCCGAGCTCGCCGCCGCCGGCACGATCACGGCGGATTACCGCGCCGGCTGATGCGCGTCCTGCTCACCGGATCGAGTGGCTGGCTCGGCCGGTTTCTCGCGCCGCGATTGCGCGGGGCCGGCCATATGGTGACCGGGCTGGATATCGCCCCCGGCGCGGACACCGATGTGATCGGCAGCGTCGCTGACCGCGCGCTGATCGACCGCGTGTTTGGCGCGCACGGCATCGAGGCGGTGATCCACGCGGGGGCGCTGCACAAGCCCGATATCGTGCGGTATCCGCGGCAGACGTTCATCGACGTCAACACCAGCGGCACGCTGGGCCTGCTGGAGGCGGCGGTGGCGGCGAAGGCCAGCCGCTTCGTCTTCACCTCGACCACCTCGCTGATGATCTCGCAGTCGATCCGCGCGGGGGCCAGCGACGAAGCGGCCTGGATCGATGAGACGCTGGCGCCACTCGAACCGCGCAACATTTACGGCGTGACCAAGCTGGCGGCGGAGCAAATATGCCGGCTGATCCATGCTGAACACGGCCTGCCGGTGGTCATCCTGCGCACGTCGCGTTTCTTCCCCGAGGACGACGACACGCACGCCCAGCCATCGGGCGAGAACATGAAGGCCAATGAACTGCTGCACCGCCGGCTGACGGTGCACGATGCAGCTGCCGCGCATCTCGTCGCGCTGGAGCGCGCCCCCGCGCTCGGCTTCGGCACCTTCATCGTCTCCGCCGCGACGCCGTTTGCACGCGACGAGACGGCCGAGCTCAAGCGCGATGCGCCCGCGGTGATCGCCCGCCACTTCCCCGATGCGGCGGCGCTCTACGCCACAGCCGGCTGGACGCTGCCCGCCAGCATCGACCGGGTCTATGATGCCGCGCTGGCCGAGCACGTACTGGGTTTCCGCTGCACCACCGGCTTTGGCGACGTGCTCGCCGCGCTGCGCGATGGCCGCCCGCTGCCGGCGGCGCACGATCCAACCTACGTCTCGCCGAAGGAATAACGCCCACCCCAGGGAGACCCCGGCCTGCGCTGGGGCGACGGCAACGGCGATACGCCACCCTTGCCCCGCTCCGCAAACAGCGTAAATGCGCAACTATCATGGCCCATAACCCCCAAACCCTGTACGAAAAGATCTGGGCGAACCACGTCGTCGAGCGGCGCGATGATGGCACGTGCCTGATCTATATCGATCGTCACCTCGTCCACGAAGTGACCAGCCCGCAGGCGTTCGAAGGGCTGCGCGTCGCCAACCGCCGGGTGCGTCGCCCAGATTTGACGCTTGCCGTGCCCGATCACAATCTGCCCACCAGCGCGCGCGTCGATGCGCAGGGCCGCGAGCTGCCGATCGCCGACAAGGAAAGCGCTGCGCAGCTCGATGCGCTGCGCCGCAACACCGCCGAGTTCGGCATCGACTATATCGATGCCACCGCCGCAGCGCAGGGCATTGTCCATGTCGTCGGCCCCGAACAGGGCTTCACATTGCCCGGTACCACGCTCGTCTGCGGCGACAGCCATACGTCGGCGCACGGCGCGCTGGGCGCGCTGGCGTTCGGCATCGGCACCAGCGAGGTCGAGCATGTGCTTGCCACGCAGACGCTGCTGCTCACCCCGGCCAAGACGATGGAGATCCGCGTCGATGGCACGCTCGGCTTCGGCGTGTCGGCCAAGGACGTGATCCTCAGCATCATCGGCAAGATCGGCGCGGCGGGCGGCACGGGCCACGTCATCGAATTCACCGGCGAGGTGATCCGCAACCTCTCGATCGAGGGCCGGCTGACCATCGCCAACATGTCGATCGAGGCGGGCGCGCGCGCCGGGCTGATCGCGCCCGATGACAAGACCTTCGCCTACTTGAAGGACCGCCCCATGGCCCCCAAGGGGGTGGATTGGGATGCGGCGGTAGCGTATTGGCGCACGCTGCCGAGCGATGCCGGTGCAGCGTACGACCGCGTCGTCACGCTCGACGCCAGCCAGATCGCGCCCGCGCTGACCTGGGGCACCAGCCCCGAAGACGTCGTGCCGATCACCGGGCATGTCCCAGATCCGCAAAGCTTCGCCGATCCCGCCAAGCGCGTCGCGGCGCAAAAGTCGCTCGATTACATGGGGCTGACTCCCGGCACCGCGATGCAGGATATCGGCGTCGATTATGTGTTCATCGGCAGTTGCACCAACAGCCGGATCGAGGATATGCGCGCCGCCGCCGCCGTCGCCCAGGGACGCTCGGTGGCGGAAGGCGTGCGCGCCCTGGTCGTCCCCGGCTCGGGGCTGGTCAAGCGCCAGGCCGAGGCCGAGGGCCTCGATCGCATCTTCACCGCCGCCGGATTTGAATGGCGCGAGCCCGGCTGCTCGATGTGCCTGGCGATGAACCCCGATAAAGTACCGCCCGGTCTCCGCTGCGCTTCCACATCCAACCGCAATTTCGTAGGTCGGCAGGGGCCAGGTGCGCGGACGCATCTGGTATCGCCCGCCATGGCCGCCGCCGCCGCGGTGACCGGGCGGTTGATCGACGTTCGCGATCTGATGGGAAATGCCGCATGAAACGTGTTTTGGTTGTTCTGATCGCCGGCACCGTGATCAGTGGCGTCGCCGCTTATGCTGCGACCGCTTATGCGCCGGCACCGACAGTAGCCGCGACGCGCTAGATCATGCAGCCGGTCAAACAGGTTTCCGGGCGCGCCTATCCGTGGGGCGCGAAGAATATCGATACCGATGTGATCATCCCGGCACATTGGCTGAAGACGATCACGCGCACCGGGCTGGGCAAAGGCGCGTTCGAGACGGTACGCGCCGATCCCGGCAACATCTTCGATGATCCGCGCTACGCTGGTGCCCCCGTGCTGATCGCGGGCGACAATTTCGGTTGCGGATCGAGCCGCGAACATGCCGCCTGGGCGCTCGCCGATATGGGCATCACCGCGGTGATCGCACCGAGCTTTTCCGACATCTTCTCGGGCAATGCATTCAAGAACGGCATCATCCCCGTGGTGCTGCCGCAGGACGCGGTCGACCGGCTGGTGGAGGTCGCCAAGACGGACACCGTGACCGTCGATCTCGAGACGATGACCGTCACCACCCCGTTCCAGGACCGCTTCCCGTTCGAACTCGACGCCTTTCGCCGCCAATGCCTGATGGAAGGGCTGGACGAGATCGGCCTGACGCTGGCAAGAGATACCCAGATTTCGAAATACGAAGCCGGGGTAAACGAGCACCGGCCGTGGATGAGCGGAGAACGGGCACATGCGAGCACTTTTGTCGACGGCGCCGGGCGGACCTGAAACTCTAGTTCTGGATGAGCTGCCCGATCCGGTGGCCGGGCCGGGCCAGGTGCTGGTCACCGTGAAGGCCTGCTCGATCAATTATCCCGATGTGCTGATCATCGAGGACAAATATCAGTTCAAGCCGCAGCGCCCGTTTGCGCCCGGCGGCGAGATTGCCGGCGTGGTCGCGGCGCTTGGCGAAGGCGTAACGCAGTGGCAGATCGGTGATCGCGTGATCGGCATGGTCGGCCATGGCGGGCTGGTCGAGAAAGTGGTCGTCCAGGCCGACAAGCTTTATGCGCTGCCCGAAGGCCGCAGCTTTGCCGAGGGCGCGGCGCTGATCCTCACCTATGGCACGACGATCCACGCGCTGCTCGATCGCGGGCATCTGAAAGAGGGCCAGACGCTGCTCGTGCTGGGCGCCGCCGGCGGCGTCGGGCTGGCGGCGATCGAGCTCGGCAAGGCATTCGGCGCGCGCGTCGTCGCCGCGGTGTCCTCGGACGAGAAAGCAGCGGTCGCGAAGGACGCCGGTGCCGACGAGACGATCGTCTATGCCCGCGCGCCGTTTGACCGCGATCAATCCAAGGCGCTGGCCGAGCAATTCAAGGCCGCCTGCGGCAAGACCGGTTATAACGTGATCTACGATCCGGTCGGCGGCGATTATGCCGAGCCGGCGTTGCGCTCGATCGGCTGGGAAGGCCGCTATCTCGTCGTTGGCTTCCCCGCCGGCATTCCCAAATTGCCGCTCAACCTGACCCTGCTCAAGAGCTGCGATGTCTGCGGCGTGTTCTGGGGCGCCTTCGCCGCGCGTGATCCGCATGCCAACGCCGCGCATATCGACACGCTGTTCCGCCTGTGGGCCGAGGGCAAGATCGCGCCGCGCGTGACGGAGACCTTTGCGTTCGAGGATGGCGGCAAGGCCATCGCCAAGATGGCGGCACGCGCGGCGATTGGGAAATTGGTTGTGACGGTCGCCGACTGAGCGAACTGTCGCTTCGCATCTGGTCCGAGGTAGCGGACTGGGGGTGGCACATGCCCGCGGCCTTTAGGTTGCGCCTCCGGCCGCCCCGCCCTATCTCCAGCAGCAGAGCTTGAGACCCAGGGGACGCACCACATGACCACGTTCGATGATCGCGAGCGCGCGTTCGAAACCAAATATGCCCGTGATGAGGAAATGCATTTCCGAGTCACGGCGCGGCGCAATCGTTTGCTTGGGCAATGGGCCGCGGAGCAGATGAAGCTCACCGCGGAAGAAACCGACGCCTATGCCAAGGCGGTCGTGCAGGCCGATTTCGAGGAAGCCGGCGACGAGGATGTGATACGCAAGCTGATCAGCGATCTGACCGCCGCCGGGGTCGAGATTGACGAAGGCGCGGTGCGCCTGGCGATCGACGAAAAGACCGTCGATGCGCGTCGCCAGCTCATGCAGTCGGAATAGCATCATGACGATGGCGGCAGCAGAAATCGAAGCGTTGATCGTCGGCGGCATCCCCGATGCGCAGGTGGTGATCACCGATCTCGCCGGCGACGGCGATCATTATGCCGCGCGCGTGACGGCAGAGAGCTTCCGCGGCACCTCACGCATCAAGCAACACCAGGCGGTCTATGCCGCGCTGGGCGGCCGGATGGGTGGCGTGCTCCATGCGCTGCAGCTCACCACCGCCCTCCCTGAATAGTTGGAGTTTCCCACATGACCCCCGTACCGAACGATGACGCTCAAGCCCGTATCGCCGCCCTGGTCGCGCAGAGCGATGTCCTGCTGTTCATGAAGGGCAGCCCGCTGTTCCCGCAGTGCGGCTTCAGCAGCCGCGCGATCGCGATCCTCGATCATCTGAACGCCAAATATGACAGCGTGGACGTATTGCAGGATCAGGGCGTGCGCCAGGGCATCAAGGAATTCTCCGACTGGCCGACCATCCCGCAGCTCTATGTGAAGGGCGAATTCGTCGGCGGATCGGACATCATGATGGAAATGTACGAGAGCGGCGAGCTTGCGCAGCTGTTCAAGGATCAGGGTATCAGCGCGGCGTAAGGCCGGCTGCGCTCCTGACCCCATCGTCATCCCAGCGAAAGCTGGGATCTCGTGCACCCGGCGCGGGACACGAGTCACTTGAGACTCCCCCGGCGTGACGTAAACTGCATGCTTGCAAGGCATGCCTGAGTTCGGTGCGCGTTGGTATTGGTATATCGCAAAGAAGCCGGGTGCGGGCGGGTCTGCTCGACACCGTGGTGAAGCTGGCCCGCCCTGCTGAAGCGTGGAAACGCTCGGCTGCTCAGTACCTTGCAGATCACATGCCAATTATCAAGCGGCACGGGTTTGCAGCGTTCACAATGGTTAACGTAGCGGCTCGTCTTCACGATATGTAAAATATCCCGACATTCCGCTCCCCTACCCAAGCGCCGATCGTGCGACTAACATCGCCGCATGAACACTCCCCGTACCGGCGGCCGCATCCTGGTCGATCAGCTCGTCGCACAAGGCTGCGATCGCCTCTTCACCGTGCCGGGGGAAAGCTTCCTCGCCGTGCTCGATGCACTGCATGACACGCCCGCGATCGATCTCGTCGTGTGCCGCCAGGAAGGCGGCGTCGGTTTCATGGCGTGCGCGGATGGCGCGCTGACCGGGCGCCCGGGCATCGCTTTCGTCACGCGCGGCCCGGGCGCGACCAACGCCTCGATCGGCGTGCATGTCGCCATGCAGGACAGTCAGCCGATGATCCTGTTTATCGGCGATGTCGATCGCGGCACCAAGGATCGCGAAGCCTTTCAGGAAATCGATTTTCCCGCGATGTTCGCGCCGATCGCTAAATGGGCCGCCAAGGTCGATGACGCGGCGCGCATCCCCGAATATGTCGCGCGCGCTTATGCCACCGCGATGAACGGGCGGCCTGGCCCCGTCGTGCTGGCGTTGCCCGAAGACATGTTGCTCGACGTGGTCGAAGCGATCGACCGCCCGCGCGTCAACCGCGTCGAGCAGGACGCACTGATCGAAGCAGCCAGTACCGCCAACGATATGCTGAAGGCGGCCAGGCGCCCCGTCGCCATCATCGGCGGCGCCGGCTGGAGCGCGCATACCGCCACGGCGGTCGAAGCCTTTGGTGTAGGGTCGGGTATCCCGCTGGTCGCCGCGTTCCGGCGCCAGGACGCCGTCGCCAACGATTGCCCGGTTTATGCCGGCAATCTTGGCTATGGCCCCAATCCCCAGTTGGCGGCGCGGGTGCGCGAGGCGGACCTGCTGATCGTGCTCGGCGCGCGCCTGGGCGAAGCGACCACCGATGGCTATACGCTGGTCACGCCCGATCATCCCGGCCAGTCGCTGATCCACGTCCATCCCGATCCGGTTGAGCTCAACAGCACGTTCCGCGCCGATCTGTCGATCTGCGCCGATATCGAGCGCTTTACCAATCTGATGGAAATGCTGGGGGCCGAGCACCCCGCGATCACCGCGGGCGACGAAGCGCACGCCGAGTATCGCGCCTGGTCCACCCCCGCCCCGCGGGACCTGACGCTCGATCTCGGCCCGTGCGTCGCCGCGATGCGCGAGATGCTTCCCGCCGACAGCATCATCTGCAACGGCGCGGGCAATTATAGCGGTTGGTGGCATCGTTATTGGCGCTATGCCGGCCCCGGCACGCAACTTGCACCCACCGCCGGCGCGATGGGCTATGGCGTCCCCGCCGCCACTGCCGCCGCGCTGCGCCACCCCGGCCGCACCGTCGTTGCGCTGGCCGGCGACGGTTGCTTCCTGATGAACGGGCAGGAACTCGCCACCGCGGTCGCGCACGGCGCGGACATGCTCGTCCTGGTGATCGACAATGGCTGGTACGGCACGATCCGCATGCACCAGGAACGCGAATTCCCCGGCCGGGTCAGTGGCACGCGGCTGCACAATCCCGATTTCGCGGCGCTCGCCCGCGCCTATGGTTGCTGGGCCGATACCGTCGAAACCACCGCCGCCTTCGCCCCCGCGCTCGATCGCGCGATGACGGAGAAAGGCGTGCGTCTGCTGCATCTCAAGACCGACGTGGAGGCGATCACTGCGGGCATGACACTGAGCAAGGTGCGAGGTGTCTAAAGGCTAAAGGCATTCGCAGATCCGTTACAACATTGTGGTAACGGATCAGGTGTGATAGGCGAGAGCCATGCAGACAGCGCTCCGCAAAATGGGTAACTCGACCGGCATGATCGTGCCGCGCTCCATCCTCGGCGAGATCGGGGTAGCGGCCGGTGCCGCGATGGATCTGCGCGTAGAGGACGGGCGGCTGATCGTCACCCCGATCACGACGCCAACGCGCGCCGGTTGGGCCACCAGCGCAGCAGCAATGGCACTCTCGGACGGTTCGGAAGAAGCGGACTGGCAGGCGTTCGGCAATCAAGGTGACCACGATCTGCAATGGTGAGGCGCGGCGAGATCTGGCTGGCCGCGCTTGACCCTACCGTGGGCGGCGAAATTCAGAAAACCAGACCCTGCCTGATCATCTCCCCGGACGAGCTCAACGCCCATCTGCGGACGGCAATCGTTGCACCGCTCACTACCGGCAGTCACCCAGCCCCATTCCGCCTCGCGGTCAATTTCAAAGGCAAAGACGGGCTGATCCTGCCGGATCAGATGCGCACGATCGACCGCGCACGGCTTGTCAAGCGCATGGGCAAGGTAAACAATCCTACCCTTGGTGAAGTTCTACGCGTCCTGACCGAGATGTTCGCCGCCTGACTAGAAACCCGGCAGCGAACATCACTCGATCAATAAACCCGCTTCTTCGGCTTGATATACTCGACATCGTCGGTGAGCGTGTAGTCGTGCACCGGGCGCAGCCCGAGCGTCGAGGTGCCGCCCTTCCCGCCCCAGCCATCGAACGTCACCGTCGAATGCTTCATCCAGTTCGCATCGTCGCGATCGGGGAAATCCTCGTTGACGTGCGCGCCGCGAGATTCCTGGCGATTGGCGGCCGACTCCATCGTCACCACCGACTGGGCGACCAGGTTATCGAGCTCAAGCGTTTCGACCAGATCGGTGTTCCAGATCAGCGAGCGATCGACGATCCCGACATCGCCGAGCTGCTGATAGATCGCCGCAATCTTGCTCTGCCCTTCGGCGAGCAAGGCATTGTCGCGGAACACCGCGCAATGCTTCTGCATCGTGCGCTGCATCTCCAGGCGGATCCCCGCCGTCGGCGAACCGCCCTTGGCGTTGCGGAAATGATCGAGCCGGCCGAGCGCGAACTCGTCCGCGGCCTTCACCACAGGATCATGCGCCGTGCCCGGCTTCATGATCTCGGCAATGCGCTTGCCCGTTGCGCGGCCGAACACCACGAGATCGATCAGCGAGTTGGAGCCCAGGCGGTTGGCGCCGTGGACCGAAACGCATGCCGCCTCGCCCACCGCGAACAGGCCCGGCACCACGGCATCGGGATCGCCACCGCGCATCTGCACGACTTCGCCGTGATAATTGGTCGGGATGCCGCCCATGTTGTAATGCACCGTCGGCGTCACCGGCAGCGGCTGGCGCGTCAGATCGACACCAGCAAAGATCTTGCCCGTCTCGGTGATGCCCGGCAGCCGCTCGTGCAGCACCTTGGGATCGATATGATCGAGATGCAGCCAGATATGGTCGCCATTCTTGCCCACGCCGCGGCCTTCGCGCATCTCCATCGCCATCGAGCGCGAGACGACGTCACGGCTGGCGAGATCCTTGGCGCTTGGCGCATAGCGCTCCATGAAGCGCTCGCCTTCCGAATTGGTCAGATAGCCGCCCTCGCCGCGCGCGCCCTCGGTGATCAGCACGCCCGCACCGTAAATGCCGGTCGGGTGGAACTGCACGAACTCCATGTCCTGCAGCTGCAGCCCGGCGCGCAGCACCATGGCGTTGCCATCGCCGGTGCAGGTATGCGCCGAGGTCGCCGAGAAATAGCAGCGACCATAACCGCCGGTCGCCAGCACCACCTGATGCGAGCGGAAACGGTGGATCGAGCCATCGTCCATGCACAAAGCGATCACGCCCTTGCACACGCCATTTTCCATGATCAGATCGAGCGCGAAATATTCGACGTAGAAATCCGCGTCATACTTCAGGCTCTGCTGATACAGCGCGTGGAGCATGGCGTGGCCGGTGCGATCGGCCGCCGCCGCGGTGCGCTGCACGGGGGGGCCTTCGCCCATATTCTGCATGTGCCCGCCGAACGGGCGCTGATAGATCGTGCCGTCCTCGTTGCGGCTGAACGGCACGCCGGCATGTTCCAGCTCGTAGACGGCGGCCGGGGCCTCGCGCACCATATATTCGATCGCATCCTGGTCACCCAGCCAGTCCGACCCCTTGACGGTGTCGTACATGTGCCAGGTCCAGTGATCGGGCGAATTGTTGCCCAGGCTCGCGGCGATTCCGCCCTGTGCCGCCACAGTGTGGCTGCGCGTCGGGAACACCTTGGTGATGCACGCGGTCTTCAACCCGTTCTGCGCGCATTCCATCACCGCGCGGAGGCCCGAGCCACCCGCACCGACGACGACGGCGTCATAGACGTGGTCAATAATCTTATACGCTTCGGCCATTACTTGGGCACCCCGGTGAACGCGATCTTGAGGATCGAGACGATGGCGACCGCGGCGGTCGCAAAGGTGAAGAAGTTGAGCAGGATCATCAGCAACACGCGGCTTTCGCCATGCTGATAATCCTCGATCACTACCTGCAATCCAATGCGGAAGTGATAGAAAACGGAAACGATCAGCAGCACGAGCGGCATCGCCACCCAGGCCGACGACATCCACAAGCGGATACTATCGAAATCATAGCCCGGCGCCTGCGCGATGGCGAACAGGAACCACAGCGTCAGAAACAGATTCGCCGCTGCGGTGAGCCGTTGATGCCACCAATGCTGCGTGCCTTGCTTCGCGCTGCCGAGGCCGCGCACGCGGCCGAGAGGGGTGCCGTGCCGCATCTTACTTCCCCATCGTCACATAGGCCCAGTACAGCACGGTCACGGTCACCGAGAAGGCGATCGTGGCCCAAGCGCTCGTCTTGTTGCCCTTGAGTTCATAATTCGCCCCGACATCCATCACGAAATGGCGCACGCCGGAGGCCATATGCTGGAACAGCGACAGCGTGAGACCGACCGCGACGACATAACCCAGCACCGCCCAATCGCCGGTGAACCACGACATGAAATAATCGTAGCTTTCCTTGCCCGCCGCCAATGCCGCCAGCCACCAAACCAACAGCGCCGTCCCGACCGTCGCCATCCCGCTGCCGGTGGCGCGGTGGACGATCGAGACCATCATGTTGATCGGCCAGCGCACATGCATCAAGTGCGGGCTGAGCGGGCGGTTCGTAGCTTTGCTGGCCAAGGTTTAGTCCTCACGCGGGCCCAGACACGGGCGTCGCCGCCGTATTAGTCGGCATCTGCGGTGATGCAAGGGCGTGCACGCGCTTCGTCCCTTACTCGGCCTTAATCAATCCGCGCTATTTCGGTTGCGCAACGGCCCAAAGCCACACTGCCTACCGGAGTCTAGACTTGCACCACACATCCCCTCCCGTTCCCCTGCCCCTCCCCGGCGCGATCGCCGCGACGATCGACATGCAGGCCCGGCTGCGCGCCTTCGATGCCGAACGCACGCTGGAAGCCGGCGGGCGGGCGGCTTGGGAGATCCTCGAGCCGCACGCCCCGGCGCTGGCCCGCGCCTTCTGGCAGCAATGGCGCCTGGCCAATCCGGGTGAGCCCGAGTGGCAACCGCATCATGAAGAAAAGATGCTCGAATTGGGTGTCGCTTATCTGCGCCATCGCTTTTGCCATGTCAGCGGCCACGCCTGGGTCGAATCGATGGAGCGGTCGGTCGCCTCGGGCTATGCCGCCGGGGTTTCGACCATGGCGCTGCTCTCGATGACCTGCGCCAGTGACCGCGCGGCGATGCAGATCCTGCTGCAGGAAGTGCCGACCAGCGATCCGCGCCTGCCGAGCTTGATCGATACCGTGCTGCGCCTCAGCGGTTTGGAAAGCGACATCACGATCGAAATCTATAACGCGTTTCGCCAGCATTCGGCGCAGCGCGAGCGCGATCAGCTGGCCAGCGACTTTCGCGATGGCATTGCCACGATGGTCGAGGATGCCACCGAAGAAGGCGCTGTGTTGCGCGGCCAATCGTCGCGCACGTCCAGCGCGGCGCGCGGCATGCTGGGCAAAACCAGCGAAGTCGCCGCCGCCGCCGAGCAGTCTGCCGTTGCGATGCGGGAAGCCGCGCATACCGCCGCCGGGCTGATTCGCGCGATCGAGGATGCCCGCAGCGAAGTGGAAGCCGCGCGTGAGATCGCCACGCGCGCGTCGGGCCAGGCCGGCATCGCCGTCGGCATGTCGGAAACGCTGAGCGATCACGCCAAATCGATCGAATCGATCCTTGGGCTGATCCGCAATATCGCCGGGCAGACCAATCTGCTCGCGCTGAACGCCACGATCGAGGCGGCGCGCGCCGGCGATGCCGGGCGCGGCTTTGCGGTCGTCGCGCAGGAAGTGAAATCGCTCGCCAGCCAGACGGCGCGCGCCACCGACGACATCGCCGCCAAGATCGCCGCGATCCAGTCCGCCACCCGCTCGACCGTCGACACCAATGCCAGCATCAAGACGATAGTGGCCGAGGTGCAGGAAAGCGCCGACCGCATTCGTAATGCGATGGAGGCGCAGGCACAGACCGTGACGGCCATCACCGCGGCGGTCGACGAAACCGCGCTCGCGGCGGATTCGATGTCCAATACGATCGCCGCGATCCGCGAGGACACCGAAACGGTCGCCTCCGAAATTGACCTTGTCGGCAGAGGCTTTGATACGCTGGCGGGACGGCTTAGCATGCTGAAAAACAGCGCGGGCGAATTCGTCGCCAAAGTCGCGGCATGACACGGGCGAGGGGATAGACATTGTGCGACGCGAGCGGCGAATGACAGAGGACCGTGGCGACCTGCTGGGCGGCTGGAGTGGCGGCGCGCGCACGGCCGCTGAGCGTATCGCCGATTATGATTGGGATGGCACGGTGCGCGCCGCGAGCGCGGAAATTTCCGCGCTGATCGCGGGATCCGAAGCCGTCATCTCCGCCGCCTTCTGGCATCACTATATCGCGCTACCGTCCACCAGCCATGTGCGCCATGTGTTCGAGCCCGAGATACTGGCGCGGCGCATCGCCAAAAGCGCGCGCTACAGCTATGCCAAATATGCCGATCCGTTCGGCGATGGCTGGCGCACGATGGCGGTGAGCCACGCCACCGAAGCCTATGAGGCCGGGGTGCCGCTGCCCGCCTTGCTTTCCGCGCTCAGCGCGGCGCACAGCAAAACGCTCGCGCTGCTCGCCGAACGGCTGAATGATCGCGCGCGGCTCAATCATCTCGCCGATATCGTCCAGCGCCTGGCCTTGGTCGAAGCCGATGTGATGGCGACGCATCTCGGCCAATGCGATGCGGCGCACTTGCGCGAGGAACGGCAGGCGCGCTCGGCCGCGTTCAGCGAGAATATCGCGCAGTCGATCGACGGCACCGCGCGGCTCGGCACGCATATCCGCACCTCGGCGCGCGGCGCGGCGCTGTCCACGCGTAGCGTGCTGGGCAAGACATCCGATGTCGCCTCGGCAGCGGAACAGTCCGCCGTCGCCATGCGCGAGGCTGCGCATACCGCCGCCGGGCTGATCCGCGCGATCGAGGAAGCGCGCAGCGAAGTGGATGCTGCCACCGATATTGCCGAGCGCGCGGCGGTGCAGGCGGGGCACGCCGTCGGCATGTCGGAAACGCTGAGCGGGCATGCCCAGTCGATCGAATCGATCCTCGGGCTGATCCGCGAAATCGCCGGGCAGACCAATCTGCTCGCGCTGAACGCCACGATCGAGGCGGCGCGGGCGGGCGATGCCGGGCGCGGCTTCGCGGTCGTTGCGCAGGAAGTGAAATCGCTCGCCAATCAAACGGCGCGCGCCACCGACGACATCGCCGGCAAGATTGCCGCGATCCAATCCGCCACACGCTCCACGGTCGCCACCAATGCCAGTATCAAGGATACCGTCGTCGAAGTCTGCTCCAGCGCGGACCGCATCCGCGTTGCGATGGAGATGCAGGCGCTCACTGTCACGGCGATCACTGCCGCGGTCGATGAAACCGCGCTGGCGGCGGATTCGATGTCGGGCACGATCGCGATCATTCGCCAGGACACCGAAAACGTCGCCAGCGAGATCGACGCGCTGGAACGCGACTTCGCCGAGGTCAACGATCGCCTCGACACGCTGAAAACTGCCGCCAACCAGTTTTCGGAGAACGCCGCCTGACCAATTCCCTCTCCCGTCGGGAGAGGGAGGGAGCACGCAGCGCGGAAGAGTGAGGGCGAAGCACCGATCTTGGAGAACAGGCGTCAGCGCCCACCATCCCGACCCCGGCTATGCCCTTCCCGACACTGCGCCTCCGCCTCACCAACCTCGGCGCTACTCGACTTCGCGCCGCGTGACCGGATAGGGGTGCCCCATGACCAACATCCTCCTGACCGGCAGCAGCCGCGGCATCGGCGCCGCGATCGCCGCCACGCTCGATCAGCCCGGTGTAACCGTGATCGGCCACGGCACCGCCAGCGGCATCCCGGCCGATTTCAGCGATCCCGCCGCGCCACAGACGCTGTGGCACGCCGCGCTCGACCAGGGCGGCGGCACGATCGACGTGCTGATCAACAATGCCGGCATCTTCGACGCCAACCCGATCGATCGCCCGCATGACGACTGGGTCGCCGAATGGGAGCGCACGATGCGCATCAACCTCACCGCCTCGGCCGAACTGTGTCGCCTCGCAGTGGCGCACTGGCAAGAGCGTGGCGCATCCGGTCGCATCGTCAACGTCGCCAGCCGTGCCGCCTATCGCGGCGATTCCCCCGCCCACTGGCATTATGCCGCCTCCAAGGCGGGGATGGTGGCAATGACCAAGAGCATCGCGCGCGGCTACGCGGCCGAGGGCATTCTCGCCTTTGCGGTATGCCCCGGCTTCACCATGACCGGCATGGCCGAGGAGTATCTGTCCAGCCGCGGCGGCGACACATTGCTGGCCAACATTCCCCTGGGGCGTGTCGCGCAACCGGACGAAGTGGCCGCGGCGGTCAGGTTCCTCGCGCTCGACGCACCACCCTCGATGACCGGCGGCGTGATCGACGTGAACGGAGCATCCTATGTCCGTTGAGTCGTGGAAAGTGACCCTGCCCTGCACGCGGGCCGAGGCCGAGGCGATCGACGCGGCGGATGATCTCGCCATCGATGCGGTGATCATGACCACCGAGACGGTCGAGGACGATGTCGAGACCTGGCGGCTCGACGCCTATAGCGAGCACGAACCCGGCGCGGCGATGATCGCCGCACTCCAGGCGTTGGTGCCGAGCGCCGCCGGTGCCGCGCCGCAGATCGAACCGCTGATGGCGGAGGATTGGGTGACGCTCAGCCAGGCCGGGCTGGAGCCGATCGCGGAGGGTCGCTTCGTCGTCCATACCAGCGCGCATCCGGTGGCCCCACCCGCCGGCGGCCGCGCCTTCCTGATCGATGCCGGCAACGCCTTCGGCACGGGGCATCACGCCACCACCAGCGGCTGCCTCAAGATGCTCGATGGCCTCGCCGACCAGCGCTTCGCCAACATCATCGATATCGGCACCGGCACCGGGCTGCTCGCCTTCGCCTCCGCGCATCTGTGGCCCGACGCGCGCATCATGGCCACCGACATCGATCCCGCGGCAGTCCACGTTACGCAGGAAAATGCGGTCACCAACGACATCGCCCGCATCGACCTGATCGTTGCCGATGGCACGCTCGACGATGCGATCACCGCGCGCGCGCCATACGATCTGATCATCGCCAATATCCTGGCCGGCCCGCTCGTCTCGATGGCACCGGAACTCGCCGCGATCGCCACGCCGGACGCGACCGTTATCCTCGCCGGGCTGCTCGACACGCAGCGCGACGCCGTGGTCGCCGCGTTCGAGGCCTGTGGTTGCGCGCTGGAAGCGCTGGACCGCCGCGGCGACTGGACCATCCTGCACCTGTCGGCCGGCGCGACACGCTATGTGCCGATCGCACCGATCGACCCCAGGGGCCGCGACGGCTGGGCGCTGGATCTGTAAACCGCCCGTCATCCCAGCGAAAGCTGGGATCTCAAGCGGCGAATGCAGAACGGGGGCCGCAGTAGACCCCAGCATGCGCTGGGGTGACGCATGCGAAGACCGTCAAGCCTTGGCCAGCGCGTACGCCTGCGTCCCCCGCGTCACCAGTTGGTCCTCGGGCAGCACCGTCGCCACCGCGATATCCGGCTGCGTCTTCAGCTCTTCATACAGCGGCGCGAAATCGGTCTCGACGGTCAGCCGCAGCAATTCATCGAAGCTCGGAATCACGAAGTAATTCTGCTGAAAATCGTCGATCCGGTACTCGGTGCGCATCACCCGCGCGAGATCGAACACGATCCGGTCGGGGCTGGCATCATCCAGCGCAAAGCGGGATTCGGCAAAGCTCGACACGATCCCCGAGCCATAGATGCGCAACCCTTCCGGCTCCGCAATCAGCCCGAATTCCACCGTATACCAATAGAGCCGCCCGAGATACTTCAGCGCCTCCAGCCCCAGCGCGCGTTGTCCGCCGCGGCCATAGGCCTCGAGATAATCGGCGAACACCGGATCGGCGAGCATCGGCACATGCCCAAACACGTCGTGGAAAACGTCCGGCTCCTGCAGATAATCGAGCTGATCGGGCCGACGGATAAAATTGCCCGCCACAAAACGCCGATTGGCCATGTGATCGAAGAACACATCGTCCGGCACCAGCCCGGGCACCGCCACGACCTGCCACCCGGTCAGCTTCATGAGCCGCTCGGAAAGCTCGGCAAAGTCAGGGATGCCGGGCTTGCTGAGCTTGAGCACATCGAGCCCGCGCAGATAGGCGTTGGATGCGCGCCCGGGCAGCAGTTTCGATTGCCGCGCGAACAAGGTATCCCAGGTCGCATGGTCCTCGGCCGTGTAATGCGACCAATCCTGCGGGATCGTCCAATCGGCAGCGGGGGAAGCGTCTAGAACATGCGTATCGTTGGCCATCAATGTGTCATATCACAGCAAGGATGCCGCAGGAAATGACCGTATGTCCGACCTGCCTCCCTCTAAAGCGATCTGGGCAGCCGAGCTGCCGCGCGCCGCGTTGACGATCCTGTCGCTGCTCGGGTCGCGGGCTGGTGTGGCGCGAGCGCGGAGGTCGCCGCGCCGCTTCCCGTCCGCTCGACCGCGATCGGGAGCCGCAGCTAATTTCGTCATCCCGGACTTGGTCCGGGATCCAACAAGCGGCTTGGTGTTGCCGTCAGGGGGTTGGCGCATCGCGTGCGGCGCGTTGGATCCCGGATCAAGTCCGGGATGACGGAAGACCTACTGCCCCGCGCGATACCCGTCATATGGCCGGCACTCATCCGGATTCTTGCGACACGCTTTCTCCGCCGCTTTGCGCTCCTTGCCTTCGCGCTCCTCGGCCTTGCGCATCTTCTTGCCGTAATTGCGATCCGCTTCGGACTGGCTCGTGGTGGTCCAGTCGACGCCCTTGCTGACGATCCGGACCGGCGCGGTCACCACCTTGCCGACGGTGCTGATGCAGCCCCCAGCGAGCAACGGCAGCAGGGCGACGAGCAGGGATTTGCGCATGATCATTGTTCCTTGGCCGCAGCGGCGCGGGCAGCCACCCCTATAGCGGGAAAATCGGTGAAATATCCATCAACACCCGCGTTGATCGCCTGCGCGATTTCCTCCTCGACCCGGCCATGCGCCCGCGGGTTGATCCCCGACCAATATTTCGCCGGCAGGAAATAATTCTCCGCGCGGAACGTCCAGGGATGCACGCGCAGGCCCGCGCCATGCGCCGCGGAAACCAGCGTGCCATCGACCACCATGTCCTTGCTCGGCCCAATGCCGTACGCATAAGCCGCGATCGCCTGCAGCCCCGCCGGCGTGATCATCGCCTGATAGCTTGCCGCCGCGCCATCCGCCGGCCCGCCGCTCGACGCCATCAGCTGGATCAGCTTGACCGTGGTCATGCCCTTCAGCCGCTTGAGATTATCGACTTCGAACGACTGGATGAACACCGGTGCATCGGCATTGTCCCACCCGGCCTTTTTCAGTTCGGTGACGAGGCGCGCCTCCATCGGATGCCCGATCGACGCGAAATAGCTCGGATGCTTGGTTTCGGGGTAGATCCCCACCTTGTGCTTCTTGGCCAGCGCGATCACCTCGTCCAGTGTCGGCACAGTGAACTGGCCGTCATATTTGGCGCTGTCGGGGCGCAGCAGCGGCAGCCGCTCCTTGGCGCGCAGCGTCTTTAGCTCGGCAAGCGTGAAATCCTCGGTAAACCAGCCGGTATGCTTTTCGCCATCGATCGTCTTGCTGGTCTTGCGATCGGCAAACTCGGCATGCCTGGCAACATCCGTTGTCTCGGTGATATTATTCTCGTGCCGCGCGACGAACACATTGTCCTTGGTCAGCACCAGATCGGGCTCGATGAAATCCGCGCCCTGCTCGATCGCCAGCGTATAGCCGGCAATGGTATGCTCAGGCCTCAGCCCGCTCGCGCCGCGATGCGCGATGACGATCAGCGGAGACAGGCGCGGTTGCTTGACGATCGGTTGTTTGGCCATCGTCGCTTCCTGCGCCGGGGCGGCCCCCGTTGCCAAGAGCGATGCCAGCAATACCATCGCAAGCCTGTTGATAACGATTGTCATTTGGAAACCATCCTAGTCGAACGCGTTAGGGTCAAGAATTCCGGAAAATACAGGGGCATCCGCCATGCACTTCACCATCAACGGCCAGTCGCATGAGGTTGAGCCGGATATCCGCACCTCGCTGCTCGATCTCCTGCGCGAACATGTCGGGCTGACCGGCAGCAAGAAGGGGTGCGACCATGGCCAGTGCGGTGCTTGCACCGTGTTGGTCAACGGCCGCCGGGTCAATTCCTGTCTCACGCTCGCCGTGATGCATCAGGATGATGACATTATAACGATCGAAGGCCTTGGCAGCGTGGATAATTTGAGCCCGATGCAGGCCGCCTTCGTCAAGCATGATGGTTATCAGTGCGGATATTGCACGGCGGGGCAGATCTGCTCGGCGATGGGCATGCTCGATGAGGTCAAGAAAGGCTGGGGCAGCCATGTCAGCGCCGATCTGACCAACCCCGAACTGACCGACGAAGAGATTTCCGAGCGGATGAGCGGCAACATCTGCCGCTGCTCGGCTTATCCCAACATTGTCGATGCCATTCGTGAGGTTGCCGGGCTTACGCCCGCTGGCCGCGACGTCGCGGAGGCGGGCGCATGAAGACCTTCGATTACGCCAAGGCGGACAGCCCCGAAGCCGCCGTCTCCGCAGTCGGTGCGGGCACCAAGTTCATCGCTGGTGGCACCAACCTGCTCGATCTGATGAAGCTGCAGATCGAAACGCCCGACAAGCTGGTCGACATCTCGCGCCTCGATCTCGCGCAGATCGAGGAGCGCGAGGATGGCGGGCTGACGATCGGCGCGCTTGTTCCCAACAGCGATCTCGCCGCGGATCGCCGCGTGGTCGAACAGTATGCCGTGCTCAGCCGCGCGCTGCTCGCCGGCGCTTCGGGCCAGTTGCGCAACAAGGCCTCGACCGGCGGCAACCTGCTGCAGCGCACCCGCTGCTATTATTTCTATGACACCGCGATGCCGTGCAACAAGCGCGAGCCGGGCACGGGCTGCTCGGCGATCGGCGGGTTCAACCGCATCCTGGCGGTTCTCGGCACGAGCGAGCATTGCATCGCCACGCACCCCAGCGACATGGCCGTGGCGATGCGCGCGCTGGATGCCACCATCGTCACGCTCAAGGCCGATGGCGACCGCCGCCGCCTCTCGATCCACGATTTCTATCGCCTGCCGGGCGACACCCCGCATATCGAAACCGTGCTCGAAGCCGGCGAGCTGATCGCGCATATCGAGCTGCCCGCGCCGCCCAAGGGCAACCAGCTCTACCGCAAGGTGCGCGATCGCGCGTCCTATGCGTTCGCGCTCGTGTCGGTCGCCGGCGTCGTGTCGATCGAGGATGGCAAGATCGCCAGCGCGTCGCTCGCCTTTGGCGGGCTGGGGCCCATGCCGTGGCGCGACCCCGCGGTCGAAGCCGCCCTGATCGGCAAGGCGCCGTCGGACGCCGTGTTCGAGGCCGCGGCCACCGCCCTGCTCGCCGACGCGCAAGGCTATGGCAGCAACGATTTCAAGCTCCCCCTCGCCCGCCGCGTGCTGATCGCGTGCCTGCGTGACCTGACCGGAACCGCATCATGAGCCATTCCACCAGCCTCAAGATGAGCAAGCCGGTCGAAACCAGCCTGCTCGATAGTGGTGCGCAGGGCATTATCGGCCAAGCGCTCACCCGTACCGAAGGCCCGCTCAAGGTCTCCGGCAGCGCCACCTACGCCGCCGAATATGACATTGACGGGCTGTGCTATGGTGTCCTGGTCGGCAGCGATTTCGGTCGCGGCAAGATCACCAAGGTCGATGCCGACAGCGTGCGCGACATTCCCGGCGTGATCGATGTGGTTACCGATTTCAAGAATTTCGCCCGCAATCCGCAGCAGGGCGGCGAGACCAAGGCGCCGACGCAGGGCGTCGAGGACGTACACTATTTCGGCGAGATCATCGCCATCGTCCTTGGGGAAAGCCTAGAAGCGGCGCGCGATGCGGCGCGGCGTCTGGTTGTCGAACATGAACCCGCCGAGGGCCGGTTCGATTTCGAAACGCTCAAGCATCAGAAGGAAAAGCCGTCCTCGGGCGACACCGATCCGCATTTCAGCCAGGGTGATATCACGCAGGCGATGGCCGAAGCGCCGGTGTTCGTAGATGAAATCTGGACCACGCCGAGCCAGAACAGCGCGGCGATGGAACTGCACGCCAGCATTGCGCGGTGGAATGATGATGGGTCGCTCGACGTCTGGGGGTCGTACCAGATGCCATCGTCGGACAAGCAGCAGCTGGCCCAGGCGCTCGGCGTCAACAAATCCAAGGTGCGCATCGTCGCGCGCTATGTCGGCGGTGGGTTCGGCTCGAAGCTCGGCATCGCGCCGGAAGCGATCGCCGCCGCGATCGCCTCGCGCCAGCTCAAGCGCCCGGTAAAATGCGTGATGGAGCGCTTCCAGGTGTTCGACGCCACCGTGCGCCGCACCAATACCGAGCAGCGCATCCGCCTGGGCGCGACCAAGGATGGCAAGCTCACCGCGATCGGCCACGATACCGTGATGAGCCAGCTGCCCGATGAGAGCTTTTTCGAGCCCACCGGCGTCTCGACGCACTTCCTGTACGACGCCGAGAATCGCCAGATCAATCATGATTTCGTGCGCATGGATCAGTTGCTCGCCGGCTCGATGCGCGCGCCGGGCGAAGCGGTTGGCATGCTGGCGCTCGAAAACGCGATGGACGAGCTGGCCGAAAAGCTCGGGCTGGATCCGATCGAATTGCGCCGCATCAACGAGCCCGAGCAGGATCCGGAACAGGACGTGCCCTTCTCTTCACGTCAATTGATCCGCTGCCTCGATGAGGGGGCGGAAAAATTCGGCTGGGACAAGCGCGCCGCGCCCGGCACGGTGCGCGATGGCGAGTGGCTGATCGGCATCGGTGTCGCTGCCGCCGCGCGCAGCAACACGCTCAAGCAATCCGCCGCGCGGGTTTCGATCGACGCCACGGGCAGGGCGACGGTCGAAACCGACATGACCGATATCGGCACCGGCACCTATACGATCCTCGCGCAGATCGCCGGCGAATTGCTTGGCCTCCCGCTCGATCATGTCGAGGTTAAGCTGGGTGACACCGATGCGCCGCCGGGCGCCGGTTCGGGCGGCTCCTGGGGTGCCGCGTCGAGCGGGTCCTCGGTCTATCTCGCCTGCGAAAATCTGCGCGAGCAGATCGCCAGGCAGATGGACGTCGATCCGCAGGCGATGACGCTGAAGGACGGCTATGTCACTGCCGACAATCGCCGCGTGCCGCTCGCCGATCTGGTCGGCGAGGGGCTCAGCGCCGAGGGCGAAATCGCCCCCGGCTCGCAGGAAAAGGACACGCGCCAGGCCAGCTTCGGCGCGCATTTCGCGGAAGTCGGCGTCAATGCGACCACCGGCGAAGTCCGCGTGCGCCGCATGCTCGGCGTGTTCTCCGCCGGGCGCATCCTCAACGCCACCACCGCGCGGTCGCAATATCTCGGCGGCATGACCTTCGGCATCGGCGCCGCGCTCACCGAGGAGCTGATCCACGATCCGCGCAACGGCAAGCTCGTCAATCACGATCTCGGCGAATATCATGTGCCCGTGAACGCCGATGTGCCGCAGATCGAGGTGATCATGCTCGAGGAGCGCGATGTTCATGCCAATCCGCTGCACGCCAAGGGGCTGGGCGAGCTCGGCACGTGCGGCGCGGGGGCGGCGATCGCCAATGCGGTGTACAATGCCTGCAAGGTCCGCGTGCGCGATTACCCGCTGACGCTCGACAAGATCCTGTCGGGCTTGCCGGCAATGTAGCTGGTGCTCCTGCGCACGCAGGAGCCCAGGGTTTCACGCACCGCGCTGGTGGCCCTGGGCTCCCGCTTTCGCGGGAGATCAAGGCAGCGTATATGCCGGCCGCAACACTGACGTCGGGGGAAACTGAGCCATGGCCGACTATAAAATGGATGCCGATCACCCCGGCACGGCAATGGCGCGCGGCGTGCAGGGCGTGCTCGGCAAGGGCCTGGATCGCGTTGAAGGTGCACTGAAAGTCACCGGCTCCGCCACTTATGGCTATGAACATCAGATCGAAAACGTCGCCTATGGCTTTCTGATCACCGCCCCCGCGGCCAAGGGCAAGGTCACCGGCTTCGACACGCAGGCGGCGCGCATCATGCCCGGGGTGCTCGACATCATCGTCGACGACCCCCGCATTCCGCGCCAGGCCGCCGCGTTCGGCCCCGCGCGTGCCGGCAACGAGGCGGTCGATCATTACGATCAGGTGCTCGGCGTCGCGGTCGCCGAAAGCTTCGAGGCTGCCCGCGCCGCCGCACAGGCGGTGATCGTCCATCTCGGTCGCGAACAGGGCACGTTCGATACGATGGCCAATGTCGCCTCGGCCAGCGGCCCGCCCAAGGATACGCGGCTGCAGGATATCGCCAAGGGCGATCTCGACCAGGCAATGGCCGCGGCCGTCGCCAGCATCGATCAGGTCTATACCACCCCCAACCAGGTCCACGCCGCGATGGAGCCGCACGCCTCGATTGCGTGTTGGGATGGCGACCAGCTGACACTCTATTCCAGCTTGCAGATCCTCAAGGTCGCCAAGCAGGTGCTGGCCAAGGCGATCGGCATCGCTGCCGATCGGGTGCGGATATATTCTCCCTATGTGGGCGGCGGTTTCGGCGGCAAGATGCTCGGCCCCGATGCTGTCCTGGCGGCGATCGCCGCGCAGCGCATCGGCCGCCCGGTCAAGATCGCGATGGCGCGCCAGCAACTGTTCCACAACGTCTATCGCCGCACCGATACGCACCAGCGCCTGCGGCTCGCTGCCGATGAGCATGGCAGGCTCACCGCGATTGGCCATGACAGCATCGTCAGCCAAGGCCCCGATGGCGGCATGATGGAGCCCGTCGCCTTGGGCACGATCTCGCTGTACGACGCCCCCGTCCGCCACATCAGCCACAAGATCGTCACGCTCGATATGGTCATGGCCGGCGCGGTGCGCGCGCCGGGCGAGGCGGTCGGCATGCTCGCGCTGGAAACCGCGATCGACGAGCTGGCCGAGGAATGCGGCCGCGATCCGATCGACTTCCGCCGCTTGAACGAACCCAAAGTCGATCCGATGACCGGCGCGCCGTTTTCGACCCGCGCGCTGATCGACTGCCTCGATTGGGGCGCGGAGCATTTCGGCTGGACGCATCGCTGCCCGACGCCCGGCCAGACGCGCGACGGCGAATGGCTGATCGGCATGGGCGTCGCCGCCGCGGTACGCATCAATCTGATGATGGATTCGGAAGCGCGTGTCACGCTCCGGCCCGATGGTCGTGCGCGTGTCGAAACCGATATGACCGATATCGGCACCGGCAGCTACACGATCCTTGCCCAGATCGCCGGCGAAGCGCTCGGCCTGCCGCTCGACTGTATCGATGTGGTGCTCGGCGATACCGATCTGCCCCCCGCCGCGGGCTCGGGGGGATCATTCGGCGCGGCCAGCGCGGGCTCGTCGGTGGCGCTCGCCTGCGAGGATATCGTCGCCACGCTCGCTGAGCGGATGGACACGGCGCCAGAGGAGATGACGCTCAAGGATGGCCATGCCATCGCCGGTAATCGCCGCATGCCGCTCGGCCAACTGGTCGGCGACGCCCCGCTGATCGGCAACGGCAAGATCCGTCAAGGCAGCAACGCGAAAACCTACAGCCAGGCGGCGCACGGCGCGCAGTTCGCCGAGGTCGCGGTCAACGCGATCACTGGCGAAGTGCGCATGCGCCGCATGCTCGGCGTGTTCGAAGCGGGCCGCATCCTGAACGCCAAGACCGCGCGCAGCCAGGCGATCGGCGGGATGATCTGGGGCATCGGCTATGCGCTGATGGAAGATGCCGTGCTCGATCAACGCACCGGCCAGTTCGTCAATCACGATCTCGGCGAGTATCACGTGCCGGTCCATGCCGATGTGCCGCATCTCGACGTGCATTTCATCGAACGGATCGACGAACATGCCAACCCGATCGGCGTCAAAGGGCTGGGCGAACTCTCGATCTCCGGCGCGGGGGCGGCGGTGACCAATGCAATCTACAATGCCTGCGGGGTCAGAGTGCGCGATTTCCCGCTGACGCTCGACAAGATTTTGGCGGGCTTGCCCCCCGTCTAACCGTCACCCCGGACTTGTTCCGGGGTCACCAAGCCTCAAATCCACCAGCGGCAGAACATGCGGCGCGGTGGACCCGGAACAAGTCCGGGGTGACGACCTTAGGATTTTTATGGCCGATAACGACACCGTCCTCGCCGCCGCCCAGCAATGGCAAGACGCCCCGCTGGCCATCGCCACCGTGGTCAGCACCTGGGGATCCGCCCCCCGCCCGCGCGGCAGCCATATGCTGATCCATGCCGATGGCCGCTTCGAAGGCTCGGTGTCGGGTGGCTGCGTCGAAAGCGATATTCTCGCCACCGCCGCCGAGGTGATCGCCGGCGCGCCGTTCGTGGTGAAGAATTACGGCGTGGCCGATGCCGCCGCCTGGGAAGTCGGCCTGCCATGCGGCGGCGAGATCGCGGTGATGGTCCAGCCCGTGTCGGCCGAGGGCTTCGATCCCGAACTGTTCGATCGCATCGCCGAGGCGCGCGATGCGGGCCAGGCGCTCACCGTCACCACCGATCTCGATACCGGCACCAGCTCCTTGCGCGAAGCCGAGGGCGCGGCGTTCATCAACCGCTATGATCCGCCGCGCCGCCTGCTGATCGTGGGTGCGGTGCAGATCGCGCAGCCGCTCGCCGGGCTGGCGCGCGAACTGGGCATCGCCACCGTGGTGATCGATCCCCGCGCGCGCTTCCTGACCGAGGAGCGCTTCCCCGGCGTCACGCTGGACGATCGCTGGCCCGACGAAGCGGTCGCCGCCTATGCCCCCGGCCCGTCCACTGCGGTCGTCACGCTCAGCCACGATACCAAGATCGACGATCCCGCGCTGATCGCGGCGCTTGCCACCAACGCCGCTTATGTCGGCGCGCTGGGCTCGCGTCGCAGCCATGCCGCCCGGCGCGAGCGCCTGACGGCCGAGGGCGTCAGCGAGGCCGATCTCGATCGCATCGATGCCCCCGTCGGGCTGGATATCGGCGCGATCGGGCCGGCCGAGATCGCCTTGTCGATCGCCGCGGCGATGGTCGGCGCGTTCAACGTGCGCGAGGCGCGCAAGGGCAAATGATCGCCGCCGAGCGGACCGCGCTGATCCTGCTCGCGGCGGGCCGCTCGCAACGCTTCGGCGCGGCGGACAAGCTGGCGCAGGAATTCCTCGGGCAGCCGCTCGCCTTCCACGTCGTCACCGCGCTGGAAAGCGTGCCGTTCCTCGACCGCATCGTCGTCAAGCACGGCACCGCGCTCGACTTTGCCGCCCGCGGCTACCGCGTGATCCATAACGCGCAGCCGGAAATCGGCATGTCCAGTTCGGTCAAGCTCGGCGTCGCGTGCGCCCGCGACCAGGGCGCCGACGCGGTGATGATCGCGCTCGCCGACATGCCGCGCGTCACCGCCGCGCATGTCCTGCGCCTGCTCGACGCCGCGGATGGCCGCGACGCGGTGGTCGCGTCAAGCGATGGCGTGAAACCCTGCCCGCCCGCCGTCTTCGCCGCCGATCGGTTCGACGCGCTGCTCGCGCTGCACGGCGACGAAGGCGCGCGCGCGATGATCGCCGGCGGCAAGCACGTCATCGCGCCGACCGCGGAATTGCTGGATATCGACCGGCCGGAAGATCTCGAACGGCTCCGCGCGCTGCTCTAGCCGCCGGGTGGCGCTATTCCATCTCCAGAATGACCGCGTCGACCGCCAGGCTATCCCCCGGCGCGGCATTGACGGATTTCACCGTGCCCGCTTTCTCGGCGCGCAGGATATTCTCCATCTTCATCGCCTCGACCACGGCAAGCGGCTGCCCCGCCTCGACCGTGTCGCCCGCGCCGACATCCAGCCGCATCAGCAGCCCCGGCATCGGGCACAGCAGGAATTTGGACAGATCGGGCGGAATCTTGTCGATCATATGCAGCGCCAACGGGGCGATATACGCGGGCAGCACGCGCGCGACATGGCTGCCCCCGCGCGTGGTGAGCGTGAAGCCGCCCCGCGTCCTGGCGATGCGCACGGTCAGATCGTCGTCGCCCAGTTCGGCCTGCACGGTCCGGTCGCCCGGCGTATATTCCAGCGCGATATCCAGATCCGCGCCGTCGACGATGATGCCATCGGTGGAGATCGATACGTCGTGCAGCAGATCACCAATGCGCACCGACCATTCCGCCGGGGGCCGCAGCCTTTTGCCCAATTGCCCGTCGATGCGCCGCGCGCGATCCGCCTCCGCCGTCGCGGCAAAGGCGGCGATCGCGGCCAGGCTGCGGATCAGCACGGCATCGGCCGGCGCGCCGTGGAAGCCCTCGGGATATTCCTCGGCGATAAACCCGGTGGTGATCGCGCCCGAGCGGAAGCGCGGATGCTGCATCAGCGCCGAGAGAAAGTCGATATTGTTGCCCGGCCCCTCGATCTCGAACTGATCGAGCGCCGCGATCTGCAGATCGATTGCTGCCGTGCGCGTCGGCGCCCAGCTGATCAGCTTGGCGATCATCGGATCGTAGAACATGCTGACCTCGCCGCCCTCGAGGACACCGTCATCGACGCGGATATAGCCTTCTTGCTCCCCTCCCGCTTGCGGGAGGGGTTGGGGGAGGGCCTGGGCGGTGGGCGTATCGCTTGTCAACACGCCCTCCCCTAGCCCCTCCCGCAAGCGGGAGGGGGATGCATATGGCGTCTCGCTGCTTTCCGGCGGCGCATAGCGCACCAGCCGCCCGATGCTCGGCAGGAAGCCACGATACGGATCCTCGGCATAGACGCGGTTCTCGATCGCCCAGCCGGTCAGCGTCACATCATCCTGCGTGAAGCCCAGCGGCTCCCCCGCCGCCACACGGATCATCAGCTCGACGAGATCAAGCCCGGTCACCGCCTCGGTCACCGGATGCTCGACCTGCAGCCGCGTGTTCATCTCGAGGAAGTAGAAGCCCTCGCCGGTCGTATCGGCGCCCGACACGATCAGCTCGACCGTTCCCGCGGAAAAATACCCCACCGCGCGCGCCAGCGCGACCGCCTGCTCGCCCATTGCTTGTCGCATCTTGGGCGTCACGAACGGCGATGGCGCTTCTTCCACGACCTTCTGATGCCGCCGCTGGATCGAGCATTCGCGCTCGCCCAGATAGACGATGTTGCCGTGCTGATCGCCCATCACCTGGATTTCGATATGGCGCGGGCTTTCGATAAATTTCTCGATAAACACGCGGTCATCGCCGAACGACGCCAGCCCCTCGCGCTTGGTCGCCTCGAAGCCCTCGCGCACGTCCTGTTCGCTATAGGCCAGCCGCATGCCCTTGCCGCCGCCCCCGGCCGAGGCCTTCATCATCACCGGATAGCCGATCTCGCCGGCGATGCGCACCGCGTCATCGGTATCGGCGATTTCGCCCAGGAAGCCCGGCACGACATTGACGCCCGCGGCCTTGGCCAGCTTCTTCGATTCGATCTTGTCGCCCATCGCCGCAATGGCCTCGGGCGGCGGCCCGATAAAGGCGATCCCCGCCTCCGCGCAGGCGCGCGCGAAACTCTCACGCTCGCTGAGGAAGCCATAGCCCGGATGGATGCAATCCGCGCCGGTCTCCTTGGCGGCGAGCAGGATCAGATCGGCGAGCAGATAGCTCTCGCCGGCGGGCGGCGGCCCCAGCCGCACGCTCTCGTCCGCCATCAGCACATGCGGGCTGCGCGCATCGGCATCGGAATAGACCGCGACCGTCGCGATCCCCATCTTCTTGGCGGTGCGCATCACACGGCAGGCAATTTCGCCGCGATTGGCGACCAGGATCTTTTTGAACATCACTCGTCCCAATTCTTTTTGTCACCCCGGACGTGTTCCGGGGTCCACTCCTCCACCCGCCATGCCGTGCCTAGTGGCACGGTGGATCCCGGAACACGTCCGGGGTGACGGTGGTTACCTAGGCCATATCAGCGCCTTCAACTGCATGGTGCGTTCTCGCGTCAGCCGCGCTTTGCACGTGGCCATCGCCATGCCCTGCGCCGATCCGCCCGCAAATTGGCCGCCCGCGATGACGCACTGCGTGTCGCGAAACTTGAGCCACGCGCGCTGGCTCTCCAGCAGCGCCGTGGCAAAACCGAAACCGCCGCCGCGCGACGTGTCCTGCGCATCACGGCGCTTCATGTACGCATAAGTCCGCTTCCACTGCGCGGTCATCGCGGCGTCCGCCTGCACATAGCTGGCGGTGGTCGTGCGGTTCATGTCCGCCTGCGTTTGCACCGGCGCGGCGGCGAGCAGCAAAGCGATCAGCATGACGCGCAGCCTTTGCGCATCGGCTCTTCGCCGGTCATCGCGCGCAACCCCAGCTTCGCCAGCAGCGCCGCATCCTGATCCTCGCCGGCATTGCCGGTGGTGAGCAGTTTGTCGCCGGTGAAGATCGAATTGGCCCCGGCCATAAAGCACAGCGCCTGCGTCGCCTCGGACATGCTCTCGCGCCCGGCCGACAGCCGCACCATGCTCAGCGGCATGGTGATGCGCGCCACCGCCACGGTGCGGACGAATTCGATGTCGTCGATCTTGGCGAGCGGCGTATCCGCCAGCATGTTGCCCAGCACCGTGCCCTTGACCGGCACCAGCGCATTGACCGGCACGCTTTCGGGATGCCGCGGCAGCGTGGCAAGCGCATGGACGAAACCGACCCGGTCGGCGCGCGTCTCGCCCATCCCGACGATCCCGCCGCAGCACACGTTGATCCCGGCCTCGCGCACATTCTCCAGCGTGTCGAGTCGATCCTGGAAGCTGCGCGTGGTGATCACCTCACCATATTTCTCCGGCGAGGTATCGATATTGTGGTTGTAATAATCGAGCCCCGCCTCGGCCAGTTGCTGCGCCTGATGCGGCTCCAGCATGCCGAGCGTCATGCACGTTTCCAGCCCCATCTGCCGCACGCCGCGCACCATCTCGATGATGGCGGGCATATCGCGCTCCTTGGGGTTGCGCCAGGCGGCGCCCATGCAGAAGCGCTGGCTGCCTGCATCCTTTGCCTGCGCCGCCGATTGCAGCACGGCGCGCACGTCCATCAGCTTGGTCGCCTTCAGCTCGGTATCGGCGCTCACCGACTGGTTGCAATACCCGCAATCCTCGGGGCATCCACCGGTCTTGATCGACAGAAGCGTGCACAGCTGCACCTCACCCGCGGCATGATGCGCACGGTGCACGGTCTGCGCCTGAAACATCAGCTCATCGAACGGCAGATCGAACAACGCGGCGATCTCGGCGCGCGTCCAGTCGGTGCGTACGCTCTCCCTCTTGCTGCCGTCATGCTGAACTTGTTTCGGCATCCACCCATCAGCTTGCCCGGACTGCCCCTGCGGCGCAGTGGACCCTGAAACGAGTTCAGGGTGACGATGGGGGGTGGGGTGACTCTGGGGCGAAGGCCGCTGGGTCAAAGTCTCATTCATCACACAACCTCTTCGACCGGCGGCATATTATGCCCCAGCAATGTCAAAACCTCGCCCGCCGCGTCGACCAGATTGGTCCCCGGCCCGAAAATCCCCTGAACGCCGGCGTCTCGCAGGAATTGATAGTCCTGCGCGGGGATCACCCCGCCGGCAATCACCTTGATGTCGCTGCGCCCGGCGTCGCGCAAATGCCCGATCAGCTCGGGGATCAGCGTCTTGTGCCCGGCCGCCAGCGACGACGCGCCGACCACGTCGACATCTTTCTCGATCGCCAATGCCGCGGCCTCGGCCGGCGTCTGGAACAACGGCCCCGGCACCACCTCGAAGCCCAGATCGCCAAACGCCGAGCTGACCAGATTGGCGCCGCGGTCATGCCCGTCCTGCCCCATCTTGGCGACGAACAGCCGCGGCTTGCGCCCCTTGCGCTGCCCGATCGAGTCCACGCCCTGTTTCAGCCCCAGCCACTTGGCATCGAATTCATGCGCGCCGCCATAAATGCCCGACACCGGCGTGGGGGTTGTGCCGTAGCGCCCGAACACATCCTCCATCGCCAGGGAAATCTCGCCCAAAGTCGCGCGCTGCCGCGCGCACTCCACGGCCAGCGCGAGGAGGTTCGTCTCAAATCCTCCCCCAGCGGGGGAGGAATACCGCGCGCCGTCGCGCAACGCATCCAGCGCCGCCTGGCACTTGCCCTCGTCGCGGCCCGCCTTGGACGCCTTGATCCGCGCGATCTGCGATTCCCGCACGGCCACGTTATCAACGTCGAGAATGTCGATCGCGTCCTGCTCGGCCAGCTTGTATTTGTTGACCCCGACGATGACCTGCTCGCCCTTGTCGACGCGCGCGGCCTGCCCCGCCGCGGCTTCCTCGATCATCGCCTTGGGCCAGCCATGCGCCACCGCCTTGGCCATCCCGCCATCCGCCTCGACGCGCTCGATGATCTCCCACGCCTTCTCGACCAATTGATTGGTCAGGCTCTCGACATAATAGCTGCCGCCCAGCGGATCGACGACCTTGGTCATCCCCGTTTCTTCCTGCAGCACGATCTGCGTGTTGCGCGCGATCCGCGCCGAAAAGTCGGTCGGCAGCGCGATCGCTTCGTCGAGCGCGTTGGTATGCAGGCTTTGCGTGCCCCCCAGCATCGCCGCCATCGCCTCGATCGTCGTGCGGATCACGTTGTTGTACGGATCCTGCTCGGTCAGCGACACGCCTGACGTCTGGCAATGCGTGCGCAGCATTTTCGAGCGTTCGTCCTTGGCGCCGAGGTCCGTCATCACGCGGTGCCACAATTTCCGCGCCGCGCGCAGCTTGGCCACTTCCATGAAGAAGTTCATGCCGATCGCGAAGAAGAACGACAGCCGCCCGGCAAACGCATCCAGATCGAGCCCGCTCGCCATCGCCGCCTTGGCATATTCGCGCCCGTCCGCGATCGTAAACGCCAGCTCCTGCAGCTGCGTCGCGCCGGCTTCCTGCATATGATAGCCGGAAATCGAAATGCTGTTGAACTTCGGCATGTACGCCGAGGTGTAGCCGATAATGTCCGAGATGATCCGCATCGAGGGTTCGGGCGGGTAGATATAGGTGTTGCGGACCATGAACTCCTTGAGGATGTCGTTCTGGATCGTGCCATCGAGCAGATGCTGCGGCACCCCCTGCTCTTCGCCCGCGACGATGAAGAAGGCGAGGATCGGGATCACCGCGCCGTTCATCGTCATGCTGACCGACATCTGATCGAGCGGAATACCGTCGAACAGGATCTTCATGTCATCGACCGTGTCGATCGCCACGCCCGCCTTGCCGACATCGCCGGTGACGCGCGGATGATCGCTGTCATAGCCACGATGCGTCGCCAGATCGAACGCCACCGACAGGCCCTTCTGCCCGGCGGCAAGGTTGCGCCGGTAAAAAGCGTTCGAGGCCTCCGCCGTCGAGAAACCGGCATATTGCCGGATCGTCCACGGCCGCCCGGCATACATGCTCGCGCGAACGCCGCGCGTGAACGGCGCGAATCCCGGCAGACCGGGGTCGATGCCCGCCACGTCCTCGGCGGTATAGAGCGGCTTGACGTCGATCCCCTCCGGCGTCGGCCAGGTGAGATCGCGCCCCTTCACTTCCTTGGCGGCAGCGGCCTGCCACTGCTCGAGCGTTGGTTTGTCAGTCATGAACCCAGCCCAACCTCGTGCCCTGAGCCACCAGCGTCACCCCAGCGAAAGCTGGGGTCTCCTGCGGCTCCCGCGCCGCGCCATCCGCTTGAGATCCCAGCGTCCGCTGGGATAACGGTTGTTGGCAGTCGAACATCATCACGCGCCCTTGAACGCCGGCTTGCGCTTCTGCAAAAACGCCATCCCGCCTTCCATCGAATCCGCCGAGCCGCGCGCCGCGCGCTGATTTTCTGCCTCGCGCAGCATCGCGGTCGGATAATCCGCCTCCAGCGCATGTGCCAGGCCGCGCTTCATCAGCCCGAGCGCCACCGTCGGCCCCGCCGCCAGCCGCTCGGCCAGCGCCAACGCTGCCGCATCCAGCGCCTCGTCCGCCACGATCTTGTGGATCATGCCCCACTCGAGCGCCTTGGCCGCCGGCACCTTTTCGCCCAGCATCATCATCTCGGTCGCGCGCGCCCGCCCGATCAGCCGCGGCAGCATCCAGCTCGCGCCGCCATCCGGCACCAGCCCGATATTGACGAACGCCTGCAGGAAATACGCCGTCTCGCTCGCCACGCAAAAGTCCGCCGCCAGCGCCAGCGAACAGCCGATCCCCGCCGCCGGCCCGCGCACCGCGCTCACCACCGGCACCGCGAGATCGGCCAGCGCCGCCATCGTCGCATTATAATGTTCGGTCAGCGCCACGAACGTCGCATTGCCTGGATCATCGCTGCCCAGCGCCCCGCCAGCGACGTCCGCGCCGGAACAGAAGGCCCGGCCCGCGCCCGCGATGAGCACGGCGCGCGCGCCATCCAGAGTCCCGATCGCGGCGCGCAGTTCATCGAACAGCTGCGGCGGCGCGGCATTCAGCCGCTCGGGCCGGTTGAGCGTCAGCATCAGCACATCGCCGTGCCGCTCATGCAGGATCATCTCATAGCTCATGCGTGATCCTCTCGCGGCGTTTCCATCAACTCGACCAACATGCCGCCGAAATCCTTCGGGTGAACGAACACGATCGGCGTGCCATGCGCGCCGATGCGTGGTTCGGCCAGCACGGTCGCGCCCTTGGCGCGCAGATCGGCCACCGCTTCGTCGATATCGGGCACTTCGAAACACACATGATGCTGCCCGCCCGCCGGATTCTTGCGCAGAAACCCGGCAATCGGCGAACTCTCGTCATACGGCTCGATCAGTTCGATCTGCGTATTGGGCGCATCGATAAAGCACACTTTCACGCCCTGCGCCGGCAGGTCGAACGGCACGCCGATCGCGGTCGCGCCCAGCAGGGTGCGATACGTCTCGATCGACGCCGCGATCGACGGCGTCGCCACGCCGACATGATTAAGCCGCCCGAGCGTCATTTCGCGGGCACCGGTGCCGGCATCACCGGCACTTGCCCCAGCACATACCCGCAGGCCTGCAGCACCTGCCGGATCGGCGCGTCGCCCGGCGGCCCATCGAACACCGCCTCGAAGCGGAAATTGCTGGCATTGGTCGTCTCGACCTTGATCTGCTTGGCCTTGGCCAGCTGCAGCGTCAGCGATGTCACCACTGTATCGTTGCTGGTAAACGCCGCGAAGGCGCGAAACTGCCAGTCATATCCATTGGCCGCGCCGTTATCGAAGCGCAACGCCACCGCTTTCGACGCAAAACTGCCGTCGTCGCCCGCCATCTGCAGCGGCTGCTTGGCGAAGAACTGCACCGAGACCAGCGCCTCGGTCGCCCGGTCGCATTTCACCACCAGCCGCGACGATCCATCACGCGCGATCGTCGACGTGCTGGTCGACGCGACCCCGCCAGCGCTGCTTGTGCGCACGGTCCACGGCGTGGGCGTCGTTGGCGTCGGCGTCGGCGCAGCAGCCTGCAGCAGCAGCAATATCGGGATCATCGCACCACCTCGTTCGTCACTGGCCTTCGATCCTCGGCACCGACCCGCCGCTCGCGCGAGACATATCGATCATGGTCTCGATGCGGATAACGCGCTCGTTCAGTCCCTGCACCTTCCCCGTCACCGCACGAAGATCGTCTGCAATCCGCGACATGTCGCCGCGCAGCCCATCGATCCGCTCCTGCATGAGCATCACGTTCTTCAGGCCGATCATGGCGTCGCCGAACGCGCTCACTCTCTAACGCCCATCTCGCGCAACATCTTGTCCACCGTTGCATGCGTTTCCTGCAAGGTGCGGCTCATCGAGTCGATCGATGCATGCATCTTGGGGATCGCTTCGTTCACCTGCTCGACCAGCGCGGCAAGCTCGGCTTCTTCATCAGCGGTCGGCTGTGCGATATACTGGCTCGATGCCTCACGCAGGACATGACCAACCGATCTGCCGCTTTTGACCGCGAACGCATCCAGCGCGGCTTTATGATCAGGCGTGGTGAGGAAAGTGACACGTTCGGTCTGCATGGCAAGGCTCCTTCACATCACCTTATAATGTGCAGGTGCCGCACCCGCAACGTGTCGACGGGCCAGCGTCGGCGGCCTGGTCACAGCGGGATATTGTCGTGCTTCTTCCAAGGATTCTCCAGCGCCTTGCCGCGCAGCTTGCGCAGGCCCAGCGCGATCCGCCGGCGCGTCGAATGCGGCTGGATCACCTCGTCGATAAAGCCCTTCGCCGCGGCCACGAACGGATTGGCGAAGCGCGCCTCATATTGCGCGGTCTGCTCGGCGATCTCGTCCGGCGTGCGCCCGCGGAAGATGATCTCGACGGCACCCTTGGCGCCCATCACCGCGATCTCCGCCGTCGGCCAGGCATAATTGAGGTCCCCGCGCAGATGCTTCGACGCCATCACGTCATACGCGCCGCCATAGGCCTTGCGCGTGATCACGGTGATCTTGGGCACGGTCGCCTCGGCATAAGCGAACAGCAATTTCGCGCCATGCTTGATGATGCCGTTCAGTTCCTGGCTCGTCCCCGGCAGGAAGCCCGGCACATCGACGAACGTGACGATCGGAATATCGAAACAATCACAGAAGCGCACGAAGCGCGCCGCCTTCTTCGATGAATTGATATCGAGGCACCCCGCCAGCACCATCGGCTGGTTGGCCACGAACCCCACGGTGCGCCCCTCGATCCGCCCGAAGCCGACGATGATATTGCCCGCATGCGTCGGCTGCACCTCGAAGAAATCGCCTTCGTCGACGACCTTCCGGAGCAGCTCGTGCATGTCATACGGCTGGTTGGCGCTCGCCGGGATCAGCGTGTCGAGACTGTCCTCGATCCGGTCCCACGGATCGGACGACGGCCGTTCCGGCGCTGGCTCGCGGTTGGAAGCGGGCAGGAAGTCCACGAAGTCGCGGGCCGCGAGCAGCGCCTCGATATCGTTCTCGAAGGCCACGTCAGCGACCCCCGACTTCGTGGTATGCGTCACCGCTCCACCCAGCTCCTCCTGCGTGACGATCTCGTTGGTAACGGTCTTCACTACATCTGGGCCGGTGACGAACATGTAGGACGAATCCTTCACCATGAAGATGAAGTCCGTCATCGCGGGGGAATAGACTGCGCCACCGGCGCAGGGCCCCATGATCAGGGAAATCTGCGGCACGACGCCGCTCGCCAGCACGTTGCGCTGGAACACTTCGG
>NZ_JBDIMF010000005.1:0-290047 GCF_039614825.1 Sphingomonas qilianensis | reverse complement strand
CGCCATCTGGGCGTGTAGCGGTGATCGCGGGCGCCCCCCGCGCGGGGGCGTGGATCGAAACACCAGACTCTGGAGGCATGCGGGGCAGACAGGCGGTCGCCCCCCGCGCGGGGGCGTGGATCGAAACAGCGGCGAGAACATGGCGGCCAGCATCACGAGCCGTCGCCCCCCGCGCGGGGGCGTGGATCGAAACTCATAGAGCGCCGAGAACATGACGCGCAGCCAAAGTCGCCCCCCGCGCGGGGGCGTGGATCGAAACCTGATTCGGTGCCTGATGATGCTCGGGTCGCTCGTCGCCCCCCGCGCGGGGGCGTGGATCGAAACATCTAGAGCGATACGAATTGGCAGAACGAAAAAGGTCGCCCCCCGCGCGGGGGCGTGGATCGAAACGACATAGGACACCATGCCATCGCTGGTGAAGCCATGTCGCCCCCCGCGCGGGGGCGTGGATCGAAACGTGTTGGCACCCGCGCTGCTCGATGTGGCGGAATGTCGCCCCCCGCGCGGGGGCGTGGATCGAAACGATGGCGCTGCGCTGACCCGGCTGGTCTTTCCGGTCGCCCCCCGCGCGGGGGCGTGGATCGAAACGTGCAGGGCTCGCTCCTGCTGCTGCCGGGCACCTGTCGCCCCCCGCGCGGGGGCGTGGATCGAAACAGCGGTGCAGCGCGGGGATGGCAGTGTTAGATCGTCGCCCCCCGCGCGGGGGCGTGGATCGAAACACTTCATAGCCGCCGTTGGCTGCCTTGAAGATGCTTCGCCCCCCGCGCGGGGACGTGGATCGAAACTCCCTCCGCCACTGCGGACACCGAGACGACCAAGTCGCCCCCCGCGCGGGGGCGTGGATCGAAACATTCGCTCGCAAGGCATCGATCCCGCGCAGGTGAGTCGCCCCCCGCGCGGGGGCGTGGATCGAAACGATGCTCGTAATTGGCCGTGCCGCCGACTGCGCTGTCGCCCCCCGCGCGGGGGCGTGGATCGAAACATCGGCAAGCTGGATCAGACCACGGGTGCGACGCGTCGCCCCCCGCGCGGGGGCGTGGATCGAAACCCGGCTGGCATCGTGTCGGCCTCAGTCGTCGGCAGTCGCCCCCCGCGCCGGAGCGTGGATCGAAACAAGGCGGGCTGTCGCTTAGAACCGGGTCCTCGAATCCCCCGCGGGTGCAACAACATTTGGTTCTGCCGACGACCTCGCCACCTACGTCCTGCCCCATTTCCCAACCGACGCGCGTTAAGCGTTAGTCTTCGAAGGAACCGCCATGACCAAAGTTTAGATCGCCGCCGACCATGCCGATCGCGACGCGAGCATCGCGATCAACAGATCCACGACCGTGCTGCGACGCCCGCGTGTGCCGCACGAGATCTTCGCGACCTATTGGCGCGATGTGCACTGCCCGCTGTGTTCGCGCATCCCCGGGCTTGGCTGGTACGTACATAATCATCTGAACCGCCAGCAGGACGCGTATCTCTGGCCGACACTCGACGGCATCGCGCCGTTCGCCGACTATGAGCTCGACGGCGGGGTCGAGATCGGCTTCGCGTCGAAGGCCGAGCAAAAGGCGTTTAACGCCGCCAGCCGTCTCCTGTTCGCAGACAAACAGAACATGTTCGCCGCCACCATCGCCTATGCGCTGCCGACCGGATCGCGCACGCTGGTGGATCGCATGGCTGACCCCATTCCAAATGACGACGACGGGCTCGATCGCCTGCATGTCCATTTCGGTGCGGCGGGCGACAATGCGACGGGCTTCGGCGATTTTATGACCGGCTTTGCTGAGACGCTCGCGGCGGATCCGGCGGTCTTGAAGCTACGGCTGCATCTCCCGGATTGCTAGGACAATGCGAACCCCGCGCCGCCGGCACCCAATGTCGATCATCTGGTCCCTGCGGAACGCTCTCTGATCGCGGTGATCGAGTTCGCCTTCGAAACGCCGCTGACGCGCCGTGCCTTCTTGGATTCCGAGGCCTTCCGCGACACGCAGGAAGCGCAAAAGCGCCATATCGCTCCTGCGTCGGCGTTCGCGATCGGCGGGGTGTACACCTATGTCCGCGACAAGCAGCTCACCACCGCGGGGCTGCGCGGCAGTCGCCCGGCGCAGCTGATCGAGCGGCTTGGCGCCAAACCAGCTCACAAGCGATGTGCGCCAGCTGATGCAGGAAGGAAAGATGCCGTGTTCGTCGGACGCATGGCGGGCATTCTGCTATAGCGACGTAATCGACGATCGGCAGGCATAGCGCGACGTAAAGACCATCTGCGCGCAAAATCCTCGGGATGGTCGAGCGATTGCTGCCCGTCTCAAGCCAAGTGCTTACGATGCGTAAGCCGGCGGTGTCAGCGAAATGAACGAGGGTCCGGTTTCGGGAAGCGGACAGGGAGTGCTGAATGCAGGGTTCTGGATCAAAATACCCAGTTAGCTAGCGATCAATAGCAGGCGGCGCATCCGAGAAATCTAAAGGCTGATTTCAAAATGCCGGCGTTGCTCGGTCCAGCAGGTGGGCAATTTAGCGGTAAATGCGAGCCGCTTGGCATCGATCGTCGCTACCTGCCGACCTGCAAGCACATCGTCGACGACGGAAGGCGCTAGGAACGCCAATCGCACCACCCGCGTGACGTAGGATTTCATGACCCCTTCGGCGTCCGCCAGTTCCGTGATGGTAATCTCGCCACGCTGCAGCTGCCCCCACCAGCCGTGCGCCTTGACCAGAAGCCTGATCATCGACGCATCCGGGGGAGCGGCGGCGACGCTGCGCCCATCGTTCTGCACGAGCCGAAGCCTGTGGCCGGTGCGCGTTATCCTGACCGGGCAGGTGAGCGTGATCGGGGCGTCCGCCTCGGCTGTCGTCTCGACTGATAGGTTCTCCGCTACGGCTATGGTGTTGAGTTCGATCTGCAGCGTGGCGGGATGCACGATGATCTGCGCGACAAGCGCGCGCACCATCTGTGGCTCCCTGCGCCGTATCGTCGCCGCAGCGACGCTCGCTGCACAAAAGATGCGCTCTACGTCCGCCGGCGCGAGCGGGATACCGAGGTGCGCCAAGAGCGACATGGGATCATCGAATGCTGCCGCCAGCGCTTCAATCGTGGCGGTCTCGATCTCACGTGCCGGGATACGCAGGCCCTTGCCGTCACAGGTACCATGGTGGGCGGATTGGCTGACATAATAACGATAGCGCACCTTGCCCTTACAGGCATGCGCTGCAATCAGCTTTTCGCTTGCGTCGTCGACGATCAGTCCGGCTAGAAGACTACCGCTGGCGGTGTTGGACTTGCGCCGCAGGCCCGGCACATGTCCCGCCAGCAGAGTCTGGGTCGCCTCCCAAACTTGACCGTCGATGATCGGGGCGTGGAGGCCCTTGTGGCGTTTGTCACGGTGCGGGATCTCGCCAATATAGATCGGGTTTTTGAGGATGGCGTAGACCTGCCCCCGGCTGAACGTGGCGCCGCCAAAGGAGCGACCATTGGCCATCTGGCGTACCGGCGTGCGGATCCGCTCAGCATCCAGCTGATCGACCAGCAGACGAACGTTACCGATATCGAGATAGCGCTGGTAGATATCGCGCACGATGGCGGCATGCGCCTCGACGATCGTGAGTGTGCGACCATCGGGCCGGTAGCCAAGCGGCGGGAGACCGCCCATCCACATACCCTTAGCCTTGGAGGCCGCGATCTTGTCGCGGATGCGCTCTGCGGTCACCTCGCGCTCGAACTGCGCGAAGCTCAGCAGCATATTGAGGGTGAGCCGCCCCATGCTGGTGGTGGTGTTGAACGACTGCGTGATCGACACGAACGATACCCCGGCCTTATCAAACACCTCGACCAGCTTGGCAAAGTCGAGCAGCGAGCGGGTCAGCCGGTCGACCTTATAGACGACGATGATATCAACCTTGCCCGCGGCGATGTCGGCAAGCAGGCGCTGCAGGGCAGGGCGCTCCAGCGACCCGCCGGACAGGCCTCCATCGTCATAGATGTCGGGCAGGGCATTCCAGCCCTCGCTGGCCTGGCTCAGCACATAGGCGGCACAGGCCTCGCGCTGCGCGTCGAGCGAGTTGAACGCCTGCTCCAGACCCTCCTCGCTCGACTTGCGCGTATAGATCGCGCAGCGCACCCGGTTCATGCCGTCGCCTTCCGTTTGAGCCCGAAGAAGGCAGGGCCCGACCAGCGCGTACCGGTGATCGCTCGGGCGACCTCGGACAGCGAGTTCCACTCGCGACCATTCCAGCGGATCACATTGTCCTCGCCGATCGTCACGATATGCGCGGTACCCTGCCACTCGCGGATCAGCCGGGTGCCGGGGCGGGCCGTCTGGGTCACTGTCTTGGCTGCGCCCAATTGGGCGAGCCGTTGCCGACTGGCCCGCGACAGGCCGCCTAGCGCCCGCACCTGCAGCTCGTACCCTAGCGCTAGCCGTAACAAGCTCGGGCTGATCAATGGCGCAGGCGACGCCTTCAGGGCGCGCCACTCATCGCGTAGTTGCGCTGACGACATGGTCGTCAGCGCAAGCATCTTGTCCTCTACGCTCGCCATCACGCGGCCACCGCTGCGATGCGGTAGCAGGTCTGATCATCGCGCTTGGATTTGTCGATCTGGTAGCCCTTTTTGCGCAAGCCCGTCAGCGCAGCCCGCGTCGTGTGCGGCAGCCAGCCTGTCGCGGCGATCATGTCGGCGAGGGTCGCGCCCTCCTTGCGCCGGAGCAGTGCCAGTACGGCGCTGGCCTTGGTGACCCGCGGCGTATCCGGCTGGGCGGGGGAGGGGATCGAGGCATCCTCACCGACATCATCGCCACCGGCGATACCGATCGCGGCGTTGCCCGCGTCGGTGATGTACACGCCATATGCTACATTATCGTCGGTGCGATGTGTCGCCGCGTTGTCATGGGTCTCACGTTCCTCGGCGAGGCCGTGATTGAGCAGCGCGCTGATCGATTTGGTCAGGCGAGCGCCCGCGCTGCTCACATTTTCAGGGACGGGTAGCAGGCTGCCAGTGTGGCGCGTGGCTGCGCCGGACAGAAGGATGGTATCGAGGTCGGTCAATTTGATCATGATGACGGCTCTTATTCAAAGTGAGCAGCACCGTTGCTGCTCCCACCATCATCAGCCCCGCCGACCTGCGTCGGCGGGGCGGGGCGGCCTCACTGGGCCGCGATTCAGTACGCCGACGATTGCTCTGCTTGCAGCACAAGTCGAATGGTTTGTGGGGGAAAGGATGGTTCGACTCTGATGTTCGCTTATCCAGACAATCTGGAACCATTTCGCATCCACCCCGATGAAAAGGCCTTCAGTTTCAACCACCCAGCAATTCAATAGAATTTATTTAGTGTTAATTGGTATTCTAATTCAGTTACACGCACTGAGTTTTTAGTGTTCGGCTCAGCCAGGAATTGGAGACCATCATAGTGATATGGGCATCTGGAAAATGACTTGTGATCGACAGTCGCAAGCGCAAGCCGTACACCGCAACGGGCGCTACCTCACGCTAGACATGCATTGTCACCTCGGCGTCAGCGCTGCTGATGCGGTGGTTCAGGCCAGCTATCCCGGACCGCCACCCGGCATCCATGATTTCACCAGTCCGCAGACTGCCGCCGTGAACCGAGAGCAGTTCGTGGCGATTCGCTGCAAACTATATGGAATCGACGAACGTCTTGCCGACATGGACCGGCTGGACATCGACATGCAGGCGATCTCGCCCAGCCCCGGGCAGTATTTCTATTTCACCGATATCGATGTCGGGCGATCCGCTGCTCGACTGGTTAACGATGGCATCGCCGAGGCGGTCGCTTCGCATCCCGACCGGTTTGTCGGGATGGGCACAGTGCCGTTACAGGATGTCGATCAGGCAATCGTTGAGATGCGACGCTGCGTGCGCGAACTGGATCTGCGCGGGATCGAGATCAGTTCCAACGTCAACGGGCGCGATTTGCACGATCCGGTTTTCCGGCCGTTTTTCGCCGCCGCCGAGGAACTCGGTGTCCTGCTCTTCCTCCACCCGCTCGGCTTTACACATGCCAACCGGATGAGCGAATATTACTTCAACAACCTGATCGGCAATCCACTCGAATCGACGTTGGCGGTCGGGCATCTGATCTTCGGCGGGGTGCTCGATCGGTATCCCGGGCTGCGCATCTGCGTAGCGCATGGCGGTGGCTATCTGCCGAGCTATTGGGGCCGGATGGATCATGGCTGGCGCGCGCGCGCCGATTGCCGTGCCGATTGCCGGCATCCACCGTCCAGCTATCTGAAACGGCTGTGGTTCGACACGTTGGTGTTTGACACCGGCGAACTGGAGTCACTCGTGCGGACGCACGGAGCGGACCGACTGTGCATGGGCAGCGATTATCCGTTCGACATGTCCGAACCCGATCCGATCGGCTTTCACGCACTGCTTGGCGAGGAAGAACGCGAACGTATCCTCGGCCGCAACGCCGCTGCATTACTGGGGCTCATGGATAGCTGACCGTAAGATACGATGTCCGAACGAGCAATCGAGCGCGGTGATCGTTACGGATCAGGTATATCGATTTTGCTTAGTTGTCGCCAATGCCTATTCCCTTCTCAAATAATAAAACCTGGGAGGGGATTCATGAAAATGACTTTGCTGTGCGGCATCGCTGCGACCGCGCTCATCATATCGTCCAGCGCGGTCGCGCAGACCGTGGCAGGGGAGCCGCCGGTCGGCACCGGCCAGCCGGTTGCCGCCGGCCAGTCAACCGCGGCCGACACGCAAATATCCGAAGAGGGTATCCGCGACATCGTGGTCACCGCGCAGCGTCGCTCGGAAACGCTCCAACGCGCGGCGATCGCGGCCAATGCGGTCAGCGGTGAGCAACTCGTCCGCGCCGGCGTCTCCGATGCAACACAGCTGACCAAGCTGATCCCGGCGCTGACGGTGCAGCCGGTCGGCATCTCGTCGAGCTTCTTCATCCGTGGCGTCGGTGCGACGGCGATCAACTCGTTCCAGGAAAACGCCGTGGCCTTCTCGGTAGGCGGCATATTCTACGCGCGTCCCACCGCCCCCGCCGGTTCGTTCTTCGATCTCGACCGGATCGAGGTGCTGAAAGGCCCGCAGGGGACGCTATACGGTCGCAACGCCACCGGCGGCGCGATCAACCTGATCCCGCGTCGTCCGCGGCTCGGCGAATTCAGCGGCGATATGACCGCCGAATATGGCAATTACGATTCCAAGAAGATCCAGGGCGGGGTTAACATTCCGATCGGCAAGATCGCCGCGTTGCGCCTCGCCGGCCAGATCGTCGATCGCGACGGTTATTATTCTGATGGCTATGATGATGAAAAGGTCGAGACGTTCCGCGGGTCGCTGCTGATCGAACCGAGCGACCGCTTCTCGATGCTGTTTATGGCCGATTATACGCATCAGGGCGGCAAGGGCGTCGGCGCGGCGTTAGTCGCATCGCCGGCGACGCCCAACGTCCCCAATCTGCGCGACCGTGTCGGGGGCGCCGATCCCCAGATCACTGCGTTGCTGCAACAGCTGACGGTCAACACGTTCCGGTTCGTTCCGCCATTCTCGTTCCTGTCGCCCGATGCGCTCCGCAACTCCGTCACGGTGCCGCGCGGCGATGGTTTTCAGGACAGTAGCTTTTGGGGCGCCTCGCTCACCACCAACGGCGATCTCGGCTTCGCGTCGCTGACCACGATTCTGGCTTACCGCAAGAGCAAGCCCGACATCCTGACCTACGCACCCGGTTTCCCCGGGCGTTTCACCGAGAATGACGATCAGATGTCGGCCGAGGTGAGGCTGGCATCTCAGGGCGGCGGCCCGCTGCAATATGTGCTCGGCGGGTTCTTCTTTCACGAGCAACAGGATGGCTATAACAATTACAACCAGGGCATCCTGGCCAACACCGAATATTTCCCGCGGCTGAAGACCACCAGCCAGGCACTCTTCGGGCAGCTGACCTATTCCGTCGCGGACACGTTCCGGATCGTCGGCGGCGGGCGGTATACCAAGGAAATGAAGACGCTGACCGGTTCGACCCGGAATACCAGCTTCTTTGTCCCCAATCCGCCCAGCGTGCCGATCAACGGCGATCTCGATTTCAGCAAATTCACCTGGAAGGCGGGGGTCGAATGGGATGTCGCGCCGCGCTCGCTGATCTACGCGAACGTCGCGACCGGGTTCAAGGCGGGTGGTTTCTACCCTTCTGCCGGCACCAACACCTATCGCCCGGAAACGCTCACCGCTTACACATTAGGTTCCAAGAATCGCTTCCTGAACAACAAGCTGCAGCTCAATCTCGAGGCGTTCTACTGGAAATATAACGATCAGCAGATCAGCTATGTCGGCCCGATCGAGTCGACCCCGGGCAATTTCGCGCAGGCCGGCGTGACGGTCAATGCGGGCCGTGCGCGGATGTACGGTGCCGAGATCGACCTGTTGTTCCAGCCGACTTCGTCCGACACGTTCGGTGCGACCGTCCAGTACCTCAACGCGCGCTACGAAAGCCTGGTCTACAACGCGATCTCGACCAGCGGCGCACCGCTCGTCACGTCGTGCGCAGTACGCAACGACACGCGCACTGCGGCGCCACCGACGCGCTTGTTCGTCGTCGATTGCTCGGGCAAGCCCGGCGTGTTTTCGCCCAAATGGACCGCCAACGTGAATTACGAGCATCGCTTCACGCTTGGCAATTACGGGCTGACCGCCGGCGCGCGCACGCGGCTCGAAAGCGCCGCCTGGCTCAATCTCGACTATCTCGATTATCAGCGCCGCGACGCGTCGATGACCTCGGATGCGTACATCACGCTCAGCCCGACTGGCGAAAGCTGGTCGCTGACCGGGTTCGTCAACAATATCGAGGATAACGCGGTGTTTGCGGGCGGGCTGACGCGCCCGATTATCAACGCCTCGTTGCTGACGCTGCGTCCGCCGCGCACCTACGGCGCACGGGTCGGCTTCCGCTTCTGATGCGGCAGCCGAGCGAGTTTCGCCGCGGCTGGCCGGTGGTGCTGGTCGCGGCGTCCGGCGTCGGGCTGGGGATTGCCGGTCTGCTGACCTACACGGCGGGAATTTTCGCCAACGATCTGCGCGGCGCGATCGGGCTGTCGCGCACAGATCTCGGCTGGGCATTTTTCCTGTCGACGGTTACGCTCGCGCTCGCCCTGCCGTTGACCGGCTGGCTGATCGACCGGTTCGGCGCGCGCGGGCCCGCCGCCGCCGGCTCGCTTGCGCTGTCGGCGGGCTTCCTGGTGCTGGGCACCACGGTCCATTCGGTCGCCGGCTATATCGTGGTGATGGCGGCGATCGGGTTCTTCGCCGCCTGTTCCGCCCCCGTCGCCTATACTCGCGCGATAAGCGGCGCGTTCGATCGCTCGCGTGGGCTCGCCCTCGGCCTCACGCAGCTCGGCATCGGCGTGTCGGCGATGGCGGTGCCACCGATCCTTGCGCAGATCGTCGCCACGCAGGGCTGGCAGTCCGGCTATCTCGTCCTGTCCGGGCTTGCGCTGCTCGGGATCATCCCGGCGCTGTCGCTGCCGCCCAAGTCGCGCGACCCGATCCGGCCCGAGGGCGCCGACGTCGCCGGCACGCTCCGGTCGCGCGAATTCATCCTGTTGCTCGCGGCGTTCGGGATGATGGCGCTGGCCTTCGCCGGGTTGCTTCCGCATTTCGTGCCGATGCTGCGCGATGCCGGGGTCGATGCGCAACGCGCCGGGCTGATCGCCGGCGTGATCGGCGCTTCGGTGATCGTCAGCCGGGTGATCGTCGGCTGGCTTGCCGATCGGATCGAGGCCGCCTGGCTCGCCGCGGTCTGTTGCTGCATCTGCGCGCTCGGCTGCCTGACGCTTGCCTCGCAAGGCGCGACCTTCGCGTGGCTCGGCGCGATCGCGCTGGGCACCGCAATGGGCGCAGAGGCCGACCTCATCGGTTATATGACCGCGCGGCGCTTCGGCGTGGCGGGCTATGGCAGGCTTTATGCCGTGCAATATGCCAGCTTCATGCTGATGGCCGGGCTCAGCCCGTTATGGGTCGGCGCGCTGGCGGACAATAAAGGCGGTTACGCTACCCCGTTGGTCGTCGCGGCGATCGGCCTCGTGGTCGCCGCCGCAATCTTCCTGTATCTGCCGGCCTCGAAACCCCGCGCCGCGCCCGCGGGTTAGGCCGTCCCGGTCGGCACCGCTGCCACGCTCCTGAATTCGCCGACCAGCCAGGCGATCCCGGCATCGTTGGCGCGCGCGGCATGATATTGCACCATTTCATGCAGAACTGGCATGTCGAACGGCAACGGCTGCAGCTTCAGCTCGAACGGCGCGGAATAGGCTACCGCCAGCCGTTCCTGCAGCACTGCGATCCTGTTGGTATGCTGCAGCATCATCGGCACGCCGGAAAAGGTCGACGACGTCACCTCTATCCGGCGTCGATCGCGAAACGGCAGCAAGTGTCGCTCCGCAAATGCGATCGCTCGGCCTGCGCCGATGCTCACCGCGATATGCCCCAGCGACAGGAAGGCATCGAGGTCGATCGGCATATTCATCGCCGGGTTGCCGCTCCAGCCGACGACGACATGTCGTTCGTCCAGCAGCGGATAAGACGGGTGTGACGGGGAAACATATTCCTCCGGGCTCACGATCAGGTCGATTTCGCCGGACTCGAATTGTGCGATGCTTTGCGGCCCCGTCGGCCCGACATCCATGCTGATATGCGGTGCCCGCTCATGCAGGTTGCGCAGCACTGGCGCGATGAGCACAGATTGGATGTAATCCGATGCGTTGACGCGAAATCGTCGTCGCGAGGTCGCCGGGTCGAAACCGCTCGATGTGTCGATCAGCAACTCCGCTTTGTCGAGCAGCGCGCGCGCGATCGGCCACAGCGTCTCGGCATAAGCAGTCGGGATCATCCGCCGCCCGACCAGCACAAGCAATTCGTCAGCGAAATAGTCGCGCAGTCGTGCCAGTGCCGCGCTCACCGCTGGTTGGCTCAGGTTTAGCCGCAGCGCGGTTCGCGATACGCTGCGTTCCTCGAGCAACGTATCAAGCGCGACGACCAGATTGAGATCGAGACCCTTGAACCGCATGGCACGCCTTGAATAACTTCTGGTGATGGATCGCGATCAGTCTAATCGATTTCACTGACCAGTAGCAAGATTCTAGTGATGGCATGATCAAGCAGTTCAGTCGCAAGATCGCCCGACAAAGACGGCGACGCGTTCGGCAAAGGGGTAGGCATCGTGGATATCGCAGCATCTCGGGACGGCACTTCTACTGGCCAGGCGGGAACGCGCCACGGCGTGATCCTGATGGCGGCGGCGATCATGCCCGCCATGGCGATCATCTCGCTTGTCCCGGTCCTGCCGCTGCTGTTGCGCGAATTCGCCGATGTCCCAGGATCGTCCGTGCTGGTGCCGATCGCGATGACCGTCCCGGCCTTGTGCGTCGCGATCTTCTCCCCCGCTGCCGGATGGCTGGCCGATCGTGTTGGGCGCAAATGGCTGCTCGTTGCCGCATTGCTGCTGTACAGCGTGATCGGCGTGGTGCCGTTCTTCCTTCACGATCTGCACTGGATCGTCGCGTTCCGAGTGTTGATCGGCCTGACCGAGGCCGTGATCACCACCGTCGCGACGACGTTGCTCGGCGATTATTATACCGGCGAGCGGCGTGAACGGTGGATTGCGATTCAAACAGCCGTGGTCAGTTTCAGCGCGATCGTGTTGATCGCCGCCGGTGGCGTCTTGGGAGAAATCTTCGCGTCCCGCGGGCCGTTCCTGCTGTATCTGCTGGCGCTCCCGATCGCCGTGGCATCTGCGATATCGCTGTTCGAACCTGCTCTGCCCAAGATATCGTCAGACGACAGCGCCTTTCCGTTTGCGCGCGTTCTGCCGATCATCGCGATCACCCTCGGCGCTGCCTTGCTCTTTTACACGATCTTGATCGAACTCGGGCCGATCCTTGAAACCGCCGGCACAGTGTCACCGGCCGCGATCGGCGGGGCCGGGGCGGCCGCCAATCTGGGCGTAGTCGTTGGTTCGCTGCTGTTCCGTCGTTACGCCGCGGCCAACCGCGCGACCTTGCTCGCGGGCGGGTTCGGGCTGGCAGCCATCGGCTACCTCGGCGTGTCGCAATCCGTGGGGTTCTGGCCGATCACATCGTTTGCAATCTTGAGCTGTATCGGTGGCGGCATCCTGCTGCCGACGTTGCTGACCTGGGTGTTGCAGATCCTCCCGCCGAATTGCCGTGGGCGTGGCACCGGCCTGTGGAGCGGGACGTTTTTCCTCGCGCAGTTTCTCGCGCCGTTGATCGCAGTCGCCTTGTCGCAGGCGACTGGTGGGCTGAAACCGGCATTGGCGATATTGGGGGTGGGTGCCGCCTGCGCGGTGATCGCCGCGATCCTGTCCCGCCGCCGGTCGGCCGTTACCGGCTGAACCGCGGGCAGGGCGTCAGGCGCGTACGACGCGTTGTTCGATCACACCGAATGGCGCGCTGCCATCGGCTCGCCGGCCTTCCATGCGGACGGTATCGCCGAAGCGCATGAACTCCGTCTTCGGAGCGCCGCTATCGACGATCTCGATACCACGCCGCTCGGCAATGCAGGTCGACCCGATCTCGCGGTAATTGGAATTCGATACGGTGCCCGATCCGATGATCGTCCCCGCCGGCAGGGCGCGGGTGCGCGCGGCGTGCGCGATCAGCCGGTGGAACCCGAACGACATGCTTGTGCCGTTGGGCGTGCCGAAGCGCTTGCCGTTCCAGTCGACCAGCAGGTCCAGGCATACGCGCCCGTCGCGCCATTGATCGCCCAGTTCGTCCGGCGTCACCGCGATCGGCGCCATGCTGCAGGCGGGCTTGGCCTGCACCCAGCCGAACCCGGTCTTCATCTCCGGCCCGGCCAGCGCGCGCAGCGACCAGTCGTTGATCTGCACGATCAGCCGGATATGCCTCAGGGCGTCCTCGGGCGAGGTGCCCATCGGTACCGCATCGACGACCACCCCGAACTCGCCTTCGAAATCGATCCCGAGATCCTCGGACGGCACCGGGATATCGTCATGCGGGCCATAGAACCGATCCGACATGCCCTGGTACATCAACGGCACGTCCGAATGGTCCGGCGCGTTGCCGAAGACCTGTTTCATCAGCTCGCCGTGGCTTTCGAACGCTGATCCATCGAGCCATTGCCACGCGCGCGGCAACGGCGCCGCCAGCATCGTGCTGTCCAGCGTATCGGGAAACTCGTTCTGCGCGCGGCAGATGTCGGCCAGCGTGTCCCATCGTTCGATCAGCTCTTGCATCGTGGCGGCGGGGGCCGCCGCGCACCGCGTGCCGTCGGGGGAGACGAGCACCAGCCGACCATCGGGCGTGCCGTCGCGCAGCGTGGCGAACTTCATCGTGTCAGTCCTCGAAAATGGCGACGGCGCGCGTCCAGCCGGCCGATCCGCGCTTCACCTTGGCGGGGAAGCACGACACGGTGAAGCCGAAATCGGGAAGCTGCTCCAGATTGGTCAGCTTCTCCATATGGCAGTAACCGATCTCGCGACCGGCCTTATGGCCTTCCCAGATCAGCGACGTATCACCTGTTTCGGCAACCTTGCGCGCGGTGTGCGCGAACGGCGCATCCCAGCTCCACGCGTCCGTGCCGGTCACACGGATGCCCCGCGTCGTCAGGTACATCGTCGCCTCATACCCCATGCCGCAGCCCGACCCCAGAAAGTCCGGACCGCCCATCGCTGCGCCGGCCGCGGTGTTGATCAGCACGATATCCAGCGGTTGCAGCGTGTAGCCGATCCGCGTGAGCTCGGTCTCGATATCCGCCGCGGTCGCGACATAGCCGTTCGGCAGATGCCGGAGATCCAGCTTCACACCGGGCCGGAAGCACCAGTCGAGCGGCACTTCCTCGATCGTCATGGCGGGCTCGCCATTGTTCATCGTCGGATGATAATGCCACGGCGCATCCAGGTGCGTGCCGTTATGCGTCGTCAACGTCAGCGTTTCCGATGCCGCGAACCCCTGTCCGCCGGGCAGTTCCTCGGCCTTCAAGCCGGGGAAGAAGCTGTGCATCTCCGCGACCGTCTCGGCATGGTTCTGATACGATATCGTCGGCCGCATGAACGGCGGATCGGTGACGATCTCGGGATCGATCGTGATCGACAGGTCGAGGAACCGGCGCGTCATTGGCTGCGCCCGCCCAGCGTGTCGGCGAACCAGTCGGCGATATAATCGCGGCCGAAGCTCATATTGTCCGCCCCGACATGCTCGACGCCGCCTTCGCGATCGGTGAACAGCTTGAGTTCGCGGCGCGGCGAATTGACCAGCTGATCGTAGCAATCGTGCGCGTAGTTGACGCCGATCTGGCGATCGTTCGCCCCGTGGGTGACCAGGAAGGGCACCTTGATCCGGTCCATATGGCCGTTCAGGTTCATGTCGGCCGATTTGGCGAGGAAATCCTCCATGTCCGTCGCGCCGAACGCCCAGGTGACGTGCGCCCAGTAATGCGGGATGGGGTTCTCCCCCTCGCGCTTCATGCGCTTGTCCTGCACTTCGCGCCAATCGTGGTTGGCGCCCCAGACCGCACCACTGGCGAAGCGCGGTTCATAGGCGACCGCGCGCGGCGCGAAATGCCCGCCGAGCGAGATCCCGGTCATGCCGATCCGCGCCGCATCGACCTCGGGGCGCGCTTCGAGCCAATCGACCGCCTTCGATGCCCAATGCTCGCTATGCGGATCGACCGGCAGGTTCTGCAAGCGTAGCGCCTCGCCCGATCCCGGCTGGTCGACGCACAATGTCGAGATGCCGCGTCGCGCCAGTGCTTCGGGCAGCCGCGACCAGAATAGCAGTTCCTTGCAACTGTCGAGGCCGTTGCAATAGACCACCACAGGGTGCGGGCCATCGCCCGGCGCTTGCGTGTACAGCGCGGGCATTGTGCCTTCACTCAGCGGGATTTCGACGCGTTGGCGGGGAAGGCTGCCGAGTTGGGTCGATTTCTCGAACATCGCCAGCGCCTTGGCATAGGTCTGCTCGCGGCCGGGATGTCCGTGCCCCTGCATCCGTTCCGCCACAAGCAGGTACAAGGACGCGCGTTCCAGTTTATCGGAGGCGGAAAAACCCCGCTTACGCGCGGCATCCTCGTCCGCCAGCCCGATCAACTGGTCAGCCTTCGCGACCCACTGCGCCATGAACTGCGGCGTCCCCGCATCCGCGCCGCTTGCGGCGGCATCGCGGATCGGCTGGCACATATCGACGATCTCGCCGATCTGCGCGCCGCTCTCCAGCGCCATCGCAACCGACAGATTCCAAATATAGTTCGGAAAATATTCGAAAAGCGCCACGATCTGTTACACCTTTGCCGGCTGGAAAAGACCCGGATCGGCCGCTGGATGCGGCATCGTCTGCGGTCCACCGACCCCGACGCCCCATTGGTCCATTACTTGCGGACCGGGAATATGCACCTGGGCTTCGTGCGTATCGAAATCAACGTCTTCTAGTTCGGATGTATATTCGACCGCAAAGCCGCCTGGTGTGGTAAAATAGCTGAACGTGTTGTTGCCTGCGGTGTGCCGTCCCGGACCCCATAGGATATCGGTGCCCTGCTTACGCAGCCGGTTGATCCCGCGCATCATGTCGTCGACCGTCAGTACGTCATACGCGACATGGTTCAAACACGGCGGCCCAGGCAGGAAGGCGATGCGATGGTGCGCTTCGTTACAGCGCAGAAAGGCCATGAAATCACCAAGCCAGTCGCTCAGTTTGAAACCCAGCACATCGATGAAGAACTGCACCATTGCCTTGTGATCCGGCGAATGCAGCACGATGTGGCTGATCTTCTGCGGTACGGCATCCCATCGCACCATGTCGCGCCGATCGCTGCTCGCGACATCGCTTGATACCTCGAAGGGCAGGCCGTCGGGGGAAAAGAAGCGGAAGCCATAGCCACCACCCGCCGTTGTCAGGTCGCGCGGCGCGAAGATTACCCGGCATCCCGCGGCGACGACATTGTCGTGTAACGCATCGACGCTCGATCGGCTGTCCGTGGCAAGCCCGATCACATCGATGCGCATCGTCTCGTCCTGACGCAGGCGGACGACATGATGTTCGTCATCGCCCTGCGCCTTGAAATAGGTCATGCCGTCGTCCGACGATACCGGCTGCAGGCCCCAAACCTTGCTGTAGAATGCGCTTTCCGCCTCGATGTCCGGCATTGCATAGCCGATGTAGCGGATGTCAGTAACTCTACTCATCGCGAATCCTTCGTTTATCGTGGCTTAGATCGGCTGCGAAACCATCGCGAACATCTCGCGGGTCGCAGCGGCGTTATCGACCGGGGCGGACTTGCCCAACTGCCCGTGGCAGATCGCCAGGCTGGATCGCACGATATAGTCGCAGCGATCGAACCGGCGGTCATGATACGCGGCGAACGCCGCGTCGGTCGTGTCGTGGCGGGCAATTTCAGCCGCCAATACGATCGAATCCTCGATCGCCATGCCGGCACCCTGACCGAGGTGCGGCGTGGTTGCATGTATCGCGTCGCCGAGCAGGACGGTCCTTCCGCGATGCCACGGTCCCTTGAGCATCAGCGTTTCCAGCGGGCGATACACTACGCCATCATCGTCCGTGATATTCTCTGCCAGCGACCTGATCGCCGGTGGTGCACGATCGAGTTTGGCACGCATCGCCGCGGCAAGGCCAGCGCGGGGATAGCGCGGATTGCCGGGCTCGGCGGTGGTCACGAACATGTAGATCTGATTTGCGCTCATCGGCACCAGGCCGATCCCGATCGGGCCGTTATACGCTTGCAGCGCATCATGCCCGGCAGGGCGGGGCAGGTTGTAACGCCACACCGCTTGTCCGGTATATTCGGGCTCGGCAGCATCTGGGAACAACATCGCGCGGGTCTGCGAATGCACGCCGTCGGCACCAACTACGATATCGAAGTTTCGCTCGCTGCCGTCGGATAAGGTCACGTGGACCCCGTCGCCGAGATCGTTGATCGTGGTCGTCGTGACGCCAAGTAACACCTCGACCCCGTCCGACATTACGCGGTCCGCCAGCACCTTGTGCAATGCAGGCCGTGCGATGCCGACATTGGCCGGATAGCCATTTACTAGATTGGGCGACGGTACGCGTGCGACCATCGTGCCATGCGGCGTGAAAATTTCGACGTGGTTGAACCCGCATGCCGCGCCAAGATAGGTGTCGATCAGGTCGAGATCGCTCATCGCCCTGATTACATTCGATTGCTGAATGATGCCGACGCCATATACTGACCAGGACGGATCGCGCTCGATTACGGTGACGGCAAACCCTTCGCGGCGCAACGCGATTGCCGCGGTAAGCCCGCCGATCCCGCCACCAATGACCAGGATATCAAGCGCCTTCATATCACGCGCCAGCCTGTGCCGGGCCGCGCAATGGCAGCGATCCAGTGATCGCATATCGCGTCGAACATCATCGATATCCCCTCCGAACCCAAGCTTTTGCGTGGTTCGAGGCCCGTTTTACTCGTCGCCCTTCAATACAGGAAATGAGTTTATCTGATCCCCTTTCATCAAAACGGTGGATAGGAGTTGCTTCATTTCTCGCCGGCACCGGCACTCCATCGTGGCGATAGCCGGCTAACTCTCAAATCGCCACGCATGGACGGCGGGCGCCCAGCGAGCCGCGGCTAGAAGTCGTAGCCGATCGACAGGCCGTACGTGCGCGGCGGCAGGTAGGTCACGCCGATCAGGCGCCCGGTTCCGAGCGCAAACGTGCTCGACGGGCGGAAAATGTCGAATGCATTCTTGACGAACGCTTCGACCCTGATGTTTCGGGTTGCGGTGCGATAGGTGAGCGTACCATCGACCATCGTATAGGCCCGGGCGCTTTCGATATCGCGTTCGAACTCGCTGAAATAGGTACGGCTTTTGTGCGAGATGTCGAACGAGGGTGTCAGTTGGCCGTTCAGGAACGAGTTGCCGTCGCTCAGGTCAAATTCACCGTGTACGTTCCACGACAGGCGCGGGCTGTTGCGCACGTCGTTGCCGGAAAGCTGGATGTTGCCGCCGCCAGGGGCACCGAAGGCGGTCGGATCAGGATTGGTGATGGGGTTGTAGCCGGGGGCGCCGGCGCTGGCGACGTTGGCCGGGTTCAGCGGATCGAGCGTCAGATAATCGGTGAAGTGCGCGTCTGTGTAGGAGAGCGCGCCCGACAACCGCACGCCGCGCGTCGGCCGAGCGAACACCTCCAGTTCGAGCCCCTTGGCCTTTGTGCTCGCCGCGTTTTGGAAGATCGTCGTATAGCCGGTCGGACCGCCCGTGATCGTCTTGTTGAGCTGCAGGTTCCTGAGCGTGTAGGCATAGGCCGACAGATTGACCGTCAGGCCGCGCATCACCGTGGCCTTGATCCCCGCCTCGTTATTCTTGATCGTCTCCGGATCGACGATCGTCGTCGAACCCGAGGCGTTCTCGCCCGATCCCGCCTTGAAGCCTTCCGAGTAGGTGTAATAGATCAGGACATCCGGGTTCAGCTTCCATTCCAGCCCCGCCTCGGGCGTGAAATCCTTGAACGTGCGCTCGCGATGCGTCTGCGCCGCAGTATAGCGCAGCACGGGGCCGAGGCCGTTGCGCGTGATGACGATCGAGGGATTTTCCGAGGTCGCCTTTTCATTGCTGTAGCGGCCACCGAGCTTCAGCGAGAGACCGTCCAGCCCGACCAAATCGCCGAGTTTGATATTGGCTTGCCCGAACAGCGCGAACGCACGTGTGCCGAGGTTCGAGCGCGTGCACACGCGCTTGGGCGCGATGATCGCGCCACCGGTCAGCGTGCCGGGGCCATAGCCGCACAGACCGTACGCTTCGTTCAGGTCGATGCCCGCCGCCTGCAGCACGGCGATGTTGCTGAACTGCCCGTTGCGCGCCGCCAGCCCGACATTGTCGATCGGGCGCTGCCTTTCATGGAAATAATAGGCCCCCAGCACGACGCTGCCGATGTTCGACTGGTAATTGAACTGCAGTTCGTTGCTGAACTGTTTGCTGTCGATGCGGCGTTCCTGGTTGGTGGTGGCCTGTCCATTCGTCGCCAAGCTGCTAATCACCGCCGAAAGATCGAGATCTTGGAACAGCGAGCTCTTGAAGTTGCGATAGTTGGTGATGTTCGTAACGCTCAGCGTATCGGTCAGGGCCGCGGTCAGCGTGCCGGTAAATGCGTAGGTCTTCGTATCCGTGCCGACCTGGCTTTCGCTCGCCAGATCGCGCGCGCGTGTCGCATAGCCACCGACGCCGAGCGGGGCGAGCCGTGCGACGCCCGGGAACGACGCGCGTAGATAATGGATCGCCCCCGACGAATCGTTCTGCCGGAAATATTCGCCCGACAGCAGCAGATCGACCTTTGGCCCGAGATCGAACGCGAGCTGCCCGCGGATCATGCGGCGATTGAGGTCGTCGACGTCGCGCCCGGTCACCGGATTGCGGCCGAATCCGTCGCGGTCCTCGCTCCGGACCGCCACGCGCGCACGGACGCCGTCGATGATCGCGCCGCCGATCGCAGCCTCGGCGATGATGGCGTTGTAATTGCCGTACGTGGCGCGGGCATAGCCGCTGAGATCGTCGGTCGGCTTGGCGGTGATTAGGTTGATCGATCCGCCGACCGCGTTGCGGCCGTACAGGGTCCCTTGCGGTCCGCGGAGCACCTCGACGCGTTCGAGATCGAACAACGATGTCAATTGCGCTTCGGCGCGTGCGACATAGGCGCCGTCGACATGGAAGGCGACGCCGGTCGAACTGCCGGTGGTCGACGTGTTGGCGCCGACGCCGCGAATGAAGATCTTCGCCTGATTGAAATCGCTGCCGAAATTGACCGAGGGAATGATGTTCTGCAAATCCTGCAGTGTCGAAACCTGCGCGGTCGCCAATCGGTCGCTGCTGATCGCGGTAACCGCGGCGCTGACGTCCTGCAACGATTGCTCGCGCTTCTGTGCAGTGACGATGATATCGACCTGATCCGCGTCGTCGTTCTGCACGACGGAATTCGCCGCGGGCGGCGCAGCGGCCGGCGTAGCGGGCGCGACCTGCGCGTAGACACTGGTGGACGCCAGCAGCGCGGCAGCGGTAGCGATAAACCTGATCATGAAGCTCTCCTGATGGCGGTTGGGCGCGATGCCCGATCTCGCGTCATTCCGGCACGACGACGATTTCGAGCAGACGGGGGCCGGGCCCGGCGAACACGTTCTGAAGGGGGCATCGAGCGCCGCCGTGACATCTTCCGCGTGCGCCGGTTTTGCGGACGGACGGGGCATCTCGGCCGCGTGCTCGGCCAAGAGAAGCGGTTCGTAAGGCAAGTTCGACCGCGCTTGCTGCCCCTCGGTCGAACCGGGATTCCCGAAGATCGTGGTCACGCCGAGCCGACCTGGCAGCCCTATCACCGCGCGCGCCCGATGGCGCCAGCGACCGTCGCGATCGGATCGACGTGCCGCCCCCATACGGTCAATGCAGGCGCGCCCGTGCACAGCAGGACTCGCCCATGGTGATCCCGCCTAGACGCACCGCCGCTCCCATTTCTAATATGCGAATATTTCGCTTATGCGATGACTATAGATAAGCCGGCGTGATACGCAAGTGTAACGGTTCGTGTCGTCTGCGTCAGCGCCACGTTATTCGGCCGCGAGCGGCGCGATCATCGCTCGCTCAACTGACCAGCAAAGCGGCTGTCTTGACCAGCAACTCGATTGTCCGTCGCTCGACCGCCGGGTCGAACCGCACAGTGGGAATCGCCACGCTGAACGCGCCCAGTGTCGCGTTGTCGATCACGACGGCGCGGCCGATCCCCTGGATGCCCGGCGTATGTTCCTCGCGCGTGCGCGCAACCCCCGTCCGCCGGATCGTCTCGATCTCGCGACCCAGATCCTTTGCCTGCGTGATCGTCGCGGGGGTGAAGGCGGCGCGATCGGTATCGCGCAGATAGGCGGCAATCTCGTCGTCGGGCATCGCCGCGAGGATTGCTTTTCCGGCCGCGAAGCCGTGCAACGGCATGCGCATGCCCATCTGGACCGCGTAGCGCAGCGCATGATCGCTGGTCTCGGTAACCAGCGCCTCGACCTCCCACCCCTGCCGCACGAAGAAGGATGCGGTCTCGTTCAGTTGCTGGCTGAGCGCGCGGACCAGCGGGGCGACGCGTTCCTTCAACGAGAATCCCTGCGCGCCGATCTGCAGCCGGGCCAGTCCCGGGCCCGGCGTGTAGCGCCGTCCTTCGCGGGCGAGATAGCCGCGATCGACGAGTGTCGTCAGCAGGTAGGAAAGGCTGCTGACCGGAATGGCCAGCGCCGCAGCGATCTCCTGCGCGACGACCGGCGCCCCGCGCGCGACGACATATTCGACGATGTCGAGCGTGCGCAGCGCCGACTTGACGGGATTGGAGGCAGTGTCGGCCATCGGGCGACTATACGGCCTCGCGGCGGTCCCGCCAGCGCCGTGTCAGAGCCGCGCGTCTGCCAGGTCGGCGCCGGCGCGCAGGTTGCGCAGCTTGGCCCAAGTCACGGCCGGGTCGATCTTGCCGTAGCCGGCGAAGGTCCCGAACCCGCAATCGGTGCTGGCGACGACGCGATCCTTGCCGACGATGTTGGCGAAGCGTTCGATGCGCTGCGCGATAAGTTCGGGCGTCTCGAGATAGTTGGAGCAGGTGTCGATCAGTCCGGGGGCAAGGATCTTGTGATCGGGCACGCCGGCGTCGCGCCAGACGATCCATTCATGTTCGTGACGCGGATTCGCCGCCTCGAACAGCACCGTCGCGGGGCGCGCCTTGAGGACGATATCGATGATCCGTTCCAGCGGGATATCGTGATCGTGCGGCCCTTCGTAATTGCCCCAGCACAGGTGCATACGCATCTTCTCAGGGGCAATGTTGGCGGTGGCGGCGTTGAGCGCCTCGACATTTGCCTCGATCGTGGCGAGGAACTGCGCCTCGTCCATTTCCTGATAGCCGGTGTGGCGCGACATGGCGAGATCGGGGCAGTCGAGCTGCAGCTCGAAACCCGCTGCAACGATCGCTTCATATTCCGGCGTCATCGCGGTGACGAGGTCGGCGAGGTAGGCTTCGTGACTGGGATAGAAGGCGTTCTTCTGGAATGCGGTGATCAGCCCGGGCGAGGCGGCGTTCATGAAAGCACGTGTGCCGTTGCCGTGGCGATCGAGCGCGCCGCTGAAGCGGCGGATATCGTCGTGCAGCGGCTGGAGGTTGATCAGCTTGATCTTGCCGATGCACGAAGCGCGGGTGAATTCCTGCGACCCCATGATATGCGCGAGCTTGGCGCGCAGATTGGGCAGGGGGGCGAGATCGAGCGCCGACATGCGCTCGCTATGGCCGCCAAAGCCGGACAGCCGCTCGATCATGTAGGTCGAATAGCCCACCTTGCCGAGTTCGCCGTCGCTGACGATGGTGACGCCCGCGGCGATCTGCGCCTCGACTGCCGCGTCGACCGCGCTCTGGACGACGGTGTCAAAGGCATCGGCGTCATAGGGGTCACCATGATCGCGTGCCAGCAATAGCGGGGTCAGTTCGGCCCCGCGTGGCAAGCTGCCAACATGAGTCGTGGCGATCGACATGGTATTCCCTTTCGAAGACTATGAGCGGTTTTTGGCGGAAATTCACGTGCATGTATAGATCGTGTATGCGAACTGTTGCTCGGCGTAGCTGGCGTTGCGATGTAGAACGGCCATTCACGAGGGCCAGATCGTCGCCCTGCCGGATTTGAACCGCCAAGAAACAAATGCCGTAACGCCTGCAACGTCCAGCGCGCGAAGATCAGAAACGAGGGGAGAGCGTGTGAACGAGAAGATGTCGGCGGAGATGGTGCGCGCGATCGAATGGGACTGCACGCGGCTGGTCAGTCATTACGCGCTGCTCAACGACGCGGCGCGCTGGGTGGAGGCGAGCGCGCTGTTCCTCGCCGACGGGCGCCTTGCCCGGCCGAGTGCGCCTGACGCGCCGATTGTCGGTCGTGAGGCGATCCTTGCCGCGTTTCTCGCGCGTCCGCCGCGTGTGACGCGGCATGTGTGCAGCAATATCGTGATCGATGTGATTGGCCCCGACGCGGCGCGGGGCGAAAGCGCGATGCTGCTGTTTACCTCGACCGATGCGCCGCCGCTGGTTGGCGGGTTCATCGACCGGTTCGCGCGCACTGCCGAGGGCTGGCGCTTTGCCGAGCGCCGCGGCACGCTGAGCTTCTGAGGGGTGTGCGACATACAGAGCGATCGGGGGGAATGATGGCAGATCGTGATAGGCGTGCGCCGCGCGAGGCTGGAGCGGCGTTAGACCGCGATCCGCGCGCGATCGTGGACGACGCGCCGATGAGCCGCTTGCAGATCGCGGCGATCGCGATCACCGTGGGGCTCAACGCACTCGACGGGTTCGACGTGTTGTCGATCAGCTTTGCCGCGCCGGGCATCGCCGCCGAATGGGGCATCAGTCGCGCGGCGCTCGGCGTCGTGCTGTCGATGGAACTGATCGGCATGGGCATCGGATCGATGCTGTTGGGCAGCGTGGCCGATCGGATCGGGCGGCGGCGCATGATCCTCGGCTGCCTGGTCGTGATGGCGTTCGGCATGTTCATGGTGACGACCGCGCACGACGTGGTCACGCTGTCGGTATGGCGGGTGCTGACCGGGCTCGGCATCGGCGGGATGCTGGCGGCGATCAATGCGGCGGCAGCGGAGTTCGCCAATGCCCGGCGGCGCAATATCGCGCTCGCCCTCATGGTGATCGGCTATCCGGTCGGCGCGGTGATCGGCGGATCGGTATCGGCATTGCTGCTCAAGGGTGGCGACTGGCGGCTGGTGTTCGAGTTCGGCGCGGCGGTCACGGCAACATTCATCCCGTTGGTCTGGTTCTTCCTGCCCGAACCGGTACAGTTCCTCGTCGCGCGGCGGCCGACGGACGCGCTAGCCAAGGTCAACCGCACGCTGGCGCGGATGGGGCACGGCCCGGTCGCAATACTACCCGAGATCAGCGCGGAAGAGGCTCGCGGCTCGCTGATCGACATCCTTCGCCCGGCGCTACGCAAGACGACCCTGCTCGTCACGCTGGCCTATTTTACGCATGTCGTCAGCTTCTATTTCATCCTGAAATGGGTGCCGAAGATCGTCGTCGATCTCGGCCATCCCGCCGCGCAGGCGGCGAGCGTGCTGGTCTGGGCGAATGTCGGCGGGGCAGTCGGCGGCGCGATCTTCGGGCTGTTCGCGCAACGTTTTGCGCTGAAGCCGATGACGATCGGCGTGCTGGCGATATCGTCGATCATGGTCGCGCTGTTCGGCGCGGCGGGGGTGCGATCGCTCGACGGGCTGGCGGCGCTGGCCTGTGCCGGCGGGCTGTTCACCAACAGCGCGGTGGTGGGGCTCTACACGATCTTCGCGCGGGCGTTTCCGACGCATGTCCGCGCGACCGGCACCGGCTTCGCGATCGGCGTGGGGCGGGGCGGGGCGGCGCTGTCACCGATACTCGCGGGATCGCTGTTTTCCGCCGGGCTGCCGCTGGCGGGGGTGGCGATCGTGATGGGTTGCGGATCGCTGCTCGCGGCGTTTGCCCTGCTGGGCGTGACGCTCAAACTCGAGAGTAAGAAGTAGCGTTCACAGCGGCAGGCCGACGTAATTCTCGGCGATGGCGGTCTGCATCGCGCCCGACTCCGCGACATAATCGAGTTCGGCGACCTGCATGCGGTGCTCGAACGCTCCGTCTTCGGGAAAGCGGTGCATCAGCTTGGTTAAGTACCAGCTAAACCGCTCTGCCTTCCATATTCGCGTTAGCGCGCGCGCCTGATAGCCATCGATCCCGACGGTATCGCCGCGCGAGATCGCCGCGATCAGGGCGTCGGCGAGATAGGAGACGTCGGAGGCGGCAAGGTTCAGCCCCTTGGCGCCGGTCGGCGGCACGATGTGCGCTGCGTCGCCGGCGAGAAACAGCCGCCCGCGACGCATCGTCTCGAACACGTAGGAGCGCAGCGGCGCGATCGAAAGTTGTAGCGCGGGGCCGCGCGTCACCGCATGGTCGGCGAGCGGCGCGAAGCGGCGGTCGAGCTCGTCCCAGACGCGCGCTTCCGGCCAGTCCTCGAGCCGGTCGGTCAGCGGCACCTGGATATAATAGCGGCTGCGCACCGGCGAGCGCATCGAGGCGAGCGCGAAGCCGTCCTGCGTGTTGGCGTAGATCAGTTCGGGATGGCACGGCGGCACATCCGCCAGAATACCGAGCCACCCGAACGGATAGGCGCGTTCGAATGTCGGCCCCTCGCCGATTGCGGCGCGCGCAGGGCCGTGAAAACCATCGCAACCGGCGACGAACGCGCAATGGACGTGGTGCGACACGCCGTCCTGCGTCCAACTGACCGAGGGCGTATCACCGTCGATATCGTGGATCGCGACATTCCGCGCCTCGAACACGATCTCCAGCCCGCGCTCGGGCGCGGCGGCGATCAGGTCGCGGGTGACCTCGGTCTGGCCGTAGACGGTGACATTGCGTCCGGTCAGCGCGGCGAGATCGATCCGGATCATGCGGTCGTCGGTTGCGAGGTTGAAGCCGTGTTCGACCATGCCTTCCGCGTTCAGGCGGGCATCAAGCCCGAGGCGATGCAGCAGATCGGTGGTCGTCGTTTCCAACACGCCGGCGCGGATGCGGTTCTGGACATAGTCCCGCGTCTGGCGCTCGATGATCAGGCACTCGATCCCCTGCGCGCGCAGCAGGTGCCCGAGCAGCAGTCCGGCCGGACCGCTGCCGATAATGACGACCGGGGTCAGGCGTCTATCGTTATCGACCCGCGCGGGACTTTCGCTTGGACGGCGCATCGCCCCGAGCCCGCGGCGGGCGTCGGCAAGTGGCATCAACCCGCCAGCTGCCGTTCGAGCGCATCGAGCACACGGTAGCACGGCAGCACCTGCGCGACCGAGCTATTGGGCTCTCGCCGCTCGCGGATCGCGGCGACGAATTCGCGGTCCTGGAGCTCGATGCCGTTGGACGATACCGCGACGCCGGCAAGATCGACCGGTTCCTCCTTGCCGGTCAGGAGGTCGTCGTATCGCGCGATCCACGTACCGTTATCGCAGATATAGCGGAAGAATGTGCCAAGCGGGCCGTCATTATTGAACGAGAGCGACAGCGTGCAGATCGCGCCGCTTTCCGCCTTCAGCTGGATCGACATGTCCATCGCGATGCCGAGTTCGGGATGGATCGGGCCCTGAACCGCATTGGCCTGCACGATCGGCCCAGCCTGATAGGCGAACAAATCGACCGTGTGCGCCGCGTGGTGCCACAGCAGGTGATCGGTCCACGACCGCGCCTCGCCCTTGGCGTTCATGTTCTTGCGGCGGAAGAAATAGGTCTGGACGTCCATTTGCTGAACGCTTGCCTCACCGCCGGCAAACTTGGCATGCAGATATTGGTGGCTTGGATTGAACCGCCGCGTGTGCCCGACCATGCAGGTGAGGCCAGTCTCCTGCTGTTTGGCGAGTACCGCTTCGGCATCCGCCAGGCTGTCGGCGAGCGGAATCTCGACCTGCACGTGCTTGCCAGCGTCGAGGCACTGGATCGCCTGCGCCGCGTGCATCTGCGTCGGCGTGCACAGGATCACCGCATCGACATCATCCCGCGCCAGGCTATCAGCGAGATCGTTACAGGCGTGGCCGATACCGTATTTCGCGGCGATCGCCTGGGTCGGTTCCAACCGCCGACCGACGATGCTCGTCACCTTGACGCCGTCGATATTCTTCAGTCCGTCGAGATGCTTCTCGCCGAACGCGCCGGCCCCAGCAAGCGCGATACGCAAGGTCATACCTGTCTCCGTCTGCCCCAGGGGGCGATCATTCCGCGGCGATCGACTGCACCGTATCGCTGCCGGTCATGTCGAGCCCCTCGCCATTGTCGGGGCGCAGCACGACATGGCCGATGGCGGTATTCGAGCAGGGCACGTGATAGTGGCGATGAAGTGCATGCGTCTTCCTGCCCATCGCGCCGCGCATGATCAGCCACATGACCATCTCGATCCCTTCCGAGCCGGTCTCGCGCAGATATTCGATATGCGGCACGCGGCGGATCGCATCGCTCTCGCCGATCAGCGAATCGAGGAACATGTTGTCCCATTCGCGATTGATAATGCCGGCGCGCGGCCCCTGGAGCTGGTGGCTCATCCCACCCGTGCCCCATACCTGGACGTTGAGATCCTCTTCGTAGCTGGCGACCGCGCGCGCGATCGCCTCGCCCAGCGCCCAGCAGCGATTGCCCGACGGTGGTGGGTAGGTGACGACGTTGACGGCGAGCGGGATGACCTTGACTGGCCATGCGTCGGTCTTGCCATACATCATCGTCAGCGGCACGGTCAGGCCGTGATCGACGTCCATCTCGTTGATAATCGTCATGTCGAATTCGTCGAGGATCAGGCTCTGCGCGATATGCCAGGCGAGATCGGGATGCCCCTCCACCGCGGGCACCTGGCGCGGGCCCCAACCCTCGTCGGCGGGCTGGTAAAGCTCGCCGCAGCCGATCGCGAAAGTGGGGATGATCTTCATGTCGAATGCCGATGCGTGATCGTTAAAGACCAGGATGATGACATCGGGCTTCTCGGACTTCTCCCACTCGCGCGTCCATTCGAACCCTGCGAAGATCGGGCCGAAATAGTCGTCGGCATCCTTGTTCATGTCCGATGCTACGCCGAGCAGGGGCACGTGACTGGAGCCGATCCCGGCGGTGATGCGTGCCATGTCAGCGATTCCCTTCGGCGATGCCGGCGGCGGCGCGGGCATTGGCCTTGATCGAGCGATTGCCCTCGGCGGAACGGCCGCCGGCGACCATCATCTTGGTATAGGTCTCGAAATCCATGTCGGTCATCGTCGACACGGCCTGTGCGAAGCCTATTCCATCGGTGGAGAAGACCTTGGCGAGGAAATAGACGTTGCCGCCGAGATCGAGCAGCCGGTTGTAGTCGCGCTTGAGCAGCCCGTCTTTCTGCTCGGGCGTCAAATTCCATTCGTCGAGATAGGCGCTCTCGTCGGCGCGGAAACGGACACGGTTCTCGTCCTTCATCAGGCTCATCGCGCACTGATTGAGGTTATAGCCCTGGCGTGCGCGCTTGGCGGTGAACACGCGGGTGCCGGGAATGTCTTCGAACTCGGCGAGATATTCGTGGATGTCGCGGGGTGCGGTCACAACCCTCTCTCCTTCAGTTGCGCATCGAGGCGGGGATATACGCGGCGCGCATTGCCTTCGTAGATCGCGTGACGCTGGTCGGCGTCGATCGGGAGCGCGTCGACATAGCGCTTGGTGTCGTCGAAATATTGCCCGGTGGTCGGATCAATCCCACGCACCGCGCCGACCATCTCGCTGCCGAACAGGATGTTCTTCGTCTCAATCACGTTGGTCAGCAGGTCGATGCCGGGCTGGTGGTACACGCAAGTGTCGAAGAAGACGTTGTCCATCAAATGGATGTCGAGCGCGGGTTTTTCGAGCATGTCGGCAAGGCCGCGATAGCGCCCCCAATGATAAGGCACCGCGCCGCCGCCATGCGGAATGACAAAGCGCAGCGTCGGGAAGTCGGCGAAAAGGTCGCCTTCGAGCAGCTGCATGAAAGCGATCGTGTCGGCGGCGATGTAATAGGCGCCGGTCGCGTGGACGCCGGGATTGCACGAGCCCGAGACGTGGATCATCGCCGGCACGTCCAGCTCGACCATCGCTTCATAGAAGGGATACCAGAAGCGGTCGGTGAGCGGCGGTGCGGTGAAATGCCCACCGCCGGGATCGGGGTTGAGATTGCAGCCGATGAAGCCGAGCTGCTCGACGCAGCGGCGCAGCTCGGCGATCGACCCGGTGATGTCGGCCTTCGGGTTTTGCGGCAGCATGCAGACGCCGGCAAAGACTGCGGGATAGAGATCGACGCACCGTTTGATGAGATCGTTGTTAGCGCGTGCCCAGCCAAGGGACACGCCCTCGTCGCCGACATGGGGTGCCATCGCCGATGCGCGGGGCGAGAAGATCGTCATGTCCGCACCGCGCTCGCGCAGCAGCCGCAGCTGGTTGGTCTCGAGCGTCTCGCGGATCTCGTCGTCCGAAATGGCCGGATAGGCCGGCGCCGCGTCTCCGGCCTTGAACGCCGCCTTCTGCGCCTCGCGCCAGTCGTTATGCCTAGCCGGCGCGGTGGTATAATGGCCGTGGCAATCGATGATCATGCGGCTTCGCTCTTATTGAGGGGGCGGAGTGCGGTGAGCTTCGCGTCGAGACCCGGCGGGGCGGGGATGCGCCGTTCGCCGACGCCGTACTGCCACTGCATCGCGGCATCCGTCATCAGCGGTGCGATGCCGAGCCCGGTCAGCGTCTGCGCGACCTCGTGCATCTCCTCCGAACGGCGCAGGCCGTGGACCATCATCCGGTCGAGATTATAATCGAACCGCCTGGCCCAGTCCGCACCCGGCCAGCTCGCGTCGAGCGAGGCGATCACCGCTTCGCGCACCCCGGCGGCATCGGCGGCGAGCACGCATTCGGCGGTGAGCGCCTCAAGTCCCTTGACCATGACAGAACGAATCATCTTGATCGCGGACGCGTCGCCGATCGCAGTGCCAACAATCGTCACATTCGAGAAACCGAGCCGGTCGAGCGCAGCGGCGCCGGCGGCCGCGTGCGGCCCCGACACCAGCAACGGCACGCCGCGGCGTGCTGGATCGACCGGCGCCATTACCGCGACGTCGACATAGCGCGCGCCGTCGCCGAGCGCCGCCGAGGCGGTGCGCTTCGTGTCGGGCGCGACGGAGTTCAGGTCGAGATATAGCGCATCCGGCCGCAACAGCGGTGCCGAGCTGCGCGCGGCGGCAAGCGCCTGATCCGCGGTTACCAGCGACAGCACGATCGTTGCGCCGTCCAGCGCTGCGGCAGGACTCTCATGGGCGGTGACGCTGGTGGCGCGAAAGTCAGCGAGCTTGGCAGTGCGGGTCGCGGTGGCATCGAGCTTGATATCGTAGCCGCGCGCGCCCGCCCCGGCGAACGCCATCGCCGCCTCGCCGAACCCGATAAAGGTGACGTTGCTCTCCATGACGTGGGAGTAGCGGGCGCGGTGATGGCGACGCCAATCGGAATCGCCGTCGTCTCATTGGTTTTTCGGAATTCCGATTTCTCGCGATGCCTGGTCGAGGAGTGCGACGAAATGCGACTGCGCGGCACTCGGACGCCATCCGGCGCGCGTCGTGATGCCGATCGTCCGCACGCTGTCTTCGAGCGCGGGCCCAATCGTGGTCAGCATGCCCGCCTGGATTTCCAGCGCGACCTGATCGGGCGACAGCAGGGTCAGCAGGTTGGAATCGCGGAGCAGTCCGCGAATCACCATGGCCGAGCCGCATTCGATCGGCGCGGCGGGCAGCGCCCGGCTGGCGAACAGGCTATGCCATTGCTGCCGGAGTGGTGTCGCGGGCGAACCCACGATCCAGGGATAGCCGGCAAGCTGTTCGATCCCGGGGTGCGCGACCGCGGCCAGCGGATGGCCGGCGCGCGCCACGACCGCCAGCCGGTCGTCGAACAGCGCGCGCTGCTCCAGTCCGGGTGGTGGGGTGTCGCGCAATGCGCCGATCAGCAGATCGAGCACGCCCTCCTGCAACGGATCGACCAATTCGCGGAACGACCCCTCGACGACGTCGATCACGACGCCTGGCGCGGCGCGGGTGAAGGCGGCAAGCGCGCGGGGCAGCACCAGCGCGCGCGACAACGGCATCGCGCCGATGGCGATGCGCCCGGTGCCGGCGGGATCGGCGGACAGTTCGGACATGCCGGCGGCCAGTTCGCGCGCCGCCAGCCGCACGCCACGCGCGAGCCGGCGGCCCGCTTCGGTCATCGCGATGCCGCGACCGCGACGCTCGACCAGCGGCACGCCGGTGACCTGTTCGAGATCGCGCACCGCGCGGTGCAGCGCCGGTTGCGACAGGCCCGTCGCGGCCGCAGCGCCGACGAAGCTGCCGGCATCGGCGACGTTGAGGAAGGCGTCGAGCTGCGTCGCGGTCATCAGGTGATCGGGACGCGAGAAACCGCGACCGCCACCGGTACGGCAGGCGGCGGCGAGCAGGCGGAATGCCGCGTCGACGCGGTCAGCGAGGGTGCGGCCGGCGGCGGTCGCGACGACGCCGTCGGATCGGCGATCGAACAGCGCCACGCCCAATTGCCGTTCGAGCTTCGACAGGCCCTGCGTCAGCGCAGGCTGGGACAGGCCGATGCGACCCGCCGCGGCGCTGAGCGAGCCGTGATCGACGACGGCCGAAAGGGCACGAAGGTGACGCAGGTTAAGATCGAAAGGTTGCAGGATCACGGCGAACGGACATAGCAAAAACTTATCGCGCTGTCGCACTATCGATTGGGGCGGCTAGGCGCGCTCGGTTAGCCGATGATCGAAGGAGAGCGGGCATGGCAGGACGGGTGGTACGCACGATCGCGCGGGCGGACGCGCAGGTCATCGATGGGCTCGCGGCGGCGGGCGTCGCCACCGTGCATGAGTCGCAGGGGCGGATCGGACTGCTCGGCAGCCGGCTACGGCCGATCTATCCCGGCGCGCGGATCGCCGGATCGGCCGTGACGATCTCCGCACCGCCGGGCGACAATTGGATGCTGCATGTCGCGATCGAACAACTGCAGCGGGGCGACATTCTGGTGCTCAGCCCTATCTCGCCGTGCGAGGACGGCTATTTTGGCGACCTGCTGGCGACCTCGGCAATGGCAGCGGGCTGTCGCGGACTGGTGATCGACGCCGGGGTGCGCGACGTACGCGATCTGACGCAGATGGGCTTTCCGGTCTGGTCGCGGGCGGTGTTCGCGCAAGGCACGATCAAAGCGACGCTCGGCAGCGTGAACGTGCCGATCGTGTGCGCCGGCGCGGCAATCGAGGCGGGCGACGTGATCGTGGCGGATGATGATGGCGTGTGCGTGGTTAAACGCGCCGACGCTGCACGCGTGCTCGAAGCGGCGCAGGCGCGCGAGGCGAACGAGGAATCGAAGCGCCGGCGGCTCGCGGCCGGCGAGCTCGGGCTCGACATCTACGACATGCGCGGCAAGCTTGCGGCGATGGGACTGACCTATGAGTGAGGCCGCGCGCTGCATGTGGATGCGCGGCGGCACGTCGAAGGGCGCGTTCTTTCTGGCTAACGACCTGCCCGCCGACCCAGCGGCGCGCGACGCATTCCTGCTGCGCATCATGGGGTCGCCCGATCCGCGCCAGATTGACGGGATGGGCGGGGCGGACCCGCTGACGTCGAAGGTGGCGATCGTCTCGCGCTCGACGCGCAACGGCGTCGATGTCGACTATCTTTTCCTGCAGGTGTTCGTCGACAGGCCACTGGTCAGCGACGGCCAGAATTGCGGCAACATGCTGGCCGGCGTCGGCCCGTTCGCGATCGAGCGCGGGCTGATCGCCGCGCCGGGCGATGAGACGCGCGTGGCGATCTTCATGGTCAATACCGAACAGGTGGCAGTTGCGACCGTGCAGACCCCTGGCGGCGCGGTTTGCTATGACGGCGATGCGACGATTAGCGGCGTGCCCGGCACCGCCGCGCCGATCCCGCTGGCGTTCCGCGACACGGCGGGATCGTCGTGCGGCGCATTGTTGCCGACCGGCAATACCGTCGACCATATCGACGGCGTCGCCTGTACGTTGATCGACAACGGCATGCCGTGCGTGGTGTTCGCCGCGGCGGATGTCGGCGTCACCGGCTATGAGGATCGCGAGACGCTCGATGGCAATGCCGACATGAAGTCGAAGATCGAGGCGATCCGCCTCCAGGCCGGGCCGCTGATGAACCTCGGCGACGTGATCGACGCCTCTGTCCCCAAGATGATGCTGGTCGCCGCACCGCGAAACGGCGGCGCGATTGCGGTGCGCTCGCTGATCCCGCACCGCGTGCACGCCTCGGTCGGCGTATTGGGCGCGGTCAGCGTCGCGACGGCATGCCTGATCGACGGTTCGCCCGCCGCGGCGCTGGCCGTCGTTCCCGAGGGGCGGCGCAAGACGCTGGCCGTCGAGCATCCGACCGGCGTCACTGAATGCGTCGTGACGATCGACGCGGCAGGCGCACCGGTGGAGGCGGGGATGCTGCGCACCGCGCGCAAGCTGATGGACGGGGAAGTGTTCGCATGAGCCTGGATGCGGCGGGCCGGGTACGCAGCTGGACACTCGATCATTCGCGCCCGAAGTACGTACCGCCTAGCGGCGCAGTGGATGCGCATTGTCACGTCTTCGGGCCGGCAGACCGGTTCCCGTTCAGCGCCAAGGCGAAATACCAGCCGCAGGATGCCGGTCCGAATCAGCTGTTCGCGCTGCGCGATCGGCTCGGCTTCGCGCGCAACGTGATCGTGCAGGCGAGCTGCCACGGCACCGACAATGCCGCCACGCTCGATGCGATCGCGCGGTCCGGCGGAATGGCGCGCGGCGTTGCGGTGGTCGATCCGGCGATCTCCGAGGACGAGCTTCTGGCGATGCATGACGGCGGCATCCGCGGCATCCGGTTCAATTTCCTCAAGCGGTTGGTCGACGACGCGCCAAAGGACCGTTTCCTCCAGGTCGCCGCGCGGCTGCCCGCCGGCTGGCATGTGGTCGTCTATTTCGAGGCCGATATCCTGGTGGAGCTGCGGCCATTCCTCGACGCGATCCACGTCCCGCTGGTGATCGATCATATGGGCCGGTCCGATGTGACGCAGGGGCCGCACGGGGCCGACATGCGCGCCTTCCGGGCGCTGATCGAGGCGCGCGACGACATCCACTTTAAAGTGACCTGCCCCGATCGGCTCGACCCTGCCGGCCCGCCGTGGGATGATTTCGCGCGCGCGGTCGCGCCGCTGGTCTCCGATTATCCGGATCGCGCCCTGTGGGGCACCGACTGGCCGCATCCCAACATGCAGCACGCGATTCCCGATGACGGTGCGCTGGTCGATATGATCCCGCGCATCGCGCCGAGCGCGGCGCTGCAACGTGCGCTGCTGATCGACAATCCGATGCGGTTATACTGGGCCGACTGATAGGCGCGACGCGCGGTTTGAGTCAGACGTCGCGGCTGCAGCGTCAATCGACCGATTTAAACAATGGTTGCTCCCGGTCGAGCATGACGCGGACCGAGGCGAGGCCGTGGGGCAGCGCTTGCGGTTTGACGACGGTCACCACTGCCGTGCGCACCGGGCCGAGCGACAGGCAGCGCCGCGCGAGCATCTGGGCGAAAGTTTCGATCATGCCGATATGCGCGTCGGCAATCGCCTCGGCTTCGGCAACGATGCGGCGATAATCGACGCTGTCGGTCAGATCGGCGCCCTGCGCGCCAGCGGCGAGTGTCAGATCGACAGACACGATCAGCGGCTGGCGGCGGCCGGCCTCGTCCGGATTGATGCCGATACAGGCCGATAGCGGCAGATCGCTGACGCTGATGACGATGCTCACTGCCGAGCCAGCGTCGCCGCGCGAACCGTGTTGGCGAGCAGGCAGGCGATCGTCATCGGCCCGACGCCGCCCGGCACCGGCGTCGCCGCGCGGGCGTGGCCGAGCTGCTCGAACGCCACGTCGCCGACCAGCCTGGTGCGACCGTCGCCGGCCCTGATGCGTGTGATGCCGACGTCGATCACCACCGCGCCGGGCTTGATCCAGTCGCCCTGCACCAGTCGCGGCGCGCCGGCCGCGGCGACGACGATATCGGCCGTGCGGACGATCTCCGATAGGCCGCGCGTCGCGATATGCGTCACGGTGACCGTGCATTCGCGCTCGAGCAGCAGCATCGCGACCGGCTTGCCGACGATGTTCGATTTGCCGATCACCACCGCGGCAAGACCGCGATAATCCTCGATCACGCTGTCGAGCAGCAGCATGCAACCAAGCGGCGTACACGGCACGAGACCGCCGGTGCCGGTCGACAGCCGCCCGACATTGACCGGGTGGAAGCCGTCAACGTCCTTGCCCGGCGCAATCGTATCGAGCACGCGGCTTGCTTCGACATGTTCGGGCAGGGGAAGCTGAACGAGGATGCCGTGTACCGCAGGATCGCGGTTGAGCGCGTCGATCAGCGCCAGCAATGCCGCCTCGTCGGTCGCGGCGGGCAGGCGATGCTCGAACGAGACGATGCCGACGCGCGCCGATTCCGCCACCTTGCGTGCGACATAGACCTCGCTTGCCGGGTTGCTGCCGAGCAGGACGACCGCCAGCCCGACGCGGACGCCGATCTCGGCAAGCGCCGCAACCTCCGCCGCCGTCGTATCGGACAGCGTGCGCGCTATCGCGCGTCCGTCGATCGGGGTCATCGAAAGACGACGGTACGCGATCCGTTGAGTAACACGCGATCCTGCAAATGGTATGTCACTGCCTGTGCCAGCACGCGGCGCTCGATGTCGCGGCCCTTACGCACCAGATCCTCGGGCGTCTCGGCGTGGCTGATGACCTCCGCGTCCTGCGCGATGATCGGCCCCTCGTCGAGATCGACGGTGACATAATGCGCGGTGGCGCCGATCATCTTGACCCCGCGCTCGTGCGCCTGGTGATATGGCTTGGCGCCCTTGAAGCCGGGCAGGAAGCTGTGGTGGATATTGATGCACCGCCCCGACAGGAAGCCGGCAAGATCATCGGACAGGATCTGCATATAGCGCGCGAGCACGATCAGGTCGGCCTTGGTCTCGGCCACGACGCGCTTGATCTGCGCCTCCTGCTCGGATTTGCTGTCCTTGGTGACGGGAAAATAGTGAAAGGGGATGTCGCCGATCATCGTGATGTGCAGCGCGCGCTGTGGATGATTGGAGACGATGCCAACCACCTCCATGTCGAGCTCGCCGATGCGGTAGCGGTAGAGCAGGTCGCCCAGACAATGGTCGAATTTCGACACCAGCAGCAGGACGCGCTTGCGCTCGATGGCGGCGTGCATCGTCCATTCGGCGCCGATGTCGTCGGCCAGCGGCTTAAAGGCCGCGCGCAGGACATCGGGGCTTTCGCTTCTCTCAAGCTCGAACACGGCGCGCATAAAGAAGCGGCCCGTCAGCCGGTCATCGAATTGCTGCGCGTCGATGATGTTGCCGCCCTGATCGGCGAGAAAGCCGGCGACGCGCGCTACCAGCCCGGGGCGATCGTCGCAGGACAAGCGTAGCGTGAGCGTTTCAGTCATGCGTGGCGCGCCTCGTATTCGTTGATCCAGTCGACCGTGCGAACAAGCCCGCCGAACGGATAGAAATGCAGCCGGACGGGGCCGTGCGCCGCGGTCAGCCCGGCGGACATCTTTTCGAGCATCGCGTCGGGCCCGGCGGTGCCGAGCAGCTTGGTCAGCGAGATCCCGTATTTGCTCAGCACCGAGGCCGAGGCGCCGACGCCGCAATGCGCCGCGAAGCGCAGCAAGGTCTTGATGCCGGCGGGGCCGGGCACGCCGATGCGCACCGGGCAATCGACGCCGCGCGCGCGCAGCTTTTCGAGCCACACGAGGAATACGTCGGCGTCGAAGCCGAATTGCGTCACGATCAGGGTCGCCATGCCGCGGCGCGTGATCTCGTCGCGCTTGGCTTCCAGCGCGGCCCAGCACGCGGCCTCGTCCATCGCTGGGTGCCCGTCGGGGTGGCCGGCGATGCCGATCGCAACGATGCCATTCGCCTCGAAGATACCGGTGCGGATCAGCGCCATCGTATCCTCGAACGGCCCCGCCGGCACCGGCGGGTCGCCGGCGACGAGAAACGCACGCCGCGCCCCGGCTTCCGCCACGGTACGCCGCACGGTCTGTTCCAGCTCGTCGCGGCTGAGAATGCGCCGGGCCGACAAATGCGGCATCGGTTCCAGCCCGAGCGCGCGCACGTCGGCGGCGGCGGCGATGCGCGCCTCCATCGATTCGCCCGGCAGGAAGGTTATCGCAACCGGCGTATCGGGCGCGATCCGCGCCCCCGCCTCGGCCAGTGCGGGGCGATCCTTGGCGGTCATCTCCAGCGAATAGCCGTCGGTCATGCTTGTCGCCGAGCGCGCCCAATTGGGATGGATGGCGGGGATGGCCATGGTGAAAATCCTCCGTTCGACTGTGCCGCCGCTTCGACAAATGCTCTAGCGCTGCGAGTTCATTTCGTATAGGTGAAATATTCATGGACGCGAACAATTACGATTCAGTTCAAGCCGCTGAGCCGCTACTGCTGCTGCCGGGGTTAATGTGTGATTCGCGCATCTTTGCAGCGCAGTTCGCCAGGTTCGAGTCCGCGGTGCCTGCGGCGGATTACGGCGATGCGGACGATCTTGGCGACATGGCGGTTCGCGTGCTCGCCGCCGCCCCGCCGCACTTCGCCGTGCTTGGGCATTCGATGGGGGCGCGCGTCGCACTGGAGATAATACGACAGGCGCCCGAACGCGTGACTCGTCTTGCGTTGGTCAGCACCGGCGTACATTTGCCCACGCCACAGGAAGCACCCAAGCGGCACGCGCTGCGCGATCTCGGCCGCGCCGAGGGCATTGTGGCGCTGGTCGATGCCTGGCTGCCACCAATGGTGGCCGATGCGCGCCGCGACGATGTCGCCCTGATGGCGCGCTTGCACGCGATGTGCGTCGCGGCGGGGCTCGGTCGCTTCGAAGCGCAGATTGCCGCCTTGCTCGGGCGGCGCGAGGTCGAATCGATGCTGCCAACGATCACCTGTCCGGTGCTGGTGGCAGTCGGTCGCGAGGACCGCTGGAGTTCGCCCGAGCAACATGAAAAGATTGCCGCGCAGATACCACATTCCCGGCTCGTCGTGATCGACGGCGCAGGGCATATGCTACCGGTGGAAATGCCCGACGCGCTCAACGACGCGATCCTCGGCTGGCGCGCTTTGCCAATCACAAGAATAGTACAAGGAGAGAATGTATGACCGATAGCCTGCAGAACCTGCTCGACCAGAGCGGCGACATCGTCACGCTGCTGCGCAACCAGCAGAGCGGCCCCAACGTCTATCCGGGCGTGCCGGGGGAATATTCCAACTGGCGCGCCGAACAGCAGGCCTGGGCAACCACCGCCGTGCTGTTCAACCAGTCGTTCCATATGGTCGATCTGGAAGTGTCCGGGCCGGACGCCTTCGCGATGCTCAATCATCTTGGCGTCAACAGCTTCAAGGGATTCGTGCCGAACCGCGCCAAGCAGTTCGTGCCGGTCACGCCCGACGGCTACGTCATCGGCGACGTGATCCTGTTCTATCTGGAGGAGAACCGCTTCAATCTGGTCGGACGCGCGCCGACGATCGAGTGGGTGGAATATCATGCCGCGACCGGCGACTGGGATGTCACCGTCTCACGCGATGAGCGCACCGCAGCGCGCCCCGATCCCGAGAATCGCCGCAACTACCGTTTCCAGCTGCAGGGCCCGAACGCGATGAAGGTGCTGCAGGAGGCGATGGGCGAGACGCCGCCAGACCTGAAATTCTTCCACATGACGACGCTGAAACTGGCCGGCTGCGACGTGCGCGCGCTACGTCATGGCATGGCCGGGCAGCCGGGCTACGAATTGTTCGGGCCATGGGCAGATTATGACACGGTGCGTGACGCGCTGATCGCAGCGGGCAAGGATTTCGGGCTGACCTTGGTCGGGGGCCGAACCTATTCGTCGAACACAATCGAATCCGGCTGGATCCCGTCGCCGCTGCCCGCGACCTATTCGGGCGAAGGTACGCGCGGTTTCCGTGAATGGCTGACGGATGGCAGCTATGAGGCGAAGGCGTCGATCGGTGGCAGCTACGTGCCCGACAGCGTCGACGGCTATTATCTGACGCCGTGGGATCTTGGTTACGGGCCGTTCGTCAAGTTCGATCACGACTTTATCGGTCGTGAGGCGCTGGAGCGGATAGCGGGGCAACCGCATCGCCGTAAGGTGACGTTGGCGCTCGACAATGAGGATCTGATGCGCGTGGTAAGTTCGCAATTCACCAAGGGGGATCGGGCGAAATACATGGAATTCCCCTCGGCGGTCTATTCGATGCACCCCTATGATCAGGTCCTCCGGGACGGGAAACTGGTCGGGCTGTCGACCTGGATCGCGTACAGCGCCAATGAGGGGAGGATGTTGACGCTGGCGATGCTGGACGCGGCTCATGCAGAGCCGGGTACCGAAGTGACGTTGCTGTGGGGCGAGCCCGACGGTGGCACGAGCAAGCCGACCGTCGAGCGCCACGTGCAGACCGAGATCAAAGCGATCGTCTCGTCCGTCCCCTATTCCGAAGCGGCACGAGACGCCTATGCCGAAAGCTGGCGCACGAAGCAGAACGCGTGACGCGAGAATGCGGGGCGCGGGGGCGGTCTGCAATTCCTCCCCCGCCCGATCGACATATGGTCGATGGACTTCGTCTCGGACGCACTATTCGATGGGCGCCGGCTGCGGGCGCTGACGGTGGCAGACGCCTTCACGCGCGAGGCGCTGGCGGTCGACGTCGACCAGGCCATCAAGGGCGAACAGGTGGTCGAAGCGATGACACGGATCGCGCTGTCGCGCTGGGCGCCCCGGAGCATCCGGGTGCACAACGGCCGGGCGTTTATCTCGAAGGCGCTCGACCGTTGGGCATACGAGAACGGCGTGACGCTGGACTTCAGTCGACCGGGCAAGCCCACCGACAATGCCTTCGTGGAGTCGTTCAATGGTCGCCTTCGCGACGAATGCCTGAACGCGAATTGGTTCCTGTCCATGACCGACGCCCGAGCCAAGATCGAGGCCTGGCGGCGGGACTATAACGAGAGCCGTCCTCACACATCGCTTGGCTGGATGACGCCGGTCGAATATACTGCTGCGACGGCCGCCAAGGCGGCCGAATGAACGCCGGAAACTCACCCTCAGGTTGGATGAGAAACCGGGGGACCCTCATTCCGGTGCCCGACTCTAGCCCCAACTGGAGGAAAAAACAGGGGTTACGTCAGGAGCACCGCAGTTCGCCGAATGGGTGAAGCATCGCGGTTCTCATAACCAGATTTTACCGACCGCTGCTTGAAAGCAGCCATCACAGCAGGCGTATACAACTAATAACCGAAATTTCGCTTCGCGTATCATCGTTGCGACTTGCTGTTGAGCGCCAGATGGATAAGCCCTTGGCATTTGACCGACAGTTCTATTGTCAAGGTAAGGAGGTTTAAAAGTCGGCGAGAGTGCGGATCTTCTTCGTGAAATTGACCTCTAACGGGCGGAAATGGCGTTAGCCGGCTTGCCAGCAATAGCGGCTGCTTTTACCGATCCCGGGATGCGACCCCACCACGCTCAGCCATTAGTTCGATATCAATGGCCATAAGAAAACAATCCACAAGATACCGGAGGGAATGAGTAGGTATTGCGCCCAACTGGATTGGCGAAAGACATGCTCTGTCGCGGAGGTTGCAAGATACGAATCGCCCTCATTTTTATGACTTCGATCTATAAGGGCTACGCTGTGCATCTGTGTTTGCATGAGCTCTCCCATTGTTCGTAGACCGTGAAGAGAAACGTCAAGTGACTGACAATTGGTACGGCGAGCTGGCCGATAAGCAGAACTACGCCCCCCTCCCGTAGTAACGCAATTTCGTGATACACCGCCTAGGTTAGCGGAACGACCTCAATGCCGCCGGCCTTTCGACCGACGGCACTGAGATGCGACTCCGCTGTCGCTTAGAGTTCAGAAAGCGCACGGACCCTAGCCGTGAAGTTAATCTCCGACTGGCGGATCTTGCGACGCATAACGCCGCCGACCAAACCGAACCCGAGAAGCATCATTGCCCAGGTAGCCGGCTCCGGCACCGCGCCAACCGGCACGTTGTTGATTGTCACCCCGGCAAAGGCAAGACCAGACTGGTATGCGGTGTCTCCCACGTTAGTAACGCCGAAACGTAGCTGATAGGCCCCCGCCCCTGCGAGCGTGTACTGAGAACCGATCCAACCAGTGTAGCCGCAACCAGCGGCGTAGCAGCTGCCGCTTGACCCGCCCAATTGGGACCAAACAGGGGCGCCACTCACTATGGCCGTTGTGGCTGGCGTAAGTACAGAGTCATTGGCGGGTAGGCCAAAGCCCGGGCTGGTATTGCCGCTCGGCGTCGTACGACCGGTGAACAACCATGCCGCATGAATTCCGTTATTTAGTAACTCTGCAAAAGCATAATCGGTAAAGCTTCCGCTTCCATCGCTTGTGACATAATTAAAATAAAAGTTAAGTGAATCCCCGGTTGTTGCTGTGAAAACGCTGGTGAGAAACTCTGACCCGATCGTTCCACCTGCAACGCCGGGTATTTGCCCCGCGCCGGATAAGCCGCCGACCGTCGAGATATATTGATAGCCGGGACCAAAAGCTGGCGGAGAAGTGACTACACCATTTGGGCTACCGGATCCGCAAGTTCCGATGCAAGTATCCGCAGATGCTTGACCGCTGTACAAGCAACCTGCTGCCATAAGCGCAGAAAAGGCAATGTTTTTCATAGTTTCCCCCAAAGCCAATGATCGGCGCAAGCATATCTCGAGTCGAGCTGGTTCATGACATAACGTAGGCCTATCTCGGCTTTCTAAAATATTGCGTCATCATCATGTGAGCGACCCCTGTTCGAGTCCGGTTAACCGTATCTTAACCGTGAATATATTGAAATACTGAAAGCTAGGCGATTCTTACAAACACAAAATATGATAAATACCGTATCTAGCGAGCGATCCCGTGCTGCGATTAATCTCGATTAGGGGCACGACCCATTGATCTGAGAGGCGCGATCAGCTCTGTCAGACCAAATGCACCGATAGTTGGGCGTTGTGGGGCAGGGCGTCGGCATGATCCGTCCCCGCAAGCCCGCCAGCCGGCTTCGTCAGACCAATGTGGCAGCGGCAGCGGGCCGCTGCTAGCGGGCATTGATGAGCCGAAAATCAAGGGCGCTTCCACCGAGCCCGTTCCGTCGATTCAACTCGTCGCCAGAGGTGATCCGCCTGGTGGTGATGATGTACGTGCGATTTCCGCTCTCGCTGCGCAACGTGGAGGACCTGCTGTTCGAGCGCGGAATCGACATCTGCCATGAGACGGTGCGTATGTGGTGGAACAGGTTCGGGCCGATGTTCGCCGGCGACATCCGCCGGCAGCGCGTCTCGCGGATGCGGGGCTTTCGTCACTGGCGCTGGCACCTGGACGAGATGTACGTGAAGCTAAATGGCGAGATGGTCTATCTCTGGCGAGCGGTCGATCACGAGGGTGAGATTCTTGAGAGCTACATCACCAAGACGCGCGACAAGGATGCGGCACTTACCTTCATGAAGAAGGCGCTGAAGCGGCATGGCAGCCCGGAGGCGATCACCACCGACGGTTTGCGCTCCTATCGTGCAGCGATGAAAGAGCTCGGTAATGCCGAGAAGCAGGAGGTCGGACGCTGGGCCAACAACCGGGTAGAGAACAGCCACCTGCCGTTCCGACGACGAGAGCGAGCGATGCTCAGGTTCAGGCGGATGAAGACGTTACAGAAGTTTGCCAGCGTGCATGCCAACGTCCACAATCACTTCAATCTCGAACGCCATCTCGTCGATCGCCAGACTTACAAGGAACGCCGCTCAGCCGCACTGGTTGAGTGGAGCATGATCGCGAGCTAGGGATTCGTGGTCAAAGAGCGACATCCATCGTGTGGAGAGCGGTTCGCATTAGACTGACAGCACCAGTGGTCTTGCTCAAATGGCGAAATGCATCGTGTGGAGAGCGGTTCGCATTAGACTGACAGCACCTCTGGAAGCGGTGGGCAAGAGCTACAGCTTTTCCGGGCTGAACGGCGACAACCCGACCAACACGTACGGCTTCAATCCGGCCGATCCCGCGCAATGGACCGTGCAGGGCGCCGAATCGCGCGACGACGGCATCGACAGCGAATTCTACAATGCCAAGGGCGAGCTTGCCTGGCGCGTCGCCGAGGGCTCGACGCTCAAGGCGGGCGCCAGCTACAAGCATTTCGAGAATGGCGGGCTGCAGCGCCGCGCGCAGTTCAACTATGACGGCAAGACCGGCCTGCCGGTGGTGCCGACCCGCGTGATCCCGTACAGCAGCCGCACGCCCTATATCATCGCCGATATCGACGGCACTTATCGTGCACTGGGCATCAGCGGCACGGTAAATGCAAGCAATGCAATCGCGGGTGCCGATTACGAAGTGCGCGAAAAGACCGTTGCCGCTTATGTGCAATATGATCTCAACACCCGGCTGGGGGAAGTCGGCGTGCGCGCCAATCTCGGGCTGCATTATTATCACACGTCGCTCAATTCGTCGGGAACGGCGCTGACTGGCACGACGCTGACGCCGGTCGATATCACCAACAGCTATGACGGTTTCCTGCCCGCCGCGAACCTTGCATTCGATCTGAATCGGTCGCTGGTGCTGCGCGTCAGCGCCAACCGCAACGTCAATCGCGCCGCGCTCAACGACATGCGCGCGGCCGCAACGATCAACGTCGCCGCCTTCGGTGGCACGATCAGCGCGGGCAATCCCGACCTTGCGCCGTTCATCGCGGATTCGGTCGAGGGATCGCTCGAATATTATGACGGCAAGCGCGGATCGCTGGCGATTGGCGTGTTCCACAAGAAAATGAAATCCTTCATCACCACCGAGACGACGCCGGTCCCGTACAACACTACCGGCTTCCCCGTATCCCTGCTGCTGCCAGGCCAGGATCCGGCGATCCTGTTTAACTATACCCGGCCGGTGAACGGGCCGGGGGCCTCGATCAAGGGAATCGAGGTCGCCGCCAAGCGCGACTTCGATTTTCTCCCTGCGCCGTTCGACGGCCTCGGCGTGCTCGGCAACCTGACGCTGGCCGATGGCAACACCGACGTATTGTTTTCCGGGACCGCGGTGAACCTGCCGCTGACCAACCTGTCGAAAGTATCGACCAACGCCACGATCTACTACGACACCGGCCGATGGGGGGTGCGCGGCTCGGCGGCGATGCGCAGCAAATATCGCTGGGGCAGCGGCGGCAACGGCAATATCGGCGAATATATCAAGGGCACGACCAACTTCGATGCCTCGGCCTATGTCAACGTCACGCCGCAACTGCAGCTGACGCTGGAGGCGATCAACATCGGCGACGAACCGATCGTCCAATATGCCGACAAGGATGCCAAGCGTATGATGACCAACACGGTCAGCGGTCGCACGATCCTGTTCGGCGCGACGATGCGGTTCTGATGGCGCGGCCGGCCGCTGGACACTCCAGTGGCCGGCAATTCGAAGTAGGCTCTTCGCAAGGCCGGACCGCCCAGCGCTAACTGGCCATCTCCCGTTCTTCGACGGTGAATGCTTGGGCTCACTGAACGACGGGCGAACGCTCGCAACCCAATATGCATTTCGTACTTCTATGACGGCCGTTAGTTTCAAATGAATGGGCGTCTGCTTTTGGGAGGCGTTGGGATGCCGCTGGATGACCGCATGTGGGTCTTAACTGCTGCGAACCTGTCGAATAGATCCTCAATGGCACCATGCGACCACGCATATGACAATGCGGTCAATCGATCCGCAGGCCACTTGTCAGAGCTTCGAGCAATGCGTTCACCTTCGGGCTGAGCTGCCGGCTGCGTGGCCAGACGAGGTGCAGCGGGAGGCCCGCGGTCGCCAGCGTGGGAAGGATCTCGACCAGCGCGCCGCGCTGGAGCTCGTCCTTGATCAGCCAGGTCGCTAGTTGGGCGATGCCGAAGCGGGCCTTGACCGCGCCGACCTGCGCTTCCGCACTGCCCAGCACGATGCGCGGCTCCAGCGTGCGTTCCTCGACCCGGCTGGCGCCATCGGCGAAGCGCCAGGCGATCGTGCTGCCGTCGGCACGGCCGTAAAGGATGCAGTCGAACTTCGCGAGATCGTCGGCCGAGCCTGGGGTGCCACGGCGGTCGAGATAGGCGGGGGCCGCGCAGAAGATCACCCGTTCGTTGCCGAGGTGACGATGGCCAAGATTGTCGGCGCCCGTGTCCACCCCTCGGTCGACCGCGCCGATGCGGATCGCGATATCGATGCCCTGCTCGACGATATCGACCTTTCGGTCGGTGAAGGTGATGCTCGGCCGCAGATTGGGATAGCGCTCGGCGAAGGCGAGCAGCAGCGGCATCGCCTGCATCCGCCCGAACGCAACCGGCACATCGACCTTCAGCCGCCCGACGATCTCCGAGCGGTGCGCCGCCAGCACTGCCTCGGCATCGGCGAGATCGCCCAGCACGCGAACGCAGGTCTCGTAAAACGCCGCGCCGACATCGGTCAGCGTCAGACGGCGGGTCGTGCGCTCGAACAGCCGGCTGCCGAGCCGCGCCTCAAGCCGCGCGACACTCTTGCTTACGGCGGAATTGGTCAGGTTGAGGCGTGCGCCGGCGGCAGTGAAGCTGCCGGCATCGGCCGTGGTAACGAAGGCTTCGATGCCCTTGAGGCGTTCGGACGGGATCATGGCGCTACTCATTGTGGAATTATAGTCGCGCCATACAGGAATTAATGCCGCAGGACGCGCCTTTCTGTCGCGCGTAGGGAGGCTGGCTAACCGGAGTTTGCCCATGTCCCTCGCCCGTCCTGTTCCCGCCGACACCCCCGGCACCGCGTCCGCAGGGCACGGCCTCGCAGTGCTGCTGCTGGCGATATCCGCCTTCGTGATCGTCACGACCGAATTCATTATCGTCGGATTGTTACCGAGCCTGGCGCGCGACTTGGGCATCTCGATCTCGACCGCCGGGCAACTCGTCACGCTGTTCGCCTTCACCGTTATGCTGGCCGGGCCGTTCCTCACCGCGATGCTCTCGCATTTCGAGCGCAAGCGGCTGTTCGTCGTGATCCTGCTGATCTTTGCCGGCGCCAACGCGCTCGCCGCCGCCGCGCCCGACATCTGGATTCTCGGCTTCGCGCGCTTCCTGCCGGCGCTGGCGCTGCCGGTATTCTGGGGCACGGCGAGCGAGACCGCCGGCGAGCTCGCCGGTCCCGAGAAAGCGGGCAAGGCGGTCGCCAACGTCTATCTCGGTATTTCCGGCGCGATGGTGCTGGGCATTCCGCTCGGCACGCTCGCCTCGACCGCGTTCGGCTGGCGCGGCACCTTCTGGGGCCTGTCCGGCCTGTCGCTGCTGATGGCGGTGCTGCTGCTGGTCGTCATGCCGACGCTGGCGAGGCCGGCGCGCGTGAAGCTCGCCGAACAGGCGCGTATCCTCAAGGACCCGTATTTCCTCGGCAACGTCGTCCTCTCGGTGATCGTGTTCACCGCGATGTTCACTGCCTATACCTATTTGGCGGACACGCTCGAGCAGATCGCCGGCATTCCGGCCGGGCAGGTCGGCTGGTGGCTGATGGGGTTCGGGATCGTCGGCTTGGCCGGCAACTGGCTGGGCGGGCAGTTCGTCGCGCGCGGCCCGCTGATGGTCACTGCGATTACCGCTTTGGTGTTGGCGGCGGGCATGGCGGCGACGACACTGGTTGCCGGCTCGCATGGGTGGTTGGCCGTAGCGCTCGCCGTGTGGGGCATCGCCAACACCGCGCTCTACCCGATCTGCCAGGTGCGCGTGATGCAATCCGCGAGCCACGCCCAGGCGCTGGCCGGCACGCTCAACGTGTCGATGGCGAATGCCGGGATCGGCCTCGGCGCGATCATCGGCGGGTCGGTAATCCTGCATCTCGGCCTGGCCAATGTCGGCTATGTCGCCGCAGCGATCGCCATCCTCGCCGCGATCGTCGCGCCGCTGGTTGCTCGGCTCAAGGCTGGGAGCGCCTGATGCAGATCGCGTCGGACCTGGCCCAGCATCCCGCTTATGCCCGCGTGTTTCAGCCCGGCCGGCTGACCTTGGGCTTCATCGCGCCGCTCGAAGCCTATCCCGATGCGCCCTGGCCGACGCTGGCGGACCATGCGACGTTGGCCCAGACGGTCGATGCGCTCGATTTCGCTGCCATCTGGCTGCGCGACGTGCCATTCTACGATCCGAACTTCGGCGATGTCGGGCAAGTGCTCGATCCGCTGGTCTATGCCGGCTTCCTTGCCGCGCAGACCAAGCGGGTCGCAATCGGCACGGCGGGGATCGTCCTGCCGCTGCGCGATCCGCTGATCGTCGCCAAGCAGGCGGCGAGCGTCGACCATCTGCTTGGCGGGCGCTTGCTGCTCGGCCTGTCGACCGGCGACCGGCCATCGGAATTCGCCGCGTTCGGGAGCGATCTCGCCACCCGCGCGGAACGGTATCGCGAGGCGATCGCGGTGATCCGCGCCGCAACCGAACAGTCGTTTCCGCGGCATGTCTCGACGCATTACGGTACGCTGGACGGGACGATCGACATGGTCCCCAAGCCGGTCGGGCCGCGACTGCCGGTGCTGGCGATCGGCCGCGCCGGGCAGACGCTCGACTGGCTCGGCGAGAATACCGACGGCTGGATCTGGCATCTCAGCGACGCCCGACGCTTGCCCGAAATGCTGGCCAAATGGCGCGAGGTGACCGCGGGTGGGCCGTTCAAGCCCTATGGCTATGGCGCGATGTTCGACCTGTTGGCGGATCCACATGCGCCGCTCTCATATGGCGGCGGCGGGATGCGCAGCGGCCGCGACGCGCTAATCGAGCTGTGGAAGCGCCAGTGCGACGAGGGCGTCAATCACGTCGCGCTCAATCCGAAGCCGCTACGCCGCCCGTTCGCGGAAGTCGCCGACGAACTCGCCACCCACGTCCTGCCCCATTTCCCCACCGACGCGCGTTGATCGTCGGTCTCGAAGGAACCACCATGAGCGAAGTTTCGATCACCACCGATTATGCCGATCGCGACGCGAGCATCGCGATCAACAGCTACACCACCGTGTTGCGCCGCCCGCGCGTGCCGCACGAGGTGTTCGCGACCTATTGGCGCGATGTGCATGGCCCGCTGTGTGCGCGCATTCCCGGGCTCGGCTGGTACGTGCAGAACCATCTGAATCGCGAGCAGGACGCGCATCTCTGGCCCGCGATCGACGGAATCGCGCCGTTCGTCGAGTATGAACTCGACGGCGGAGTCGAGATCGGCTTCGCCTCGCAGGCCGATCAGGACGTGTTCAACGCGGCGAGCCATATCCTATTCGCCGACGAACAGAATATGTTCGCCGCCACCGTCGCCTATGCGCTCCCGACCGGATCGCGCACCCTGGTCGATCGCCTGGCGGATCCGATTCCCAACGGTGACGACGGGCTCGATCGCCTGCACATCCATTTCGGCGCGAGGGGCGACGATGCGGCGGCGTTCGGCGAATTTATGACCGGCTTTGCCGAGACGCTCGCGGCGGACCCGGCGGTACTGAAGCTGCGCCTCCACCTCCCGGACAGTTACGACAATGCGAACCCTGCGCCGCCGGCCCCCAATGTCGATCATCTCGTCCCAGCCGAACGCACGCTGATCGCAGTGATCGAGCTCGCCTTCGAAATGCCACTGACGCGCCGCGCCTTCTTCGACTCCGAGACGTTCCGCGCCACGCAGGAAGGACAGAAGCGCCATATTGCGTATGCCTCGGCGTTCGCGGTCAGCGGCGTCTACACCTATGTCCGCAATAAGCAGCTTACCACCGCAGGGCTGCGCGGCAGTCGCCCGGCGCAACTGATCGAGCGGCTCGGCGCCAACAACCAGCTCGCAAGCGAGGTGCGCCAGCTGATGCAGGAAGGAAAGATGCCATGATTTCGACGGACGGCAGGTATTCTGCTGGTCCATGTAATCCAGGATCAGCAGCGTAGTGCGACGTAACGACCGTCCGAGCGGCAATCTTTTCGTGATGGTCGAGCGTTGCGCTGTCCTTAGGCAATTGCGCACGGCTCCTAAACAGGCGGCTTCAGCGAAATAACAAGTGTCCGGTTACGGGAGGCGGGCAGGAGAGCTGAATGTCGTCTTATGGTCGTAGCAGAAGGAACGCGAATTACCGACGCAACGCTCACCAAATCGACGGCGGCGTACGCCGCCGGGGCGCCCAATGCTAGCCGGTCGCGGGGGCGCGAATATTAGATCGCATCAGTGCTGCGCGCCCCAAGGCTACACCCTCTCGATACGGTGGCTTAGTCTTTCAAAGGCTCGGGGTCGTCCACCCTTCTCAACGTGAAGAACAGCGCAGCGTGGCCGCGAAAATCCATCAGGCCCAGCACGACGCCCGGGGAGACCGCACGGAAAAAATCGATGATTGGCTGCCGATCGTACACCATGGCTGCCGTAGACATGCCGCGGGACGAAACCTGACGTAGTCGCGCTGTGGCTCTGTCAGACCAAATGCACGGGTCGTTAGGCGGTGTGGGGTAAGGCATCGGCATGCCCCGTCCCCGTAAGCCTGCTAGCCCCTTTCGCTATTTCAATTCATCTCCGGAGGTGATCCGGCTGGTGGTGATGATGTATGTCCGTTTCCCGCTATCGCTGCGCAACGTTGAGGACCTGCTGTTCGAACGCGGCATCGACATTTGCCATGAGACGGTGCGGATGTGGTGGAACAGGTTCGGGCCGATGTTCGCAGGTGATTCGCCGCCAACGTGTGTCACGGATGCGCGGCTTTCGTCACTGGCGCTGGCATCTGGACGAGATGTACGTGAAGCTGAATGGGGAGATGGTCTACCTCTGGCGAGCGGTGGATCACAAAGGCGAGATCCTCGAAAGCTACATTACCAGGACCCGAGACAAGGCGGCTGCGCTCACCTTCATGAAGAAGGCGCTGAAGCGGCATGGCAGCCCGGAGGCGATCACCACCGACGGTTTGCGCTCCTATCGTGCAGCGATGAAAGAGCTCGGTAATGCCGAGAAGCAGGAGGTCGGACGCTGGGCCAATAACCGGGTAGAGAACAGCCACCTGCCGTTCCGACGACGAGAGCGAGCGATGCTCAGGTTCAGGCGGATGAAGACGTTACAGAAGTTTGCCAGCGTGCATGCCAACGTCCACAATCACTTCAATCTCGAACGCCATCTCGTCGATCGCCAGACTTACAAGGAACGCCGCTCAGCCGCACTGGTTGAGTGGAGCATGATCGCGAGCTAGGGATTCGTGGTCAAAGAGCGACATCCATCGTGTGGAGAGCGGTTCGCATTAGACTGACAGCACCGCCATCTACTCCGCCAGTAGGCAGCGCAAATTCTCTCTTCAGACTATGGCCCCAACTGCGCGCGGAACCGCGCGGTTCGAGGTTTTGCTGCCGCCAGTTCGGTACGCGGCGATCCTGACCTGCCGTGGGCAAGTCGCTCGCCGGCCAACAGTCCAGAACGGGTTGCGTCGGATGGGACCCAAAGCCCGTATTGGGCACTCGCGGCAACGATGCCAAAGAATCGCCGCTGGGAAAAATTCAAAGCCAGCCGCATGCGGATGGCGACGCTATCCGCTCCCAGTGGCAGTACCACAGAAGGATAGCCAAATGACCGATCCCGTACACGATATCGTCGATACCGCGGTTGCCGCCGGGGCCTTTTCGACGCTCGTCGCCGCCGTTACCGCGGCGGGACTTGTCGATACCTTGAAGGGCGATGGCCCCTTCACCGTGTTCGCGCCGTCGGACGATGCGTTCGCCGCGCTTCCTGCGGGAACCGTCGAGACGCTCGTCAAGCCTGAGAATAAGGAGCAGCTCACCGCGATCCTGCTGCTCCATGTCCTGCCCGGCAAGGTGATGGCGGCGGACGTTGCCGGACAGGTCCTCGATCCGGCAACCGCCGGAGGCGCGACGGTCCATGTCGACGGGACGAACGGGGTGACGGTCAACGGCGCCACCGTCGTAACCGCAGACATCGCCTGCTCGAATGGCGTGATCCACGTCATCGACGCGGTCCTGCTGCCTAAGACCTGAGACAGGTGCCAGCGGCGGCCCGGTGACCGACCGCCGCTGGTTCGCTTGCCGCACGACGAGAGAGACCGAATGAAGATCGCCATCATCGGCGCCGGTATTGCGGGCCTTTCTTGTGCCGAAACGCTGCAGTTGCAGGGCCATGCGGTGGCGCTGTTCGACAAGGGGCGCGGCGCGGGGGGACGTATGGCCACACGCCGCGCGACGACCGCGTATGGCGACGTCGCGTTCGATCATGGCGCGCAATATTTCACCGCCCGCGACCCGGCCTTCGCGGAGATGGTGCGCGCGTGGGAGACAGCGGATGTCGTGACGGCCTGGCCGAGTGCCGGGGCGAATGCGTGGGTCGGGACGCCCGGCATGAATGCGGTGGTCCGCGCGATGGCACGGCACCTGCCGGTTCGCTGGAATGCTCCGGTCGATGCGATCCGGCGGATCGGTCATTCATGGGCGCTCGATCCCGTTTCCGAAGCGCTGTTCGACGCGGTGATTGTCGCGACTCCGGCCGAGCAGGCCGCACCGTTGCTGATCGCGCACGATCCGGCAATGGCGGCAATGGCGCAGTCCTGCCCGTCCGCGCCCTGCTGGACGGCGATGGTGGCGTTCGATCAGCGCATCGCGCTGGACGCCGATATCGTTAGAGACAGTGGCATTCTGAGCTGGGCCGCGCGCAACAGCGCCAAGCCGGGGCGCGGCGGGGTGGAGGCCTGGGTGCTCCAGGCGACGCCACAATGGTCGCGCGAGCATCTGGAGGACGATGCGGGCTTTGTCGTTCCTGCGTTGCTGTCAGCGCTTGCCGATGCGGCGACGGCGCAATTGCCCGAGCCGATCGTGCGGATCGGTCATCGCTGGCGCTACGCCCGTGCCACCGTCACGCAGCATGGCGCCTTGTGGAATGCCGCGACTTGCATTGGCGCCGTGGGTGACTGGCTTCTTGCCCCCCGGGTGGAAAGCGCGTGGCGGTCGGGCCGGATACTGGCCGAACGAATCATCGCGCATACTTAGCCGGGCATGCCCGCGACGATCCGCCGGTCGATCGCAAAGTCGCGCGCGATCTCGCGCGCGGTCATTTTCGCGGACATCATCACCGAGGGCGTGCCGCCGCCGGGCTGGGTGCCCTGTCCGACCAGATAGAGGTTGGTGATATCCTCGCTGCGGTTGTGCGGGCGGAAGAAAGCGGTCTGCGTCAGGCGCGGTTCGACGCCGAATCCGTTGCCGGCATAAGCGCCCAGCGTCTGCTCGAAATAGTCGGGCGTGACGAAGCTGCGATAGACCAAGCGTTTGCCCAAATCCGGAATATAGCCGCGTTCCTCCAGAAAGCGCAGCACCTTGTCGGCAAAGGCGTCTCCGATCGTCGCCCAGTCGATCTCACCGAGCGTATTGGGCACGGGGATCAGCGTGTAGGCGGCATGATGATCCGGCGGTGCCAGGGTCGGATCGGTGAAGGTCGGGATGTGCAGATATTGGGAGAAATCGTCGGCGAGGATCTTGCGTTCGAAAATGTCGGTCAGCAATTCCTCGTAGCGTGGGCCGAGGATGATATTGTGGTGCCGAAGATCGGGGTCGCCATCGCGCATCTCATACCCGAAATAAATCACCATCAGCGACATGCTCTGCTTGCGGAACTTGACCACCGCATCGCGATTGATTCGCCGGTGCGCCTTGTCGACCAGTTTCAGATAGGTTGTGGCATAATCGGCATTGGACACGACCAGATCGGCCGTCAGTCGTTCGCCCGAGGCGAGCGTCACGCCGGTTGCGACGCGCTTGCGGCCCCTTTTTTCGACGTCGATTTTCGCGACCTGGGCGCCGAGCTGTACCGTGCCACCCAGTTCCTCGAACTTGCGCACCAGCGCCTTGACCAAAGCGCCGGTGCCCCCCATCGCAAAATGCACGCCCCAGGTCTTTTCGACGAAATGGATCATCGCGTAGATCGCTGGCACTTTCAGCGGATTGCCGCCGATCAGCAGCGGTTCGAAGCTGAACACCTGCCGCATCTTGTCACTCTTGAAATATTTGCTGATCAGCGAGAACAGCGGCTGCACCGCGCCGAGCTTGAGCAGATCGGGAACGACGCCGAGCATCGAGCCGAGACTGCCGAAATAGGTGTAGCCGAGCTCCAGAAAGCCGCGCTGAAAAATCGCTCGCGCCGCTTCGTGGAAGCGCTCGTAGCCGTCGAGATCCTCGGGCGCGAGGCGCGCGATCTGCGCGCGGACGTTCGCGGGATCGGCATCATAATCGAAGAAGCTGCCGTCGTCGAAATAGATGCGGTAAAAAGGCAGAACCGGCACGATATCGAGATAGCGGCTGGTATTGGGGCCGCCGCTGATGCCCGAGCGCACGCGCTGCCCGTCACCCAGCACCGCGGGGGGAAAATCCGGCGCGTCCAGCATCGCCAGATCCCGCTGGAGCGTGAAAAGTTCTTCGATAAAGTGCGGCACGGTCAGCACCGTCGGCCCCATGTCGAAGGTGAAACCCTGCGCGCGCCGGACATAGGCCCGCCCGCCGACGTCATCGAGCTGTTCGACGATGCGGGTGTCGAAGCCAAGGCTCTGAAGGCGGATCGCGCAGGCAATGCCGCCGATGCCGGAGCCGATTACGAGTGCGGTACGACGGGTCATGCGCATGCTGTCTTTTCTTGAAATATGATCGGCGGGGCGTGGATGGCACGGTCGAGCCGTCGCTGGAGCCAGCGCGACAACAGCAGGTGTGGTACAGCGACTGACGCCAGCATTTGAAAGGCCTGCGCCACAAACGGCGGATCGATACGCGCCGGCGCAAGCCAGCGCATTGCGAGCCAACCGAAGATCGCGAGGAGCGACAGCGCTGCGCCGGTCGTGAGCCACCGCGTCAGCGACATGTCGTTCAGCGCCACGCGGGTCTGCGCCAAATGGCGCGGCGAATGAAGGAAAACGAAAAACAGCGCAAAGCCCCAGACCGGCGGGAGCACGATTAGCAAAACGAAGCATAGCGCCATGGCTGCCGCCCAGCCTCGGCTGCCGTCCCGCCACGCGAGCAAGACGCCGGCGGCGGTGACCAGCAATGCCACTGGCGCGGCCGCAGTGATGATCTGCGCGATGACGGACGCCCGGGGGTCGCTCATCATCGTGAACAGCGTGGAAACCTCTGCCGGGTGTCCGATCGTCGCCGCCGCGATTACGGCCGCGCCCGCCGCGCAGCGCAGCAGCGGCTCGTCGAGCATCTGCCAGTCCTCGCCGAAATGGACCGCGGCAACCGCGAGGAACAGCATGAGCGCGACCAGCGGCACTATCATCCACAGCAGCGCCATCAGCAGGGTGATGATGGCATATCCCGTGACGGCAAGCATGAGCGTAGCGCGATCGAGCGTAACGGCGCGGCGCAACAGCGCAATGTCATAAGCCCCGTGCGGCAGCCCGCCGCCGATGAACACGATGCTCGCCAGCGTTACCGCGCCCGACGCGTCGAGCCGGACGCCGAGCACCGTAGCCAGGCCGAGCGCTGCGGCGGCGAGCCAATAGGCCGGATAGACGATATCGCCGCGCCCCTGAGGGACGCGGCGTTTCGCCAATAGCTCAGGGTAGGGAGCCGTGGCCATCGGATCAGACGGCGTAGCCCCTGCCGTCGGTGTCCTCGACCTCCGATTTGCGGACCGCAATCAGGAAGATGAGAACGCCAAGCCCGGCCTTCGCGGCGATGTCCGCGATCGTATAGCCGATCTGGATTGTCGTAGTGACGTTGCCCCCGGTTAGCCCGGCATAGGGCGCCATGTAGACGATCGGGTAAAAGCCCCACGAGGCAAAGGTCAGCAAGCGGGCCTTGCGCACCAGGTTCTGCGCGCTCGCGGGTTGCTGTGCGATCGACTTGCCGAGCCCGCTGAACAGTTCCCAAACGATGTAGACGAACGGAATTGCCGACAAGGTGCCCCACAGGACGCGTGTCGGGATGTCGTTCGAGATTTCGCCGGGATAACCAAGCACGATCATCAATGCGGCAGCCGAGCCGAGCCGGACCGACTTGGATATGGTTTCCTCGCGCGACAGGCGCATGACCAGCACCAGTTCGATCAGCAGCAATGGCACGGTCAGCAGCCAATCAACGTACCGATACGCATCATTGAATGCAAAGGGGGTCGCCGTGACGACACCATTTCCGAACGTATAGGCGGCGGTCCAGCTCTCGAAGATGCGGTAATAGTGATAGGCCGCGATTGCAGTGACCAGCCCTGAAATGGTCAGCGCGGTGCGGTATGCCGGCGCGACTTGCGAACGACTGAGCCACAGAAACGCCGTGGCCGCGGCCATTGTCGCGAACGTAAAGGAAAAGGCATTATACACTAACGAGAATTGGAAGGGCGTGACGATATCCATCGGGGTCTCCGTCGCAGTGATCCGCGGCACGGGTGCGCCGCGCAGAATGGCGGGAGATCACGCAATCGTCGGGAAACGATCCTGGGGCTCCCGCGATGTCGTCACAGCGGCACCAGACGGGCGAGGGAAGCGGCCAGCCGAACACCCAATGGGTATTGGTTGTCGACTATGCCGCTGTGGCGACAGCATTGTAATACGGTGCACGCGGCGCTCGGACGATACGGACCTTATACCGTACCTTGGCAATGCGAAATTACAGTCCGGCCTCGACCGCCAAGCGTATCAGGTCAGCCGTGGTTTGCAGCCCAAGTCGGTTCATCAGGATCGCGCGGTGCATCTTGACGGTCTTTTCCGCCAGGTTCAGTTTTGCTGCGATCTGCTTGTTGAGCAGCCCGTTCGCGACAAGCTTGAGCACCTGCCCTTGTCGCGGCGACAATGCCTTCACCATTTCGGCGGCGCGGATGCGGCGCATGCTTGACGGGGCCGCCGCATCGGCATCGATTTCGACCTGTGATCCCAGGAAATACAGCAACGCGTCATCCTCGTCATAGATAGGTGCGACGAGGACCGCGTTGCGAAACGGTTGGCCATTACGCTTATAGTTGAGGATTTCCACTAGGACCGGGCGGTGTTCCCGCACGCCCCGGCGGATTTCCTCGGTCAGCCATGGTTCGGTCGCCGGCCCAGACAGGAAGCGGCAGTTGCGCCCAACGACTTCCTCTGTCGGATAGCCGGTCAGCGCGCAAAAAGCCGCATTGCACGCCACAATCGGATTATCCGGCAATCGCGGGTCGCTGATCACCGAAGGGATCGGGCTATCGACGACAAGGCGGACATGGCGATTGTCGGACGGATCGAGTTCTAGCGTATGTTCCATGTCAAAAGCGCACCCATGCCGGTGTTCTCTTTCTAAGCCGCCGGCACCACGATGACACGCGATTTGTCTCGATAGGTACGTGGGCGATTTTGTGGCCACATCCATCATTGCCGGCGCCGTGGCACAAGAAGCAACCAGTGTCTCGCCAGATGCCAGGACAAGGAACGCCATATTGCGGGCTAGCGCAGGAAATATCGCAGCGACCTGGCCTGGCCAGTCACAAAGCTGTCGCCACGTGCCCGGTGCGCGCAAACACTTGTTGGAGCGCCTCTGGCGTCGCCTTTCGAACCGCGCCGCCGGCGACTTCCTCAACCGACCATGACCAGGTCTGTGCCGGGTCATGTAGCATCGCCCATTTGGGAAAGAGCCGGGCAGCGACTTCGGCCCGATTGAGCAGCGTTACGGCAAGATGTCGGTCGTCGAGCGAGATGCGCGCGAACAGCGCATCAATCGCCGGCGCGTCGCCTTCGATCAACTGAAGATAGATGTCGTGGCGGCAAATGAGCGCACCAGTAATCGCGTCGCGTGAATTGTTACGGCGCGCTGTCGCGAGGATCGATGTGAGCGTGGTATGGTCATACCCGAATGGCTCCGACATGTAGATCAGTTGCGTGACCATGGCAGTCTTTCCTATCCAATGTACATCCCTACGCGATCCGGGAGCGGTGGACTAGTACTGCTCTAGATACGGGCATTTTGAAATATTGCGCGATGGGTCACGTGCGCACCGCGTGTCGTCCGCGCCGTCGTGCGTTTGCCACACCGGCTTTACAGGATCGAGATGCCTGCAGCCCCGCGTCGCCCCCATTCTGACAGCGACCGCGCACCGCGATCGCCAGGGGGCGGGGGGTAGATCAACCTGACGTTTTTCATGCCGCTTGCCGACCCGCGGCTGGCGTGGCCGGGCCGCCGGGCGCTGATTTCGCTAAATCCGATAGAGTGCCGGCACGCCATGCTATGCTGACGACGGCTGTCCGGACCGGCAGAGCGTGCCTCAGCGCGACGCGCGAGGATCGAGTTTGCCGCTTTTCGCAAGCAGCTGCTCGACACGAAACACAAACTCATCGGGGTCGAATGGTTTCTTCATATAATCATTGGCACCCGCAAAGCGGGCGAGCTCTTCATCCTGCGCCCCCCGTCGCCCTGTCAGCATCATCACCGGCAGGTCGTAAAAGGCCGGCAGATTGCGCAACTCGCGCAGCACGAGCACACCGGACAAGCCCGGCATGTTGCAATCGAGCACGAGCAAATCGGGCCTTCTCGCCTTGACCACACGCAAAGCTTCGGCGCCGTCAGCCACTAATCCAGCGCCATGGCCGCTGGATAGCAGCGCATCGCGGGCGATCTCGCCTACAAGCTCGTCGTCGTCGGCGATGATGATCAATGCCACTGGGTACCCTCGTTCGTTTGCGTACACTGGTATTACCGCCGATACCTTTCGATAATGCGAACCGCGCCAGCTGATGTTGCCTGGCGCAGTAGCATCGCGGTGGCCGGGGCACATGCTGGAGCAAGCCCTCCACCGGTTCGCCGGTACGATCTTGGCGAGCGAATTCTCCCGACATTTAGATAGCTTATGGAACAGCCCGCCCGGGTACGCGTCTCGTCGTCCGTGAAAGCGACGCGCTGCGGCAGGCTGGCTATATGCTTTAGGTTATGATCGGGGTGAGTGGTCTTTTTCGTAAAGTCAGGGGAGGGTAGCCCGTCAATAACCTTACGAACTACCCACGCATCCAACGATACGGTGGACTTCCTCTGCATATTGTCGAAGTTTGCACGCACGCTCGTCCACCGGCCAAAGCTTCAACCCCGAGTCGAGCGCTGCTGCGGCATCTCCCAACGCCGCTTCGCCGAACATGCCAGCCGTGCCCGCCAGGTTGTGCGCCATCGCGGCCAGTTCACTAATCTCGGCATCAGTAAAATGCCCGCGGCAAAGCGTGGTGTCGATTTTCTCAATCATTGCATCTCGCCGTGCGGCATAGCGTTGCTTCAGTGAGGAGCGCGCACCGGCGGGCGGCGCGGGGTCCTCCGTGCCCGCGTCAGGGCGCGGATCGGCTTTGTCCGCCACGAGCGGCGACATCTGATCTGTCCCAGCCGGCCGTGCGGGAGCATGGCCCAGATAGCGTCGTAGCACCTCCTCCAGCGCCCCCGGCTCGAGCGGCTTGGTCAAATGGTCGTCCATGCCCGCCTCGCGACAGCGAGCGAGATGCTCGGGTTGCGCGCTCGCGGTCAGCGCGACGATCGGCAAAGAGGCGGTGGGACCGGTCTGACATCTCAGCGCTCGCGTGGCGGCGAATCCGTCCATCACCGGCATCTGGCAGTCCATCAGAATTAGATCGAAACCCGCAACCTCCACCGCGGTGAGCGCTTCCGCGCCATTCTCCGCGAGCTCGACCGCGCAACCATATTTCGCCAGCATCGCGAGCATTAATTCACGGTTGAGGTCGACATCGTCGACAACCAATATGCGTTTGCCGATCAAGGACAGTTGGGGCGCCGTGGGCTGATCATGTCCGATTGCGGTCGGGCTGGCTACCGGAAGCGCGAGCTCGAACCAGAAAGTCGAGCCGACACCCACCTCGCTCAACACGCCAATCTCGCCGCCCATCAGCGTTACCAGCTGCCGTGAAATCGCCAAGCCAAGACCGGTACCGCCATAGCGGAGTGCGACGGAGGCACTTGCCTGCACAAAGCGGTTGAACAAGTTTTCAATCTTGTCCGGCGATATCCCGCCGCCTGTATCCACAACTTCAACGCGCAGCCGCGCAGTTTCGTCGTCTCCGCCCACCTTCAGCACGTTGGTCGTGACGGCGCCGTTCTGGGTGAACTTGATCGCGTTCGATAACAAGTTGAGCAGGATCTGGCGGAGGCGGCCGTGATCCCCCACAAGCCGGTGAGGAATTGCTGGATCGACGTTAACGTTGAGTACCACGTCACGTGCCGCGGCTTGCGGCTCCATCATGGAGGCCGTGCCGGTGACAAGCGCGGCCACATCGAAGGAGGCGCAGACAAGCGCGAGCTTGTCAGCCTCGAGCTTCGAGAAATCGAGCACGTTGTCGATCACCGCATGCAGCGCGACCCCCGCCCGGTGGACCATGCGGATTCGGCGCTGGTCCTCGGCGTCCAATCCCACACTTTGATCGAGCAGGCGCGAGAAGCCGATGATGCTGTTGAGCGGCGTGCGCAGTTCGTGGCTCATATTGGCCAGGAAACGTTCCTTGGAGTGCATCGCCTCCTCCGCCGCAAGCGTGGCCGCGCTAAGCGCATCCTCCTGCTCCTTGTTTGCCGTCACATCCCGGATCACATCCAGATACCCGGTTGGCGCATTGCTCACCGGATCGCGCAGTAGCGCGGGGCTCGATTCGAGCCAGACCCAGCGTTCCTCGGTTTTGTGCCAGGCACGCCAGCGCACGCATTTGCCCGTTGCGCCGGCCCACAATGCCCGGAACGCTTTGCGGAGCCCGTCGAGGTCGTCCGGATGAGTGATGTCGCCCGGGAGAGCCCCCAGTCGGTCTTCGGGCGTATAGCCCGTGATCGCCTCCGAAGACGGCGATACGAACGTCGTATGGCCTTCGAGATCGCTGGTGACGATGATGTCGCTCGAGTTTTCCGCCATCAGGCGATAGCGCAAATCGCTCTCGCGGGCCTTTTCCTCGGCCTGTTTTAACGCCGAAATGTCGAGCATAACGCCGAAGATACTGACCGCGACGCCGCGCTCGCGGCGGATCGTGCCGCGTGTCATGACATGCCGCGTCATGCCGTTTGGAAGCAGCAGACGGTAATTGCTTTCGTAATCGTCTGCACCGTTAGCAATAGCGCCCGCCAGGGTCTGGATCGCCCGCGCACTGTCGTCGGGATGGCGGCGGCTCGTCAAATTCTCGATCGTCGGGGCATCGCAGGCGGAATCGAATCCGAGGATGGTCCACAATTCCTCCGACCATATCATCTTCTGGGTTGTCAGGTCGTAGCTGCAGAAGCCCATATGCGCGATCTTGCCAGCAGCGCTCATCAGGACGTTGGCCTGTACCGCGGCTTGCTCGGCGCGTTTCAAGTCGCTGATGTCCCGCTTCCCGACGAACACCTGATGGACGGCGCCGCTGTTGTCGCATAGCGGCACCAGCCGAATATCGAAGGTCCCGCCGTGTCGCGATACCGTCAGCCCGCGCATGGTACGTCCGGCTTGCTTGGACGCCATCGCTTCGCTGATATAGTCGATCATCCTCGCGGCGACGTCGGGCGTGAACAGCATTTCGAGGGATTTACCGCGGGCCTCGGCCGCGGTCGTGCCAAAAGCCACTTCTGCCGCAGCGTTCATGGTGTTCATCGGGTATGCGCCATCGACCACGTCGCAGACGAAATTGAGGTCCGACGAGCTGTCGAAAATCCCCTTGAACAGCGCTTGGGCATCATTCAGCTGGGCCGCGGATCGTTCCGCCGCCTGATAGGCCTGGGTCAGCTCCAGATTGCTTTTTTCCAGTGCCGCCTGCGCCTCCACGCGAGCAGTGACGTCTCGGCAGGCAGAGACGATCTGCGGCTCGTCGTCGTCGCTCATCACGATGCGGGCGACGAACTCGATCGGGAGGAGATGGCCGGCCTTGTGGCGCAGCCAAGTCAGATGGGTCATCGTCGCGCCGGCCGGTTCGGTCTTCAGCTGCGCCATGGCCGTGACCATCGCCTCATGCCTGGCGGGTGGCATGAAGCCGAAGACGCTCCTGCCGATCAACTCCTCGGGCAGGAATCCCAGGATCTTCTCGCTTGAGGGCGACATGTAGGAGCAGCGCCCCGCGATCGAATACAGGCCGACCATATCGCTCGCGCTGTCCGCCAGCAGGCGGTAGCGCGCTTCGGATTCGCGCTGCGCGGAAAGATCCTGGACCTGGGCAATCAGATGCTTGGGCGCTCCGTCGTCACCCACCACCATCGACACCGACAGGCGGGCCCACATCACGCGGCCGCTTTTGCGAATGTATCGCTTTTCGAGCTGATAAGAAGGTAATTTACCGGCGATCAGGTCTGCCAGCAGCAGCAGATCGGCGGCCAAGTCATCGGGATGCGTGATGGCTTGGAAATCGAGCTTCGTCGCTTCGGCTATGGAATAGCCGATCAGCTGGCAGAACGCCGAATTCAGCTTCAGCAAACGCCCATCGAGCGCGACCACCGCCATCCCGATCGGGGCGTGATCAAAGGCGTTCTCGAACAATTCGGTTTGTGCGCGACGTTCGGAAATGTCCTGGATGAGCGCAGTGAACTGCCAATCTTCGCCGATATTGGTCGCGCTGAGTGCGAGCTCGATCGGGAAAATGTCGCCGTTGCGGCGCTGCGCTGTAACCTCGATACGTGTGCCGATCACGCGGGCTGTCCGGCTCTCCATAAAGCGCGCCAGTCCGGCATCGTGCGATGCGCGCAGGGCTGGCGGTACAATGAACCGTGACATGCACTGTCCGACGACTTCGCTCGCACGCCATCCGAACGTCAACTCGGCATGCCTGTTCCAGCCGCTGACGACACCGTGTCGATCAATCGTCACGATGGCCTGCTGCGCGGTGGCCAGAATGCTTTCCAGCCGCTGTTCCTTGGTGCGTACGGCTTCCCTGAGAAGGCGATGCTCGGCGAGATTGCGTGATTGTAATTGGCCGCTCAATTCCGCGGCACGATCGACGGCAATCTGCCGCCGCGCCATTTCCAGGCGGAGCGCGCGCGACCGGCGTATCAACAGGATTCCCGCTGCCAGACCACTGCAAAGCAGAGTGATGATGAGCTCGTCGAGCTGCCATGCCTCATGTTCGGCGACGAAGGCGTTCAACCGTTCGTAAGCTTGGAAGTACGCACAAAGGAGGGGAAGAACCGCAATCGCGATCAGCGCCACGATTAGGTCCGGATACCGTTGAGCGGCAACTCCGCGAGTTGGCGCGTCGATCACATTGGCTCTCCCTTCGCCTCATCCTAGGGCAAAGGGCATAACAGAAGGTGAAGAGGGGCATCTCCCAGGTGCGCGCGGCACGAGTCTGTCAGGGCCGAGACGGGACGGCTAGGCCCGGATCTCAAGGTCAGCGGGGATTTTTAGCTGGCCGGCTCAGTATTAACGCAATCATATCATATCCCAAATATTGCATCGGACGCGATGTACGTGCCCTCCCCGGGGGCTATTCTCTCTTGGATCGACCCGATGCTGATGGACCTGCCCGCGCAATGGACCGGAGAACCGACCGATCCTCCCAAGGGGCTGAGCGCAGAGGCACGCCTGTTGATGTTCGAGACGATCATCGGACAGGCCATGCGGGCGACGTGCTGTGCCGGGGCGATGATCTGCGCGACGGTCGATGGCGAATTGCAGCTCGTGGCGGGGAACCAGGAGGGGCCGTTGCGCAAGCTCGTCCCTTTCCTGACGGACGATACCGCTCCGGAGACAGCGGCACAGATCATTGGTGGCACAGCGGTTCCGATCGGGTTCCGGGGCGAGCGCGCGGCTGATGTGTGCTTTGCTGCGGCGGTGCCGATCCCGGGGACGCAAGGCGCCTTCCTGATCGTCCTCGACACGCTACCCCGTCCGCGGCTGAGTGCGGCGCAGACCTACGTGTTGCGCGCCCACGCCGCGCACCTCGGCACGTTGTTCGACCTCGCGGTGCTGCAGGAGCGCTTGGATCTCGCCGACAGCGGTGCGAACCGCGCGAACCTCGAGCGCCTGCGTCTGCTGGAATCCGTCGCTGTCCACGCGCGCGACTCGATCGTTATTACGCAGGCCGAGCCGATCGACTTGCCCGGGCCGCGTATCATCTATTGCAACGCCGCGTTCACGCAAGCGACCGGCTATTCTGCCGCCGAAGTGATCGGGCTGACGCCGCGGCTGCTGCAGGGACCGAAGACGGACCCTGCGGCGCGCGCGCGGCTGCGACAGGCGCTGGCGGCGTGGGAGCCGATCGAGATCGAACTGATCAACTACCGCAAGGACGGCACCGAGTTCTGGGTCGAACTCAGTATCGTTCCGGTCGCGAACGAAAAGGGCTGGTTCACCCATTGGGTGTCTGTCCAACGCGACATTAGCGAGCGCAAGGCCGCGCAGGAACTCGCCGCGCGGGTGCGGGTTGCCGAGATCGAGAATGAAGCGCTTACGACCGAGATCCTCGAGCGCAAGCGCGTCGAAGCGCAGCTGCTGTACGCCGCATTTCACGATAGTCTGACCCGTTTGCGCAACCGGGCCTTTTTCATGGAACGGCTCGCCAAAATGCTGGATCGCGGCGGTGAGAATTGCGCCGTGCTGTTCCTTGATCTTGACCGGTTTAAGATCGTCAACGACAGCCTCGGCCATCTCGCGGGCGATGCGCTGCTCAAAGAGGTGGCGCAACGGCTGCGGCAATGTGTTCGTCCGCAGGACACGTTAGCGCGCGTTGGTGGCGACGAGTTTGCAATCCTGATCGAAAACGCCACCGATCTCGCAACGCCGGTGACGATCGCCGAAGCCATAATCGAAGCGCTGCGCGCGCCGGTCCAGCTTGCGCGGCAGAGCGTTTTCCCATCGTGCAGCATCGGCATCGTCCATGTTGCCGGCCCGGGCGCGGCGCTCGACGACCTGATGCGCGATGCCGACATCGCGATGTACGAGGCCAAGCGCGCCGGCGGCGGCGACTATGCAATCTTTGACGCGTCGATGCGCGAGGACGCGGTGGGCCGGCTTATGCTGCAGACCGATCTGCGCCAGGCGGTTGAGCGTGATGAGTTCCATCTCGCTTACCAACCGATCGTCAATCCGGCGACTGGCGCGATCCGCAGCTTCGAGGCTTTGTTGCGCTGGAATCATCCAACGCGTGGCGCGATTAGCCCCGCCGATTTCATCCCCGTCGCCGAGGAGATCGGGCTGATCCGCCAAATCGACCGCTGGGTCATGCGCGAGGCGTGCGCGCAGCTCAGCGGTTGGCAGCGACGCTTCGCCAATCCCGATCTTAAGCTGAGTATTAACACTTCCTCGGCGGCCTTCGCCGAGTGCGGCTTCGTCGCTACACTGGCCGAGGTGCTGCGCGAGTTCGCTATCAGGCCCCAATCGCTTGAGCTGGAGATCACCGAGGGCATCTTTCTGCACCCGTCGCCGGAGATCGCCGAGACGATCGCCGCGATCCGCCGGTTGGGGGTGCGCGTCGCGCTGGACGATTTTGGAACTGGCTATTCGTCGCTCAGCTACATCAATCGCTATCCGATCGACACGATCAAGATCGACAAGTCGTTCATCGACGGGATCGGTACCAACCGCCAAACGCGCGCCATTGTTGAGCTGATCGTCAGGCTCGGCGACACGCTCGACCTCAACATCATCGCGGAGGGGGTCGAAACCCAGGAGCAGACCGACATGCTGATGCACATCGGCTGCCGTGCGATCCAGGGCTATCATTTTGCCGAGCCGCTTTCGGCACGAGATGCGGGCGAGCGGTGGCATGCGACCACAGCGAGCGAGGTGAACCGGTTTCCTCGTGGGGAGGGGCGGTAATAGAACCTGCGCGTTGATCAATTAACTATGGAAGTTCTGGCCCTAGACGTTTGGCCAGCTGGCATCGATGTGGCTGGCCTTTATCGGGATTGTCGTCACCCTACTCACACTCGACCTGGGAGTGCTGCATCGGAAGGTCCGGTGATTGACCGTCTTTGCGTCTAGATCAAAAACGTACGCTCACATTACTCTATCACGCGGCCCGAATTATACAGGGGCGGATCAGCGGTTATCGGATCATCGTGCCGCGGCATCGGCACCATCCACGGCCCAGGTCGCGAGCACGTTGCCCGAAATTGGATCGGCGATGGCGATTTCGTCGCTGGCAATGGCGATGACGCAGATCGGGCGCTGCTCAGCGCCTGCCGGCTGTCGGCACGTCACCGGGCCGCCGCCGGGTGCGGCGGCGATTCGCCCGGTGATACGCAGCCGCAAACCTTGCGTGCCGGCGAAGCCTTCGTCGGGCGCGCGCACGACCGCCTCATAAGGTTTGTCGCCGCGTCGGCCCTGGCGGATGTCGTCCGCGCCGAAAAATTGCGCGATCGCCAGCGTCTGGCCGGGCAAGGTCACTGCATCCGCGCCGCTGGGCGTGGCCACCGCACCGGTGGGCGGGCAGCTGTCGCTCGAGCTCCAAGGGCGCGCGATCCAAAATCCCTCGACCGCAACGACCGCCTCAGCGGCAGCGGCAGGCAGGAGGTCGGGTGCATCCCATACCGCTGGGGCGACGTGGACGCGCAACACCTTGGTCTCGCCATCGTAGCGCCAGCGCATCGGCGCGTCGCTGGTCTGGTCGGCCGGCCCCTGGCAGCCGAACGGAAGGTTGATCGTGAAACGCCGGCCCTCGGCGCGGGCAATGGCGGCGGGCAGCGGTTGACCCGAGGCCACGGCGTCGGCGGCTTGCGCGGCCAGCGCGATCAGGTCGGCGCGGCTCATCAGGCGATCCCGCGGCGCAGGCTGCTCGGCGATCGGCGCGGATGGCGCCGGGGTGGCGATCGGCGCCACGACCGCCGGCGCCGGATCGCGCGCCGAGGTTGATCGCCCGAGCAGAAACCCGCCGCCCCCCACCACGGCCACGGCGGCAAGGCCAGCGGCGAGCGCGACACGACTGGTACGGAGACTTGGCTCATTCATAATCGGGGGATAGCAAAGCTTTGCGTCCCGTCATACCCGGTGTAGCGCCACCGACAGGAGAAGGTATGCCTCGTTTCGTAGTCGCGCTCATGGTCCGCGACCAGCACCCGTGACGTTCGATCAGATCCTCACGCTCGTCGTGCTGGTGGCGGTGGTCGCCGCGCTGATCTGGGACAAGGTACGCGCGGATGTCGTCGCGCTGAGCGGCGCGGCGGTGTTGCTGGCGACCGGCGTGGTCCGGCCGATCGAGGTGCAGGGCGCATTTGCCAGCCCGGCGATCATCGCGCTCGCCTCATTGTTCGTGATCGCTTACGCGCTCGAATTGTCGGGGCTGCTCGATCGCGCGATCGAGGCGGCGGTGAAGATGTGCCGGCGGCTCGGCGCGGCGGGTCTGTGGCTGCTGCTCGGCGCGATTGGCTTGGTATCGGCCTTTCTCAACAGCACACCGATCGTCGTACTCGGTGCGCCGGTGGTGCGCGATGTCGCGATCGCGCTCAAGCTGCCGCCCAAACGCTTTCTCATGCCCTTGTCATACATCACGGTATTGATGGGCTGCTGCACGCTGATCGGCACCTCGACCAATTTGCTGGTCGACGATATGGCGCGCGTTGCCGGCCAGCCACGTTTCAGCATGTTCGAGATCACGCCCGTCGGCCTGCCTATCGCCGCGGCGGGGGCGCTGTACCTGTTCCTGTTCAGCGGCCGGCTGATGCGCGGCAGCATGACCGACGCCGCTCCGACGACCGAGGCGGCCGCGATCGACGTGCCCGGCGGACAAGTGGGCGATGTCACCTTGTTCGCAACGTATCGGCCGTTCCAGCCGGTCAAGGCCGCGATCGCGCTGGGCATCTTCGCCAGCGCCATTGCCGTTGCCGCAATGGGCCTCGCGCCGATCGCCGCTTCGGCTTTCGCAGGCGCCGTGCTGCTGATCCTGCTGCGCGTGATCACGGCGGATGAAGCTTATGGCGGTTTGCGCCCGCAGATCCTGATCCTCATCGCGGGGATGGTCGTGCTCGGCATGGCAATGGAGCGCAGCGGGCTGGCAGCGGAGGCAACCGGCGCGCTGGTCGGATCCATGCAGGAATTCGGGCCGCTCACCGCGCTCATCGTGTTGTACGCGCTGACCATGGTGCTGACCGAATTGCTCTCCAACGCCACCGTCGCGGTGCTGGTCACGCCGATCGCCGTCGCGCTGGCCGAGAGCCTGGGGGTCAGCCCGCGGCCGTTTCTGGTCGCCGTGATGATGGCCGGCAGCGCCGCCTTCGCCACGCCGTTCGGCTATCAGACCAACGTCATCGTTTATCAGATGGGCGGCTATCGCTATCTCGATTTCGTCAAGGTCGGGCTGCCGCTCAATTTCATCACGTTCGCGGTGGCGATCGTGGCGATCCAGGCGTTCTTCCCGTTCTGACGGCGTCGATCAGGTGAAGGACGCCGGCGCATTATCGCTGCCCATCGACCATCGCCGGTCCCGCGCCGCGCGTTTTTGCTTGATCCGCCACCGAGATAGCGTGCTCGCCTTTATCAGCGCCACTAGTGCGATCTTGGGCATGCGGGCGTCTCGCCTATCGATGTGAATGTGATCGCCGCCGGTGTGGCATGGATCTGGAGCGAATGATGCAGAAGCCGTCAACGACATGGGATGCGGCCATGGTCCGCACCTGGCTGGAGCGCCGCTTGGCCGCCGCGAAGCTGGATCAGGCGGCGGCGGACCGGCGCGGTTATGAAGCGCAGGACGAATATGATCAGGCCGCCGCCGAGGAATGGGTCTGCCGCGCGCTTCAAGCGGTCGATTGCGCCGATACGCAGGCCGCGCTGGCCCAGCGTCTCAAGGAACTGATCGGCCAGGACGACTATCCAGCAACCGGCAGCTATGACGATACGCGCTTCCAGCGGCATGTTCGCGCTCAATTGCGGAAGCTCGCCAAAATGACCAAGGCCAATGAGGGGTTTGGCAAGACGCTGCGCTATCAGTGAGCGCGGCGCAACCCGATCGCACTCGGATCGTTACTGAGCCGAAATGTGGATGTCTCCTTATCGCGTTGATGGGCTTGAATTGCCGTCACAGTGCGCCGCCGTGGTGGCGGTCGCGGTGCCCGCGTGCAACGAAGCCGGGACGATCGAGGCCTGTATCCGGGCACTCGATATCGCTGCTGCCAACGCTGGCGGGGCGACCGTCCAGCTCGTCCTGTTAGTCAACAATAGCAGCGACGATACTGCTGCGCGGGCGCGCCGCTATCGCGCGCGCGCCATGCGGATCAGCGTGGTGGAGATCGCCTTGCCGCCGCAGCACGCGCATGCCGGCGGCGCGCGGCGCGCGGCGCTCGATCATGCGACGACGCTGTTGCCGGCCCACGGCATCTTGATGACGACGGATGCCGACAGCCGGGTCGATCCGCAGTGGATCGCCGCAACCCTCGCCGAGCTTGCTGCAGGAGCGGATGCCGTGGCGGGCGCGGTTGCTTTCGACGAAGCGGATTTGACGGCGCTGCCACCGCTGCCGCTGCGCGCGCTGGAGTGGCACTTGGCCGGCCTGCAAGCGCGGCTCGGCACGTTGCTCGATCCGCGCGCGCATGATCCGTGGCCGAACCATATCTGGGCGTGGGGCGCGTCGCTGGCATTGACCGTGTCGGCGTACCGGCGCGTCGGCGGACTGCCGTCGGTCCCGCTGGCCGAAGACCGCGCGCTGGCCGCAGAACTGGAACGCTGCGATTTGAAACTCCGGCACAGCCACGCGCCCCTGGTGCTGACCTCCGCCCGTCGCAGTGGCCGCGCGCCCGGCGGGCTGGCCGATTTGCTGGACTGTTATGTCATCGATGCGGCGACGCCGTGCGACGCGGCGCTGGAACCGACGGCCGCGCTGCTTCGCCGATTATGCTGGCGCCGGCGGCTGCGGCGGATCGCGGGCGACGATGGGCTGGACGCCGCGGCAAACGCGGCGCGGCGGCTGGGGTATGACGGAGCGGTAACCACCGGTTTCGGCGCGCTGTGGAGTGCAGTCGAGACACAGTCGCCCGCGCTGGCGCGGTCGCGGGTGATGCCATCGACGTTGGCGGGCGAAGTGGCGCTGGCCGAGCGCTGGATCAGCCGGATCGCGCGATACTCAGCAGATCGAGCCGATAATCCGGCGTCCGCGCACGCTGCCTGACCTGCCACGCGCCGGCGGATTTGAAGGCGGCGACTGCCTCCTCGCCGGTCAGCGGATAGTCGGGCGTCTCGCCGAGCCAGTGGACCAGCACGATGTCGGCGTCGGGTGCGGCCATCGCGCTGACTGCCGCGGCGAGCCGAGCGACACCGGCCGAATCGAAGTAATAAAGCACTTCGGACAGCACGATCAGGTCGAACCGGCCGGGAGGCGGTGTCTCAGGCAGCGTGGACAATGCAAAGCGCACGGGCAGACCGTGGCAACGCTGCGCCGCGCGGTCGAGCGCCGCGCGCGCCACATCGAGGGCAAGCAAATCATCGCAGCGCGCGGCGAGACGCGCGGTGAGCACGCCCACCGAACAGCCGATCTCGATCGCACGGGGGTAATGTGCGCGCGGCAACGCCGCGAGCGTCGCGCTATACTTGGCGTCCTCATAAGCGCTGCTCTCCATCCGCCATGGATCGGGGTCCGCTGCGTAAAGTTGGTCGAAATAGCCGGGCTGGAGCGATCGCGCAGTCATTGGAAACGCCCTTCATGGTCGAGCAGCCAGGCCGCGGCATTGTCACGCGAGGCATCAAGGAAAGGTTGGCGCAGATAGGTTTCGAGATCGCGGAGCACGCGATCGAGCGGATCGGGCGCGATGAAACTGCCCAGCCCGATATTGCGGCGGGTAGCCTCGATACAGGTCAGCGCCAGTTCCTCGAATCCGCCGCGCGCGAGATCGACATAGGCATCGATCGCCGCCGGATTGCCGTCGCGCTCGGCTCGGGCGGCGGCCTCGCGCACGATCAGCCGCGCCGCCTCGTGCGCCGCGCCGGCACGGGCGAGGCGCGCGCGCGGCACGGCATCGGTGCCGCCGCGCAGATTCAACTTTTCAGCGTGCAACGCCATCACCGCATCGAGTCCGCCAAGCTGGACAGCGAGGACGCGCCACGCGCCGCCGGAGAAAAAAGGGCTGCGATAATAATCGCCGGGCACCCCGATCACTGCGGCATCCGGGACGACCAGCCCGGTGAAATCCACCGTGCCTGTTGCCGTGCCACGCATGCCGGCGGCGCGCCAGACGGACAGATCGGCGCGCTCCGCCGCAACCTCGGGAAGCATCATCAGCGGGCCATCGTCGCCGATCCTGGCGGTAACGAGCGGGCGACGGATCGCGCCACTGCCCGAGCAATGGATTTTGCTGCCCGACAATTGCCAGCCCCCATCGATCCGCACCGCGCTCAACCCGTTCGCGCGCTCGGCATTCCACACGCCCGACGGTCGGCCGGCAGCGATTTCTGCCGCCAGCAGCGGCAGCGCGTCTGGCGCATAGGTCGCGACCAGCCGCACCGCGTTGACATGTCCCTCGTACAGTCGCCCCACGGTCAGGCTGGCGGCGCCGATCATCGTCAGGATCTCGCACAACACCGCCGACGCTGGCCCGCCGTGGCCGAGGGCGATACCGCCAAAGTCGGCCGGCAGGCAGGCGCCCAGCAAGCCGGCGGCGGCGAGATCGGCAATATCCGCATCGGGGTAAGCGGCAGCGGCGTCGATCGCGGCGGCGCGCGCCCGAATCGCCGGGTGGAGGCGGCGAGCGGCGGCAAGGGCATCAGCGGGCACCTTGGGCCGCGATGGAACGTCGGGGGCAGGTGAGGGATTGGCCATCCATGCCGAACCCCCGTCACTCCGCGCTGTTCCGCCAAACCTCGGCGCAGGCCGTGCTGCGCCTCGCCGGCCGGCGGTGTATCGTGGTCGTCGCGCCGCACCCGGATGACGAAACGCTCGGCTGTGGGCTGCTGATCGCGCGGGCAACGCGTGCCGGCGCGCGCATCGCGGTGGTCGCGCTGACCGATGGGCAAGCGTCGCATCCCGGTTCGCGCCGTTGGCCCGCAGCCGCGCTGGGCCGGCTGCGTCGCGCCGAGCTGCGCCGCGCAATGGCCCGGCTCGGCGCCGCGGCGGCGAGGTGTGTTTATCTCGGCTGGCCCGATGGCCAGGTCGCGCAGCGCGGCAAGGTGGGGGCGTTGCGCCGCGTGTTGCAGTCGCTCGATCCCGGCGTTGTGATTGCGGCTTCGCCCGCGGATCATCATCCCGATCACAAGGCCGGTTGGGCGCGGACCCGCGCCGCGCTGCGCGGCACGGGCGTGCCGCTAGTGGCTTATGCCGTATGGTCGCGCACCACGGGCGGTGGCCCGGCGGCGCGCGATCCGGGCAAGGCTGCCAAGCGCTGGGCGATTGCCGCGCATCGCTCGCAAACCAGCGATTATATCGCCGACGACCCGCAGGGCTTTACCTTGTCCCCCGCTGTGCTCGCCGCGTTGGTCGATGAGGCGGAGCGCTTCACGCTCGCCTCCCGCGGAACGCGCTGACCGCGCGATGCTGGCATCACCACGGCGCGATCAGCCCGAGCCGGGGCTTTCCTGCTCGGCCTCGTACGGGGCGTCCGTGCCGACCTTGCCGTGCACTTCGGCTTCGGCAACACCGCTCGTCTCGACGATGTCGAAGCTGCGATCGCCTGCCCCGACGACGCGCGGTGCGTATGCCGGGGCCGGCTGTGCGGCGCTTTCGCCCAAGTCGCCGCCCGGCGTGGTGCCGCCCTGGCCCACCGCGCCGGCCGTGTCGGGGTTGGCCTTCTCGCCATCCGCCTGGCCAGGGCCGAAATATCCCTGCACGCTCTGGCCGCCTTGATAGTCGCCGCTTTCGCCGCGTGCCTCCTTGCCGGTGTGGGGATTGTCATAGCTGCCGCCGCCGGATTCGCCGCCGATGCTGCGACCCTGCGTGGCGTCATCGCCAACGCCGTCCGAATGAATTTTCGTGCTGCCCTGGCCACTGGCGGGCATTGGCACCTTTCCGTCGCTCACGTGCATCTCCTTTGCGGTGTTGCCCGGCGGGCCGTTGGTCCGCCGAACGTGCCCACCGAACAGTGGCGGGTAGTTAGGTGAGCGCTCAACGCGTGGCCGACGGCTTCGGCACCGCATTGAACCGGCAATCCATCCGGGGGCGATCTCGGCCCCCCCCGCGGCGGCCGATGAGAGTTGCGGCCGGGGCAAAGGCGGCTAGATGGATCGGGTGACCATTTTTGCCATCCTTCGCCGTACCCGTCTCCGCCTTGCCCTGGCTTGCCCGCTGGCGATGGTCGCGATCATGCTCGCGGCTCCCGTGGGGGCGAACGAGTTCGATCTTGCCGGACCGGCACTGCGCGTCTCGATCGCCCGGGGCGGGGTAACGCTCCCGCTGTCGCAAGTGCCGGATCTGGCGACGGGCGATCGTATCACTCTCGCCATCGATCTGCCGCGCGAGCAGGGCGCGCGGTACCGGCTGGTGTTGGCGTTCCTGCGCGGCGCCACCAATCCGCCGCCCAAGAACTGGCTGTTCGAGGCGGAGAGCTGGAAACCGAAAAAGGCCAGCATCGTCGCGGTGGTGCCCGAGGGCGCGCAGCAGGTGCTGGTGCTGCTGGTGCCTGACACCAAGGGCGCGGTCGATGCGGTGTCGACGGCCATCCGGGGCCGGCCGGGCGCGTTCGTGCGCGCGTCGCAGGAACTCAACCAGGCGATGCTCGGCAGCGCTCGGCTTACCGCCTTTGCCGAGCAGTTGCGCCGACGCGATGCTGCGGACGCGGCGGCCGTATCGCCCCAATTGGCCAAGAGCCTGGGGGTAAAGCCGGATCCGGCCTGCCTGGAGCGTCAGCCGCACACGCGGGCAGGGTGCCTGACGCAAGGCAGCAACGTGGCCGTTTTCGCCGATAGCCAGACCAACTCGATCGCGCAGACGCTGGCCGGCGCACCCGCCGATATTGCGCTGCAGCTGAGCGGGACGCCGCAGGGCGGCTTTGGATATTATAGCCCGTATATCGGCGTCGTGCGCGATCTCGCGCGCATCCTGGGGGCATTCCAGTCGGCGCAATTGCAGTTCATTCCCGCGCTCAGCGTGCAGCAAGGGGCGACCACGCAACTGCTGCTCAACACGGTGCCTTCGTTCCGCAAGCCGCAATCGGTGCTGGTCGCCGCGCTCCCGCCCGTGGCGCCGCCCGCGCTGCCGCCGATCGAGGCGATCGAGCGACGCGCGCTTTGTGCCAACCGGCCCAACCTGCTGATCCCGGTGGCAGGCGCGCCGCTGGTGTTCGCCACCGATTATGCCCGGCAAGTCGCGGTGCGCGTGCGCACCAGGGATGGGCAGACGCGCGATTTCCCTGTGTCCGCCGATGTGGCGCAGGGCGGTTATGTCCTGTCGGCGATGGCCGCGCCGGCGGCGCTCGAGCCGCAATCGACGGGAATGCTGCATGGGATGTGGGGCTTCACGCCGTTCGAGGGGCCGACGATCCGGCTGGCCGCCGCAACCGGCGCGGCGTGGACGCTCGCCGAAACGACCCCGCTGGTCGTCGGACGTGATACGCCGGTCACGCTGATCGGCGGTGCCGCGGCATGCGTTGCCGAGGTGTGGATGGAACATGGCGACGCGCGTCTGCCGGCGCCCATCGTCGAACAGGATGGGGATCGCCTCTCGCTTAAAGTGCCGTTGACCGGGGTCGAGCCGGGACCCGTCACCGTCCTGGTGCGCAGCTATGGGGCGGAGCAAGCGCAGCGGCTCCACCTTCGCGCCTTGTCCGAGGGGAGCCGACTGACCAGCTTCGATCTGCACGCCGGCGATCGCGATGCGGTGTTGTTCGGCACCCGGCTCGATCAGGTCGCCACGCTCGAACTCGCCGGTGTAACGTTCCGACCGCAGGCGCTGACCCGCGCCGGGGTAACCGATCAGCTGGTGATGACCACCGATCAGGCGGCAGTAGGGACGCTGCAACCTGGGCAGGCCGGGCAGGCGACGGTCACGTTGATCGATGGGCGGACGGTCGCGTTGCGGGTCAAGGTCGCAGCGCCGCGCCCGACCGCGACCTTGGTCAGCACGTCGGTGGTGGCAGCGGCATCGCCTCCCCTACCGATCACGCTGACCGCGCCCGACATCGTGCCGCAGAACGGCAAACTGGTCTTTTCGATTAAGGCGCAAGGGACCACGCGGTTCACCGCCAACACGCAGATCGATATTCGCGCGCTCGATCCGACCGTGATCAAGAGCGTGCCGGTTCGCCTGCAGGATACGTCAGTCGCGATCGCGACCTTCGTCCCGGAAGATGCGCTCGGCGTTTCGGCGCACGGGCCGCTGACCTTTCGGGTGGTCGAAAATGGCGCGGCGGGCGCGTGGATGCCGCTGGCAACGCTGGTACGTCTGCCGACGCTGACCGCCTTCACCTGCCCCGGCAACGGCGCCTGCGTGCTCAGCGGCAGCGACCTTTTCCTGCTGCGCAGCGTGTCGCCCGCGCCATCCGGCGCGGCGAGGATTGCCATACCGGATGGCTTTGCCGGGGCGACGATCGAGGTGCCGCGCGCCACCTCGCGGCGCTTGTTCCTGTACTTGCGCGACGCGCCGGACGTTGCAGCGTCGATCCCGTACCCCTCGTAATCACCTAATCATTGTTCGATCCCAACCGGCATACGCGCGTCCGGCATCCGGTCAGCATGCGATGGTATGCCCCTCGTTTCGGCGTGCCACTGGCCACGGACGCCCGTAAGCGACAGGCGCGGGCGCCGTGCCGACTGTTGCCCCGCATCGCTGATATGTCCGAACTGCTATCAAGTAGTTCAAAAAATTAGATAAATGCCGTTCGAGTGGCGCGGTGGGAACACCGAAGACCCGCGTCTCGGTGCGCGACTGTGGTCAAAAGGTGACGCTATATCTTTAATCAGACAAATACGTTGCTTGATCCGCATCATCGCTTTAGCAGGACAAACCAGTCGGAACGTCGACGGGATTGATCCAGGAGAGGGTTTATGAACGCCAAGGCGTTTCTTCGTACATCGGTAGCGGTTTGCGCGCTCGTCGGACTGACGCCGCTGGCCGCCCAGACGGCGGCCACCAGCGATGTGCAGGACGCGCCCAAGCCGGCCACTGCATCGGACCAGAGCGTCAGCCCCACCGCGGCCGATGCCTCGGTGCAGGAAACCCCGGTGGTCGGCGACGATATCGTCGTCACCGGTTTCCGCCGCAGCCTGCAATCGGCGCAGAACATCAAGCGCCTGTCGGATGGCATCGTCGATGCGATCGTCGCCGAGGATATCGGCAAGCTGCCCGATACGTTCGCGTCGTCGGCGCTGCAGCGTGTTGCCGGCGTATCGGTCACCCGTGGCGGCGGCGAGTCGGCCGGTGTCACGGTGCGCGGTCTGCCCGATCTCACCACGACCTATAACGGTCGCCAGATCTTCACCGCCGAAGGTCGCTACGTTCAAATTCAGGATTTCCCTGCCGGCACGGTCGCCGCGCTGGAAGTGTACAAGTCGGGGCTGGCCGACCAGATCGAGGGCGGCATCGCCGGCGCGATCAACGTGCGCGGGCGCAAGCCGTTCGATTTCAGCGGTTTCGAACTCTCCGGCTCGGCCAACGCCGTGCTCTCGCAGCAGTCCGAAAAGATCGTGCCCAACGGCAATCTGCTGATCAGTAACCGTTGGGATACCGGCATCGGCGAGATGGGCCTGCTGCTAAACGCTTCCTATGTCGGCATCAACTTCCTCGATTCGACGCGTGAACAGTCGCTGGTCATTGCCACAACCAACGCCACCAACGCGCCGACCGCGCAGCCCGGGCTGCGCTATCCCGATGCGCAGGGCAATTTTCTGGGTTACGGCGCGCGATACCGGCCCTCGGCCAACGCCGCGTTTCAGTGGAAGCCAACGCCCGAACTCGAAATCTATGCCGACGGCCTTTACCAGGGGTTCCGTTCGAAGGATTACAACCGTTACATGTTCGTCCCGATCTTCGGCGACGGTGTGACGCTGTCGAACGTGACAACGATCCCCGGCACCAATCAAATTTCGACTGCCACCGTCACAGGCGCGGTGCGGCCCGATGGCTATAGCGGCTCCTTCAACGGCAAGACTGATACTTATCAGGCCGGCGGTGGCGCGATCTGGAAGCGGGATCGCCTCCAGATCACGGCTGATGTTGCCTATACGAACAGCAAATATACCGCCAACCTCGTCAACGTCGATTATGCCGCGGCAAGCTCGCCCGCTCGCACCGTCCAGTTCGACGCGTCACAAGACGGTGGGGCGTCGCAAGACTTCGTCAATTTCAACATCGCCGATCCGGCCAACTTCATCAGCCGTGGCCTGTTCCAGGAGCTGACCGTGGTGAGCGGCAAGGATTGGCAGGCGCGTACCGATCTGTCGTACGATCTCGATATGGGCTTCCTGAAGCGCATCCAGGTCGGCATCCGCTATGGCAACCGCGATGCCGCACGCGATTTCGGCAATATCTACTTCAACAACGAAGGTGCGGGTCTCCCGCTGACCTCGTTGCCCGGGGCCGACGTCCGGGCGACGCTGCCAGGCTTCACCTATAATGATGCGCTGCCTAATACGACTTTTGCGGCGATCACGCGCAACAGCATCCGTAACAATCTGGTCGAACTGCGCAGCTTTTTCGGCGCACCTGCGGGCGAGCCAGCGTTTTCCCCAACCGATACGTTCCGCGCCAATGAAAAGTCCTACGCCGCTTATGGGCAGCTGAAATACGGCTTTGATCTCGGCACGACGGTTGTTGATGGTGTCGTCGGTTTGCGCGCGGTGAAGACCAAAACGCAGATTAGCGGTTTCTCGCGCATTGAAGATGCGGGCGGCGTAGTGAGTAACCCGGCCATTTCTGCTGAAAGTGAATATACCGACTATTTGCCGAACGTCAGCGCACGGGTCGCGTTCAGCGACAAGCTGCAATTGCGTCTTGCTTATACGCAGACGCGCACTCGGCCGAACTTCTTCGATCTGCGTCCGAACACATCGCTGGGTCAGCCGGTCATCCTCGCGCCTGGTGATCCCTGCCTCACCGACGCGACGACGGCGGACTGCATCGAGCGTCTCCGCCGTGGTGGATCGGCCGGTAATCCGGACCTTAAGCCGCTGACATCGAACAATTACGATGCCAGCCTGGAATATTATTTCTCGCGCAGCGGCTCGCTGACGGGTGCGATCTTCCGGCACGATGCCAATGGTTTCGTATCGACAGTGGACGATCGTTCCGTTGCCGGCCTGCGTATCGCGCGTCCGGTGAATTTGGGCCAGACGCGCTTGCAGGGTGCCGAAGTGACGTTCACCAGCTTCCTCGACATCGACGGGCTGCCCGATTGGGCCAAGGGCTTCGGCGTGCAGGCCAACGGCACGTTCATCGATGCCAAGGGCGATCTCCAGCCAAACTTCGCGGCGACGCTGAATAACGAGCAGCAAGCCTTCCCGGGCGTGTCGAAATGGACCGGCAATCTCGTCGCGCTGTACGAGCGGCCGAAATTCTCCACCCGTTTGGCCTATAATTACCGCTCGAAGTTTGTTTCGTTTTACAGCCTAGAGGCACTTGATCCGATCGCCCATCCGGTGATCGAGAAGGGCCGCGGCCAGCTCGACTTCTCGACCTCGATCACCCCCGTTCCGAACATCACGGTGGCGTTCGACATCGTCAATCTGCTGGGCAACCCGCTGCAGCGCTCGCGTCAATATGATGATGGCAACAGCTATGCGCGGCAGGTGCTGTATATCGAGCGCAGCTATTCGCTCGGCGTGCGGTTCCGCTTCTGATCGGAGGGGCAGGGATGAAGCTTTCCCTCCTCTGGGGTGCGGCGGCGATTGTCGCACCCTTGGTCGCTCTGGCGGCGCAGGAGCCGGCGCCGCCGGCCCCTGCGGTGGCGGTCAGCATGGCCGATCGGCTGGTCAACGATCCTCGCGCCGAGGCGCTGAGGCCCTATGGCCAGCCCATCCCGCCCACCGTCCGCAGCGACAAGACGGTGCAGTTCGGCAAGGCCCTGCGCGTGCAGATCAGCGGCCCCACGGCGGAAGTCGGCCGGATCGGTGCGATTACGCCGACGTTGAAGCCGGTCAAGGAAGGCGATCGCATCGTCATCGCCTTTTGGGCGCGCGCGCAACGCACCGACAGTGGCGCGCCGGGCAAAGTGTGCCGCGTGCAGCTCGAAGCGACACCGGTGGTGCGCGCGGTCTTTGATGCCGCGTTTGACATCACGCCCGAATGGAAAATGTATAAGCTGGGCGGCACGGCCGATCGTGCTTATGCGCCGGGCGCGCTAAACGCTGCCTTCCATCTCGCCTGCGCCAAACAGGTCATCGATATCGGCCCCGTATTTATCCTGGATTATGGCTCATGAAACGCTTCCTGATCGCCGCCGGCCTCGCGCTGGCGGCGCTGACCACGACCACCACGGCGGTGCGCGCGGATAATCCCCAGTTTCAGGGGGCGGATCCGCATGCCGTCTATATCGGCAACGAATTGTGGGTGTTCCCCACCGGCGGGCCCGGCGGCAGCTGGGAGGCGGATCGCTTCGGTGCCTTCTCCTCGACCGATCGCAAGCACTGGCAAAGCCGTGGCGAGTTGATCCGGCGCGACAGCATCAAGTGGATCGCCGATGATGGCGCCAAGGAACATTTCCTGTGGGCGCCGGCCGTCGCGACCAAAGGCGGCAAATGGTATCTCTATTATTCGGTCGGCCCGCAAAACCCGACGCCGAGCCGCATCGGTGTGGCGGTCGCGGCGCGGCCCGAAGGCCCCTATGTCGATAGCGGCAAGCCGTTGTTGACCGGCGAACTGGTCAAGGATGGGCGCGGCTTCGAAGCGATCGACCCGATGACCTATGTCGATGCCCCCTCGGGCAAGGCCTATATGTATGCCGGCGGCAGCGCGGGCGCCAAGCTGCGGGTATTCCAGCTGACGCCGGACATGGTGACGATCGATCGCGAGATCGCGGTCGCCACGCCGCCTCAATTCACCGAAGGCGCGTTCATGCATGAGCGGCGCGGCACCTATTATCTGTCGTACAGCCACGGGCACTGGAACGGGCCGGATTATTCGGTCCATTATGCCACGGCATCCTCGCCGCTCGGGCCGTGGCGCTATCGCGGCGCGATCCTGACCAGTGACAGCAAGCGCAAGGGGCCGGGGCATCACAGCTTCGCCCGCGATCCCAAGACCGGCCAGTGGCTGATCGTCTATCACCGCTGGGAAAATCCGCAGGGCAGCATGCCGTTCAAGGGCGAGCGGCAAGTGGCGGTCGATCGCGTGCGCTACGCGGCCGATGGCCGGATCCTGCCAATCCGGATGACGGACTGACCTGCGGCCGCTAGGCTCCGCCCGAAGAATTAGCAGAGAGGTATCCTGATGAACCGCACGTTTTTCGCCGCCACCGCGCTTGTTTCCATCGCGATGGGCCTCGCCGCCAGCCCGGCCGAGGCCGCCAGCGCCAGGCGCGCGAGCTTCGGCACAATGCCCGATGGCCGCGACGTGCCGGCGGTGACGCTGACCAACGCGCGCGGCGTATCCGCCACGGTGATCGCGCTCGGCGCATCGTTGCAGGCGCTGCTGATGCCCGACAAGGCCGGCAAGGTGGAAGACGTGCAGATCGGCTACGACACGCTCGACGGCTATCTGGCCAAGCCGGAATTCTTCGGCGCCACCGTCGGCCGCGTCGCCAATCGCATCGCCAAGGGCCGTTTCACGCTCGACGGCAAGACCTACAAGACGCCGATCAACGATGGCCCCAATTCGCTGCACGGCGGCACCAAGGGCTTCGACAAGGTACTGTGGGAAGTCACCGAAGTAAAAAGCGGCCCGGCGGCGTCGGTCACGTTGCGCTATGTCAGCCCCGATGGCGACATGGGCTATCCCGGCACGGTGACGACCTTCGCGACCTATGCGCTGGATGAGCAGAATCAGCTGACGATCGAATATCGCGCGACGACCGATCGGCCGACCGTGGTGAACATCTCCAACCATGCCTATTGGAACCTGGCCGGCGTGGGCGCGCCGCGCGGCGCGATGGGCCATATCGTCACCATCCCGGCCGAACGCTACACGCCGACCGATGCGACCGCGATCCCGACCGGGCAGCATGTGCCGGTGGCCGGCACGGTATTCGATTTCCGCACGCCCCGCGCGATCGGCGACCGGGTGCGCGATGCGCGCGATCCGCAGATCGCGTACGGCCGCGGGTACGATCACAATTGGGTGATCGGCGACGCGGTGACGCCCACCACGCATCTGATGGCGCGCGTGGTCGAGCCGGTATCCGGGCGCGGGTACGAACTTTGGTCGAACCAGCCTGGCCTGCAATTTTATTCCGGCAATTTCTTCAACGGCACGATCACCGGCAAGAAGGGCCAGATCTATCGCATGGGCGATGCCATCGTGATGGAGCCGCAGCTGTTCCCCGATGCGCCCAATCAGCCCAACTTCCCGTCGGTACGGCTGAACCCGGGCCAGACCTACAAGAACACGATGATCTACAAGCTGACCGTTCAGCGCTGATCGACGTATCCGGAGATCCACGAGATGAAACTATTCTTCACGGCGCTGCTCGCCACCGCGGCGATCGTCGCCAGCCCGGCCGAAGCGCGCGGGCGCTGGAGCGAGGCGCAGGCCAATAACTGGTACACCAAGCAGCCCTGGCTGGTGGGCGCCAATTATACCCCCGCCAGCGCGATCAACCAGCTGGAGATGTGGCAGGAAGCAACCTGGGATCCCAAGCGCATCGATTACGAACTGAACCTGGCGCAGGGCATTGGCATGAACACGATGCGCGTGTTCCTGCACGATCAGTTGTGGACGCAGGATCCCGAGGGCTTCGAGCGCCGTATCGGCGAATTCCTGACCATCGCGCAGCGGCACAACATCAAGCCGCTGTTCGTGCTGTTTGACAGCTGCTGGGATCCCGATCCCAAGCTCGGGCCGCAGCATCCGCCGATCCCGGGCGTGCACAATTCGGGCTGGGTGCAGGGGCCGGGCCTGCCGGGCCTGCGCGATCGCAGCCGCTATCCGGGCTACAAGGCCTATGTGCAGGGCGTCATCGGCGCGTTCGCGCAGGATGATCGCATCCTCGGCTGGGATGTGTGGAACGAGCCGGATAACGGTGCCGATCAGTATAAAGGGCAGGAGGGCAAGGAGCCATTGGTCCGCGCCATGTTGGCGCAGGTGTTCGATTGGGCGCGCGATGCCGAGCCGAGCCAGCCGATCACCTCGGGCGTGTGGCTGGGCGATGACTGGGCGCCGGGCGGCAAATCCTCGCCGATGGAGAAATTGCAGCTCGCGCAATCTGACGTCATCACGTTCCACGACTACAATTGGCCCGAGACGTTCGAGGGGCGGATCAAGCAATTGCTGCCGTATGGCCGCCCGATCCTGTGCACCGAATATATGGCGCGCGGCAACGGCTCGACCTTCGATGGCTCGCTGCCGGTCGCCAAGCGCTACAATGTCGCGATGATGAACTGGGGCTTTGTCGATGGCCGCACGCAGACGCGGCTGCCGTGGGACAGCTGGCAGAAGCCGTATACGATGGCCGAGCCGACGATCTGGTTCCACGAAGTGTTCCGGAATGACGGCACGCCATACCGCAAAGCGGAAACCGATCTGATCCGTCGTCTGGCGGCAGCCCCCAAGGGCGTCGTCCCGCCCGCCACGCCGATCGCGCAGGCGCCGCGCAAGCGCCGCTGATCCATGCGCCGGCTTGCCTTGGGGCTTCTGGTCGCGTTGCTGGCGGGAACGTCGGCGGCGCAGGCCCCGGGCGGGCCGGTCGCGCCCTTTGTCGATCCGGCCGGGGCGTATCTCTTCGCGCACATGACCAAGGAGCATTATGGCGCGCTCTATTATTCGGTCAGCCTCGATGGCCTGCACTGGACGCGGCTGAACGGCGGCGCGCCGGTGTCGGCCGATTATCACGGTCACGCCTCGATCGCGCGCGGTGGCGACGGCCGTTATTATCTGGTCGGCAACAAGGGCGATGACGATGCGCTGATCCGCTTCTGGGTACGGACGATCTGCTGCGATGGGCGCCGTTCGGCACCTACCGGCCCGATCTGACGAATATCCCCGACCATCCGCACACGCTGGCGCGGATCGGTGCGCCGAAGCTGTTCTACGATACGCCGTCGGGCCAGTTCCTGCTCACCTGGCATACCCCCAATCTGGATGGCGATGCGCAGGATCCCGAACGCTATTGGGGCAGCCAGCGTACCCTGTATGTCCGGTCGCCCGATCTGAAGTCATTCGCGCAGCCGCCGCGCCGGCTGTTCGCCTGGAACATGGCGACGATCGACACGATCGTGCAGCCGGATGATCGCGGCGGCTATTGCGTCGTGATCAAGGATGAGCGCTATCCATCCTATGCCTGGACCACGGGCAAGACCATCCGGATCAGCTGCGCGCCGAAACTGCTTGGGCCCTATCCGCTGCCCGGCCCGCCGCTCAGCCCCAATTTCCGCGAGGCGCCAACGATCGTCCGTGCGCCGAACGCCCGGGACTGGCTGCTATATTACGAGCAGTATGCCGGCACGAGCTACGGCCTGTCGACCGCACCGACGTTGCAAGGCCCATGGTATCAGATGTCGGGGAATAGCGGCGTGCCCGCATGGAACCGCTATGAGATGCCCGCGGGCACACGGCACGGATCGATGATCGCCATATCACGTCAGCAATATCAGGCGATCGTCGCGGCATTTCCCGAGCACGCGCGTTAACGAACACGCATAGAACGCTGCGTTGTACGCGTTACGCTGCGGTGTCTGGCGCGAAAATGCGCTCGCGCAGGCTGGCATTGCGAAGCCGCACCGCGGCGACTTCATCATGCTCGGTTTTGGCCAGCAGATGCTCGATCACCGCGTCGAGGTGGCGGCGCATCGCATTGCGGGCCGCGTCGGCATCGCCCGCTCGCAACGCGGCGAGAACCGCGCGATGTTCCTCCACGCGCAGCAATTCGCCCCCGCCCCGCGCGCGCTGGTGAATGGTGCGCGCCAGTTCGCAACGGTCGCGCATCGCCCATAGATCGGTGACGACCGCGATCATCGCGCTGTTGCCCGTGGCAGCGGCAATGACAAGGTGGAAGTCACGATCGGCACGCTCGCTGATCGTGATATCGGGATCCGTCATGGCCTCCAGCAACGCGTCCAACTCGCGCAAGGCGTCGGAGTCGATCCGGCGCGCCGCCACCGCGGCCACTTCCGCCTCGATGCTGCGCCGCGCTTCGAGCAATTCGAACGCACCGACATCCAGCGCCTCCGCCTGCGCGCCGGGCATACGCAGCGACGCGACATAGATGCCCGATCCTTTGCGCATCTCGACCACGCCCATCATCTCCAGCGCTACCATCGCCTCACGCACGGTCGCCCGGCTGGTGGCATAGCTCTCGGCCAGTTCGCGTTCGGTGGGCAGGCGGCTGCCGATGGCAAATCTGCCCGCGGCCAATTGTTCGACGACGCCGTCGATCACGCGTCGATAAAGTTTGTCTGACCGATCCATAAGAGATCTTACTGCCATCATGGAGGCAGGCGCAACGGCTTAGGCGCGTGCGATGCGCGCCGCGCACGCAGGTTGACAGGCCAAAGTCGTTAGGGTTGTATGACCAATAGAGAGGAGAGCGGGCCGCAGCGACGGCATCTGAATGTGCCTGGCAGCGCCCGAGCTGCGTCATTGTCCCATCGTTCCGCGCCCTCCAGGTGCCTCCCGATTGAAGAGTCTTTACCTCCATGCCCAAAATCGTCGACGCCCGCGTCATCGTCACTTGCCCGGGTCGCAACTTCGTTACGCTCAAGATCATCTGTGACAATGGCACGACCGGCGTTGGCGATGCCACGCTCAATGGGCGCGAGCTCAGTGTGGCGAGCTATCTGGCCGATCACGTCGTGCCGTGCCTGATCGGGCGTGACGCGCACCGCATCGAGGATATCTGGCAGTTTCTGTACAAGGGCGCCTATTGGCGGCGCGGGCCGGTGACGATGACCGCGATCGCTGCGGTCGACATGGCGCTGTGGGATATCAAGGGCAAGATCGCCGGCCTGCCGGTCTATCAATTGCTCGGCGGTGCCGCGCGCGAAAGCGTAATGGTCTATTGCCATGCCAATGGCGCGACGATCGAGGATACGATCGCGGCCGCGCTCGAGTATCAAAGCCAGGGGTTCAAGGCGATCCGGCTGCAATGCGGTGTGCCTGGTCTGGCATCGACCTACGGCGTCAGCAAGGATCGCTATTTCTACGAACCGGCCGATGCCGATCTGCCGAGCGAAAGCGTCTGGTCGACGTCCAAATATCTGCGCGTGGTGCCCGAGCTGTTCGGGGCCGCGCGCGAGGCATTGGGGTGGGACGTGCATTTGTTGCATGATATCCATCATCGCCTGACGCCGATCGAAGCCGGCCGGCTGGGTCGTGATCTGGAACCGTATCGGCCGTTCTGGCTGGAAGATGCCACGCCAGCCGAAAACCAGGACGCGTTTCGGCTGATCCGCCAGCATACCACCAGCCCGCTGGCGGTGGGCGAAGTGTTCAATTCGATCTGGGACGCGAAGGGCCTGATCGAGAATCAACTGATCGATTATATCCGGGCCACCGTGGTGCACGCTGGCGGCATCACGCATCTGCGCCGTATTGCCGCGCTGGCCGATCTCTACCAGATCCGCACCGGCTGCCACGGCGCGACCGATCTGTCGCCCGTGTGCATGGCAGCGGCGCTGCATTTCGATCTGTCGGTGCCCAATTTCGGCATCCAGGAATATATGCGCCACACCGACGAAACCGATGCCGTCTTCCCGCATAGCTACCGCCTCGAAAACGGTACGATGCATCCCGGCGAGGCGCCGGGCTTGGGCGTCGATATCGATGAGGAGCTGGCCGCCGGTTATGATTATAAGCGCGCGTTTCTGCCGGTGAACCGGCTTGAGGATGGCACGCTGTGGAGCTGGTAAGAGCATGACGCAGGCGGCATCGACGGTGGCGACAGAAGTGATGGAAAAGCCCCGCGGCCGGGTGCGGTGGATCGTCTGCGCGTTGCTGTTCGCGGCGGTCGCGCTCAGCTATATCGATCGCTTGGTGCTGCCGACGCTCAAGCCTGAATTGCAGGCGCGCTATCAGTGGAGCGAGCAAGGCTATGCCGATCTCGCCATTGCTTTCCAGGCGGCCTACGGCATTGCCTATGTCGTGTTCGGTCGATTGGTCGATCGGGTCGGGGCCAAGATCGGTTATACCATCGCGGTCACCTTATGGACCATCGGCCATGTCGCGCACGCCCTGTTTACCAGCGCGGGCGGGATGATCTGGGCGCGATTGCCACTGGCGATCGGCGAGGCCGGCGCTTTCCCCGCGGCGCTTGCGGCGACCAACGAATGGTTTCCGCAACGCGAACGCGCGCTGGCGATCGGGATTTTCAATGCCGGGTCCAATGTCGGCGCGATCCTGACCCCGTTGATCGTGCCGGTGATCGCGGTCGCCTTTGGCTGGCGCATGGCCTTCATCGCCACCGGCGCGCTGACCCTTTTGTGGCTGGTTGCGTGGCTGGCTTTCTATCGCAGTCCGCGCCGTCATAAGCGCGTCAGCGCCGAGGAACTGGCCTGGATCGAGGCCGACCCCGTCGCGCCGGCCAAGCCGGTCAAATGGCGCACGCTGCTGAAGTTGCGCCAGACTTGGGCCTATATGCTCGGCCGGTTCCTGATCGATCCGGTGTGGTGGACCTTTCTGTTCTGGCTGCCCGATTTCTTCAATCGGCAATATGGCGTGAAGATGCTCGATTTCGGGCCGCCTTTGGTGGCGATCTATGTGCTTGCCGATGTCGGCTCGGTCGCCGGCGGCTGGTTTTCGTCACGCCTGTTGGGCCGCGGACTGACGCCGAACCGCGCGCGTAAAACCGCCATGGCGGCCTGCGCATTGTTCGCATTGCCGGTGATCTTCGCGGCCCAGGCACCCAGCATGTGGTGGGCCGTGCTGGCGATCGGGCTCGCTTGTGCGTGCCACCAGGGCTTTTCGGCCAACGTCTATGCGATGCCAGGCGATCTCTTTCCGCGTGGCATGGGCGGCTCGGTAATCGGGCTGGGTGGCCTGTCCGGCGCGCTGGGCGGCATGCTGATGGCCAAGTTCGCCGGCACGATCCTGGCCGGGGTAGGCGGCTATGGCCCGATCTTCGTGGTCGCCGGTTGCGCCTATTTCGTCGCCTTGCTGGTGATCCACCTATTGGTCCCGCGCTACGCGCCGGTCGATCCGGCGCGATTGGCGGCGGCCTAGGCGCCGGCCTCAATCGTAGCGGTAGAGTTTGACGCGCTGGATCTGCCACCTGCCGGTTGGCAAGCTGACATGCCGGCCCTGATGCGTCTGATCGCCATTCAACAAGCGCGCCGGTCGCCACGTGCCGGCCGCATCGAACGCGCCTTCCCACACGCTGTCGAGGCCGGCTTGCGACGGACCATCGCCGATCGGCGCAAAGGTGACGGTGATGCCTTGCCCGGCGACCAGGAACTCTTCGGGCGCGATCTGGATGATCATGCCGCCGGCGGCAGCGGTGGTCGGCGCCAGCGTCGGGCGCTGGATGTCGGCATAAGCGATGGTGAAGCGATAGCCCCCCAGATCGCGCGTCTGCGGTTCATACAACACCGTGCCGTCATACAGTTCGGCGGGCTTGAACCCGGCGATGCGGCCAAGCCCCTGCGCGGCGAGAATGCTCGGCGTTAGCTGCGTCAGCACGTCATAAGCGGCGCCGAGCGCGCCCGGCGCATCATCGATCGACTCGATCGAGAATGGGCTGTAGCCGATCGCATCGTGCGCGCCGATCGCATAAAAGGCGTTGGCCGGCCCGGCGGGATTGTCGGCATTGTTCGCCTCCGGGATGAACAACGGATTGTCGGGCCGTTTGTAGCGCCCGACCAGATCGACGAAATTGGGAAAGTAGATGTCGGGGGCGATGAAATCGATCGTCGGCGCGCCCGCTTTCCACACGTCGATCAGGTGCGGTAGCGGCCCGCCGCTGGGATATTCGCCGGGCGCGCGGCCGGGGCGGTTGAGCGCCACGTTGACGTACATCGGCAGCGCATAGCGCGCTTTGCCGGCTGCGGTGAGCTGGTCGGCGAAGCGAGCATAATGCCAGGCGGTGAACACCTCCGCTGCGGCATCGCCCCGGCCGAACAGGTCTTCCCAACTGCCGCTCGTCTTGGCGCCGCGCTCGATCCACAGGCGTTGCATGCCCGGAACGAGCGTGGCGCGGTGCGCCGTGAGGTAGGAGATGAGCTCGACGGGCACGGGCTGGCGAAACGCTGCCTCGGCGAGCGGGCCATGATCACGTGCCACCGGCAACATGCCGATCTCGTTTTCGACCTGCACCATGACCACGGTGTTCTGCCGCTCGTCGATCGCGCGCAGATGCCCGAGGAGCGCCGCATAAGCGCGCTGGTCGGCGGCCAGCGTGTCGGGCGCGAAGGCGGACAGGATACCGACCCCGCGACCGTCGGCGAGCTGGGCGCGCGGGAAGCGCGTCTGATCGCGTTTCACCCAGCTGGGCACATAGGTCGACATCGAATTTTTCCACGCGCCAAACCACAGGATGACGAGCTTCAAATCGTGCGCGCGGGCATCGCGCACCAGCGCATCGACCGACGACCAATCGAACACGCCTTCGCGGGGCTCGATCAATTCCCAAGCGACCGGCGCCAGCACGGTATTGAGGTGCATCGCCTTCAGCTTGGCCCAATGCGGCGCCATGTACGCGGCGCTGGAGGCGGAGGAATTGCCCAGTTCGCCGCCCAGAATGAGCATCGGCCGGCCACCGACGATCAATTGCGTGGCGGTGCCCTGGCGGCGCAGCGACGGTGCCTCGGCTGCGGCCGGTGCGGTCGGCATCATCATCGTCAACGCCATCACAGCGGCGATCGTGCGGATCATTGATCCTCTCCCTTTATGGCGGCAGCGGGCTTATCACGCCGGCAGATGCTGTAAGGTGTTCTAACAATTATTGGCCGGACAACAATAGTTGACTTGCCAGACTGGTTAGCGCTACCAATAGCCAGCATAGCATGAGCAGGCCGCAATGACGGCCGCTCGCAGGGAGAGGATCGAGATGATTTACGGATCACCATTGCGTCGCGCGGGCACCCCGCTGGCGCTGCTGCTCGGCACGGTATCGTGGCCGGCGCTCGCCCAGACCGTTCCCGCGCAAGGCGCGCCGACCGCATCGTCCAACAGCAGTGCGACCACCATGCCAACCGCGACGACGCAGGATGGCGCCGGCAACACCGCGCCGACCGAGATGAACTCGGCCGATCAGGCGCCGGCCGATCCCTCGGCCACCGGCAATGAGGACATCGTCGTCACCGGCTATCGCGCCTCGCTGCAGAGCCAAACCAACGCCAAGCGCAACTCGACCGGCTTTACCGATACGATCTTTGCCGAGGATATCGGCAAATTCCCCGACACCAACATCGCTGAATCAGTCAATCGCATCCCCGGCGTGACGATCAGCCGCGAAGTGACCGGCGAGGGCGCCAACGTCGCCATTCGCGGGCTGGGCACGAACTTCACGCGCGTGCTGCTTAACGGGGCGCCGGTGGCAATCGCTTCGGTGCGCTTCGATGCGCAGAGCACGAATCGCGAAGTCGATCTCGATCTGATCCCGACCGAATTGTTCACGCAGTTGACGGTCAGCAAATCGCCGACCGCCGGCCAGATCGAGGGCGGCGCGGCCGGTACGGTCAATCTGCGATCGGCGCGGCCGTTCGATAATCCCAAGCCGTATTTCAGCTATGGTCTGCAGGGCTCCAAGGTCAGCGCGGCGGATAAATGGGGCTATCGCGGTTACGCGCTGGCCAGCGCGACGTTCGGCGATTTCGGTATCCTCGTGGGGGGCGCCGCGGTCAAGAACCGGTTCCAGGTCGATGGCTATGAGACGATCGGTTTCACCAACCCCAATCTCACCGCAGCGCAAAGCAGTTCGGCCACGCGCAACGCTACCGGTGGCGGCAATTTCACCATTCCGGGTACGGTGCCGGTCAATGCCGGTAACGGGCTGACGCCGGGCACGGTGATTGATCAAGCGTTCCTGCTGGCGCAGAATCCAGGAGCGACGATCGAGCAGATCGACAACGGGCTGCTGCCGCGTCTCAGCCGTCCGCGAACCGAAATCGGCGAACGCACGCGCTACAACGGGCTGGTGTCGCTCGAATGGCGTCCAAGCGACGCACTGCACTTCTATGTCGATGGCATGTATGCGAAGCGCGACACCGAATTCACGCGCACGGCGATGAACTGGGTGGTTCGTAACGGCGCGGCCATCCCGCTCGACACCACTTACGACAACGCCAATTGCGCGGCGGGCTGCACCGTGACCGGCGGCACGTATGCCAATTCGCAATTCTTCCTCGAATACCGCCCGTATAAGGACACGCAGGATTATTGGGGCGTCAATCCCGGCATGGAATTCGTCGTCAACGACTTCATCAAGGGCGACCTGCAGGCCAATTACACCAAGAGCAATTTCCGCCGCGAAAGCCCCACCGTGCTGGTGATCACGCCGCCAAGCAGTGGCGTCACGGTGAATTACGAGAATACCGGTAGTGGTATTCCCACCGTCACGAGCAATATCGATCTCAACAACCCGGCCAATTTCGGCTGGAACGGCGGCGGTCGCGTCAATCTCAACGGTGAGGAACGCAAGACCGAAACCAAGGGTATTCGCGGCAGCCTGTTGTTCGGCGACGAGAAGCGTTTCAGCGTGCGGGTCGGCGCCGCTTATGACGATACCTCGCGCCGCATCATCGCGTTCGATAACACCAATCCCTGGCAGGCGGCGATTTGTGGCAACAATCCGAGCGTCGTGCTGCCGGGGCCGAACCGTCAGCCGATTTGCGATGGCGCCAACGTGCCGGGCACCGTCGCGCCGCCGGGTTATCCAACCTATGCGGCATATGGCACCGGCTTTTCCGCCGGTGCGGCGCCCCTGGTCTATGGCGGGTCGATCATCCCGACCGCAGCAGTGCCCAGCTTCCTGCTGCCGGGCGCCAACGGTTTCGTCACGGTCGATTGGAACAAGTTCAAGGGCGCGACCAATTATGATGCGCTGTTGGCCGGCGCGACCGAAACGGGTGCTGGCAGCAGCGGCGCCAATGGCGGCCTGATCCGCGAAAAGGTGACAGGCACGTTCGTCGAGGCCAACGGCATTTTCGACGTGCGCGACAATGATACGATCCGCCTCAACGGCGGCGTGCGTTATGTCCGCACGCAGCAGATCGTCGGCGGGCGCACTACCGTGCCCGATCCGCGCAACTCGCGCGCGGGGGTGAGCTGCCCCGGTATCAGCCCGACTTTCGCGCTTGATGGGTCGTGCTATCCGGTGCTGGTCAATTTCACCGAGACCAACCGGCTTTATTCCAACTTCCTGCCCTCGGCGAGCATCGCCTATGGCTTCGGCAACAAGGCGGTGGCGCGTGGATCGGTGTCGCGCACGCTGACCCGGCCGGATCCCAACCAGCTGTTGCCCGGCGCGTCGTTTGTCCAGCCTTCCGCCGATGTCGGCACACTGGGCAACAATGCGCTTAATCCGTACATCTCGGACAATATCGATCTCGGCTTTGAATATTATACCGGGGGCGAAGGCGTCATCGCGTTTGCGGCGTTCCGCAAGTCGATCACCGGCTTTACCGTCAACGGCCTGACCACGGTGCCGTTCTCGACGCTGGAGCCGTACGGCATCACCTTCGCCTCCCTCACCCAGGCGCAGCAGCAGTCGCTGATCGATCGTGGCCGGCCCGCCGGCCTGGCGCCTGAACAAGTGCCGATCCAGATCCAGCAGCAGGTCAATTCGGATGGCAAGCTGACGGTTAACGGGCTGGAATTCCAGCTGACCCAGCCGCTCGATTTCCTCACGCAATATATCGGCGTGAGCGGGTTCGGCTTCCAGGGCAATCTCACGCTGATCGACCAGAAGGGCGAGGGTGCCGGTGCGCCGGCCGTCGCGCTCGGCGTGTCGCCGACCACCTATACGCTGACCGGCTATTATGAAGGCAACGGCCTGTCGACGCGCCTGACCTATACCTACAACGAAGGCTCGCAAGGATCGGGGCTCAACCAGAATGGTATCCCGGCGGCGGCGATCTTCGGCCGCGATTATGCGCAGCTCGATTTCTCCGGCAATGTCGATCTCGGCAAGATTTTTGGCAACAGCTACATGCCGACCTTGGTGCTCAACGTGATCAACATCACCAAGCAGGCGCAGCGCAGCTACTTCCAGTTCGATAATGCCGCATTCAACGAATATAATCCCGGCCGCACGGTCCTGGTCGGTATCCGCGGCCGCTTCTGATCTTCCTGATCCTCCCCCAGGGACCTCTAGGGCTGGCCGTTTGGCCGGCCCTTTTTTTAAGCTGGGCTGGCCGTCATTGGCACGAGGCTAGCGGCGGACGTCGAGCCCGCCAGCGAGGTAAGCGTCGAGATCCGCCTGGCGGAACAGGCTGGCGTCGCCCGGCAGCGAATGTTTGAGCGCGGCCAGCGCCAGGCCCGTGCGCGCCGCCTCGTGATTGTCGGCGCCGCCTCGCAGCGCGTGCAGCACGCCGGCAGCAAAGGCATCGCCGCCACCGATACGATCGACGATCCCGGCCAGCACCAGTTCGTCGGTCTGCGCGTGCCCGCCGCGCGTATCGATCCGTGCCGACAGGCGATGCAGATCGACATGCTCGATATGCCGCGCGGTGGAGGCGATCGTCTGCAGCCTGGGAAAGGCTGCGAACGCCGCCTCGGCGGCCTCGCGCCGGCGCTGTCCGGCATTGCTCGAAAAGGCGCGATCCAGCAGCAGCGCGATGTCGCGGTGATTGCCGAACAGCAGATCGGCATGCGCGACCAGTTCGGTCAGGATCGCGCGCGGATCGGAATCCCAGAGTTCCCACAATTTGCCACGCCAATTGCCATCGAACGACACGGCGATGCCGCGCGCGCTCGCCGCGCGCACCGCTGCCAGCGCGCTTGCCGCCGGCACGGGGCCGAGCGCGGGGGTGATCCCCGAAAGATGCAGCCGATCGACGCCGTCCAGCAAGCGGTCCCAGTGCCACGCCGCGACCGGCGCTTCGGCGAAGGACGACCAGGCGCGGTCATAGATCACTTCGGTGGCGCGCATGCCCGCGCCCGACGTGACGTAATACAGCCCCATGCGCTCGCCGCCGAGCTGGATCGCCGCGGTGTCCACGCCGTGCCCGCGCAGCGTGGCGATCGCCGAGCGGCCCAGATCATTATCCGGCACCATGCTGGCCAGCGCGACATCATGGCCGAGCCGCGCCAGTTGCGTGACGACATTCGCTTCCGCACCCGCCACCCACACGTCCAGCCGCGGCGATTGCATCAGCAATTCGCGCCCCGGCGGTGACAGGCGGAGCATGATTTCGCCGAACGCGAGCAATTTGGTCATGGTCTCTTTCCGTTCAGGCGCCGCTGGTGGGCTGATCCAGTCGGTAGGCGCGGCGCACCAGTCCGCTCGTTAATTCGTGCGCAAGGTCGAGCGCTTCCCAATCGGCGAGGCGGTGTTCGGCAACGAGCTGCGCGAGGAAGCCGCAATCCATGCGCCGCGCGACATCGTGCCGCGCCGGGATCGACAGGAAAGCGCGCGTATCATCGTTGAACCCGGCGGTGTTGTAGAAGCCGGCGGTCTCGGTGGTCATTTCGCGGAAGCGGCGCATGCCCTCGGGCGAATCGTGGAACCACCAGGGCGGGCCGAGCGTGAGGCAGGGATAATGGCCAGCGAGCGGGGCCAGCTCACGCGAATAGGTCGATTCATCCAGCGTAAAGAGGATGATCGACAGATCGGTCGACGATCCGAAGCGATCGAGCAGCGGCTTCAGCGCGGCAACATAATCGACGCGCATCGGCATGTCGGCGCCCTTGTCGCGGCCATGGCTGGCGAACAACGCCGCATTGTGATTGCGGAACGATCCCGGGTGCAGCTGCATGACCATGCCGTCCTCGATCGACATCGCCGCCATCTCGGTCAGCATCTGCGCGCGGAACAGCTCGGCATCGGCGGGCGTCCAATCACCGCGTGTGATCTTGGCGAACAAGGCTTCGCTCTCGGCCGGCGTCAGATTGGCGGTGGCGGCGGTGGGGTGGCCATGATCGGTGGCGGTGGCACCGGCGGCGCGGAAATCGGCGCGGCGCTTGCGGTGCGCGGCCAGGTAACCCGGCCAATCATACACGTCCTCTCCAGTCAGCTCGGCGAAGCGCGCCATCGCGGGCTTGAACGCCTCATGCTCGACATCGATCACGCCATCCGGGCGATAGGTGGTGACGACGCGGCCCGGCCAGCCCGATTGCTGGATGCGATGATGCGCCGAGAGATCGTCCTGCGCGCCTTCGGTGGTGGCGAGGAAATCGATCTGGAAGCGATCGAACAGGGCACGCGGGCGGAAGGCGTCGGTGGCGAGCAGTTCGGCGATGCGATCGTAATACAAATCGGCGGTGGCCGCCTCCAGCGCGATATCGAAGCCGAACACGTCGGCGAACACATGATCGAGCCACAATTGCGACGGCGTGCCGCGGAACAGGTGGATATGCTCCGCGAACACCCGCCAGGCGGCGCGCGGATCGGTCGCCGGCACGCCCTGGCGGCTGGGGATGGCCAGCGCCTCCAGCGCGATGCCCTGGCTGTGGAGCATGCGAAAGATGTAATGATCCGGCGCCAGCAACAGCGAGGTGGCGTCGGTCCATGGCATATTATCGGCGAACCAGCGCGCATCGGTATGGCCATGCGGGCTGACGATCGGCAGGCGGGCAATCTCGGCATATAATGCGCGCGCGATGCTGCGCGTCGTCGGATCGGCGGGAAACAGGCGGTCGGGGTGCAATTCCAGTCGCCGGGTCATGTCAGGTCTGCCTTTTGTCGACCCGACGGGCCGGGTGCATAAAATTGGTAAGCGGTGGCAGATTCTTACGCAAGGTATTGCGCAAATATGTCAGACCACTTGGTAAGCCACCGCGACGACTCTGAAGGAATATCGTGAACCTGTGCCACACCACGCTCGATCGCTTGCCCGATACGGTAATCGCCCCCCGCCATGTTCCGCCCGTCGCCACGGGCATCGTGCATTTCGGCCCGGGCGCATTCCACCGCGCGCATCAGGCAAGTTATATTGATACCGTACTTGATACCGATCCCCGCTGGGCCATCGCCGCCGTCGCGTTGCGCAGCGCGGGAACAGTGGCGGCGCTCGCTGCGCAGGACGGGCTCTACACGCTGGCGATCCGCGATGCCGCCTCCTCGCTCCGCGTCATCGCTGCGCATAGCTGCTTCATCGGCCCCGATGGCGCGCGCCAAACGCACGCGCTGCTCGCCGATCCGGCCGTGCGCCTGGTCACCTCGACCGTCACCGAGAAAGGCTATTGTCTCGCCGTCGATGGTACGCTCGATCTCGCGCATCCCGATATCCTTCACGATCTGGCCGGCACGGATGCACCGCGCAGTCTGGTCGGCTGGCTGGTCGCCGGGCTGGCCGCGCGGCGCGCGGCGGGGCACGCCCCGTTCGTGCCCATGCCGTGCGACAATCTCGCCGGCAACGGCGCCAAGCTGCACGCCGCGCTGGTGGCGTTCGCGGCGACGCGTGATGCCGGGCTAGGCGACTGGATCGCGGGCGAAGTGCGCGTGCCCGCGACGATGGTCGATTCGATCACCCCGGCCAGCGATGCGGCGTTGCTGGCGCAGGTGGCAAGCGCACTCGGCATGGCGGATGCCGCGCCGGTACAGCGCGAATCGTTCACGCAATGGGTGATCGAGGATATCGGCCGGCCATTGGGCCCTGATCTCGCCGCGGCAGGCGCTATCGTCACGCCTGATGTCGGCGGGTTCGAGCGCGCCAAATTGCGCATTCTCAATGGCGCGCATTCCACCTTGGCCTATGCCGGGTTGTTGCGCGGGCGCAGCAGCGTGGCCGAGGCGATGGCCGATCCCGAGCTTGCCGCCTTGGTCGATCGCATGATCCGCGACGACATCATTCCGATGTTGCCCCCGGTCGCGGGGCTCGATCTCGATGCGTACCGCCAATCCGTGCTGCAACGCTTCGCCAACCCGGTCATCGTCCACCGGCTCGATCAGATCGCGCAGGATGGATCGCAGAAAATGCCGTATCGGCTGGGCGATACGCTGCGCGACAATCGTCGCGCGGGACGGATGCCGCAGGGCGTGATCGCGGCGCTGGGCGGCTGGATCGCTTTCCTGATCCAGCGCAGCCGTGATGGGGCGCCGATCATCGATCCTTCAGCAACGGCATTGATCGCGGCCGCCAGCGCCGGGACGCCGCGCGCGGTGATCGAACGGCTGGCCGGTGCCGAACTCGGCTTGAGCCGCGATCTGCGTGAGGATGCCGCAGTGCTGGAGACGCTGGAGCGCGCAGTGTCGGCGATGCTGTCAGGCGATGTGCGCGGCGCGCTCGCCGCAACCTGATCCGCTTCTGCTGGTTCTAACGATCGTTGTTGATCTGGATAAGTAACTGGCCGGATAAGGCTGGCCGATCGGAACGGCCCAAGGCTTGACCCGCCAGGCTATGGTGATAGCGATAACAGCTGTGGCGCCCGGCAAGTGGCGCCGACGGGAGATAGATTGTGCAACGCGTACCAATTCGCCCCTTTCGTTCGCGCGACTGGTTCGCCGATCCCGCCCGCTCCGACATGACCGCGCTCTATCTCGAGCGTTTCATGAATTACGGGCTGACCTCGGATGAATTGCGCTCGGGCCGGCCGATCATCGGCATCGCGCAAACGGGGAGCGATCTTTCGCCGTGCAACCGCATCCATCTCGATCTGGCGCGCCGCGTGCGCGACGGCATCCGCGATGCGGGCGGCATCGCGATGGAGTTTCCAGTCCATCCGATCTTCGAGAATTGCCGCCGGCCAACCGCCGCGCTTGATCGCAATCTTGCCTATCTCGGGCTGGTCGAGACGCTGTACGGCTATCCGATCGATGCCGTGGTGCTGACGACGGGGTGCGACAAGACGACGCCGTCGGGCATCATGGCCGCCTCTACCGTCGACATTCCCGCCATCGTATTGTCCGGCGGGCCCATGCTCGATGGCTGGCACGAGGGCGAGCTGGTCGGCTCGGGCACGGTGATCTGGCGCTCGCGCCGCAAGCTGGCGGCGGGCGAGATCGACGAAGAGGAATTCCTCAAGCGCGCCACCGATAGCGCGCCCTCCGCCGGGCATTGCAACACGATGGGCACGGCCTCAACGATGAACGCCGTGGCCGAAGCACTCGGCCTGTCGCTCACCGGCTGCGCGGCGATCCCCGCGCCGTATCGCGAGCGCGGGCAATTCGCCTACGAGACCGGCCGGCGCATCGTCGAAATGGCGTATGAGGATCTGCGCCCGTCGCACATTTTGACGCGGGACAGCTTTCTCAACGCCATCCGCGTGGTCACCGCGATCGGCGGCTCGTCCAACGCGCAGCCGCATATCCATGCCATGGCGCAGCATGCCGGGGTGGAGATCACCGCCGCGGACTGGTCCGAACATGGCTATGATCTGCCGTTGCTGGTCGATGTCCAGCCCGCCGGGCGTTTCCTCGGCGAGCGTTTCCACCGCGCCGGGGGCGTGCCCGCGGTGATGACCGAATTGCTCGGCGCCGGGAAACTGGATGGTGATTGCCTGACCGTGACCGGAAATAGCATGGCGGAGAACCTCTCCGGGCGCACCGCCAGCGACCGCGAAGTGATCCGCGCCTTCGATACGCCGCTGAAGGAGCAGGCCGGCTTCCTGGTGCTGACGGGCAACCTGTTCGACGTGGCGATCATGAAGACCAGCGTGATTTCGCCCGCCTTCCGCGAACGCTATCTGCAGCATGAAGGCGCGGAGGATATCTTCGAGGCGCGCGCCATCGTGTTCGATGGATCGGACGATTATCACCATCGGATCAACGATCCGGCGCTCGATATCGACGAGAATTGCATCCTGGTGATCCGCGGCGCCGGACCGATCGGCTGGCCGGGCTCTGCCGAAGTGGTCAACATGCAGCCGCCAGATCATCTCATCCAGCGCGGCATCATGACGCTGCCGACCCTGGGCGACGGGCGGCAATCGGGCACGTCGGACAGCCCATCGATCCTCAATGCCAGCCCGGAAAGCGCGGTCGGCGGTGGCCTGTCATGGTTGCACACCGGCGACATGATCCGCATCGATCTCAAGGCCGGGCGCTGCGATGCGCTGGTCGAGGAGGCGGAGATCGCCCGCCGCCGCACTGAGCCGCCTCCGCCCGTGCCGGTCAGCAATACCCCGTGGGAGGAACTGTACCGCGAGAAAACCGGGCAATTGGGCGACGGCGCGGTGCTCGATTTCGCGGTGAAGTATCGCGGCATCGCGGCGAAGACGCCGCGGCATAACCACTAAGCGCGAAACTGGCCCTTCCCCGGAGTCCGCCGGGGAAGGGCAGCATTCAGCTACAAAGCCCGGCCGGCGGCCCGGCCAGTGTCGCGCCGCCCGGCGGCCCGCTCAGCGACGGCGTCGGCCCCGGCAGCGCCAGATCCACCGCTGCCGCATAATAGGGATCGGCCTCGGCCTCCGCGAGCGTGGTGAAGCGGAAACCCAGCGCGCTATACAGCGTGAGCAAGCGTGGCAGCATATGCGCGTCGAACGACCCGACATGCATCAGCAGCACATAGGGCACGTCACGCCCCAGTTGCGCCTTGGCGCGTGCGCGCGCGGCGAGCGCGTCGGCGCGTGCATCGGCGAGGAAACTCGTCTCGAGCCTGGCGATCCCGGCCATGTCGCGCTTGGCGGCGCAGGCGGCATAAGGCGGGTTCCAGGCATAGTCGCCGAAGCTCATCGTTACCGCCGCGGCGCGATAGCCGCGTGCTTTGAGATCGGCACGCGCGGCATCGCGCACCGCCGGCGTGCTGCCTTCGGACAGAAAGGGATAGCGGAACCAGTGCCAGTCGCTGCCCTTGGCGGCCGCGGCGAGCGGCGCCTCGTTGCGCGCCACGTCCGCGGCAAAGGCGGCCGCACCGACCTGATCCAAATTGCCGTGCGAAAATGTGTGATTGCCAAGCGGCAGGCCGGCGGCGCGCCAGGCGGCGATGGCCTGCGCCGCGTCGGCCGGATCATCCAGCCCGAAGCCGGCATTGAGAAAGCCGAAGGCGGGGGCCTTGGCCTTCGCGAGCGCTGCGGTGATCTTGCCGATCACGTCACGGCGCGTCTCGCCGGGGGCAAGCGGGCCGTGCGCCGGAATGTCGTCAAAGGTCAGCGCGATGGCCGGGCAGTCATCGCGCGCGGAACCGACATCCGCACGCGCGGCGTCGCCCAGCGCTGGCTTGGTGACGATCGCGGCGGTGTCGAACAGGCTTAGCGGCACGGCCTCGGCCATCACGCGGTAACCTGCCGCCGAGGGGTGCAGATGATCGCCCGAATCGAGCGCCGGGGCGAGCCGCTCGGGATGGGCGGGGTCGCGCATCACGCGGTCGAAGTCGATCACCGCGTCGAACGTGCCGGAATTGCGGATAAAGGCGTTGATCGCCTGGCGGTCGGCTTCCGAGGCGGCGGCGGGATGATAATAGTCGTTGCCCCCGAACGGCATGATCGTGCCGCCGATCACCTTGATGCCGTGCGCATGCGCGCGCGCCACGAGTTGCGTGAAGCCGGCGGTGACCTCGGCGACGAGCGCGGCGTGCTGTGCTGGCGTGGCGGGCGCTTCGCGCGTCAGCACGCCGATATCGTTGATGCCCTCCAGCACGATCGCCCAGCGCACGCCGCTGCGCGCGATTACATCACGATCGAACCGCGCGAGCAGATTGGGGCCGAGCCCGTCGAGCAGCACACGGTTTCCGCCGATCCCGGCATTGATCAGGCCGATGCCGCGTGTCGCGGGGCTGCCCCGCAGCCGAGCGGCGAAGATGTCGGTCCAGCGCGTATTGCTGTTGGGCGCGACGCCATAACCATCGGTGATCGAATCGCCGATCGCCACGATCGTGCCGCGAGTCGCGGGTCCGCTGACCTCGACATCGGCGATCGCGTACCAGCGCGTGATCGGCGCGGCGCCGGCCAGCGTGGCATCGCCGACATGGTTGCCGGCGAGCGCAAACCCCGTGCCGCGCGCGCCGGGATGCCCGGTCTGCGGCGTGGCCGGTTCCGGCAGATACAGGCTGATTGCCAGATCGGCGCCTGGTGTGACCGGCAGGGCGGCGGCATCGGCATAGATTTCCGCGCCGGCGGGAATGACAGCGGTCGGTTGCCCGGCAAAGGTCAGCCGGACGCCGCCCCGGATCTGCGGCGAGCCGACGGTAGGCGCGTAGGCGACATGCGCGGCGCCGATGGCCAGCGGGCGCGTGCCAAAGGCGTTGGACAGGCGCAGGCGAATGCGATCACCGCCAGCGGATAGCCGGACGATCTGGCGCAGCGTGATGTTGCCCGCGCGGTCAGCGGGCAGCGCGTTGTCGCCCTCGGCGATCATCTGCGCCGATCCCCAGCTGGCGATCCAGCCGCGTTTTCCCGCCGCATCGGCGTCGCGCGCCTGTGCGCCACCGGTCAGCAACGCAAAACCGATCAACGCCGTGGTCCACCACCGCATCATCCATCTCCTTATCGTTAGCGGTATCACTAACGGCATCGGAGCGCTTGTCGCAAGCGCCGGCGTGGGGTTTAGTCCCGGTGCCAGTTTCGCTCGGTGATGACCGCGCCGTGCTCGCGCGCCGCCGCGATCCGTTTTTGGGCGCGCGTCGCGGTTGGGTTACGCGCGGTCGAGCACATCCCTGACCTTGGCGGCGAGCGAGGCGTAGGTGAAGGGTTTGGAGAGCAGATCAAGGCCCGCCTCCAATCGCCCGTCGCGCATGATCGCATCGCGCGTATAGCCCGAGGTGAACAAGATCTTGAGCGTCGGCTGCACCGCCAGCGCGCGATCGGCGAGTTCGTTGCCGGACATTACGGGCATGACCACATCGGTCAGCAGCAGGTGGATCGGCTGCGCGGCGCGCTCGATCAATGCCAGCGCGGTGGGGCCATCGGGGGCTTCCAGAACGCCGTACCCCAACTCGCGCAGAATCTCGACCGTGTAGGCGCGGACGTCGTCGTCATCCTCGACCACCAGGATGGTTTCGCCGCGGCTGCGATGTTCGACCTGTGCCGGCTGCGCTGCCACGGGCTCGGCGTCATCCTGCTCCACCTGCGGAAGATACAGGCTGACCGTGGTGCCCACCCCCACTGCAGACTGGAGATCGATGTAACCGCCCGATTGCTTGATAAAGCCATAGACCATCGACAGGCCAAGACCGGTGCCCTTGCCGACTTCCTTGGTGGTGAAGAACGGATCGAACACCTTGCTGATCGTTTCCGCGGTCATGCCGCAGCCGGTATCGGCGACAGTGATGCACACATAGTCGCCCGGCGCGGCATAAGCGGGGGCGGCGCCGCGCGCATCGATGTGGACGTTATGCGCCTCGATAGTCAGCGCGCCGCCGTGCGCCATGGCGTCGCGGGCGTTGACGGCAAGATTGAGGATGGCGTTTTCGAGCTGGTGTGGATCGACCTCGACGCGCCAGAGATCGGGTGCCGAGTCCATCCGCACGGTGATGTTTTCGGTGATCGAGCGGGTCAGCAGATCGGACATGCCGACCAGCAATCGGCCGACATCGATCTGTTTGGGATCGAGCGGCTGGCGGCGCGAAAAGGCCAGCAACCGCTGCGTAAGCGCTGCCGCGCGCTCGGCGCCGCGCAACGCATTGTCCAGCGCGCGTTTGGCCCGCGGATCGCCGCTTGGATCCAGCCGGCGCGTGACCGTATCGATATTGCCGATGATGATCGTGAGCAGATTGTTGAAATCGTGCGCGATCCCGCCGGTCAGGTGGCCGACCGCCTCCATCTTCTGCGCCTGGCGCAGCGAATCCTCGGCCAATTGCCGTTCGGCAATTTCTTCCTGCACGCGCGTTTCGAGCGTTTCGTTGAGCTCGCGCAGCCGCGCCTCGGATTCTTTGGCGGCGGTCACGTCATAGATCACGCCGATGAAGCGATAGCCGCTCGTTTCGCTGTCCCGCACGATCTCGCCGCGGCGCGCGATCCAGCGTTGTGCGCCATCGTCATTGCGCAGGATGCGGAACGTGCCATTCAGATGCTCGCCGGCCTGTTCGACCTCGGGGATGATCTGCGCCTCGCCGGGGCAGGCGACGCCGTTGATCGTGCGCAGCGGCAGTACACGCGCCGGATGCAGCCCAAGCAGCCGGCAGAATTCGGTCGAGACGGTAACGGTGGCAAAGCCATCGACATATTCGAACGTGCCCACGCCGCCCGCGCTCTGCGCGATCCGCAAGCGTTCTTCGGTACGCTTGCGTTCGGTGACATCGACCAGCAGCCCGGTGAACCGCACCGGGCGATCGTCCTCGTCGACATGGCCCTGGCCGCGGCCATGCATCCACAGCACCGATCCGTCGGGCCGGCGCACGCGAAATTCCTTAGAGAACAGTTCCGCACCGCCGAGGATGCCGGCGACGGCGATCTTCATCCGCGCGCGATCATCGGGGTGGATCGCCGAGAAGAACGTGGCGGGGGGCACGCCGATGCTGCCGCTGGCGGGATCGAGCCCGTAAAGCTCGGCGAAGCGGCCATCGAAATGGAGCCGGTCCCGGGGAATATCCCAGTTCCACGTGCCGCTCGCGCCCGCCGCCGCGAGCACGGCGCTCAGCCGCGCACCGGTCAGATCGTCTTCCCGCTCAGCCATCGTTCCCGACGATCCGCTCGATAAACTCGCCGAGCAGTTGCTTGAGCGCCTGAAGTGAAGGCAGATCCATCAGCATCGCGATATATCCGCGGATGTCGCGCGAGCGCACCGCGAAGTCGATATAGAGAAACAGCACGAGGCCATCGGCGGTCTCGTGATCCACAGGCTGGAACAGCGCCGGACCGTCACCGCGCAATACTTCGGGGATCGTCATGGTCAGCGAGCGCTGGAGCATGTTGGCCATCGTCGCGAGGCAGCTGTTGAGAATGACATTGCCGGTCTCGGCCAGCGCCTCATGCTCGATATCGAGCACTTCCTGCGGGTCGAGCTCGTCACCGGTAACGGCACGCACCAGCTCCAAACTGTTTTCCTCGGGGAAGATCAGCAGCGCGCGGCCGGAAAAGACCCCGGTAAAATCTTGGCTGACGGCGACGAGTTGGTTGATCTCGCGCTCGCCGATCAGCCGCGCGGCGCGGCGCTGGCTGACGACTTCGATCGAGGGCACCGACAGCAGCACTTGATCGCCGACCATCTTGCGCAGATTGGACGCGGCACGGCTGACGCCGATGTTGACGATCTCGGTCAGCGCGTCCGTTTCCAGCTCGCTCAGCGTGATCGCGTCGCTGCTCACTTTTTCGACCGCAATCGCAGCGCAGCACCGGACACAAAGCCTTGCAGGCCTTCCGCCGTGACCGGTTTGGGCACGAACGCGGCGCCGACGTCGCGGGCGCGGGCAATCACTTCGTCCTGAATGTTGGCAGTGATGATCGCGATCGGCAGGTCGGGATGCAACGTGCGCAATTCGCCGGCCAGTTCCAACCCGTCCTTTTCGCTCATGTTGAAATCGAGCAATGCGACGTCGACCGAGCGGGTGCCGAGAATTTCGTGCGCCTGCGCGGCGCTGCTGGCCTCGACGCGCTCCCATTCGGGCTGCAATTCGGCCAGCGCTTTGCCCGCCACGATGCGAGCCAGTTTGCTATCGTCAACAATCAATACGGTAACTGCCATGAACTACTCCGGTCGCGCCACTCGACTCACGTCGGTGGATTGCTGGTCTGCATAGAGGAAGCGATGGGCGATCGTTAGCGTTGCTTTCATGCGGTCGCGCCAGCGAGCTGCGGTAAAAGCCACTTCTTTATAAAGGCGGAAGCGGGCTCCCCGCGGATCGGGCCACCCGCAGCGAGCAGCGCCTGCAGCACTGCCAGATGCAGGCGGGTACAGGCACCGATGTCGATCAGCACTGCATCATGCTGTTGCAGCAGCGCCAGCAGCGTCTCGGCATCTTCCACCAGGCAGTCGCCGATCAGATGAACGGCGCCATCGTGATAAGATACGCTCATGCGATCAGCTCCGCGAGATCGAGCACCAGCAGCACGCCGCCATCGGCGAGCAGCGTCGTGCCCGCGATCCCCGGCAGCGCCGCCATCAGCCCCGCGCGCGGGCGCACCAGTGCATCGATGCGCTGGCCGAAGCTGTCGACGATGAGCCCCACCGGCTCGGTCGCGGCTTCGGTAACCAGCATTTTGGGCACGGCGCGCGCGCTGCGTTCGCCGCCCAGCAGCATGGCGAGATCAAGGACCGGCAAGGTGCGATCGCGCCAGCTGCACGCCTGCCCGGCGCCGACGGGCATGATGCGATCGCGCGCCACGCTGGTCGTTTCGACGATACGATCCAGCGGTACGCCATATTGTTGCCCCGCCGCCTCGACGATCAGCAGGCTGGTCACGATGGCGTTGAGCGGCAGCCGCAGGCGGATCTCGCTACCCTGACCCAGCACGCTGGCAATCTCCACCCGACCGCCGAGCCGATTGATCACTGTCTGGACCGCGTCCATGCCGACGCCGCGGCCGGAGACCGCGCTGACCGCCGCCGCCGTCGAGAAACCGGGCGCGAAGATCAGCCGCAATGCCTGCGCATCGTCGAGCGCGTCGGCGGCAGCGCGATCGAGCAGCCCGCGGCTGACGGCAACATGACGGATGCGCGCCGGATCGATCCCGGCGCCGTCATCCTTGAGCGCGATCAGCACCTGGTCACCGTCGCGGCGCACGATAAGCTGGAGCGATCCGCGATCGGGCTTGCCCGCGGCGCGGCGGCCGTCGCCAGACTCGATGCCGTGATCCAGCGCATTGCGGACCAGATGGAGCAAGGGTTCGAACACCGCGTCGGCGATGCCCTTGTCGACCTCGGTGCCTTCACCGCGAATGTCGAAATCGATCGGCTTGCCCAGCGCATCGGCGATTTCACGGACCATGCGCGGCAGCCGGCGCAAGCTCGGTCGCAGCGACACCATCCGCACGGCAGTCACCGCATCCCGCATCCCGCCGACCGCGCGGTCGAGCGCGGCATGCGCATGGCGGATTTGCGCCGCCAGCTGCGGATTGACGCGGTCGGCCTGCGCGGCGATATGCGACAGCGCGGTGTTGGCGACGATCAGCTCGCCGACACCATCGGCGAGCGCATCGATCCGCGCGACGTCGACGCGCAGCGAGGTGATGGCGGCGATCGGGCTGGCTTGTTCATTATCGTCGGTGCGCGGCACGATCGCAAAAGCGACCTGATCGGCAACGAAGCGCAATGCTGCGCGGACATTGGCGATCGGCGCGGCGCTGATGCCCTCGATCGAAACGGCGCAGTGGAACGGGTCGAGCCGATCGAGCGCGGGCCATGGCGCGTGGGGCAGGATGTCCAAGGCCACGAGCTCGGGAATGGCCGCGACCAGGGCGAGCGGATCATCGCCGCGGAAGAAACACTCACTGTCGGGCGCATAGCGGAACGCGACCACCGCGCCCGCCGCTGCACCGACTATGGCCGCGTGGCGATCGAGCAGCGCATCGCGCCAAGCGGGCGCGTCTTCCGGCGTCGGCGCTGCCAAGACGCCGGACGAGGCGCGGGCCTTTTGATTCAGCTGGACCAGCAGCGTCTCGGCATCGGCATCTGCCGTTGCGCCCAGCGTGCCATCGCGCTCCATCGCATCGATCCAGCGATCGGTCTGATCGACCACCGCGACCAGCGCATCGAGATCGGCGGCGCTCAACGCATGCGTGCCGGCGCGCGCGCGCTCCAGCACATCCTCCGCGGCATGCAGCGCGCGCCCGGCTGGTGCCATATCGAAGATCGCCACCGATCCCTTGAGCGTGTGGATCGCGCGGAACGCGCCGTCGATGTGCGCGCGGTCGCCTGCGTCACGGCTCAGCGCGATGAGATCGTCGCCGGCCTGTGCGATCAGCTCGCGCGCTTCGATCAGAAATTGGGCAAGCAGTTCGTCCATCACGCTTTACGATAGACGATTGCGTCATCAAGGCGAGCCAGCGTGAAGCGATCGCTGATCCGCGCCATCGATTCACTATGGCCCAGGCACAGGAAGCCGCCCGGATTGAGCGCCGCATGCATGTTGGCGGCGGCGGCGGCGCGCGAGGCATCGTCGAAATAGATCAGCAGATTACGGCACAGGATCACATCGAACTTGCCTTGGGCGGCGACGCTCGCCGGATCGACCAGATTGGTCGCGGTAAAGCGCACCGATTCGCGCAGATCGTCGATGATCTTGCGGCGGTGGCGCTGCTCGGGCTCGAAATAGGCGGCCAGTACCTCGGGCGGCAATTTCGCGAGCGAGCGTCCATTGAACAGCCCTGCCGTGGCAGCGGCGATTGCTGCGGTGTCTATGTCCGATCCGACGATCTCGATATTATAGGCATCCACCAGCGGCCAGTTTTCGAGCAGCCAGATCGCGATGGAATAGGGTTCCTCGCCGGTCGAGCAGGGCATCGACCACAAACGGATCAGATCGCCCGGCCGCTTGCCGCGGATGATTTCGGGCAGGATCGTGTTCGACAGCGCGGCGAGTTGATGCTCCTCGCGGTAGAAATAGGTCTCGTTGACGGTGAAGGCGTTGATCAGCGCCTCGGCCTCTGCGCCCCCCGCCGCCCGCGCCAGATACGCCCGGACATCGCTCATGGCGGTCTTGGCCATCCTGGCAGCGATGCGCCGTTCAATATAATAGCGCTTGTTGGCGCCGAAGGTCATGCCCGTCAGTCGGTAAAGCAGCTGTGACACGCGCGCCATTTCCTCGTCGGACAGATGGAGCGGTGCAGGCGGGGACGCCGCCAGCGTGGTCACCACTTGCCCATCAGCGCGAGCAGATCGGCGGCGATGCGGTCGAGCGGGGTGATCAGGGTGGCCCCCCCGAGTTTCACCAGCGCGCCGGGCATGCCCCAGACAATCGCGCTCTCCTCCGCCTCGGCGATGGTGCGGCCGCCCGCAGTCTGCAATTGCCGCATCGTCTCAGCCCCGTCTGCACCCATTCCGGTCATCAACACGCCGATCAGCCGTTCGGGTCCGACATGCAGCATCGCAGACGCGACGAGCCGATCGACGCTGGGATGCCAGTGATAATCGGCGCTGCTCGGTGCGGCCATCGCGACCAGCCCGGCGGCGCGCCTGGCGATCACCAGATCGGCGTCGCCGCGCCCGATATAGGCGTGGCCCGGTTCGAGCGGTACTGCGCGGCTGACTTCGCTGATCGTCAGCGCGCAGATCCGGTCGAGCCGCTGCGCCAGCGCGCCGGTGAAGCTGGCGGGCATGTGTTGCGCAATCACGATCGGCCAGGGGAAATCGCCGGGCAGGGCGGTGAGCAACGCTTCCAATGCGGGCGGGCCGCCGGTCGAGCAACCGACCAGCACCAGGCCCTCGCCCGGAAGCGCGGTGCCGCGCGGCGGCAACGGCGGCGCGATGCGCCGGACGGGGGCGGGGCGGGGGGCGCTGCGCAAGCGGATGCGCTCGGCCAGCCGCAACGTGCGCGGGATCCGCGCGCTCGCGGCGGCGCGGACTTTCTCGATCAGCGCAGGCGCGAGATCGTCGATCGCCAATGAGATCGCGCCGCTCGGCTTGGCCACGAAATCGACCGCGCCGAGCGCCATTGCCTCGAGCGTGGCGTCCGCCCCCTGCGCGGTCAGCGCCGACACCATCACCACCGGGGTCGGGCGTTCGAGCATGATCCGGTCGAGGCAGGCCAGCCCGTCCATGCCGGGCATGTTGATGTCGAGCGTGATCACCTGCGGCGTAAAGGCGTGCAGCTTGGCCATGGCCTCCGCGCCATCGCGCGCGAGCTCCACTTGGAACTCGCCCGAAGCGGCAAACAGATCGGTGAGCAGCCGCCGCATCAGCGGCGAATCGTCGACAATGAGCAGCTTGATCACGAAACGGGCACACCTGCGCCGCTCGCCCCACCCAGATCGTGCTCGGCGCCGCGCAGCAGTACCTTGGGATCGAGGATCTGGGTCAGGCCCGCGCCGGCGCGGCCGAATGCGCGCGTTCCTTCGCCCAGTTCGGGGGCGGGGCGCACGGCGTCGCGCGGCACGTGACAGATGCCGGCGACGCGATCGACGATGAAGCCTGCCTTGCGCTCCCCTAGCGCCACGACGACCACGCGGCGCCGCTTGCCGGTCCCCGCGCCGCCGAGAAGACGGCGGTGCTGATCGATGATCGGGATCACCTGCCCGCGCAGATTGAGTGCACCTGCCACGCAATCGGGCGTGCGCGGCAATCGGGTGAGGCGGGCCGGGAGCATCCTCACTTCGGCCACCGCAGCGATCGGCAACGCCACGTCGTCGTGCCCCAGCTGGAATGTCAGGAAAGCGTCGCTGTCGATCGGTGCTACAGCGGCGGTGGTTGTTTCCGCCCGCTGCTGCGCGGCGATTTGCTGGGCGAGGCCTTCCTGCAGCAGATGGTCCACAGCCAGGATCGAGACGAGCCGCCGTCCCTGATCGAGCCGGCACACCGCCTGGATTTGCGCGTCGCCGGGTCCGCGCGACAGGACCGTCGGCAGCGGATCGATGATGCTCTCGGCGACCCGCAACACTGCCCCGACGGCATCGACGATAAGCCCGATCGACCGTCCGCCGATCTGCACGCTGACCACTTGTGGCCGCGCGGCCTGCGGCGCGTGCTGCAGCCCCAGTAGAAGGCGCAGCGACAGCAGCGGGAGTGTATGGTCGCTGTCGACAATTGCGGTTTCAGCGGACGATGACAGCGCGATATCAGCAGGCAGCCGCGTGACCGCGTCGATCTCATGCAGCGGCAGCGCGAATTCCTGCCCGCCCACCAGCACGCTGAGCAACGCGATCTGCGCGATTGCGTCTGCCGCTGGCGGCGCGGCAATCGGCGCCACGCGCGCATCGCGTGTCGCCGACCGCGCAGCGCCAAAGGCCTTGTCCAGCAGCGCGGGCAGGTCGAGCACCTGCGCCGGTACGGCGCCTGCCGCGACGACCGCCGAAACCTCGTCGACCAGCATCCCGACAAGCTCTGCCTGTTCGAGCACGATGACCCGCCCGCCGTCGCGCGCTGGCTGGCCGAGCAACACGGCAAGCGAGATTAGCGGCAGCGCGGTGCCGCGCACATTGCCCAGCCCGATCAGGCTCGCCGGTGCGTGTGGCACCGGTGTCGCGCTCGGCCGGCGCAGCACTTCGCGCACGGTGCTCGCGGGAATCGCATACAGCGCGTCGGCGACCCGGAACGTCAGCACCTGTTCGGCGTGCGCGGCCGGCACGCGATCAGGCCGTGGGGTCGACAAGCGCGGTGGCCAGCGCCGCAATATCCTCGATCGCTGCGGCCAGCGCTTCGGCGGCCTGCGATTGCTGCCGTGCCGCGCTGCCCGCTTCGCCGGCCGAGGCGGATGCCTGTTCGGCGGCGGCGGCGATCTGCAGCGTGCCGTTCTGAATCTCGCGTACCGAGCGGAAGATCGCTTCGGCGCCATGCGAGATCGCCTCGCTGGCGGCACGTGCGCCATCAAGATCGTCGACGATCTGGCCGAACCGCTCGACCACCGCGCGGTTGCGCGCCACCTCGATTTCGGCCGCGCCGAGATGCCGATCGAGATCGCGCCGTACCAGCAGGATGCCATCCTGGATCGTCCGCACGACATCGTTTGCGCGCCCCGCGCTGGCGGCCGAATCGCGCGAAAGGTTGCGAATATCTCCCGCGACGGTGGCGAAGCCGCGCCCGGCATCGCCCGCGCGCGTCGCTTCGACCGAGCCGCTAACCGCCAGCATGTTGGTCTGTACCGAGACCAGCGCCAGCGAATCGGTGATCTTCTCGATCTCGCGCGCGGTCGTGCCGAGCCCGCTCAGCAACGCAAGGATCGCGCGCGTCTCGTCGAGCGATTGCTCGACCCCGCCGGCCAGCGCTTCGATCGTCGCACGACCCGTGCGCAGCGCTGCGGTGATCGCCGCAATGCGCTCGAGCGCGGCGTTAGATGCGCGTTGCGCCGCCTCGGCCGCGCGCTCGATCTGGGCCATCGCGCCGCTCGCCTGCTGCGTCGCCGCGGCCTGGATCGCCGCGCCACGCCCGATCTGCTCGACCGCGATGAGGATCTGGCTCGCCGCGCCCGACAATTCCTGCACTGTGGCGGACAGTTCCTCGGCGGCAGCGGCGAGTTCCTCCGCCGCAGCGGCGCCATCGCCATCCTGCTTGAGTTGCTCGGTCTGCGCCGACAGGCCCTCGGCCGCCTGCTGGCTCTGGTCGAGCGAGATGGTCTGCTGCTGCACTGCTTGTTGCGCTTCAGCCGCGGCGGCGGATTGTTCTTCGGCGGCGCTGGCCACCTGCTCGGCGCCGCGCTGCGCCTCGCGCGCCGCCAGATCGGCCTCGACCGAGGCGAGCAGGATCGCCTCCGTGCCGACCACGACGTCGGCCAGATCGCCGCGCGAGGCATCGAGCAGATCGACCACCGTGCGCCCCGCTTGCGCCTCGGCGACCGCGCGATCCGCCGCCGCGCGAATGCGCACGACGATCGTGCGCACCTCGGCGGCGATCGCGCCGGCCAGCGTCTGGATCTCGCCCGCGCTGGTTTCGGATGTTTCGGCAAGCGCGCGTACTTCGTCCGCCACCACGGCGAAGCCGCGCCCCTCCTCGCCGGCGCGCGCCGCCTCGATCGTCGCGTTGAGCGCGAGCAGGCTGGTCTGATCGGCAATGTCGGCGACGCTGTGGCCAATCGCGCCGATGGCATCCGCCGAGCTTTCGAGCGCGGAGATGGTTGCGACCGACTCGATCTGGCGCTGCGCACCGAGTTCGATCGCTGCCAGCGATCCGTCGATCTGCGCGCTTGTCTCCAGAAAGCCGCTCTGCACCAGTTCGGCCTGCCGGCGCGATGCGTCGGCGCGGTCGCGCGCGTCGCCAAACCCTGCCGCCAGCGCCCCGATCAGCCCGAGCGACTCCTGCGCTGCGCCCGCCGCTTCCTCGGCGCCGCTGGAAATCTGGTCCATCGCGCGCCGAAGCTCGGCAGCGGCGGCGGCGGATTCGGCGAGCCCGCTGGCCAGTTCTTCGGTCGCGGTCTCGATCCGGTCGGCGGCCTTCATGCCGCGCGCCTGGACGCGGGAGGCTGTAATAGGACGCCTGGTAGCGATGTCTTCCGTGTACAGCGCGGCCGCCTTGGCCGCCGCGCGGTCCGCTGGTCGCACGCCGATGCTCGATTTTTTGACAAGCGCCATATTCAACAGGTCTCAGCGGTGGCAGACGCCCGGGCCATATCCGAAGCGACTTGGCAGCGCCAGCCGACTGGTCATCGCAGCGGCGGTTACGTGGTGACGAACGGGCGCTCGAGCCGGACGGTATCAAGCAGCCGTTCGATCGCGGCGACTTCGGGCGGCGTGCCGGAGGGATCCACTTCCCAGTTACAGTGCGTGTAGCTGTCTGCGCTGCGCACGCGGACGGGGCCGATCGCCATGCGCCAGCGCCGCGCCGTGCCGCCCGAGCTGCGAACGAGGCGCGCGATGAGCAGATCTTGGAGGTCGCTGGCGGTCATCGCGCGCTATCAGCATCTGGGCGTGGCCGGCGCAAGGCTTGATCGGGGGCGATCGGGCGCTCTCGAAAAGACGGCCCACGCCTCCCTGGCCGACGCGGGTCAGCTGTTCGGTGTCGCCGCGCCGTTATTGGCACTGTGCGGTGCGGCATTTGCCTCGGCCTGGGCGATCAGCTCCAGCACGTCGGTGATCAGCTTGCGCATCGCGCTGCGCGCCGTATCGGGATCGCGCGCGATAATCGCGTCGCACACTGCTTGATGATCGGCGAGGCTGGCGCTGCGGCCTTTGATACGGTTGGTGAAGCGGATGGACGTACGTAGCGCCGTGCTGACAACCTCCCGGAATTGCACGTAAAACGGGTTTTTCGAGGCGCGCAGGATGGCGACGTGAAACGCGATATCGGCATCCAACGTGTCGTCATTATCCGCCTCCGCCGCGGCCATGCGCGCCAGGCCGGCGGCGATGCTGGCGAGATCCCCGGCATCGCCAAAGCGCGCCGCCAGCGCCGCCGCCTCGGGCTCGATGGCGACGCGCAATTGCGTGAAATGCTTGAGCAATTGCACCGAGAAGGTGCGCTCGAGCAGCCAGCGCAGCACATCGGTGTCGAACAGGTTCCATGAGGTCGCGGGCTGGATCACCGTGCCCTGGCGCGGCCGCGCGCTGAGCAGCCCCTTGGCGGTCAGCATCTTGACTGCCTCGCGCGTCACCGACCGGCTGACGCCGTGCTGCTTGGCCAGTTCGGCCTCGGTGGGGAAAGGTTCGTGCTCGTAATGCCCGGTGACGATCGCCCGGCCGAGGCTATCCAGCATGCCGTATGTGAGGTTGCGACCGAGTTGTGGCCGGACGTCTTCGCCATCGAGATTGGGATAGGTCATGCCCGCAGAGTGTAACGCGTTGCCGATGCTGGACAAGGTCAATAAATAAGATAAATGACCAGCCAACCGTCGGCGTCGCCTGCGGCATGACCGGGCGAAGCGGAACCCCGCCGGCCCGGCAGGGGAGTGAACGCCGTGAGTCTCTCGACCATCGATCTGATCGTCGTCATCGTTTACGCGATCGGCATTTTCGGGCTCGCCCAATGGGTCAGCCGCGAAAAGGCCGGGCACGCCAAGGATACGTCGGATTATTTCCTCGCTTCAAAATCGCTCCCCTGGTGGGCGATCGGCGCGTCGCTGATCGCGGCCAACATCTCGGCCGAGCAGATCGTCGGCATGTCGGGATCGGGCTATGCCATGGGGCTGGCGATCGCTTCCTATGAATGGATGGCGGCGCTGACCTTGCTGATCGTCGGCAAATATTTTCTGCCGATCTTCCTGCGCAACGAGATCTATACGATGCCGCAGTTCCTGGAGCAGCGCTACGGCCGGCTGCTGCCGGTGCTGATGGCGGTGTTCTGGCTGGCGCTCTACGTGTTCGTCAATCTCACCTCGATCATCTGGCTGGGCTCGATCGCGGTCAACAAGGTCGCCGGTGTCGATCAGACCTATGCATTGGTCGGGCTCGGGCTGTTCGCCTTGCTGTATCAATTGTGGGGCGGGCTGAAGGCGGTCGCGCTGACCGACATCGTGCAGGTCACGCTGCTGGTCTTCGGCGGGCTGGTCGTCTCGTATCTCACGCTGACGCAGATCGGCGGCGGGGAGGGCTTCTTCGCCGGCTTCCGCATCCTGGTCGAGCGCGTGCCGACGCATTTCGACATGATCCTGACGCCCGACAACAAATTCTACAACGATCTGCCCGGCATCGGCGTGCTGGTCGGCGGGATGTGGATCGCCAATCTCAGCTATTGGGGCTTCAACCAATATATCATCCAGCGCGCGCTGGCCGCCAAGAACCTGGGCGAAGCGCAGAAGGGCGTGATGTTCGCCGCCTATCTCAAGCTGCTGATGCCGGTGATCATCGTGCTGCCGGGGATCGCCGCGGTGGTGCTGGCGCCCGATCTGGCCAAGCCCGATGAAGCCTATCCGACGATGATGCGGCTGCTGCCGCAAGGGCTCCTCGGGCTGGTGTTCGCCGCGTTGATCGCCGCGATCATCGCCTCGACCGCGTCCAAGATCAATTCGATTGCGACGATCTTCACGCTCGATCTGTACGCCAAGGCGCGCGGCATCCCCACGCGCGGCGAAGACAATGTCGGCGGGGAGGCGAAGGAAAAGCATCTCGTATTGGTCGGCCGCGGCGTCGCGGCGCTGGCCATCATCATCGCCATCTTCGCCGCCAAGCCGCTGATCGGCCAGTCGGATCAGGCATTCCAGTTCATCCAGGAATTCTCCGGCTTCTTCACCCCCGGCATCACGGTGATCTTCCTGCTCGGCCTGTTCTGGAAAAAGGCCACCGAAGCGGGCGCGATCGTCGCTGCGGTCACCTCCGTCGTGCTGTCCTATCTGCTCAAGATCAGCGTGCCCGTGCCGTGGTTGCCCGAAGCGGCCAACGTATACCTGACGCCGTTCATGAACCGCATGCTGTTCGTGTTCCTGGTCAGCCTGGCGCTGGCGGTGATCGTCTCGCTGGCCAGGCCGGCGCGGGTCGAGAAGAATGTCGTGACGATGCAAGGTGTCAGCTTCCGCACCTCGGGCGCGTTTAACATCGGCGCGCTGGGCGTCGTGCTGATCCTCATCGCCTTGTACGCGACGTGGTGGTGAGCATCGGCGACACCTTCCTCGCGGTCGATTGGGGCACGACCAATCGCCGCGTGTTCGTGATCGAGCAGGGCCGGGTGGTGCGCACCGCGCGCGACGGGCAGGGCGTCACCTCGGTCGACGATTTCCCCGCCTCGGTCGCGGCGTTGCGCGCCGAGCATGGCGATCTGCCGATGCTGCTGGCGGGCATGGTCGGCTCGAACATCGGCTGGCGGCCCGCGCCCTATGTCTCCGCGCCGGCGGGGATCGCCGAGCTCGCGGCCGGATTACTCAGAATCGATGCGCGCACCGCGATCGTGCCGGGCGTGTCGGTCGATCATCCCGCCGATGTGATGCGCGGCGAAGAGGTGCAGGTGCTCGGCGCGGTCGAAGCCGGGCTGGTGCCGCGCGATGCGCTGGTCGTGCAGCCCGGCACGCATTGCAAATGGGTCGAGCTGGCCGGTGGCCGCATCACCGGCTTCACCACCGCGATGACCGGCGAGTTGTTCGCGCTGCTGCGCACGCACGGGCTACTCGCCGCGCAGCTCGGCGGTGAGGTCACCCCCGGTGACGCGTTCCGCGCCGGGGTGGAGGAAGGCCGCAAACGCGATCTAGCCGCCTCCCTGTTCGGCATTCGCGCCGCCAAGCTGCTTGGCCAGCGCGACGATGCCGATGCCGCCGCCTTCGCCAGCGGTCTGCTGATTGGCGGCGATGCGGCGGCGCGGCTGGCGAAGTCGCGGCATGACGCCGCCTATATTCTGGCCGATCCTGTGCTGGGCGGGCTGTATGTCGCCGCGGTGGAATATCTGGGTGGCACGGCCTATCTTATCGACAGCCACGCCGCGTTCACGGCGGGCATCATCGCCATCGGAAATCATTCATGACGCATCTCGACACGTTCGACGCCGCCTTTGCCAAATGCCCGCTCGTCGCCATCCTGCGCGGCGTCGCGCCGTACGAGATCGATGCGATCGGCGATGCGCTGGTCGATGCCGGTTTCACGCTGATCGAAGTGCCGATGAATTCGCCCGATCCGCTGGAGAGCGTGGCCAGGCTGGCGCGGCGCTTTACCGGTCGCGCGGTGATCGGCGCGGGCACGGTGCTGCGTGTCGAGGATGTCGCCGCGGTCGAGGCGGCGGGGGGCACGATGATCATCTCCCCCAATGCCAATCTGCAGGTCATCGCCGCCAGCGCGGCGCGCGGGCTGATCTCGATGCCCGGCATCGCCACGCCGAGCGAAGCGTTCGCCGCGCTGGAGGCGGGCGCCACCGCGCTGAAGCTGTTCCCGGCCGAGGCGGCCAGCCCGGGCGTGCTGAAGGCGATGCGCGCTGTGCTGCCCAAGCAGGTCCGCGTGCTGCCCGTCGGCGGCATCGCGCCGGATAATATGACGCCGTGGAGCGCGGCGGGCGCCGCCGGCTTTGGCCTCGGATCGGCGCTGTACAAGGTCGGCATGACCGCCGAGCAGGTCGGCCACAACGCGCGCGCCTTTGTCGCCGCGCTGGCGGATCAGGGCTAGACCGCCCAGGCGGCGAGATCGTCCTGCTGCCCGATCAGCGCGAGGCCATGCGCGATCGAGGTCAGCTCGCCACCGGTGGCGATCCGCGTATCGCCGAAGCGATCGGTGAAGATGCGGCGGATGCGCGGCATCAGCGACGATCCGCCGGTGAGGAACACGCGGTCGATGCCCGCCGATTCAACGCCCGCCATATCCAGCGCGCGATCGATCGCCGCCTCGATGCGCACGATATCGGGCGCGATCCAGCGTTCGAAATCGGCGCGCGTCACATCCGCCTCGACCGTTAGATCCGCGCCGCTGAAGTGGAAATGCGCGGTGTCGGACGATGACAGTTCGCGCTTCACGCGGCCCACCGCATCGTACAACGCATAACCCAGTTCCTGCTCGATCACCGCGATCATCCGGCCGATCGCCGCGGGATCCAGCGCATGGTGGCGCAGCTTTTCCAGCTCGGCCAGCGTGCGGCGATTGCGCATCAGCGCGAGCCGCGACCAATCGGCGAATTCGGCGAAATGCCCGCCGGGAATATCCAGCACCTTGTCGAACGAGCGATAGGAGCCACCCTTGCCGAGCAGCGGCAGCACGAGATGATCGACCAGCCGATAATCGAAGCGATCCCCGGCGATGCCGACGCCAGTATGCGCCAGCGGCACGCAGCGCCGCGCCGCGCCCGGCTCGGCGATCTTCACGACCGAGAAATCGCTGGTGCCGCCGCCGAAATCGGCCACCAGGATGGTCGCCGGATCGGTGATCCGCGCGGCATAGCTATAGGCCGCGCCGAGCGGCTCATAGACATAATGGACCGTGGCGCCGAGCGCGGCGAACATCGCGTCGTAACGGCTGCGCGCCAGCGCCTCGTTGGGGCGGTGCCCGGCATATTCGACCGGTCGGCCGACCACCACGGTGGCGGCGCCCTGCATCGCGCCGCCGGCGCGCGCGATCATCTTGTCGAGGAACGTGCCGCCCAGCTGCTCGAACGTGTAGCGCCGCTCGAACACCGAGGCGGTTTCGAACGCGGCGCTGGCGGCGACCGATTTGAACGACTGGATGAAACGCGACCCTTGCGGGAAATCGAGATATTCGGCGATTGCCCAGGGCCCGGCATCGGCCGCAATGCCACCGCGCGCGGCATCATCCTCCCAGAAGCACAATGCCGAACGGAACACCGCCTCGGGCCCGGCAGGACCCTCCAGCGGCACGAGATCGGCGACAGCGCCGTGCGCGACCGCAGCGACCGAATTGGTCGTGCCAAAATCGAGGCCGAGCGAGAAGGAGGTGGGATGAGCCATGGGCGGAGCGCGCTACACGGCGAGCGGTGTTTCGCAAAGCCTGTATGTGGCGGCCGATCATCGGCGGGCGGCTGCAAAACTCTGCAGGCGGCGTATCGCGCGCGCGACCCTCGCAAACTTATTCCGTCACCGCGGACTTGGTCCGGGGTCCACCTAGCCGCAAACTTGCAGGCCGATGCTCCTGCGGCACCGTGGACCCCGGACCAAGTCCGCAGTGACACATAGGGTTATACTGCGGTTCCAGGCCCGGCGAAGGCGGGGGCCAGTCGTGCCGGTCGATGTGACCGACGCCGCCGCCCGCCACCTTTCGTTTCCCGACTGGCCCGGCCTCCGCCGGGGTCGTATGGTCAGCGTGCGCCTACGCCGCGATCAGTGATTATCGCGCGGCAGGCCCATGGTCTGCGCGATGCGCTGATACTTCTCCGCGCCTTCCAGGATCGCGCCGGTCTGCAACTGGCCCACCGTGGCGCGCTGGATTTCCTGCCACGGCGTCTGCGAGGCGGGATAGGCATAGCCGCCCGCTTCGACCAGCGCGCGGCGGCGCTCGGCCAGCTCGGCATCGTCGAGCAACACGTCGGCCGACCCCTTGTTCAGATCGATGCGCACGCGATCACCCGTGCGGATCAGCGCCAGCCCGCCCATTGCCGCCGCTTCGGGCGAGGCGTTGAGAATCGAGGGGCTGCCCGACGTGCCGGACTGGCGACCATCGCCGATGCACGGCAGCGCATGCACGCCTTCGCGGATCAGATAGGCCGGCGCGCGCATGTTGACGACTTCGGCCGCGCCCGGATAGCCGATCGGCCCGGCCCCGCGCATGAACAGCAAGTGGCTGTCGGTGATGCCGAGCGCGGGATCGTCGATCCGCGCATGATAATCCTCCGGGCCATCGAACACCACGGCGGGGCCTTCGAACGCCTCGGGATCCTGCGGGTTGGAGAGGTAGCGGTTGCGGAATTCGGGGCTGATCACGCTCGTTTTCATGATCGCCGATTCGAACAGATTGCCGCGCAGCACGATGAACCCGGCGTCCTGCTTCAGCGGCGTGGCGAACGGGCGGATGACCTTGTCATCCTCGATCGTGGCATCACGGCAGTTATCGCCGATCGTCTTGCCGTTGGCGGTGATCACGTCCTCGTGGATCAGGCCCTGCTTCATCAGTTCGGCGACCACCGCGGGCACGCCGCCGGCATGATAGAAATCTTCCCCCAGATATTCGCCGGCGGGCTGCAGATTGACCATCAGCGGCACCTTGTGGCCATGCGTCTGCCAGTCATCGAGCGCCAAATCGGCGCCGATATGGCGGGCAATGGCGGCCAGATGGATCGGCGCGTTGGTCGAGCCGCCGATCGCCGAATTGACCACGATTGCGTTGAGGAATGCCTCGCGCGTCATGATGTCGGAGGGTTTCAGATCCTCGGCGACCATCTCGACGATGCGCTTGCCAGTGAAATACGCGACCTCCTGGCGATCGCGATACGGCGCGGGAATGGCGGCCGAGCCGGGCAGTTGCATGCCGAGCGCCTCGGCCAGCGAGTTCATCGTCGTCGCCGTGCCCATCGTGTTGCAATAGCCGGTCGAGGGCGCGGAGGAGGCGACGAGCTTGATAAAGCCCTCGTCATCGATCGCGCCGGTCGCGAGCAGTTCGCGCGCTTTCCACACGATCGTGCCCGATCCCGTGCGCTCGCCCTTGTGCCAGCCGTTGAGCATCGGGCCGACCGACAAGGCGATGGCGGGGATGTTCACCGTCGCGGCGGCCATCAGGCAGGCCGGCGTGGTCTTGTCGCAGCCGATCGTCAGTACCACGCCGTCGAGCGGATAGCCGTACAGCACTTCGACCAGCGCCAGATAGGCCAGGTTGCGATCGAGCCCGGCGGTCGGGCGCTTGCCGGTTTCCTGGATCGGGTGGACCGGGAATTCGAGCGGGATGCCGCCCATCTCGCGGATGCCCTCGCGCAGCCGCTCGGCCAGCACGAGATGGTGGCGGTTACACGGGCTGAGGTCGCTGCCCGTCTGCGCGATGCCGATGATCGGCTTGCCCGAGCGCAATTCCTCCAGGCTCAGCCCGAAGTTGAGATAGCGCTCGAGATACAGCGCGGTCATGTCGATATTGGCGGGATTGTCGAACCAGGCGCGGCTGCGGAGGTTGGGGGCAGTGGGGGCAGTCATGGTGATGAACTCCGAAACGTAACGGGCGACGGTCAGGCGATCGACCATCGGGTGGCAAAGCGGGCCGGGATCAACGCGCGCACGGGCACATGCCGGCGTTTCGCCGTGGGCGCGTCCCGTATTGCCACGATCATGGCAATGGCGGAACGGCCGATCGCGATTGCATCACCCAGGGGCCGCGCGCTATCCCTCCGCCATTCCTAACCGCGTTGACCCGACGTGTCTCCATATATAGTCGGACAATAACAATGATTGCCGGCCTGCCGGCGATAGGGAGAGTTTGATCATGGCATTGCCCCCCGGCGTTAGCGCCACGCCTCACGCCGCCACGGGCGGCGCGCCGGCGACCAGTTATCGCGCCGCGCTGACGTTGCTCGCCAGCCTGTTCTTCATGTGGGGCTTCATCACCGTCATCAACGGCACGTTGCTGCCGCATCTGCGCAGCGTGTTCGATCTATCCTACACGCAGACCACGCTGATCGAATCGGTGTGGTTCATCGCCTATTTCTTCGCCTCGATCCCCTCGGCCAAGCTGATCGAACGCGTCGGCTATCAGCGCTCGATGGTCATCGGGCTGGCGATGATGGCGGCGGGCGCGCTGATCATGGTGCCGGCGGCGCGGCTGCCATCCTATGGCGTCACGTTGTTCGCGTTGTTCGTCATCGCCAGCGGCATCACGCTGCTGCAGGTCGCCGCCAATCCGTATGTCGCGGTGGTCGGCAAGCCTGAAACCGCCTCGTCGCGGCTCAATCTGGTGCAGGCGTTCAACTCCGCCGGCGCCACGCTGGCGCCGTTGTTTGGCGGCTATCTGATCCTCGGGCGCACCACATCGGGCACCGCCGTCGCCGGCGCCGCCGCGCTGACCCCGGCCGAGCGGCTGGCCGATGCGCAGTCGGTCGTATTGCCCTATGTGATCGTCGCGGTCGTGCTGGCGGTGCTCGCCATCATCATCGCGCGCTTCCCGCTTCCCGCCATGGGCGCGGCGACGCAGCGCCATGCCAAGGAGGAGCGCAGGGGGCATTCGCTGTGGAACCACCGCAACCTGGTGTTCGGCATCCCCGCCATCTTCATCTACCTCATCGCCGAGATCGGCGTCGGCAATCTGTTCATCAATTTCGTGTCGCAGCCCGATATCGGCAATCTCACGCATCAGCAGGCCTCGGATTATCTGTTCCTGCTGTGGGGCGGGATGATGATCGGCCGTCTGGTCGGCGCTTTCGTGATGCAGAAGGTGGATGCCGCGAAGGTACTCGCCATCGCCAGCATCGGCGCCACGATCGTCATGGTCATCGCCGCCTTCACCACCGGGCACGTCGCGATGTGGGCGCTGATCTCGGTCGGCCTGTTTCACTCGATCATGTTCCCCACGATCTTCACGCTCGGCATCAAGGGGCTCGGCCCGCTCACCGAAGAGGGATCGGGGCTGCTGATCATGGCCATTGCCGGCGGCGCATTGGTCATCGTGCAGGGCTGGCTGGCCGATCAATATGGGTTGCAGGCATCGTTCCTGCTTACCGCATTGTGCGAACTCTACGTGTTGTTCTACGCCTTGTGGGGCTCCAAGCCGGTGGTACGCGGGGCCGCTCGGTAGCGCTAACGCTGATCGCATCGCACGGTCGGTTCAGCCGATCGCGCATGGCGGCGGTCGCGGGACGCGCTATATGGACGGCGGGCGGCTATGCCTTGCTTTTGCGCAGCAGATTTGCGAGCGACCGCGGCCAAGAGATAATGTCAGACTAAAGGATCGACGATGGACATCACCGGAGCAATTCTGATCGGTTCAACCGACCGCACGGCGGGAACCACGTTCGACGCGGTCAATCCCGCCACCGGCGCGGCGCTGACCCCCTCCTTTGCCGAGGCTGGCCCCGCCGATGTGGCGGATGCCTGCGCGCTCGCCGCAGACGCCTTCACCGTGTTCAGCGATCTCGCGCCCGAGCAGCGCGCGCAGTTCCTGGAAGCCGTGGCCGAGCAGATCGCCGCGATCGGCGACGTGCTGATCGAGCGCGCGATGGCCGAAAGCGGCCTGCCGCGCGCCCGCCTGGAAGGCGAGCGGGGCCGTACCATCGGCCAGCTCAAGCTGTTCGCCTCGGTCGTCCGCCAGGGCGACTGGGTCGATGCGACGATCGATCCGGCACTGCCTGATCGCGCGCCGCTGCCGCGCCCCGATCTGCGCCGTCGCAATATTGCCGTCGGCCCGGTCGCGGTGTTCGGCGCGTCCAACTTCCCGCTCGCTTTCTCGGTCGCCGGTGGTGACACCGCCGCCGCCTTCGCCGCCGGTTGCCCGGTGGTGGTCAAGGGCCATCCGGCGCATCCCGGCACTGGTGAGCTGGTCGCGCGCGCGGTCCGCGCCGCAGTTGCGGCACAGGGTCTGCCCGAAGGCGTGTTCTCATATCTGCCCGGCACCACCAACGATCTGGGCGGCGCGCTCGTCGCCGATCCGCGCATCAAGGCGGTGGGGTTCACCGGGTCGCGTGGCGGTGGCCTGGCGCTGGTGCGGATCGCCGCAGCGCGCGCCGAGCCGATCCCGGTCTATGCCGAGATGAGCAGCATCAACCCGGTCGTCCTGTTCCCCGGCGCGGCGGCATCGCGCGGCGCGGCGCTGGGCACGGCGTTCATCCAGTCGCTGACGATGGGCGCGGGCCAGTTCTGCACCAATCCCGGCCTGGTCGTCGCGGTCGAAGGCCCCGAGCTCGATGCCTTTATCGAGGCCGCCAAGGCCGCGCTCGCGGTCAGCCCGGCGCAGCAGATGCTGACCCCCGGCATCCATGGCAGCTATTGCCACGGCGTCGATGCGCTCGCCGCGCATCCCGCGGTCGACGTGCTGGCGCGTGGGCTGGTCGGTGAAGGCCAGGGCCAGGCGCAGGGCGCGCTGTTCGCCACCACGGTGGAGAAGTTCCTCGCCGATGCGGCACTCGGGCATGAAGTGTTCGGCTCGTCCTCGATCCTGGTGCGCGCGCGCGACATGGCCGAAGTCACCACCTTGCTCGAGGGTCTCGAGGGCCAGCTGACCGCGACGATCCTGTTCGACGAAGCCGATGAAGCGCTGGTCGCGCCGATCATCCCGATCCTCGCGCGCAAGGCCGGTCGCATCCTCGCCAATGGCTGGCCGACCGGCGTCGAAGTTGCCCATGCCATGGTCCATGGCGGGCCGTTCCCGGCAACCAGCGACGGTCGCACCACCTCGGTCGGCACGCTGGCGATCGACCGCTTCCTGCGCCCGGTCTGCTATCAGGGTCTGCCCGATTCGCTGCTCCCCGCGGCAATCCAGTCGGCCAACCCCTGGAAGCTGGCGCGCCGCATGGATGGCACGATCGAGCGCGGCTGAGCCGTATCGGCGTCGCCCGGCGGGCGGCGCCATGCCTTGAGAGGAATGACGTGACGATATCCCTGGTTCAGTTCCGCGGCGGCGATGGCGCGCGCGGGGTAGCGGTCATTGGCGCTGACGATCAGCCGCGCATCGTGCCGGGGGCGACGACGACCTTGGCCCTGGCGCAGGCCGCGATCGTCGCGGGCCGCTCGCTCGGGGATATCGTTGCCGCGGCGGGCGAGGGCGCGCCGATCGATCTCGCCACCGTCACGCTGCTTGCGCCGATCGACCACCCGGATAGCGCGCATCTGTTGATGACCGGCACCGGGCTTACGCATCTCGGCTCGGCCGAAGGGCGGGACAAGATGCACCGCGCCATCGATGCCGCCGCCACGCAGACCGATTCGATGAAGATGTTCCTGATGGGCGTCGAGGGCGGCAAGCCTGCCGACGGCGCGGTCGGCGCGCAGCCCGAGTGGTTCTACAAGGGCGATGGCACTGCGCTCATCGCGCCGGGGGAGGCGCTGCCCTCGCCCGATTTCGCGCTCGATGCGGGCGAGGAGCCGGAGATTGCCGGCATCTACCTGATCGACGCGGCGGGCGCGCCGGTGCGCATCGGCTTTGCGCTGGCCAATGAATTCAGCGATCACGTCACGGAACGCGGCAATTATCTGTGGCTGGCGCATTCCAAGCTGCGCCCGGCGGCGCTCGGCCCCGAATTGCTGATCGGTGATCTGCCCGCCAGCGTCGAGGGCACGAGCCGCATCGTGCGAGGCGGCGAGACGATCTGGCAGAAGCCGTTCGTCTCGGGCGAGGCGAACATGTCGCACAGCATCGCCAATCTCGAGCATCACCATTTCAAATATGCGTTGTTCCGCCGCCCCGGCGATGTCCACGTGCACTTCTTCGGCACCGCGACCTTATCGTTCAGCGATGACGTCCGCACGCAGCCGGGCGACGTGTTCGAAATCGCCGCCGCGCCGTTCCGCCTGCCGGTGAGCAACCCGATCGCCGTCGCCGCCCCGGCGCCCGTCGCCGTGCGGGCGCTCTGAGCATGACGATTGCCATCGCCGTCGTCGGGCTCGGCAAGATCGCGCACGATCAGCATCTGCCCGCCATCGCCGCCTCGGATGAATTCACGCTGGTCGCCGGTGCGAGCCCCGAGGGCACGGCCGAGGGCGTGCCGGTATTTAAGGATATCGATGCACTGCTTGCCTCGGGCATTGCGGTGGATGCCATCGCCATGTGTCAGCCGCCGCAGGTGCGCTATGTCACCGCCGCCAAGGCGATCCGTGCGGGCAAGCATGTGCTGCTTGAAAAGCCGCCCGGCGCCACGCTGGCGGAAGTCGAGGGGCTGGTGCGCTTCGCCGAAGAAGGCGGCACGACGTTGTTCGCCGCCTGGCATTCGCGTTATGCCCCCGCGGTCGAACAGGCGCGCGCCTGGCTTGCCGGGCAGCAGGTCGTCTCCGCCGACGTCATCTGGAAAGAGGATGTCCGCCGCTGGCATCCCGGCCAGCAATGGATCTGGCAGCCGGGCGGGCTCGGCGTGTTCGATCCGGGCATTAACGGCCTGTCGATCCTGACGCGCATCATGCCCGATTTCATCCATCTGGCGGATGGCGAAATGGAAATTCCCAGCAATCGTGCCGCGCCGATCGCCGCGCGCATGTCGCTCGCCGACACGCAGGGCGCCAAAATCAACGCCGAATTCGATTGGCGGCAGACCGGCCCGCAAAGCTGGGACATAAATGTGACCACCACGACGGGTACGTTGGCGCTGAGCAAGGGCGGCAGCGAGCTGGTCATCAACGGCGTGTCGCAGCCGGTTGCGGCGCATGGCGAATATCCCGCGCTGTATGCCGATTTCGCGCGGCTGATTCGCGCCGGCAAAAGCGATACGGATCGCAGCCCGTTGCGGCTCGTGGCCGACGCATTTCTGCGTAGCCGGCATGTCGCGACCGAGCCGTTCATCGATTGATGCCGCGCTGACGTCGTTGTCCGTATGCCTGTTCGGAAGCCGGTTGATCGGTCGCCTCGAGCGCATGGCGCCGCTCGGCAATGAGGTGCAGATCAGGCGGCGATAATGCGCGCGAAGGTTGCGTCGGCTCAACACGATCTGGATTGATCGCGCCGACTGCTTCTGGGATGGTTTTCACATTATCTGATCAACCGGCCGCCTGTCCCGGTTGCGGAGCACCGTCGGCCGGAGTGACCAAGCGCAGAACATCGTCGTCCGCAGCCTTTCGGAGCGCGTGTGCGAGATCGTTCGCGAGCGGGCCGGACATATCAGGGGCAGGCTGGGCGATCCGCACGCGCAATGCAGAACGATGGTGACCTGATACAGGCGCCCAACAGGGGAATGGAATGTTCGGACCACGCAAGTCGCTCAGCCACGTAACGCAGCATGAATCGGGGCACCGCCTGGCCAAGACGCTGAGCTGGCCGCATCTGATCGCTTTGGGCGTTGGCGCGATCGTGGGCACGGGCATCTATACGCTCACCGGGGTTGGCGCCGAGCGCGCCGGCCCGGCCGTGATCCTCGCCTTTGCCATCGCCGGCGCGGTCTGCGCCTGTGCGGCGCTCTGCTATGCCGAGTTGGCCACGATGATTCCGGCGGCGGGCAGCGCCTATACGTTCAGCTATGCCGCGCTGGGCGAAAAGATCGCCTGGGTGGTCGGCTGGAGCCTGATTCTCGAATATTCGCTGGCCTGCGCCACCGTCGCGGTCGGCTGGTCGGGCTATCTGGTCGGCTGGATCGAGGCGGCGGGAGTCCACCTCCCGCCCGAAATCCTGGTCGGCCCGCATGGCGGCGGGATCGTCAATCTGCCCGCCGTCTTTGTGGCGTTGGCGGTGATGGGCATGCTGATCGCCGGCACGCGCGAAAGCGCCACGCTCAATATCGTGCTGGTGATCATCAAGCTTGTCGCGTTGGGCGTGTTCATCGCCTTCGCGCTGCCGGCGTTCCAATCGAGCAATCTCGAACCGTTCATGCCCTATGGCTTCGCCAGCACCGAAATCGGCGGGCACAAGCGCGGGGTGATGGCGGCGGCGGCGATCGTGTTCTTCGCCTTTTACGGCTTTGATGCGGTGGCAACTTCGGCTGAGGAGGCCAAGAATCCGGGCCGGGATCTGACCATCGGCATCATCGGATCGATGGCGGTGTGCACCGTGATCTACATGGCGGTGGCAATCGCCGCGATCGGCGCCTTGCCGTTCCAGCAGCTCGCCAATTCGCCCGAGCCGCTGGCGCTGGTGCTGCGCAGCCTGGGCCAGCCCGCCGCGGCCTATCTCATCGCGCTGGCCGCCGTGATCGCCTTGCCCTCGGTGATCCTGGTGATGATGTATGGCCAGAGCCGCATCTTTTTCGTCATGGCGCGCGACGGCCTGCTGCCGCGCGGCCTGGCCAAGGTTTCCCCGCGCACCGGCGCGCCGACCCTGATCACGTTGCTGACCGGGATCTCGATCGCGGTGGTGGCGGGGATCTTCCGGCTCGACGAGATTGCCGAACTGGCCAATGCCGGCACGTTGGTGGCGTTCATCGCGGTCGGCGCGTGTCTGATGGTGCTGCGCCGCGCCGCGCCCGACATGAAGCGACTGTTCCGCTGCCCGCAGCCGTATATTGTCGGCACGCTGGCGATCGTCGGCTGTCTGTATCTGCTGGTCAGCCTGCCCTCGTCGACGCTGGTGCGCTTCGTGATCTGGAACGCGATCGGGCTGGCTTTCTATTTCGCCTACAGTCGCAGTCGCAGCCTGGTCGGCAAGGCCGGTCGCGCGGCCTGAGGCAGCGGGGCCGGACGCGTGTCCGGCCCCGTAGGATCACACCGAGACGGCGGCGATCGCCTTGACGCCGATCCGCGGGGCGAGCCGGCGATAGGTCGCCAACGCCTGGCCCACCACCTGGTCCATGTTGTAATATTTGTACGTGGCCAGACGCCCGACAAAGCTCACGTCGGGCAGCGCATCGGCCAGCGCCTCGTATTGCTTGTACACCGCCTGATTGTCGGCGCGCGGGATCGGGTAATAGGGATTGCCGGTGGCGCTCGAATATTCGTAGCTGATGCTGGTCTGGCGATGCACTTGGCCCGTCAGCTGCTTGTATTCGGTAATGCGCGTGAAGGGCGTATCCTCCGATGGATAATTGACCACCGCGACCGGCTGGAAGCGTTCCATGTCGTGCGTCTCGTGCTGGAAATCGAGGCAGCGATAAGGCAGCGCACCGAAGCGGTGATCGAAATATTCGTCGACCGGGCCGGTAAAGATCGTGTGCCCCACGGTCACGCGGTTGGCCACGTCGCGGAAATCCACGCCCAGTTCGACATCGATCAGATCGTGATCGACCATATTCTCGAACATCCGCGTATAGCCATCGAGCGGCATCGCCTGGAAACTGTCGAGGAAATAGCGATCGTCGATCGAGGTCCGCGTCGGCACGCGTGCGGTGACCGATTTGTCGAGCTCGCTTGGGTCCAGGCCCCATTGCTTGCGCGTATAGCCGCGGAAAAACGTTTCGTAGAGTTCCTGGCCGACGGCGGCGATCACCACGTCTTCCGAGGTGCGGATCTCGCGTCGCTCGGCGCGCGCCGCCAGGAACGCGGCGGCCTGGTCATCGTCCTGCAGATCGAGGCCGTACAGGCCGTTGATCGTCGTGCGGTTGATCGGGATGGGCAGCAATTTGTCCCGCACCGCCGCCAGCACGCGATGCTCATAGGGCCGCCATTTGGTGAATTTCGAGAGATACTGGACGATCTCGTCGCTGTTGGTGTGGAAGATGTGCGGGCCGTAACGGTGGATCAGGATGCCGGCGGCATCATGCTCGTCATAGGCGTTGCCGCCGACATGCTCGCGCCGGTCGATCAGCAACACGCGCTTGCCCGCTTGCGACGCCAGCCGCTCGGCCAGGGTCGCCCCGGCAAAACCAGCGCCCACCACCAGCACGTCGTAATCCGGCCGCGCGTTGGCGCTGCGGATGGCGGGGGCGGTGACGACGTCGTTGGCCGGCAGCGCTGGCTGGCGGCGCACCTCGGCGGCGGCCAGCACCATCGCGTTCATGCCCGCGAACGTCCGGTCCCACGACATGTCCGCCAGCACCGTATCCGCTTCGTTCAGCCATGCGCCGGTTGCCGGCAACGCCAGTACGCGTGCGCATTCGGCGATGAACGCCTCCGGCGTCGCGGCGATGCCCACGCCCTCCATGTCGCCATATTGCGACACGACATCGACGATCGGCGTCGACACGACGGGCTTGCCGGCGACCAGATATTCCGGCGTCTTGGTCGGGCTGATAAAGCGCGTCGCGGCATTGATGGCAAAGGGCATCAGCGCCGCGTCCCAGCCCGCCAGATAGGCCGGCAGCTCGGCATAATCGCGCGCGCCGAGCCAATGGATGTTGGCGCGCTGGGGCAGATCTTCAGGCGCGATCTTGGCCACCGGGCCGATCATCACCAGCGACCAGTCAGGCCGCGCCACCGCCACCGCCTCGATCAGGGCAAGATCGATGCGTTCGTCGATCACGCCGTAAAAGCCCAGGATCGGCCCGGCGATCGTCGCCTGATCCGCCAGGGTCGTGATCGCACCACGCGCTGCCGCGAAATGCGCCACGTCGACCGAGGAGGGGAAGGCGCGGATATTGCCGTGGCGGGCCTTCTTCGCTTCGTACAGGCTCTGTCCGCCGGTGAACATCACGTCGGCGCGCGCGATCAGCGCCGCTTCGCGCGTGATCAGCGCGGGATCGGCGAAGTTGAACGCGGAGAGCTCGTCCATGCAGTCATACACCACCGCCGCGGCGGCCACATGCTCGGCAAAGCCGTACATCATCGGCGTATAGAACCACAGGATCGGCGTTGCGGAGACGCTGGTCGCCAGAAACATGTCGAGCAATGCCGCCAGCCCGGCCTCACGCTCGGCGGCGCTCCAGCCGTGCGGCACGCGCGGGCGCAGCGCGATCACATTGTCCGCCGGGAAAGGATGATATTCGAGAAAGGGCAGATGATGATCGCACGCGATCGGCTCTTCCCAGAAATAGACGCGGCGTTGCTCGGCAAAGCGGCGCATCAGATGCTGCGGGCGCTGCAGCACGAAATCCCAACGCAAATGCGAAAAGCAGATCAATGGTGCGGCATCGGCCGAAGACTTGGATAGGGCGATAGGATGCACGCGATACTCCCGCATAAGTCACCCACCCCGCACAGCGCGGTAGCGGGCCGATCAACAACTTCCATTAATCTGGATCACCATCCGAAACTTTTGCCCGAAACTCTGTTCGGACGCGTTTCGCTTCAATACAGGCCGTGCCGCGCGGTCAGCGCAACTGGCTGTCCTTGCTGCCGCGGCGGTTGATCCCGCTCATCACCGTCCTGGTGTCGCGGCCCGATTGGCACGCGACACATGTTCTCACGCCCGGCACGGCCACGCGGCGGCGTTCGGGGATCGGCTCGCCGCAATCCTCGCAATGCGTCTCGCTATCGCCGCTCGGCAGCAACGTCCGCGCGCGCAGCACCGCGTCGGCGATCGTATCGTCGATCTGATCCTGCACTGTCCCGTCCGGGGCCCAACCGCCGGCCATGGCTTTGTCCATTCTGTAATATACCAGACATAACTGGACACAGGCCGCATAGGTTCCGCCGCCGGCACTAGTATCAGCGGTTACCGCTTCGGTTCCCACCGCGCCCCCGTTAGGCTAGGGAGCCTTGCGCACGATTCACGATGCGGCTGGAGAGGTAATGACGCCCGATTTCGATTTCGCGCTCGGCGAGACCGCGGACATGATCCGCGAGACCACGCAGCGCTTCGCCGCCGAGCAGATCCTGCCGCTCGCCGCCCGTATCGATGCCGAGGACTGGTTCCCGCAGCAATTGTGGCCGGCGATGGGCGCGCTCGGTCTGCACGGCATCACCGTGGCGGAGGAGGATGGCGGCCTGGGCCTGGGCTATCTCGAACATGTCATCGCCTGCGAGGAAGTGTCCCGCGCCTCGGCCTCGGTGGGCCTCAGCTATGGCGCGCACAGCAATCTGTGCGTCAACCAGATCGCGCGTTGGGGCAGCCCGGAGCAGAAGGCCAAATATCTGCCCAAACTGATTTCGGGCGAGCATGTCGGCAGCCTCGCCATGTCCGAAGCGGGCGCGGGGTCGGACGTCGTCTCGATGAAGCTCCGCGCCGAGAAGACCGATACGGGCTATGTGCTCAACGGCACCAAATTCTGGATCACCAACGCCGCCTATGCCGATACGCTCGTCGTCTATGCCAAGACCGGGGAGGGCAGCCGCGGCATCACCACTTTCCTGATCGAAAAGGGCATGCCCGGCTTCTCGATCGGCCAGAAGATCGACAAGATGGGCATGCGCGGCTCGCCCACGGCCGAGCTGGTGTTCAACGATTGCGCGGTGCCCGACGCGAACGTCATGGGCCCCACCAATGGCGGCGTCGGCGTGCTGATGTCCGGCCTCGATTACGAACGTACCGTGCTGGCGGGCATCCAGCTCGGCATCATGCAGGCCTGCCTCGACGTGGTCGTGCCCTATGTGCGCGAGCGCCGTCAGTTCGGCCAGCCGATCGGCAGCTTCCAGCTGATGCAGGGCAAGATCGCCGACATGTATGTCGCGCTCAATTCCGCCCGCGCCTATGTCTATGCCGTGGCCAAGAGCTGCGACGCGGGCAAGACCACGCGGTTCGATGCGGCCGGCGCGATCCTGCTGGCGAGCGAGAATGCGGTAAAGGTCGCGGGCGAGGCGATCCAGGCGCTGGGCGGCGCGGGCTACACCAAGGACTGGCCGGTCGAGCGCTTCTTCCGCGATGCCAAATTGCTCGATATCGGCGCAGGGACGAACGAGATCCGCCGCATGCTGATCGGGCGCGAGCTGATCGGCGCGAGCGAGAAGGTGGCGCAGTGATTCCCTGTCACCACCGTCATCCTGAACTCGTTTCAGGATCCACCGTGCCACAAGCGCCGCCCTTCCTTGTGGAGCGGTGGATGCTGAAACAAGTTCAGCATGACGGAGCTATGGGGTGACCGCGCCAACCCTCGCCACCGCGCTTTCCCCCGACAGCGAAACCTTCCACGCCAACGCGCAGCATAACCGCGCGCTGGCCGAGCGCCTCCGCGCCGACGTCGCCCGCGCCTCCCTCGGCGGCACCGAAAAATCCCGCGAGCGCCACACCGCGCGCGGCAAGCTGCTCCCTCGCGATCGTGTCGAGCGTCTGCTCGATCCCGGCAGCCCCTTTCTCGAGATCGGCCAGCTCGCCGCCAATGGCCTGTACGACAATGACGTCCCCGGCGCCGGCCTGATCGCCGGGATCGGCCGCGTCTCCGGCCGCCAGGTCATGATCCTGTGCAACGACGCGACGGTGAAGGGCGGCACCTATTATCCGCTGACCGTCAAGAAGCATCTCCGCGCGCAGGAAATCGCCGAGCAGAACATGCTGCCGTGCATCTACCTGGTCGATTCGGGCGGCGCCAACCTGCCGCACCAGGCCGAGGTCTTCCCCGATCGCGATCATTTCGGCCGCATCTTCTTCAACCAGGCCAATATGAGCGCGAAAGGCATCCCGCAGATCGCCTGCGTGATGGGCAGCTGCACCGCCGGCGGTGCCTACGTTCCCGCCATGTCCGACGAGACGATCATCGTGCGCGGTCAGGGCACGATCTTCCTCGCCGGCCCGCCCTTGGTGAAGGCCGCGACCGGCGAGGTGATCTCGGCCGAGGAACTGGGCGGTGCCGACACGCACGGCCGCCGATCGGGTGTGGTCGATCACGTCGCCGAGAATGACGAGCACGCGCTGACCATCGTCCGCGACATCGTCTCGACGCTGCAGCCGCAAGCCGGCGGCACCGTCAACCTGCAGGATCCGCGCCCGCCGAAGTTCGACGCCGAGGAATTGTACGGCATCGTGCCGCAGGACGTCCGCGCGCCCTACGACGTGCACGAGATCATCGCGCGGCTCGTGGACGGCAGCGAATTCCACGAATTCAAAGCGCTCTATGGCACCAGCCTGGTGTGCGGTTTCGCGCACATCTGGGGCATCCCCGTCGCGATCCTTGCCAATAACGGCGTGTTGTTCAGCGAAAGCGCGCAGAAAGGCGCGCATTTCATCGAGCTTGCCTGCCAGCGCCGCATCCCCTTGCTGTTCCTGCAGAACATCTCGGGCTTCATGGTCGGCGGCAGATACGAGGCGGAGGGCATCGCCAAGCACGGCGCCAAGCTCGTCACTGCGGTGGCCACCGCCACCGTGCCCAAGATCACCGTGCTGATCGGCGGCAGCTTCGGCGCGGGCAATTACGGCATGTGCGGCCGGGCTTATTCCCCACGCTTCCTGTTCAGCTGGCCGAACAGCCGCATCAGCGTGATGGGCGGCGAACAGGCCGCGTCCGTGCTGGCCACGGTCCACCGCGATGCGGAGACTTGGTCGGACCAGGAAGCCGAAGCGTTCAAGGCGCCCGTCCGCCAGAAATATGAAGACGAAGGCAATCCCTGGTACGCCACCGCGCGCCTGTGGGACGACGGCATCATCGATCCCGCGCAAACCCGCGACGTCTTGGGATTAGCCTTCGCCGCCACGCTAAACGCCCCCATCCCGACGCGCCCCGCGTTCGGCGTGTTCCGCATGTGAGGCGATGACGATGCCCCATCATGCTCGTCATCCTGAACTCGTTTCAGGATCCACCGCGCGGCACCGGCGACCCGATCGGTTCCAGTCCCAGAGTCACCGCGAGATCGTCCCAATCGGGATTGTCGCGCTCGATAAGGTTCATTTTCCACTCTCGATGCCACCGCTTCAACTGCTTTTCGCGTGCAATCGCGGTCGGCATGTCGGCAAACATTTCGAACCGGACCAGCCGGCATATGCCGTAGCGCGCGGTAAAGCCGGGGATCTGACCCGCGCGATGCTGATACAGTCGCGCGAGCAGGTTCGACGTCACGCCGATATAGATCGCACCGATCCGGCCGTTGGCGAGCATGTACACACAGGGCTGCTTGGGCATCGCGCGCTCTCCCCCGCGGGAGCTTGCCGCGCGGTGGATGCTGAAACAAGTTCAGCATGACGGAAAGATAGCATGATCCGATCGCCGTCCCTCCACCATTCGCCGCAAGAGGCAAATGGTCCCCCGTCCCGTGCCGGGGACGAATCAGAAGGAATCTCATGCCCCTGATCCTCGCCCTCCTCCTCGCGCAAACCACCCCCATTCCGCCGATCCCCAAGGGCACCGGTCTGCCGCCCCCGGGCACCGCGGAAGCCACCGTCATGGCCCCCATCAACGCGCTGTTCGCAGCGATCGCCGCGCGCGATGGCGCGGCGGTGCTGCCGCATGTCCTGCCCGATGGCGGCGTCATCGCCGCCGACGGCAGCAAGATCAGCCGCCGCAGCTGGCCCGCCTGGGCCGCATCGATCACGCCCGGCCCGCAACGCTATCAGGAACGGCTGTACGATCCCGCGATCGAGGTTGACGGCGATATCGCCATGGTCTGGGGCCGCTACGATTTCCGCATCGATGGCAAGATCGTGCATTGCGGCTATGATCATATCGATCTGGTGCGCGATGCCGGGCGCTGGAAGATCGCCAACATCAGCTATTCCGCGCGCACCAGCGGATGCGACGCGTCATGAATATTGGCGCTGTCCTACAAGGGGCGATTCGGCCTATCCTCGCCATGATGACGCGCGCGCCCCGCCTCGCTCCCCTGCCAACGCCGCGCACGACTGTTGAGACGCCCCGCCAAAACCGCGCCAGCGTCTCAACATTGACAACATTGGGCGGCGCAAGATGCTGAAATCCCTGCTCATCGCCAATCGTGGCGAGATCGCCTGCCGCATCATCCGCACCGCGCGGGCGATGGGCGTCCGCACGATCGCGGTCTATTCCGACGCCGATGCCAAGGCGCTGCACGTCCGCCAGGCGGATGAGGCGGTGCATATCGGCCCGAGCCCGGCGCGCGAAAGTTACCTCGTCGGCGACAAGATCATCGCCGCCGCGCTGCAGACCGGCGCGGAGGCGATCCACCCCGGTTACGGCTTCCTCAGCGAAAACGCCGATTTCGCGCAGGCCGTGATCGACGCCGGGCTGATCTGGGTCGGCCCCAAGCCGGACAGTATCCGCGCCATGGGCCTGAAGGATGCGGCGAAGGAGCGGATGATCGCCGCTGGCGTGCCCGTCACCCCGGGCTATCTCGGCGCCGATCAGTCGCCCGAGCGGCTGGCGGCGGAGGCCGACAAGATCGGCTACCCGGTGCTGATCAAGGCGGTCGCCGGCGGCGGCGGCAAGGGCATGCGCCGCGTCGATGACGCCGCCGATTTTGCCGACTCGCTCGTCTCGTGCCAGCGCGAGGCCGCATCCAGCTTCGGCAATACGGATGTGCTGATCGAGAAATACATCCTCTCGCCGCGCCATATCGAGGTGCAGGTGTTCGGCGACAGCCACGGCAACGTCGTCCACCTGTTCGAGCGCGATTGCAGCCTGCAGCGCCGCCACCAGAAGGTCATCGAGGAAGCCCCCGCACCGGGGATGGACGAGGAAACGCGCGCCGCGGTCTGCGACGCCGCAGTGCGTGCGGCCCAGGCGGTCGATTATGTCGGCGCTGGCACGATCGAATTCATCGCCGATGCCAGCGAGGGCCTGCGCGCCGATCGCATCTGGTTCATGGAAATGAACACGCGGCTGCAGGTCGAGCATCCGGTGACCGAGGAGATTACCGGGCAGGATCTGGTCGAATGGCAGCTGCGCGTGGCCAGCGGCGAGCCGTTGCCCAAGCGGCAGGATCAGCTCGAAATCCACGGCTGGGCGATGGAAGCGCGGCTCTATGCCGAAAACCCCGCCACCGGCTTCCTGCCCTCGACCGGCCTGATCGAGCATCTTCAGCTGCCGAGTTTCGCGCGGCTCGAAACCGGGGTGGAGGAGGGCGGCGAGGTCTCCCCCTTCTACGATCCGATGATCGCCAAGATCATCGTTCACGAGCCCAGCCGGTCCGCCGCGATCGAGGAGTTGTGGGAGGCGACCAGCGATGTCGAGGTCTGGCCGGTGCGCACCAATGCCGGTTTCCTCGCGCGGCTCTGCCTCGACGCGGATTTCCGCAGCGGTACGATCGATACCGGATTGATCGAGCGCCGCGGCGAGGCGCTGACCATCCCGCCCGCGCCGCAGGAGACGCATCTGCGCGAGGCGGCGGCGGCGCTTGCCGCGCGCCCCGTGCGCGGCGTGTGGGAAGGCGCCATCGGCTTGCGGCTCAACGCCGCGCCCCGCGCCGAGGCGCGCATCGTCGACGACGCCGGGCAGGTGCATGTCGTCAGCGATCTGATGATCGACGATGGCCCGCCGCAGGATGAGGTGATCAGCTTCTATCTCGGCGAGGGCCGCGGCTATCGCCTCGCGCAGCCCCGCGGCACGGCCAGCGGCGCCGCCGCCGATGGCGCGATCCTCTCGCCTATGCCCGGCCGCATCATTGCGGTGGATGTCGCGGCGGGCGATGCCGTGATCAAGGGCCAGAAGCTCGTCACGCTCGAGGCGATGAAGATGGAGCATAGCCTCGTCGCCCCGTTCGACGGCACGGTGGAGACGCTGGCGGCGGTGATCGGCGGGCAGGTGTCCGAAGGCGCGGTGCTGGTGAAGATCACCGCCATTACCTAGCTTTGTGGGCGGCGCGCCCCACATCCACTCCGCCACCCCGGAACAAGTCCGGGGTGACAAACGGGGGAGGGGCGTACCCCCGCAAAATCCGGCCTCCGCCGGCAATGAGGAGAAGAACATGGCCGGCCGCTATTACGACGAATGGCAAATCGGCGACCAAATCACGCACGAAATCCGCCGCACCGTCACCGAGACCGACAATCTCCTCTTCTCGACCATGACGCATAACCCGCAGCCGCTGCATCTCGACGCCGAGGCGGCAAAGGCCAGCGAGTTCGGCCAGATCCTCGTCAATGGTACTTTCACCTTCGCGCTGATGGTCGGCCTGTCGGTCGGCGACACCACGCTCGGCACGCTCGTCGCCAATCTCGGCTACGACAAGCTGGTCCACCCGAGCCCGGTGTTCATCGGCGATACGATGCGCGCCGAAACCGAAGTGACGGATCTGAAAGACAGCAAATCGCGCCCCAATGCCGGCATCGTCACCTTCACGCATCGGCTGATCAACCAGCGCGATCAGCTCGTCTGCCAGTGCCTGCGCACTGCGCTGTTGCTGCGCACGCCCGTCGGTTAAGGCTGGCGCAACCTGCGATCAGGCAAGGAGCCGCATGATTTATTCTCTGATAGCCTTGCTCGCCGCACCAGCGGCGCCCCAAACCGTGCAATGCGCGCCCGGCACGCAGCATCCCGTGCTGGTCAAGGTCACCGGCCTCAAGAACCGCCAGGGCCAGCTGCGCGTGCGGCTGTTCGGCGGCTCCACCGCGACCTATTTCGACAAGAAGCGCACCGTCGTCCGGCTCGAAATCCCCACCCCGCGTACCGGGCCGGTGATGATCTGCGTCGCCGCGCCGCGTCCCGGCGTCTATGCCGTCGATGTCCGCCACGATACCAATGGCAATGGCGATACCGATCGTGCCGATGGCGGCGGCATTTCGGGCAATCCCAATGTCGGGCTGATGGACGTGATCTTCAAACGCAAGCCCGATCCCGCCATCACGCAGTTCCGCGTCGGCGGCGGGGCGACGACCGTGCCGGTCCAGGTCAAATATCTGCAGGGCGGATCGTTCAAGCCGGCGCGAACGATCGATTGACGCGCGCGCGGGCGATGGTCAGGGCAGGGGCATGGCACCGCTTATCGCGATCATCGGCTGTGACGGCTCAGGCAAATCCACGCTGGCCGCCGATATGGTGGCCACGCTGGGGGCCGAACGCCCCGTCGCCACGCGCTATCTCGGCCTGGGGTCGGGTGCGATCGGCGAGCGGATCAAGCGCTGGCCGCTGATCGGCGCTGCGCTCGAACGCCGCCTGGCGCGCAAGGGCAAACAGACGCGCACCAGGGGCGAGCGCATCCCCGGCCTGGCGACGGCGCTGGTGATCTACAATTTCTCGCTGCTCCGCCGCCGCCGCTTCCTGCAAGTCCTGGCGCTGCGCCGCCAGGGCGTCACGGTGATCACCGATCGCTATCCGCAGATCGACATGCCCGGGTTCTATGACGGCCCCGGCCTATCCGCCGCTGCCGCCCGCAGCGCCCCCGTCGCCTGGCTCGCCGCCCGCGAACGCCGGCTCTACGCGTGGATGGCCAGCCATCAGCCCACGCTCGTCATCCGTCTCAACATCGATGCCGAAACCGCGCACGCCCGCAAACCCGAACACGATATCGAGCTGCTCCGCCAGAAGGTCGCCGTCACCCCCTTGCTGCGCTTCAATGGCGCGCCGATCGTTGATCTCGACTCACGCGCGCCCTATGCGCAGGTCCGGCAGCGCGCGCTGGATGCAATTCGCGCCGCCATCGGCTGACCCGCGGACCGCCCGCGATACGGAAGAACAAGCATGGCGCCGCTCATCGCGATCGTGGGCTCGGACGGATCGGGCAAATCGACCGTCGGCACGGCATTGCTCGCCTGGATGAACGAGCGTCAGGCGACCGAATTGCACCATCTCGGCAAGCAAACGGGCAATATCGGCCGCGCCATCGCCCGTTGGCCGCTGATCGGCGGCAAGCTCGACAAGGCGATCGTCAAGAAGTCCGGCGGGGCGAAAAAGGGTGGCGGGCCGACCGCGTTTACCGCCATAATCATCTATGCGTTTTCGATGCGCCGCGTGCGCCGGTTCAGGAAGATGCTCGCCGCCCGCCAGCGCGGCATCGCGATCCTCGCCGATCGCTTCCCGCAGACCGCGGTGCCCGGCCCGATGGACGGGCTCGGCCTGGCCAAGGCCGGCGCGGGCCTGCCTGGCCGCCTCGCCCGGCGCGAGCGCGCGCAGTATGAATGGATGGAGCAGTACCGCCCTGATCTGGTGCTCCGCCTGAATGTCGATCTGCCGACCGCGCTCGCCCGCAAGCCCGATCACCGGCCGTCATCGCTGGCCACCAAGATCGCCGATGTGCCGCGGCTGACCTTCAACGGCGCCAGGATCGTCGATCTCGATTCGACGCAACCACTGGACCTGGTGATCGAACAGGCCAAGGCGGCGATCAGCGAAACGCTCGGCTGGTGAGGCAGTGGTTCGCTGACGGCGTGTTCCGCACGGTGCTGCGCAACGCCGGCTATCTCGCCTCGGGCAAACTGGTCGGCGCCTTGCTCGGTCTGGTCGCCCTGGCGTGCGCCGGGCGCGGCCTGTCGCTGACGCAGTTTGGCGTGCTGATGATCATCCATACCTATGCCAGCGGCGCGGGCGGCTTGGTTAAGTTCCAGACCTGGCAATATATCGTGCGTTACGCCACGCCCGCGCTGCACCACGGCGATGGCAAACAGGCGCGCGACGTGATCCGCTTCGCCTTCGGGCTCGATCTGGCCAGCGGCCTCGTCGGCATGATCGGCGCGATGGCGCTCCTGCCGTTCCTCGCCGGCTATTTCGGCATCGGCGGCGATTATCTGTGGATCGCCATGGCCTATTGCACTTTGATCCCGACCATGACCGAGGCGACCGCCACGGGGTCGCTTCGCGTGCTCGATCGCTTCGATCTCATCGCGCAGCAACAGGTGGTCACCCCGTTCCTGCGCGGCAGCGGCGCGGCGATCGCCTATGCCGGCGGTTTCGGCCTGCCGGGATTCGTGCTCGCCTGGTATGTCGCCGATCTGCTTGGCGATCTGGCACTGTGGGGTTTTGCCGTACGCGAACTGAAGCGGCGCGGCATGCTGGATGCGTTGCGGCCGGGCATGTTCGGCGTCGCGCGGCGGCTGCCCGAAGCGTGGAAGTTCGTGTGGACCACCAATGCCGCGCACTCGGTCTATGCCGCCTGGGGCCCGCTCAGCAATCTTGTCGTCGCGACGATCCTGGGGCCGGTCGCCGCCGGCCTCTACAAGATCGCCAGCACCTTGCTCGATTCCGCCACCAAACCCGCTGATCTGCTGCGCAAAGGCTATTATCCCGAGATCATGCGGCTCGATCCGCGCGATCCGCGTCCGTGGCTGCTGGGCGTGCGCACCGGGCTGCTCGCGGGCGGACTGGGGCTGCTGGTGGTTGCTGTCGTACTGCTCGGCGGCAAGCCACTGATCGCGCTCGTCTTCGGGCAGAAATATCTGCCGGCGTTCGATCTGCTGCGGCTGATGGTGTTCTCGCTGGCGATCCAGATGGCTACTTTCCCGCTCGAATCCCTGCTCTACATGGCCGGGCGGCAGGGCGCGGCGCTGATCGCCCAGATCGTCGCGGTCGCCGCGTATCTCACCTTGCTCGCCATCCTCACGCACCGCTTCGGGTTAAACGGGGCAGGCGTGGCGTATTTGCTCGGCAGCGTCGCGGTGGCGTCGTGCATGCTGGTGCCGACGCTGATCGCCTATCGCCGCCGCGCCACGCTGCCGTGGCCGCCGATCAGGGTCGAGCCGGCATGAGCGGCTTTTCGCAAGCGCAGCTCGATGCGCTGTTCGCCGCGATCCTGGTCAACGACGTGGTCGATGCCGCGGTCCAGCTCCCGCCGGCGATTCGCCTCGATTATCCGACCGGGCATCTGGCGGACGGCTTCGCGCTGTCGCGGCAATTATGGGAAACGGGGTTCGATCGCGGCGCGCTGATCGCCATGGCGACGAAGCTTGGCCGCGAGGGCACGATCGATGCCACCGAACAGCTGTGGTTCAAGCACGTCCGGGCCAAATTCAAGCATCTGCGCTTCGCTTTCGTACTGTATGGCGTGGAACATCGCTGCCCGCCGACGTTCAAGGCCGTCACCACCTCGATGGGGCATTTGCAGGACGCCTTTCGGAATGGCCGGCCCGGCGCGGTGACACGGCAGGCGGTCTTGCTCCGCTTGCTGCTCGCCCGCATGCCGCTGGCCGTGCTCGGTCGCGAGATTATCCGCATGAAGCCCAGCGACAGCGCCGATTTCCGCCGCTTCACGCTGGGCCAGATCGGCGAACTGCGCGCCATGCTGGCAGCGGATCGCGTTACCGGCCATCAATTCCACGTCGCGCGCAAGATCGTCAGCCGCCAGGTCTCGTTCCATGACGATATGCGCACGATTCATCCGTCGCCCGAGCATCTGGCGCTGTCGCGCTATCTCAGCGCGATCAACGGGTTGATGGGTCAATATCATGACGGTCTGGTGCTGCGCAAAGTCAGCGGCGAACTCGATTATGCCCGCGAAACCTTCGCCTTTCCGCCCGACATCCGCGCCCGCTTGCTCGCGTTAGTGGGCGGCTACCCCTCCTGAATCGTCATCACCGTTTCGGCACCAGCAGCTCAATACCATCCTTGGCATAGACCGTCCGATAGTGCGCCCGGATCGCCGGGATCAGCCGGTTTTCCTGCCAGCCCGGATTATGCCCGCGCATCTGGATCATTGCGAACCGGCCCTCCGCCAGCGCCGGTGCCAGTGCCGCGGCTTTGTCCTGCAGCAGTCGCTGCTTGACCGAGAAAAAGTCGATCCCGCTCTCGCGCCCGGCCCAATAGCAATAGGCCTGGTCATCGCACGCCACGGGTCCGCGGGCGGTGGCCAGCGCCGCGATCAGCGGTGCTGCATTGCGCACCGCATCGTCCCGCGTGCGCAGTTCACGCACGTTGGCGGCGGTGGCAATCGGCACCAGGCACAGCGCCGGCAACACGCTGATCCCGATCCAGGCAATGGACGGCCGCGGCCTCAGTGACGTCGCCACCGGCACGGCGACGGCCAGGGCGATCACGGTCTCGAAAAAGGCGTTGACGTCCACGCCGCTGCCGGCGCGCTGAATGATGCCAAGCGGGATCGACACGGCGAACAGACACAGCGGCAGCGCCAGTCGCCGGTCCTGTCGCCACTGCCTCAGCAACGGGCGGCAGGCGATCAGCACCGGGATCATCGCCAGCAACAATGGCCCGCCCTTGGCCAGCATGCGCATGGCCGAATAGCTGCGTGCGGGCGCCAGCACGTCGATGAACGCCGTCATGCCCCAGAGCGCATATACCCCGGCGCAAGCGATCGCCGTAAACAGCGCGCCGAAGCCGATCCACGCGATCAGCGCGCGGCGGTCGAACAGCATCAGCCACACGGTCACGGCAATGGGAAAGGCGACCAGATTGTGTTTGATCAGCTCGCCCGCCACCATCAGCACGGCGGCGATCGCGATGCTGCGCAGGCTCGGCGTGCCACCGGCGCGGCGCGGCACCATGAAAAACACGCCCCACGCCATTGCCGCATCCCCCAGCCATTGCGGGTCGTTCATCGCGACATAAGTGCGCAGCAACGTCACCGAATAGGCCCCGAACAGCATGATGCCGGCCAATTTCCATCGCGGTCCCGGTGCCAGCCGCGCCACGATCGCCCACACCGCCAGCGCGCACGCCAGTTGCGCCGACAATGCCAGAAGCCGCCCGGCCAGGATGATGTCACCCGTCACCGTGCCGAATAGACCCACGACGAGAAAGGACAGCGGCGGATAATTGTTTGCGATCAGCGCTTCCGGATCGGGATAGAGCGCCGCCGCTCCAAACAGGCGGACGACATGCTGGGCATTCCAGCCTTCGTTTACGCTCAGCGCCGCGGGCGCTGGCAGCCACCATAATCGCCCGACGCACAACAGCACGATGACTAGCCCGGCAAGCAGCCACGCCAGGCGTTCGCGTCGCTCGACGCGGAGCAACTCTGTGGGTGGATGGGCCATGGCACGCCTTAACTGGATTTGCTGCACTTGCGAACGTTTCGTAGGCTGCCCAAATACTGACACGAATGTGTCTCATAACCGTCATCCGGGCGGCATGCGACGCGTTTCACGTTGCAACCTGTGTCCCTGTTGCACGTTACGTATTTATTACAGCCGGAAGGGCGAGATTGATGAAGTCCATTTTGCCGCTCGAGGCGCAAAGCCTGATCGGCACGGTAGTTCGCCACGGCTACGCACCGGCGACGCCACGTGCGCATCCAGCGCCTACGCGTCCTTTGCCGCTCCGAATCGCCACGCCAGCCGATGCCGAGACTCGCATCGGCATCATCCATAATGCGCGCGCGCGGCTCAACGTGTCGCGCCATCGGCCTGTGCCGCTTGAGGGCTGCGAGCATGCAATGCCGGGATCGCATGCCGAACTCGATCGTGCGCTGGCCGGCTTCGCCGCGAATGGCGTCAACGCCCTGGTCATCGATGGCGGTGACGGCACGATCCGCGATGTGATGTCGGCTGCACTGCGTCACTTCACCGGCGTGTTTCCGCGCGTCGCGGTCATTCCCTCGGGCAAGACCAACGCGCTGGCGGTCGATCTCGGCCTGCCGCTTAACTGGACGGTGGCGGAAGCAGTCGAGGCGATCCGTCTTGGCGGTATCAAGGAACGCGCGCCGCTCGAAGTATGGCGCCCCGGCGATCGCGAAACCAGCTTGCGCGGCTTCATCTTCGGTGCCGGTGCCTTCGTCCGGGCGACCGGGCTGGCGCAGACCACGCATCGCTTCGGCGCGTTCAACGGCCTTTCCGTGGGGCTGTCGATTTTCGGTGCCGTCGCACAGACCGTGTTTGGCGGGCGCAACAATTCGTGGCGCCGGGGGCAGGCCATGCGCGTCGCGCCCGTTGGGGCGGTCGCGGTCGAAGGGCCGCAATATATGCTGCTCGGCTCGACGCTGACGCGCATGCCGCTTGGCATCAAGCCATTCGGCCGCTCGCGCGGCGGTTTGAAATTGTTGCGGATCGATGCCCAGCCGCGCCACATCCTCGCCATGCTTCCGGCATTGCTGGGCGGCAAGAACGATGCATCACTGCCCCGCAATGGCTATCATCGTCTCGATGCCGAGCGCATTGAACTGACCCTGACCGGCGATTTCATTCTCGATGGAGAAACCTTTGCCGGCGGACCGCTGACGCTTTGCCAGGGCAAACCGATGCGTTTCGTCGTGCCGTGAACGCCGCGCTGGCGGATTTCGTCGCGCACGAACTGGCCACGCCAGTGTCCGTGCCGATCGCGACCATGGCCAAGCAGCTCGCCGCCGAACTCGGTGGGCGGGCGGTGCTGTTCTATGGCTCGGCGCTGCGCACCGGGGATATGGATGGTGTGCTCGATTTCTATGTGCTGACCGATCGCGCCCGCGGCTCGCTGTGGCGCCGGCTGGGGATGCGCTGGTTGTGGCCGGATGTCAGCTTTCACGAAATGGGCATCGATGGCATGATCGTGCGCGCCAAAGTCGCCACGATGCCGCTCGCCACATTCGAACAGGCCACGCGCGGATCGTTTATCGACACCACGATCTGGACACGCTTCGTGCAGCCGGCCGCGCTCATCTGGTGCGCCGATGCGGCGACGCAGCAGCGTGTGTCGCAGGCCATCGGTGATGCGGCGATCACCGCCGCGCGCTTCGCCGCCGTGCTCGGCCCGCGCCAGGCGCGCGCGCGCGACTATTGGCTGGCATTGTTTCGCGAGACGTACCGGGCCGAAATGCGTGTCGAGGCGCCGGGGCGCGAGCAGCAGATCCTGGTCTATGATCCAGCCCGTTACGATGCGCTGCTGCCGATCGCGTGGCAGGCGGGCGGCGTGCCGCACGGCCGGGAGGGCGCATTGTTGGCGCCCATGTTGTCGTTCGCGGCAATCCGCGCGCTGACCCAGGCCTGGATGGTGCGGGTGCAGGCCGGCAAGGCGCTCAACATCGCGCGGCTCATCAAGGCCACCTTCACCTTTGACGGCGCCGCGCGCTACGGCCTGTGGAAAGTGCAGCGTCACACCGGGATCAGCGTGGCATTGACGCCGTGGCGCGAGGCGCATCCGGTGCTGGCCGCGCCGGCCGTGTTATGGCGCGTGATGCGCGCGCGCGCATCGTGAGCTTCACCGCGCTGGTCCTGGCGGGATCGCGTGGCGGGGTCGATCCGCTCGCCGACTATGCCGGGGTCACTGACAAGGCGATGATCGAGATTGGCGGGCGCACGATGCTCGCGCGCGTGGTCGATGCCTTGCGGCAGGCGGGGGCCGCGCGCATCGCTGTGGTGGTTTCATCCGATGTGGTGCGCCGCCATGCCGAGCAACTCGGCGTCGACGTCATCGCCGGAGCGGCGGGGCCGAGCGCCAGTGCGGCACTGGGCTTTGCGCAATTGGGTGCGCCCTTGCTGGTCACGACCGCCGATCACGCCTTGCTCGATCCCGCCTGGGTCACGCGCTTCCTTGCCGACGTGCCGCGTGATGCCGATGTCGCGGTGTTGCTGGCAAGGCGCGACGTGATCGAGCAGGCGGTGCCCGATCCCAAGCGCACGTATCTGCGCTTCGCCGATGGCGCCTGGTCGGGCTGCAATCTGTTCTATCTCGCCACGCCCAAGGCGGCGGCGGCGATCGCCTTGTGGCAGCGCGTCGAGGCCGATCGCAAACGGCCGTGGCGCATCGTCGGGCGGCTCGGGCCGCGGCTGTTGTGGCGTTATCTCTCCGGGCGGCTGACGCTGGCCGAGGGGCTCGCCCATATCGGCACGCTCGCCAGCGTCAATGCGCGGATGGTCGCCAGCCCGTTCGGTCTGGCGGCGGTGGATGTCGACAAGCCTGCGGATCTGGATCTGGTGCGTGGCTTAATCGAACGGTCCCGCGCCGGCTGAACAGTGTGTTCGCCAGCCGGCGCGTTTACCTGGCGCCCAGGATCATCCGATCGATCGCCTGTGCCACGCCATCGGCATCATTGCCGCCGGTCACGAAATCGGCCTTGGCGCGCACTTCCGCCGGCCCTTGCGCCATGGCAATGGACAAGGCCGCGTGTTCGAACATCGGCAGGTCGTTGGCCTGGTCGCCGATCGCCGCCACGGCGGTCAGCGGCACGTCCAGCGCGTCGGCCAGGGCAGTAATGCCCGCGCCTTTATTGCCCGATAACGCCGTGACATCCAGATAATAGGTCTGCGACTGGACCACCGTCGCCAGATTACACAGCGATCCGGCGCGCTCGTGGATGCGCTGCAACACCGCCGGCTCGTCGCTGACGAAGGTGATCTTGTCCGCGCGATCGTGCAGGCTCATGAAGTCGTCGGTGATCACGGGCGCCTGGTTCGAGGCCAGCCGTTCGCTGTCGACATGCGCGCCCTGGTCGCTGCTGGCGTACCACTGATCATCGGCAAACACCCAGATGTCGACCGGTTCGTCCTCGACCAGTTCAAGCATCTCGCGCGCGACATAGGGTTCGACGAAATGCTGGCTCAGCACGGTGCCGTCGCGGGTGAACACGGTGCCGCCGTTGAATGCCCCCATCGGCGCATCGATCGCCAACGTCTCGGCGATCGGCATCATGCCCGATCGCGGCCGCGCGCTGATGATCGTGAAGCCCAGGCCAGCCGCCCGCAGCCGCCCGACCGCTGCCACCGTGGCGGGCGTCAGCTGCTTCTGCTTGTCGACCAGCGTGCCATCGACATCCGATACGACGAGCCGGATCGCCTCGTTTCCGCCGATCATTGTGGCATCTCGACATGCCCGCCAAAGCCGTAGCGCATCGCCGAGAGCAACTTATCGCCGAACGTGTGATCCACCCGGCTGCGATAGCGTGCGAACAGCGCGGCGGTCAGCACATTGGCCGGCACCTTTTCCTCCATCGCCGCGTCGATCGTCCACTGGCCTTCGCCCGAATCCGCCACGCTGCCGGTAAAGTCTTCCAGCGTCATGTCCTTGGCCAGGGCGATCGCCGACAGATCCAGCAGCCAGGACGAGATCACGCTGCCGCGGCGCCACACTTCGGCGATATCGGTCAGGTTGAGATCGAAGCGCTGGTCCTCGGCGAGATGCTCCGAGGCCTTGCCCTTGAGAATGTCGAAGCCCTCGGCATAGGCCTGCATCAGGCCATATTCGATGCCGTTATGCACCATTTTGACGAAATGCCCCGCGCCCGCCGGCCCGGCATGGATATAGCCCTGCTCGGCGCGTGCATCCTCGCCATCATCGGCCATGCGTCCTGGCGTGCGCGGGATCGTGCCCAGACCGGGTGCAAGCGCCGCCAGCATGGGATCGATATGATCGACCGCGTCCTTATCGCCGCCGATCATCATGCAATAACCGCGCTCCAGCCCCCAGACGCCGCCTGACGTGCCGACATCGATATAGCGAATGCCCTTTTCCGCCAGCGTCTTGGCGCGGCGAATATCGTCCTTGTAGAAGCTGTTGCCGCCATCGATGATGATGTCGCCTGCGCCGCATAAGGCGGCAATGCTGGTCACGGTCTGCTCGGTCGGGTCGCCTGCCGGCAGCATCACCCAGAAGATCGCGGGGGCGTCGAGCTTGCTCTTCATATCTTCCAGCGAGGCGGCGGCGATCGCGCTTTCTGCCGCCAGCATTTCGATCGCCGGCTGGTTGCGATCGAATACCACCGTCTCGTGCCCCGCGCGCATCAAGCGCCGCGCGATATTGCCGCCCATCCGGCCGAGGCCGATGATCCCGATCTTCATATGTCGTTGTCCTTCAAACCGTTAGCTGGTGCACTTCCCGCCGGAGCCCGGGGTGTAAGCCTTAGGAAGTTGCGTGCTCAGCCGGATGCTTTGCCGCAATCGCGCCAAGCAGATCGTCGAACGCCTTGGAAAAGCTCGCCACCGCTTCCTCGACCAGCGTGTCGGTCACGCCGTTGAGGTCCAGCCCGAGCCGCTCCTGCGCCGCGATCACGTCGCGCGCCGCATCGATATCGGCGGCCAGCGTCTGCCCGACCGTGCCGCGCTCGCGGAACGCGTCCATCGTCTTGGGCGGCACGGTATTCACCGTGTCCTTGCCGATCAGCGTGTCGAGATACAGCGTGTCGGGATAGTCCGGGTTCTTGGTGCCGGTCGACGCCCAGAGCAGCCGCTGCACCTGCGCGCCCTTGGCCGCCAGTGCCTGCCAGCGCTCGGTCTTGATGAAGTCCTGATACCAGGCATAGGCCATCTTGGCGTTGGCGATGGCCACCTTGCCCTTCAGTGCCTTGGCTTCCTCGCCGCCCACGCCCGCATCGATCTTGTCATCGATCTTGGCATCGATGCGGCTGACGAAGAAGCTTGCCACGCTGGCGATGCGGTCGATCGGCTGGCCCTGACGCACACGCTCCTCGAGCCCGGTGACATAGGCTTCCGCCACCGATTTGTACGCCTCGATCGAAAACAGCAACGTCACGTTGACGTTGATGCCCTCGGCGATCGTCGCGGCGATGGCGGGCACGCCGGCGGGCGTGCCGGGAATCTTGACCATCAGATTGGGGCGGCCCACCGCCGCCCACAGCTTCTTGGCTTCGGCGATCGTCGCATCGGTGTCGTTGGCGAGATAGGGCGATACCTCGAGGCTGACATAGCCGTCCTTGCCATCGAGCCGGTCGTACACCGGGCGCAGCGTATCCGCTGCCGCCTGGATGTCGAGGATCGCGAGATGCTCGTAGCGATCGATCGTCGCCGCGCCGGGATGGTTCTTGTCATAGGCGGCGAGCTCTTGGTCATAGGCATCGCCATGCCCCATCGCCTTCTCGAAGATCGTCGGGTTGGAGGTGACGCCGGTCAGCCCATCCTCGTCGACCAGCTTCTGCAGGCCGCCCGCGGCGAGGAACTTGCGATCGACAAAGTCGAGCCACACTGCCTGCCCGGCAGCGGCGAGATCGTTGAGACGGCCCATGATTATATCCTTCTACTAATATGTTGTCGCCCTCACCCTTCCGACTCCGGCGTTCCTTCCCTCGCCGATGGGAGAGGGAGGGCCCCGCCGGGTGCAGCCCGGTGGGAAGGGTGAGGGTGACTAACTCTTACGCCTTACCCAGCATTTCCTTGGCCACCTTCACCGCATTATCCACGGTGAAGCCGAACTTATCCTGCAGCTTGGCGATCGGCGCCGAGGCGCCGAAGGTCGACATGGTGATCGTGCGGCCATCCAGCCCGACATAGCGATCCCAGCCGATTTCGCCGCCCTGCTCGATCGCCAGGCGCGCGGTGACTGCCTTGGGCAACACCGATTCCTTATAGGCGTCTTCCTGCATCTCGTAGCGGCTCCAGCTCGGCAGCGAGACGACGCGCGCGGCGATGCCCTCCGCCTTGAGCTTCTCATACGCGTTCACCGCCAGCGACACTTCGCTGCCCGTCGCGATCAAGATCACCTCGGGGTTTTCGCTGTCGGCCAGCACATAGCCGCCCTTCATCAGCCCTTCGGCCGAGGCATATTTGGTGCGATCGAGCGTCGGCAACGCCTGCCGCGAGAAGATCAACGCCGCCGGGCGGTTATTCTCGGTCAGTGCCGCGCGCCATGCCCAGGCCGTTTCATTGGCATCGCACGGCCGGATCGTATCGAGCCCGGGGATCGCGCGCAGCGTGGCGAGATGCTCGATCGGCTGGTGCGTCGGGCCGTCTTCGCCCACCCCGATCGAATCGTGCGTGAACACGAAGACTGAACCCAGTTCCATGATCGCCGCAAGGCGCACCGGCGGACGCATGTAATCGGAAAAGACCAGGAAGGTCGCGCCGTAGGCGCGCAGGTGTGACAGCGCCATGCCGTTGACCACCGCGCCCATGCCATGTTCGCGCACGCCGAAATGCAGGTTGCGCCCGTCATAGCTGTCAGCCTGGAACGAGCCGCCATCATCGATGAACGTCTTGGTCGATGGCCCGAGATCGGCCGAGCCGCCGATCAGCCACGGCAGCTTGGGCGCGATCGCGTTGAGCACCTTGCCGCCGGCATCGCGCGAGGCCATGCCTTTGTCGTCCGCGTCGAATACCGGGATATCGGCATCCCAGCCCTCGGGCAGCTGGTCAGAAAGGATCGCGTCGAGTTCCTTGGCCAGTGCCGGCTCGGCGTCGCGATAGCGCGCCAGCGTTGCTTCCCATTCCTCGCGCAACGCGCGGCCGCGATCGGCGATCACCTTGTTGAATGCCTCGGCCACGCCCTCGGGCACCAGGAACTGCGCGTCTTCGGGCCAGCCATAGGCCTTCTTGGTGCCGCGAATGTCATCGGCGGTCATGCCTTCGCCATGCGCCTTGGCGGTGCCCTGGATCGAGCTGCCATAACCGATCACGCTTTTCACCACGATGAAGGTCGGCTTGTCGTCGGTGGCGAGAAACGTCTCGAGCGCCGCTGCCATCGCCTTGGTGTCGTTGGCATCGTCGACATGGATCACGTTCCAGCCATAGGCCTCGAAGCGCTTGCCGCAATCCTCGTCGAACGCCAGATCGGTGCCGCCCTCGATCGACACCTTGTTGGAATCATAGATCCAGCACAGGTTGGCAAGCTTGAGATGCCCGGCCAGGCTCGCCGCCTCGCTCGCCACGCCTTCCATCATGTCGCCGTCGCCGGCCAGCGTGTAGATATTATGATCGAACAGCGTGTAGCCCGGCTTGTTGTAACGCGCCGCCAGCCAGCGCTCGGCAATCGCCATGCCGACCGAATTGCCGCAACCCGCGCCGAGCGGCCCGGTGGTCGTCTCGACGCCCGTCGTGTGGCGATACTCCGGATGCCCCGGCGTTCGCGATGAGAGCTGACGAAACTGGCGGATATCCTCCAGGCTGACTGCCGGTTCGCCGCTCGGCTTGCCGTCCTTGTCGATCTCCTTGATCCCCGCGAGGTGGATCAGCGAATAGAGCAGCATGGAGGCATGGCCGACCGACAGCACGAAGCGGTCGCGATTGGCCCAATCGGGGCGATCGGGATCGGTGCGCAGGAATTGCGACCAGAGCGTGTGCCCGACCGGCGCCAGCGCCATCGGCGTGCCGATATGGCCCGATTTGGCCTTGGCCACGGCATCCATCGATAGCGTGCGGATCGTGTCGATGGTCAGCCGATCGAGCGACCCATCCTCCTGCAGGCCGGCTGGGGTGTCGGTCGCTGGGGCGTCGCTCATGATCAAACTTCCTTGGGGCTGGAGGCACCCTCAACGCGAGGGGCGCGGCGAGGTTGCTTCTGCGTGCTTAACTGGTCCGGTCAAGCCGGGTTACAACCCCGGCGGCCGCGATATAGGCACAATCGATCTCGCCGACAAACAGCCCGTGGCCCATAACGCCCGGTATTTCAGAGAGTTGCGTGGACAAGGCGGCAGGCTCGAAGCCCGCTGGAAAAACACAGTCGAGCACCGCATTGTCCTGATCGGTGCGGTAGGCAAGGCCATCACGCAGCCGCTGAGTCGCCTCGCCGCCGAGCATCGCCAGCTGCGCCGCCACGAAGCCCCGCGCCAGCGGCAGCACTTCGACCGGCACGGGCGCCACGCCGAGCCGCGCGACGCGTTTCGATCCATCGGCAATTGCGATCATCCGCCGCGCTGCGCTGGCCACGATCTTCTCGCGCAGCATCGCGCCGCCCGCGCCCTTGATCGCGCGGCACTGCGCGTCGATCTCGTCCACCCCGTCGATCGCCAGATCGATCGCGGCGAGCGCGTCGAACGGCACGATGGTGATGCCCGCCGCGGTCGCCGCGCGCTCGGTCGCCAGCGAGGTCGCCACCGCGATGATGCGCAGCCCGGCACGCGCGCGTTCTGCCAGCCGCGCGATCAGGAAAGCGGCGGTCGATCCGGTGCCCAGCCCGACGATCATCCCCTCGGTGACCTCCTCGGCCGCGGCCCAGGCGGCGGCGCGCTTGTCATCGTCTTGGTCGCGGGACATGGAATGATCCTGCATTGGATCCCTTCTTGCTGGTGGCCCTGTCAATCGCCTGACGAAACGAAGGTTCCCGCCATCTTCCCCCGTCTCGGCGGCCACGCTGGGTTAGCGGTTATGCTCCGCTCGCATTGTTCGGGCGTAAGATGCCCGACGGCCGAGTGGATGCGGTGCCGATTGTAATAGCCTTCGATGTATCCGACCAGCGCCTGGCGCGCTTCGGCCTGTGTCGCCCATCGGCACCGATGGACCAGGTCGACCTTGAAGGCGGGGAAGAGGCTCTTCATTAAGGCATTGTCGTAACAATTCCCGGGGGTCCTGGCCAATGGTCCGGTGTGCAGAGTTCGGCGGAGGTCAAATCGACAGCGCTGAACTACGATATAGGGGTGGCTGTTCCGCGGGGGCGGAGCGGGCAGTGATCGGAAGCAGTATGAGTCGCGCGGGGCTGCGACGTGGCACTGCCGCATCGAGCGCGATTGCGGCGGTGATGCTCGCATCCTGCGCGCAGGATGATGCGGTCCGTGCGCTGCGGTCCGCAAGCGTCGCGCCGGAGAGTGAGCGCGATGACTGATCTGGAAACACCTTTCGACCCCAAGCGTCCGCGCTTCTACCTGCTCGACATGGATCTGCGGGCCGAGCCCGATTTTGACTTCACGAACGAAGATGTGGCGCTGATCGAGCAGCGCACCGCCGGCACGCATGTCGTGCAGGTCCGCGACACGGGCTACGAGTATCACATCGGCGTGCCCACGCTCGCAGCCAAGCCCGAGATCGTCGTCGGCTCGCGCACCAGGGGCAAGCGGCCGCTGGACCTTTATCGCGGCAACGGGATGTTCCTGTCCGACCGGTTCAAGCGCCTGCTCGACGCCATCGATCCGGACGCATTCGAGGTGGCCGAGTGCCTGGCCTTTGCGCCATCGGGCAAGCCGATCGATCCCTATTGGTGGTTCGACGTGGTCCGCGTGCTCGATGCGGTCGACGAAGAACGATCGGAGTTGTCGCGGCTGGTCGACAATCCCTTCTCGTCGAAAAGCGCGATCAACGAGATCCTGTATTTCAAGCTTCAGGACATCCGGATGCGGCCCGAGGTGGTCGGATCGGCGCATCTCTTCAGGCTCGCGCCTGCGCGCTCGGATATCATCGTTGATCAGGTCGTCGCCGACGCCATCCGAGCGGAGGCGCTGTTCGGCGTCCGCCTCACCCCGCTCCAGCCGCCGTCGCCCGACGAGCGCAAGAACCACTTCTATTTCGGTAACTATCCTTACTGGACCGACAAAGGGTACACATGATGGCGTATCGTTCCCAACCCTGGTGCCACGTTGACCCCGCCTGATCGCTTCCCTACGTCTTGTGGATAATGACCAGCGACACCGAAACGCTTTCCCCCGCGCCAGCGATCGTCCTGGTCGAGGACGATCCCGCGATCCGGACGCTCACCACGCGCGCGTTGCAGCAGAATGGCTATACCGTTCGGCCCGCCGGCTCGGGGCCTGAAATGTGGCGCGCGCTGGAGGCCGGGCCGGTCGATCTGGTGCTGCTCGATGTCATGCTGCCCGGCACCAGCGGGATCGATCTGTGCCGCGCGCTGCGCCAGAAAAGCGATGTGCCGATCATCTTCATCAGCGCCAAAGGCAGCGAAACCGATCGCGTCGTCGGGCTGGAATTGGGCGCGGACGATTATATCGCCAAGCCGTTCGGCACGTCGGAGCTGGTCGCGCGGGTCCGCGCGGTGCTGCGCCGCGGCGCGCTGGATCGTCGCCACGGCCGCCCCGAACAGGGTTTGCTGACGTTCGATGGCTGGCAGGCCAATCTCTCGCGCCGCGAATTGCTGTCGCCCTCGGGGTCGCTGGTCGATCTCACTGGCGCCGAGTTCGATCTGCTCGTAAGTCTGCTCGACCATCCGGGCCGCGTCATCGCCCGAGACCGCCTCATCGAGCTGTCTCGCAGCCGGCTGGGGGATAGTTCGGATCGCAGCGTCGATGTGCTGGTCAGCCGCTTGCGCCGCAAGCTCAGCCATGACGACAAGCCTGCGCCGATCGTCACGGTGCGCGGCATCGGCTATATGATGACCGCGGCGGTGACGCGCAGTTGAAAGCACTGGTCGCGCCGTCGATCGGGATTGTCGGTCGCATCGTCGCGATCCTGTTGCTGACGGTACTGCTCGAATTCGGCGTCAGCACGTTGCTGTACGAACGCGCCAGCCGCTTTGCGGTGCGGGAGGATGAAGCGCACCGGCTGGCCGAACATCTCGTGATCAGTCGCAAATTGGTGTTCGATGCGCGCCCCGAAGTCCGCGCCGAGCAAGCAGCGGAACTTACCACCGATCGGTACGCGCTACGCTGGCAAACCGCGCTCCCGCCGCCACCGCCGATCGCGCCGTCGCTCGATAGCATGCGCGAGCAGATCCTCGCCTGGGAGCCGTCGCTCGCCGCGTCCGATCTGCGCGTCCAGCTGATGTCGCCGGGGCGCCATCCCTATGTCACCGGGGGCTTGCGCCTGCCCGATGGCAGCTGGCTGTATTTCCGCACGATCGAACCGCTCGTCACCGTCAACTTGGCGTTCGAGCGCATCATGCTGACGCTGATTCCGGCGATCGCACTGATGATCGTCGCGGTGCTGTTGGTGCGGCGCATGCTGTTCCCGCTGCGTCGGTTGGCGGCGGCAGCGGACGAGTTCGGCACCAGCGGCGCGGGCGGCGCGGTGCCTGAATCGGGGCCGGGGGAGGTGCGGCGGATGACGGGTGCGTTCAATCGGATGCAAGAGCGGATCTTACGGCTGATTGCCGAGCAAGCTCAAGCACTTGCCGCGGTGGGCCATGATATGCGCACGCCGCTTGCGCGGCTTAAATTGCGCGCCGATGCGATTCCCGATGCCGAGGTGCGGCGCTCGGTGGAGCAGGATGTGGCCGAGATGGAGGCGATGATCGCCTCGCTGCTGGCGTTTCTCGGCGGCGATGACGAGCCCGAAAAGCCGGTGCGCAGCGATCTCGCCGTATTATGCGCGACGATCGTCGATCATCTGAGCGATGCAGGGTACGACGCGGACTATATCGGGCCGGATCATCTCGATCTGGTGCTGCGCCCGATGGCGCTGCGCCGCGCGATCAACAATCTGACCGACAATGCCGCGCGCTACGGCGCGCACGTGTGGCTGCGATTGTCGCGCGAGCATGATACGGTGAAGATCCAGGTCGAGGATGATGGCCCGGGCATCCCGGAGGAGGATTTCGCCCGCGTGCTCGAACCATTCGTGCGGCTCGACGATGCGCGGCAGCGCGACGCCGCGGGGTTCGGCCTTGGCCTCGCCATCGTCGCGCGCACGGTGGAAGCACAAGGCGGGACGCTTGCTTTGTCGACGCGGCAAGGCGGTGGCTTGTGCGCGACAATCACGCTGGCATTGCCCGCTGAGCCACGGCGCCGGGTGGATGCCGGAGGCAGTCACCGCGCGGTCTAGCGACACGCGGCGGGAAGTGTATCTCTCGTGCCGCAGTTGCGAAGAATAAGGTGGCCGCGCAACTTTTAGTGCCATTCAGCCATTGAATTGGCAATAAATCGTCGATAGTTCGGCAGCGTTCAGGCCGACCTTTACCCTCCCTCACGTGTTCGGGGGAAGAGGCGCGGCGGCCTTGGGCACGCGGGCTGGAACCTCACACGTTTAATTGGAGGTTTCCATGAAACTATCGCTCACCATCGCCGGCGCGGCGCTGCTTGTGGCTGCGCAACCCGCCTTTGCGCAGGACGCGACCGATCCGCCGCGTGAGATCACCGTCACCGGGTCAGTCGCCTTGGTGTCCGACTATCGCTTCCGCGGCGTCTCGCAATCGGATGAAAACATCGCCGTGCAGGGCGGCCTCACCGTTTCGCATAGCAGCGGGCTGTATGCCGGCACCTGGGCGTCGAACCTGGCCGGTTGGGGCACGTTTGGCGGCTCCAACACCGAGCTCGATCTGTATGCCGGTTTCAAGAAGCCGATCGGCGGCGGCGCGATCGACGTTGGCCTCACCTGGTATATGTATCCGGGCGGATCGGACAAAACCGATTTCGCCGAACCGTATGTCAAACTGAGCGGCACGATCGGCCCGCTCAGCCTGCTCGCCGGCGTGGCTTATGCGCCGAAACAGGAAGCGTTGGGCAATTGGTCGTTCACCGGGGCCAATGCGCAGGACGTGTTGGCTGGTGGCGACTACGACCGGGCGGGGGCCAAGGATGACAATCTGTATCTGTGGGGCGACGCCAGCGCCGGCGTGCCCAACACGCCGCTGACGCTCAAAGGCCATATCGGCTATTCGGATGGCAATCCCGGGCTTGGCCCCAATGGCACCAGCGTGGCACCAACGGGCAAATATTGGGATTGGCTGCTTGGCGCCGACATGGCGATCAAGGGCACCCCGCTGACCGTCGGCGTGGCCTATGCCGATACCGACATCGGCAAGGCTGAATCAGCGTATCTGTTGCCGAATTTCTCGTCCGCCAAGGGCAAGTCGATTGCCGATGCGCAGGTCGTCTTCTCGGTGAGTGCCGCTTTCTAAAGCGATCGCCCCGACGTCATCCCAGCGCGCGCTGGGATGACGATGCGGGTGCCGCTCGGTCCGCCGCCCACGCCCGCATGAAACTATCGACCGCAGCATCCACGTCATGCTGGCCGAGCGCGGCGTCGCTAAACCCGACAATTCCCACCAGCACTTCGTGGAAGCGGCCCGCCTGGCACAGGCCGGTAAACTGGCGCGTCGCCAGCATCGCATCGCCATGGCGCAGGCGGCCATCGGCCATCGCGCCTTCGATAAATTTGGCCAGCCGGGCCTTGCCGCGCTTGGGCCCGCGTTCGTAAAAGATCACGCCAAGTTCGGGAAAACGCAGCGCCTCGCCGATCACCAGCCGGTGCAGCGCGATAATCTGTTCCGACAATATCGTGGTCATCAGCGCGGAGCCAAAGCGGCGCAACACGGCCTCGACCGCGTCGTTGGGATCGAGCTCGATCCGCAACGCAGCGCTATAGCGCTCGACGATATCGTCGATCACCGCAGCGAACAGATCCTCCTTGGACGGGAAATACGCCCATAAGGTCGTTTTCGAGCCTCCGACCTTGGCGGCGATCGACGACATCGTGGTCGCGCCATAACCGTTCGCAAAAAAGCCGTCGCGTGCCGCATCGACGAACGCCTGGCGGCGCAAGGCGCGCGCCGTGTCGTTCGACGCGCCTTTTTCAATCTTTGTACCAGCTGGTATCATTTATTATTTGACAGTCATCAGCAAGAGGATCAGGGGCGCATGATACCAGATAGTATCAGGCCTGACCATGCGGCGATTGTCACTCATTATCGCGACCTCGACCGTCGCGCTCCTCGCCGGTTGCGCGACCGTGCCCAAGCTCGGTGCGGCGCCAGAGCGGCGCACGCCAGCGTCGCTCGAGTCGTCGCGCGCCTTTGCCGCGCCGGTTGGGGCAACCAACAACTGGCCGGCGGCGGACTGGTGGACCGCGTTTCGCGACCCGCAGCTCAACACGCTGATCGCCGAGGCGCTGCGGGCCTCGCCCGATGTCGCTGCCGCCGCCGCGCGGATCGCTTCGGCCGAAGCGCTGGCGCAGCAGAGTGATGCCGCGCTGCGCCCCAGCCTGACGGTCGACGGCCAGGTCGGGGGCAACAAGCAAAGCGAAAATCTGGGCATTCCGCCCGAATTCGTGCCCAACGGCATTCGGGATACCGGGCGGCTGACCGCCACGGCGTCGTACAATCTCGATCTGTGGGGCAAGAACCGCGCGGTATTGGCCGCCGCCACATCGGAAGCCGAGGCGGCCCGCGTTGATGCCGATCAGGCGCGGTTGCTGCTCAGCACCAACATCGCCTCGGCTTATGCCGAACTGGCGCAATATCATGCCGAACGTGATGTCGCCGTGGCCTCGCTCAAATCACGCGAGGCGACGTCGCGGATTACCGCGGAGCGCGTCGCCGTTGGCGTCGATGCGCGCGGCAGCCAGCGGCAGGCCGAATCGCGCGTCCCCGCCGCGCGCGCGGAGATCGGCGCGATTGACGAGGCGATGGCGCTGACGCGCAACCGTCTGGCGGCGCTGGCCGGGGCAGGGCCCGACCGTGGCCTGTCGATCACGCGCCCCACGCTCGCCACGCTGCCCGCCGGTTTGCCCAGCAATGCGGGGATCGATCTGATCGGTCGCCGCCCGGATATCGTCGCCGCGCGGCTGCGCGCCGAGGCGGCGGCCAGACGCATCAAGGTAGCGCGCGCCGATTTCTATCCCAACGTTAATCTCGCCGCGATCGTCGGGCTGCAATCGCTCGGGCTGGGGACGCTGCTCGATGGCGGCTCAAGCTATGGCAATGCCGGCCCGGCGTTCAGCCTGCCGATCTTCGACGGAGGACGGATCCGTGGCCGTTATGCCGAGGCGCGTGCCGATTATGATGCGGCAGTGGCGCGTTACGACACGGTGCTGATCACCGCGCTGCGCGAAGTGGCGGACGCCGTTGCGAGCCAACGCGCGCTCGATGCGCGGCTGGCCGATCAACGCGAGGCGCTGGCCACCGCGGCGGATGCCAGCCGGATCGCCGCGTTGCGCTATCAGGGCGGGCTGTCCACGCAGTTGCCGGTGCTCACCGCGGACGATTTCGAACTCACCGCCAGGCGCGCCGTCGCCGATCTCGCAGCACGCCGCGTCGTACTCGACATCGCGCTGATCCGTGCCTTGGGCGGTGGTTATATGATCAAGACGGAGACCAAGTGATGGCCGACGCGCCGCAGCCGCAAACCCTGTCCGCCCCGGTGGCGGACACGCCGGCGCCGCCCACCGCGGGCAAGCGCAAGAAATTGTTCGTGATCCTGGCCGTCGTCGTGGTGATGATCGGGGTGCTGTGGGCGGCGTGGTATTTCCTTACACAGGTAGGGCGCGTCGATACCGACAATGCTTATGTCGGCGCGGATTCGGCGCAGGTGACCTCGCTCGTCTCGGGCGCGGTGACCGAAGTGCGCGTCGGCGGCACGCAGGCGGTGAAGAAGGGCGACATCCTGGTCGTGATCGATCCGGCGGATGCCAGGATCGATCTGGCCACCGCAGAGGCGGCGCTGAAACAGGCGCAGCAGCGCTTCGGGCAGACCTCCGCGCAGGCCGGATCGGCGCGGGCGACGGCCACCTCGCGTGGCGCGGAAATCGCCCAGGCGCGCGCGCGGCTCACCGATGCCAATGCCACCGTGGCGCGGACGCGGATCGATCTCGATCGCCGCCAGCGGCTGGTCGGCAGCGGCGCCGCCTCGGCCGAGGAGCTGACCAACGCGCGCGCCGCTTATGACAGCGCGGTCGCGGCGCGCACTCTGGCGCAGGCGGGCGTCACCGCCGCCATCGCCACGCAGAACGCGGCGGGCGAAAGCGCGGTGGCGAGCGAGGCGCTGGTGCGCGGCACGACGATCGATACCGCGCCCGACGTGGCAACCGCGCGTGCCCGGCTCGACAAGGCACGGCTGGATTATGCCCGCACGGTGATCCGCGCGCCGGTCGATGGCGTGGTCACCAATCGCCAGGTGCAGGTGGGGCAGCGCATCGCCGCGGGCGCGCCGATCATGACGATCGTCCCGATCGCGACCGCGTATGTCGATGCCAATTACAAGGAAAGCCAGCTGCGCCACGTGAAGATCGGCCAGCCGGTCGAGCTGACCTCCGATTTCTATGGCGACGATGTGGTGTTCCACGGCCGCGTCACCGGCTTCGCGGGCGGCACGGGTGCTGCCTTCTCCCTGATCCCGGCGCAGAACGCGACGGGCAACTGGGTCAAGGTGGTGCAGCGTCTGCCGGTGCGCATCACGCTCGATCCCAAGGAATTGCGCGCGCATCCCTTGCGCGTCGGGCTGACTATGGACGCCGTCATCGATACGCGCGGCAAATAACATGGGCGATACCGAGACCCAGGGCGAAACGACGCCGGCGCCGCTGACCGGCGGCAAGCTGATCTTCGCCGGCATCGCGCTGGCGCTGGCCAATTTCGTCGTGGTGCTCGATACGACGATCGCCAACGTCTCGGTGCCGCATATCGCCGGTGGCCTGGCCATTTCGCCGACGCAGGGCACGTGGGTGATCACGTCTTATTCGGTCGCCGATGCAATCAGCGTGCCGCTGACCGGCTGGCTGGCGGCGCGCTTCGGCACGGTGCGCTGGTTCATCTATTCGCTGATCGGCTTCGGCTTCTTCTCGATGATGTGCGGGCTTTCCGGCAGCCTGTCGATGCTGGTCTTCTTCCGCATCTGCCAGGGCCTGTCCGGCGGGCCGCTGATGCCGCTGACGCAGACCCTGCTCTTGCGGGTCTTCGGCCAGAAACGATCGGGCGCGGCGATGGGGTTGTGGGCGATGACCACGGTGTGCGCGCCGATCGCCGGGCCGATCCTGGGCGGTTTGATCAGCGACAACTGGACCTGGCCGTGGATCTTCTTCATCAATCTGCCGGTCGTCGGCCTGTGCATCTTCTCGGCCGTGCGGTTCGTCACCCCGTTCGAGACGAAGAAAGCCAAGGTCGGCATCGACGTGATCGGGCTGATCCTGCTCGTCGTGTGGGTCGGCGCGTTCCAGCTGATGCTGGATACGGGGCGCGAGCATGACTGGTTCTCCTCGCCGTTCGTCGTTGCCATGGCGGTGATCGCGGCGGTCGGCCTGCCGGCCTTCGTGATCTGGGAATTGGGCGAGAAGAACCCGATCGTCGACATCAAGGTGTTCCGCCATCGCGGCTTTTCGGTCGGCACGGTGGCCGTCGCTTTGGGCTTCGGCGCGTTCTTCGCGTCGGTCGTGCTGACCCCGCTGTGGCTGCAATCGGTGGTCGGGTACACCGCCACCGAGGCGGGCTTCACCACCGCATTCGTCGGCGTGTTCGCGGTGCTGATGTCGCCGATCGCCGCCGGGCTGGTCGGCAAGGTCGATCTGCGCATCACCGTCAGCCTCGGTATCCTGTGGCTGGGCATCATCTCGCTGTTGCGCGCGGGATGGAGCACCGAATCCGATTTCTGGCATCTCGCCATGCCGCAATTGCTGCAGGGCATCGGCATGCCGTTCTTCTTCGTCGGGCTGACCGCGCTGGCGCTGTCGGCGGTCAAGCCATCCGAGACAACCTCGGCGGCGGGCATCATGAGCTTCGTGCGCACGCTCTGCGGCGCGATCGGCACGGCGATGGCGACGACGGCGTGGGACAGCGCCGGCCGCGTCAGCCGTTCCGATATGGTCCCCGCGCTCAATGGCGTGGCGGACACGATGACCAGGATGGAGGCGGGCGGCCTTTCCACCGAACAGGCGCGCGGCGCGGTCGATCAGCTGGTCGAGGCGCAGGCCTCGACGGTCGGCGCGACACACGTGTTCATGATGGCGTTCGTGATCTTCGTGTTCGCCGCGGCAATCGTGTGGCTGGCGCCCAAGCCGCGCGGCAAGATCGATACCAGCGCAGCGCACTAAGCTTGTCGCCGGTCGGCCAACAACGGTAAGCCGGCACCACATCAGGAGAATCCACATGAAGACCCGCGCCGCCGTTGCCTTTGCCGCGAAACAGCCCCTCGAGATTGTCGAACTCGATCTGGACGGCCCCAAGGCCGGCGAAGTGCTGGTCGAGATCATGGCGACGGGCATCTGCCATACCGATGCCTACACGCTCGACGGGCTCGATTCGGAAGGCATCTTTCCCAGCGTGCTGGGGCATGAGGGCGCCGGGATCGTGCGCGAAGTGGGCGCCGGCGTGACCAGCGTGAAGCCCGGCGATCACGTCATCCCGCTGTACACGCCCGAATGCCGGCAGTGTAAATCGTGCCTCTCGGGCAAGACCAATTTGTGCACCGCGATCCGCGCCACGCAGGGGAAAGGGCTGATGCCCGATGGCACGACGCGGTTCAGCTATAAGGGGCAGCCGATCTATCATTATATGGGCTGCTCGACCTTCTCGAACTTCACCGTGCTGCCCGACATCGCCGTCGCCAAGATCCGTGACGACGCGCCGTTCAAGACGAGCTGTTATATCGGCTGCGGCGTGACGACGGGGGTCGGCGCGGTGGTCAATACCGCCAAGGTGCAGGTCGGCGACAATATCGTCGTGTTCGGGCTTGGCGGGATCGGGCTCAACGTGTTGCAGGGCGCGCGCATGGCGGGCGCCAACAAGATCATCGGCGTCGACATCAATGCCGACCGCGAGGAATGGGGCCGCCGCTTCGGCATGACCGATTTCATCAACGGCCGCGGCAAATCGCGCGACGAGACGATCGCAGAGATCCTCGCGCTGACCGATGGCGGCGCGGATTTCACGTTCGATTGCACCGGCAATACCGAGGTGATGCGCACCGCGCTGGAAGCATGCCATCGCGGCTGGGGCACGAGCATCATCATCGGCGTGGCCGAAGCGGGCAAGGAAATCGCCACGCGGTCATTCCAATTGGTCACGGGGCGTAACTGGCGCGGCACCGCGTTCGGCGGCGCCAAGGGCCGCACCGACGTGCCCAAGATCGTCGACTGGTACATGAACGGCAAGATCGAGATCGATCCGATGATCACACACGTGCTGAGTCTCGAGGACATCAACAAGGGCTTTGAGCTGATGCACACCGGCGAGAGCATCCGCACCGTCGTACTGTACTGAGCGCCTGCGCCCGCCGCGCCCGGCGGGCGCCACCATCGGCCGGCCCCACTCGACAACGTGCGCGCAGAACAGGGCTATTTGGCAAGCGCCTGCAGGCATTTGTTGCATCGCAACAATTTTATTGGTACCGCCCGGTATATAATCGCGCGCCGGCCCCTTGCAAAGCCGGATCGGGAGCAACATCTGGTGGCGCTGGACGACCGCCCGCCGCGCTACTTCAAGGCGCGCGCGGGCGTTTCCGCAACAGCGGGAAGCTATCGCCGTGGGGACGTATCTAATGATTGATCAGGCTGTTTGGTTGCGTAAATTTGGTGCTGGTGCCGCATTGCTGGCGCTTGCCGCCTGCGCCAAGGAAGCGCCCCCGCCACCCCCGCCGCCCGGCGTGTCGGTCGCCGTCCCGCTGCAGCGCGAAGTCAACGACTGGGACGAATATGTCGGCCGGTTCGAAGCGCTGCAGGATGCCGAGATCCGGCCGCGCGTATCGGGCACGATCGAGAAGGTGATGTTCACCGACGGCCAATATGTGCGCAGCGGCCAGCCCTTGTTCGTGATCGATCCGCGGCCTTATCGCGCCGCGCTGATGCAGGCGCAGGCCACGCTGGCGCGCGCCCAGGCGCTGCTCGTCAACGCACGCAGCGAAAGCGCCCGCGCCGGCAAACTGCTTCAGGCGCAGGCCATTTCGCGCGAGGAATCGGAGCAAAAGACCGCCGCTGTCGGTACCGCGGTAGCGGACGTTGCCGCCGGCCGCGCCGCGGTCAACACTGCGCAGCTCAACTTGAGCTTCACCACGGTGCGCGCGCCGGTCTCGGGCCGCGTGTCCAACCGCCGCGTATCCAAGGGCAATTTCGCCAGCGAGGGCACGACGGTGCTGACCCGCGTCGTCTCCACCGATCCGATCTGGTTCACCTTCGAGGGCGCGGAAAGCTTCTACCTCAAATATCTCCGCCAGGATGGCACGGGTGAGCGCGGTTCGTCGCGCGGCACGGCCAATCCGGTCGAGGTCAAGCTGGCCGACGAGCCGACCTATCGCTGGCGCGGCAAGATGGATTTCCTCGATAACGCGATCGATCAGAATTCGGGCACGATCCGCGCGCATGCGCTGATCCCCAACCCGCAGGGCTTCCTGACGCCCGGCATGTTCGGCCGCGCGCGGCTGCTCGGCTCGGGCACCTATCGCGCCATGCTGGTCCCCGATGAGGCGATCACCACCGATCAGACGCGCAAGCTGCTGTACGTCGTCGGGCAGGACAACAAGGCCGCACCGCGCCCGGTGGAAACCGGTCCGCTGGTCGATGGCCTGCGCGTGATCAAGTCGGGCTTGAAGCCCAATGACCGCGTGATCATCGCGGGCATCACCAATCTGCAGCCGGGCGCCGTCGTGACGCCCAAGCTGACCAAGATCGCGGCGCGCCCCAACGCCGTATCGCCGAGCTCGCAAACCGATAGCGCGCCGCCCTCCTCCGAAGCAACGGTGCGTTAAGAGCGATGAAATTCCCCCATTTCTTCATCGAGCGCCCGATCTTCGCGGCGGTCCTGTCGATCCTGATCGTGGTGTTCGGGATCGTCGCCTATCCCAGCCTGCCGGTCGCGCAATATCCCGAGATCGCGCCGCCCACCGTGGTGGTCACCGCCAGCTATCCCGGCGCCACCGCCGAGACGCTGTCCGAAACCGTTGCCGCGCCGCTCGAATCCGCCATCAACGGCGTCGAGAACATGATCTACATGTCCTCCTCGGCCACTGGTGACGGCTCGCTGTCGATCACCGTCACGTTCCGCCAGGGCGTCGATGTCGATCAGGCGCAGGTGCTGGTGCAGAACCGTGTCGCGCAGGCCGAGCCGCGTCTGCCCGATCAGACGCGCCAGATCGGCGTGACGGTGCTCAAGAATTCGCCCGACATCCTGTTGGTCATCGCGCTGACCTCGCCGGATGGGTCGCTCAGCGATCAATATGTCTCCAACTATGCGACGACCCAGGTCATCGATCGGCTGGCGCGTATTCCCGGCGTCGGCGGCGTGCGCTCGTTCGGCGGCCGTGATTACAATATGCGCGTGTGGATCGATCCCGATCTCGCCGCTTCGCGTAACCTGACGGTCGACGAGATCACCGCCGCGATCCGCGCGCAAAACGCGCAGGTCGCTGCCGGTTCGGTCGGCCAGCCGCCGTTCAACACCGGTGGCAGCGCGTTCCAGCTCGGCGTACAAACGCAGGGCCGCCTGACCGATCCCGCCGAATTCGGCGAGATCATCGTTAAGCGCGACGATCAGGGGCGCTTGACGCGTCTGCGTGATGTCGCGCGGATCGAGCTCGGCGCGCAGGATTACAGCATCAACGCACGGCTGCATGGTCGTCCGGCGACGCTGCTCGGCATCACGCAGCTGCCCGGCTCCAACGCGCTCAGCACGGCGGAGGCGATCAGCAAGGAAATCGAACAGGCGTCGAAGAATTTCCCTGCGGGGATGAAATACGAGATCCCGTACAACCCGACCAAATATATCGATGCCTCGATCTCCGCGGTCGAGCATACCCTGGTCGAGGCGATCGTCCTCGTCGCGCTGGTCGTGCTGCTGTTCATCCAGAGCTGGCGCGCGGCATTGATCCCGATCCTCGCCATTCCGGTGGCGCTGATCGGCAGCATGGCGTTCCTCGCTGCGTTCGGCTTCTCGCTCAACAACCTCTCGCTGTTCGGGCTGGTGCTGGCGGTGGGCATCGTCGTCGATGACGCGATCGTGGTGGTCGAGAATATCGAACGGTTGATGGAGGAGAAGGGGCTTAGTCCCCGCGACGCGGCGCATGAAACGATGGACGAAGTTTCGGGTGCGCTGATCGCCATCGCGCTCGTGCTGTGCGGCGTGTTCATCCCGACCGCGTTCATTCCGGGGATTTCCGGGCAGTTCTACAAGCAGTTCGCGCTGACCATCGTCGCCGCCTCGGCCATCTCGGCATTCGTGTCGCTCACGCTGTCGCCGGCTTTGTCGGCGATGATCCTCAAGCCCAAGCACGGCGATGTCGAGCCACGGCGCGGCGTGCGTGGCTGGCCCACGCGCTTTGCGCGCGGCTTCAATCGCGGCTTCGAACGCGTCGGCAATCGCTACGGCAAGTTCACCGCCCGCGCGATGCGCATGCTGGCGATCGTCGGCATCGCTTATGTCGCGTTGATCGCGCTGGCCGGCTGGCGCTTCAGTGAAACGCCCAGCGGGTTCATCCCGTCGCAGGATCAGGGCTATCTGATCGTCGTGGCCCAGCTGCCGCCGGGCTCGTCGCTCGCGCGCACCACCGAGCTGATGCAGGAAGCGACCAAGAAGATTCTGCCGATGGAAGGCGTGCTCAACACGGTAGCATTCGCCGGGCTCGACGGCGCGACCTTCTCGACCGCGCCCAACGCCGCGGCGATGTTCGTGACGCTCAAGCCGCATGGCGATCGCGGCACCGATGTCGAAATCGCGCAGCAGTTGCGCCAGGCCTTCGCCTCGCTGCCGGGCGGCAATCTGCTCGTCATCCCGCCACCACCGGTGGCCGGCATCGGCACCGGCGGCGGGTTCAAGATGATGATCGAGGACCGGCAGAATCTGGGCTACAAGGCGCTGGAAGGCGCGGCGTTCGCCATGATGATGCAGGCCAATCAGGCCGAGGGCCTGACGAGCGTGTTCACCACCTTCAACACGCGCACGCCGCGGCTCTATGCCGATATCGATCGTGAACGCGCCGAACAGCTCGGCGTGCCGGTATCGAACGTGTTCGCCACGCTCGGCACCTATCTCGGCTCGTCCTATATCAACGACTTCAACTTCCTCGGCCGGACCTACCGCGTGACCGCGCAGGCCGATGCGCCGTATCGCGATCAGCCAAGCGATATCGGCCATCTGCGCACACGCTCGGCCTCGGGCGCGATGGTGCCACTCGATGCCGTGATGACGTTGAAGGACGATAGCGGGCCGTACCGCGTGGTGCGTTACAACCTCTATCCCTCGGCCGAATTGCAGGGCGATACGCTGCCCGGCTTCTCGACCGGGCAGAGCCTGCAGACGATGGCGGCGCTGGCCACGAAGGTGTTGCCCAAGGGCATGAGCTTCGAATGGACCGAGCTGGCATTCCAGCAGGAGCAGGCGGGCAATACCGCCGCGGTGGCCTTCGCGCTCGCCGTGCTGTTCGTCTTCCTGCTGCTGGCGGCGAATTATGAAAGCCTGGTGTTGCCGCTGGCGGTGATCCTGATCGTGCCGATGTGTCTGCTCGCGGCCATCCTCGGCGTGAACCTGATGGGGATGGATAACAACATCCTGACGCAGATCGGGCTGATCGTGCTGATCGCGCTGGCCGCGAAGAACGCGATCCTGATCGTCGAATTCGCCCGTCAGAACGAGCTTAACGGCATGGACATGTACAAGGCGGCAGAGCATGCCGCCGAGCAGCGTCTGCGCCCGATCGTGATGACCTCGATCGCCTTCATCCTCGGCGTGCTGCCGCTGGTGATCGGCTCGGGGCCGGGCTCCGAAATGCGCAAGGCGCTGGGTGTCGCGGTGTTCTTCGGGATGATCGGCGTCACCACCTTCGGCCTGTTGTTCACGCCGAGCTTCTACATCATCAGCCGGCGCTTCGGGGACTGGACGGCGCGCAAGCTGCGCCGCAACAAGCATGGCGACGCGCCGATCGATCCCAATGCGCCGCCCCCGATTGCGCCCGATCACCAGGTAGTACCGGTATGAAGAAGCTCGCTTCCCTGATCCCCACGCTGGCGTCCGCGCTGGCCCTCTCGGCCTGCGTCGTGGGCCCCGATTATGCGCCGCCGTCGACCCCGGCGAGCACGCCGGATACGGCGGCGTTCGCCGAGGCGGCCAAGACCAGCGCGGTCAGCGCCGCGGCGCTGCCCGCCAATTGGTGGCAGTTGTACCAGGATCCGGTGCTCGACCGGCTCGTGGCAGAGGCGCTGGCGCACAATACCGACATCCGCGTGGCCGCCGCCAATTTGGCCCGCGCACGTGCCGTGCTGTCCGAAACGCGCGGTCGCCGGTTGCCGACCACCGATCTCAGCCTCCAGACCACCTATGGCCGCACCGGGCTCGGGTCGCTCGGTGTGGCGGGTGCCGCTGGCGGGGCCGCATCGTCGGGCGTGGATGCGATCACGACCGATTTCTATTCCTTGGGCTTCGATGCCGGATATGAGGTGGATCTGTTCGGCGGTGTGACCCGAGCGCTGCAGGCGGCGCGCGGCGACACCGCGGCGGCGGCGGCGGAGCTCGATGCCGCCCGCGTTTCGGTCGCGGCGGAAACCGCGCGCGCTTATGCCACGGCATGCAGCAACGCGGCGCAGCGCGCGGTCGCGCTCGAGACGGTCGGCCTGCAACAGCGCACCGTGGGATTGACGCGTACCTTGTTCGACGCCGGGCGTGGCACGCGCCGCGATGTCGAGCGCGCGGACGTGCTGCTCGCCCAGACGCAGGCGACGATCCCGAGCTTCGAGGCCGAGCGTCGCGCTTCGCTTTATGCACTGGCAACGATGACCGGTCGCGCGCCGGAGCAGATCGATGCCGCGGCCGATCAGTGCAAGACGGCGCCCCGCGTGCGCACGATCATCCCGACCGGCGATGGCGCGGCGTTGCTCGCGCGGCGCCCCGATGTGCGTTCGGCCGAGCGCACGCTGGCGGCGGATACGGCGCGGGTCGGCGTGCAGACGGCCGCGCTATACCCGTCGATCCGGCTGCTCGGCAGCATCGGCTTTGGCGGCACCTCGCCGGGCGATGCGCTCAGCTCCAGAGGCTTCTCCTACTCGCTCGGGCCGCTCATCTCGTGGAGCTTCCCCAACATGACCACGGCGCGCGCCCGCGTGCGCCAGGCCGAGGCCGGCGCGGATGCCAGTCTCGCGCGGTTCGACGGGGTGGTGCTGACCGCGCTGCGCGAGGTCGAACAGGCGCTGGCGCGTTATGCCGGCGCGCTCGATCGCAACGCCGCACTGGTGCGCGCGGAACGCGCCAGCAGCGCGGCGGCCGATCTGTCGCGGCTGCGCTTCGATTATGGCGCGGACAGCTTCCTGCTGCTGATCGATGCCGAGCGCGACCGGGCGACCGCACGCGCCGCACTGGCGCAATCGGATGCCGCGGTGGCGGATGCGCAGGTCAGCCTGTTCAAGGCGCTGGGCGGTGGCTGGGAGCAGGCCCCGGCGCCGACGCGGCTTGATCCGGTAGCGGCGACGGCACCATAATCGTCACCCCGGACTTGTTCCGGGGTCCATCAGGCCGCAAAGGATGACGCGGAAGCTCCTGCGCGGCGTTTGCCGCACGGTGGACCCCGGAACACGTCCGGGGTGACGAAGGGGGGCGGGAGCCGAGATGACCCAACGCCAGCGCCGCAGCGCCCTGTTCATGCCCGCCTCGAACGCACGCGCGATCGCGAAGGCGCGGACGCTGGAGTGCGACGTGGTGATCCTCGATCTGGAGGACGCCGTCGCCCCCGATCGCAAGGCCAGCGCGCGCGACGCCGCCGTGGCGGCGATCGGGCAGGGCGGCTTCGGCGCCCGCGAGCTGGTCGTCCGCGTCAACGCGCTCGACACGCCGTGGGGCGCCGCGGACTGCGCCGCGCTCGCCGCGGCCCGCCCCGCCGCGATTCTGCTCCCCAAGGTCGCCACCGCTGCCGATCTCGCCGCTGCGCTGGCCGCGATTGGCCCGGACATCCCGCTCTGGGCGATGATCGAAACCTGCGCCGCGATCCTCAATCTCCCGGCGCTTTCCGCCGCCGCCGGCGCGCACGGCCTCGCCTGTCTGATCGCCGGCACCAATGATCTGGTGACTGAGCTGCGCTGCCGCCCCGATGCCGCGCGCACCCCGCTGCTGCCGGCGCTGGCACAGATCGTCACCGCCGCGCGCGCGGCGGGGATCACCGCGCTCGATGCCGTGTGCAACGTGCTGGAAGACGGGCCGGTGCTGGCTGCGGAATGCGCGCAGGGCGCGATGTTCGGCTTTGATGGCAAGACGCTGATCCACCCTGCGCAGATCGCCGCCGCCAACCGCGCGTTCGATGCCGGTGCCGAGCGCATCGCCTGGGCCCGGGCGGTCGTCGCCGCCTTTGCGCAGCCCGAAAACGCCGACAAGGGGGCAATCCGCGTCGACGGCGAAATGGTCGAACGGCTGCACCTCGCGGAGGCCGAGCGGCTGCTCGCCTAGCCGAAGAAGAAGCCGATCAGCAGTTTCACGTTGAGCACGATCACCACCGCCGCGATCGTCCAGGCGGCAAGCTTCAGCCATAAGGGATTGGCGAACACGCCCATCTGCTTGGCATCGCCGGTGAAGCGCACCAGGGGCACGATCGCGAACGGCAATTGCAGGCTCAGCACGACCTGGCTCAGCACCAGCAACTGCGTCGCGCCCTGGCCGCCATACAGCGCCACGACGATCACCGCGGGCACGATCGCCAGCAGCCGCGTCACGCTGCGCCGCAGCCACAGCGGCAGTTTCAGGTTGAGGAAACCCTCGGCCACGATCTGCCCGGCCAGCGTGCCGGTGATGGTCGAATTCTGCCCCGAGGCGAGCAAGGCGACGGCAAACACCACGCTCGCCGCGCCCGCGCCCAGGGTCGGCGAGAGCAGGCGATACGCCTGATCGATCTCCGCCACATCGGTGCGCCCATTGACGTGGAAAGCGGCCGCCGCAAGGATCAGGATCGAGGCATTGATGAACAGCGCGAGGAACAACGCCACCGTGCTGTCGATCGTCGCGTGGCGCACGGCATCGCGCTTGCCTGCCTCATCCTGATCGAACGCGCGCGTCTGCACGATCGACGAATGCAGATACAGATTGTGCGGCATCACGGTCGCGCCGAGAATGCCGATCGCGATATACAGCATCGCCGGGTTGGTGATGATTTCCGCGCGCGGGATGAGGCCGTCGGCGATCGCCGCGATGCTAGGCTGCGCGATCGCCAGTTCGAACGCGAAGCAGCCCGCGATCACCACCAGCAAGGCGACGATGAACGCCTCCAGCTTGCGGAAGCCGAAGCGTTGCAAGGCGAGGATCAGCATCACATCGAACGCGGTGAGGCACACGCCCGCCACCAGCGGCATCCCGAACAGCAATTGCAGCGCGATCGCCGTGCCCAGCACCTCGGCCAGATCGCAGGCGATGATCGCCAGTTCGCACAACACCCACAGGCTGAAATTCACCACGCGCCCATAATGCGCGCGGCACGCCTGGGCGAGATCCAGCCCGGTGACGATGCCGAGCTTGGCCGAGAGCGATTGCAGGATCATCGCCATGATGTTGGAAATCAGGATGACCGATAGCAGCGTATACCCGAAGGCCGATCCACCGGCGATGTCGGTCGCCCAATTGCCCGGATCCATATAGCCGACCGCGACCATATAGCCGGGCCCGGCAAACGCGCCGATCTTGCCCCAGAAGCGCCCCTTGCCGAGCGGCACGGTTACCGTGCGATAGCTTTCCGCCAGCGACGGGCGACGCTCTTCGACAGGCACGGGGGCAGTGGTGGCGGAAGGCGGCGGCATTGCTCGTCCTTTCCGCATCGTGGCGGGCGGGTCAATCAAACTGACGGGGGGATGCAGCTGTTCCGCCGGGGTACAGGCTCAGATCACCTTCATCGCGCTGCCATAATGATGCCAGGTAAAGATCGCCGCGGCGCCGCGATGCGGGCGCCACGGCTCGGCCAGATCGCGCGTCAGCTTCTCCGACGGCCGCGTCTCATGGCCCAGGATGCGGCCGATCTCGATCTGCACGGCGAGATCGCCCGCCGGCCAGATATCCGCGCGGCCTTCGGCAAACAGCAGATATATTTCCGCCGACCAGCGCCCGATGCCCTTGATCGCGACCAGCGCGGCGATCGCCGCGTCGTCGTCCTCAGGCAGGTGATCCAGATCGAGCGCGCCGCTGGTTACGTGATCGGCGAGGCTGCGGGCATAGCTCAATTTCTGCCGCGACAGCCCCGCCGCGCGCAACTGATCGTCGCTCGCGTGTGTGATAGTATTGGGATCGCTCAGATCGCCGATAATGCCCTCCAGCTTGTTCCACACCGCCTGCGCGCTTTGCGTGCTCACCTGTTGCCCGATGATCGTGCGCAGCAAGGTGGCGTGCCCGCGTGGGTTGATGCGCGGCGCGGGATAGCCGACGCGCGCGATCGCCGCGGCAAAGGCCGGTTCGATCGCCGCCAGTGCATCGATCGCGCGGCGCAGGTGTTCGGCACTCAGGCCCATGCGGGATACTCTTGATACGGGCGGCGCCGCGCGGCATGGCGGCGGACAACCCAAGGAGAATATGATGCCCAAGCTTATCGTCGTGACGCGCGAAGGGGAAGAACGCGAAATCGCCGGCGAGGCGGGCCTGTCGGTGATGGAAGTCATTCGGGATGCCGGGATCGACGAGATCCTGGCGTTGTGCGGCGGCTGCTGCAGTTGCGCCACCTGCCACGTCCATGTCGACCCGGAATTTGCCGCCAAACTGCAGCCGATGAGCGAGGACGAAAACGATCTGCTCGATTCGTCGAGCGAGCGTGACGAAAATTCGCGTCTGTCGTGCCAGATCGACATGACCGATGCGCTGGACGGCCTGCGCGTGACGATCGCCGCCGAGGATTGAGGCTAACCCCTGCCTGCTTCTAAGCCCTCTCCCGCTGTTCGCGGGAGAGGGTTGGGTGAGGGTCTTCTTTCTACTTCTGCTTTCTCTGCGCCGCGCGCCGTAGCAGCACTGCGTGAACGACCTGCGCGACGCCTTCCAAATTTTCCAGCACATCGCTGTTCCAGAACCGCAAAACCTCAAACCCTTGGTGTTCGAGATACGCCGTCCGTGCCGCGTCCGTGTCGGCATTATGCTGGCTGCCGTCCAATTCCACGATCAGCTTCGCCTCAAGGCAGACGAAGTCCGCGACGAACGGGCCGAGCGAATGCTGGAAACGAAACTTGAAGCCGTCGAGCTGACGGTTGCGCACGGCGCGCCAGAAGAGATCCTCGCAATCCGTTCGCTCGCGGCGAAGGCGCGCGGCGTGACGGCTGATCTGGCGGCGAACCGGCGGCATGGCGCGCGCAGAATAGAAGAAAGAAGACCCTCACCCAACCCTCTCCCGCAAGCGAGAGAGGGCTAAGGAGCCTCAGCCCGTCCGCGTGGAAATCGCGTACAGCGCGATTGCCGCGGCGTTCGATACATTGAGGCTCTCGACCTGATCTGAGATCGGCAGCTTGGCCAGTTCGTCGCAATGGGCGGCGGTATTCTGCCGCATACCTTCGCCCTCGGCGCCGAGCACCAGCGCGACGCGCTGCTGCCCCATCGCCTCGGCCAGCGTCTGCGTCGCCTCGCCGGTCATGCCCACGCGCCAGAACCCGGCTTCGGCGATCTCCTCCAGCGCGCGCGCCAGATTGACCACGCGGACCCAGGGCACGACTTCCAGCGCGCCGGAGGCGGCGCGCGCGATCGTGCCGGATTCGGGCGGCGCGTGGCGATCCGGCGTGACGATGCCGAGCGCGTTGAACGCTGCTGCCGAGCGCAGGATCGCGCCGACATTGTGCGGATCGGTGACCTGATCGAGGATCACCAGCGGGCGCTGATCGCCCTCGCCCTGCTGCAGCAGATCGCCGAGCCAGATATCCTCCAGCGGATCGACCTCGATCACCAGACCCTGGTGCGGCGCATCGCCCGGCACCAGCCGCGCCAGATCGGTCACGTCGGCGAACACCACGGGAATGGTCGAGGGGATCGAAAAGCCGGTCAGCGCCTCGCGCGTGGCCCATACCTTGCGCACGATGCGCTCGGGATTTTCCAGCGCGGCGGTTACGGCGTGACGGCCCCAGAAGCGCGGGCGGCCGGCAGGGGCCTGGGAGGGGCGGTGTCCGCGACGGGCCATGGCAAATCTCATTCTCGTTACCCTCGCATATGGCGTGGGTCTCTGTGCGGCGGGCCTAGCGCGCGGTCGGCGCAGATGCCAGCACTCGCTCGGCCGGTGTGAGGCGCTTAAAGGGCTAAATCGCGCTGCGGCAACATTATTACGCCCGCAATCGACAGGAACGGTCGTGCAGGCGTTGACAGGGGGGGCTGCGCTTGGCAGGGGACCGCCTCGCTTTTTAGCGGCCCAACTGGACAGGTGGCCGAGTGGTTAAAGGCAGCAGACTGTAAATCTGCCCGTGCAAGCGTACGCTGGTTCGAATCCAGCCCTGTCCACCACTTTCCCGATCGCCTCGCCTCGACCTATTTACAGCCTCGCGGCTGGGGCGCCTGGTGGTGTTCGCAGGGAACGCCATCGCCGCTGGTTCGCTATAGCAGCGTCCGGCGCTCCGTCCGGCCCCTAGGATAGCCGATGACCGACACGCGTAGCGCCACCTTGTACCGTATGATCCTGCCCGAGCACACCTGCCCGTTCGGCGTGCGCGCCAAGCAAATGCTCGAAGACAATGGCTTCGAGGTGGATGATCGCATCCTCGCATCGCGCGAGGAAGTCGATGCCTTCAAGCAGGAACATGGCGTGCCCACCACGCCGCAAGCGTTTATCGATGATGAGCGTATCGGAGGCAGCGACGATCTCGAGCGCTATCTTGCCACGTGACCGGCGCCCAGGCTGAGCGCCCGCTTGCCGCGCCCGCGCTGTCACGCGCGGTATCGATCGCGATCGTCGCCGCGGCGCTGGGCATCACGGCCGTGCTCGGTCGGCGCAACGCTCCCGATCCCACGCATCCGCGCACCCGCCGCTGGTACAAGCGGCTCGACAAGCCGGCTTATACGCCGCCCGATGCCGTGTTCGGCGCGGCCTGGCCGGTGCTGGAGACCGGTCTGGCGGTCGGCGGTTATCGGCTGCTGCGCCACCCGGCCGGTGCCGAGCGCGATCTGGCAGTCAATCTGTGGCTGCTCAACATGATCATGATCGGCGGCTGGACCGAGATATTTTTCCACCGCAAACAATTGGGGCCAAGCGCCGCGCTGTCCGGCGCGATGATCGCCAGCGGCGCCAGCTATGTCGCGGCAGCCGCCAAGGTCGATCGGACGGCGGCCGTGGCGGGGGTGCCGTTCGTCGCCTGGCTGGGTTTCGCCACGCTGCTGGCGGAGCGCATCTGGGAACGCAACCGGACGGACCCGCGCGCATGACACTGACCGTCTGGCATGACGGGGGATGCCCGCTATGCCGGCGCGAGATCGCGCTCATGCGCCGGCTCGATCGGCGCGGCGCGATCACCTTTGTCGATGCCCGGGCGCCGGGGGCGACGTGTCCGATCGACCGCGATGCGCTGCTCGCGCGGTTTCATGCGAGCGAGGACGGGCGGATGCTATCCGGGGCGGCGGCCTTTGCCGCGATGTGGCGTGCGATCCCGGTGCTGCGGCCATTGGGCCTGGGCGCGCGCAACGCGGTCGTGCTCGCCGGCCTGGAGCGGGTTTACCGCGGCTTCCTCCACGTTCGACCGGCCCTCCAGCGCGTCGCGCGCAGCCTGAGCGCGACGCGCCGGGGCCGCCGTCCCTACTGATACCCGCCTTCCTTGCGTTCCTCCGCAGCCTCCTCCTGTACCGCTTCCAGCTCATCGGTGTCCTGGTCGGTCGTCTCTTGCTCCAGCGTATCGTCGCGGCCGGCATCCCGCGCCTTGGGTATTTCGTTCACGTCGCTTTCGAAGCCGGGCTCTTCCGTCTCGGGGTGTATCGTCATGATCATCGTCTCCTCGCAGGGTCTAACGAAGCAGCGCGGCGAGCGATGCGCGTGCTGCGGATCTTTTTACGGCGCCACGGGTCTGCGCCGCGCGCGCCGCGCCGCCCTTATTAAATGTTGCCTGGTGCCTACTTAGGGGGCCGAGCGATCAACCCCATCGCGCGGCACAAGTCCGCGGTCGGGGCGTTCGATCGGTATACAGATAAGGACATTGGCATGAAGGCAGTAACATTGCGGGCGCCCGCCGGGCTCGACCAACTCTCGATGCAGGACATGGCAGATCCCGGCGCCCCCGGCGCGGGTGAAATTCGCGTCGTGCTGCATGGCAGCTCGCTCAATTATCACGATCTCGGCGTGGCGCTGGGCGGCATGCCGACGGCGGATGGCCGCATCCCGCTGTCCGATGGCGCGGGTGTGGTCGAGGCGGTGGGCGCGGGCGTGACCGAATTTGCCCCCGGCGATATGGTCGTGTCGTGCTTCTTCCCCGATTGGCAGGACGGCACGCCCACGATCGGCGATTTTTCGCGCACGCCGGGCGACGGCATCGATGGCTTCGCGCAGGAAGTCGTCGTGCGCCCCGCCACCGCCTTCACGCATGTGCCCAAAGGCTATGACGCGGTCGAGGCGGCGACGATCACCACTGCAGGGCTTACCGCGTGGCGCGCGCTGGTCACCGATGGCAAGCTCAAGGCGGGTGATACCGTGCTGTTGCTCGGCACCGGCGGCGTGTCGATCTGGGCGCTGCAGATCGCCAAGGCGATGGGCGCCACGGTGGCGATCACCTCGTCGTCCGATGAAAAGCTCGCGCGCGCCACGGCGCTGGGCGCTGATTTCACGCTCAATTATCGCGATCAGCCGCAGTGGGGCCGTGCGGTGCTGGAATGGACCGGCGGGCGCGGCGTCGATCATGTCGTCGAGGTAGGTGGCCCGGGCACGCTGGCGCAGTCGATCGAGGCGGTGCGCGTCGGCGGGCATATCTCGCTCATCGGCGTGCTCACCGGGGTCAGCGGCGATGTCCCGACCGCGGCGATGATGAGCAAGCAGGCGCGGCTGCAGGGCCTGATCGTCGGCAGCCGACGCGAGCAGCAGGATTTCGTCCGCGCGCTCGAGGCCAATGGCATCAAGCCGGTGGTCGATCGCCGCTTCCCGCTGGAGCAACTCGCCGAGGCATTCCACTTGCAGGCCAGCGGCGGCCATTTCGGCAAGATCGGCATCGAATGGTGATCGCCAAGCGCTGATCCGGCGGCTTGCAGCACAAGAAGGGAGGCTACCGGCGCGGTAGCCTCCCTTTTTAATGATCGGCGATTCGCCGGTGCGGCCATTGCCCTGCGCTGGTTCAGTTCACGGTCGCATCGTGGCGCTGTCCAGCGTGACGGTCTTGACCAGCGTCCGGTCGGTCGCGTCGCGCGCCAGCGCCACGCGATACGCGCCGCCGGTGATGCGCCACCCCGGCAGGCTCGTGTCGTAATCGGCGAGAATGCGCGGTTCGGCGGTCAGCGTCACGCGGCGCGTTTCGCCCGGCTTGAGCGTCACGCGCGTGAACGCCGCCAGCCGCATCGGTCCGCCCGATCCGGCACGGCCGACATAGATTTGCGGCACATCGGCGCCGCTACGCTTGCCGGTATTGGCCACGTCGAACGATACGCGGAGCGTCTTGCCGCCGCTCACCGTCATGTTGCGATAGGCGAAATCGGTATAGCTCAGCCCGTGGCCGAACGGGAACAGCGGCGCGCGGCCCATCTTTTCATACCAGCGATAGCCGACATCGGCGCCCTCGACATAGTCGATCGGAAAGCTCGGCAGCGCGCCCGCCGTCGCATTGGCCGGGTTGGCCGCGGCCTGCGCCTCGATGCTGGTGAGCAGATCGAGCCCGACCGGTGCGGGGCGCGGCGCCTGGCTGGCGGCGACGGGGAAAGTGATCGGCAAGCGGCCCGAGGGATTGACCTTGCCGGTCAGCAGGTTGGCGATCGCCTCGCCGCCGCGCTGCCCGGGATACCAGGCCTGCACCACCGCCGGCACCTGCGCCAGCCACGGCATGGTCACCGGCCCACCGGTTTCCAGCACCGCCACCGTGTTGCGTTGCGCGCCGGCGACCGCGGCGATCAGGGCGTCCTGCTGATCTGGCAGCGCCAGATCAGCGACATCCTGCGCTTCGGTGGTCCACTGCGTGGCGAACACGATGGCCAGATCGGCGCCGCGCGCCGCCGCCGCCGCCGCCGCCACATCGGTGCCATCGACGAACGTGATCGTCGTGCGTGGCAGCGCGGCGCGCAGCGCCTTGAGCGGTGACGAGGCGTGATAGGTATACCGCGCAAACGACATCGCCGCGCCCGAGGTCAGCGGTATTTCGATCGGCGCGCCGCCCACCGAGCGTACCTGGCTCGATCCCCCGCCCGAGAGCACGCCGACATCGGCGCGCCCGCCGATCAGCACGATGCGCCGCGCGGTGCGCGCCAGCGGCAGGATCTGCCCCTCATTCTTGAGCAATACGATGCCCGCTTCCGCCGTGCGCTGCGCCACCAGCGCGTTCCTGGCATAGGGAATGGCCTGCGCGCGCGCCGGCATCGGCGCGTCATAGGCGCCTGTCGCGATCAGCCCGGTGAGATAGCGCGCCACCATATCGTCGAGCCGCGCGCGCGGCACGGCGCCGCTATCGACCGCAGCCTTCAGCGGCGCGCCGAAATAGATCGCCTTGTCGAGTTCCTGCCCGGATTGCTGATCGAGCCCGGCATTGGCCGCTTTGGCGGTGGAATGCACGCCGCCCCAATCGCTCATCACGAAGCCCGGATACTGCCAGTCGCGCTTGAGCACACGGTTAAGCAGGAAATCATTCTCGCACGCCCAGTCGCCATTGACCTTGTTGTACGCGCACATCACCGATCCCGGCCTGCCCGTCTCGATGGCGATCTGGAACGCGAGCAGATCGCTCATCCTGAGCGCAGCCTCGCCGATCCGCGCATCGGCCACCATGCGCCCCGTCTCCTGCGCGTTGAGCGCGAAATGCTTGACCGTCGAGACGATGCGATTGCTCTGCACGCCGGCGATATGCTGCCCCGCCAGCCGCCCGGCGAGCAACGGATCCTCGCCCAGATATTCGAAATTGCGCCCGTTCCACGGATCGCGCGTCAGGTTCACGCCGCCCGCCAGCAGCACGTTGAAGCGTTTGGCGCGCGCTTCGCTGCCGATCATCGCGCCGCCGGCGCGCGCGATCGCGGGGTCGAATGTCGCCGCTGTGGCCAGCCCGGAGGGCAGCGCCGTCGCCACATCGCCCTTGCGCTGCTCGACCTGGTTGGCGACGCCGAGCGACGCATCGCTCTCGCGCACGATCGGCACGCCCAGCCGCGGGATGCCATCGATATGCCCGGCCGACGGGATCAGCGCATTTGCCGTCTTGCCCGCCGCCATCGGCGGGAACAGCCCGTGGACCAGCGCGATCTTCTCGTCGTCCGTCATCCTCGCCACGATCGCCTCGGCGCGCGCGCGCGGCGTGGTTTGCGGCGTTTGCGCAAGCGTGGGCACGGCGACGCACAGCGCCAGCAACGACGACACCGCCCATGCGGCAGGCACTTTCTTCGTCATACATCCCCCCTTTGGCCGCCACGTTGATCGTGGCAGTCCGGTAGCATCGGCAGACTGGGTCGCGCTGGAGCGGATGGAGCCGATCACTCGCTAACCTGCATAGCCGGCGGTTACCTAAGGCCCCGCGGCGCTATTTTGGAAGCAGAATGTTCTCAAACTTGCGAGACACCTGCCGAGACGTTGTGGCGCGCATGTGGCCCCCGTCAAAGTATAGTGGTTGCCCGTTGATCATAGGATTACAGCCGTTGCGGCAAAGGTCGGTGTAGAGATCAACAAAAGCGTAACCGTTTGCGCTAGCCTGTTCAGCTAAGAAGCGGTTCGTCTCACGCAGGCTCGCCAGACCGGTCGGTGTTTGACGTAGATCGATTGATCTACCGAACGCGGCGGCTCGTGCCATCGCATCGGGCACGGCAAGCCGCGCCCCCGGTGGGGGCCGACTATCACGATGTGTCGTGCCAAATTCTTGTACGCTGGAAACGACCGACGCACTGCTGCATCGAATGCGGCGCGGTCGCGAGTCCGGTGAGAATTCCACGAGGCATGGACGATCAATGTGTCGATCGGCGCGGCGCCAAGCAGCTTCGGCACCGCCTGCTGCGCCAGTATCTGCCCCACGGGGTCGATCTCTCAGCCTTCAGCCAGACCCACTCAGCGCCCTCGCCCGACAGCTCAACGAGCGGCCGAGAAAACCTTGATGTACCAAACGCCAGCTGAGAAGTTCGCGGAGATCGTTGCGTCGATCGGTTGAACCCACCGGTAAAAGGTGACGGTCGGCTTATATATTGCGCCGAGCGTGCTGAGCACCAACGTCGCGACGAACATTATAGAAAGCACAATGATCAGCGCTCGGGTCTGCTGTCGGTAGGACCGGATCAGTACCGGCAACAGCAGGTAGAATTGCCATTCTACAGCAAGCGACCAAGTGTGGAGATACGGGTTTTTTTCGAGCGCCGGCGAGAAATAGCTTACCTGCTTCCAGAAGACGAAATTTTGCAGCAGGACCGATCCCGGGCCCAGCGCTTTTGCCGAAGAAATAAGATCGCTCGGCAGCAATACCGCCAGCGACACTATCCCCGAGATTACAAGCGTGCCGTAATATGCCGGCAAAATTCGGCGCGCGCGGCTTAGGTAAAAGCTGCCAAAATCAAAGCGGTCCGATAAACAAATTCGGGTGATCAGAAACCCCGATATCACGAAGAAGACGTCTACCCCGACAAATCTACCGGGAAGAAACGATCGATCTGCGTGGAAAAGTAATACGCTGACTACTGCAATCACGCGTACGCCATCGATAAAATCGAAATAGCCTAACCGTTGTGGCGGGGCAGCTTGAGCGCCATGCACGCCCTGCGCAGTAATTGTTGTCATCATGCCCCCCCAAAGGCGCGTTAGTCGAGATGTTGGACGCGGACGCGGTACGAACCCGCCGGCAGCGGCGACGCTGCGAGCGTGGCGGATCTTATGTGGGCAGTGCGGAGATGCATGATCGATCCTACTCGTTCAATGCCCCAATTATGAGCCAGCTCCGCACCATCAACGGAGCGAGCCCTAATCTGACCAAGTGATAGAGGTCGCGCCTGCTGCGCGGCGCGGCGCTATGGCTTGCTTTTAACCACCTGATCCTGGGCGATGGCATCCACGAGCGCCGTTGAAAGCATCTCGTGCTCTCCTTCGAACACGACCAACTCGGCCGGCCCGGCCGAACGACGAAGATGAATCGTCCGGCCGTCGATCGTCTGCTTCGCGGCGGTGTCATCGCCCTCGCGCCGCTCCATCATACGCAGCAATTGCGCATCTGTTACGCGCTGCTGAGGAGAATAAGTGTCGGCAAAGCGGTTGAACATCTTCACCGAGTGAGAAATCGGGACCGAGCCCTGGAAGCCGTCCTGGATTCCGGCGTACATATGGATTGGGCTCATCTTGGCGGGCATGCCCATGTAGATCGGCGATCGACGGCGCGCTTCAGCAAGGTTCAAGCTGCCACGCGATGCCGTACATTGCATGATGTCGGAGCCATAATTGTCCGTTCGATGCTGATTATACCATTCCTCCAGGTCGGTGATCGACGCCCAAGCGTAATAGCCGCGTGCATTTACCTTGTTGCTCATCGCCGCGCATAGGGTGGTGTAACCGCCGCCGGAGATGCCGACGACGTAGATTGATGTCGGGTCGACCGGGCCGTGCTGTTTGGCATACTCAATCGCCGCCAGCACGCCGTCGATCACGCCAGCACTGCAGCAAGCATCCGGCGTCCTGTTGGGCCCGGCCAGTGCCGGCCGGATGAAGTTCCATCCCTTTGCTTTCACCTGCTCGTCGAGATGTTTGCCGGCGAACCCCCGCGCGTCTTCTCCCCATTGATGCAGATCAACAATGAGCGGTGCCTTTACCTTAGCCGGATAGAATTGGGCAGTCATTTCCTTGGCAGCGCCAAATGCCGGAACGGTAACGTAGTTGCGGGATCGATCCTCCCTGTAAGCGCCTAGCTCTGCCCGGACGCCGGGGCCAAACTGAACCAACGCCCCGCCAAAGATTGCCGCCGCCAACAACAGCAGTACCAAACTCGCTTTACGAACCAAGTGCATTACGTCCCCCGAATCAATAACGTTCTATTAACGACGCTAAACAATTGGCCAATAGGGATTTTATCGCTTTGCGGAATATAAGGTGAGCCCGCCAGCGGGCGGGGGCGTAGAACCGGCTGCTTGAGGTCGATGGCGACGGCCCGACTCACTAGCGGAGCCCTTCCACATGAAGGACCGGCGGATCGTTCGCATGTATTGCGGACGCCACCAGCGTGGCAGTGTCTATGTGGGGGGGGCGGCGCACGGTGAGGCACCTTTGGCGCAGGCAATACGCGGGGGCTGGCAACTGCCGCGCCAAGGCTCTACGCTAATGGAATGTTAATAAGAGCTTTTCACGCACCGCTCCGCGCCTTTTCCGCCTGGATTTCCGAGGTCACCCGCCAGCCGAAAGACGGCGATTGCCGATGCGGCGAGCCTGCGCCAGCGGGTTCAGTGGAGTGCGTTGACTGCTTCAACGAACGGCAAATGTAACCGGCGGCGGTCACGCGACCGGTGCCGATCAGATGAACCGAATGCCTACGGCCCACCCGGTCGCGCTTCTTCGATCGTGCACTCCAGTGCGCGACGCGCGGAGCGGCGACCGGGGGGAGAACTAAGCTGCAGTGGGCAGTTCGTAGCTGGCGTTCGCAGCAGCGCTGGAGCGGGTAGCGGGAATCGAACCCGCGTATTCAGCTTGGAAGGCTGCTGCTCTACCATTGAGCTATACCCGCATGTGGCGCCTCGGCGCGCGCGATCAGCGCTATGTCACGCCGTCGGCGATCCCTGCCACGCTGGCGCTTCTAGCGTCAATAGCCTCGTGCCCTCGGGCCTAGATGCCGTAATAGTCGCGGTACCAGGCGACGAACTTGGCCACGCCCTCGCGCACGCCGGTCTTGGGCGCATAGCCGGTCAGCGATTTGAGCAGGCTGGCCTCGGCCCAGGTCGCCGGCACGTCGCCGGCCTGCATCGGCAGCAGGTTGCGCTTCGCGGTCAGCCCGGTCGCTTCCTCGATCGCGGTGATGAACTCGCCCAGCTGCACGGTCTGTGAATTACCGATATTCACCACGCGCCACGGCGCCACCGGCGACAGGCTATCGCCCGCCGCGACGCCCGCGCCCTCGGCGGGGCGCACCGGCGGCGTATCGATCAGCAGCCGGATCGCCTCGACCAGATCGTCGACATAGGTGAAATCGCGCTTCATCTCGCCGAAATTATAGACGTCGATCGGCGCGCCTTCGAAGATCGCCTTGGTGAATTTGAACAGCGCCATGTCCGGCCGGCCCCACGGGCCATAGACGGTGAAGAAGCGGAACATGGTGATCGGCAGATCGAACAGGTGCGCGTAGGAATGCGCCATGTTCTCGCCTGCCTTCTTGGTCGCGGCGTAGAACGACATCTGGTGATCGGCCTTGTCCGTCTCGCGGTACGGCATCTCGGTATTGGCGCCGTATGCCGACGAGGTCGAGGCGATCAGCATGTGCTGCGGCGGATAGGCGCGCGCTGCCTCGAGCAGTTCGAACGTGCCGACGATGTTGCTTTCCAGATAGGCGCGCGGATTGTCGATCGAATAGCGTACGCCGGCCTGCGCGGCCAGATGGATCACCACCTCGGGCCGTTCGCGCGCGAACAGCTCCATCAGCAGCCCGGGCGTCTCGACATAGCCGATCACCGCCTCGAACGCCGGCGATTCGCGCAGCCGCGCATGGCGCCGTTCCTTCAGCGTCACGTCGTAATAATCGGTCATCGCGTCGAGCCCGATGACGCGGTAGCCATCGGCCAGCAGCCGCGCGCAGACGAACGCGCCGATAAATCCCGCCGAACCCGTCACCAGCGCCGTGCGCATATTTGTTCTCCCTAGGGCGGGCGCACCCGCAAGCCGCCGGTGGTTACCACGGCTTTTACGCAAGTGCAGCGCGAAATAATGCGCCAATCTGCTCAGTTTGGGAATGCCGGCCTGGTTTGGGAATGCCGGCCTGGTTTGGGAAAGCCGGCCTGGTTTGGGAAAGCTGGCCTGGTTTGGGAAAGAAGGTGGGGGAGAGCGGCGTCCCTCCGCGCTCCATCCCCCATCACTGCATCGCGCCGCTGCCGGTCTGACCGGCTGGCTCCACTCCGCGTACGATTATGTTTTTGATTATTCGGCGTGACGACAGTGCACGGGTCGTAGCGTAAGCCGAGCATAAAAAAAAGGGGGTCGACCCCGAAAGACCGACCCCGTGAAAGTTTTAGGAGAGGATGCCTGAAAGGCACCTGCTTTGTGCGCTGCAGCACGGTTTTCCGCAAGTGCGTATAGCGCTAACGCAATTGCATAAACTGCAACTGTCACGGCCGATCGCGCGCCGCCTAGAACCGCAGCTCCTCGTAAACCTTGGACACGTCACCGCCCCACACGCCGTGATATTTGTCCAGCAACAGCTGCGCCGGCACCTTGCCGCTGCGCACCACCTCGCGCAGCGGATCGAGAAACCCGGTCTCGTTGCTGCCGCTTGCATTCATCCGGTTGCGCGCGCTCAGCCCCGCGCTCGATATATCCAGCACGCGCCCGGCAATATCGCGCAGCGTCCGCCCCCCGGCGATCGGCGCATCCAGCCCCAGCCGGGGCACGGCATCGCGTAAGCGCTGGCGCTCCTCGATCGTCCAGTCCTTCACCATGTCCCACGCCGCATCCAGCGCGCCGCCATCATATAGCAGCCCGACCCAGAAGGCGGGCAGCGCACAGATCCGGTTCCATGGGCCGCCATCGGCGCCGCGCATCTCGAGAAAGGTCTTCAGCCGCACTTCGGGGAAGGCGGTCGACAGGTGATCGGTCCAGTCGTCCAGCGTCGGCTTCTCGCCCGGCAGCACGGCGAGCTTGCCCTCGAGGAAATCGCGGAAGCTCAGCCCCGCCGCGTCGATATATTTGCCGTCGCGGTAGACGAAGTACATCGGCACATCGAGCGCATAATCGGCATAGCGCTCATAGCCAAAGCCATCCTCGAACACGAACGGCAGCATGCCGGTGCGCGCCGGATCGGTGTCCGACCAGATATGCGAGCGATACGACAGCATGCCGTTGGGCTTGCCTTCGGTGAACGGCGAATTGGCGAACAAAGCGGTGGCCAGCGGCTGCAGCGCCAGCCCAACGCGAAACTTCTTGGCCATGTCGGCCTCGGTCTCGTAATCCAGATTCACCTGGATCGTGCAGGTGCGCAGCATCATGTCGAGCCCCATGCTGCCGACGCGTGGCATATGCCGCAGCATGATGCCGTAGCGGCCCTTGGGCATGCGCGGCAGCTCGTCGCGCGTCTTGTCCGGCCACATGCCGAGCCCGAGAAAGCCGATGCCGAATTTCGCGCCGATCGCCTTCACCTGCTCCAGGTGGCGCCCCGTCTCGGCGCACGTCTCGTGCAAATTATCCAGCGGCGCGCCGGAGAGTTCGAACTGCCCGGCGGGCTCAAGGCTGACACTGCCATCGGCGCCGGTCAGCGCGATGACGTGGCCGTTCTCGATCACCGGCTTCCAGCCATAGCCCTCCAGCGCCTTCAGCAGATCGCGGATCCCGCCCGGCTCGTCATAGCTCGGCGCATGATGATCGGAGAGCGCGTAGACGAACTTCTCATGCTCGGTGCCGATGCGCCAATCCGCGACGGGCTTTTCGCCCTGCGCGAAGCTCGCGATCAACTGGTCGCGCGATTCGATCGGCGGGGAAAACTTGGTGGGCGTCGGGCTCGTCATAGCAGCGCTTTAACGAGCGGTATGGAAAGGCGCTAGTGGCGCGGATGGACGCTATCGTCACCCCAGCGAAAGCTGGGGTATCAAGCGGCTCCTGTCCCGCGCCTGCCGCTTGAGATCCCAGCTTGCGCTGGGATGACGGGTCGTGGCGAACATGCCGCCGCCGCGCGCTGCCTCACCAATCCCCCTTGGCCGCCATCCACACCGCCACCGCTGCCGCCGCCGCGGTATCCGCCCGCAGGATGCGCGGACCCAACCCGATGCCGATCGCCCCCGGCACGGCGCGGATCGCCGCCCGTTCCTCGTCGTCGAATCCGCCCTCCGGCCCGATCAGGATCGCCGCCGCCGCCCCGCCGCCCCGCATCGCGTCGAACGCCGGCACGCCGCCCGCTTCGTCGGCGAAAAACAAGGTGCGCCCCGCCGGCCAGTCGCGCAGCAGCGCGGGCAGCTTCACCGTCTCGGCCAGCTCGGGGATGGCGGTGCGCCCGCATTGTTCCGCCGCCTCGATCATGTGCGCGCGCAGCCGCTCCTCCTTGGGCTTGTCGACCACGGCGCGCCGCGTCACCACCGGCACGATGCGCGCCACGCCCAGCTCGCAGGCTTTTTCCACCATCCAGTCGATCCGCCCCTTCTTGAGCGGCGCGGCGCACAGCCACAGATCGGGCACCGCTTCGCGCTCGCGCAGGCGCTCGGTCACATCGAGCGTCACATCGCGCTTGCCCACGGCGCTTGCCACGCCAAGCCATTCGCCGCTCACATCATCGAACAGCTTCACCGGATCGCCGATCTTGATCCGCATCACCGCGACGAGATAATGCGCCTGTGGTCCATCGATGCGCAGCGATCCCGGCGCGAGCATCGTCTCGACGAACAGCCGCGGCGTCGATTGCGGCGGCCAGGCGGGGGTGGCGATCATCAAAACTCCTCGTCACCCCGGACTTGTTCCGGGGTCCACTACGCCGCGAGATCAGGCTTCACGGCGCGGCCCGGCCTAGCCGCCCGGTGGACCCCGGAACAAGTCCGGGGTGACGGAAAGCTATTTCCGCTTGCGCCATGGCCAATAGCCACGCGCCAAGCGCCACAGCACGAACAGCGCCACCAGCCCCGCGCCCGCGCCCAGCGCGATTTGCCCCGCGGCCTGCAGCATCGCCCAGAACAACGCCTCGAAAAAGCGCCCCACCGCAACCGATAGGCCTACCATGGGGGGAGGGGGGGAAGCGTCACATCGGCACCGTTAGCCCCCCGCGCCGCCGCTGGCAAAGCGGCGCCCGCGTGTCGCGGCGCGCGGGCGGGGAACGGCATCATCGAAACGCTGTCCTACAAGGGCCGTTTTCGCTACGCTCCGGCATCATGAACGCCAGCCTCCCCACCGCGCTTGCTCACGCACCCGTCAAAACCCCGCCAGCGTCTCAACAGTGTCAACATTCGCGCGCGGCGAGCCGCACCCGCGTCTCAACATTGTCAACATTCGCGGGTCTTGCCGCATGACCGCCCCCGCCGTGCCGACTCCGGATACCGAGCATCGCGGTCTGGTCGGCGCGCTTCCCGCGCGTGTCCGCCCTTTCGCGTTGCTGGCGCGGTTCGATCGCCCGATCGGCTGGTGGCTATTGTTCTGGCCCGGTGCCTGGGCGGTCGCGCTCGCCGGCGGCGCGATCGAGCGCTGGGATTTGTTGTTGTGGATGCTCGCCGGCGCGATCGCGATGCGCGGTGCGGGCTGCGTCTATAACGATATCGTCGATCGCGATCTCGATGCGCAGGTCGCGCGCACACGCAGCCGGCCATTGCCGAGCGGCGCCGTGTCATTGAAAGCCGCCTGGGCGTGGCTGGCATTCCTCAGCCTGATCGGGCTCGCCGTGCTGCTGCAATTGCAGCTTTATGCCGCGATCGTGGCCGTGCTCAGCCTCGCTTTGGTCGCCGCCTATCCCTTCATGAAGCGTATCACCTGGTGGCCGCAGGCGTGGCTCGGGCTGGTGTTCAGCTGGGCGGCGCTGGTCGGGTGGAGCGAGGTGGCGGGCGCGCTGACGCTGCCCGGCCTGCTGCTCTATGCCGGGTCGATCGCCTGGGTGATCGGGTATGACACGATCTATGCGCTGCAGGATCGCGAGGATGATGCGCTGATCGGCGTGCGTTCGTCGGCGTTGCGCATGGGCGCGCGGGTGAAGGCCGGCACGGCGATTTTCTATGCCATTGCGCTGGCCTTCTGGGCCGCCGCCGTCTGGCTGGTCCGCCCCGATGTCCTCGCGTTGCTCGCCTTGGCCCCGCTGGCGCTCCACCTCGGCTGGCAGATCGCCACGCTCGCCCCCGCCGATGGCGCCAATGCGCTGCACCGGTTCCGCAGCAATCGCGTCGCCGGCCTGCTCATGTTCGCCGCCTGCCTGGTGGTCGGCACGGCATCCACGCTTTGACCTTCGCCGCCCGCATACCTAAGTCCGCTCGATGCTGACCACCGAACAAGCGCAGATGCGCGCCGCCGATATCGTTGCCCTCGCGACCGCCGCCGGCGCCGACGCCGCCGATGCCGTTTTCGCCGCTGATACGGCGCTCGACGTCTCCGTCCGCCTCGGCGCGCTCGAAGATGTCGGCCGCTCGGAAAGCGCCGAGCTTGGTTTGCGCGTCTTCGTCGGCAAGCAATCCGCCAGCGTCTCCACCTCCGATCTGTCGGTCGATGCGCTTGCCGCTCTGGTCGATCGCGCCATCGCCATGGCGCGCGAGGCGCCGGAAGACCAATGGGCCGGGCTCGCCCCGCAGGAGCGGCTGCTGCGCGGTGCCCCGCCGCAGCTCGATCTCGATGATGGCGGCCACGTCGAGCCCGCCGCCTTGAAAGAGGCTGCATTGGAGGCAGAGGATGCTGCCCGCGCCGTCCCCGGCGTCACCAACAGCGAAGGCGGCGGCGCGTCCGCCTCGCGCAGCATCTGGGCGCTGGCCACCAGCCACGGTTTTGCCGCCGCGTATGCCGCCACCGGTTACGGCATCTCGGCCAGCGTGCTGGCGGGGGAGGGCGGATCGATGGTCCGCGATTATGATCATCATGGCGCGCGTCATCGCAACCGGCTGATGTCGCCCGCCGACATCGGCCGCGGTGCTGGCGAGCGCGCCGTCGCGCGCGTCAATCCCGGCACGATCAAGAGCGGCGCGATGCCGATCGTGTTCGATCCGCGCGTCGGCTCCTCGATGCTCAGTCATCTGATCGGCGCAATCTCGGGCGCGGCGATCACGCGCAAGACGAGCTTCCTGCTCGAATCGCTCGGCAAGCGCATCTTCGCCGAGGGCGTCACGATCAGTGATGATCCGCATCGCCCGCACGGGCTGCGCTCGCGCCCGTTCGATGGCGAGGGGCTGCCCGTCTCGCCGACCGAATTCGTCTCCAACGGCATGCTGGAGACGTGGCTGCTCGATAGCGCTTCGGCGCGGCAATTGGGGCTCGAGCCGACCGGCCATGCCGCGCGCGGCGTTGGTGGCAATCCCGGGGTGGCCACTAGCAATCTGTTCATGGCGGCGGGGCATGTGCCGGTGGAAACGCTGCTCGGTGATATTGCTGACGGCATTTACGTCACGGAAATGCTCGGCGGCGGCGCCAATGGCGTCACCGGCGATTACAGTCGCGGCGCGGCGGGCTTCCGCATCGAAAATGGCGAACTCACCACGCCGGTCGCCGAATTCACCATCGCCGGCAACGTGAAGGATATGTTCCTGGCGCTGACCCCGGCCAACGATCTGGAATTCCGTTATGGCTCCAACGTGCCGACCTTGCGCATCGATGGGATGACCGTCGCGGGTGCCTGATCCGGCCCCGGAGCTGGCGCCGGATCTGGCGGACGCCATCGCTGCCATCGCCGCCGAGGCCGGCGCGCTCGCGCTGGCGCAGTGGCGCACCGATTTCGCGCGCTGGGAAAAGGCCCATGGCGAGCCGGTCTGCCAGGTCGATCTGGACGTCAATGCCTTGCTCCGCGCCCGGCTCGAAGCGTTGCTGCCAGACGCCGGCTGGCTGTCCGAGGAAACCGCCGACAATGCCGATCGCCTCCGCGCCGATCGCGTCTGGGTGGTCGATCCGATCGATGGCACGCGCGATTTCATTCGCGGTCGCCCGGGCTGGGCCATTTCCGTCGCTCTGGTCGAGCATGGCCAGCCGGTCGTCGCCGTGCTCGATGCCCCGGCGCGCGGCGAAGTGTGGCGCGCGGCGGCAGGGCAGGGCGCCACGCTCAACGGCCAGCGCATCTACGCCGGCGATCGCCGCGATTTCCCCGGCGCGCGCGTCCCGACCGATGCCTTGCCCAAGATCGACAGCGATCTCGTCGCGGTCGACAAGCCCAATTCGATCGCGCTGCGCATTGCCATGGTCGCCGCCGATCGCGCCGATCTCGTCGCCACATTGCGCTGGGGCCACGAATGGGACATCGCCGCCGCCGTGCTCATCGCATCCGAAGCCGGTGCCGCGGTCAGCGATGCGCTCGGCCAGCCGCTCGCCTTCAACACGCCGAGCGCGCAAGCCTTCGGCGTGCTGATCTCCACCCCCGGCATCCATGACGCCGGCATCGAGCGGCTCCGCGAACGCGCGCAGCGGCTGTCGCGCTGATTATGCCGCGGACATCCGCCCGCGCACCGCGCTGCCGCCGAACACCACGTTGCGGCGCATCTCGGGCGAGAACAGCCCATAGATCATCGCCGCCGCCGGCACGCTCGCCGCATCCAGCGCGGCGCGATGCTCGGCTGCCAGCAGCAGATCAGTCGCGGCGATATTGTCGTGCACCTGTTCCACCCGGCTCACCCCCATCAGCGCGGTGTCGACGCCCGGCTTGCCCAGCACCCAGGCCAGCGCCACCCGCGCCGGCGTCTCGCCAATCGCCTCGGCCACGCCGCGCAGTGCCTCCACGATGTCCCAGTTGTGCGGCGTGAACAGCATGTCGCCAAACGGATTGGGCCCATCGAGCCGCTTGTCTCCCTCGGCGCGCGGCGCGCCGTCCGCGGCATCGCTCGGCAAACCGCCGCCGCGCGGCGCGCCCGCCTCCACCGTCGCCCGGTCATATTTGCCGGTCAGCAAACCGTATGCCAGCGGGCTCCACGGCATCATGCCCAGCCCCATGTCCAGCGCCAGCGGGATATGCTCCGCCTCCACCTCGCGGGCGACGAGTGAATAGAAATATTGCAGCGCAATCGGCCCCGGCTTGCCCTGCAGCGCGGCCAGCGTCGCCAGCCGTGCGACATACCAGGCCGGCGCGTTTGACAGCCCCCAATACCGGATCTTCCCCGCCCGCACGAGCGCGGCCATCGTCTCGAGCAATTCCTCCGGCGGCGTCACCGAATCCCACACATGCACCCAGTAGAGATCGATATAATCGGTCTTCAGCCGCCGCAGCGATCCCCCCAGCGCGGCATGGATATGCTTGGCGCCGTTGCCGCCGGCATGCGGCCCCTGGCCCGCGGCAAAGCCCGCTTTGGTCGCCACGACAAGGCTGTCGCGGATACCGCGCTCGGCAATGATCGCACCGAGCATCTCCTCGCCTCGCCCGCCGGCATAGACATTGGCGGTATCGACCAGATTGCCCCCCGCCGCGACATAGGCATCGAACACCGCCGCCGCCGCCGGCTGCTCCATCCCCCAGCGCGCCACGCCGAACGTCATCGTGCCCAAGGCCAGCGGGCTGACCACCAGCCCGGAGCGGCCCAGCGTGCGATAATCGGTAAGCGCCATGACGAATCTTCCATAGTGATCGATATGGAAGCCCTGTCGGCCCATTGCCGGCGATCGTCAATCGTTATATATCGATCGCTATGAAAGCTCTCGCACCATCGGCCATGTCGGCCGAGCGCCCACGCACCGGCCGTCCGCTCTCGTTTGATCGCGCAGCAGCGCTCGATGCCGCGATGCATCTGTTCTGGCGTCACGGTTACGAAGCGACCTCGATCACCGAACTCACCCGCGCAATGCGCATCACCCCGCCCAGCCTCTACGCCGCGTTCGGCGACAAGCGCCGGCTGTTTCACGAAGCGGTCGATCGCTATATGGGCGGCGGCGACGCGGTGCCCGCGCTGATCGCGGCCGCGCCCAGCGCGCGCCAGGCGACGCGCGACCTGCTCACTGCTGCCGCAATCGGCGACACCGGCGAGGATACACCGCCCGGCTGCCTGCTCGCCAGTTCGATCGTCAGCAGCTCGGCGGCGGCGGCGGATGTGCGCGAAACGGTGGCCGCGATCCGCCGCGAGATCGAGGCCTTGCTCCGCGCGCGGATCGAGCGGGACGTGGCCGCGGGCCGCTTGCCCCCGGGCACCGATGCGGAAATGCTCGCCGCGCATGCCATGGCGGTGGTGCAGGGCATGTCCACCTTGGCCAAGGACGGGGCGGGGCGGGGCAAGTTGTTGCGCATCGTCGAGGGCGCGATGGCCGGTTGGCCGGGCGAACCCAGCGAGGTGGCCTAGGACGGTGTTCCGCCGAGCCCATCGCCCTGATATTTGATCTCGAGATAGCGCCCGCGCGTCGCCAGCAGGTTGAGATCGCCCTCGGCCAGCTGTGCCGACATGCCCGCGATCTGCTCGTCGATCACCTTCAGCCCATCGGCCAGTTGTGCATTTGGCGTCTTGCCGTTGCGCTCCACGCCGCGCAACGCGGCCGGCACGCGCGCATAGCCCTTGAGCAGTTCGGGTAGTTGTTCGCCGACCAGTTTGCGGACTTCCGCCGCTGCCGGTTCGCGCTCGTCCAGCGTGGCCAGTTGCGGTGCCAGTCCTTCGAGCCGCGCGCCGATCCCGTCGATCAAGGTCTGCGCCGGCGCGGGCAAGGCCGGGCGTTGTGTCTCCAGCCATTGCTCGGTCTTCAGTGGCAACGCTTTAAGCGGCACCTGCGCCAACGCTTCGGGTTTTAGCTGCGGCGTCAGCGGGAAGATCGCCAGGATCAACGTCGCCGCGATCAGCGCCGCCATCACCAGCATCGCGCCGCCAATGCCCAGCGGTATGATCCACCCGACCACCAGCGCGGCAACGAGGATCGCTGCATCCGCCGCCGCGATCCGGCCAAGCCGCGTGATGATCTGCGTGCCCTGGCGCTTGCGTCGCCTGGCGCTCAGCGACGCAGCGCGCTCGCGCGTGCGATCGAGATATTCGCTGCTGCGCGCGATCTGGCGATCGACATCGGTCATGACCCTGTCCCGTCATCCCCGCGACGGCGGGGATCCATGGTATCGAGCGCCTGGGCGCTGAACGCACGATCAGCCCGTGACCCCCGCCGTCGCGGGAATGACGGATACGTTTTCGACCGAGCAGCGTTTGCCGTCACCTCACAGCGCCTCCAGCTTGAACGTCTCCGCGCCCGCGCCGGCATTCTGCGTCGCGCCCTCGGCGCGCGCGATATAACCGCGCGATTTTTCCACCTCGTTGCCGAGCGTGTTGACCGTCGTCTTCATGCTGTCGAGCGCTTTCAGCTTGAACGTGTCGATCGCATCCATCGTATCGTAGATATTCTGGAACGCGCGCTGCAGCACCTCGATCGGGATCGTCGCGCTGGCCGCTTGCTCGTGGATCGTAGCGGTCTGGCTTTTGAGCAATTTGCCTGTTGAATCGATGATGTTGGCGGTCGTCGTGTTGAGCGCGGTGATCTGTTCCAGCACCAATTTCTGGTTGGTCAGTGCCTGCGCCACGGTCACCGCGGTGCGCAGCGCCGATACAGTGGTGGTGGAGGCGCGATCGACGCCCTTGACCAGCTCGACATTGTTCTTCTTGACCAGATCGAGCGCCAGATAGCCCTGCACCGTCACGGCCATCTGCGTCAGCAAATCCTGCGTGCGCTGGCGGACATAGAATAGCGCGCTTTCGCGGATCGCCTTGGCCTTGGCGGGATCGGTGTGATCCAGCTCATTGGCCTTGTCCTCCAGCTTGGCGTCCATTTCCTTGGAAAGCACGATCATCTGCTCCAGCCGCCCCATTGCGCTCCACAGATTGGCGCGCTCCACGTCGATCGCGGCATTGTCCATCAGCAGCTCGTCCTTGCCGCTGGTCAGCGATTTCAGGATCGAGGCGATGTGCGTCTGCGAGGATTTGTAGCTGTCGAAATAATTGCGCAGGCCCCCGCCGAACGGGATCAGCCCGAACAGCTTTTTCGGCGCGGTGAGATTGCCGCGCTTGCCCGGATCGAGATCCTCGACGGTGCGGCGCAATTCGGCGAGATCCTTGCCGACGCCGGTTTCCTGATCCATCGCCCGCGTCGGCCGATCGAGAAACCGGTTCGATTGCCCCGCAGCCTCGCGGATTTCCTTCTGCCCCATCGCGCTGATCGCATCGACGCGCTTGCCGAATTCGGGCGAATTGACGTCCTGCGCGACGAGATCGTCGATGAACGTGTCGACGCGCTTTTGCAGTTCGCTGCGCTTGGCATCGTCGACCGGCACCAGCCCGACCGCCCTCTCGGCCGATACCACCGGCACCGGATCGGGCGGGGTCAGCACCAGGCTCTGGTCTGCAATCGCAGTATCGGAAGCGGTCGCCATCGTCGGGATCTCCGGAACAATTGAGCCCGATTTTGGGCGCGAATGCCCATGCGTTCAAGTGTGTTATTCAAATAACACGCAAAATGACGGCCGCTCACATCGAATTGTAACATAAACTGCATCAAACCGACGCGAAGTCGCAATGCATCCCGCCTAGCTGCGGCGCAGCAAAACAAAGGGGATTTATGACAAACCTGTTCGTCCGCGGCAGCATTGCCGCGTTGCTCACCTGCGCGTCCAGCGTGGCCATGGCGCAAGCCAATATCCAGCCCGATCAGGAGCTGGGCAGCGATGATATCGTCGTGACCGCGCAGAAGCGCGAACAGCGGATCGAAGACGTGCCGCTCACCGTGACCGCCATTACCGGCGCGCGCATGGCCGATCTCGGCGTCAACTCGCTCACCGAAGTGGCGATGTATATCCCCGGCCTGCGTATCCAGGAGCAGAGTGCGAACAATCCCGGCTTCGTCATCCGCGGCATCACCTCGGATAACGGTTCGTCGCAGCAGGGCGCGCGCGTCACGCTCTATTATAACGGCGTGGATATTTCGCGCTCGCGCGGCGCTTATCAGGATCTCTACGATCTCGAGCGTGTCGAGGTCGTCAAGGGGCCGCAAGCGACCTTGTTCGGCACCGCCGCAGCGGTTGGCGCGGTGTCGATCATCTCGGCGCGCCCGCAGCCGGGCACGTCGGGCGGCATTACCGCCTCTTATGGCAATTACGATCGCACGCAGGTCTCGGGCTTCCTCAACGCCGGCAATGACGTGCTCGCCGGGCGCCTGGCCTTCGCGTACAAATATCGCGACGGCTATGTCCCCAACATCGCCGGCGATGGCAAGATTCCCAATCAGAATCAGGGCCGCGTCGATCAGGACGATCTCAATGGGCAGGATCAGCGCGGCATCCGCGGGTCGCTGCATTTCGCGCCATCGGACAGTGTCACGGCCGATCTCGTGCTGACGTATGATGGTCAGCGCAATCCCGGTACCGCTTTCAAGAGCCGTGCCTTCGCCCCCACGGGCGGGCAGACCGGTGATTATGGCAATGCCGAACTGTCCGGCTCGCCGTTCAGCCAGGAAGTGCTGGGTGATCGCAAACTTGGCCTCAAGCGCAACGTATATGATGCGAACCTGACCGTCGCGATCGATGTCGCGCCCGGCGTCACCTTCACCACGGTCAATGGCTATCGCCGCTTTGATGCCAATGAAGTGTTCGATGCCGATGGCGGCCCCGCTTGGTATCTCGAATTCGCCGAAGACGCGAAGGGCGACCAATGGAGCCACGAAAGCCGCTTCAACTTCACGGGGGACACGCTGCGCGCCTCGTTCGGCTGGAACGCGTTTTTCGAAAACGGCTATCAGCGCGTGCCCTTCTCCACCGAAGAAGGCACGTATCTGGCCTGCTCGGTAAATGCCGCTTATGCCCCGGTCCGCGCCGCGCTTACCGCGCAGGGCATCCCGACCGGCACGGGCTGCGTTGCCGCCAACGGCACCATCCCTGCCGCGACCCGCGCCACCGGCGTACTGAGCGGCGGTCGTTTGACGCAGCTGCCTTATGCCTCGGTGTTCAGCAATTTCGGCAATAACGATACCTATTCGGTGTTCGCCGACGCCACCTGGACGCCGGTGCCAACGCTCGAACTCACCGCCGGTGCGCGTGTGCTGATCGAGGATCGTCAGGCGGGTTACAGCTCGGTGCAGCCCAATTCGGTGCTGCTCGCCGGGCTCGGGATCAACACCAGCCTGCTCGGCACGGCCAATACCGGCGGCCGCAAGTTCGAGGCGGAGCGTAGCTTCGCGGCCTTCCTGCCGCGCTTCAACGCGCTGTACCGCATCACTGATCGCGTGAATATCTACGGCACGATCAGCAAGGGCCGCCGCTCGCCGGTGGTGCAGCTTGCCGCCCGCGCGGCTGGCGCCACCGTGGTGCCAAATCTGCAGATCATCCCCGAAGAAGTGGTGTGGAATTACGAAGGCGGCATCAAGGGCAATGTCGGCGCGTTCACCGGGTCGCTCGGCGTGTTCTACCAGCGCTATGACGGGTTCCAGTTCTCCGTCACGTCAAACGGTACGACCACCACGCAAAGCGCCAATGCCAAGAATTTGGGCGTGGAAGCGGAGGGCAATCTGCGGCTCGGCCAGATGGTCTCGCTGTTCGGTAATTTCGCTTATATCGATGGCAAGCTGAACGAAGACGCGGCCTTTGGGGTCTATTCGGGTGATCGTTTCCGTCTCCAGCCTAAGATCACGGCATCGGGCGGGATCAACGTCCGCGTGCCGCTGAACGACAGCGTCTCATTCTATGCCGTTCCTTCGGCGACCTATCAGAGCAAGGTGTTCTTCGAACTGCCGAACAACGACGCGATCAGCCAGGGCGGCTATACCCTGGTCAACGCCCGCGCCGGCGTCGAGTTCGCTGAGGGCCGCTACCGCCTCGGCGGCTTCGTCCGCAATGCGACCAACGAACGCTATCTGATCGATGCCGGCAACACCGGCGGCGGCTTTGGCGTGCCCACCTACATCTCGGGCGAACCGCGCATGTACGGCGTGGAAATCGGCGCCAAATTCTGATCGCGCCAACACGGTGAACAGGGCAGGGCGCGCCGGCGGACCACGCTGGCGCGCCCTGCTCGTTTGCCCCGCCCTTGTTGCGCCGCGACAATTGCGCTAGGGGCGCGCCCACCACCTTCCCCAAGCTAAAGCACCGGATATACTCATGGCCCTCCGCAATGTGGCGATCATCGCGCACGTCGATCACGGCAAGACGACCCTCGTCGATCAGCTGTTCCGTCAGTCCGGCACGTTCCGCGACAATCAGCGCATCGAAGAGCGCGCAATGGATTCCAACGATCTCGAAAAAGAGCGTGGCATCACCATTCTCGCCAAGCCGACCTCGGTCGACTGGACCCCGCCGGGCGAAAGCGAGAGCATCCGCATCAACATCGTCGACACGCCCGGCCACGCCGATTTCGGCGGCGAAGTCGAACGCATCCTGTCGATGGTCGACGGCGTCGTCCTGCTGGTCGATTCGTCGGAAGGCGCCATGCCGCAGACCAAGTTCGTCACCGGCAAGGCGCTGGCGCTGGGCCTCAAGCCGATCGTCGTCGTCAACAAGGTCGATCGCTCGGATGCGCGCATCCAGGAAGTGCTCGACGAAGTGTTCGATCTGTTCGTGTCCCTGGACGCGAACGACGAGCAGCTCGATTTCCCCGTGCTCTATGCCTCGGGCCGTAACGGTTATGCCTCGACCGATATGGACGCGCGCGAAGGCACGCTGATCCCGATGTTCGAGACGATCGTGAAGCACGTGCCGCCGCCCGCCGTGGAAGTCGCCGGCGTGCCGTTCACGTTCCTCGTCACCTTGCTCGATCGCGATCCCTTCCTTGGCCGCATCCTCACCGGCCGCGTCAATTCGGGCGTGGTGAAGACCAACCAGGCGATCCACGCGCTGGATAACGATGGCAAGATCATCGAAACCGGCCGCGCCTCCAAGATCATGTCGTTCCGCGGGCTCGATCGCGTGCCGGTCGACGAAGCCAAGGCGGGGGACATCATCAGCCTCGCCGGCCTGACCGTCGCCACCGTGGCCAATACCATCGCCGACATCACGGTGACCGAGCCGCTGCACGCCCAGCCGATCGATCCGCCCACGCTGTCGATGCGGTTCGCGGTGAACGATTCGCCGATGGCCGGCCGCGAAGGCACCAAGGTGACCAGCCGCATGATCCGCGAGCGCCTGTTCCGTGAAGCCGAATCCAACGTCGCCGTGAAGGTCACCGAAGCCGCCGACAAGGACAGCTTCGAAGTCGCCGGCCGCGGCGAGCTTCAGCTCGGCGTGCTGATCGAAACGATGCGCCGCGAAGGTTTCGAGCTTGGCATCTCGCGTCCGCGCGTGCTGTTCGGCGAAGACGAGAACGGCAACAAGACCGAGCCGTACGAAACCGTCATCATCGACGTCGATGACGAACATTCGGGCACGGTCGTCGAGAAGATGAACATCCGCAAGGCCGAGATGACCGATATGCGTCCCTCGACCGGCGGCAAGACGCGCATCACCTTCTCCGCGCCGTCGCGCGGCATGATCGGCTATCACGGCGAGTTCCTGTCGGACACGCGCGGCACCGGCATCATGAACCGGCTGTTCGAGAAGTACGGGCCTCACAAGGGCAAGATCGAAGGCCGCAAGAACGGCGTGCTGATCTCCAACGGCACCGGCGAAGCCAATAATTACGCGCTGGGCCCGCTCGAAGAGCGCGGCATCTTGTTCGTCGGGCACGGCGAGTCGCTGTACGAGGGCATGATCGTCGGCGAGAACGCCAAGCCGGACGATCTCGAAGTCAATCCGATGAAGACCAAGGCGCTGACCAACTTCCGCGCGAGCGGCGGCAAGGACGATCAGGTCCGCCTGACGCCCCCCAAGCGCGCCACGCTCGAGCAGGCGATTGCCTATATCGACGATGACGAGCTGGTCGAAGTGACGCCCAAGTCGATCCGGCTGCGCAAGCGTTACCTCGACGCCAACGAGCGCAAGCGCGCGAGCCGCGCCAAGCAGGCGTAACGCGGGCGGGCCGGGCCAGCCGCAGCGCACGCTGCGGCGCGCCAAAAGGCCCGGCCAGCCTCGCTCGGGCGAGGACTGACGGCGCGGCTTTGCCGCGCCGTTTTCGTGTGTGCGCGGCGCCCGCCCTCCGTGATCGAGTGCGGCATTGGCTGTCATCGAGAGAGATCACTTAGCGAAACGCGGTGGATCGTCCACAGGCCCGCCCTGGCCGCCATGTTGGCGTGCCGCGTGCCCCGAACGGGGCCGAAGCTTTACAGGTCTACAGGGGAAGCCGACATGTTCAACCGCCACACCTATTCCGTTCTGGGAACGATGACCGCGCTCGCGCTGCCGCTCGCAGCGCAGGCGCAAAGCGCCGCCTCGACCCAGGTCGAAACGCGGATGACGACCGTTGCCCAGCCTCTGCCCGCCAGCAAGCCGCTGGCGGCACAAGCGGGCGTCGCCGGCACCGTTGACGCAAAGGGCGATGCCGCCAGCGCTGCGGCGCCGCAGTTCACCCGCGACAATGGCGCGCCGGTCGGCGAAAACCGCCACTCCAAGACGGTCGGCGATCTCGGCCCGGTCTTGCTGGAGGACAGCCATCTGATCGAAAAGCTCGCGCGCTTCGATCGCGAGCGTATTCCGGAACGTGTCGTTCATGCCCGGGGCACCGGCGCGCACGGCGTGTTCACCGCCTCCGCCGATCTCGGTGACATCACGCGCGCCTCGCTGTTTGTGCCCGGTAAGCAGACCCCGACGTTCGTGCGCTTTTCGACCGTGATCCATCCCTCGGGCAGCCCGGAGGGCATGCGCGATCCGCGCGGCTTTGCGGTGAAGTTCTATACTGACGAGGGCAATTGGGATCTGGTCGGCAACAGCCTGCCGATCTTCTTCATTCGCGATGCGATTCAGTTTCCCGATATGATCCATTCGCTCAAGCCCTCGCCGATCACGAACAAGCAGGATCCGAACCGCTTCTTCGACTTTTTCTCGGCTACGCCCGAAGCGACCAACATGCTGACCCAGGTCTATTCCAACCTCGGCACGCCCGCCTCGTACCGGACGATGGACGGCAATGGCGTCCACGCCTTCAAGCTGGTCGACAAGAATGGCGAGACGGTCTTCGCCAAGTTCCGCTGGATCAGCCACCAGGGCGTCAAGAATCTGAACGGCGCGGCTGCGGCAAAGGCGCCGTTCAATTACCTGACCGATGATCTGTATACCGAGATCGCCGCCGGCAATTTCCCGACCTGGGATCTGATGGTGCAGACGATGAAGCCGTCCGAGTTCGCCAAGCTGAGCTACAACCCGTTCGACGACACCAAGGAATGGCTAGACGTGCCGTTCAAGAAGGTCGGCGAGATGGTGCTGAACAAGGTGCCCGACAATTTCTTCGAATTTACCGAGCAATCCGCGTTCGCGCCGTCGAATATGGTGCCCGGCATCGAACCGTCGCCCGATCGCATGCTCCAGGGGCGGCTGTTTTCCTATGCCGATACGCAGCGTCACCGGCTCGGCGCCAATGCGCTGTCGCTGCCGGTCAATCGTCCTCTCGTGACGGTGGTCAACAACAACCAGGACGGCCAGCTCAACCATGGCAACCGCAAGGCGGATGTAAACTACTTCCCGGCGCAGACCGCGCAGAAGACGACCGATGCTCAGTATCGCCAGTCGGCCTATGCCGTCTCCGGCATGGCCGACGTCAAGCCGATCTCGAAGACCGACAATTTTGCGCAGCCGGGCACGTTTTATCGCGCGCTGTCGGCGGCGGACAAAGCGGACCTGATCGCCAATCTGGCGGGCGACCTCAACGTCGTCACGTCGGCGCGGACCAAGACGATCATGGTCAGCTATTTCTATCAGGCCGACAAGGACTATGGCACGCGGCTCGCGCAGGCGACCAACGTGCCGCTGGCCGAAGTGACCCGCGCCGTGGCGGAATATCGCGCCGCCACCGCCAAGCTCGCGACCCGCTGAGCGATCGGCCGGGCCCCGCCGGGGTCCGGCCGTTTTCGAGGAAATACCATGCTGCACTATTTTTTCGCGGCGCTGCTGGCGACGGCGCCCGCCCAGGCGTCCCCCGTCCCGCTGTCCCCCGTCCCGGCGTCCCCCGTCCCGGCAAAGCCCGCCCCGGCCACCGCGCTGCCCTCGCCCGAGCGTCGTCAGGAATTACTGTTCGATGCCGCCAGGCTGGGCCGCGCCGATCTGATCGCGCCGCTGGTCAGGACCGGCGCCAACATCAATGCGCGCGACGCACGCGGTTTTACCGCGCTGATCCTGGCGGCCTATAACGCGCATCCCGATACGGTCGAGGCGCTGATCGCGGCCGGGGCGGATGCGTGCCTGCCCGATCGTGATCAGGGCAATACCGCGCAGATGGGCGTCGCGTTCAAGGGCGATGACGCCATCGCCGCCCGCTTGTTGCTGGCCGGGTGCGATGTGAACGTGCGCAACAGGGCGGGTCAGACCGCGCTGATGATGGCGGCATTGTTCGCGCGGCCCAAACAGATCGAAATGCTGCTCGCCGCCGGTGCGGATCGCACCCTGGTCGATGCCGCCGGCAGGTCGGCAATGGCGGTAGCCGCGGCCCAGGGCAGCGACGCGACGGTGCGGTTGCTCGGCCACTAGGCCGTGCCCAATCCGATTGCACGGCCTCTTCCCCAAGGTCAGGTGAATGCTTCATAAATGCCGCATTCCGGGGCCGTTCAGGCCGACTCGGCTAGCCCCTGGAAACAAGCTCGGTGGGTCACGCGTTATCGGACCCAACGCGAACAAGGGCTTGCTGGCATGAGGAGTATGAACATGAACAGCTTGATGAAGAAAGCGGGTTTGGGCGTCGCGCTCGCCGCGACGGCCCTGACCGCGTCGGCGCCGGCCGAGGCGCAGCGCTATCGTGGTGGCTGGGGCGGCGGTTATGGTGGCGGTTATGGTCGCCATCACGACAGCACCGGCCCTGCGCTGGTCGCCGGCATTGCCGGTCTGGCGATCGGCGCCGCGATCGCGTCGAATGGCCGTGATCGGTACCGCGACGATTATTATCGTGGCCGCGGCTTCCCGCGCAATTACGATTATAACTATTATAATCAGCGCGGTTACTATCCCAATGATGGCTATTATGCGCAGCGCTTCCGTGGGCGCGGTTACGGCGGTTGCCGGGTCGAGCGCCGCTGGGATCCCTATTATGGGCAGCCGGTGCGCGTGCGCGTCTGCTACTGATCATTTGACGCTAACGATACGGCGCCGGAGCGATCCGGCGCCGTTTTCGTGTCTGGCGTCGGCGGGAATTTTACGCCAAAGGGCGAACCATGACCGATACGCCCCCAGACCGCCTCTCCTCCAACCCGCGCAGCCCGTTCTTCGATGAAGACAAATTGGCCCGTGGCATCGGCATCCGCTTCAAGGAGCGCGAGCGCAATGACGTCGAGGAATATTGCCTGTCCGAAGGCTGGATCCGTGTCGCGCTCGGCAAGAAGGTCGATCGCAAGGGCAATCCGCTGACGATCAAATATAGCGGCCCGGTTGAGGCCTGGTACGAGCGCCCCGCCGACGGCGATGCGCCAGCGCAAGACGCAGAAGCTTAACGGCCACACCGCACTTCCCCGGCGAGGGCCGGGGAAGCCCTATCGTTGCCAGCCAGCCCTCAGTGTACGAACCGCGCCACCACGTCGCGGTAGCTGCGCGACACCTTCACCTGCGCGTTCGATTGCAGCACCAGGAAGCATTCGCCATTGGTGTGCGGCTTCACCTCTTTGACCAGGTCGAGATTGACGATGGTCGAGCGGTGCACGCGCTGGAAGCGGCGCGGATCGAGCCGTTTCTCCAGATCCTTCATCGTCTCGCGCAGGATCAGCGTGTTGTCGCCGGTATAGATGCACATGTAATCGCCCGCCGCATCGATGCGCTCGATCGTGTCGACATCGACGCGGAAGATCTGCCCGCGATCCTTGATGTTGATGAGCTTCTCGAAGCGGTTGGAGGAGACCTGCTCGCCGCCTTCGCCAAGCTCTGTCACCGTGTCCGGCGCCACTTCGGCCAGCACTTCCTTCAGCCGGTCGACTTCCTCCGCGCCGCGCTTTTCGCTCAGCCGCAGCCGCACGCGGTCGAGCGTGTCGGCGAGGCGCGATTCATCCACCGGCTTCATCAGATAATCCACCGCCTGCGCCTCGAACGCCTTTAGCGCATGATCGCTATAGGCGGTGACGAACACGAACAACGGCGGCTCGACCTCCATCAGACCCTGCACCACCGAGAAGCCGTCAAAGCCCGGCATCTGGATGTCGAGGAAGACGAGATCGGGTTTGTGCGTCTTGATGCTGCGGATCGCCTCGCGGCCGTTTTGGCAGCGATCGATGATCTCGACATCCTCGTGGGCGGCGAGGCGGAGTTCCAGGCCCTGGATCGCCAGCGACTCGTCATCCACCAAAATCGTTCTAATCGTCATGCAACCTCTCTTGCCAACCCTCTCGACGCATCGTCGAGCTGGAACGGAATTTCGATCTCGACCTCGAAGCCGCCATCCGGGCGGCTTCGCGCATCAAAGCTGTGATCCGGCCCGAACGCCTGCGCCAGGCGTTCTCTGATATTGGCAAGCCCGACCCCGGTTGAAAGGCTTGGACGTGCTTTCATTTCATGCAAGCCCGGGCCGGTGTCGGATACGGCGATCTGCACGCGATCTCCGGCGAGCCGCGCGGTAACGCGGATTTCGGCGCCTTCTTCCTTGGGCGTGACGGCATATTTGATCGCGTTTTCGACCAGCGGCTGGAGCAGCAGCGAGGGCAATTGCGTCTTCTCGACGCGCGGATCGATGTCGAACACCGGGCGCAGCCGCTCCTCGAAGCGCATCTTTTCGATCTCGAGATACAGTTTCAGCGTCTCCACTTCCTGCGCCAGCGTCACGTTCGCGGTCGCCTCGTTGGCCAGCGTGTAGCGCAGGAACGAGGAGAGGCGGCTGAGCATCGTATTGGCGCGCTCGGTCTGTTTCAGCAGCACCAGCGTGGAAATCGAATTGAGCGTGTTGAACAGGAAATGCGGGTTGAGCTGATAGCGCAGCATCGCCAGCTGCGCGGAGCTCGCCTGGTTGCCCAGCGTCTCCAGCTGATCGATCTGCTCCTCGACGATCAGGTAGAAATTGATCCCGAAATACAGCGCCGACCAGCCCGCCAGCACGGTGAAGCTCAGGAATACCGTGCCCAGCACCAGGTTCAGGTTGAGCCCGGGATTGTCGAGCTTGATGAACGAGAAGGAGAAAGCGTTGAGCACCGAATACAGCAACGTCGCTGCCGCCAGCGTCAGGATCGTCAGCAGCACGCCGCTGATCCGCGGCAGCCGGCGATACACGCCGTACAACGTGGAGAGCAGCAAGGTGATGCAATAGCCGACGATCGATTCGATGATCACCGGGATCAGCACTTCCAGCGACGGGCCGTTGGAGATGCTGGAAACGCTGCGCAGGATCAGATAGCCGCTCCACCCCGCCGCCTGCAGCGTCCAGAACGCGCGGCTCTTCTCCTCGAAGAAGGGGCGGGAAAAGATGTCGGGCTTTTTCAGCGCGTGTACGGGAAGGGGCGTGGGCATCGGGCCAGCCTTACAGCGGCTGACAAGGCAGCGCAAAGCGCGCTATGGTCGTCGTCATAGGAGAGACGCCATGAACGCACCGCAAGACCGGGCACAGTTCACCGCCATGACCGAGGGCACGCAGGAAGATTGGCGGCTGATCAGCGGCCATTTCATGCAGTTTGCCAGCAAGCTGCCCGATCGCGTGCTGACGCATCTGAAATTGCTCGATGGCGATTATGGCGGCTTCCCGGTCGATCGGCTCGAACATTCGCTGCAGACGGCCACGCGCGCGCATCGCGACGGGCGCGACGAGGCCTATGTCGTGATGGCGCTGCTGCACGATATCGGCGACACGCTCGGCAGCTATAACCATCCCGAGATCGGCGCGGCGATGCTGCGCCCGTTCGTGTCGGAGGAAGTGCACTGGATCGCCAACACGCACGGCGTGTTCCAGGGCTATTATTTCTTCCACTATATCGGCGGCGATCGCGATCTGCGCGAAAATTATCGCGGCCACCCGCATTTCGAGGCCTGCGCGGAATTCTGCGAGAAATATGATCAGGCGGCGTTCGACCCGCATTATGAAAGCGCGCCGCTGGCCTTTTTCGAGCCAATGGTCGGGCGCGTGATGTCGCGGCCGATCAACAGCATCTATGCCAAGGCGGCGGCGGAAGCGGCGGTCTAGCGGCGCTGCGCCGCCGGTCGCCGCGCGGGCAGCGCCGCCATCACCGCGGCGCGCCATTCGGGCGTGCCGCTGCTCCAGCCGCCGATCTCGTCCAGCGAGCGCCAGCATCCGGTGCACAGGCCCTGCGCATCGATCTTGCAGATATTGATGCACGGGCTCTCGATCTGCACCACCGGCACGGTCTCGACCCCGTCCATGGTCAGTCGACGATCAGCCGCGCGTTGAGGAAGCTCGGCATCGGGCCGTTCCAGCCGCCATCATCGGGCGCATCCTGCTGCTGATAGCGCGGCGGTGGCGCATCGCTGCGCGGCGGGCGGCTGTCGCGCGCCGGGCGCGGGGCGCGCTCTTCGCGGGCTGGTCGTTCCTCACGCGCGGGACGCTCCTCACGGGACGGGCGTTCGTCGCGGGCAGGACGCTCCTCACGTGCCGGGCGCTTCTCGCGCTCGGGCCGTGGTGTGCGGGCCGGGCGTTCCTCGCGTGGCGCCCGCGCCTCGCGCGCGGGCGGCGCTTCCGGCTCGATCGGTGCGGCCACCGGCGCGCTGCCGCGCGCCGCCGGGCGACGCCGCGCGCGGGGGCTACGCTCCTCGCGTGGTGCGTCCGCCGCGGGCGCGGCCCCATCCGCCGTATCGTCCGCCGTCTCCACCGGCGCATCGGCCGCAGCATAGCGCTCGATCTTCATGCCGGTCAGTTTTTCGATATTGTCGATATTCTCGGCATCGTCGGGCGTCACCAAAGTAAACGCCACGCCCGTCGCGCCGGCGCGCCCGGTGCGGCCGATGCGGTGGACATAATCGTCCGGATGCCACGGCGCATCGAAGTTGAACACATGGCTCACGCCCTTGATGTCCAGCCCGCGCGCCGCCACGTCGCTCGCCACCAGGATGTTGACGTCGCCCGCCTTGAACCGGTCGAGCTCGGCGATGCGCTGCGATTGCTCCATGTCGCCGTGGATTTCCGACGAGCGAAAGCCCAGTTTCTGCAGCGATTTGTTGAGCTCGCGCACCGTCGTCTTGCGGTTGGAGAAGATGATCGCGGTGGTCACGTCCTGCGCGCGCAGCAGTTGCGTCAATTTGTCGCGCTTCTTGGCGCTCGAAACAGGCACCACCCACTGCTTGATATTGACGTTGGCGGTCGCCGGGCGCGCCACTTCGATCGTCTTGGGGTTGGACAGGAACTTGTCGGCCAGCTTCTTGATCGGCGGCGGCATCGTCGCCGAGAACAGCAAAGTCTGCCTCGTCTTGGGCAGCTTGGTGCAGATTTCCTCGATATCGGGGATGAAGCCCATGTCGAGCATGCGATCCGCCTCGTCGATGACGAGCAGTTCGCAGCCGTTGAGCATGATCTTGCCGCGCCCGAACAAGTCCATCAGCCGCCCGGGCGTCGCGATCAGCACGTCGACGCCCTTTTCCAGCGCCTTCTGCTGATCGCCCATCGACACGCCACCGATCAGCAGCGCCATGCTCAGCTTGTGATATTTGCCGTATTTCTCGAAATTCTCGGCCACCTGCGCGGCCAGTTCGCGCGTCGGCTCGAGGATCAGGCTGCGCGGCATGCGCGCGCGGCTGCGGCCTTCGCCCAGAATGTCGATCATCGGCAGCACGAAGGCGGCGGTCTTGCCCGTCCCCGTCTGCGCCACGGCAACCAGATCGCGCATCATCAGCACGGAGGGAATCGCGCTCGCCTGGATCGGCGTCGGCTCGGTATAGCCGGATTCGCCGATGGCTTTCAAAAGCGGGTCGGAAAGGCCGAGATCGGCGAAGGTCATGCAGTATCCGGATGTAAAGGGCAGGGGAGAAGCCGCCATGCCAACCGGCAGAGCGCTTGCGGATTAAGGGCCAAATGTCAAGATAAACGGCGTTTCGGGGGGTGCGCCACCGCCGTCATCCCAGCGCACGCTGGGATATCAGGCGGCACAGGGCGGGCAGGAGCGCCATCAGACCCCAGCGTTCGCGGGGGTGACGGCGGCGGTGCGTCCCGCCCTATTTCTTCGGCTTCAGCTTCTTGAACGAGGAGATCGGGCACGCGCCGCCCGATCGCGCGCGGATCACGTCGCGCTTGCCGCACAATTGCCCGTCGGGCGTCTTGCGCAGATACATCCCGCCATAGAAATTCAGCGCCTTGCAATCGTCATCCAGCTTGGCGCGCAGCATCGTGCCATCGGTCAGCAACAGGTCCACGCTGTTTTTGCGCGTCACCCCGGTGCCCGCCAGCCGCTCGATCGGCACGCATTTCGGCCCCTTTTTTTCCGACACGCGCGGGCCATCGTCCGGCATGGGCAACGGCCGGCTGACTGGCGCCACCTGGCGCTGCGTGCGGATGATGATGCGCTGGCGGATGGTCATCTGCGTCATGCCCCAGCCGCGCGGCGGCGGCGCGGCGCCACGCGGCGGGGACGCCGGCGCCGGCGCGACGAGCATCAGCAGCAATAAGGAGGGGAGGGGATTCGCCATCGATGCCCCATGGTACGCGAAACGTTTGAACGCGCGATGAATTTGTCACCGCTGCTGCCGCCGTGATAGTCGAGCGGCATGAACCCCGCGCAATCCCGCCTGCTCCACGCTGTCCGCGCCGCGCTCGGCGACAAGGTGGTGATCGATGATCCCGCCGCGATCGAGCCCTGGCTGCACGATTGGCGCGGCCGCTATCACGGGCGCACCGCCGCGATCCTCGCGCCGGACAGTACCGCCGCGGTCGCCACGATCGTCCGGCTCGCCGCCGAACACCGCGTGCCGCTCGTGCCGCAAGGCGGCAACACCTCGATGGTCGGCGGCGCCACCCCGCCGGCAGATGGCAGCGCGCTGATCCTCTCGCTGCGCCGGCTGAACCATATCCGCCAGGTCGATCCGGCGGCCAATCTCGCCATCGTCGAGGCGGGCGTGATCCTCGCCGATCTGCACGATGCCGCGCTGGCGGCAGGCCGCCGTTTCCCGCTCACGCTTGGCGCGCGCGGCAGCGCCACGCTTGGCGGGCTCGCCTCCACCAATGCCGGCGGCACGCAGGTGCTGCGCTTCGGCACGATGCGCAGCCTCGTCGCCGGGGTCGAGGCGGTGCTGCCCGATGGCCAGATCCATGACGGTCTCACCGCGCTCAAAAAGGATAATCGCGGTTACGATCTCGATCATTTGCTGGTCGGTGCGGAGGGCACGTTGGGGGTGATCACCGCGCTCGCCGTGCGGCTCGTGCCAGCGATCGCCGCGCGCGCGGTCGCCTGGGTCGGCCTGGCCAGCCCGCACGCCGCGCTGGCGCTGCTGCGCCAGTTGGAAGCCGCGACGCAGGCGGTCGAAAGCTTCGAACTGCTGCCTGCGGAATCGCTCGCCGCGGTGCTGCGTCACATCCCGGCCACGCGCGCGCCGCTCGCCGGTCTGCATCCCTGGCACGTGCTGATCGAGGCCGTGACGACGGATCCCGCCGCCGAGCCCCCCGCGCAGGTGCTCGAACGCCTGCTCGCCCCCGCGCTCGCCGCCGACCTGGCCGCCGATGCGGTGATCGCGGCGAGCGAGGCGCAGGCCGAAGCCTTCTGGCGCATCCGCGATTCGCTGTCCGAATCCGAACGCGCGCTCGGCCCCGCCGCGCAGCATGACATTTCCGTGCCGGTCGCGCGGATGCCCGATTTCATGCTCGATGCCGCCGCCGCCTGCGATGCGCGTTTTCCGGGTACGCACGCCAGCGGCTTCGGCCATCTGGGGGACGGCAACGTGCATTTTCACGTCCGCGCCCCCGCCGGCATGGATCCGGCGCATTGGTATGGCGATCTCGCTCCCGTGGTCACCGCCTTCGTCCACGATCTCGTCACCGCGGCGGGCGGCTCGATCTCGGCTGAACACGGCATCGGCCAGATGAAGCTGGCCGAGCTGCAACGGCTCGCCGGGCCTGCGCGCATGGCGGCGCTGCGGGCGATCAAGAGCGGGCTCGATCCGCACAATCTGCTCAATCCCGGCAAATTGGTCGCGCTTGCGCGGGCGCCCGCCACGCCATAGAGCGACACACCTGTATGCCGCCGGGGGGGCGGCCTTTTGTCGATGGAGATACCGATGGCCAGCGCGCCGCAGAACGTCCAGCTCCCGCTTTTCTACAAGGCGCTCGAGCCTCTCTCGTCCGAGGTGCATGCCAATTTCAAGGTCCGCGAGGCGACCAGCGCGCCTTTCGTCGTCGGCCAGCATGCCGTGCCCGTCACGGTCGAGGAATTCCCGCTGGTGCAGCGTCACATGCCGATCGTCTTCACGCTGGGTGACGATGCCGTGCCGATCGCGCTGATGGGCATGAACGAGGGCGTCAACGTGTTCTTTGACGATGAAGGCCGGCTCAACGATCCGACGATCTATCTGCCCGCTTATATCCGCCGCTATCCCTATCTGCTCGCCAAGCTGCGCCCCGATGCGCAGGAATTGTCGCTGTGCTTCGATCCCACCACCGAAACGCTCGGCGCGTTCGAGGATGGCCGCCCGCTGTTCGAGGATGGCAAACCGACCGAAATTGTGACTAATATCCTGAGCTTCAACGAGTCGTTCGAGGAAGCCGGCGCGCGCACCGGCAATTTCATGAACGATATCAAGGAAATGGGCTTGCTCATGGATGGCGAGATCTCGATCCAGCCGGATGGCGCAGCACAACCGTTCATCTATCGCGGCTTCCAGATGATCAACGAAGAGAAGCTTGCTGATCTTCGCGGTGATCAGCTGCGCAAGATTCACAAGAACGGCATGCTGCCGCTGATCTATGCGCATCTCTTTTCGCTGTCGCTGATGCGCGACGTGTTCGGCCGCCAGATGGCGCAGGGCAAGCTGCCCACGCCCGAACTGCAGCTGCAGTAGGCGCGATGGCCGGCGCGCTGCTCCATGCCGAACGCTACCACCGCGTAGCGATCTGGTTTCACTGGAGCATCGCGCTGTTCGTGCTCGCCAATCTGGCGCTCGGGCTGCTGCACGAAAATCTGTTCGATGGGCTCGGCTGGGTCATGCCGGTGCACAAGTCGATCGGGCTCACCGTGCTGGCGCTTACGCTCGGGCGTATCGCCTGGCGCCTCACGCATCGCCCGCCGCCGTATTCGACGGGCATCGCGCCGTGGGAGCGGACGGTCGCGGGGGGCACGCATTTCCTGTTCTACGCGTTGATGCTGGCCTTGCCGCTCAGCGGCTGGGCGATGGTCTCGGGCGCGGCCAAGCGCCGCCCGCTCGATTTCTTCGGTCTGTTCGACGTGCCATACCTGCCGGTCGGCCCGTCGGTCGGCAGCGCCGCGGGCAACGCGCACGGTCTGCTCGGCTGGGTCATGCTGGCGCTGGTCGTGCTCCACGTCGCCGCCGCGCTGCGCCATCACTACGTGCTGCGCGATGCCGTGCTCGGCCGCATGGTCCCCGGCCTGCGCGGCCGCGGCTAGGAATAGCACTCCCCCACCGTCAGCAGCGGCATGACCGCCAATTGCGCTGACGATATTTCATCATCAGTCGGCTGCGAGACGGTCTTGCGCCGCGCTGGCGAAAGCCGCGCACCGTCCCTATTTGCAAGGACTAGCCTCGAAATCAGAACAGAAGTAGAACTCCCGGCATGCTGACTCATATCTCCGTGCGCGGCGCGCGCGAACATAACCTCAAGGATGTCTCGATCGACATCCCGCGCGATACGCTCACGGTGATCACCGGCCTCTCCGGCAGCGGCAAATCGAGCCTCGCCTTCGATACCATCTATGCCGAGGGTCAGCGCCGCTACGTCGAATCCTTGAGCGCCTATGCCCGCCAGTTCCTCGAGCTGATGCAGAAGCCCGATGTCGATCATATCGAGGGCCTGTCGCCCGCCATCTCGATCGAGCAGAAGACCACCAGCCGCAATCCGCGCTCGACCGTCGCGACGGTCACCGAGATCTACGATTACATGCGACTGCTGTGGGCGCGTGTCGGTATCCCGTACAGCCCCGCCACCGGCCTGCCGATCGCCGCGCAGACCGTCAGCCAGATGGTCGATCGCGTCCTGGCGCTGCCCGAGGGTACGCGGCTGTATCTGCTCGCCCCGGTCGTGCGCGGCCGCAAGGGCGAGTATAAGAAGGAGCTGCTCGAATGGCAGAAGGCCGGCTTCACCCGCGTGCGCATCGACGGCGAGATTTACGAGATCGACGAGGCGCCGGCGATCGACAAGAAATACAAGCATGACATCGAGGTGGTGGTCGATCGCCTGGTGGTGGGCGAGGGCGTCGCCACGCGCCTGGCGGAGAGCTTCGAGGCGGCGCTGAAGCTGGCGGAAGGCCTCGCTTATGTCGATCCGGCCGATCCGGTCGAGGCGCATACGCCCAAGCAGGAAGTGCTCGGCGACAATGCGCCGCCGGGGCGCATCGTGTTCAGCGAGAAGTTCGCCTGCCCGATCAGCGGTTTCACCATCGCCGAGATCGAACCGCGCCTCTTCTCGTTCAACGCCCCGCAAGGCGCGTGCCCGGCCTGCGACGGTCTGGGCGAAAAGATGCTGTTCGACGCCGATCTCGTCGTCCCCAATCACGCGCTCAGCATCAGGAAGGGCGCGGTGTTCCCCTGGGCCAAATCCAACCCGCCCAGCCCCTATTACATGCAGGTACTGGGCAGCCTCGCGCGCGAGTTCAGCTTCGATCTCGACGCCGCCTGGGCCGATCTGGACCCGCAGATCCAGGACACGATCCTCTATGGCACCAAGGGCAAGCCCGTCACGCTGACCTTCATCGACGGCAAGAAGTCGTATGACGTCAAGAAGCCGTTCGAAGGCGTGATAGGCAATCTCAACCGCCGCCTGATGCAGACCGACTCCGCCTGGATGCGCGAGGAACTGAGCAAGTACCAGTCCAGCGCCCCGTGCGAAGTGTGCCACGGCGCGCGGCTCAAGCCCGAGGCGCTCGCGGTCAAGATCGGCATGCGCGACATTTCCTCGGTCACCCGCCTCTCGGTGGTCGATGCGCTCGCCTGGTTCGAGCAGGTCCCCAGCCAATTGGGCGACCAGCAGAACGCCATCGCCGAACGCATCCTGAAGGAAATCCTCGAGCGGATCGGCTTCCTCAACAATGTCGGGCTCGATTACCTCAACCTCAACCGCACCTCGGGCACCTTGTCCGGCGGCGAATCGCAGCGCATCCGCCTCGCCAGCCAGATCGGCAGCGGCCTGTCGGGCGTGCTGTACGTGCTCGACGAGCCCAGCATCGGCCTGCACCAGCGCGATAACGACATGCTGCTCAAGACGCTCCGCCGCCTGCGCGATCTCGGCAACACCGTGCTCGTCGTCGAACATGACGAGGATGCCATCCGCACCGCCGACTATGTCATCGACATGGGGCCGGGGGCAGGGGTGCATGGCGGGCAAGTCGTTGCCCAAGGCACGTTGGAAGAAGTGCTCAACACCGAGGGCAGCATCACCGCCGACTATCTAATGGGCCGCCGCGAAGTCGCCGTCCCCAAGACCCGCCGCAAGGGCAACGGCAAGAAGCTCACCGTGCACAATGCCGTCGCCAACAATCTCCGCGGCGTCACCGCCAGCCTGCCGCTGGGCACCTTCACCTGCATCACCGGGGTCAGCGGCAGCGGCAAATCCAGCTTCACGATCGACACGCTCTATGCCGCCGCCGCGCGCGAGCTGAACGGCGCGCGCATCGTCCAGGGCAAGCATGACAAGATCACCGGGCTGCAATATCTCGACAAGGTGATCGATATCGATCAGTCGCCGATCGGCCGCACCCCGCGCAGCAACCCCGCCACCTATACCGGCGCCTTCACGCAGATTCGCGACTGGTTCGCCGGCCTCCCCGAATCCGCCGCGCGCGGCTACAAGCCCGGCCGCTTCAGCTTCAACGTCAAGGGCGGCCGCTGCGAGGCGTGCCAGGGCGATGGCCTGCTCAAGATCGAGATGCACTTCCTCCCCGATGTCTATGTCACCTGCGACGTGTGCCACGGCGCGCGCTACAATCGCGAGACGCTGGAGGTGAAGTTCAAGGGCAAGAGCATCGCCGACGTGCTCGATATGACGGTCGAGGATGCGGTCGAATTCTTCAAGGCGGTGCCGCCGATCCGCGACAAGATGGCGATGCTGGTCGAGGTAGGCCTGGGCTATGTCAAGGTCGGCCAGCAGGCGACGACGCTGTCGGGCGGCGAAGCGCAGCGCGTCAAGCTCGCCAAGGAACTCTCCCGCCGCGCCACCGGCCAGACGCTGTACATCCTCGACGAACCCACCACCGGCCTGCATTTCGAGGACGTGCGCAAGCTTCTCGAAGTGCTCCACCAGCTGGTCGAGCAGGGCAATACGGTGGTGGTGATCGAGCATAACCTGGACGTCATCAAGACCGCGGACTGGGTGCTCGATCTCGGGCCGGAGGGCGGCGTAAAGGGCGGCGAGATCGTGGCCCAAGGCACGCCGGAGCAGGTGGTGAAGGTCGCGGCGAGCTTTACCGGGCGGTATTTGAAGCCGTTGTTGAAGTCGAAGGCAGCCGCCGCCTAATTCCTCCCCGAGCTTGTCTCGGGGAGGGGGACCGCTCGGCGCAGCCGAGTGGTGGAGGGGTAGGGCGCCAACCTTGACGCCCGCCCCAACGCTCCGCATGTTGCGCACATGAATTCGCGCATCGTCATCGATCGGGATGTTTGCGGCGGCCGGCCGATCGTCGCCGGCACGCGCATGCGCGTCAGCGACGTGCTCGACGCGCTGGCCTCGCCGGTCAGCATCGACGAGCTGCTGGCCGACTTTCCCTATCTGTCGCGCGAGGACGTCAACGCCTGCCTCGCCTATGCCGCCCGCGCGGTCGATCATAGCGTGGTGCAAGCCGTATGATGCGACGGCGCTAAGCCCAAGGACTTGGTAATCGATCGGGCGGCGAGAAGGTCGCCGAAGGCACGCCCGACCAGGTAAAGTCGCGGCAAGCTTTATCGCGCGGTATTTTGAAGCCTTTGTTGAAAGCGAGATAGTGGCATCAAAGAAGCGGTCCAGCAAACACTCCGGGGCCAGCCTCGATCAGCATCACCGCGAAGGCAAGACGCTGATCCCCCCGTATGCACGCCTGCCCGGAAAGATTGAATTATCTTCGTGGCGCGATGATCGTTTGCCTGAGATGGTATGGGCTACCTTGATATGTGCTCAAAATAAACGTGATAGTTATCTTTCGATATTTCGTGAGCTGGCTGACTCAGCTCACGACAATCAAGATATTAAATGTGATGGCATGGGGCACTCGCGCTTCGCGACGCTTACTGACGTTCAGTTTGATAAATTATTCGATCCGATCTTAAGTAGCAAAGATCGGCTATTTCAGCTAAGTCCGTTGCTATTACTTAAAAACTTGCCCGATCGCGATCACTGGCTTCGCCATCTGCCGATCCTCGAAGAAGAGGAAACGGCTTGGCAGTTGCTTGGAAAGGGGATTGCCGAGAATCTCTGGCATCAATCACAGGCTGCGACTGACATTAGGTGGCTACGGGTAATCTGTTTGATTGCTAGTGGTAAGATGCATTTTGCGGAAACGATGCGTGAGCATTTACGCGAGGTCATGGAATACCCGACGTACGGCGACATGCGTAAAGTAAGACCATCAATCAGGGCCGCAGAAATGGCGTTTGTTGTGCCGGAAGATGGCCCGACGAGTGGGTGGCCCATAGCATTTTGGCAGGAATGTCTCAACAGTACAAAATGCCATCCCGCCCCTTTCCGGAAGCCGAAGGCTATCAAAATAGAGCGGATGGCCGACGAGGCGTTCAAGCTATATGATGCTGTAAGCAATCATTTTTATGATTCACTAAAGACGACGGATATTGATCCGCGCATGGATGGCGTTTTTGGTATGTGTCTATATGCTATTACGCTGCACATTACTTTATTGTCGTCGGGCTCGCATAGAAGGCTTCAGGGAAGATTCTTCATAAGAACAATTGTTGAGATATATGTAACGTTTGCATTCTTGCTCAAAAATGACACCGAGACATTTTGGAAGCGTTATCGCGTTCACGGAAACGGCCAAGCGAAGTTGGCTTTTTTGAAGCTCGTTGATTTGTCCGATAGCGAAGTTCCATCTTACGTTCGTCCGGACGAATTGGAACAGTTGGCCAATGAGGATCGTTGGCAAGAGTTCCTAGAAATTGACTTAGGAAATTGGGCCAAATCAGATCTTCGTAAAATGAGTGAAGAGGCAGGAGTTAAACCGGTCTACGATAAATTTTACGGATGGCCGTCGGGATATGTTCACGGACACTGGGGCGCCGTAAGGGATACTGTTTTTGATCTTTGTCTAAATCCGCTTCATAGATATCACCGTGTTCCTGCTCCGCCAAGGCTGGATATGGGTAGCGTAGCGCCGGATAGTGTTAAGCTGATCAATCTTATTCTCGATCAATTATCTCAAGCTTATCCGCCATTTAAGGCGAGGCTGCGCATAAAGGAGCCGGATACGGTGACGGAAGCCGCGCCGACGTCGGAGAAATGATATCAACTCGATAAGACTGCGGACTTCATTTTCTGGCGGTGCCTCCGGCTGGCGTCGAAGCCCAGCGCCGCGGCAAAGCCGCGTCGTCGGTCGCGGCTTGAGGCCGCGCCGGCCGGCCCCGCCTTTAGCGCTAAATTCGCCCCGCAAATTTATTTGCCGGCGGGGCTGTCCTACAAGCCCCATTCCAGCATATCTAGTTCTCCTTATGTTCTCATGAGGAGGTTCCGATGACCCTGCACATTCCCAGCGACACGTTCCTGCCCGCAGACGAAACGCCGCTCCTGTCCTCGCGCCGCGCCGATGGCTGGTCTGCCGCCAATCAGCGGCTGTTCCTCGAAGGCATTGCCGAGGGCTATGGCATCGAGGTCGCGTGCGGGCGCGTCGGGCTGTCGCCGGCGTCCGCTTATGCCTTCCGCCGCACCGCCAAGGGCGCTGCCTTCGCGCTCGGCTGGCGCGCCGCCACGCTGGTCGCGCGCGATTGCATCGCCGAAACATTGCTGGTCCGCGCGCTGGAAGGGCAGGTGGATACCGTGGTGCGCCCCGATGGCACCAGCGTCACGCGCCACCGCCACGATAATCGCCTCGCTCTGGGGCTGCTCACGCGGCTCGATCGCCAGGTCGAGCAGGCCCCCGATGCCGATGTGAAGGCGGCGCGGCTCGTTGCGCAGGAATTCGATGCCTTTCTCGATCTCGTCGCGCGCGATGATGGCCCGGCGCGCGCCGGGCTGTTCCTCGCCATGCGCAGCGCGAGTCTGTCGGGGGAGGGGGAGGCGCTGGCCGATCTCGCGCCGATCGCCGCGCTCGCTGCCGCCGATCGCCTGGTCCGCACCGGCGTCGCCACTGCCGGCGAAGTGGATATCGCCGATCTCGATCCGCATGATCGTGCGGGGTGGAGTGCGGAGCAATGGGCGCGTGCCGAGGCCGCCGGGCTGCTCGCCTTCGCCGCCCCCACCGATTCCGCGTCCGCGTCTCAACATTGTCAACATTCGCCCGATCCCGACGAGGTGGAGGATCCGGTCTGGTGGGATGAGGAGGATCAGCAATGGCACACCTTCTTCCCCCCGCCCGCGGCGTTTGACGGGCGCGAATATGGCGAATTCGGGCATATCGAATACGAACGCCGGTTGACTGCGGAGGAAGCCGCCTTGGTCGGCGATCCGCTGCATTTCGATGCGCAGCAATGCGCCGAGCTGGCCGAGCGCCGCGATCTGTTCTTCAGCGATATGGATGCCGCGCGCCAGGCCCTGTTCGGTGGTACTGCGCTTACCGCCGCCGCGCCCGCCGCGCCCGCCGCGCCCGCCGCGCCATCCGCATCCCCGCCCGCCGGAACGCTGGCGCTGCCCGCTGGTTACGCTTCCGACGATCCATTCAAGGGAAGCACCAATGGCCAAGCATACCAAGCATCCGCGCCCGGCTGATACCAGCGCCACCGACACCCGCGCCGACGCGCGCGGCGCATCGCCCCGGCCCGCCCGCTCGCGCGGCGCCACCGCTCTGTCGATCGGCGCGGTCGTGCTCACCATCGGCGCGGCGGTCGCCGGCTTCCTCTCGCGCCGCCGCATCGCCGATCTGGTCGCACCGGGCTCGGCCGAGCATCAGGCGCCCGATCTCGCGCTGGATCAGCCGCACAATGATGGCTCGGTGCGCGCGCCGGTCGATTTCCGGCCCGATATGGATGCGCCGATGTCGGCGGCCGAGCGCGAGGCGCTGCGCCCCGCCACCGGCCCCGCGCCCAGCCTGGTCGCCGATCGTGGCGAGATGAACAGCCAGACCGGCGCGGATAATTGAGCGGCCGATACCGGAGGAATGAGCATGACGCAGGACAAGCCGACGACCACGCAGCCGTCGCCCAACATCTCCACCGGGAATCATGCCGGCGAGGACAGCGCCAACGCGCCCACCACCACGCAGCCCGCGCCCAATATCTCCACCGAGCATCAGGCGCCGGGCGATGCGCGTCGCCCCGGCGATCAGCTCGATCGACAGCAGGATGATACCGGCGAGCAGCAGCGCAAATCGTCCCTAACAAAAGGCGATTGATGGAACGAAGTGTCGGCACGCTGCATTGGGCTGGTATTCAACAGGGAGATGCCAGATGCGCGCACTTACACTCGGTCTGATCGCCGCTTCGACCATGGTCGCCGGCTGCAGTACATATGATCAGGGCGGCCGCCCCGGTTATGCCGGCGCCGGCGATTATAGCCGTTATGATTATAACAATCCGGATCCCGCTTATGGCGGTTACGATGCCGGGCGTTACTATCGCGAGGATAACCGCCGCTATCGTGAGCGTCAGCTCTCGGCCAACGATCGCGTCTATCGCGGTAACGATGGCCGCTATTATTGCCGTCGTGACGATGGCACGACCGGGCTGATCGTCGGCGGTCTCGCCGGTGGTGCGCTGGGTGCGGTGATCGCGCCGGGTGGTTCGGGTCTGCTGGGGGCCGTGATCGGCGCGGCCGGCGGTGCCCTGGCTGGCCAGGCGATCGACAAGAGCGGCAACAACAACAACAACAATCGTCGCGGTAACCGCGGCAACACCGCGGCCCGCTGCCGCTAAGCTGCCGGACGGGCGGGGTCGTCGGCCCCGCCCGCCGTTTAGCCTAGGCTGGCAAGCGGCGAGAAAGTTGCTAGAGGCTGGGGTCACATGGTTGCCCCAGACTCCCCGCCCGTCGCTTTCCGCCTCCGTCGCGATGTCGATGGCGGCGATACTGTCCTCCGCCGCTGGTGGGGGCGCTGGTGGGTCAAGGCGCTCGTCGTCCTCGCCGCGCTGGGCGGTATCGGGCTGCTGCTGATCTGGCTGCTGGTGGCGCGCGATCTGCCCTCGGTCGATAAATTGCGCGCCTACGAACCGCCCTTGCCGACCAACGTCCGCGGCATCGATGGCGATCCGATCTACAGCTACGCCCGCGAGCGCCGCGTCGAATTGAGCTACGCCGAATATCCCAAATTGCTCGTCCACGCCTTCATCGCCGCCGAAGACAAGACGTTTTTCCAGCATCACGGCGTCGATTATCCCGGCATCGCCGCGGCGTTGGTCAACAATCTGCGCAGCAACCGCCGCCCGGTCGGCGCCTCGACGATCACCCAGCAGGTCGCCAAGAACCTGCTGATCGGCAATGAAACCAGTTATATGCGCAAAGCCAAGGAAGCGATCCTGGCCTACCGCATCGAAGATACGCTGACCAAGCCGCAGATCCTCGAGCTGTACCTCAATCAGATCGCTTTGGGCCGCAACGCGTTCGGCGTCGCCGCGGCGAGCTATGCCTATTTCGGCAAGGATCTGAAGGATCTGGATCTGGCGCAGCTGGCCTATCTCGCCATTCTGCCCAAGGGCCCGGCCAATTACGATCCGATCCGCAACACCGATCGGGCGCTCGCCCGCCGCAATTATGTCCTCGGCGAGATGCTCAAGAACGGCTTCATCACCCAAAGCCAATATGCCGCGGCCAATGCCGAGCCGCTCGGCACCGTGCCTCGCCAGACGCCCAAGGCGCAGGTTGCCGGTTCGGGCTATTTCGTCGAGGAAGTCCGCCGCCAGCTGATCGACAAGTTCGGCGAGGATGCGCAGGGCGGGCCGTACAGCGTCTATGCCGGTGGCCTGTGGGTGCGCACCTCGTTTGACGAGAAGCAGCAGAATTTCGCCCAGGAAGCGCTGCGGGATGGCTTGCTCCGCTTCGAGCGCGGCCGCGGCTGGTCCGGTCCGCTGCTGCACGTCGACATTGCCGGTGACAATTGGCAATCGGCGATGCTCAACACCAATGTCGGGCTCGACTATCGGGACTGGCGCCCGGCGATCGTCATCGCCACCGGTTCGAGTGCGGCGACGCTCGGTTTCTCCAACGGCGAGACCGGCGAACTGCCCCGCTCATCGGCGCAAATGCCCCCCCGCGGGCAGGGCGGTACCGCGTTCAACGCGCTGAAGGTCGGCGACATCATCGCCGTGGCGCCGGAGGGTGGCAGTTTCGCCCTGCGCAGCGTGCCCAAGATCTCCGGCGCCTTCGTCGTCGAGGAGCCGGCGACGGGCCGGGTGCTGGCGATGCAGGGTGGGTTCGATGCCCGCATCCAGGCGTTCAACCGCGCCACCCAAGCGCAGCGCCAGCCCGGCTCGACGATCAAGCCGATCGTCTATGCCGCTGCGCTCGCCAATGGCATGACGCCCGCTTCGATCATCGTCGATGGTCCGTTCTGCGTCTATCAAGGCGCCCGGCTGGGCCAGAAATGTTTCCGCAATTTCAGCGGCGGTGGCGCCGGGCCGCACACCATGCGCTGGGGCGTCGAGCAATCGCGTAACCTGATGACGGTGCGCGCCGCCAGCCAGACCGGCATAGACAAGGTCGTCGGGCTGATGGATCAGATCGGCGTCGGCAAATATCCCGCCTATCTCTCTTTCGCTTTGGGTGCCGGCGAAACCACCGTGTCACGCATGGTCAACGCTTACGCCATCCTCGCCAATCAAGGCCGCGCGCATCCGTCGACGTTGATCGACTTTGTGCAGGATCGTCACGGCACGGTCGTATGGCCGGAGAATTGGCGTGCCTGCGATGGCTGCAACGCGCCCGACTGGAACGGCAAGGCGATGCCGCGCCCGGTGATCCGCGGCAAGCAGGTGCTCGATGCGATCAGCGCGTACCAGATGGTGCATATCGCAGAGGGCGTGATCCAGCGCGGCACCGCCACCGTGCTGCGCGATCTCGATCGCCCGATGTTCGGAAAGACCGGCACCAATTCCGGGCCGACGGACGTATGGTTCATTGGCGGCACGCCGCAGATGATCGCTGGCGTCTATATTGGTTATGATACGCCGCGGAAGCTTGGCAGTGCGGTGCAGGGCGGCACGGTCGCTGCGCCGATCTTTAAGCAGTGGGCTGTCAAAGCCTATGAAGGCATGGATAAATTGCCGTTTCGTGCGCCCGAAGGCGTGCGCATGGTGCGGATCGATCGCGCCAGCGGCAAGCCCGTATACGGCACATGGCCCGGCACCGATCCTAAGGCCGCCGTGATCTGGGAAGCGTTCAAGCCAGAAAGCGAACCGCGCCGCGCAATCCGCCGGGCAGGGGTCGTGGCCGATCCCGCAATTGCCGCCGCTGCCGCCAAGGCACGTGCCGCCCGCGCTCAGCAGCGGGCCGAGCAACGCGTCGACAGCGATTTCTTGCAGAGAGAGGGCGGAATCTACTAGTCGCCCTATATTGCGATAGCCGGCGGGTCCGGCTCCCCTATCCATCCGGAGTTACCACCATGCGCGCCGAAGCGCAGGCACATGTCGAAACGATCAACGCCGCGCTGGCTCTGTTGCGCCGTTCCCTCGATTGGGACCGCGCGCTGCGCCGGCTCGACGAGTTGAACGCGCGCGTCGAAGATCAGTCGCTCTGGAACGATCCCAAGGCCGCGCAGGACGTGATGCGCGAACGTCGCCGGCTGGACGAGGCGATCACCGCCACGCGCAACATCGAACGCGAACTGAGCGACAATGTCGAGCTGATCGAGATGGCCGAGGCCGAGGGCGATACCGAGATGGAGACGGAAGGCGTCGCCGCGCTCGCGGAGCTCGCCGAACGCTCGGACCGCGATAAGGTCACGGCGCTGCTCTCCGGCGAGGCCGATGCCAATGATACCTATGTCGAGATCAATTCCGGCGCCGGCGGCACGGAGAGCCAGGATTGGGCCGGCATGCTGCTGCGCATGTATACGCGCTGGGCCGAGCGACATGGCTACAAGGTCGATTTGATCGATTACCATGCGGGCGAGCAGGCCGGGATCAAATCGGCGACGCTGCTGGTCAAGGGCGAGAATGCGTATGGCTATGCGAAGACGGAAAGCGGCGTGCACCGTCTCGTGCGCATTTCGCCCTACGACAGCGCGGCGCGTCGCCACACGTCGTTCTCGAGCGTGTGGGTCTATCCGGTGATCGATGACGACATCAACGTCGAGTATAATGAAAGCGACCTGCGCATCGACACGTACCGCGCAAGCGGCGCTGGCGGTCAGCACATCAACACCACCGATTCCGCTGTGCGGATCACGCATATACCGACCGGAATCGTCGTCCAGTGCCAGAACCAGCGCTCGCAGCACAAGAACAAGGCCGAAGCCTACAATCAGCTTCGCGCCCGCTTGTACGAACGTGAGTTATCGATCCGCGAAGAAGCGGCCAATGTCGAGAATGCCAGCAAGACCGACATCGGTTGGGGCCACCAGATCCGATCCTACGTTCTCCAGCCTTATCAGCTGGTCAAGGATCTGCGTACTGGCACGACCTCTACCGCGCCCGCGGACGTGCTCGACGGGGCGCTTGATCCGTTTATGGCCGCCGCGCTGTCGCAGCGCGTGACGGGCGAGGCGGTTGAGGTAGAGGACGTCGATTGAGGCGTGGGCGCGGTCATCTTCCGACCCTGGTGGTCGTGGGTTTGCTGATGTTGGCCGCGTGCGAAGCCGCGCCCAGTGCGCCCAAACCGCCGGAGGAAAGGATTGCCGCCTTTCCGGCCGCGGATCGCCCGGTTGCGACGATCGTGTCGTCGCGCTGGTCGACCGAGGAAGCACGTGACCGGCTGAACGAAGCGGGGCGGGTGATGGACAAATCGGGCATCAAGCCCGGGATGACCGTCGCCGATATCGGCTCGGGCGAAGGCTATTACACCATCCGCCTGGCCCAGCGTGTCGGCAAGGACGGTCGCGTGCTGGCCGAGGATATCGTGGAGGACGTGCGCGATGCCCTCGCCGAGCGCGTTGCGCGCGAGCGGCTGGACAATGTCAGCGTGCGACTCGGCACCCCGTCTGATCCGAAATTGCCCGATGCGAGCTTCGATCGGATCTTTATGGTGCATATGTATCACGAGATCGCCGAGCCCTACGAGTTCCTTTGGCGCATGCGCCCGTCGTTGCGCCGCGACGGCACCGTCGTGGTGGTCGACGCCAATCGCCCGACGCGCGATCACGGCACGCCTCCGGCGCTGCTGAAATGCGAATTCGCGCGCGTCGGTTACACCCAAGTATCAATGGAGGAGATGCCGAGCGTCGGCGGCTATCTCGCAACGTTCCGCGCCGAGGGGCCACGGCCCGATCCCAAAACGATCAGGCCCTGCCGTTTGCGATAAGGCACCGGGCGTCGCGGACGCAGCACGGCTTGGGAAGCACAGGGATCCTACAGTGTAGGCGATTCGATCCCGCAGGATCGCGGGACCCTTGGCGTGCTGCATTGCCCCGGCTAAGCTCGGTCAATGCAGGCATATCTCGATCTCATGCGCCGTGTACTCGACACCGGCGCCGACCAAATGGACCGTACCGGTACAGGCACGCTCAGCGTGTTCGGCGCGCAAATGCGCTTCGATCTGGCCAAGGGTTTTCCCGTCCTCACCACCAAGAAGCTGCATTTGCGTTCGATCATCGTCGAGCTGTTATGGTTCCTGCGCGGCGACACCAATGTGCAGTGGTTGCAGGAGCGCAACGTGCGCATCTGGGACGAATGGGCCGATGCCAAGGGCGATCTCGGCCCGGTCTATGGCAAGCAATGGCGTGATTGGGTCACTGCCGATGGCCGGCAGATCGATCAGATCAAGGAATTGGTCGAGCAGATCAAAGCCAACCCGGCTTCGCGGCGGCAGATTGTAACGGCCTGGAATCCCGGCGATTTGCACGCGATGGCGCTGGCGCCGTGCCATTGTCTGTTCCAGACCTATGTCGCGAACGGCAAGCTGTCGCTGCAACTCTACCAACGCAGTGCGGACATTTTCCTCGGCGTGCCTTTCAATATCGCGAGCTATGCGCTGCTGACGCACATGCTGGCGCAGCAGTGCGGGCTGGAGGTCGGCGAGTTCATCTGGACTGGCGGCGATTGCCACCTGTATTCCAACCATCTGGCGCAGGCGCGCGAGCAACTGACGCGCACGCCGACCGCGCTGCCGCGGCTGGAAATCCGGCGCGATCCGGGCGCGATCGATGCCTATGAGTATGAGGATTTCGCGCTGACGGGTTATGAGGCGCAGCCGCATATCAAGGCGGCGGTGGCGGTGTGATCACGCTGTATCTCGCGCGCGCCGATAACGGGGTGATCGGCAAAGACGGCAAAATGCCGTGGCATCTGCCCGCCGATCTCAAGCGCTTCAAGGCGCGGACCATGGGCAAGCCGATGATCATGGGGCGTAAGACGTTTGAGAGTTTCCCCAGTCCGTTGCCGGGACGGCGGCATATCGTGTTGACGCGCGATGCGGGCTGGTCGGCGCCAGTGGCGGAGGTGGCGCATTCGGTGAACGAGGCGCTCGCGCTGGCTGGGCCGGGCGATGTCGCGGTGATCGGGGGGGCAGAGATTTATGCGCTGTTGGTTGATCGCGCGGATGCGGTGGAGCTGACGGAAATCCATGTGACGCCCGAGGGGGATGCCCACGTGCCTGCGTTTGCTGGCTGGCGGGAAACGGCGCGGGAAAATTTTGCCGCGGAGGGCGCGCGGCCGGCGTATAGCTTCGTGACGTTGGTGCGCTGAGTGCTTGAGAAGTCTGGCGCCGCTTTCAACTGGCCCCTATAGCCGCCCCATGCAGCGGCTGGAGGGCGGCGCTATCATTCCTGCGGCGCTGGCCGGCGGGATTGTCGCGCTGGGTAATTTCGACGGATTTCATCTTGGCCACCAGGCGGTGATCGGGGCCGCGGTGGCCCGCGCCCGGGCCGAGGGGCGGCCCGCGCTGGTGGCGACGTTCGACCCGCACCCGGTGCGCTATTTCCAGCCCGATACGCGCCCCTTCCGGCTGACCACGCTCGATCAGCGCGAGGAATTGTTTGTGGCAGCGGGCGCGGATGCGATGGTCGTGTTCAGCTTCGATGCCGTGCTCGCCAGTCTGACGGCGGCAGAATTTGTCCAGCAACGCCTGGTTGATGGCCTGGCGATCGGCGGGGTTGTGACGGGCGAGGATTTCACCTTTGGCAAATCCAAGGCCGGCAATGTCCGGGTGATGGCGGAGTTCGGCGCGGCGTTGCGCTTTTCGGTCGAGACTGTCGGCGCGGTGGCGCTGGACGGAGTACCCGTCTCGTCGAGCCGGATTCGCGACGCACTGATCGCCGGCGATCCACGCGAGGCGGCACGGCTGCTAACGCGGCCATTCGCAATCCGCGGTGTCGTGCAACATGGCGACAAGCTCGGCCGTACGATCGGCTATCCCACCGCCAATGTCGACATGGGCAAGTATCTTCGCCCCGCATACGGCATTTATGCGGTGCGCGGGCGGCTTCCCGACGGGGGCGTGCTGCACGGTGCAGCCAATCTGGGCATCCGCCCGACGTTCGATCCGCCCAAGGAATTGCTCGAGCCGTATTTCTTCGATTTTGCCGAAGACCTGTATGGGCAGGAGATCGAGGTCGAACTGATCGAGTATCTGCGACCCGAGGCGAAGTTCGATAGCCTGGACGCGCTGACCGCGCAGATGGACGCCGACTGCGCCCGCGCGCGGCTGCTGCTGGCGGCGGCATAGACAAGGGCTTTCACGCGAAGGCGCGCACCATGAGCTTCGCGCCTTCGCGTGAACCACCTTGTTTAGGCATATTATGGTTCGCGCAGAGGCGCAGAGGACGCGGAGCTAGAAGGAGAAGCGGCGGTCGTCGTCATTTCCCTCTATGTTCTCCGCGCCTCTGCGCGCGCCAATCTTCCTTTCACAAGCCCGCACGAACGCCGTTTGTGTCCGGCCCCGCCTCCCGCTAAAGCCCGGCGCTATGACCGATACAGCGCCCGACTACCGCGATACCGTCTTCCTGCCGAAGACCGACTTCCCGATGAAGGCCGGCCTCGCCGCCAAAGAGCCGGAAATTCTCGCGCGGTGGGGAAAACTCGGCCTGTATGATCGCCTGCGCGAGCAGCGCCAGGGGCGCGAGCGCTTCATCCTGCATGACGGCCCGCCCTATGCCAATGGCGACATCCATATGGGCCATGCGATGAACAAGGTGCTGAAGGACATCATCGTCCGCAGCCAGTCACTGCTGGGCAAGGATGCGCCGTACGTGCCGGGCTGGGACTGCCACGGCCTGCCGATCGAATGGAAGGTCGAGGAAGCGTATCGCGCCAAGAAGCTCAACAAGGACGAGGTGCCGGTCGCGCAGTTCCGCGCCGAATGCCGCGCCTATGCCGAGAAATGGGTCGCGGTGCAGCGCGCGCAGTTCGAGCGGCTGGGCGTGATGGGTGACTGGGCCGATCCGTATCTGACTATGAAGTTCGACGCAGAAGCGGCGATCGTCGGCGAACTGCTCAAGTTCGCCGAGAGCGGCCAGCTCTATCGCGGCGCCAAGCCGGTGATGTGGTCGCCGGTCGAGAAGACCGCGCTGGCCGAGGCCGAGGTGGAGTATGAGGAGGTGGTGTCGACGCAGATCGACGTGGCGTTCGAGATCGTCGACGCGCCGAACGCGCCGGAACTGGTCGGCGCGCATGCCGTGATCTGGACGACCACGCCATGGACGATCCCGGTCAACCAGGCGCTGAGCTATGGGCCGGAGATCGAGTATGTTCTCCTGTCGGAGGGCGACCGCCGATTTCTGATCGCGGAATCGCTTATCGACACTTTCTATTTCCGGGTTTTTGCCTCCCGTCATCCCGGCGAAGGCCGGGATCCACTCACCCCCTTGGGCGAACGCGGCTTGGTGGATCCCGGCCTTCGCCGGGATGACGACGGCGATGCAGCCGGTCGGGGTGCGACCCTCTGGCGCGGCAAAGGCGCGCAACTCGAAGGTGCCACCGCGCGCCACCCGATGCACGCGCTCGGCGGCTTCTTTGCGAAACCCCGCCCGTTCCTGCCGGGCGATTTCGTCACCACCGATGCCGGCACCGGGCTCGTCCACATGTCGCCCGACCACGGCGAGGACGATTTCCTGCTGTGCAAGCAATATGGCCTGGATCCGGTGTTCGCGGTCGATGGCGCGGGCATGTACCGCGCCGACTGGGCGTGGCTCGGCGGGCAGGGGAGCGTGATCAACAAGAAGTTCGTGTCCGCCGATGGCCCGATCTGTGCTGATCTGCGCGCGGCGGGCGCATTGCTCGCCGCGAGCGACGATTTCGCGCATTCCTATCCGCATTCGTGGCGCTCGAAGGCGAAGGTGATTTTCCGCGCGACGCCGCAATGGTTCATCCCGATGGATCGTGAACAATCCCCCTCCCGCTCGCGGGAGGGGCTAGGGGAGGGCGTGTCCGCGGATGCAGCGCTCGCCGTGACAAGCCCTCCCCCAACCCCTCCCGCAAGCGGGAGGGGAGATAATGGCGCCACCCTGCGCGAAATCGCGCTTGATTCCATCGCGCGCACCCGCTGGGTGCCGGCCCGCGCGGAAAACCGTATCCGCGCGATGGTCGAAGGCCGCCCGGACTGGGTAATCAGCCGTCAGCGCGCCTGGGGCGTGCCGATCGCGCTCTACGTCAATCGCGCGACGGGCGAGTATCTTAACGACGCGCACGTCAACGCGCGCATCCTCGCGGCCTTCAAGGAAGCCGGTGCCGACGCCTGGTTCGCCGCCGATCACCAGGCGCTGCTCGGCGCGGACCATAATCTCGCCGATTACGAGGTGATCAACGACATCCTCGACGTGTGGTTCGACAGCGGCAGCACACATGCCTTCGTGATCGAGGCGCGCTACGGCGAGGGCACGCGTGCCAACCTCTATCTCGAAGGCTCGGATCAGCATCGCGGCTGGTTCCAGTCCTCGCTGCTGGAAAGCAGCGGCACGCGTGGCCGTGCGCCCTATGACGCCGTCCTCACGCACGGCTTCGCGCTCGACCAGACCGGGCGCAAGATGTCCAAGTCGCTCGGCAACGTCGTCGATCCGCTCAAGATCATCCAGGAATCGGGCGCGGACATCCTGCGCATGTGGGTCGCCTCGACCGACTATTTCGACGATGTGAAGATCGGCAAGGAAGTGCTCAGCACGGCCAGCGACGCGTATCGCAAGCTGCGCAACACGTTCCGCTATCTGCTCGGTGCGCTCGACGGGTTCACCGATGCCGAAAAGGTGCCGGTGCGCGAAATGCCCGAGCTGGAGCGCTATGTGCTGCACCGCCTTGGCATGATCGATGTCGAGCTCAAGGCGGCGGCGGAAGGCTATGAGTTCAACCGCTATCTGCGCCTGCTGACCGATTTCGCGCAGGAGGATCTCTCCGCCTTCTTCTTCGATATCCGCAAGGATTCGCTCTATTGCGACGCCCCCACGGACATTAAACGCCGCAGCTACCGCACGGTGCTCGACATCCTGTTCCACGCATTGGTGCGCTATGCCGCCCCGATCCTGTGCTTCACCGCCGAGGAAGTGTGGCAGGTGCGCTTCCCATCGGAAGACGGTTCGGTCCATTATCTCGAATGGCCCGAATTGCCCGCTTTGCCGGGCGACGATGCCGCCTCGACCGAGTGGAGCGATGTCCGCGCGCTGCGCGTGCAGGTGACGGAGGCAATCGAGCCGCTGCGCCGCGAGAAGCGCATCCGTTCCAGCCTGGAAGCCGAGGTGACGGTGCCCGAGGCGTTACTGTCGCCCGCCGCGCTTGCCGAGTTGTTCATCGTGGCGAAAGTCACGGAGGGCGATGGGATTACGGTGACTCCAAGCGATTATCATAAATGCGGTCGCTGCTGGCGCTTGCTGCCCGAAGTGACGGACGATGGCGCGCTGTGCGACCGTTGCGCCGAAGTCGTGCAGCCGGGGGTAGTGGCATGAGCCGCGTCGCGGCTGGCGGGTTCGTCACCGCCGCTGCCGTTTTCCTGATCGATCAGGCGGTGAAATTGTGGGTCACCGTTTCGCTCGGCATCGATCATCTTGGGGCGTATCGCGAAATCGTGTCGTTCTTCGACCTGCGCTTCGTGCCCAATATCGGCGTGTCGCTAGGGCTGTTGCCGGCGGGCAGCGATGCCATGCGCTGGGGCATTGTCGCGCTGACCGCGGCGATCGCTTTGGGCGTCGCGGTGTGGATGACGCGCGAGGCCAACCGGTATGATCGCCTGGCGCTGGGGCTAGTGTTTGGGGGGGCGATCGGCAACATCCTGGACCGCATTCGGCTCGGTTACGTGATCGATTTCGCCGATCTGCATATCGGCACGTGGCGGCCGTTTTTGGTATTCAATGTCGCCGATGCGGCGATTACGATAGGCGTGCTTGTCTTGCTCGTCCGCGCGCTTCTGATACGGGACAAGAAGACGGATGCCGCCCAGGCACCAGTGGAGAATTCGAATGCGTAAGTTGGTGTCGATCGCCGCCGCGAGTGTCGTGGTGATGAGTCTCTCGGCCTGTGGCAAAAGCGGCTATGATCGCGCCCGTCCGGACGAATTCGCCGTCGCGCGCCAGGCGCCACTCGTGATCCCGCCCGATTTCTCGCTCGTGCCGCCCAAGCCCGGCGCGGCACCAACTTCGGCCGGCAACCCTAACGCGCAGGCGCTCGACGCGCTGTTCGGCGGCACGGCGGCGCGCAGCGCCTCGGAAAGCGCGACGCTGACCGCGGCGGGGACCGACACCGCGGCGGATGGCATCCGCTCGGATGTCGGCGATCCCGATACCGCAGTGGTCGACAAGGCTGGCACGACGCGCGACATCGTCGCAGCGCCGGAAGGCGATGGCCAGGACGCGCGCGCGACCACGCCGCAGAATTAAGGCTGTTCCCCTGCGCAAGCGGGGGCAGGTTCAGTCGCCGCTCGGCATCTCCATCTGTCGCAGTCGCACGTCGCGCTGCGGATAGGGGATGACGATGCCGTGCTGTTTGAACAGCAGCCACAGGCGGTTCAGCACGTCCGATCGGACGTTACCGACCCCGCCTTCAGGATCGCCGATCCAGGCGAGAATATCGTGCTCCACGCCATTCTCGCCAAAACCGGTAAGCCACACATTGGGGGGCGGATCGTTGAGCACCCGCGGTGACTCCGTGGTTGCGCGCAGCATCAGTTCCTGGGCGAGTTCAAGATCGCACTCATAGGCGACGCGCACCGGTATGCGCACGCGCACGTTGCGATCGGTGAACGACCAGTTTTCCACCTCCTGCGTCATCAAGTTCTCGTTGGGAATCAGATGCTCCTTGCCGTCGCGCGTCAGCACGGAGACGGCGCGGACGCCGATCTTGTTGACCCAGCCGAAACTGTCGCCGACCACGATAACATCGCCCGGCTTGATCGATCGATCCATCAGCAGAATGATCCCGGCGATGAGGTTGCCGATCGTCTTTTGTAAGCCGAAGCCCACCGCCAGGCCGAACGCGCCGGAAAACACCGCAAAGGCGGTGAGATCGACGCCCAGTAAGTCGATGCCAACAAAAAAGGCCCCGATGATCACGGCGATGGCGGCCAATTTCTGCGCGAGCAACTTCTGCGTCGCATCGAATCCGCGGGTCGCCGCGATCCAATGGCTCAGCGCGCGATTGACCAGGCGTACGCCGGCGAACAAGGCGACGACGGTGATCAGCATGGTGATCAGCGTGAGCAAGGATAACCGTCGGCGGCCGATATCGACGCCGATCCGTTCCATCATACTGGTGATTTCGGCAAGGCCACCGACCGAACGGCTGAACAATGCGACGAACAGGATGAGCGTCACGGTCCAGGTCACCGGTCGGGCAATGCCGACGCCGCGCAGAATCTCCCGGGCGGCCAGCACCGTTGCGGCGCCCAGCGCGAGCCCGATCGGGATCCCTGCCACCGGCGGCCAAGGATAAGCAGTCAGCACGATCGCCAATAGCAATGCTGCGGTGGCGTGGCGGATGATTGGCGTCAGCCGGTCGGCTAACCCCTCGCCACGTTGGTCCAGCCGTCGGTGCCAGGCATTGGCCGCCGCACGACCCAATTTGCGGCTTACGAACAACCCGATGGCAAGCGACAGCAGTACGAGCCCGCCGGCGATCGCGCCTTCGGTCAGTGTCCGCTGGTTGAGCAGTATGCCGCCGGCTGCGAACCACGCGGTGATATCGTTCACGTGGGCGTCGCCGCGAACCGCGCCAGACCCGCGGCGAGATCGGCGATCAGATCGTCGGTATCTTCCAGCCCGATCTGCAGCCGCACCATCGGCCCGGCATCGTCGCGTTCCGTCACGCTGCGATAGCGCTGCGGATCGACCGGCAAGGCCAGGCTTTCGAACCCGCCCCAACTATAGCCGATGCCAAAGAGATCTAGCCCGTCGATCAGCGCCGATCGCGCCGCATCGCTGCCACCGTTCAATACGAACGAGAACAGCCCGGACGATCCGTTGAAATCGCGCACGAACACGTCATGCCCGGGGCAATCGGGCAGCGCCGGATGCAACACCCGCGCGACTTGCGGTTGTCGTTTAAGCCAGCGCGCGATTTTTAGTGCGCTCGCCTCGTGCTGTTTCAGGCGCATCGCCATTGTGCGCAGCCCGCGCGCGGCGAGCCAGCAATCGTCCGGGCTGGCGACCTGGCCCAATTGAAAGCTGGTATCGCGCAGCCGCGCGAAATGGCCCGGCGCGGCGGTCACCGAACCCAGCATGACATCGGAATGGCCGACGACATATTTGGTGCAAGCGAGCACCGTGAGATCCACGCCATGCGCGATGGCTGGGAACAGCAGAGGCGTTGCCCAAGTATTGTCGAGCAATGTCGTCACGCCACGCGCCTTCGCGGCAGCGACGATCGCCGGCACGTCCTGCACCTCGAACGTGAGGCTGCCGGGGCTTTCCATCAGGATCGCGCGCGTTTTGTCGCCAATCAAATCGGCGATGCCAGCGCCGATCAGCGGATCGTAGAAACGCGTCGTGATGCCCATGCGCTTGAGCAGGCCGGTGGCGAGCGACCGCGTCGGATCATAGGCGCTATCGACCAGCAGCAGCTCGTCCCCCGGCGACAGCACGGAGAGCAAGGCTGCAGCCAGCGCCGCGACGCCCGAGCAATAGAGGAACGTGCCCTCGGCGCCCGGCTCGAGCTCGGTCAGTGCATCGGCGAGTGACCATTGCGTCGGCGTGCCGCGCCGGCCGTAAAACCATTTGTGATGCGTGTCGGACAGGCGCCCGCGCAGCTCGGCGACCGAATCATACAGGATGGTCGAGGCGCGCCATACCGGCGGGTTGACCACCCCGCCGGTCCATTCCTTGCGCCGCCCCGCCGATACGACCCGTGTCGCGTCGTCGATGGGTCGGTCCGTCGGTTCGCTCATGCTGATCCTGTTGCTTTCGGGGTGTCGCTGGCCGCGCCCCATTCGGACCAGCTGCCGTCATATACCGCCGCGTTATTGCCCAGCAGATGCGCGCCGAATGCCAACACCGAAGCGGTGATGCCAGACCCGCACGTGGTGACCAGCGGTTTGCCAAGATCAATCCCGGCGCCTTCGAACGCCGCCTTCAGGTGTTCGCCCGTCTTGTACGTCCCATCGTCGTTGAACAGCTGGCCGACCGGCAAATTTTTCGAGCCCGGAATGTGCCCGGCATGCGTGGCCGGGCGCGGATCGGGTTCCGCGCCGGTGAAGCGCGCGGCCGAGCGCGCATCGAGCACTTGCTCCCCCGCGCTCTCGATATTGGCCTTCATTTGCTCTTTCGTGCGCACGCCCTTGTCGTCGGCCCAGACGGTGAAGTGGCGATGCCGCACCTGTTCCTTTCCGCTGCTGGTTTCGCGGCCTTCCGCCTGCCATTTGGTGAGGCCACCATCGAGGATCGCCACGTCATGCGCGCCGAACGTGCGCAGCATGAACCAGGCGCGCGCCGCCGTGTGCAGCGGCGAATTGTCGTACAGCACGATACGGCTGCCATCGCCCAAGCCCAGCGATTGCATGCGGCTGGCAAATTTCTCCGGCGGCGGCAGCATCGAGGGCAGATCGCTGGTTGTATCGGCGATTTCGCTCAGATCCATGAACACTGCGCCCGGGATATGCGCTGCCGCATATTCGGCTGCCGGATCCCGATCACCGACACCACCGAAGAAAGTGGCATCCACGATCCTGAGATCGTTCGCACCGAGTTCGCCTGCCAGCCATTCCGTAGTCACCAGCGAGTCCATGAGCCGTCTCCTGTTATCGTTGGGGCGATCCTAGCCATAGCCGGGGGCGGCGTCGAGCGATGCGAGCGTGGCAGCGGCGCTGGCGCGGATATCGGCTTGCGTCCCGGCATTCATCCGCGCCCAGTTGCGATAGGGCATGGCCAGCCGCTGATTGCGGCCAAGCCTGTCCTCATTGCGCACCAGGAAATCCCAATAGAGCGCGTTGAACGGGCAGGAGTCGGGGCCGGTGCGCTGCTTCACGTCGTAGCGGCAATGCCGGCAATAATCCGACATGCGATTGATGTACGCGCCCGCGGATGCATATGGCTTGGAGCTCAGCAGCCCGCCATCGGCGAACTGGCTCATCCCCAGCGTGTTGGGCAATTCAACCCATTCGTAGGCGTCCAGATAGACTTCGAGATACCATTGATGGACTTGGCGGGGGTCGGCACCGATCAGCAATGCATAATTGCCGGTGACCATGAGCCGCTGGATATGATGCGCGTGCGCGGTCTCCAGCGTCTGGACGATCGCCTCTTTCAGGCAGTGCATGTCGGTCTCGCCGGTCCAGTAGAACGCGGGGAGGGGGCGATGCGCATCGAGGAAATTGCGCTCGACATAGTCGGGCCCCTGCGACCAATAGATGCCGCGCATATATTCGCGCCAGCCGATGATCTGACGGATGAACCCCTCGACCGAGTTGAGCGGTGCGCGGCCGGCGCGATATTCCGCCTCCGCCGCTTGGCACAAGGCCAGCGGGTCGAGCAGCCCGGAGTTGATGTAAGGCGACAGGATCGAGTGCCACAGGAAGCGCTCTCCGGTCAGCATCGCGTCCTGATAGTCGCCGAAGCAGGGCAAGGCGTGCTCCAGAAAATAAGCTTGCTGGCGGAGCGCGTCCTCTTTGGTGACGGCATAATCAAATCGGTCGAGCGTGCCGGGATGATCGGCAAAGCGGTCCGCGACCAGGGCCAGCACCGGCGTCGTGATGTCATCCTGCGCGAAGGCCAACGGGCGCGGCATGAGCAGGCTGGCCCGCGCGGGCTTGCGGTTCTCGGAATCGTAATTCCACTCGCCCCCGGCCGGCTTGCCGTCATCGAGCAGCAAACCGGTTTTGCGGCGCATCTCGCGGTAGAAGAATTCCATGCGCAATTGCTTGCGCCCCTCGATCCAGGTCGTGAACTCGGCATGGCTGGCGATGAAGCGGTCGTCGGGGCGGATATCCACGGGCACACCGAAGATCGTCTCCCACGCCTCCAGCATAGCCATCACGCGCCATTCGCCCGCTTCGGTAACGATGATGCGTTCGGGCGCGAGGCGCGCCACCGCGCGGGCGATCTCACCGGTGAAGCTGCCACTATTTTCGGGATCGTCGAGCGTGATGTAATCGACCGTCCAGCCACCGGCGCGCAGGGTCGCGGCGTGGTGGCGCATTGCCGCGAAAATATAGGCGATCTTCTTCTTGTGATGGCGGACATAGGTCGCCTCGTCGGCAACCTCCATCATCAGCAGGCGAACGCTGGCTTGGTCCGCATCACGTAGCGAGGAGAGACCGAGGCTGAGTTGGTCACCGAGAATGGGGATAAGCGTGATCACTTGGGTCATACCACCATCCTTATCGGTTATTCGCTGTTCGACCAAAGCTTCTGCCCGGCGAACGCCGGGTTGGCGCAGGCAAGGTTTGGCCCGTCCGGGGTGACGGTTGAGATTAGCCGTCCTATATTGGCCTCATGAACCCGACCTATCTTGGCAAGCCCAGTGCGCTGCCCGCTTCGCCTGAAGACGCCCTTCTCGATTACGTGCCCAATCCGCGCACCGGCCGCCTCTATCTGGTCCGCTTCACAGCGCCCGAGTTCACCTCGCTCTGCCCGGTGACGGCGCAGCCCGATTTCGCGCATCTGGTGATCGATTATGCGCCCGGGGCAACGATCGTTGAATCCAAGTCGCTCAAGCTGTTCCTTGGCAGCTTCCGCAATCACCAGGCTTTCCACGAGGATTGCACCGTTGGCATCGGCGAGCGGCTGTTTGCCGAGATGCAGCCAATATGGTTGCGCATCGGCGGCTATTGGTATCCACGCGGCGGTATTCCGATCGACGTGTTCTGGCAATCCGGCGCGCCGCCTGAAGGGCTTTGGCTGCCATCGCAGGACGTACCAAGCTATCGCGGTCGGGGCTGAAGAATCCGTTCGTCGCAGGAATCCGTTCACCTGCCGTCAATGTCGAGCGCTACCAGTAGTCTGCCGTATTGCAGTGCAACATCACTGCAACCATATTGACTGCAAGCCGTTTCAGGGAGGCAGACGTTCGGAGCTCCCAGCTCCATCTCACATTTAAGGTCAATGAGGTATGGTGCACGCGGCAGAGGGCGCTTCCGGGATAGATCGTATCGCGTTGATCGGCAATTTCCTGCCTCGCAAATGCGGTCTGGCCACCTATACCACAGACACTTTCACCGCGCTGCGCGGCCGCTATCCTGACATGGCAGTCGATGTCTATGCCATGGATGACCATCCCGGGCTGTACGATTACCCGTCCGATGTGACGATGAGCATCGCCGACCAGGATCCTGCGGCGTACCTCGCCGCCGCCCGCGCGATCGAGACGAGCGGGGCCAAAGCAATCTGGCTGCAGCACGAATATGGCATTTTCGGCGGCGCGGCTGGCGAATATATCCTGACGCTGCTCGATCGCGTTTCGATCCCGGTGATCGTGACGCTGCATACGATTTTGGAAAAGCCCAACGCCGATCAACGCCGCGTTATGGAAGGCCTGCTCCGGCGGGCGTCGCGGATCGTGGTGATGGCCGAGCGCGGTCGCGAAATCCTCGAGCGCGTTTATGGTGCTAGCGGCCGGGCCATCGTCATGATCCCGCATGGCGTGCCGGATCGCGATTTCGTGGCGCCCGATACGCTCAAGGGCCGCTTTGGCTGGGAAGGCCGCAAGGTCGTGCTGACCTTCGGTTTACTCGCGCCCAACAAAGGCATCGAAACGCTGATCGCCGCCATGCCGGCGATCGCCGAGTCCAATCCGGATGTGCTGTACGCCGTGCTCGGCGCGACGCACCCCAATCTCGTTGCCCAGGAAGGGGAAAAATATCGCGATCGCTTAAAGGCGCTGGCCGCCGATCTCGGTGTCGCCCAGCACGTGCAGTTTATCGATGCGTTTCTCGAGCATGACGAGCTTATCGGCTATCTGCAGGCGGCGGATGTCTACGCCACGCCCTATTCGAACCCCGCGCAGATCACCTCGGGCACGCTCTCCTATGCAGTGGGCGTCGGCAAAGCGGTAGTTTCGACGCCCTATGTTCATGCCACGGAAATCCTTGCCGACGGGCACGGCGTATTGGTTGATTTCGGCGACAGCGCGGCATTTGCGCGCGAAATCAACTTGTTGCTCGGCAGCGAGCGCAATCGCACGCGGCTGTCGCAGCGCGCCTATGCGCGTGGCCGCACGATGATCTGGCCGGTCCTGGCCGAGCGCGCGATACACGAGATCATGACGATGATCGCGGCTAAACCACAGCGATTATCCAAAAGCGGCATCGCGCCGGCGGCACTTAAGCCCGACTTCGCCGCAGTTGAGCGCATGAGCGATTCGACCGGCATGTTGCAGCATTCAATCTATTCGGTGCCCGATCGGCGCCACGGATACTGCATAGACGATAACGTCCGCGCGCTGATGCTGCTGACGCGGATGGACGAGGTCGATGAGACCACGCGCGACAAGTGGATGACGATCTACGAATCGTTTATTCAATATGCGTGGAATCCGGACGTTTCGCGCTTCCGGAATTTCATGAATTTCGATCGTACCTGGTGTGAAGAGTTCGGCTCGGAAGACTCGAACGGTCGCACCTTGTGGGCGTTGGGCATCACCGCACGTGACGCCAAGTTGGCCAAGCATCGCGATTGGGCGATGGCGATGTTCGATATGACCGCTTCACTCGCGCTCGATCTTGGCTCGCCCCGTGCGCATGCCTTCTGCATGCTGGGCGCCGCTGCGGTGCTCGATGCGCATCCCGGGCATGTTATGGCCAAGCAGATTCTGGTGCGTTTCGCTGATGAGCTGCTTGCCTTGCTTGCCGTCGCCCGCCGGCCGGAATGGGAATGGTTCGAGATCGTGCTGGCCTATGACAATGCCCGCCTGCCCGAAGCGATGATCCGCGCCGGCCAGGCGCTCAAGCGCGATGATTTGATCAAATCGGGCAGCGACACGCTCGATTGGATCATCGCCCGGCAAACCTCACCCGAAGGCCGCTTCCGCGCCGTCGGCACGGAAAGCTTCGGTCGGGCCTATGCCGAGCCGCTGCCATTTGACCAGCAGCCGCTGGAAGCGCAGGCGACCGTCGATGCCTGCGTTACGGCATTTGAGGTGACGGGCGAGAAGCGCTGGGTCGATGAAGCCCAGCGTGCCTATCGCTGGTATCTCGGGCAGAACGATCTTGATCTGCCGCTCGCCACATCGGCCGATGGCGGTTGTTTCGATGGCTTGATGCCCACCGGATTGAACCGAAATCAGGGTGCCGAGTCGATTCTCGCACTGCAATTGGCCTCTTGCGCCATTTCTGCACTATCAAAAAGCGCGCAAACCGTGGCAGGGCCTTCGAGCGCTGTCGCGTAGCCTCGCTCGCGACGCCGCATCGGTGGGGTCGACGACGAGGCATTTGGTGACTGATCTGTTCCATCACGCATTGCGGCTGCATGCCGATCCATCACGTGTCGTCGTGCGGCCGTTCCATCTCGCCTGGTCGGGCAATGGCGGCAGCCGCACTGAGCGGCTGGTCCGCGAAGTGCTTGCCATGGATGCGCAACAGACGCGCGCCGAGCTTGAGATCGTGCTCAAGGATTTCGAGGCGCGGCATTGGCAGACGCGGCGCGTGTTCATGACTCGCTATGACGAGATCGAGGCCATGATGGGGCTCGACGGCAGCGAGATCGGCGACGAGAAGCGCCAGCTAATCGGCGCCTATTTCTGCCACGAATATAGCTATGCCGCGGCCGCGCTGATGAACCCGAGCGCCACGCCGCATTTCGATCAGTCGGGCATGCCCAAGGGTAGCTTGCGCATCCTGATGTCGTTGCGGGCGGTCGGCGAGGGGCATATTTCTTCGGTGGCGTTTCGCGAGGGCATCATCACCGATCATAACCAGTTGAAGCTGGCGCCGGAGCCGCCCTTTGCGACCGCCACCGATGCCGTCGGCGCGGAGGAAACGGAGCTGCCGGAGGGGCCGATCACCGTCTATCGCCACCGCGATTCGACGCTGTCGGGCACGGTGATCTTCCCGATCACCGCGGCGCAATCGAAGGGGCTGGAGGATCTCCGGCTCGTTCAGTTCACGCATGACGATGGCAGCGTGGAATGGCTCGGTACGTACACCGCGTATAATGGCTCAGTGATCCAGTCCGAATTGATGCGCACGCGCGATTTCCGCGCGTTCGATCTGGTGCCGATGTCGGGGCCCGCCAGCCGCAACAAGGGCATGGCGCTGTTCCCCCGCAAGATCGGCGGCAAATATCTGATGATCGGGCGGCAGGACGGGGAGAATTTGTTCCTGCTGCAATCGGACACGCTGACGCATTGGGAAGAGGGCACGCGGCTGCTCGAACCCAAATTCCCGTGGGAACTGGTGCAGATCGGCAATTGTGGCCCGCCGATCGAGATCGACGAGGGCTGGCTGCTGCTGACCCACGGGGTGGGCGCGATGCGCAAATATTCGATCGGCGCGGTGCTGCTCGACAAGCAGGATCCCTCCAAGGTGCTCGGCCGCACGGTGCACCCGATCCTGGCGGCGGCGGACCAGGACCGCGAGGGCTATGTGCCCAACGTCGTCTATACCTGCGGCGCGATCCGCCACGGCGATACGCTGTTCGTGCCATATGGCGTGGCGGACAGCTCGGTCGCCTTTGCGTTCATTCCGATCCCGGCGCTGCTCGCCGACATGTAAGCGGCGGACCTAGCGCGCCAGCGCGGCGGTCCGCCGATACAGCCACACGATCAGCAGCACGAACACGATCGGCGCGGCGAGCTCGGCAATGCTGGCAAAGCGCTCGCCGACGCCGCCGGGCACCTGACCGCTGCGCGCGGCGATGACGCCGGCGTAGCCGACGCCGAACAGGCTTTCGCCGACGATCAGCCCGGTCGCCGCGAGCACGCCCATGCGCTGGGCGAATTCGGGATTGGCGGCGCGCGCGGCGCGGCGCTCGTACCAATGGCCGATCAGCGCGCCGATCGGGATCAGCAGCGTCAGCGACATCGGCAGATAGATGCCCATGCCAACGGCGAGCGGCGGCAGACGGAATTTGCCGCTGCGGCCGAGCAGTTCGTCGATCACGATCACCACCGCGCCGATCAGCGCGCCGAAGCCGAGCAGATTCCAGTTAAGATCGCCGCCGAGCACGCCCTTGGCCAGGCTGGAGATCAACGCCGCCTGCGGCGCGGACAGCGCGTTGGGCCCGGCGCCGGGCATGCCGACGAAACCGAACGAGTCCTTGAGCAGATTGAGCACCAGCGGGATGACCAGCGAGCCGAACAGCACGCCGATGACCAAGGCGACCTGCTGCTTCCACGGCGTCGCGCCGACCAGTTGCCCGGTCTTCAGATCCTGCAGATTGTCGTTCGAGATCGTCGCGATCGAGAAGACGATCGCGGTGGTGAACAAGGCATAGGCGATCAGCGCGTTGGTCCGCGCGGGATCGGCATCATGCCCGAACACCGCAACGAGCAGCAGCGAGGCACCAAGCACCGCGAGGATGCCGACGCCCGATACCGGCGAGTTGGACGCACCGATCAAGCCGGCCATATAGCCGCACACCGCCGCGATCAGCACGCCGATGACCAGCACATACGCCAAGGTGCCGCCGATCACCGCGAGCGGATAATCGTGCACCGGCCCGCCGGCCGAAAAGCTGTACAGTAGCCAGGCGATCGGCGGCAGCGTGAGCAGGATGGCGCCGCCGACGATGCCGATCGGCAGATCGCGTTCGGTCAGCTCCAGCACCGAGCCGCCGGCGCGCGCGCGCGACGCGGCCATGGCCGAGCGAATCCCGCCGATGATCGGCCCGAGGATGCGCACCAGCGACCAGATCGCGGCGATGCCGATCGTGCCCGCGCCGATGAAGCGCACGTCGCTGCGGAAGACGCTGCCGACGATGGCATCGACATCACCGGGCAGCCCGGCGGTAAGATACGGCATCAGCCCGGCCCAGGCGATCAGCATGCCGACGAACATCGCCGCGCCGACCGAAATGCCGACGAGATGGCCGACGCCGATCAGCGCCATCGAGAAGCTGGCCGACACGCCGGTCGCGCTCGCGCCGATCTTGAAATTCCTGGCGGCCTCGGCGGCGACCAGTCTGGCCGCGGCAAGCAGGGCGAACCCGGCCGAGACGAGCGCGCCGAGGATGATGACGCGCAGGCCCCGCGCATTCTCGGTATCGCCATCGGCGCCTTCGCTGCCGACTTTCAGCACTTCCGCCGCCGCCACGCCCTCGGGGTATGGCAGGTCCGATCCGGTGACCAATGCGCGCCTGAGCGGCACGGAGAACATCACGCCGAGGATACCCCCAAGCGCGCAGACGAACGCGGTGGTCCAGAACGGAAAGCCCTGCCACCAGCCGACCAGGATCAGCCCGGGCAGCACGAAGATGATCGCCGCCAGCGTGCCCGCCGCGCTGGCGATCGTCTGCACGATATTGTTCTCGAGGATGTTGGCGCCCTTGAAGAAGCGCAGGCTCGCCATCGAGATCACCGCGGCGGGGATCGAGGTGGCGAAGGTGAGGCCGATCTTGAGCCCGAGATAGACGTTGGCGGCGGTGAACAGGACGGTGATCAGCGCGCCGAGGATGACGCCGCGCAATGTGAGTTCGGCAAGCGGGCGAGTCGGGGCGGTGGCCATCGGTCGGTCTCCGGTTCGCTTCACACTTTTCACGGTGATCCGGAAATCTTCGTGCGGCGGAAGGTAATTAAATTACGAAGTTGATCATGCTGTTCTGTTGGCAGCAAGCGGCATGGTCAAGTCTGCCATCGTCACGGGCTTGTAGGACAGCGTTTTTTTGGGCGTCCGCCAAGGCGTCATCCCAGCGAAAGCTGGGATCTCAGGCGGCGGGCGTGGGACTGGAGCCGCTTGAGACCCCAGCGTGCGCTGGGGTGACGGAATGGGTGTCAATCGAAGCCGTGGTGCAGGAAGCGCTCGGCCAGCGCACAATGCATCGCCACGCCCTTGGCCATCACATCCTCGCGGATGATCATCCTGGTATTGTGCAGTGGCGGATTGGTGCGCGGATCGCTGCCCTCGGGGGCCACGCCGACGAACGCCATCGCGCCCGGAATGTCGCGCAGCACATAGGAGAAATCCTCGCCGCCCATCATCGGCGCGGGCATTGTCTGGTATGCGCCGATCCGCTCGGCGGCGGCGCGGATCATGGCGACGGCGCGGGGATCGTTTTCGGTGACGGGATAGCCCTCGTCGATACGCAGCTCGGCGGTGCAGCCATGCGCCAGCGCGACATGCTCGACGATCCGCGCCAGCCCGGCGCGCGCCTGTTCGCGCGTGGCGTGGCTGAGCGTGCGCAGCGTGCCCTTCATCTCGACGCGCTCGGGCACGATATTATAGGCCGATCCCGCCTCGATCCGGGTGATCGACAGCACGGCAGGATCGGTGACCGCGATCTGCCGCGCGATGAACGTGCTGAGCGCGGTGACGATCTCGCACGCCACCGGGATCGGATCGAGGCAATCGTGCGGCATCGCCGCATGCCCGCCGCGGCCATGGACGGTGATGTTGACCGCATCGGTGGAGGCGAGCAGCGGGCCGTTGCGGCTGACGAACGTGCCGGCGGGCATGTTGGGCGAGATGTGCAGCGCGAACGCCGCTTGCGGCGCCGGATCGGCGAGCAGGCCGTCTGCGATCATATAGCGCGCGCCGTGATACCCTTCCTCGCCCGGCTGGAACATAAACACCACCGTACCCGGCAGATCCTCGCGCCGGGCGCTCAGCGCGCGCGCCGCGCCGACCAGCATCGCGGTGTGCGTATCATGCCCGCAGGCGTGCATCGCGCCGGGCACCGTGCTGGCGAAGGGGAGGCCGGTTTCCTCGTGCATGGGCAGCGCATCGTGATCGCCGCGCAGCAGCACGGTGCGGCCATTATCGCTTCGTCCACGCAGGATGGCGATCAGCCCGGTGGTGGAGGTGCTGTCGCGGATCTCCAGCGGCAGGCCGGCGAGCGCGGCGCGGATCTTGTCGGCGGTGCGCGGGCAGTGCAGCCCGATTTCGGGATCGGCGTGGATCGCACGACGCAGCGTGATGACATCGGCAAGCTCGGCTTCGCCCACGGCGTTCCAGTCGGTTTGCGGGGCGCTGTCGAAGGTCATGGTGCCGATTCCTTGGGAAGTTGATGCCTCTATACACCTCTCCCAGCGGGAGAGCGAAACGGGCAAGTGTTCCGATCCTCCCCCTGGCGGGGGGAGGTGGCGCCGAAGGCGACGGGAGGGGGCGGTAGGCGATGCCCTGTCTGACGGCGTGCGCCATGTACCGCCCCCGCCGTCACGCGATGCGTGCCACCTCCCCCTTGCGGGGGAGGATATGGAATGTCGTTACGCCTAAAGCCCCAGCGCGCGCTTGATGTCGCCCCAGCGCACGAGCTTGAAATTCTGCGCGCGCGGCGCGTTGCTGCCGTCCTGCGCGATCATCAGCCCGTCGGGGAAAGCGGGGCCGAAATCGCCCGCGACGACCTCGATCCCGTCGGTTTCCTCGGTCGCGCCAAGCGCCCCGGCGGCGATGCGGAAGCGGCCGACATAGGCCTCGTCCGACAGGCGATAGACCGCATAGGCATTGTCGCCCTGGCTGGAGACGACGACATAGCCATCGGCCACCGCCACGCCCTCGGCATCGGCGACGATCGCCTTGCCGTCGGCGGCGGCGACCTTGACCGGCGCGACCGCGCCGCCGGGCCGCGCATCGAAGCGCCACAGCCCGACATCCTCCTCCGCGACATACAGCCGCGCGTTGGCCGGATCGACCGCGCAGCCTTCGGATTGCGTGCCGAGCTTCATCGTGCGGACGATGCGGCCGGCGGGCGCCGCGCCGGTGAGATCCAGCGCGACCTGGCGGATCGTACCGTCCTTGATCACCATGAAGGCGTAGAGCGTGCCCGCGTCGCGATACAGGCAGATGCCATACGCTTCGCCCGCGCCGCTCGCCACGCGGCCGAGCGGGCTGAGCTTGGCGGTCGTCCTGTCCAGCGCGAACAAGGCGATATGCGCGTTGAGCGGATCGTTGCGATCGCTCGCGGCGACGATGATGCGCCCGTCATGCTCGGCGAGATCGACATTGTTGACGCGCCCCGCATCGGTGAAATCGCGCACCTTGCCATCGAGCCCGTAGACATAGAGCCCGGCCTTCTTGTCCGTGCCGACGATCAGGCTCTGCGCGGGGGCGGCGGCGTTACGCCAGATCGCGGGATCGTCCGCCGCATCGGCATTGGCGGTGGCGACCGCTTCGGTCTCGCCCGAGGCCTGCACGATCCTGGCCGGCAGCGCGTTGGCGATGCGCGTGTCGAGCGGAATTTCGCCCGGCGCACAGGCGCTTAGCGCGGCTGCACCAAGCGCCGCCGTCATCGAAATGAAACACATCTTGCGCGATCGCGTCATATTCCCACCCTAACTGCTCGGCCCGTGGGGGCCGATGGCAGCAGCGTTGCGATCGGTCAAATCGATAAATATGGGGGGCTCGACATGAGCAACATACGCACTCTTCTTGGTGGCTGCGCGGTCGCAGCCTTGATGCTGCCGCTGGCGACCGTCGCGCAGACCATTCCGGCGGACTCCACCGCGCCCGTTACCGAGACGGCGCCGGACGAGGCCAAGGATATCATCGTCACCGGGACGATCGCGTTCCGCAACCGCACCGAGGACGTCAATCCGGTGCTGGCCTACGATCTCGATTATTTCCAGCGTTTCGAGCCCGTCTCGGTCGGCGAGATGCTCAAGCGCGTGCCCGGCGTGACGTTCACCTCGGATGTGCTCGAATATGACGGGCCGCAGTTTCGCGGGCTCCCCGCCGGCTACACGCAGGTGCTGATCAACGGCCGCCGCGCGCCGGGCGGCCAGGCCGATCGCAGCTTCTTCGTCGATCGCATCCCCGCCGAACTGGTCGAGCGGATCGAGATCGTGCGCAGCCCGCGCGCCGATCAGCCGAGCGAAGGCGTGGCCGGATCGCTCAACATCGTGACCAAGGAAGCCGCGACGTTCGAGGGCGGCTTCGCCAAGGCCGGCGCGCTGATCAACAAGGATGGCAAATTCCGCCCGTCGCTCGGCGCGGCCTATGCCGGGCGGATCGGCGAGGACACGTCCTATTGGGGCGCGCTCAATTATCAGGAGCGGCGCAACCCGAAGAAGAAGGTGTCGCTGCGCTTCGATGACGAGAATGACGGTCCGCGCGACGCGACCAACGCCGATTTCAACAATACCGAGCTGCAGGCCGACACACGCGACGGCAGCGATCTGTCGGGCAGCGCCGAGATCCGCCACGATTTCGGCGACAAGGGCTTCGTGCGGTTCCAGGGCTTTTTCGTCGATACCGATCGCGAGGAATTCGAATCCTCGGTGACGTATGACGGCAGCGATCTCGATTTCGACGGCATCGAAACGCAGCTCGAGGATATCAATCAGCAGACCTACACGCTGTCGAGCGATGCGCGCATTCCGCTGGGCGGGAGCCTGGAGCTGGGGCTGGCCGCGGGCTGGTCGGGCTATCGCGAGGATACCGACTCCACCGTGATGGTCGGCGACAACGAGGACGATCTCGACGATCTCGAGCTTGACGATGTCTCCAACGTCACGATCAAGGACGATGAATATACCGGCACGATCAATCTCGGCTTTGGCGGCGAGATGGCACGCTTCAAGCTTGGTGTCGATCTGCTGCGCAAGGATCGCGACGGCGTCAACGATGGCGATTTCCAGACCAACACGTTCAAGATCAAGGAAGAGCGCTACGATCCCTATGCGCGCGTGACGCTGACGCCGACGCCGCAGCTGACGGTCGACGCCGGTCTGCGCTACGAGATCACGCGGCGCACGGTTTCCGGCACGGCGGTGGCGAGCGCCGATTACGAGACCGAGACGCTCAACCCGTCGCTGCACGTGCGCTATGCGCCGACCGCGCTCGATCAGTTCCGCGTGTCGGGGGCGCGCACCGTGCGCCGGCCGAACTATGATTTCATCTCGCCCTACGAAGACGAAGAGACGCCGGGCGACGACGACGTGACGATCGGCAACCCACGGCTGCGCAACGAAAAGGCCTGGGGGCTCGATGCCGGTTACGAGCGTCGCCTGGGCGGGCGCGGCGTGGCCGGGATCAACTTCTTCTACCGCGACATCACCGATGTGATCGAACTGGTGGCGATCGGCGAGAACGGGGATGGCCAGCGCTTCACGCCGCAGAATATCGGCGACGGCAAGACCTGGGGCTTCGAGGTCGATCTGTCGACGCCACTGACCGCGATCGGCCTGCCCGATACCGGGGTGTTCGCCAATTACACCTATCTCGACAGCGAAGTGACCGATCCGTTCACGGGCGAAAAGCGCCGCTTCAACAATCAGCCGCACCACGTGTACAATGTCGGCTTCATCCAGACGGTGACGAGCGTGGATGCGAGCTTCGGCGCGACGGTCTCGGGCCGCAGCAAGGCGACGGAATCGAATTTCGACGAGACGGTCGAGCTGAAATACGATCCCGATCTCGAAGCGTTCGTGGAGAAGCGCATCGGCAAGAATTTCGTGCTGCGTTTCTCGGTGCAGGATATCCTGCGCCGCACCAAGTCCGAGACGTTCCGCAAATATGACGGCAATTCGGTGGCCGAGATCCTCGCCAACCGTCGTGCCGGCGATATCGACGAGTTCGAGCTGGAGCGCGAAAATGCCGGGCCGCTGTATCAGGTGACGATCCGCGCGGCGTTCTGATGCGCCAGGGGCCGGTGGTTACCGGCCCCTGAACAACCCGCCGAGCACGCCGCGCACCAGCCCGCCGACGATCCCGGCGCCCGCGCCGCGCGACGAGCCGAACACCGCCTTCGATACCTCATTGGCGACGCTGCGCCCGACCGCGGAGGAGGCGCTGCGCGTCGCCGAGGTGACCGCGCGGTTCCACGGCGAATTGGCCGCCTCACGCTCGGCCGCCTTTTGCGCCTGTGCCTCGCGCCGCGCCTGACGCTCCGCCTCGCGCGCGGCCCTGGCTTCTTCCTTGGCTTGTAGCGCGGCGGCCTTGTCCGCCGCGGTCTGTGCCCTGGCTTCGGCGGCGGCGGCCTTGGCCTCGCTGGTCTTCACCGCGAGCAATTCCTCGGCGGATTCACGATCGACCAGCGCGTCGTATTTGTCACCGATCGGATCGGTCTGGATCAGCACGCCGCGCTCCACGGGCGTCACCGGCCCCACGCGGCTGCGCGGTGGCTTGATCAGCGTGCGCGCGACCGGGGAGGGGGAGCCGTCCGGCAATAGCAACGACACCAGGGCCTCGCCCACCTTCAGCTCGGTAATGGCGGTCTCGACATCCACGTCCGGGCTGGCGCGGAACGTGGTCGCGGCGGCGCGCACGGCGGCCTGATCGCGCGGCGTGAAGGCGCGCAGTGCGTGTTGCACGCGGTTGCCGAGCTGCCCGGCGACCTTGTCGGGAATGTCGATCGGGTTCTGCGTGATGAAATAGATTCCCACGCCCTTCGAGCGGATCAGCCGCACGACCTGTTCGATCTTGTCGAGCAAGGCATCGGGCGCTTCATCGAACAGCAGATGGGCTTCGTCGAAGAAGAAGCACAAGGTCGGCTGGTCTGGGTCGCCGATCTCGGGGAGCTGCTCGAACAATTCGCTCATCAGCCATAGCAGGAAAGTGGCATATAGCTTCGGGCTGGCCATCAATTTGTCGGCGGCCAGAATGTTGACGATGCCGCGCCCCTGATCGTCGACGCCGATGAAATCGTCGAGATCGAGCGCGGGTTCGCCGAAGAAATTATCCGCGCCTTGCGAACGAAGCTGGAGCAGTGCGCGCTGGATCGTGCCGAGGCTGGGCTTGGAAACGTTGCCGTAGGTGGTGGTCAATTCCGCGGCGCGCTCGCCGCAATGGACCAGCATGCTCTGCAGATCATCGAGATCGATCAGCAGCAGCCCGTCCTCCTCGGCGACGTGGAAGGCGATGTTGAGCACGCCTTCCTGCACCGCGTTGAGATCGAGCAACCGCGCGAGCAGCAGCGGGCCCATCTCGCTGATCGTGGTGCGGATCGGGTGGCCCTGTTCTCCATACAGATCCCAGAATTGCACGGGATTGTCGGCATAGGTCCAGTCGACATCGCCGATCTCCGCGGCGCGCGCGGCGAAGATGGCGTGGCTTTTGCTGAGCGGCGATCCCGCCATCGCCATGCCGGAAAGATCACCCTTCACGTCGGCGACGAAGCACGGCACGCCGCGCGCGGAAAAGCCCTCGATGATGCCCTGCAGCGTGACCGTCTTGCCCGTGCCGGTGGCGCCCGCGATCAGCCCGTGGCGATTGGCGCGCTTGAGCTCGAGGTTCTGCGGGGTGGCGCCGCCGGGCGCGCTGCCGATGAAGATAGGGCCACTGGTAATGGGTCCGTCAGCCATGATCGCTCCAGGATGGGGGGTAAGGCGGTATCGCGCGTTTGGCGGGGCGGGGGAATGGGCTTGTTGGGATTTGGGGCTCCAGAATAGCCGCACAAAAAATCGCCCCGGAACCAGCCCGGGGCGATCTGTCGTGTCTCGCAATGCGGACCGCTTACTGCTTGATCTTCACCGGCACGAACGCCTTTACCGGGCTGGCGCGCTGCACCAGCAGCAGCACTTGCGGGCGGCCCGCGCTGCGCGCTGCGTTTACCGCGGCGACCAGTTCAGCCTGGGTGCGCACCGGGCTGCTATTGACCGCGCTGACCACGTCGCCGCGCTTCAGCTTCTGTGCCGCATCGCTGCCCGGATCGACCGCGGCGATGACCACGCCTTGGGTCTGCGCATCCACGCCGACCGCGCGGGCGATGCCCGGCGTGAGCGGCTGGACCGTCAGGCCGAGCACGTTGCCGGTGGCCGGCGTGATCACGCCTGCATCGTCGTCGCCGTCCTTGCCGAAGCCGCCATCGTCGCTGCCGCCATTGACCAGTGCCGCCAGTTTCTCGGCTGCCGGACGCGCCACCACCGTGGCGGTGAGCGTTGTCGGGCGACCGTTGCGCAGCACTTCGAGTCGCGCGGTCTGGCCTGGCTTAACATTGGATACGAGATACGACAGCGTCGAATCCGGCGTCACCGCCACGCCATTGACCTTGGTCACCACATCGCCGGCGCGCAGCCCTGCGCGCGCCGCCGGGCCGCTGGGCTCGACGCCGGCGATCAGCTCGCCCTGATTCTTGGCAATGCCCAGCGCGGCGGCGGCGTCGTCGCCGACAGCACCGCCCAAGGTCACGCCAAGATAGCCGCGGCTGATCGTGCCGCCCTTCATGAACGTGTCGATGATCGGCTTGGCGGTCGCGGCCGGGATGGCGAAGCCGATGCCGATATTGCCGCCCGTCTGCGAGAAGATCTGGCTGTTGACGCCGATCACGTTGCCGTTGAGATCGAACATCGGGCCACCGGAATTACCCTGATTGATCGACGCGTCGGTCTGGATGAAGCGGTCATAGGCGCCGCCCTGGCCAGTGACGCGGTTGATCGCCGAGATGATCCCGGCGGTGACCGTGCCACCGAGACCAAACGGCTCGCCGATCGCCAGCACCCAATCGCCGACCCGCGCGCCGCCCGAATCGCCGAAGCGCACGAAAGGCAGGCCGGTGGCGTCGATCTTGAGCAACGCCAGATCGGATTCGCGATCCTGGCCGATGACGCGGGCGACATATTCCTTGTTGTTGGAGAGCGTGACGGCGATCGAATTGACCGTCGCGCCGCGCGCGCCGGGGCTGATCACGTGCGCGTTGGTGACGACATAGCCGTCATGCGAGATCAGGAAGCCCGAGCCGAGCGAGGCGCCCTCACGCTTGACCGGCGCGCCGTTGCCCTGGCCGCCGCCGAACAGGTCGCCAAACGGCGTGCCCTGGAACGGATTGGCCTGCTGCTGCTGGACGATGGTCTGCTTGGTCGAGATGTTGACCACCGCGGGCTGCAGCTTGGCCACCATATCGGCAAAGCTCATCGGCGCGCCGGCCTTGGGCGCGGACGCCTGGATCGCGCCGGGCTCGTTCTGCGCGGTCTGCGCAACCGCGTTCGGCTGATAGATCATGGTGGCGGCGGTGCCGCTCAGCAGCAGGGCACCGGTGATAGCGTAAGCATAACGCACGTGGATAACTTCCTCTCGATGGCCGGACAGCAACGTCGCTTCTGTGACGATCGGATGCTGAACGGCGATTGAATATGAATGGACCGACAGTATCGGCCGCCAAAAACTTATGCGTTAACGGTCACGGCCCTGGAATTCACGAAGATAGGCATTGTTGGGCGACAGCACCAGAGAGGTGGAGCCACGCGGCTTGCCATCGTTGTTCGAACCAAAAGTGTAGCGATAGGACTGCATGGCACGATAGAAATCGTAGAATTGCGGATCCTTGTTGAACGCCTCGGCATAGATTTTCGCCGCATTTGCGTCCGCCTCGGCGCGGATGATCTGCGCTTGCTGCTGGCCCCGCGCGGTGATCGTCGCCGATTCCTGCTGGCGCGCCGTCCGCATACGCTGCAGCGCGCTTTCCAGCGGGCTGCCGCTGGGCAGATCGGCGCGCTTGATGCGCACATCCACGATCTGCACGCCATATTGGCTGGCCTGGCGCTGCAGCCCGGCCTGGATATTATCCATCACCTGGCCACGCTCGGGGCTGAGCAACGCCGCGAAAGGGCGACGACCCAGTTCGTTGCGCAAGGCCGAGCCGAGCAAGGGGCTGAGCTGCGCGATCACGCGCTGTTCGGTATCGCTCGCGCTGCCGGTCGAGACCACCGCCTTTAACGGATCGACCACGCGGAAGCGCGCGAACGCATCGACCGACAGCCGCAACTGATCGGTCGACAGCACCTGCGTATCCTGCAGCTCGACATCCAGCACGCGCTTGTCGATCCAGATCAGGCGATCGAGGAACGGCAGGCGAAAGATCATGCCCGCGCCGGTCGCGCCGAACGGCTGGTTGGGCTGCCAGCGATTGACCGTACGATAGGGATTTTCCAGGCGCAGGATCACCACCTGCTTGGTTTCAGGCACGATGCTGGCCGTGCTGAACAACAGGATCAGCGCGAGCAACACGATGGTGCCGATCGCGATCGGGTTGCGGAAAAACGTGCTCACTGGCCGGCTCCCGTCGCTGGGGCGGGTTGACGGGCGGGCGCCGGGGTCGCCTCGGGCGCAGCATCCGGCAGGCGGCGCGCGGCGGCGCCATTAAGCGGCAGATACGGCACCACGCCGGGCGCCTCGATGATTGTCTTGTCGCTCTTGGCGAGCACGCCTTCCATCGTTTCGTAATACATGCGGCGTCGCGTCACTTCCGGGGCCAGGCGATATTGTTCATACACCTTGTCGAACGAGGTCGCCTCGCCCTGCGCATAGGCCAGCGTCTGCGCGGCATAGCCGCGTGCGGCATTGATATTGCCGACCGCCGCCTGCTGCGCCGCGCTGACGGCTTTGAAATCGTCGATCACGGCCTCTGGCGCGGTCGATTGCTTGATCGATACGCCCTGGATGCGCACGCCGGCATTATAGCTGTCGAGCACTTCCTGCATCATCTGCTGCACACGCGCCTCGACCACGGCGCGGCCCGAGCCGATCGCGTCGTCCAGCGTGGTGGTGGCGATCGCGGCGCGCATCGCGCTTTCCGCCGTGGCGCGGACCGTCTCGCGCGGATCGGCGATCTGGAAGGCATAATCCTGCGCGTTGACGATCTGCCAGCGCACCGAATAGGCCAGATCAATAATGTTCTGATCCGAGGTCAGGATGAGGTTTTCGCCGCCGCCCTGGGTCGCGGGGAAATCGTCCGTCACGATCTGCTGCACGTCCACCTTGGTGACCGCGTTGAACGGCGCCGGCAGCGTGAGGCGGATGCCGGGCTCCAGCGTGCCCGAATATGCGCCGAAGAAGGTCACCACGCCGCGTTGCTGCGGGCCGATCTGGTGGAAGCTGGTGAACAGGATCCATACGGCCAGCACGATGCCGACGCCGATCAACCATAACGAGCGCACATTGGGCGCACCGGGCAAGCCGGAAAAGCCGCCGCCATTGCCGCCGCCACCGCCGCCCGTGCCACGTGCGCGGCGCAGGAATTCGTCGAGCGCGGTGGGCTTGGTGCCGCCGCGCGGGCCGCCGGGCGGCACCGCCCAGGGATTGCGCGGGCCGCCATCGCCGCCCGAATTGCCCGTGGGGCCATTGCCCCACGGGCTTTTCGGCGCATCGGCGTTGAGGATAGTGAAGCGCTGGAGCCAGCCGGTAAGGATCGTCATGCAATCTTTATAGGTAGGATGCGTGCACAAAAACAGTGGCAAGCGCGCTCGGCGTGTCTATCTGCGCGATGATGACACAAGATGTTACAGTAAAGGCGGCGTTGGCGCCGATCGCCGGCGAGCGCGCGATGGTCCGGCTTGAGGGTGATCGCGCCAGTATCATTCTCGATGTGACCGGGCTTGATGCCGCGGCGGGCGATGCGCTGGAGGCCGAGGTGCGCCGTGCCGCGCTGGCCGTGCCCGGCATCGCCACCGCGCGGATCGCGCAAACCGCGCAGCGCACGACGCGGCGGATCATTGCCGTCGCCAGCGGCAAAGGCGGGGTGGGCAAATCCACCGTGTCGGCCAATCTCGCGCTCGGGCTGCAGGCGCTGGGGCGCAAGGTCGGGCTGGTCGATGCCGATATCTATGGGCCGTCGCAGCCCAAGCTGATGGGCGTCGAGGGCAGCCGGCCGGAGGCGAGCGATAAGCTGCTCGATCCGGTGCCGACGCCGCATGGCATCGGCTTGTTGTCGATGGGGCAATTGGTGCCGGCCGATCAGGCGATCGCGTGGCGCGGGCCGATGGCGGCGGGCGCGCTGACGCAGCTGATCGTGGCCAATTGGGGCGATGCCGACACGCTGGTGGTCGATCTGCCGCCGGGCACCGGCGATATCCAGCTGACCATGGTGCAGAAGCACAAGCCGGCGGGGGCGGTGATCGTCTCGACCCCGCAGGATCTGGCGCTGATCGATGCCAAGCGCGCGATCGATCTGTTCCGCAAGGCCGGCGTGCCGATCATCGGGCTGGTCGAAAATATGGCCGGCTATGCCTGCCCGCATTGCGGCGAAATCTCCGATCCGTTCGGCAAGGGCGGCGCCGAGACGGCCGCGGCGGCGCTTGGCATCCCGTTCCTCGGGCGCATTCCGCTCGACATCGCCATCCGCACCGCCTCGGACGCCGGGAACGCCGCCGAGGTGGGGGCGTTCAGCGAAGTCGCGGCACGCGTCGATGCGTGGATGACCGCCGCCTGACAGGAAGGGACCGAACATGCCGCTGACCACCGATGCCGAGATCAAGGCGCTGCTCGAGGGCGCCAGGACGATCGCGCTGGTCGGCGCGTCGGATCGCCCCGATCGCCCGTCCAACCGCGTGATGAAGACGCTGCAGCAGCACGGCTACCGCGTGATCCCGGTCAACCCGCAGATCACCGGCGAGCATGTGCATGGCGAATTCGTGTTTCGCGAACTGGCGCAGCTCGGCGATCCCATCGACATCGTCGATATCTTCCGCAATTCGGCCGCGGCCGGCGAGGCGGTCGATCAGGCTATCGCCATTGGCGCGAAGGCGGTGTGGATGCAGCTGGGCGTGATCAACGAGGACGCCGCCGCACGCGCCGAGGCCGCGGGGCTGCAGGTGGTGATGGATCGCTGCCCGGCGATCGAGATCCCCGCGCTGGGCGTGGCGCCGATCACCGCCTGAATATCGCCACGATTGAGGATCAGCCTGGCCCCATGATCCTGCTGTTGCTGGCGGCGCAAGCCGCGACCATCGTATCCACCAAGCCCGAGGCGCAATCCTGGTCGATCCTGGAAGCGGTGCCGAACGAGCCGTGCGTACTGCGCGCCGAGGCCAGGCCCGACGCGCAGGATGCCGCCAAGCAGAAAGACGTGATCGTGTGCGCACGGCCGCTGCCATCGCAAAAACTGCCCTATCCGGACGAGGTCGTGCCCGACGGGCCGACGCCGTCCAACCGCGAACTGACCGGTCGTGGTGCGCTGGAAGCTGAAGGCGCGCCGTGCGCGACGCGGATGGGCGGCTGCCAGGTCGGCTTCGGCCCGCCGATCGTGCCGATCGTGATGGGGGCGGTCGATATCGCCAAGCGGGCGTTCGCCAAGAAGCCGGACAAGAGCGGGCGCGTGCCGATCCAGCTCGACGCGCAACCGACGGGGCGGATCTTACCCTAGAATATGCATCCACATCGGCTGGCCGATCAGGCTCTGCGAGCCGCGTAGCCGCTCCAGCGCCTGCGCCACCGCGCGCTCGGGGCCTTCGTGCGTGACGATCGCCACCAGCACGCTGCCGTCCTCGCCGCCCGAGCCACGCTGGATCAGGCTTTCGATCGACACGCCGGCATCGCGCATCGCCGCGGCGATCTCGGCCAGCACGCCGACCCGGTCCTCGACCATGAAGCGCACATAAGCGCGCCCGCGGCGCTCGCCGGGATCCGCCGCCTGGTGCTGGGCCAGCGCCTCGGCGGGCATGGCGAAGGCCGGGCCATATTCGCCGCGCGCGATATCGATCAGATCGGCGACCACCGCGCTCGCCGTCGGCCCGTCGCCCGCGCCCGCGCCCTGGAACAGCAGCCGGCCGACGAAATTGCCCTCCGCCACCACGGCGTTGGTCGCGCCGGTGACATGCGCCAGCGGGTGGCTGATGGGCACGAGATGTGGATGGACGCGCTGGAACAGCCCGTACGGGCCGTCCTCGGCCAGCCCGAGCAGACGGATACGATAGCCCAGCGCCGCCGCCTCGGCGATGTCGGCGGCAATGACGTGGCGGATGCCGCTCGCCGCCACGGTGCCGAATGCGGGCTGCGTGCCGAACGCGATGCTCGCCAGGATGGCCAATTTATGCGCGGCATCGACGCCATCGATATCGAACGTGGGGTCGCTCTCGGCAAAGCCCAGCGCCTGCGCCTCGGCCAGCACATCGGCGAAATCGCGGCCCCCCCCTTGTTCTCTTGGCGCTTCCATCTTGGAGAGGATGAAATTGCACGTGCCGTTGAGGATGCCGTACACGCGCGCGATCTCGTTCGCCGCCATGCCTTCGCGCAGGCCCTTGATCACCGGAATGCCGCCGGCCACCGCGGCCTCGAATTTCAGCGCGGTATTGGCCTGTTCGGCAGCGCGCGCGAGCTCCAGGCCGTGATGCGCGATCATCGCCTTGTTGGCGGTGACGAAGCCCTTGCCGGCGCCGAGCGTGGCGCGCGCCAGCGTCAGCGCCGGGCCATCCGATCCGCCGATCAGCTCGACCACCACGTCGGCGTCGGGATGCGTGGCGAGCGCCGTGGTATCGTCGATCCAGGCGAAGCGCGACAGATCGACGCCACGATCCTTGCTGCGATCGCGCGCCGAGACGGCGACGATCTCGATCGGGCGACCCGCGCGGCGCGCGATCAATGCGCTGTTCTGATCGAGCAAGCGCACGACGCCACCGCCGACGGTGCCCAGCCCGGCCAGCGCGATGCGGAGTGGTTTGATCATATATTCCCCCGTCACCCCGGACGTGTTCCGGGATCCACCATTTAACGAGCGCTTGCGCTAGCGGAGGAGTGGACCCCGGAACAAGCCCGGGGTGACGACAAGCGGCTTATTTCTTCACCAGCCCGATTTCGACCAGCCGTTCATGCAGATAGTCATGCGCGGTGATCGGCGCCGGATAGCGGTTCGGATTCCCCGCGGTGATCGTCTGCGGCAGCGTTTCGATCAGGAAATCGGGCGCAGGGTGCAGGAAGAACGGCATCGAATAGCGCGAATGCCCGCGGCGCTCGGGCGGCGGATTGACCACGCGGTGCGTGGTCGAGGGCAGGACATGGTTGGTCAGCCGCTGCAGCATATCGCCGACATTGACCACCATCGCGCCCGCCGGCGGCTTGATCGCCAGCCATTTACCGTCGCTGCCGAGCAGTTCGAGCCCCGCTTCCTCGGCGCCGAGCAGCAGCGTGATCAGGTTGATATCCTCATGCGCGCCGGCGCGGACGCCCTTGGCATCGGCGGGGATCGGGGGATAATGCAGCAGGCGCAGGATCGAATTGCCGTCCTTCACCGCCGGATCGAACCACTGCGCATCGAGCCCGAGATGCCGCGCGATGGCCGAGAGCAAGCGATCGCCGGCCGTGTCGAAGGCCGCGAACAATTCCTCGAACACCGGGCGGAAGCCCGCGGGGCGCGTCGGCCAGATGTTGGGTGGCATCACGTCGGCATTTTTGTGGCCGGCGGGCAGCTCGCGCCCGACATGCCAGAATTCCTTGAGATCCACCGCGCTCGCGCCCTTGGCGATCTCGGTCTTGAACGGGGTATAGCCGCGCTGCCCGCCGCCCGCTGGTGTGTAATAGGAGCGCTTTTCGTCTTCGGGCAGATCGAAGAGCGCCTTGGTTTCGGCCCAGGCACGGTCGATCAGATCATCGGAAATGCCGTGATCGCTGACCACCGCGAAGCCGAAGCGCTCGAACGATCCGCCCAAGGCGGCGGCGAAAGCGGCGGGATCGGCCGCTTCATCGTTGAGCGAAAGCGCCGGGACCTGGGCGGCTGGGGAATCGGACATGATACGCCTCGTTACGGTTGGATGATGGCGCCATATCGTGTGCGCCACCATCCGAACAGGGCGCAACCGCCGGCGTCATCCCAGCGCAGGCTGGGATCTCAAGCGACAAGCGCGCGACAAGAGCCGCATGAGCCCCCAGCCAGCGCTGGGGTGACGACAACAGTACAGTAGTGTTTGTGTTCAGCGCAGCAGCCGCTCCATGGTCTTTTCATGCAGCCAGATATTCATCGTCGCGCTGTCATTCTGGTCGCCGGTATAACCGAGCTCGGTGGCCAGCTTCTTGCGATTGTCCAGGCTCGAATCCATGCCCAGCGCCTTCATCAAATCGACGATCGAGGTCTTGTAGTTGAGATCCTCGCCGCGCGCCTTGGCGCGATCCTCCAGCACGGCTTCGATCGCCTCGCGCGTCGGCGCTGGCCTGGGCTTGGGCGCCGGGGCGGCGGGAGCAGCAGCAGGCGCAGCCGCCGGCTTCGCGGCCGCCGTGGGGGCAGGGGCGGGGGCCGCGGGAGCTTCGTCCTTGCCGAAAATCGCATCCTTGATCGCGCCGAATACGCTCATCGTCTCTCTCCTGGTGGTGAAGCCCGAATAATGGCTGGAGACCGCCATTCGTTCCGGGGGCGGAGCACCTTTCGGGGGTGACGCGTGGTGCTGCATCTGCGAATAGCGCGCGCATGGACGCCACCGCCACCCCGAACCCCGCGCCGGCCATTGAGGGCCGTCCAGCGGACAGCCCACCGCTCGGCTTTCGCGAATTCGTTGCGCTGATCGCCGGGCTGATGGCGCTGACGGCGCTCGGCATCGATTCGATGCTCCCCGCGCTGCCGGCAATCGGCGAATCGCTCGGCATTACCGGCGCGAACGAACGGCAATATGTCATCAGCGTGTTTCTGCTCGGTTTTGGTGTGGCGCAACTGATCCATGGGCCGCTGGCCGATCGCTACGGGCGCAAGCCGATCCTCGGCATTGCGCTTGCCGCTTATGTCGTGGCCAATGTCGTGGCGGCGTTTTCGAGCAGCTTTGCGCTGTTGCTGATCGCGCGGTTCGTGGCGGGCACGGCAATCGCGGCGTCGCGCGTGGTGACCGTGGCGCTGGTGCGCGATTGCTATTCGGGTCGCGCGATGGCGCGGGTGATGAGTCTCGCCTTCATCGTGTTCATGGCAGCACCGGTGATCGCGCCGACCTTTGGCCAGGCGGTGCTGCTGGTCGGCAATTGGCGGATGATCTTCTGGGGCATCGCCGCGGTCAGTGCCGCGATCCTGCTGTGGTTCTGGCTGCGCATGCCCGAAACGCTGCACGCGGAGGACCGCCAGCTTTTCTCGATCGGCCGGCTCGTCGGCGGGTGGCGGTTGACGGTCACCGATCGTTATTCGATCGGCTATACGCTCGCCTCTGCCGCGTTGATGGGGGGGCTATATGGCTTCATCAATTCGATCCAGCAGATCGTATTCGATATCTTCAAGCGCCCCGATCTGCTGGTGCCGATCTTCGCTGCCACTGCCGGCGCGATGGCGATCGCCAACCTGCTCAATTCGCGCATCGTGATGCGGCTCGGCACAAGGCTTATTTCGCATTCGGCGCTGATCGGGCTCATCCTGCTCTCGGGCACGCATCTGGCGGTCACGCTATTGGGCTTCGAGACGCTGTTGGCGTTCACGATCTTGCAGGCGCTGATGATGGCGTGTTTCGGGCTCGCCGCATCCAATTTCAGCGCGATGGCGATGGCCAATATGGGGCATATCGCCGGCACCGCGTCCAGCGTGCAGGGGTTTATCACGGTCACGTCGGGGGCGCTGATCGGCGCGTTGATCGGGCAACAGTTCAACGGCACCACGATCCCGCTCTATCTCGGTTTCTTCACCGCTGGACTGATCGCGTTGGCGATTGTCTTTGTCGCCGAGCGCGGGCGCCTGTTCCGCCCCGCCTGAGCGCATTTTCATCGTGCGCGCACGGAACCGGCGCGGCATATTGTTGTTCGAGACTCAGAGCGCTGCACCCCTGCAGACACCGGAGAAGCGACATGATGACGGGCGGCTACCAGATCCCGGGCGAAGGTACGGGCGATGACGGTTTCGAGGAAGAGGGCTATGACGAAAGCCAGCGCGCCGAGATCCTCGAAGTTACGCGCGATGGCCCGACCGACGGGACAATCCTGACCGACGTTGCACCGGACATCGCCGACGACGATGACGACGATGACGACCTGGACATGGCCGGTGACGAGATCGGCGAGGAGACTGACGACGTCGACAGTGACGAGGACGACGACGACGAAGACGATCTCCAGGAGGATTTCGAGGACGACGATATCGATGATGCCGAGATCGCCGATGGCGATGATGCGGCGCTTCGGCCGTAACTTTCAACCTTCCCCGGCCTTTGCCGAGGGAGGATTTTGCTAGGTAATCATACGCACCATGGCTGGCGCCGCCCGGTCCAGGGCCGCGCCAGTCCTTCGGCGATCAGCATGTCGCCCAACGATGCCCCGGCGCGCTCTACCACGCGGAGCTTGCGCCCGTAGCGATCGGTATCGCGATCCGCGACGGCCAGCGTGACCGGGCCGGCGTTGAGCAGTTGCTGCAAGCGAAGCGTCGCACGCCCCCCGAGATCCGCTTCCAGCGCGCAGCGCGAAGGATGCGTTTCGGGCGTGTCGATATCCGCGATGCGGATCTTTTCCCCCGCCATCCAGAATGTATCGCCATCAACCACGCAATTGGTGCCCCCGCCGGTAAAGCACAGATCAAAGCGTGTGCCGGCCACAGCAGCAGGCGTTGGCGTGGCCGTGGCCGTGCGGGGTAGTGCGCGATCGATCAGTACACCGCCGGTCAGCCCGGCAAGCAACATCACCATGAGCCCCGCGCCGCTACGCCGGCGTCGTGGTTTAAAGGTCATACGCTATCGATACTCAGGCCGTGTCGGGGCGGCTTAGGGGAGGGGGTTACCTGATTTGCCGAGGATCGGTCAGGGCTGGCGGCAGTTTTCCCGCGTCGTGCGCAGGATGGGGGCGACGCCTTAAGTCAGAAACAAATAGGCCGGATCGAATTCGGCGAAATCGCGCAACCGATCCCAATCCAGGATCTGCACCAGCCCCTGGCGGAACTCGACCAGCCCGCGTTCGCGCAATTGGCGCAACATGCGGTTGGCGTGCACTGCGGTCAGCCCGCACGCATCGGCGAGATCGATCTGCGTGACGGGCAGATCGAATTCCGCATCGCGCGTCATGCCAACGCACCCCAGCCGGATGAACATCTCGCAGAACAGATGCGCCAGCCGCACCGCGGCGCCCCGCGAGCCGATCGAGACGATCCATTCGCGGTTGATCGCGGCGTCGATCAGCGTCGAGCGCCACAGCAACTCGGTCAGCGTGGCCGACCGTTCGGTCAGCGCGCGGACCGCATCATGCGGGAAGCTCGCCACCGTCACCGGGGTCAGTGCGGCAACCGAATGTTCGAGCCGCTTGAGCGGATAGGAATGAAGATCGACGAAATCGCCCGGCACGTGGATCGCCAGGATCTGGCGCCGCCCGTCGGGCATGTCCTTGTAGCGTTCGACAAAGCCACTCAGCAGCAGCGTACATTTGTCGAGCGGAGTCTGCTCGCGGACCATGATGCGCCGCGCGGCAAAGCTGGCCGTGCCCGACGACGCCGCCTCCAGCGCGGCACTATCGTCGGCAGAAAGCGCGGGGACGCGGTGCGATTGGAGGAACAAGCGAGTGATCATTGCGATTGCTGGATAACAGCCGCAGGCGATCTGGCAATGAGGATCGACGAAAGCGGGTGTCTGGCGCCCCTGCGGGCACCGTCGCGCGGCGTCCGGAGCGTCTTACCAGGGCGTTCATTAATCTGCGTCAGCGCGCAAAATTATTTGCTCCCGGTGCCAAGCGGGGTTGCGTTTCGGCAATGCCAGCTTTGAGCGCGCGTCGCGTGGCATCGCCGCCAGATCGACGAACGCTGCGGGCCTGGCGCGGTCAATTACGGTCTTGCGCGGATCGGCGATTGGGCACAATCTGTGGGGGTCGAGGTTGGGGGCAAACCCTAGGACTGGTAGAACGCGGTGATGATATTTATATCAAGGGCCGGCACCGGGCGCGCCGCAATCGGCGCGATGGTCGCATTTTGTTCTCCTGCTGCCGCCTTGCAATGGTAGATGGGGGATCTCCCCCGATTCGAACGGACTGGGAACAGCGGTCCGCTATTTTGACGAGGGCGAGGGCGCGGCGATGGATTTCAGAGATCATGAAGTGGGCGTAGAGATGGCAAGCGATGCACTGGAAGCGACCGAGACGGTAACGCGGGCTAAAAGCGACACGAGCGAACATGGCAACGCGCAGCGCAAGCTGGAGGCGCGCGGCGATTCCAAGGAAGTGCGCGCGCAGCTCTACCCGGTCGAAGTCGATCATGCGCGCGATGCGCTGCTCACCGATTTCGGCAAGGAAACGCTCAACGACCGCTATCTGCTGCCGGGTGAGCGCTATCAGGATTTGTTCGTCCGCGTCGCCTCGGCTTATGCCGATGATGGCGCGCATGCGCAGCGTCTGTATGACGCGATCTCGCAATTGTGGTTCATGCCGGCCACGCCGATCCTGTCCAATGGCGGCACCGGGCGTGGCCTGCCGATCTCGTGCTTCCTCAATTCGGTGCCCGATAGCCTGGGCGGCATCGTCGACACCTGGAACGAGAATGTCTGGCTCGCGTCGCGCGGCGGCGGCATCGGCACCTATTGGGGCAACGTGCGCGGCATCGGCGAGCCGGTCGGCCTCAACGGCAAGACCAGCGGGATCATCCCGTTCGTCCGCGTGATGGATTCGCTGACGCTGGCGATTTCTCAGGGCTCGCTGCGGCGTGGCTCGGCGGCGGTGTATCTCGATGTCTCCCATCCCGAGATCGAGGAATTCCTCGAAATCCGCAAAGCCTCGGGCGATTTCAACCGCAAGGCGCTCAATCTGCATCACGGCGTGCTGCTCACCGACGATTTCATGGAAGCGGTGCGCGCCGGCGAGGAATGGGTGCTGCGCAGCCCCAAGGACCAGTCGGAGCGCGCGCGCGTCGATGCGCGCAGCCTGTTCCAGAAACTGGTCGAGACGCGCCTCGCCACCGGTGAGCCGTATATCGTGTTTGCCGATACGGTGAACCGCATGATGCCCAAGCATCACCGCGACCTGGGGCTCAAGGTCTCGACCTCCAACCTGTGCAGCGAGATCACCCTGCCGACCGGCCAGGATCATCTCGGCAATGATCGCACTGCGGTGTGCTGCCTGTCGTCCTTGAACCTGGAAACCTGGGATCAGTGGAAGGACCAGAAGGGCTTTATCGAGGATGTCATGCGCTTCCTCGATAACGTGCTGCAGGATTTTATCGACCGCGCCGAACCGGGCATGGAGCGCGCCGCGTACAGCGCGGCGCGCGAGCGCTCGGTCGGTCTCGGCGTGATGGGTTTCCATTCGTTCCTGCAGGCGCGCGGCCTGGCGTTCGAAGGCGCGATGGCCAAATCGTGGAACCTGCGCATGTTCAAGCACATCAAGGGCCAGGTCGACGAAGCGTCGATGCAGCTCGCGGTCGAGCGGGGCCCGTGCCCGGATGCGGCGGACATGGGCGCGATGGAGCGGTTCAGCTGCAAGATGGCGATCGCGCCGACCGCGTCGATCAGCATCATCTGCGGCGGCACCAGCGCGTGCATCGAGCCGATCCCGGCCAATATCTATACGCACAAGACGCTCAGCGGCTCGTTCTCGATCAAGAACCCGTATCTGGAAAAGCTGCTCAACGAGAAATCGAAGAACAGCGATGCAGTGTGGAACACGATCCTGGAGAAGGGCGGCAGCGTCCAGCATCTCGATTTCCTCAGCCAGGAGGAAAAGGATTGCTACAAGACCAGCTTCGAGATCGACCAGCGCTGGCTGATCGAGCTCGCCGCGGATCGCACGCCCTATATCGATCAGTCGCAGTCGCTGAACCTGTTCATCCCGGCCGATGTCGAGAAATGGGATCTGCTGATGCTGCATTTCCGCGCCTGGGAGCTGGGCATCAAGTCGCTGTATTATCTGCGCTCGAAATCGGTGCAGCGCGCCGGCTTTGCCGGCGGCGTGGAAGCCGACAACACGATCGATCCGCCCAAGTTCGAGCTGGGTGAGACGACCGATTACGACGAATGCCTGGCGTGTCAGTGAGGTGGCAGGTGCGGCGCGCCTCGTGACACGAAAAACCCCGGCCCGCGCTGCGCGGACCGGGGTTGATCATCGTCCGTCGTCCGGGAAGGGCTTACGCCTCTTCTTCCAGCCCGACCGCCACGTTGGCGTTGGCGCTCAGCCGCACCTTGTTGCCTTCGACCTCGGCGACCAGGCCGCCCGAGATATAATGGTGATGCCCTTCATGCCCGCCTTTGCCTTCGACGATCTGCGATCCGGAATCCTTCTTGGTCAGCTTGATGCGGTCGCCCTCGACATGATCGACGGTGCCGACATGCACGCCGTCCGCGCCGATGACTTCCATATGCTCTTTGATTGCGCTGAGATCGGCCATTTGGGTAGCTCCTTCGTTACGGTTGCGGCATCTGAACGCTTGAGCGACGGGTTGGTCGCATGAGCTGGCAGATCCTCATCATGTATGGCGTCGCGGCGGTGTTTGCCATGATCGGCGCCTACATGCTGCTCGCGCTGCTGCGCCCCGCCGGCCCGGCCAAGGTCTATGTCTTCCGCATGGTCGGGATCATGGCCTTGGCGCTGGGCGTCGTGCTCGCCATGTCCGCCACGTCGATGTGGCAGTGGAGCGCGCCCGGCTGACCCGCCTGCTTTTTTCTATTCAATGTTCCCCGGAGTAACGCAGATGTCCCTCACCGAAGCCCGCAAGCAGTACAAGCCGTTCGAATACCCCTGGGCGTTCGATTTCTGGAAGCGCCAGCAGCAGATCCACTGGATGCCCGAGGAAGTGCCGTTGGGCGAGGATTGCCGCGATTGGGCGCAGAAGCTCTCCGATCACGAGCGCAATCTGCTCACGCAGATCTTCCGCTTCTTCACCCAGGCCGATGTCGAGGTGCAGGATTGCTATCACGAGAAATACGGCCGCATCTTCAAGCCGACCGAGATCAAGATGATGCTGGCCGCGTTCAGCAACATGGAGACGGTGCATATCGCCGCCTACAGCCATCTGCTCGATACGATCGGCATGCCGGAGAGCGAATATGGCGCCTTCCTCGAATATAGCGAGATGAAGGACAAGCACGATTACCTGCAGACGTTCGGCGTCGACAGCGACGAGGATATCGCCAAGACGCTCGCCATGTTCGGCGGCTTCACCGAGGGGCTGCAGCTGTTCGCCAGCTTCGCCATGCTGATGAACTTCCCGCGCTTCAACAAGATGAAGGGCATGGGGCAGATCGTCACCTGGTCGATCCGCGACGAGAGCCTGCACTGCGAAGGCATCATCAAGCTGTTCCACGCCTTCTGCGCGGAGCGGCAGTGCTTCACCAAGTCGGTTCAGTCCGAAATCCGCGAAATGTGCCAGCACACTGTGCATCTGGAGGATAATTTCATCGATCTCGCGTTCGAAATGGGCCCGGTCAACGGCATGACCCCCAAGGAGATCAAGAAATATATCCGCTACATCGCCGATTGGCGGCTCAACCAATTGGGCCTGAAGCCGATCTACATGATCGACGAACATCCGCTGCCCTGGCTGGCTCCGATGCTCAACGGCGTCGAGCACGCCAACTTCTTCGAACAGCGCGCCACCGAATATTCCAAGGCGGCCACGCGCGGCAATTGGAACGAGGTGTGGGACGGTTTCGACCAGCGCCAGAAGGCCAAGGCCGGGCCGGCGGCGAACGAGGAAGCGATGTCGGGCGGGGATATGTTCTCGCAAGCTGGCGTGGCGGCGGAATGAGCGCCGGGCGCGGGATTAGCGCGCGCTAATCCCCGCCTCGAGGCGCCCACGGCCGGCGGCGCCACAGCGCCGGCCGACGGCAGGGGCTTTGCCCATGCCCGACTCGATATGGGGCGGTAGGAGGGGAGGGGGTGATACGTCCGCTACAAATCCGCCAGACCCAAGTTTTTGCTCGCTGGTATGCTGGCCTGCGCGATACGCGTGCCAAGGCGCATATCGTTGCCCGGCTCGATCGTCTGTCGCTCGGCCACATCGGAGATGCCAAGTCAGTCGGCAGCGGCGTGAGCGAACTCAGGATCCATTACGGCCCGGGCTACCGGCTCTATTTCACGCGGGTCGGCGAGCAGCTGGTGCTACTCGTGTGCGGAGGTGACAAAACCAGCCAACGGGCCGATATTGCTCAGGCGCATAAGCTTGTAGCGGCATGGGAGCCGGACGATGATGCTTGAAACGACCCCGTGGAACCCGGCGGATCACCTCGACAGCGAAGAAATGATCCTCGCTTATCTCGAAGCGGTGTTCGAGGAAGGCGATCCGGAGCTGGTCGCGCTGGCGCTCAACAATATCGCGCGCGCGCGCGGGCGGCACCCGGCGCTCGATCTGTCGCCCGGCGCCGATATCGGCGCGCTGATCCGCGCGATGAAGTCACTCGGACTGGAGCTGACGGCGAAGGCTGCGTGATAGTTGATGCATATTTGGGCCTTTAACAGCCGCGCGAAGCTGGGCACATCCCGCGCGCCATGCCGGATGCGCAGGATGATCACCGCGTCGCCCTCGATACGGTAGCGCAGAATATAGGGCCAGACGGTGGTCATCTCCCGCTTGCCGTCGCCCGCATCGCGTCCGCGGTGGGGAAGTCGATCAGGCTGTCGGCCGCGGCGATCAATTGCTCGCCCAGCGTGCTGGCGGCATCGGGATTGAACATGGAGATGTACGTAACGATCGCCTTGAGATGCGCCACGCATCGTCGGTCCAGACGATCTTCAAATCAGTCGCCGATATTGGGCCGTGGCAAGGGCCTGTCGCTGCCCCACGACGCCAACCATTTCTTCACCGCATCATGGCTGATCAGTCTGCCTGCTGCGACATCGGCTTCGGCGTGCGCGTCCGCCGCCGCTTCGGCCAACGGGTCGCCTGACTCGAACAGGTTTTCTCGCGGGTCATGGTCGGAGGCATATCATCAGTGTCATCGTTCGCAAAATGGGAGTGGTGGCCCCGCCCCGAATTCCCGCTGTCCTACAAGAACCAAAAAGGTTAAATGGTTCGGCTCCAACACACCAAAGGAGCCGATCATGTTCGATGACGACGCCCTGCAACGCGCCGATCCCCGCGATCTCCCCGGCTATACGCCCGTCGCGCTGCAGCCGCGCCGCGATGGCTGGACCGCCGAGCGACAGCGCACCTTCCTCACCGCGTTGGCCGAGACCGGATCGATCTCGCTCGCCTGTACCGAGGCGGGCATTTCCGCGCGCTCGGCCTATCGCCTGCGCGCGCGGCCCGAGGCGACGGCGTTCGCCGATGCGTGGGAGCAGGCGCTGAAGCTCGCCACGATCCGGCTCGTCACAATCGCGTATGAGCGCGCTGCGCGTGGCACGGTGCATGAGGTGTGGAAGAACGGTCAGCTGGTCGGCGAGACGCGCACGCCTTCGGACAAGTTGCTGATCTTCCTGCTCAGCCGGCTGCTGTGCAACGGCGCGCCCAATATGCTCGCCCGCCCCAATGGCGCGGTGGTCGATCGTGCTGCGGAGGCCTTCCCGGCCACGCTCGATCGGCTGGTCGATAGCGAGGCGCCGTTGGTGCCGATCGAGTATCGCGATTACCATCCCACAGCGCCCGATCGCGATCTCGCGCCGGCCATCGCGCCCGGCGATCGGGACGAGGATTGGTGCGCGCGCGCGTGAGCGTGAGACTTTCGTGACTTTCAGCCGCGCTTGACGCTCTAAAATAGATGATACAACATCACGTCCGCAGCGATCCGCTGCCAGCGAAGGGAGCATGCCATGACTGCCCGTTCCACGACGTCCCGCTTTCCGCTCCGCCCGGTTTATGAGGAAGCCGCGCCCTTTTCGGCGATGAACATCACGCCGCTGATCGATGTGCTGCTCGTGCTGCTGGTGATGATGATCCTGACCATCCCGATTATGACGCACAAAGTGCCGGTCGATCTGCCGCAACCCGGCGTCTATGACGATGGCAGCGCGACGACGCACCGCATCATGCTCACCGCCGCAGGCGGGGATGGCGCGCCGATCGCCGAGGCGGCGTTGCCCGCGCGATTGGCCTCGTTCATGCAGGAGGATAATGCCCGGTTGCAGATCCAGGCCGATGCCGCGCTGCGCTACGAACGCTTCGATCAGGTGCTGGCGACGATCCGCCGCGCCGGGGTGACGCGTTTGGGCTTTGTCGGTAACGAGCGCTTCGCCGATTTCAGCGCTGCGCCGCTTTAGCCTGCGGAACGGGCGGGGCGGGGCGGCGTTTGAGCGCTCCTGCTATTCGAAGGTTTGCCGAATGCGTCTGTTCCTCGCCTTGCCCCTGCTGCTTGCCGGTTGCGGCCCCGCCGCGTCGCCCACCGCCCCGGGCGTGGATATCGCCGCCGCGGCGGAAGCGGCGGAGAACAGCATCGATACTTATGCCGCCGGCCAGCCGCGGGCGATCGCCGCGCCGCTCCCCCCGGCGCGGCCCACTCCCAGCCCCACTCCCAGCCCGGCCGGTCCGCAAGCGCCGCTCGATCCCCCCGCGCCGGGCACGCCGGGGGGGCTGCCCGATGATCGCACCCCCATGTCCGAAGCGCCGTTTACAGCCCATAGCGCGCAGGGTGCGGCCAATGTCGTGCAGACCTACTATGCGCTGCTCGGCGAACGGAAATATGCTGCCGCCTGGGCATTGTGGGGGCATGACGGCGCGGATTCGCGGATGACCGCCACGGCCTTCGCGGCGAGTTTTGATAAATATAGCGAATATCACGCCACTATCGGCGCGCCGGGCGAGATCGAGGCGGGGATGAGCCAGCGTTGGGTGACGGTGCCGGTTCAGATCCATGCCCGCCACCGCACGGGCAAGCCGGTCTATTTGATCGGCCAGGCGACGGTGCATCGCATCGCCGAGGGGGTTGGGGCGTCCAAGGCGCAGCAGCGCTGGCGCATCCGCACGATCGAGCTGCGCCCCGCGCCGGCGCGCTGATGCCGGCGATGTAGTCTGCGATGTGGCCGGCAATTTGGATTGTGCGCAAAGCGGGTTAAGGGGCGCTATCCTTTTCTGCTCGAGTAATCCTCCATGACGACCATCATCCGCGAAGCCGATCTGATCGAAAGCGTCGCCGACGCGCTGCAGTTCATCTCTTACTATCACCCGATGGATTATATCCGCGCGCTGGGCGTGGCCTATGAAGCGGAGCAATCGCCCGCCGCCAAGGACGCCATCGCGCAGATCCTGACCAACAGCCGGATGTGCGCCGAGGGGCATCGCCCGATCTGCCAGGATACCGGCATCGTCACGGTGTTCGTGAAATGGGGGCAGGATTGCCGCTTCGCCGATGGCAGCCGCAGCCTGCAGGAGGTCGTCGATGAAGGCGTGCGCCGCGCCTATCTCAACCCCGAGAACAAATTGCGCGCCTCGATCCTCGCCGATCCCGCCTTCACCCGCCGCAACACCAAGGACAATACGCCGAGCGTGCTGCACGTCGAGATGGTGCCGGGCAACACCGTGTCGATCGATGTCGCGGCCAAGGGCGGCGGCAGCGAGAACAAGTCGAAGTTCAAGATGATGAACCCGAGCGACTCGATCGTCGATTGGGTGCTCGAGATGATTCCGCAAATGGGTGCCGGGTGGTGCCCGCCGGGGATGCTGGGCATCGGCATCGGCGGCACGGCGGAAAAGAGCATGCTGCTGGCCAAGGAATCGCTGATGGGCGCGATCGATATGGCGCAATTGAAGCAACGCGGGCCCCGCGACGATATCGAGGCGCTGCGCATCGAGATTTACGACAAGGTCAACGCGCTCGGCATCGGCGCGCAGGGGCTGGGCGGCCTGTCGACCATCCTCGACGTGAAGATCTTCGATTGGCCGACGCATGCCGCGTCCAAGCCTGTCTCGATGATTCCCAATTGCGCCGCGACGCGCCACGCGCATTTCACGCTCGATGGCTCGGGGCCTGTCTATCTGGAGGCGCCCAAGCTGGAGGAATGGCCCGACGTCAACTGGACGCCGGACAAGGCCGCGATCCGTGTCGATCTCGATACGCTGACGCCGGAGATCGTGGCCACGTGGAAGCACGGCGACCGCTTGCTGCTCAACGGCAAGATGCTCACCGGGCGCGACGCGGCGCACAAGCGCATCAAGGATATGCTCGATGCGGGTGAGCCGCTGCCGGTCGACTTCGCCGGGCGCGTGATTTATTATGTCGGGCCGGTCGATCCGGTCGGCGCGGAAGTGGTGGGGCCGGCTGGGCCGACCACGGCGACGCGGATGGATAAATTCACCCGCATGATGCTGGGCCAAGGTCTGCTGGCGATGGTCGGCAAGGCCGAGCGTGGCGGCGATGCCACGCAGGCGATCGCCGAGGCCAAGAGCGCTTATCTGATGGCGGTGGGCGGCGCGGCCTATCTCGTTGCGCGGGCGATCAAGGGCTCGAAAGTGGTCGGCTTTGCCGATCTCGGGATGGAAGCGATCTATGAGTTCGAGGTCAGCGACTTCCCGGTGACGGTGGCGGTGGATTCGAGCGGCGCCAATGTGCACCAGCTGGCGCCGCTCGTGTGGAAAGAGCGGATTGCACGGGAGCGGTTGCTGGAAGGCGTGTGATCGGGCTGCCGATCTGGCTCCCCGCCACGCTGTTTGCCGGCGCGCTGCAGGCGTGGCGCACGGCGGTGCAGCGGCGCGTGGGCAAATCGCTGTCGGTCAATGCGGCGGGGCTGGTGCGCTATCTCTACGGCCTGCCCGTCGCGGTGGCGCTGGCCGGCCTGTATCAGTTCGTCGTCGCGCCGCAGGCGTTGCCGCATTTTACCGCCTGGTTCGGCCTGTTCGCGGTCGCCGGCGGGCTGGCGCAGATCATCGCCACCAATCTGCTGCTGATGGCGTTCGAGGAGCGCAATTTCGTCGTCGGCACGGCCTATTCCAAGACCGAGGCGATGCAGAGCGCGTTGCTCTCGGTGTTTCTATTGGGCGACCATCTCGCGCCGCTGGTGTGGGCGGGTATTGCCAGCGGTGTGGTCGGCGTGATGATCCTGTCGACCGGCGGCAAACGCATGGGGGCGGGAGAGGTGCTGCGCTCGCTGGGGCAGAAGGCGGCGATCTACGGCATCGCCTCGGGCTTCTTCTTCGCGCTGACCACGATCGGGGTGCGCCGCGCCGCGCTCGAGCTTGGCACGGGCGACGATCATGTCCGCGCCGGGCTGCTCACGCTTGCCGCCGTGGTGGCGCTGCAGACGGTGTTGCAGGGCGGGTATGTGTGGTGGCGCGAGCGTGATCAGGTGTCGCTGGTGTTTGCCAACTGGCGCGTCGCCGGGCAGGTCGGGCTGATGTCGTCGCTGGGATCGGCGTGCTGGTTCACCGCCTTCGCGTCGGCGCCGGTGGCCTTGGTCCGTATCGTCGGCCAGGTCGAGATCGCCTTTACCATGGCGTTCGGGCATTTCTATCTCGGCGAGCGGATGAGGGCGAGCGAGGGGCTTGGGCTGGTGTTGGTCGGCGCCGGCGTCGTGCTTGCCCTGGCGGGAGCGCTATAGCCAAGCCGAGCCCGTTGCGGCGGTGTGCCCGACGCACCGAAAGTCGCAAAGGTCGCACGATCTACGCGTGCGCGGGCGCGCGAGGCCGTACGAGCATACCATTTCAAAGAACCCACTGACGATTTCAGGCGAAATCCAACATCGCAAGCCCGTTGCGCACGAACCCCTTCATTTGTTGGATCGAGGCGCACTTAGAGCACCGCGGCGACCAATTGCCGGAACGCATCGGCGCGGTGGCTGATCGCGTGCTTGAGATCCGGATCGATCTCGCCGAACGTCTGCGTGTCGCCATCGCGGACGAACATCGCGTCGTACCCGAAGCCGTTATCGCCCCGCGGCGGCCACACCAATGTGCCGTCGACACGGCCTTCGAACCATTCGACATGGCCGTCGGGCCAGGCCAGCGCTAGCGCGCAGACGAAATGCGCGGCACGGCTGGCATCCGGACCCTGTTCGGCGAGGTTCGATTCGACCGATTCCATCGCCAGCACGAAGTTCTTTTCCGGCCCGCCCCAGCGCGCGGAAAAGATGCCGGGATCGCCGTTCAGGGCATCGACGCACAGCCCGCTATCGTCGGCCAGGGCGGGGAAGCCCGACAGGTCGGCGGCCTGCAGCGCCTTCAACTCGGCGTTGGCGACGAAGGTGGTGCCGGTCTCTTCCGGCTCGGGCAGATCGAGTTCGGCGGCGGACACCGGCTCTATGCCGTATTCGCCGAGCAAGGCGCGGATCTCGCGTACCTTGCCCGGATTGTGGCTGGCGATGACCAGCGTGCCGGGCTTCAGCTTGCGGATCGCCTGGGGGACATCGCCTTCACCGCTCATTTTGCCACTGCCTTTGCCTGGGCCGCGAAGATATCCGCGCAGCCGATACGGGCCAAACGCAGCAAGCGCAAAAGAGCTTCCTCGTCATAGGTCGCGCCTTCCGCGGTCGCCTGCGCCTCGGCGATGTTGCCGTTTTCGAGCAGCACGAAATTGGCATCCGCGTCGGCGGTCGAATCCTCGTCATAATCGAGATCGAGCACCGGCGTGCCTTGATAGATGCCGCAGCTGATCGCCGCGACCTTCTGCGTCAGCGGATCGGCGGTGAGCTTGCCGCTTTCCAGCAGCCCGTCGATGGCCAGCCGCAGCGCGACCCAGGCGCCGGAAATCGAGGCGGTGCGCGTGCCGCCATCGGCCTGGATCACATCGCAATCGAGCACGATCTGGCGCTCGCCGAGCAGTTTCATGTCGGTCACGGCGCGAAGCGAGCGTCCGATCAACCGCTGGATTTCCTGCGTGCGGCCCGATTGCTTGCCCTTGGCCGCCTCGCGATTGTTGCGTGTGTTGGTGGCGCGCGGCAGCATGCCATATTCCGCCGTGACCCAGCCCTCGCCCTTGCCGCGCATGAACGGCGGGACCTTTTCCTCGACGCTGGCGGTGACCAGCACCTTGGTATCGCCGAAGCCGATCAGCACCGAGCCTTCGGCATGTTTGGTAAAGCGTGGCTCGATCGTGATGCTGCGCATTTGATCGGGGGTGCGGCCGGATGGGCGCATGGGGACTCTCCGTGGAATGATGTGGCAGGAGCCGTAACCAGCAGGGCGTGGCGTGTCACCCTCTGGCCTGCTACATTACGCCATCGCTTGTTCGATGACATTGCCCAGCACCACGAACACAATGATTGCTCCAAGGAACAACCAACCCATTCGTGGTTTCCAGCGGTTCAGGACGACGGCCGCTATCGGTAATCCGGCAAGGATAGCGATGGCTACTGCCAGATCAGTTACGGTTAGCGGCATCAGCACCCCTGATTGTCAGGTAACTTCTCCCCTCCCTGGAAGGGAGGGGCCGGGGGTGGGTCGAGGCACGCGCTGCCATAACCTCAAGGATACCCTCTACGACGCCCTCGACATTGCCAATGACATCGTTGTTCCAATATCGCAGTACATGCCAGCCGGCAGCCTTGAGATACGCAGTGCGAACAGCATCCTGCTCAATCTGCTCGGCATGGTGCCCGCCATCGAGCTCGATCGCGATACGAAGCGAGCGGCACGCAATATCGACGATGAAATGCCCGACGACGAGTTGGCGCGTGAACCGGGGCCGATGGGTGCGCAGATGAAGCCATAGTTTGCGTTCTGCCTCGGTGGCGGCATTGCGCAACGCGCGGGCATTGGCAGTGAGTTCGGGCGGGGTGCGTTGCATGGCTCTGCGATCATAATCCGCCGTGGCGCGGGCGGCTACCCACCCCCGACCCCTCCCTTTCAGGGAGGGGAGAAGGAGGCGTTGAGCCCGTCCGCGAAACCCCCCATATACCCGATATGACAGCCCCCCCGATCAGTGACCTGAACGACCGCGCGCGCGACGTTTTCCGTGTCGTGGTGGAAAGTTATATCGATACCGGCGCACCGACCGGATCACGCACCATCGCGCAACTCTCCGGCCTCAATCTCTCCCCCGCCTCGATCCGCAACGTGATGCAGGACCTGGAGGAACTGGGGCTGATTGCCAGCCCACATGCCAGCGCCGGGCGGCTGCCGACCGAGTCCGGCCTGCGCCTGTTCGTCGATGGCATGATGCAGGCGCTGGAGCCCAATGCCGAGGAGCGTTCCACGATCGAACGGCAGGTGTCGCAGCCGGGGCCGGTCGAAGCGGCGCTGGCGGCGACCACTGCGGCGCTCTCCGGCTTGTCGGCCTGTGCCGGGCTGGTGATGGTGCCCAAGCGCGAACTGGTGCTGCGCCAAATGAGCTTCGTGCCTTTGTCGTCGGACAAAGCACTGGCCGTGTTGGTCAGCGAGGATGGCACGGTGGAAAATCGCGTGATCGACCTGCCCGCGGGGGTAAACCCTGCCGCGCTGGTCGAGGCGGGGAATTACATGACCGCGATCCTCTCCGGCCTCACGCTGGAGCAAGCGCGTGCCAAGATCGAGCGCGAGATCGGCGAGGAGCGCGCGCTGCTCGATGCGGTGTCGCGCGTGCTGATCGAGCGTGGTTTGGCGGTGTGGAGCGAGGATGGCGATCGCCGCCCGGTGCTGATCGTGCGCGGGCAGGGGCGGCTCATTGATGCGGCCGATGCCGCGCAACTCGAACGGATCACCGATCTGCTCGATGATCTGGAGGGCAAGCAGGAGATTGCCGACTTGCTCGACAGCGCCAGCGCGGGCGATTCGACGCGCATCTTTATCGGCGCCGAAAACAAATTATTCTCGCTATCGGGCTCGTCAGTGATCGCCCGGCCGTTCCGCGGATTGGACGGTCGGGTGGTCGGCGTGGTCGGCGTGATTGGGCCGACGCGGTTGAACTATGCGCGCGTCGTGCCCATGGTGGATTTCACCGCCGCGACGCTCGCCAGACTGATGGGCCGCAGCTGAGCAAATTAGGATTTCAGGACCGACATGACCGAGCACGACACCGACAAGACCGAAGCCTTCGACCTGCGCGAAGAAACCGCCGAAGCAGCCCCTGAGCTGGCCGAGCACGATCGCATCGGCGAACTCGAGGCGCAGCTCGCAGAGGCCAAATCGGCGTTGCTCTATGCGCATGCCGAGCAGCAGAACGTGCGCCGCCGCGCCGAGAAGGAAGCCGCCGATGCCCGCGCTTATGCCGCGACGGCCTTTGCCCGCGATCTCCTGTCGGTTGCCGACAATCTCGCGCGTGGGCTGGAAGCGATCCCGGCCGAGTTGCGCGCCGACGAAAAGATGAAGGGGCTGGTCGCCGGTCTCGACGCGACCGGGCGCGAACTGGAATCGGTGTTTCAGCGCCACGGCATCATCAAGATGACGGTAATGGGCGAAACGCTCGACCCCAACCGCCATCAGGCGATGTTCGAACTGGCGAGCGATGAGAAGCCCGGCACCGTCGTGCAGGAAATGCAGCCGGGCTACATGATCAAGGATCGCCTGCTGCGCCCGGCGCTGGTGGGCGTGGCGAAGGCTGCCGGCTAAGCCGAGCTGTCATGCCGGACTTGTTCCGGCATCCACCGGGCCGCAAGACATTTAGCCGTTTCGGTCGCGGCGCAGTGGACCCCGGAACACGTCCGGGGCGACGGAGTATGAATGAATAGCAACATCACCGTCGATCGCCCGACCTTCGTCACGCATCTCGAATGTTCGCTGACCGGCGAGCGCTACGAGGCCGATCAGCTGCACGGCCTGTCGCGCGCCGGGCGGCCATTGCTCGTCCGCTATGATCTGGCGGCGATCAAGGCTTCCCTGCCCAAGGCGATGCTGGAGGCGCGCGAGACCGATCTGTGGCGCTGGCGTGAGTTGCTCCCGGTGCGGCAGACCAGCGATATCGTCAGCCTGGGCGAGATCGAGACGCCGCTGATCCCGCTGACCAAATCGGGCGGCGCCAACGTGCTGGTCAAGGACGAGGGGCGCTTGCCGACGGGGAGCTTCAAGGCGCGCGGGCTGGTGATGGCGGTGGCGATGGCCAAGGCCTTGGGCGTGACCAAGATCGCCATGCCGACCAACGGCAATGCCGGCGCGGCTTTGGCCGCCTATGCCACGCGCTGCGGGATCGAGACGATCATCTTCTGCCCGGACGACACGCCCGAGATCAACGTGCGCGAGATCGCGCTGCAGGGCGGGCGAGTGTACCGCGTCAACGGGCTGATCGACGATTGCGGCGCGATCGTCGCCAAGGGCGCGGCACAAGGCCTGTGGTTCGATTTCTCGACGTTGAAGGAGCCGTATCGGATCGAGGGCAAGAAGACGATGGGGCTGGAGCTGGCCGCGCAATTCGGCTGGAAATTGCCCGATACGATCTTTTATCCGACCGGCGGCGGCACCGGGCTGATCGGCATGTGGAAGGCGTTCGACGAGCTGGAAGCACTTGGCTGGATTGGGCCCGAGCGACCGCGCATGTTCGCCGTGCAGGCCAGCGGTTGCGCGCCGATCGTGCGCGCGTTCGATTTGGGGCTGGAACATGCCGAGCGCTGGGAGGATGCCGCGACCGTCGCGGCGGGCATCCGCGTGCCCAAGGCAGTGGGCGATTTCCTCATCCTGCGCGCGGTGCGCGAGAGCGGCGGCAAGGCCATGGCGGTGGGCGATCCGGCGATCCTCAAGGCAGTGGACGATGCCGCCAAGCAGGATGGCCTGCTGCTGTGCCCCGAGGGCGGCGCAACGCTGGCGGCGTATCGCGAGGCGCTGCGGCTCGGCTGGGTCGAAGCGGACGAGAGCGCGGTGCTGTTCAACTGCGCGACGGGGCTGAAATATCCCATGCCAGCGGCGGATGCCGTGGTGGACCGTTTCGCCGAGATCGATCTGGCGGCACTGTAAGCGCCCGCTCGCGGTGGGAGAGGGCACATTGTCCGTGTTGGCAGGTCAGTCCTGGCGCGTCCCGAACGGCAGGATGCTCTCGTACCGCTCGAGCGAGGGCGCGCCCGAGACGGCACAACCACAGCGCAGCAGGAAGGTGTGGCGGACGATCTCGGCCTGCTGCTCGATGCCATAGCGGTTGAGCGGCAGGCCGGGGCGGATGGCGTAATCGTAGCGGCAGAACGGATGGCGCTTGAGCGGCAGGATGATGCCGCGCTGATGCTGCCAGATATGCGTCATCTCGTGGATGAACAGCCCCTGGTCCGCCAGCGGCGCGGCGGCGAAATCGTCGCGATAGAGCGTGCCGTGCGGGTGGAAATGGATCTTGCCGCGGGGTGCCATCACGGTGTCGCGCGGTTGGAAGAAGGCCCATTTCTGCTGCACGATGCGCACCGGGGCATAATCGATCGCGCTGCCGAAAATGCCGGCGGCGAGCGTGATTTCGGCGGATGTAAGCGGGCGGGAGACGGTCATGGGCGCTTCTTAGCCCTCCCCCGCCTCTCGCGGGAGAGGCTCAGGACGCGAGCCGGAGAGTTCAATCTTCCGGCGGCGGGTCGCCCGCGGCGATCGCCAGCGCTTTGCGTTCGAAGCGCACGCCGTTGGAGAATTGAAACACCAATGGCACGATCGAGCCACGCTTGATCCCCGGATTCATGTTGAACAGCATCACGTGGCGGCCGCCAGGCGCGAACGTGACCGTCGCTTTCGCCGGTACCTTCACTTGGCCGATCGGCTTCATGCTGGCGGTCGATCCCGCCTGCATCGTCTGGTGCATCTCGGCGCGGATCGCCACCGTGCTGCCCACGCTGATCAGGGTCGCATCCGTCGCGCCGCCATGCAGCGTGAAATAGGCCGCCGCCGGATTGCCCTTCACCGCCGCCAGCCGGACATAGCCGTGATCGGCATCGAGCTTGGCTGGCGGGCTGCACGCGGCCAGCAGCACCACGGGCACCAACATGGGGAAAAAGACGGGCAAGGGACGCAAGGTGGGAATCTTCCGCTGGGGGAGGGATCAAGCGACTCTAGGGACGGGCAAATCTTGCGGCAAGCGAAAGCCCCCCTATATCGCCTTCAGTGACGTGCTGCGGCGCCAATGAAAATTGGTTCCGCAGCGCGCAGGCATTTTTTCAAACACGGGGACCCAACAGGACCATGGCTAAAGTAATCGGCATCGATCTCGGCACCACCAACTCCTGCGTTTCGGTGATGGAAGGCGGCAAGCCCAAGGTTATCGAGAACGTCGAGGGTGCGCGCACCACGCCGTCGATCGTCGCCTTCGCCAAGGATGGCGAGCGACTGGTCGGCCAGCCGGCCAAGCGCCAGGCAGTGACCAATCCGGAAAACACCATCTTCGCGGTGAAGCGCCTGATCGGCCGCCGCTTCGACGATCCCGTGACCAAGAAGGACACCGAGCTGGTGCCTTACAAGATCGTCAAGGGCCAGAATGGCGACGCGTGGGTCGAAGCCGGCGGCAAGGATTATTCGCCGTCGCAGATCAGCGCGTTCACGCTGCAGAAGATGAAGGAAACCGCCGAGGCGTATCTCGGCGAGACCGTCACGCAGGCCGTCATCACCGTGCCGGCGTACTTCAACGACGCACAGCGCCAGGCAACCAAGGATGCCGGCCAGATTGCCGGCCTCGAAGTGCTGCGCATCATCAACGAGCCGACGGCGGCAGCGCTCGCCTACGGGCTCGACAAGGACACCAACAAGACCATCGCGGTGTACGATCTTGGCGGCGGCACGTTCGACATCTCGATCCTCGAGATCGGTGACGGCGTGTTCGAAGTGAAGGCGACCAACGGCGACACGTTCCTGGGCGGCGAGGATTTCGACGACAAGATCCTGCGTTTTCTGGCCGACGACTTCAAGAAGGCCGAAGGCATCGACCTGACCAAGGACAAGCTGGCGCTCCAGCGTCTCAAGGAAGGCGCCGAAAAGGCCAAGATCGAGCTGTCGTCCGCCGCCACCACGGAAGTGAACCTGCCGTTCATCACTGCCGACCAGAATGGCCCGAAACATCTCGTCAAGACGATCACACGCGCCGATCTCGAGCGTATGGTCGAGGATCTGATCCAGCGCACGCTCGAGCCGTGCCGCAAGGCGCTCAAGGATGCGGGCTTGCAGGCGAACGGCATCGACGAGGTCGTGCTCGTCGGCGGCATGACCCGCATGCCCAAGGTGCGCCAGGTGGTGAAGGACTTCTTCGGCAAGGAGCCGCATTCGGGCGTTAACCCGGATGAGGTCGTGGCGATGGGTGCGGCGATTCAGGCCGGCGTGCTGCAGGGCGACGTGAAGGACGTGCTGCTGCTCGACGTGACGCCGCTGTCGCTCGGGATCGAGACGCTGGGTGGCGTGTTCACGCGCATGATCGATCGCAACACGACGATCCCGACCAAGAAGGCGCAGACCTATTCGACCGCCGACGACAATCAGCAGGCGGTGACCATCCGCGTGTTCCAGGGCGAGCGCGAAATGGCCGCGGACAACAAGATGCTCGGCCAGTTCGATCTGGTCGGTATTCCGCCGGCACCGCGCGGCGTGCCGCAGATCGAGGTCACGTTCGACATCGACGCCAACGGCCTGGTCAACGTGTCGGCCAAGGACAAGGGCACCGGCAAGGAGCAGCAGATCCGCATCCAGGCGTCGGGTGGCCTGTCGGACAGCGACATCGATCAGATGGTGCGCGATGCCGAGCAGTTCGCGGAGGACGACAAGAAGCGTCGTGCCGCGGCCGAAGCCAAGAACAATGCCGAAAGCCTGATCCACTCGACCGAGCGCCAGCTCGCCGAGCATGGTGACAAGATCGACGCATCGTTGAAGGGCGAGATCGAGGCGGCGATTGCCGAAACCAAGACGGCTGTCGAAGGCGGCGATCCCGAGGACATGAAGGCGAAGTCCGAGGCGTTGGGCCAGGTGGCGATGAAGCTCGGCCAGGCGATCTACGAGAAGCAGGCGCAGGAGCAGGCTTCCCCGGCGGCCGACGACGCCGAGGCGCCCAAGGAAGACGTGGTCGACGCCGAGTTCTCGGAAGTCGATGACAGCAACAAAGCGTAAAATTATGCGCTCAGTTCGTCATGCCAGCGAACGCTGGCATCTCAAGCGGCAAGGGAGCGCCCTTGCCGCACGAGACCCCAGCGATCGGGCACCCGGCAAAGTAGTACTTTGCCGGGACTCGTCCTGGGGTGACCGACCTGGGGGCGGGGGCCGAAAATGACCACCGAAGTCGATTTCTACGAACTGCTCGAGATCGAGCGGACCGCCGATGATGCGACGATCAAATCGTCGTATCGCAAGCTGGCGATGAAATACCATCCGGACAAGAATTCCGGCTGCAAGGATAGCGAAGCCAAGTTCAAAGCGGTCAGCGAAGCCTATGATTGCCTGAAGGACCCGCAGAAGCGCGCGGCTTATGATCGTTTTGGTCATGAGGCGTTCCGCAATGGCGGCGGGGGTGGCGGCGGCGCGCAGGATTTCGGCGGCTTCAGCGACATCTTCGAAAACATCTTCGGCGAATTCATGGGCGGCCAGCGCACCGCGGGCCGTGGCTCACGGCGGGGCGCGGATCTGCGCTACGACATGGAAATCACGCTCGAAGACGCGTTTCGCGGCAAATCGTCCGAGATCACGGTCGATGTCTCGGCCGTGTGCGACACGTGCGACGGTAGCGGTGCCACGCCCGGCACCACCGTCAAATCCTGCGCGACCTGCGCGGGGCATGGCAAGGTGCGCGCGCAGCAGGGCTTCTTCGTGGTCGAACGGACCTGCCCGGCATGCCACGGCCAGGGCCAGGTGATCGCCGATCCGTGCCGCGCCTGCCACGGCGAGGGCCGGGTTGAAAAGACCAAGACGCTGACCGTCAACATTCCCCCCGGCGTCGACGAGGGTACGCGCGTACGCCTGACCGGCGAAGGCGAAGCGGGCGCGCGTGGCGCACCATCGGGCGATCTGTACATCTTCCTGCATGTCGCGCGGCACACGATTTTCGAGCGCGAGGGCACCACCCTGTTCGCGCGCGCGCCGATCAGCTTCACCACGGCATCGTTGGGCGGCGAAATTACTATTCCCGGCGCGGATGGCGAGTTGCACGCGATCAAGATCCCGGCCGGCACGCAGTCCGGCCGCGAACTGCGCCAGCGCGGCGCCGGGATGCCGGTGCTGCAGGGCCGCGGGCGGGGCGATCTGGTAGTGCGGATCGAGGTCGAAACACCGACCAAGCTTTCCGCCAAGCAGAAAGAATTGCTCGAGCAATTCCGCGCGACCGAAAATGGCGACTGCAACCCGCAGACAACCGGCTTCTTTCACAAGGTGAAAAGCGCGCTGGGGTAAGAGTGGCTAGTCGGGCCGTAGCATGTCACCCCAGCGAAAGCTGGGGTCTCGAGCGGCTTGTCGCGCTTATGCCGCTTGAGATCCCAGCTTCCGCTGGGATGACGGCTATTGGTATCTGAATCTCGTGATCCCGGCCTTGTCCGCCCCCGTTGCAGGGGGCGGGCTGGGCCGATGGATCAGGCGGCGATGATCGCCCCGACCACCAGCGCTTGCGTCGCAACGGCCAGCATGGTGCTGACCACGACTTCAAAGTTACGCATGGTGAGGTCTCCGTGCCGGATGATGCCGGCACGGATCTATTTAAGAATTGTTGCGCGTTGTCGCAATTTTGTAACAAGTCATCGCACGTGCAGATTCTGCACGCGTGGGGAGAAGGTCCCGCCTTTCCGTTTTACGCCGCCCCGAACACCCGGGCGAAGATCGTGTCGACGTGCTTGAGATGATAGCCAAGGTCGAACTTGGACTCGATCTCGGCGCTCGAGAGCGCGGCGGTGACTTCTGGATCGGCCTTGAGCAGTTCCAGTAGCGAAAGCTCGCCATCCGATTCCCACACGCGCATCGCATTGCGCTGCACCAGGCGATACGAATCCTCGCGGCTTACCCCCGCCTGGGTCAGCGCGAGCAGCACGCGCTGCGAATGGACCAGCCCGCCCATCTTGTTGAGGTTCTTCTCCATCCGCGCGGGATACACGACGAGTTTGTCCATCACCCCGGTCAGCCGCTGCAGCGCGAAATCCAGCGTGATCGTGGCATCGGGGCCGATATAGCGCTCGACCGAGGAGTGGCTGATGTCGCGCTCGTGCCACAAGGCGACATTTTCCAGTGCCGGGGTGACATAACCACGCACCATGCGGGCGAGCCCCGTCAAGTTCTCGGTCAGCACCGGATTGCGCTTGTGCGGCATCGCGCTGGAGCCCTTCTGCCCGGGCGAGAAATATTCCTCCGCTTCCAGCACTTCGGTGCGCTGCAGGTGGCGGATTTCGGTCGCGAGCCGCTCGATCGAGCTGGCGATCACGCCCAGCGTCGCAAAGAACATCGCATGGCGATCGCGCGGGATGACCTGCGTCGACACAGGCTCGATGCTGAGCCCCAATTTCTCGGCGACATGCGCTTCAACCGATGGATCGATATTGGCGAACGTGCCGACCGCGCCCGAAATCGCGCAGGTCGCGACATCGGCGCGCGCCGCCACCAGCCGCGCGCGGTTGCGGGCGAATTCGGCGTGCGCCTGGGCCAGCTTGAGCCCGAACGTCACCGGCTCGGCATGAATGCCGTGGCTGCGCCCGATCGTCGGCGTCATCTTATGCTCGCGCGCGCGGCGCTCCAGCACCACCAGCAGCGCATCGATATCGGCGATCAGCAGATCGCTGGCCTGCGCCAGCTGCACCGCCAGCGCGGTGTCGAGCACGTCGGACGAGGTCATGCCCTGGTGCATGAAGCGCGCCTGATCGCCGACATTGTCGGCCACCCAGGTGAGGAACGCGATCACGTCATGCTTGGTCACCGCCTCGATCGCATCGATTGCGGCCACGTCGATCGTCGGTTGGGTATTCCACCACGCCCACAAGGCCGCTGCGGCTTCCTTCGGCACCACGCCCAACTCGGCCAGCGCATCGGTCGCGTGCGCCTCGATCTCGAACCAGATGCGGAAGCGGTTCTCCGGCGTCCAGATCGCGGTCATGTCGGGGCGGGAATAGCGGGGGACCATGTGCGGCGTTTCCTGGAGCTGGGCGCGGTTCGTCGCGCGGGGTTGGCAGAGTCGGGATGGGGCGGGCGTTAGCAGGGACGGGGCGTGTCGCCAAATCGCGACCATCCCCGCGGCACAGGGGTTGATGACATGAGCCTGCCCAGTGGGCGCGTCAGCGCCGCCCAGGCTTCGATATAGTCGAGATACGGAGACCGATGATGATCAAATATGTTGTGATGGCCAGTGCCGTGATGCTTGCCGCGCCCGTCCTCGCCCAGACGCAGGCGACAGCTCCCGTGACAGCTTCGGCACCAGCCCAAACCGCCGCCGCCACCGCCACGGGCGATACCGCCGCCGCCCCGGCCACCGCGGAGCAGATCACCCAGGTGGTGAACAGCGAATTCCCCACCTATGACAAGGACGGCGATGGCCGGCTGAGCAGCGCCGAATTCGGCGCCTGGATGGTGGCGTTGAAATCGGCCGGTGATCCCACCGCCAAGGCGGATAACCCGGCGACCAGGACATGGGTCGGCCAGGCCTTTGCCAGCGCCGATGCCGACAAGAACAAGTCGGTATCGAAAACGGAACTCACCGGGTTTCTTACGCAAGCCGGCTAACAAATAAGCAGCGAATACAAGGGGGCGTCGCACCAACGGTGCGGCGGCCCTTGCTCCGTCGTGCCGACTGCGCCACAGCGCGCGGCATGCGGTGGCGCCTCTTCTCGGCCGGTCTTGCGCCGAGGCTCCAGCGGGGGATGTTGGCCGCGGCCTTGTTGTGCGTGCTGCTTGCGCGCGCCGCGGTGCCCGCGGGCTGGATGCCGATGGCGACAGCGGACGGCATCGTGCTTGCGCCCTGCTCGGGCATGGGCATTGCCGCATTGCCCGCCGCGCAGATGCCGGCAGCGATGGCCATGCCCACAATGGCAGCCGACATGGCCATGCCCGGCGTGGCGGCGCATGTCGCGCATCAGGCCGACAATCAAGACAAGCGTCATCCCGATCCGGCCGGTGATCATCCCTGCGCGGGCGCCGGCGTGTCCGTGGCGCTGGCCGCGCCGCTGATCGATCTGCTCGCCGCGCCGGTGCTCCTGCCCGCCGCCGCGCCGGTCGCGCGGCTGACCCCGGCGATCGGTCGCGGGCTCGCCGCGCCGCCGCCCCCCGCCACCGGGCCACCCGTCCTCGTCTGAATCGTCCCGGCGCGATCGCGCCACGTTTCAGCCAAGGATCATACAATGCCACATTTCCAGGGCGCGCTGCGGCGCGCCGTCTGCCTGTCCGCGCTCCTCGCGGCAGCTCCCGCCCTCGCGCAAACGGCCGAGGGCGACGACATTCTCGTCGTCGGCCAGCGCGATGCCCCGATCGAGATCGCACCGCGCGGCCTCGCCGTCAGCCTGGGCGAGGAACAATTCGCCGGCGTCAACGCGGTCAACACCGAAGATCTGATCAAATACGCGCCCGATTTCTTCGTGCGCACGCGCTATATCGGCGACAACAATGCCGTGCCCGGTTTCCGCGGCACGCATAGTACGCAAAGCGCGCGCTCGCTGGTGATGGTCGACGGCTTCGTCGTGTCGAACTTCCTCGGCAATTCGTTCGCCTTCCCGCCCGCCTGGGGAATCGTCAGCCCCACCGAGGTGCGCCAGTTCGATATCGTCTACGGCCCCTATTCGGCGCGCTATCCGGGCAATTCGATGGGCGGCATCGTCAACATTTCCACGCGCGCGCCGGACCAGACCGAGGCGTTCGGCACGGTGCAGGCGTTCATCCAGCCCTATCGCCAATATGGCACGCGGCAGGATTTTCAGGGCTATGCCGCCGAAGCCGGCTTTGCGCTCAAGCCCGACAACAGCCCGTTCGGGTTCCGCGCCTCGCTGCGGCGGCTGCGCAACGACAGCCAGCCGCAGCAATTTTATCAGCTCGGCTATAGCGCCGCGTTGTACGACAATGCGGCGGGCGGCCCGGCGGTGACCGGCGGCTATGCCGATCCGGCGCTGATCCCGGTTGGTGGCAAGACGGCGGTGGTGATCGGCGATTATTCCTCCGTTGCCACGCGGCAGGATCAGGCGCGGGGGCAGCTGCGCTTCGATTCAGGCGATGTCCATGCCGAGGCGCTGTTCACCTATTGGTGGAACCGTGAAGAGACGCTCAATCCGCAAACCTATCTGCGTGATGCGGCAGGCAATCCCTTTTACGGCGATGCCAGCGGCCGGGCGAGTATCGGCGGCCATACCTATCTGCTCAATGCGGCGACCAGTTACCGGCTGGGCATCGCGCAGAAGGACGAATGGCTCGCCGGGCTCAAGCTGGAAGCGCCGCTGCTCGATTTCGACACGCGGCTCAACCTGTCCACGCTGCGTTTCGCGCAGCAGCGTTCGCGCCAGTCCAATGGCTATGCCGCGGGGATTGCCAACGGCGCGGGGCAATTGACCGAACAGGGGCCGACCGGCTGGTATACCGGCGATCTGCTCGCCACCCGCACCTTCGGTGCGCATGAACTGGCGATCGGCACCAATACCAATCTCTATGAGACCGACCAGAGCGTGTTCGATACGGTCAACTGGCGCGCCGCCACAGGCCGCACGCCACGCACGCGTACTTTCGGCCGCACGCGGACGATCGGGGTGTTCGCCGAGGATGCCATCGGCATCGGCGCGGAGACGCTGCTGACGATCGGGCTGCGCGCCGATTGGTGGCGCGGCTTCGACGGCGGGCTGACCGCGCGCGCGACCACCGGCGCCGCCGCCGGGCAACTCGTGACGCAACGATATGCCGCGCGCGGCGACAGCGCGATCAGCCCCAAGCTGGCGCTCAAACGCACGCTTGGTGATGGCTGGGCGGCCGAGCTGAGCGTGGCGCTGGCGACACGCTTCCCCACCGTGGGCGAGCTGTTCCAAGGGTCGCTCAACGGCGATGGCACGTTCAACGTCAACAGCTTCGATCCCAATCTCAAGGCGGAAAAGAGCCGCGATGCCAATCTGGTGCTGCGCAAGCGCTTTGGGCCGGTGACGATGACCGGCAGCCTGTTCTACCAGCGCATCCGCGATGCGATCTTCAGCTATACCGGGTTCAATGCGGCCGGCGTGTCGAGTTCGTCGTTCAAGAATATCGATGTTACGCGGCAATATGGCGCGGAAGTGATCGCCGAGGCGAAGGACTGGCCGGTGGACGGGCTGGACGTGGACGCCAACGCCGCCTGGCTCGATGCGGTGACGGTGCGCAATGCCGGTGACCGCGCGTCGGAAGGCGTGCAATTCCCGCGCATCCCGCGCTGGCGCCTGAACGGCAATCTGCGCTGGCGCTTGCTGCCGGCGCTGCAGGGCGTGGTCGGCGTGCGCTATGCCAGCCGGCCCAATACCGATCTCGACGGGCTGCAGCGCGGCGACGCTTACGGCTATACCTCCGAGCTGTTCGCGCTGGACGTGAAGGTCAATGTGGATGTGGCGCAGAACCTGCGCGTATCGGCGGGGATCAACAATCTCACCAACGATCGCGCCTGGGTGTTCCATCCCTATCCGCAGCGCACCTTCCTGATCGAAGCGGGGATCAAGCTATGAGCGTCAAGGCCCCCGGCACGCGCTGGTACAATGCGGTGTGGCGCTGGCATTTCTATGCCGCGATGCTGTGCGTGCCGTTCGTCCTGTGGCTCGCCACGACTGGCGCGCTGTACACCTGGAAGCCGCAGATCGAGGCCTGGCTCGATCGCCCGTATCACACGCTGGCGACAGCACCCGCGGTCAGCGCCGATGCGCAGGTCGCCGCGGCGCTGCGCGCGGTGCCCGGCGCCCGGCCGCACAAATATCAGCTGCCGCCAGCGCCGGGGCAGGCGGCGCGGGTGATCGTCGGGGCGGGGGGCGAGGAGACGCTGGCCTATGTCGATCCCGCCACCGCCGCCGTGCTGAAGACGGTGCCGGTCGAATCCCGCCTGATGCGCGTGATCTTCCACCTCCACGGCGATCTGCTGATCGGCAATCCCGGCTCCTATCTGGTCGAGCTCGCCGCGTGCTGGGCGGTGGTGATGCTGCTCACCGGCCTGTATCTGTGGTGGCCGCGCGGGCGGCGGGGGCTGGCCGGCGTGGTCTACCCCCGCCTGGGCGGCGGCAAGCGGCTGTTCTGGCGCGATCTGCACGCAGTGTCCGGCATCTGGGTGTCGCTGCTCGCACTCGGGCTGATTCTCACCGGGCTGCCCTGGGCCAAGGCCTGGGGCAGCTATTTCAAGGAAGTGCGGCAGATCACCGGCACGGCGGACGGACCGGTCGACTGGCCGATCGGTCGCCCGCCGGCGGGCGCGCGCGCCATGCTCGGCGATCATGCCGAGCATGGCGGGATGGCGATGGCGCACGTGCTGGCGCCGCCCGGTGCGCTTGATCGGGTCATCGCCACGGTTACGCCGCTCGCGATCGCCCCGCCGGTGCTGATCGCGCCGCCGGCCAAGGCGGGCGGCATGTGGACCGTCACCTCGGACGCGGCGGACCGGCCGCAGCGCACGCAGCTGACGGTCGACGGCGCGACCGGCGCGGTGCTGACGCGGCGTGATTTCGCAGAGCGGCACTGGATTGATCGCGCGGTCGGCTATGGCATCGCAGCGCATGAAGGCGCGTTGTTTGGTCTTGCCAATCAATTGCTCAGCACGATCACCGCGCTGTTGCTGGTGCTGCTGGCGGTGTCGGGGACGGTGCTGTGGTGGCGGCGGCGGCCGGTCGGGCTGCTCGGCGCGCCGATCCCGCTGTCGCGACCGCGCTTCGGCGTGGTGTTGATCGGCGCGGTGGTGGCGCTGGGGGTGCTGCTGCCGTTCTTCGGGCTCAGCCTGGTGGTGGTGCTGATGGCCGAGCGGTTTGCGCTGCGGCGTCTGTCGCTCGGGCGGTGGCTGGGGCTGCGCACTGCCTGAAAAGGCCGGGGCGGGAGTGAATCCCGCCCCGTCGGCCGATCGCTGCGCGTCGCCGGCCGGCCGATCGCGTGTCGCTTCGCGCACCGGCGATTAGCGTGACGCCAATCGCCTCGCTCCGGCTTACCAGATATGCACGCGCTCGCTCGGCGCGAGATACAGCTTATCCCCCGGCTTTACGTCGAAAGCGGCATACCAGGCATCCACGTTCCGCACGATCCCGTTGACCCGGAAGAACGGCGGCGAATGCGGATCGGTGAGCAGCCGGGCGCGCGCCGCGCCTTCCCGCAGCTTGCTCTGCCACGCCTGCGCATAGGCCAGGAAGAAGCGCTGATCGCCGGTCAGCCCGCCGATCACCGGCGCCTTGCCGTGCACCGCCTGATACTGCTGGTACGCGGCATAGGCCGTCTCGACCCCGCCGAGATCGCCGATATTCTCGCCCAAGGTCAGCTTGCCGTTGATCTTGGTGCCCGGGATCGGCTCATAGGCGTCATACTGCTTGGCCAGCGCCGCGGTGCGCTCGGCAAAGGTCTTGCGTGCTTCCGGCGTCCACCAATTCTCGAACTTGCCGGTGGCGCCGAATTGGCTGCCTTGATCGTCGAACCCGTGGCCCATTTCGTGGCCGATGATCGCGCCGATCGCGCCGTAATTGACCGCCGCATCCGCCTTGGGATCGAAATACGGCGGCTGCAGGATCGCGGCGGGGAAGGTGATCTGGTTGGCCAGCGGGTTGTAATAGGCGTTCACCGTCTGCGGGGTCATCTCCCACAAGCCGCGATCGACCGGCTTGGGCAGCCGCGACAGATCCAGCTGATGCTGGAAGTCGCCCGCGCGCATGGCGTTGCCGACGGGATCGTCGCGCACGATCTTGAGGGTGGAATAATCGATATAGTTGACCGGATGGCCGATGCGCGGATCGAACGCGGCGAGCTTGGCCAGCGCCTGCGTCTTGGTCGCCGAATCCATCCAGCTATTGGCCTTGATACGCTGCTGATAGGCGGCGCGCAGATTGGCGATCAGTTCGGCCATCTTGGCATCGCTCTCGGGCGGATAATGCCGCGCGACATAGATCTTGCCGACGGCTTCGCCCATCACGCCGTTGACCAGGGCGATGCCGCGCTTCCAGCGCGCGCGCTGCGCCGGCTGATCGTTGAGCGTCTTGCCGTAAAAGCCGAACGTGGCCTCATCGAACGCCTTGGGCAGCACCGGTGCGGCGGCCACTGCGAGGCGGAACTTCATCCAGTCCTGCCAGGTCGAAACGGGCGTGGCGTTATAAATCTTGCCGAGCGCGGTCAGCGCGGTCGAATTGGTCATGTAGACGATCGGCAGGCCGCCATAGCCCGCCGTCTTCAGCATCACGTCCCAATCGAAATCGGGTGCCAGCGCCTTGCGCCCGGCAGCGTCCATCGGCTTGAGCATGGCGAGCAGATCGCGTGATTGCTCCGGCGACCATTGCACCTTGGCCATCGCGGTTTCGAGCGCGACGATGCGGTCCGCCTTGGCCGCGGCATCGGCGATGCCCGACAACGTCAGCATGCGTTCGACATAGGCGCGATAGGCGGCGCGATAAGCATCGTATTTGGCGCCGGGGAGCAGATAATAATCGCGCCCGCCCATGCCCAGGCTGCCTTGGCCGGAAGCGACAGCATAGGTGGCGGGGTTGGCCGGGCTGGGCAGCTGGCCCATCTCGACCGGGCTGGCATAGCCGGGCGTGGAGAACAGCATCTGCAGCTTGGTCTTGTCGTTGGCCGCATCGATCTTGGCGAAATAGGGCTTGAGTGGCGCAGCGCCGCGGCGTTCGATCCCCGCTTCATCCATGAAGCCGGCATAGAGATCGCCGAACTGCTGCGCCCCCGGCCCGGTCGCGGCGGGGTTGGCGGCGGCATCGGCGAGGATCTGCTTGACCTGCAATTCGGCCTGATCGACCAGCTTGACGCTGGGACCGGCCGAGGTGCGATCCGCGGCGATCTCGGTGCGCGCATCCCAGCCGCCATTGGCGAAGGTCCAGAAATCATCACCCGGCTTCACCTCGGCCTTTTGCGCGGTGAGGTCGATGCCGAACGTGCCGTATACCGGCCCGGCGGCGGTCTGCGACAGCGCAGGGATCGCCGTAGCGAGCGCGACGACGGCGGTGGAAAGCCGGACGATGGCGGAAATACGCATAGATGCCCCTCACTTGGTGTTTTACCGTTACGTAGCGGTGCGGCGGCCCGCTCGCAATCGGCAAACGCGCCGCCGGATCACGGCTTGGGCGGCTTGGCCACGTCCGCTTTGCCCGCGGCGATCGCGCCCAGATATTGTTCGCTGAAATCGGTGGCGATCTCGATCCACAGCGGATGATGATCGGACATCTGCCAGGTGCGCCACTTCTTGTAGAGCGCCTCCGGCGTCTTGGCCTTGGCCGTGGAATCCTTTTCGAGATCCTTCTTGGGCAGCGCGCCTGCATAGAGCGGCAGATCGGCGTCGGTGAACACATCCTCGAAGATATCGACCATGCCGCCGCCCAGCACCTTGAAGCGCGCATCCTTCACGCGCACCGCGATCTGATCGTAGAAATGCTGGCCCAGCTTGCGCACCTTCTTGCCGTCAATCTCCGGCGGCACGACGAAGCCGTGCGATTTGAGCGCCTGCATCGTCTTGTGTTCGGGGCTGACGACGTTGAAATCGCCCAGGATGATGTAATTCTCCACCGGGCGGTGATTGGCCGCTGCGCGTTTGCTCGCCTTGTCCTGACGATCCGCGAAAAACGTCACCAGCGCCTCGATCTCGGCAATGCGCTGATCGAGCGCCGCGCCGGAGGCCGCGCCATAATAGAGATGCGCGGTGCACAGGCTGAACTGAAACCAGCCGGATTGGAACGCGACGAGAAACGGGCTGCGTGCGAATTGCAGATGCTGTTCCTGCTTGGTCACCGGGGTGGTGCCGGCCTCCATGCTGGCGGGCGGTTTCACGTTCTTTTCGGCGACGATCAACTGCCCCTGCGGCAGCACGATTTCGCCCGCGACACGGCGGAAATGCACTTTCTCGGTGTTGTAGACGAACACCATGCGCTCACCATTGCCGCCCGATCCTTCGGTGATGTCGGTGGCGATATAGGTCCATTCGCGGCCGAGTATCGCCATCACGCGCTCCAGCGCATCCATATCCTCATTCACTTCCTGCACCGCGACGAGATCAAACGCGGCGATCATCTCGGCGATGTAATAGAAGCTCTCGGTGCGGCGCGGGCCGAAGCCGAACTTGTTCGAATCGAAGTCGCGGATATTCCAGGTGGCGAGCAGCAAGGAAGACTCCGACTTGCGGTCGCGCAGCGGTTGCAATCGGGCGCGGATCTTGAGTAATCGATCGGCACAATGCTTGGCGCCGTCTTCATCCGCGCCAAAGGCCCGGCGCAATCCTGCATACATGTTCGACACGGCAGACCCTCCCCGGTTGCGATTGACTGGCGCTATAGCAGAATGTCGCGCCGGATATCAGGCCACGCGCTGCGCCACCAGATCATCGACCACCGCCGGATCCGCCAGCGTGCTGGTATCGCCCAGGCTGGACACATCACCCTCGGCGATCTTGCGCAGGATGCGGCGCATGATCTTGCCCGAGCGCGTCTTGGGCAGGCCGGGCGCGAATTGCAGCTTGTCCGGCGCGGCGATCGGGCCGATCTCGGTGCGCACCCAGTTGATCAGCTCGGCGCGCAGCTCGTCGCTCGCCGTCTCACCCGAATTGAGCGTGACATACGCATAGATGCCCTGACCCTTGATCTCGTGCGGCATCCCGACCACCGCCGCCTCGGCCACCCTGGCGTGCAGCACGAGCGCAGATTCGACTTCCGCCGTGCCCATGCGATGCCCGCTGACGTTGATCACGTCATCGACGCGCCCGGTGATCCACCAATAGCCATCTGCGTCGCGCCGTGCGCCGTCGCCGGTGAAATATTTGCCCGGATAGGTGCTGAAATAGGTCTGGAAGAAGCGCGCATGATCACCCCACAAGGTGCGCATCTGCCCCGGCCAGCTCCGCGCGATGACCAGATTGCCCGAGGTCGCGCCGGTCAGCACCTGACCCTCGGGATCGACCAGTTGCGGGTCGACGCCGGGCATCGGCGTGGTTGCGCTGCCCGGTTTCAGCGCCGTCGCGCCGGGCATCGGCGCGATCAGCGCGCCGCCCGTCTCGGTCTGCCACCAGGTGTCGATGATCGGGCAGCGCCCTTCGCCGACCACATCGTGATACCAGCGCCACGCCTCGGGATTGATCGGCTCGCCGACCGTGCCGAGCAGTTTCAGCGAACGGCGATCGGTGGCGTGGACGAAGCCGTCACCGTCCTTCATCAGCGCGCGCAGCGCGGTCGGCGCGGTGTACAATGTGTGCACCCGATGCCGATCGACCACCTGCCAGATGCGGCTGGCATCGGGCCAGGTCGGCAGGCCTTCGTACATCAGCGTCGTCGCGCCATTGGCCAGCGGGCCGTACAGGATATAGCTATGCCCGGTGACCCAGCCGAGATCGGCGGCGCACCACCACACGTCGCCGGGGCGATAATCGAAGCACCATTCGTGCGTCAGGCTGACCCACAATAGATAGCCGCCGGAGCTGTGGAGCACGCCCTTGGGGCTGCCGGTCGAGCCCGAGGTGTAGAGGATGAACAACGGATCCTCCGCGCCCATCGGCTCGGCCGGGCAGGTGGCGGGAACATCGGCGACCGCGTCGTGATACCAGACGTCGCGGCCATCCTGCATCGCGACGTCGCCGCCGGTCGCCCGGACGACGATCATCGTCTGGAGCGCGGGCGCGCGCGCGGCGGCGGCATCGGCATTGGCCTTCAGCGGGATGCGCTTGCCGCCGCGGCGGCCTTCATCGGCGGTGACCAGGATGGTCGAATCGCAATCGGTGATGCGCCCGGCGAGCGCCTCGGGCGAGAAGCCGCCGAACACGACGGAGTGGATCGCGCCGATCCTGGCACAAGCGAGGATCGCGAACGCCGCCTCGGGGATCATCGGCATGTAGATCGTGACGCGATCGCCTTTCTTCGCGCCCTGCGCCTTCAGCACGTTGGCGAAGCGGCAGACCTCGGCATGAAGCGCGCGATAGGTGAAGCGGCGGGGTTCCTCGGCGGGGTCGTCGGGTTCCCAGATCAGGGCGAGCTGATCGCCGCGCGTGGCGAGATGGCGATCGAGGCAATTGGCGGCGACGTTCAGCTTGCCATCGGCGAACCAGCTGATGTGGAAATCGGCTTCATCGAACGACCAGTCACCGGCGATTTCGGGGCGCTTGATCCAGTCGAGCCGGCGCGCCTGTTCGAGCCAGAAGCTGCCCGGATCGGCGAGGCTGCGACCATAAAGCGTGTCATAGCCGGCAGCATCGAACCGGGCGTGATCGGCCCAGGCCGTGGGGACGGGATAGATTTCCTGCTCTGACATCGCGCTCTCCTCCGCGCCTACCTTTTGACGGCGGCGGGGGCGGGGTGGCAAGCCCGGCGTCTCGAAAAATCGCGACTGGCGGCGGCGCGAATGTTGAGAATGTTGAGACGGTGGCGCTGTTTTGCGGCGGACGCGCCGGCAACGCTACCGCGACGCCACGGCGACCCGACGGCCGCGCGCCACGGACGCAGCGCTTTCGCGCCGGGCAGGCGACGGGGCGCTGCCGTGGTGGCGGCGGGCGGGCGACTCGACGGCATCAAAGAACAGCTTGAGCATGTCATGACGGCGTTGTGTAGGACAGCGGCTTTTTGCTTCCGTTGAGCTCGCCGCTAGCGGGTTCCCGCTCGCAGCCATTTGTTGCCCGACTGCGGCTCATCAAGCATGCGCTGTCATCTCCGCTTGAGAAGGATGGCTCGACGCGTCCCGATGTTATGGAATCGGATGACCTTCCGCCATGCTGGCATACATTCCATCAGGAGCAATTCTGCCAAAGCGGCGTCGAAGGCACCGCGACAGTCCAGCAGGTCTTAGAATCAGCTTAAAACTATGACATGATATCACTGCCAAGGGATAGTCTTGCGGACGACAAGCATAAGGAGATCGAAATGAGCATATGTTTTACAGAGCATTGGGTCCTTGATTGTGGTCCGGGTAGCGGATGCATGATGTGGGAAGGCGAAGATGGGCAAGTCTTTTACTGGAGTTGTTCCTCAGCCCATGTTGTAACGGCACGCAAAAAAGTACCGGACGGTCAGCGACTAATTTCCGATTTTTCGCAGCGATTTACACTTTGCTACAACGATGTCGACAGTTCGGAGATTGCAGATACCGTGGTCGACTTAACGGGTCGTTCAGTTGTCGTTCGGCCAGGCCAGGATTTGCAAAAGCGGTCGCTCTGCCAGACCGGCACTTTATACGAGCTGCTGGAAGCAAGCGGCTTAGCGCTGGAAGATTAGCTTCTCCTGAACCATCGTCCCGGGGCGGCTCACCAAGCGATTCGGGGCCGTGAGGCGTCTCGCCGGTGGTTCAGTGGCGGCATACCGGTGATTGGATCAGCAGCACCCGGTCCGCCGGGCGGAAGAGCAACCGACTATTTTCGCACGGTACTGATCATCACGCGCAACCTTCGAAATTTTAGGCGCGCAGCTTTTGATCGTGTCAGGTATCTACTTTCCTGATCTCAGACGAACAGAATGAATGACCTGGGTATTTGATTGAAACAATGGGTCGCAATCAGCCGCAACGCCGCTGCGGCGCAAGGCTGCCGGTAATCTTGCCATTATAACCAAGAATGTCGCAGGCTTTACGACGAAGATACGCGTCATGCTGCCGTGTAAGCGTTCCGCCATCCTGCCGCAGGAGTGACTTTGCTTCAACCGTCAACGCTCTCGCCCGCTCCAGCTTGTCCTTTGCCATCGTTGGCGTTTCCGCAGATGGAAAAGCGTTCAAGCCGTCCAAAATTGGCTGGTCGGTGCTGTAATTGGGTGCGTTCATACCGATGCCCCCCACGGATGTTTGTGCGGCTGCCGAGGCCGCCGTCAATCCTGCCAGAAGTACAATAAGCAGCTTTGCCATGGTAAGCTTCCTGTCAGCCATCCTAGGGCCAGTGCTTCAAAAGTGCACTGCATCCTAATTATCCTGTGTGTTCGTGCCACGCAAGTTCGATCAAAATAGAAATTGGTTCAAGAAAAGCAACGCACTTTTTCGCAACCTTCAACGGCTACGGCATCCGCTATTCGGCACGACGATTTGACAAAATGGTCAAGCAAAAGCGGGATTATGGCTGTCCTGATTATTAGGGATCCGTGCCGATAGGTTCGCAGGACGCCAGCATATCTGACGCGCCCAGGTGAATGACGCCCCTTTATGGAAGTAGTACGGCGGCCGGCCTGCTGGCGGCCGCTATATTACGCTTGCAGTCGATACACCTCACGGCGCGCCCGCTAAATCACCCGGTACGGCACCGTGCCGCGCACATCCGGGTTCACCGCAATCCCGCGATCCGCCGGCGGAAACGCGCGCTGGTCGCAATCGTCGCGCGGGCACAGGCGGCAGGAGATGCCGATCGGTGTCGCCTGGGCGGTGCGGTCAAGCGCGTCGGCATAGACGAAGTCGCCGGCATGCTCGGCTTCGCAGCCCAAAGTCACCGCGTAGCGGCGCGGGGTGCGGGTGAAGCTGCCCGAGGGTTTGACGAGGCCCTTGGCCATCGACACGTAGCGCACGCCATCCGGTGTTTCGGCGAGCTGCACAGCGATGCGATCGGGGATGGCGACGGCTTCGTGGACGATCCACAAGGGGCAGGCGCCGCCGAAGCGGGCGAACTGGAAGCGCGTGGCGCTGTGCCGTTTGGTGATGTTGCCGGCCATGTCGACGCGGCAGAAATAGAACGGGATGCCCTCGGCGCCGGGGCGTTGCAGCGTGGACAGACGGTGACAGGCCTGTTCGAAACTGACGCCGAAGCGGCGGCACAGGCGATCGATATCGTGGCGTGTCTCGCGCGCGGCGGCGCGGAACGCGGCGTAGGGCATGGTCAGCGCGCCGGCGGCGTAATTGGCCAGGCCGATGCGCAGCAGATTGCGCGCGGCGTCGCCGTCCAGCTCGGCGGTGGCAACGATCGCTTCGATCTCGCTGGCGAAGGCGATCGCGGCCAACCGGTGCGCGATCTGGAAGCGGCGGCTTTCGGCGGGCATGGCGGCGTCGAGCACCAGCGTGGTGCCGTCGAACTGCGCGAGCGGGCCGGCAACGCGGTCGCTCGGCCTGATCGATACGCCGTGACGCTCGAGCGCTGCCGCCAGCATGTCAGGATCGCCGCCTGGTGCCAGCGCTTCCGCGGCCCGATCGAGCGCATCGACATAATTGCCGGCGTCATGAAACCAGTCACGCACCGCTTCCCATGGCTTGCGCCCGCCGCCGCCCGAGCTCGTCTGTTCCTCAACCATCTGCAGCCGCTCCTCCGCCGCGCGCATCGCGCCGTGCAGCGCGATGAAGCGATCGGCGAAATCGGGGCGTTCCTCGGCGAGGCGGGCGATGATGTCGGCGGTGGGGGGCGGGGGGAGCAGCGGATCGGCCAGCGCCTGGCTCAGCCCCGCGAGGCGCATGGCGGGGGCGGCGTTTTCCAGGCCGACCAGGGCGCCGGGATGCTGGCGGCGCACCGCGGCGATCACGGCGGGCGTGAGCGGACGGACGCCGCCTTCGAGTTGCGAGAGATAGCTGACGGAGACGCCGAGGCGCACGGCCATGGCGGCCTGGTTGAGGCCGGCGGTGTGGCGCAGCGCGCGGAGCTGTTCGCCGGCGTAGAGGCGGGTGGGGCGGGGGATCCTTCGTTGCTCCTAATGTCGTCACCCCGGACTTGTTCCGGGGTCTGCCGCGCCGCAAATCGATGACTTCGACTGCATGGCACGGTGGACCCCGGAACAAGTCCGGGGTGACGCCGTATGTCTGTATCGGCGCTGGGTGTTTCGCGGCCTTACTTCGCAAAGCCTCGCTTCGCAACTTCGCAAGTTCACATTTGCAAATGCGCCGCGCAGCGGGGAGAGAGGCGGCGCACTTCCGGAGAACCGCATGTCCTCGACCATTGCCGAACTCGAACGCAAGCGTCAGGCGGCACGGCTGGGCGGCGGGGTGCCGCGCATCGCCGCGCAGCACGCCAAGGGCAAGCTGACCGCGCGCGAGCGGCTCGATGTGTTGCTCGACGAGAATTCGTTCGAGGAGCTAGATATGTATGTCGAGCATAATTGCATCGATTTCGGCATGCAGGAGCAGATCATTCCGGGCGACGGCGTGGTCACCGGGTCGGGCACGATCAACGGTCGGCTCGTTTTCGTGTTCAGCCAGGATTTTACCGTGTTCGGTGGCTCGCTTTCCGAGCGGCATGCGCAGAAAATCTGCAAGATCATGGATATGGCGCTGAAGGTCGGCGCGCCCGTGATCGGGCTGAACGATTCCGGCGGCGCGCGCATCCAGGAGGGCGTGGCGTCGCTTGGCGGCTATGCCGAAGTGTTCCAGCGCAACGTGCTGGCGAGCGGCGTCGTGCCGCAGATTTCCCTGATCATGGGGCCCTGCGCCGGTGGCGCAGTCTATTCCCCCGCGATGACGGACTTCACTTCATGGTGAAGGATTCGTCCTACATGTTCGTCACCGGCCCAGATGTAGTGAAGACCGTTACCAACGAGATCGTCACGCAGGAGGAGCTGGGTGGAGCGGTGACGCATAC
>NZ_JBDIMF010000004.1:0-325643 GCF_039614825.1 Sphingomonas qilianensis | reverse complement strand
CTCGCACTCCATGCGAGCGGCGTACCGTGGCGCGGGGTGGAGCAGCCCGGTAGCTCGTCAGGCTCATAACCTGAAGGTCACAGGTTCAAATCCTGTCCCCGCAACCATCGGAACATATACCAAACCGCCCAGGACCCCCTGCGGCGGCTTTTTTGTGCCCTTTTTACAAGCAGTGACCTGCTCCCCGGAAATCATGCCATTGGTAAGTTAGCTTGTCAGATGGAGACGAGTGATGCGGCGAGGCCGATTTACCGAGGATCAGATCATTGGCGTGCTGCGCGAGCATGAGGCTGGCGTGAAGACCGCGGACCTGTGCCGGAAGCACGGCATCAGCGATGCGACATTCTACAACTGGAAGGTGAAGTATGGCGGCATGACCGTGTCGGAGGCGGCTCGGTTGCGGACGCTGGAGGACGAGAACCGGCGGCTTAAGAAGCTGCTGGCGGAGTCGATGCTGGACGTGTCGGCGCTGAAGGATCTGCTGGGAAAAAACTGACCCGGTCTGTGGATCGCTACGCTGCGGTGGAGAAGCTGATGGCCGACCACGGCTTCTCGGAAGCGTCGCGCCTGCAGGCTGATCGGGGTCAACCGGTTGGCATGGCAATATGAGCCGCTTCGCGGGAAGGACGATGCTGTCCGTGAGCGGATGCGCGAGATCGCCAACGAGCGCCGCCGGTTCGGCTACCGGCGGCTGGCGATCCTGCTCAGGCGCGAGGGGAAAGGCATGAACCTGAAGAAGGTCTATCGGCTGTATCGCGAGGGGCGACTGACCGTGCGCAAGCGTGGTGGCCGCAAGCGCGCATTGGGCACACGGGCGCCGATGGCGATCCCGCAGGAACCCAATCAACGCTGGTCTCTCGACTTCGTGTCGGATGCATTGGCGTGCGGCCGGCGGTTCCGTATGCTCAACGTCATCGACGATTACAGCCGGGAACGCCTGGCCTGCATCGTCGATACCTCGTTGTCAGGCCGCCGTGTCGTGCGAGAACTGACCGCCATCGCCGAGCGTCGCGGGCTGCCGTGCATGGTGGTGAGCGACAACGGGACCGAGCTGACCAGTCACGCTGTCCTCGCCTGGTGCCAGGACACCGGCGTCGAGTCGCACTACATCGCGCCCGGCAAGCCGCAGCAGAACGGCTTCGTGGAGTCGTTCAACGGACCATCGAGGCGTGGCGGACGGATTACAACACCGTACGTCCGTACAGCAGCCTTGGCGGCATGGCACCCGCCGCGTTTACCAACCGCACCCGCCAAGGGCATATGGACACCGAAGCAAAGTTATCAGCGGCCTGAAAATGGGGAGCACGTCACCCGCCGCGGCTGGTTGACGCGCCTCCCCGGCCACAGCATGGCCATCCCATGCGCTTCTTTTCAGACAATGCAGCCCCCGTGCACCCCGCCGTTCTGGCGGCCCTCGGCAATGCCAACACGCTCGACACCGCCTATGACGGCGATGCACTGAGCAAATCGCTCGATGCTCGGTTCTCGGAGCTATTCGAGACGGAGGTCACCGCACTGTGGGTACCCTCGGGCACCGCCGCCAATTGCCTGGCGCTGGCCGCGCTCTGCCCGCCTTATGGCGGCGTGGTGTGCCACCGCGATGCGCATATTCAGAATGACGAATGCGGCGCGCCCGAATTCTACACGCACGGTGCCAAGCTGATGCTGGCGGAGGGCGAGGGCGCCAAGCTGACGCCCGCGACGATCACCACCTTGCTCGACAGCATCGCCAACGACGTTCACCGCGTCCAGCCGCATGCGTTGTCGATCACCAACGCGACCGAATATGGCCGCGTCTATGCGCCGGCCGAGGTCGCCGCGATCGGCGAGCTGGCCAAGACGCGTGGCCTCGGTTTGCACATGGATGGCGCGCGCTTCGCCAATGCGGTGGCGCATCTAGGCTGCTCGCCGGCGGATGTCACCTGGCGCGCCGGTGTCGATGCGCTGAGCTTCGGCTTTATCAAGAATGGCGGGATGAGCGCCGAGGCACTGATCTTCTTCAAGCGCGATCTTGCCGCCGCCACGCTGATGCGGCGCAAGCGCGCCGGGTTGCTGCTGTCCAAGGGGCGCTATCTCGCCGCGCAATTGCTCGCCATGCTGGACGGCGATCTGTGGCTGGAAACCGCGCGCGCGGCCAATACCGGTGCGGCGTTGCTGGCGGGGGCGGCGGGGGAGCGCCTGCTACATCCGGTCGAGGCGAACGAGGTGTTTCTGCGCGCCACCGCCGACGAAGCGGCACGCTTGCGCGCGAAGGGCTTCGATTTCTATGACTGGGCGGACGGCGAGATCCGCCTGGTCACGTCCTGGGATCAACAGCCCGAGCACATCCTCCCGCTGGCCGACGCGATCGCCACGCTTTAATTCCTTCCCGAGCAACGCTCGGGAGGAGCGGGTGTTACAGTCCGAACCTTAGCGTCGCGCGGATATCCCGCCCGGCGAGTGGCGCGAAATCCTTCAGGAAGCTTGCGCTGCGTCGCGCCTCGACATCGAAGATGTTGTTGGCGCTGATCAGGAAGCTCGTCTTGCTCTGCTTGCCGAAGGGCGAGAAGCCGATCGAGGCATTGACCATCGTGTAATCATCGGTCGGCGTTTCGAACGCGGCGATGCGGTTCTGCTCGAACACATGCTCGACTTCAACGCGCCCCTGCAGCCGATCGCCCTGCGCCTCGATACCGCCCAGCACACGCGCCGCCGGGATGCGCGGCACATCGCCCTGATCGATGATGTTGGCGCGGACGTAGTCGCCGAGCAGATCGGCGTTGATGACATACTGCCCGAGCGTCGCCACGCGCAGCGAGGCGTCCGCCTCGAACCCGTAATAGCGCGCATCTTGCTGCTGATATTGGAAGCACGGCAGATCGGCCTCGCGGCCCGATGGCGCGGCCGCCGCCGCGCACACTGCCTGATCGACGCGGTTCTCCGAGATATAATTGGAGAATTTGGTGTAATACGCGGAGGCGTCAAGGCTGAAGCCATCGCCATGGAGATGCATCGTCGCTTCCGCACCGTTCGATTTCTCAAGCCGGAAATCGGGGCTGCCCAATTCATAAGCCTGCGTGCCGGCATGCCCGCCATTGGCGAACAATTCCTCGGCCGATGGCGCGCGTTCGGTGTGCGACAGGTTGAGCCCGAAGCGCACCGTGTCTGTCACGCCATAGGACGCGCCGATCGAGCCCGACACCGCCTGGAAATCACGCGTGCCGCGGAAGAAGCGATCATCGCCAACAGGCGTGCGCGCCGCGGCGGAGGTCGCTTCGTAGCGCAAACCGCCCTCGGCTTTGAACGCGCCCGCGCTATATTGCTGCAGCGTGAAGATGCCGGTCTGGCTGGTCTCGTTCTTGGGCAGGAATGCCTCGTCGCCCCGCACATTGAAATTGCGATTGAAGAATTGCACGCCCGAGGCGCCTTGCCAGCCGCCGCGATTGGCCTGGACGAGTTCGAGCCGCCCTTCGAGCCCCTTGTTGAAGAAAGCGGTGCCGACCGAATTGTCCGGCGCCAGCTCAAAATGGCGATAGCTTGCCTGGCCCGCGCGCAGCCGGATCTTGTCGAGGAAGCCGCCGCCGGTATTGACCTCGGCGCGCAGATCGACGCGATTTTGCACTACATCGAGCCGCGGCGATTCCTGCTCCTGGCCCACTTGCGTGGCATAGCGGATCGGCACGCCGTACAGGCTGTCATAATGGCTGTAGGAAACGCCGAGCGTGCCGGTATCGGTGATGATCGCCGCGCCGACGCCCGCGGTCCAGGTTTCCGCCGCCGAATTGGGCAGGCGGTTGCGTAGATTGGCCGAACCGGCAAAATCGATCGGCTCTTCGGTGTCCTGCGGCAGCCCGACTTGCGACAGCGCCTCGGCGCGCGCGCTGTTGGACAGCAGATAGCCCTTGCCGGTGCGCAGATCGCCGGTCTTGAGATACGAACCATCAGCATGCAGGACGAGATGCTCGCTTACCGCCACATCGCCGGCCATCCCGCCCGAGCGTTCGTCCGCGGCGGAGCCGTAATTGGCGATGCCGTCGAGACGGTAGCCGTTGGCGGGCACGCTGCGTGGAATGCGCGTATCGACGACGTTAACCACGCCGCCGACGGCGGATGAGCCGAACAGCAAGGCGGCGGGGCCGCGCAGCACTTCGATGCGCTCGGCGAGCAGCGGATCGATGATCACAGCATGATCGGCCGAGGTGTTGGAGACGTCGATCGAGCCGATCCCGTCGGTCAGCACGCGAATGCGCTCGCCCTGGAAACCGCGCAGGATCGGGCGCGAGGCATTGGGGCCGAACGACGAGGCGGAGACGCCCGGCTGCCGCGCCAGCGTTTCGCCGATCGTGGGCCGGAGCTCGCGGGTCAGTTCCTCGCCGGTCAGGATCGAGGTGCCCTGCAACACGTCGGTCTCGCTGCGCTGCACCGGCGCGGTGACGATGATGTCCTGCTGCGGAGGCCTGGGCGCGGTTTGCGCAGCGGCGGGGAGCGCGGTGGTGAAGGCAGTGCCGGCAAGCAGAATGGTACGAATCATGGAGGGCCCTTTGCTCTGGTCTTGTGCAGCGCAATAGATGTGATGATACAAAGTCACAAGACGCTTTACCGTGCTTTCCCCACGCTTTGCCCATGCTAAGCAGCCCCATTGGGCACAGGATCCTGTTATGAAGCGTTTTCGTTCTTTGTTGTTCGTCCCCGGCGATCGGCCCGACCGGATGGAAAAGGCGCTGGGGCTTGGCGCCGATGCGCTGATCCTGGATCTCGAAGATGCGGTGGCGTACCCCAACAAGCCGGCGGCCCGTGCGGCGGTTGCCGCATTTCTTGGCCAGCGGCCGGTCGGCGCGGTGTTTGTGCGTATCAACCCGCTGGATAGCGGGCTGGCCGAGGACGATCTCGCGGCGGTCCTGCCCGCGCGGCCGGACGGCATCGTGCTGCCCAAAGCGGAGGGCGGTGCGTCGCTCGCCGCGCTCGATGCGCGCCTCAGCGGTGACACGATGATCCTGCCGATCGCCACCGAAACGCCGGCGGCGATCTTCGCGCTGGGCAGCTATGGCGGGGTCACGCCGCGGCTTGCCGGGCTGACCTGGGGGGCGGAGGATCTGCCCGCCGCGATCGGCGCGGCCACATCGCGTGAGCCCGGTGGCGGCTATACCGCGCCCTATCAGCTCGCGCGCTCGCTCACCCTGTTCGGTGCGCATGCCGCGGGCGTGCCGGCGATCGAGACGGTCTATCCCGATTTTCGCGATCTGGATGGCCTCGCGGCCTATGCCGCGCGGGGGCGCCGCGATGGCTTTACCGGGATGATGGCGATCCACCCCGCGCAGGTTGCGGTGATCAACGCGGCGTTCGCGCCGTCCGCGGCGGAACTTGCACATGCCCGGGCGGTGATCGCGCTGTTCGCGGCTAATCCCGGCGCGGGCGCGCTCGCGCTGGACGGCAAGATGGTCGATGCGCCGCATCTGAAGGCGGCGCGCGCGTTACTCGCCGGGATGGAGTAACGATCGCCCCGCGCGCCGAAGCCGCACCCAGGCGCCGACCGCCCACCACATCAGCGCCCATAGCGCGCCGACGCCCCAGCCGGTGAGCACGTCGCTTGGCCAATGGACGCCGAGATAAACGCGGCTGCAGCCGATCGCGACGACCAGCAACGCGGCGGTGCACAGAATATAGCCGCGTACCACGCGCCCCGGCACGATCTGCATGATCAGTGTCGCCAGCGTGAGATAGACGATCGCGCTGTTGGTGGCATGGCCGCTGGGAAAGCTGGCGGAGGACACGGTGACGAGATGATCGATGATCTCGGGCCGCGGCCGCGCAACGAGCAATTTGGCGATGGACACGGCGATCGCCCCACTCACTGTACCGCCGATCACCAGCAACATGGTCAGCCACAAGCGCTTCAACGCCAGGAAGCCCACCGCGATAGCGGTGACCAGCGTCAAGATGGTCACGCCGCCCAGCGCGGTGATATCGATCATCGCCGCGCGCACCCAGCGCGGGCCGATCGGCACACCATGCGCGTTGCCATGCCGTGTCCACAGCATGATCGCGCGATCGACGGCAAGCTCCCACCCGCCACCGATCAGCGCGCCGACCGCGCCAACGATCAGGATCGTCAGCCCCAGGGCCGCGCCCGAGATCAGCAACCACGGCGGATGGCGCACATCGCCCGGCACCACGCCGCGCGCGTCGGCGCCTTCGGCCAGAAGGGCAGGGTGCAGAGGGGAAAGCGGGGCGGTCATCGCATACGCCTGATTTGGTGGGCCCGTCGGGATTCGAACCCGAGACCTACAGATTAAAAGTCCGTTGCTCTACCAACTGAGCTACGGGCCCTACCAAGGGATGCGCGTTACGGACCGGCGCGCCTGCGGTCAACCGCCCGTGCCCGATAAGTCAATTGTCTTATGGTAAATCCGGTCACCGGATCGCGCCAATCGGGTACGATCCGCACCAGGCAATCGAGCACGAAGCGCCTGCGTCGAAAATCGACATGCGGCACGATCAGCGCCGCATCATGCCAGGTGCCGCCCGACCATAAGACGATATCGAGATCGATTACCCGCGCCCCCCAGCGCTGCCCCCGCCTGCGGCCGAAATCACGTTCGATACGCTTCAGCCGGGCGAGCAATTCGGCGGGCGTGTCCGTGGTGTCGATCACCGCCGCGGTATTGGCGAAGCGGCGGATCGAGGGGCCGAGCGGCGCCGTGGCCAGAATCGGCGATGCGATGGTCGCATTCAGCGCCGCGATCGCCGCTGCGACTTCGCGCGCCGGCGCACCGTGCCGTCCTCGGCGATTCGATCCAATAGCGATGACGTAGCGAGCAAGCATGTCGCGGCCCTACTGCATTCGGGCCGGTTTGGCAGCGCGCAGCATAGCTTCCCCTGTCGCGCCGTGAGCGTGCCCTCTAGCGCTCGATCAGCCCGCGCAGCGCGGCATCCGCCGCGGGCGTTAGGCGCGCCGCCGCCGTCAGCCCCGCGCTGCGATCATCCTCTTGCAGCAGCCCGCTGGCATGCAACGCGCGCACCCAGCGGAGCGTGCTCGCGCGCGGCATCGGCAGTTCGTCGCACAATGTGGCGATGGTCAGCCGCAGCCCACGTTCCTGCGCGACGAACAGCGCCAGCAGCACGTCCCACGCCGCGTCGCTGACGATCAGCCCGTGCGGCGCAAAAGCGGCGAGGCGCGCGGTGTTGAACGCGAGCATGCGCGTGGCGGTGTCATGCGCCGTGGGGCGCCCGCTGCCTGCCGCGCCGATCCGCTCGGCGCCATGCCAGCCGGCTTTGGGCGCGTTATCGGGCATGGTCGTGCCGCGAATAGTATCATAACGAATGGCGGATCCAGTCCGGGTCGGCGCCGTGCCGTTGCAAGCGCTGGAAATGAAGCGTGGTGCCGATCAACAGCATGCCCAGCATCGGATACGCGATGCGCGAAATGACCACGAAATAGACGATCGGCAGGATATCCTGCTGATACAGCATCGCGATATGCACGAGCAACGCGAACAATTGGAACGCCGCAATCCAGATCGGCCAGAAGCGATTGGCCCACAGCGCCACCGCGATCAGCACGGCGAGCAACGCCGCATCAATCAACAGCAGCCCGAATTCAGTATCCTCAAAGCGGACTTGGCCAAGCGGCCGGGCGATGTAGCTGGCGATGGCGGCGGCGATAAACGCCACCGCCACCACGCGTTCCGGTGCGCCACCTCGAACAAAGGCATACAGCGCCGAAGCACCGAGCAGCACATTGAACAGGATCACGAGCACCGGACGGTTCCCGGCGCGGTTGGGGTCGAGGCAACCGCGCCGAAACTCATGCGGCGACCCGGAGGTGATCGGGACGGGTGGCGCCGGTTGAAAAATTGGTGTCGGGCTTGGGGCCTTCCTCGCCGAAGCTTATCACCGGCAGGCCCATCAATTCGCGCACCTTGTCAAGATGCTTGTGCGTGGCGATGGTCTGGCGGCGCGCGGCGACCAGCGACTGGACCGCCTCGGTCAACGTATCGAGCGAATGCTGGCCGACCAACGCGGGCAGCTTGGCTTCGACGCGCGCGCGCGGCAGCGCAGCCGTCAGCTCCGCGCCGCAGCTCACCGCCTCGTCGATCAGCATTTCCAGCTTGTACAGCAGCGTTCCCACCTGGCCGGCAATCCTGTGCGTATCCGTCCTGTGCGTGTCCGTCATCGTCCGTCTCCCCCTGCACGGCTGATGTAAGCCGCTGGCCTGTCTCAGGGCACGACGGCACCGATGAGCCGGAGGACTTTCCCCACCACGCTAAGCCCAAAGCCCAGCATGCCCACCGCCACTGCGAGTGCCGCCGGGATCGTGACGATCCACAACAGCCGCTGCCATATGGTCAGGGTGTTATACCTGCCCCCCTTTGGCCGCAGTGGCAGCCAGCCGGTATCGGCTGGAGCGCCGCCGTCGGCCGCTGTCAGCGCCTCAGACCCGGTGATCATCGCCGGTTTTGCGCCCGGCACAATGTCCGGCGGCTGGTATACCAACGGCTGGTATGTCCCGCTCTCGTGTGCGGCGAGCAATCGCGCCGCTTCGAAACGCGTCGCCACGCCCAGTGTGCTCACCGCGCGCCCGATGCGCTTGTCGACTGTCACTGGGGAGATGCCCAAAACCTGCGCAATCTCCTTGGAGTTATGCCGGGTCAGCACCAGCCGCAGGCATTCGCGTTGCAGCTCGGTCACACGATCGAATTGCGCGTCCGTCATGGCTGGCGGACCGGGTCACACATCCTGCACGAGGCGGCCATACAGATCGGGCCGGCGATCGCGGAAAAAGCCGAACGCGGCGCGGTGGCGCTTGATTCGATCAAGATCGAGCGTGGCGACGATCACGCCTTCTTCCTCGCGCCCCAGCTCGGCCAGGATATCGCCGCGCTCGTCGGTGATGAAGCTGGTGCCGTAAAAGGTCTGGTCATGCTCGGTGCCGATGCGGTTGGCAGCAACGATCGGCACGACGTTGGAGACGGCATGACCGACCATCGCGCGGCGCCACAGCCGGGCGGTATCGAGCGAGGTGTCGTGCGGTTCGCTGCCGATCGCAGTCGGGTAGAACAGGATTTGCGCGCCCATGAGCATCATCGCGCGCGCCGCCTCGGGATACCATTGATCCCAGCACACGCCCACGCCGAGCGTGGCCCCGCCCGCTTCCGCCGGCCCCGGCCAGACCTTGAAGCCGGTATTGCCGGGGCGGAAATAGAATTTCTCTTCATATCCCGGGCCATCGGGAATGTGGCTCTTGCGATACACGCCCATCACGTTGCCGTCGGGGCCGATCATCGCCAGGCTGTTATAATGATGCGGGCCATCCGCCTCGAAAAAGCTCGTCGGAATGGTCACGCCAAGCTCCTTGGCCAGCGCCTGCATCGCCAGCACCGCGGGATGCTGCCCGACCGGCTTGGCCTGCGCGAACAGGCCCTCATCCTCGACGCGGCAGAAATATTCGCCCTCAAACAATTCGGGCGGCAGAATTACTTGCGCGCCCTGCGCCGCTGCCTCGCGCACCAGGCTGGAAACGCGGGCGATGTTCGCATCGATATCCGGGGTGAAGGCAAGCTGGAGCGCGGCGACGGTGATTTCGGTCATGACGTCGTCTTAGCGCTTCGCCTATGCATTTGAAACCTTGGCAAGGTCGTAGGGATCGTCTTTCGTGCGGCGCGCGGCCACCATGATCACGCGGTCGCGCGCTGCGCGCACCGGCCGCCCCCCTTGCTGGCGGGGGGCTCAGCCGGGCAATTGCTGGCTGATGCAGTGAAACGATCCGCCGCCGGTCAGGATATGATCCGCGCGCAGCCCCACGGTTTCGCGCTCGGGGAACAAGGCCGCGATCGCCGCGACCGCCGCCGTATCGTTGGCCGCGCCATAGAGCGGCACGACCACCGCGGCGTTGCCGATATAGAAGTTCATATAGCTGGCCGGCACGATCTCGTCATCGCGCAGCACGCGCCCGGGGGAGGGGAGCGACACGATCTCCACGCCGGCCGCTGCCGCGCAGCGTCTGGCCTCCGCGAAAATCTCGCCGTTGGGATCGTCCTCTGCCGCTTCGGGCAAGGCCAGCAGGTTCGTGCCGACGAACCGCGCGAGATTGTCGACATGGCCATCGGTATGATCGTTGACCAGCCCGTCTCCCAGCCACAGCACGCGCGTAAAGCCCAGATCGTCGCGCAGCCGCGTCTCGATCTCGGTCTTGGTCAAGGCAGGGTTACGATTGGGATTGAGCAGGCATTGCTCGGTGGTGACCACCAGCCCGGTGCCATCGCCATCGATCGCGCCGCCTTCCAGCACCCAATCACACGATGTCGCGGCAATCGCGCGCCGCGCCGCCAGCCGCAGCCCGATATCGTCGTCGCCCTGCAGATCATATTTGCCGCCCCAGCCATTGAAGCGGAAATCGCGCGCGCTGCCGTCGCCGAGCAGGATGGCGGCGGTATCGCGCAGCCAGATGTCGCCGAACGGCTCGACCACCACGTCGGCAAAATCGCCCGCCAGCGCCCGCGCCGCGGCGCCCGCCGTCTCGTCCGCCGCCACCAGGATCACGCGTTCGCCCTTGCCGCCGGCATGCACCGCGCGGGCAAACGCCACCACTTCGGCCTGGGCGGGCGCAAGATCGTCGAGCCACAGATCGGCATGGCTGGGAAAGCCGATCCACACCGCATCGTGCCGCGCCCATTCGGCCGGCTGCATTACCGTCATCATTTCGCTCCGTTGCGGCTGGCGTCACGGATCTTGCGGAATTCCGCATCCGCATACCAATTCGGCCAATTATTGCCCTGCGCCAAACCATGGCCCAGCCCGTAATAGATATTCAGGTCGGAAACCGCGCCATCCCATTTCCAGGCAGCGTCATACTCATCCTGCGGCTTGTGGTAGCGGTTGACGGTATAATCCTCCGCCGCCGCACGCCCCGCCGCGCTGCCCCCGACGACCAGATCGTCGCCGCTCTCACCATACAGCATCGGCACGCCGAGCTTGGCCATGCTGAAGTGATCGGAGCGATAATAATAGCCCTTTTCCGGCGTCGGCTCGAGCCCGATGACCCGCCCTTCGGCGGCGACCAGCGGTTTGACGAGGTCCTCAAGCTCCGATTTGCCCGCGCCGACCAGCACGAAATCCTTCGCCTTGCCGACCACGTTGAGCCCATCCATGTTGACCCCGCCGACCGTCTGCGCGAGCGGGAAGACCGGGTTCTCGGCATAGAATTTGGAGCCGAGCAGCCCCGATTCCTCGCCCGTCACGGCCAGGAACACCTGGGTGCGCCGCGTCGGCCCGGCCTTCACCGCGGCCTCGGCGATCGCCACCAGACCGGCAATGCCCGAGGCATTATCGACCGCGCCGTTGCAGATATCGTCGCCCTTCACGGCATCGCAGCGGCCGAGATGATCCCAATGCCCGGAATAGAGCACGACCTCGTCGGGCGCGCTGGTGCCGGGCAGGATGCCAACGACGTTTTTCGAGGCCTGGCGCCGGATCGTGTTGGTGAAACCGACGCTGGCCGTCACCCCCAGTGGCACGGCCCTGAAGCCCTTGGTCGCCGCGGCCTTGGCAAGCGCGGCGAAATCCTGGCCCGCGCCGGCGAACAAGGCTTCCGCCACCGGCTTCTGGATCCAGCCGATCGCTTCGGACTGGTCCAGATGGTCACCCGGCGTATCCGGCTCCAGCTGCGGCCCGGTCCACGACGATTGCACCACGCCCCAGCCATAGGCGGCCGGCTCGGTATCATGCACGATGATCGCCGCCGCAGCGCCCTGCCGCGCCGCTTCCTCGAACTTGTAGGTCCAGCGCCCGTAATAGGTCATTGCCCGCCCGCCGAAATCGCCCTGCAACCCGGCCGTGCGCCAATCGGGATCGTTGATCAGGATGATCACCGTCTTGCCCTTCACGTCGACACCGGCATAATCGTTCCACCCGCGCTCGGGCGCGTTGACGCCGTAGCCGACGAACACGACGTCGCTGTCCTTGATCGCCACCTTGGGCGTCACGCGGTAGGTGCCGATCACCATATCGCTGCGATAGGCGGCGGCGAGCGGCGTCTTGCCCCCGGTGAAGCGCAGTGGTGTCACGTCGCTCGCGCTGAGCTCGACCAGCGGCACATCCTGATACCAGCTCCCTTTGTTGCCCGGCTTGAGGCCCGCCTGCTTGAACCGCTCGACGATATAGGTGGTGGTCTTGTCCTCCGCCGGCGTGGTCGGCGCGCGGCCTTCATAGGCGTCGGACGACAGCGTCTGCGTGACGGTCTTCAGCGTCTCGACCGAGATAGCGGGCCTTGCTGCCGTCTGGGCAAAAGCCGCAGCCGGCAGCGCAGCAACAAGCACGAGGATGGCAGATGTCTGCATAAATGGTCTCCGGATGGCCGCGTCGCTGTGCCAGCCGCTCTTGTGCAAGGCAAGTTGCGCGGGCTTGCCGCCGGGCTGGTGGTCGATAGAGTGGGGGGGAAGGATTTTTGGGGGGCAGGTGTGAAAGTTGTTGGTTGGTCGCTCTTTTTAGCGACGATTCTCGTGCAGCCTTCGACCGCGGCGCCGCGCGTTCTGACCTCGGAACAAGCCGCAGCGGCGTTCGGCGCGCGCGAGCAGATCGCCCAGATCAGTCTGTCGCCCGACGGAACCAAGGTGGCGATGATCCAAGCGGCCGATGGCGCCCGCTCCGTCGTGACCATAGCCGATCTGGTCCAAGGGGGCACGCCACGCCCGGTGGTATACTCCTCGGGGTATCCTGATCGACTATCGGATTGTCATTGGGTCACCGATGCGCGTTTGCTGTGCAATATCTATCTCATTGCCAACGACGTCGATAAAATCGCTTACACCCGTTTGATCGCTATCAACGCCGACGGCAGCGGCATGAAAGTCATCACGGCCGATATCAACGACCGGTCGCTCGGCATTTTGCAGAATGGCGGGTCGATTATTGATCTGCTGCCGGATGGCGCACCGGGCAAGGTATTGATGACGCGCACATTCGTGCCCGAGCAATCGACCGGAAGCAATATCAGGGCTGATCGGCAAGGGCTCGGCGTCGAACTGATCGATATCGACAACAACAATCGCAAGATCGTGGAGCCGCCCCGCGCGGATGCCGTCGAATATATCAGCGACGGCCATGGGACAATCCGGATCAAGGGCACGCGACCAAAAACGAGCGGCGGATATGACGGTGCGAAAGTGATCTATACGTATCGCCAGCCGGCATCGGACAAATGGTTGCCGCTGAGCCAGATCGTGCTGGGCGGGGGCGGCGGCACGAGTTTCAATCCCTATGCCGTGGATCGCGATCTGAACGTGGCCTATGGCTTTGCATCGCAGGACGGGCGCGAGGCGCTATACCGCGTGTCGCTGGACGGCAGCCTGAAACGCGAACTGGTCATGGCAAGGCCGGATGTTGACGTGGACGGACTGATCAGGATCGGCCGCCAGCGGCGCGTGGTCGGCGCGAGCTATGCTACCGATCGCCGCCAGACCGAATTTTTCGATCCCATGCTGAAGAAGCTTGGCGCCGCTCTAGGCAAAGCGCTGCCCCATCAGCCGCTGATCAATTTCGTCGATGCCAGCACTGACGAGAACAAGCTGTTGATGTTCGCCGGAAGCGATGTCGATCCGGGCCGCTATTACCTGTTCGACAACAAGATGCGGAGTATGGCCGAGATCTTGCCCACGCGGCCACAGCTCGCCGATGTGCCATTGGCTTCGGTTAAGGCGATCAACTTCCCCGCTGCTGACGGTACAATCATTCCCGGCTATCTCACGCTCCCCCCTGGCAGCGACGGCAAGAATATTCCTGCAATCGTGATGCCGCACGGTGGCCCGGGCGCGCGCGATGAATGGGGTTTCGACTGGCTGGCGCAGTTCTTTGCCAATCGCGGCTATGCCGTGCTCCAGCCAAACTTTCGCGGCTCGACCGGTTACGGCGATGCTTGGTTTCGCGACAACGGCTTCAAATCATGGCGGCTAGCGATCAGCGACGTCAACGATGGCGGCCGCTGGCTGATCAAGCAGGGCATCGCCGATCCGACCAAGCTCGGCATCGTCGGTTGGTCTTATGGCGGTTATGCGGCCTTGCAGACGGCGGTGCTGGATCCAAGCTTGTTCAAGGCGATCGTTGCTATCGCTCCGGTGACCGATTTGGAAACGCTGCGCAACGAAGCGCGGCACTATACCAGTTTTGCCATGGTGGACGCATTCATCGGCAAAGGTCCCCATGTTCGCGAGGGATCGCCAGCACTCAATGCTGGCCGCATCACCGCGCCGGTACTGATGTTTCACGGCACCAATGACTTGAACGTCGGCATTGGTGAATCGCGATTGATGGCCGACCGGCTGAAGGACGTTGGCAAATCCGTCGAGCTGGTCGAATTCAAGAATTTGGATCACCAGATCCAGGACAGTGCCGCGCGCACGACCATGCTGGCGAAGTCCGATGCGTTTCTGCGCAAGGCGATGGGGATGTGAAACGAAAAGGCGGCCCGTTGCCGGACCGCCCCTTCGTATCGATACGTGTCGCGAGAAACTTAGCGCGAGTAGAACTCGACCACCAGGTTCGGCTCCATCTTCACCGGATAGGGCACTTCGTCGAGCGTGGGCACGCGCGTGAAGGTCACCTTGGCGGGGCCGTCCGGCGCGACATAATCGGGGATTTCGCGCTCGGCCAGGCTCTGCGCTTCCATCACCAGGGCCATTTCCTTGGCCTTGTTGCCGAGCGTGATCTCCATGCCCGGGAAGCAGCGACGCGAGGCGATGTTGCACTTCACGCCATCGACGCGGATGTGGCCGTGGCTGACGAGCTGGCGGGCGGCGAACACCGTCGGCGCGAACTTGGCGCGATAGACCAGCATGTCGAGACGCTGCTCGAGCAGGCCGATCAGGTTCTGGCCGGTATCGCCCTTCATACGTGCGGCTTCGGTGTAGCAGGCGCGGAACTGCTTCTCGGTCACGTCACCATAATAGCCCTTGAGCTTCTGCTTGGCGCGCAGCTGGATGCCGAAATCGCTGACCTTGCCCTTGCGGCGCTGGCCATGCTGCCCGGGGCCATATTCACGCTTGTTGACCGGCGATTTGGGCCGGCCCCAGATGTTCTCGCCCATACGGCGATCGAGTTTATGCTTTGCGCTAGAACGCTTCGACATGGAAAATACCTTGCAAGTGCCAATAACAAGACCCGCTTCGCCGAAGCTCAGCTGATCGATACCCGGTCATCGCTCTGCCAAAGGCAGGGCCACCGCTTCACCGGGGTGCGGCGCCAATTGCGAAGGCGGGCGGTTAGCCGGGCAGGGGGGCGGAGTCAAGCAAGCGGGACACGCTGGACAGGCGCGGCCCGCCCCGGCACAGCGCTGGCATGACCGATCCCATCCTCGCCGGCCCCGATTGCACCACGATGACGGAGGTCCGCGCCGGCGTCGACCAGATCGATCGCGAGCTGATCGCGCTGCTCGCCCGCCGCTTCGCCTATATGGACGCCGCCGCGCGCATCAAGCCGGCGCGGGGCGCCGTGCGCGACGAGGATCGCAAGGCGCAGGTCGTGTCGAACGCGATCACCGCGGCGCAGGCGGCGGGGCTGCCGGCCGACGTGATCGCCGATCTGTGGGATGCGCTGGTCGAGGCCTCGATCGCCTATGAACTGAAGGCGTTCGATCGCCGCTAGCCGCGCGGCCCCTTCTTGCCCGAAAGAGCGCTCAAAACACCGCGCATCGTGCGCACTTCCTGGCTCGACCAGCCGGGCTTGGTCAGCAGCGTGCGCAGCGTGCGTCTGGTTACCGGGGTCCGCGCCGGCGGATAGAAGAAGTTCGCTTCCTCCAGCATCGCATCGAGCTGCCCGATCATCCCGTCCAGCTCCTCCTGCGGCGCCGGCTGGGGCAGATCGGTTTCCGGCGGCGAGGCGAGCGCCCCTTCTCCGGTGCCAATGCCCTTGGACCATTCGTAGGCGACCAGGATCACCGCCTGCGCCAGATTGAGCGAGCCGAATTCGGCGTTGATCGGCACGGTGATGATCTCGCGTGCCAGCGCGACGTCGTCGGTCTCCAGCCCCGATCGCTCCGGCCCGAACAGGATCGCCGCGCGGCCTGGGGCGGCATGGATCGCGCGCGCCGCCTGTTCCGGCGTCACCACCGGCTTGGTCACGCCGCGCTTGCGCACTGTCGTGGCATAAACATGCGGGCAATCCGCCACTGCAGCCGCCACGCTGTCGAACACCTGCGCGCGCTCCAGCACGATGTCCGCGCCACTTGCTGCCGGCCCGGCGGAAGGATTGGGCCAGCCGTCGCGCGGCGTGACCAGCCGCATCTCGACCAGCCCGAAATTGAGCATCCCGCGCGCCGCTTTGCCGATATTCTCGCCTAGTTGCGGGCGGACGAGGACAATCACCGGGGGCAGGCTCATTCCTTGCCCGCCTCGGTCACGGCGCCGGCGAATTCCTCGAAATCGCGCGCTTCGCGGAAATCCTTATAGACGCTGGCGAAGCGGATATAGGCGACCGAATCCATCTCCTTCAGCCCCTCCATGACGAGTTCGCCGATGCGCTTGGAAGGAATTTCGGTCTCGCCCTGCGTCTCCAGTTGCCGCTGGATGCTGGAGACGAGCTTCTCCAGCCGCACTGCCTCGATCGGGCGCTTGCGCGCCGCGATCGAGACCGAGCGGAGCAGTTTCTCGCGGTCGAACGGTTCTTTCTTGTTCTCGCTCTTAACCACGAACAGTTCGCGCAGCTGGATGCGTTCGAACGTGGTGAAGCGCGCGGCGCACCCTTCGCACTGCCGCCGGCGGCGGATCGCGGCGCTATCCTCGGTGGGCCGCGAATCCTTTACCTGGCTGTCTTCATGGCCGCAAAAGGGGCACCGCATTCAGTCCTGCTTCTTCCGCTTGAAATAGGCATAGCCCGCGCCCGCCGCGGCGCCGATGATCGGGCCGACGAACGGCACGGGGATCGCCACGACCGCGCCCAGCGCAGCCCATTTGGCCATGCTCTTGCCAAGCTTAGGATCGGATTGCAGTTCGGTCTTGAAATCGGCCATGTCAGATACCTTCCGGATAGATCGGGAATCGATCGCACAATGCCTTAACGCGCGCGCGCACCGCGGTTTCCACCGCGGCATCGCCCGCTTCGCCCTGGTTGCGCAAACCTTCCAGCACGTCGGCCACCATATGCCCGATCTCGCGGAATTCGGCCGGGCCGAAGCCGCGCGTCGTGCCGGCAGGCGAGCCGACGCGGATGCCGCTGGTCTTGGTCGGCGGCAGCGGATCGTTGGGGATGCCGTTCTTGTTGCAGGTGATGCCGGCGCGCTCCAGCGCCTCATCGGCATCCTTGCCGGTGACGCCGAGCGGGGTCAGGTCGATCAGCGCGAGATGCGTGTCGGTGCCGCCCGAGACGATCTCGGCCCCACGCTCCTTGAGCGTGGCGGCGAGGACCTTGGCGTTCTCGACCACGGCGGCGATATAGCTCTTGTAATCGGGCTGGAGCGCCTCGCCGAACGCAACCGCCTTGGCGGCGATGACGTGCATCAGCGGCCCGCCTTGCAGCCCCGGGAACACCGCCGAGTTGATCTTCTTCGCGATCGCCTCGTCATTGGTCAGGATCATTCCGCCACGGGGCCCGCGCAGCGTCTTGTGCGTCGTCGTCGTCACGACATGCGCGTGCGGCAGCGGCGAGGGGTGGAGCCCGGCCGCGACGATCCCGGCGAAATGCGCCATGTCGACGAGGAAATAGGCGCCGACCGCATCGGCGATGCTGCGGAACCGCGCGAAGTCGATCTGGCGCGGATAGGCCGAGCCACCGGCGATGATCAGCTTGGGTTTGTGCTCGTGCGCCAGCCGCTCGACCTCGGCGAAGTCGATCAGGTGCGTCACCGGATCGACGCCGTACTGGACCGCGTTGAACCATTTGCCGCTCATCGCCGCGCGCGCGCCGTGCGTCAGATGGCCGCCGGCATCCAGGCTCATGCCCAGGATCGTCTCGCCCGGCTTTACCAAAGCGAGCATCACCGCGCCATTGGCCTGCGCGCCCGAATGCGGCTGCACATTGGCGAAGGCGCACTCGAACAATTGCTTGGCGCGTTCGATCGCCAGCGTCTCGACCTCGTCGGACGGCGCGCAGCCCTGATAGTAACGCTTGCCGGGATAGCCTTCGGCATATTTGTTGGTGAACACGCTGCCTTGCGCCTGCAACACCGCCTTGGAGACGATATTCTCGCTGGCGATAAGCTCGATCTGCGTCTGCTCGCGCTTCAGCTCATGCGCCACGCCGGCGAACACGGCGGGATCGGCATCGGCCAGCGTGCGCGTGAAGAAGCCATCCGGTTGCACGTCGCTCAAAATCTGTGGGTTGGTGCTCATGCGGAAGTCTCCTCGAAGTGCGGATGGCTGAGTTTGTCGATGCGGCCGGTATGGCGCCCGCCGGCGAATTCCGTGGCCAGGAAAGCCGCGATGCACGCCTTGGCCATGTCTTCACCGGTCAGGCGCGCGCCCAGCGCGATCACGTTGGCGTCATTATGCTCGCGTGCCAGCATGGCAGAATAAGGCTCGCCGACCAAGGCGCAGCGCAGCGCCGGATGGCGGTTGACCGCAATCGAGATGCCGATGCCGGAGCCGCAGATGGCGATGCCACGCGTCGCCTCGCCCGACGCGATCGCCGCGGCCAGCTTGTAGCCGAAATCGGGATAATCGACACGCGCGTCGCTGGCGGGGCCCAGATCGAGCACGTCGTGCCCAGTGTCGGCCAGCCACGCGGCCAGCGCGGATTTCAGCGCGACAGCGGCGTGATCAGAAGCGATGGCGATGCGGATGACCGGGTTCCTCGGGCGGCGGCAGCGGATGGGCGCGCTCTTACGCAAAGCGCCCGCGAAACGCTACCGTAGATATACGCCTGCACGGGCGAACAGGCAATTGCGGCCTCGGCCGATCCCGGCTACGCCACGGGCTGTGACGTATACGCGTACAGAAATGTCTGACTCGTCGAGTGCAATCGCCGCCCGCGCGCGGCTTGTCGAGGCGTTGATCAGGACGGGGGACGAGGATCGCGTGGCGTTCCGCGAACTCTATCAACTGACCTCGGCGAAGCTATTCGGCATCACGCTGCGTATCTGTGGCGACCGACAGGCGGCGGAAGACGTGTTGCACGACGTATATCTCACCATTTGGAAGCGTGCCGGGGCCTATGAGCCCTCGCGCGCCAGCCCGATCACCTGGCTCGCGACCATTGCGCGCAACCGTGCGATCGACTGGCGGCGCGCGCAGGCCACGCGCCGCGCCAGCCCGATCGAGGATGCGCCGGCGATCGCCGATCATGCGCCGCTGGCCAGCGAGGCGCTGGTCGCCGATGAAGAGGTGCAACTGCTGCAAGGGTGTATCGACGCGCTGGAACAGCGCCAGCGCGGCGCGATCCGCACCGCCTTTTTTGATGGCGTTACCTATGCCGAGCTGGCCGAGCAGCAGAATGTCCCGCTTGGCACGATGAAAAGCTGGGTGCGGCGCGGGCTGCAGAAGCTGAAAGAGTGTCTCGAGCGATGAGCGACGACACTCTCCTTCCTCCAGCCGATGGCCGCGACCCCGATATGATGGCGGCGGAGCTCGCACTCGGCCTGCTTGACGGCGACGAGCGTGGCGCGGCGCTGCGCCGCGTTCTGGTCGAACCTGCCTTCGCGCAGGAGGTCGAATTGTGGCGCAACCGCTTCGGCCAGTGGTTCGATATCTGGCCGGACGTGGCTCCGCCGGGCACGCTGTGGGCGCGCGTCGAACGCTCGATCGCGATGCCGGCGGCGATGCCGCTGCCAGAAACGGTGCGCCGACCAAGTCGCTGGTGGCCCGTCGCCACCGGCGTGGCGAGCGCTGCCGCCGCCGCGTTGCTGGCGGTAGTGGTGCTGCGCCCCGACGCGCCGGTGCCCGCGTCCGTCGTGGTCCCGACACAGCCCGCCGCCCCCGCCAGGATGCTCGTTGCGGCGATCGATCCCGGCGAGCGGGGCGCGCCGATCAGCGCCATCTACGATCCGGCCACCGCCGGGCTGCGGCTTAGCGCGGCCGCGCTGGCCAGCGCCGATCAAAGCGCGGAATTGTGGATCATCGGCGCGGATGGCAAGCCGCATTCGCTCGGCCTGCTGCGCGCCAACGGCGCCTCCACGCTCACCGTCGCCGCCGCCAATCGCGCGCGCATCGCCGCCGGCGCCACGCTCGCTGTGTCGCTGGAAGCGCCTGGCGGCTCGCCCACAGGTTTGCCGCTCGGCCCGGTCGTCGCCTCGGGTAAACTTTCGTTAGTCTGATCTGCATCCGCAGCGGTGATCGCTGCGTATCTGGGTCGGTTCGCGCTCTGCGGGCCGTGCCAGGAGACCGCTCATGACCTCGCCCATGACACTTAAACTGCGTGTATCCATCGTTGCGTTTGCTGTTGCCGTCGCTGGCGGTTCCTCGCTCGCTTATGCCCAGGGTTATCCCATGGTCGGCGGCGCGGCGATGTATCCGACCAAGACGATCGTCGAAAATGCCGCCAGTTCAGCCGATCACACCACTTTGGTCGCCGCCGTCAAGGCCGCCGGACTGGTCGAGACGTTATCCGGTCCGGGGCCGCTCACCGTGCTCGCGCCGACCAATACGGCGTTCGGCAAACTGCCTGCCGGCACCGTCGACACGCTGGTCAAGCCCGAGAATAAGGCGACGCTGACCAACATCCTCACCTATCATGTCATCCCCGGCAAGATCAGCGCCAGGATGATCGCCCGCAATGCGATGCAGCATGGCGGCAAGGCGACCTACGCCACCGTCAATGGCGGCACGGTGACCTTCATGAAGCAGGGCGCGGGCTGGGCGGTGATGGATGCCAAGGGTGGCATGGCCGCGATCGCCATCGCCGACGTCGCTCAGTCGAACGGCGTGATCCATGTAATCGATACGGTGCTGATGCCCTGATCAAATTAAATCTCGCGGCGCTGCATCTTTGGCGCCGCACCGTCGTATCTCCGGCGTCCTTCCTCAAGGAGGGACGTGTACAGGGTGCCCGCTATCCCCTTCGGGCGCCCCTGGCGTAAATGGATCTGTCGGCTCCCCCCGTGCCGGCAGGTCCAAACGCGCGCTTCCGTTCAGAAATCGATCGCGATGCCCTTCAGCTCCCAGTCGCCATAGCGCGTTGGATTGAGCCCCAAATGATCCTGCTGTGCGGTCTTGGCCCCGCTGTCGGGCTGCACGTTCGGCAGCGGATCGGGCGCCGGCACGGGCGAATTATTCGATAGATAGGCCGGTGGTTTTACGTGGGCGGGGCGCTGGCCCATGACGACTCTCCTGATCGGCGCAGCGCATGGCACAAGCATTCGCGCGGCGGCATGGCTTTACATCGGGTCTGGCCTGTCCAATGGCAATATCATGTTGTTGATCCATGCTCAGACTCCGCGCGCCTGATGGCCCATCCTGACGACACGCCCGGCGTCCCCGCGCGCCGCGCCGCGCTCAAACTGCTCGATGCCGTGCTGCGGCAGGGGCTGCCGCTCGAAGCCGTGCTCGACCGCGCCACGGCGGGCATCGACCGCGCCGATGATCGCGCGCTGGCCCGCGCCATCGCCTCGGAAGTGCTGCGCCGCCTGCCCGATCTCGATGCGCTGATCGATTCGGCCACGGCGCGGCCGCTGCCCGATGATGCCAAGGCGCGCTTCGCGTTGCGCATTGCGCTGATCCAGACGCTGGCGCTCGGCACGCCGGCGCACGCCGCCATCTCCACCGTGCTGCCGCTGGTCGATGGTGGCCCGCGCAAATTGGTCCACGGCGTGTTCGGCACCTTGTCGCGCCGCGGCGATACGCTGCCCGATCAGCCGACCTTGCCCGATCCGGTGGCGATCCGCTGGCATGCCGCGTGGGGCGACGATGCGATCGAGGGCGCCGAACTGGCCATCGCCACCCCGCCGCCGCTCGATCTGACCATCGCCGATGTCGCCAAGACGGCCGACTGGGCCGAGCAACTCGGCGGCATTTCGCTGATGCCGGGGCACGTCCGCCTGCCCGGCGGCCACGTGCCCGAAATGCCCGGGTTCGAGGAAGGCGCCTGGTGGGTGCAGGATATTGCCGCGTCGCTCCCGGCGCGCCTGGTCGGGCAGGGGAGCGGCATCGCGCTCGACATTTGCGCCGCGCCCGGCGGCAAGACCATGCAGCTCGCCGCCGCCGGCTGGCAGGTCACCGCGCTGGATAATTCGCCCACCCGGCTCGAACGGCTGACCGACAATCTCGCGCGCACGCAGCTCGCCGCCGATGTGGTTACGGCGGACGCGCTGTTGTGGAAGCCCGCCGAGCTCGCCGATGCCGTCTTGCTCGATGCGCCGTGCAGCGCCACCGGCATCTTCCGCCGCCACCCTGATGTGCTGCACCGCGTCCGCCCCTCGGTCATTGCCGACATGGCCGAGCTGCAGGCCCGGCTGTTCAGCCGCGCCGCCACCTGGGTCAAACCCGGCGGTACCTTGGTCTATGCCACCTGTTCGCTCGAGCCCGCCGAGGGCGAGCAGCAGCTCGATCATTTCCTGAAGAACAATACGCGCTTCACGGTCGATCCGATCCGGCCGGACGAGCTCCCAGCCGGGCTGACCCCGCACGCCGGCGGTTATCTGCGCATCCTGCCCGGCATGCTGGCGGATGTCGGCGGATGCGACGGCTTCTTCATGGTCCGCCTGACGCATAACGGTTAGGGCGACGGTAAAATCCTCCCCCGCCAGGGGGAGGTGTCGCCGAAGGCGACGGAGGGGGCGGTAAGCGACGCGCTCTCGAACGTAGGGTGCCGCGTACCTCCCCCTCCGTCACGCTGCGCGTGCCACCTCCCCCTGGCGGGGGAGGATGAAACCTTGTTCCGCGGACTGCCAATGCGTCCCAAGGCTTGTCGGCGCGGGCCGTCATGCTACAGGATCGCCATGCAATCTCCCGTCCGCATCGCGCCCTCGATCCTCTCCGCCGATTTCGCCAAATTGGGCGAGGAGGTGCGCGCGATCGATGCCGCCGGTGCGGATTGGATCCATGTCGATGTCATGGATGGGCATTTCGTGCCTAACATCACGATCGGCCCGGCAGTGGTGAAGGCGATCCGCCCGCACACCACGAAGCCGCTCGACGTGCATCTGATGATCGCGCCGGTCGACGCCTTCCTTGAGGATTTCGCCAATGCCGGCGCCGATACGATCAGCGTGCATGTCGAAGCCGGCCCGCACACGCATCGCACCATTCAGCGCATCAAGGGCCTGGGCAAGCGCGCCGGCGTCGTGCTGACGCCGCAGACGCCGGCCAAGGCGCTCGATTATTTGCTCGAGGAAGTCGATCTCGTGCTGGTGATGAGCGTCAATCCCGGCTTTGGTGGGCAGGGCTTTATCGAAAGCCAGCTCAAGAAGATCGAGGCGATCCGCAAGATGATCGACAAGGCCGGGCTGAGCGTCGATCTCGAAGTCGATGGCGGGATCGATGTCGTCACCGCGCCGCGCGCGATCGCCGCCGGCGCGGATGCGCTGGTCGCCGGCACGGCTACGTTCCGTGGCGGCCCGGGTGCCTATACCGCCAATATCGCGGCTTTGCGCGGCGGGTGAGCGAGGCGCGCTCCGACGGCGATGGCATCGATGAAGGCAAGCGGCTGATCAAGCTGGGCGGCGACAAGGGCCTGTCGCTGACCGAGCGGCTGACCGAACGCTTCCATCGGCTCACCTGGCGGACGCCGATCCACGGCATGAAATTGAAGGGCCGCCATCCGCTCAAGCTGATCGCGGTGCCCGATGATCCTTTCATGGGCGATATCAAGCGCGGCCAGGCGCTGCTCCGCGGTGAGATGATGCTGCGCGGCGAAGTGCGCGAAAGCGCCGGTCTGTTCGCTGCCAAGCCCGATTATTCGCGTGAGTTCGCCGATTATCTGCACAGCTTTGCCTGGCTGCGCGATCTCTCCAGTGTCGCGACGCGCGCGCAGGCCGCGCCGATCGCCGAACCGATCATGCGCAATTGGCTGCAGCATCATGCCGATACCGTGGCCGAGCCCGCCTGGCGCGCCGATCTCTGGGGTCGGCGTATCCTGTTCTGGACCGCGCATGCGCCGCTGATCCTGTCTTCCGCTGATCTGGTCTATCGCAGCCGCGTGCTCAACACGCTGGCGCGGGGCGCGCGGCATATCGATCGCGGCGCGGAAAAGATGCCGCCCGGCGCGCCGCGCATTGCCGCGATGTGCGGCGTGGTCGCCGGCGGGTTGTTGATCGCGGGCGGTGATGCGCGGCGCGGCGGCATGGAAGCGGCGTTGGCTCGCGCCGTGTCGATGTCGGTGTTCGAGGATGGCGGCAGCATCGCGCGCGCGCCGATGGCGCAGATCGATGTGCTGATGCTGCTGACCATGTTACGCGAAACCTATGCCGCGCGCCGGCTGGAGGCGCCCGGCGCGGTGCACGAAACGATCGCGCGGATGGTGCCGGCGCTGCTTGGCGTGTGTCTCGGCGATAAGGCGCTGTCCAGCTGGCAGGGCGGCGGCCCGGTCGCCGCGGACACGCTGGCGCAGATCATCGAGGCCACCGGCGTGCGCGCGCGTCCGCTGCGCCAGGCGCGCGATTGGGGCTATCAGCGGCTCGCTGCGGGCAGCACAGTCGCTATCATCGATGCCGCGCCGCCGCCCGTCGCGCGGCTGGCCGAGGGCGGTTGCGCATCGACGCTGGCGTTCGAAATGTCCGATGGCCCGCATCGCGTCGTGGTCAATTGCGGCGGCGCGCGCGCCGTGCTGGCGCAAGTGCCCAAGGCGCTGGCCGAGGCGCTGCGCACCACCGCGGCGCATTCCACGCTCACCGTGGGGGACAGCAATTCCACCGCGATCCACGCCGATGGCACGCTAGGGCGCGGCGTGGCGGAGGTTGAGCTGGCGCGGCAGGAAAGCGACGCGTCCAGCCGGATCGAGGCCAGCCATGATGGCTATGCCCGGCGTTACGGTTTTCTCCATCGCCGCCAGCTGATCCTGTCGAGCGAAGGGCGCGAGCTGCGCGGCGAAGATCTGCTGCTGCCCGCGGGCAAGCGCAGCAAGAGCCAGCAGGCCGCCTTTGCTGTTCGTTTCCATCTCGGGCGCGGCGTCCAGGTCTCGCCCACCGCGGATGGCCAGGCGGCGTTGCTGCGCTTGCCCGGCGGCGGGCTATGGCAATTCCGCGTGCGCGGCGGCGCGCTCGCCATCGAAGACAGTCTGTGGGTCGATGCCGATGGCCGCCCGCAAGCCACGCAACAACTCGTCGTCAGCGGCGAATCCCCGGCCGGCGGCTGCAATGTCAGCTGGGCCTTCAAACGCGCCAAGTGAGCGCCAAATTCTTTCCGGAGCTACCATGACTGATATCACCATCCGCCGCGCGCTTCTGTCGGTGTCCGACAAGACCGGCATCGTCGAACTCGCCACCGGCCTGGCGCAGCACGGCGTGGAGCTCGTGTCGACCGGCGGCACCGCCAAGGCGTTGCGTGGTGCCGGGCTGGAGGTGCGCGACATCAGCGATCTCACCGGCTTCCCCGAAATGATGGATGGCCGCGTCAAGACTCTGCATCCGGTGGTGCATGGCGGGCTGCTCGCGGTGCGCGACAATCCCGATCATGTCGCGGCGATGGACGCGCACGGCATCGGCGCGATCGATCTCGTCGTGGTCAATCTCTATCCTTTCGCCGCCACGGTCGCCAAGGGCGCGGAGCGCGCCGAGATCATCGAGAATATCGATATCGGCGGCCCGTCGATGATCCGCTCGGCGGCGAAGAACCATGCCAGCGTCGCGATCCTCACCGATCCCGAGGATTATGCGCTGGTCGCCGGCGGCAGCACCACGCTCGCCGACCGCACGAAGCTGGCGGCCAAGGCCTATACCGCCACCGCGGTCTACGATTCGACCATCGCCGGCTGGTTCGCGCAGGAAGATCAGGGCGATGCCTTCCCCGCCACGCTGCCGATCGTGCTCAAGCGCGGCGAAGCGCTGCGCTACGGCGAAAACCCGCATCAGCAGGCGGCCTTCTATACCACCGCCGGGGCGACGACGCGCGGCATCGGCCAGGCCGGCCAGGTGCAGGGCAAGGAATTGAGCTACAACAATCTCAACGATGCCGATGCCGCGCTGGAGCTGATCGCCGAATTCCGCGATCGCGATCCCAGCGTCGTCATCGTCAAGCATGCCAATCCGTGCGGCGTGGCGACAGCCGACACGCTCGTGGCGGCCTATGAGGCGGCGTTCGCCTGCGACACCGTCTCGGCATTCGGCGGGATCATCGCGCTCAACCGTCCGCTCGATGGCGCTACGGCGCGTGCCATCACCGGCATCTTCACCGAAGTCGTCATCGCGCCAGATGCCGATGACGAGGCGCTGGAAATCTTCGCCGCCAAGAAGAATCTGCGTCTGCTGCTCACCGGCGATCTGCCCGATGCCGCGCGCCCGGGGCTGCAGGCCAAATCGATCACCGGCGGCTGGCTGCTGCAGACGCGCGACAATGGCATGCTGACCGATGCAGACCTGAAGGTCGTCACCCAGCGGCAGCCCACGCCCGAGGAGCTGGCCGATTGCCGCTTCGCCTGGACGGTCGCCAAGCACGTCAAATCGAACGCCATCGTCTATGCCAAGGGCGGCAGCACGGCGGGGATCGGCGCGGGGCAGATGAACCGCCTCGAATCCGCGCGCATCGCCGCCTGGAAAGCCAAGGATGCGGCGGACAAGGCCGGCTGGGCCACGCCGCGCACGATCGGCTCGGCGGTCGCCTCGGACGCGTTCTTCCCCTTTGCCGATGGCCTGCTGGCGGCGGTTGAGGCGGGGGCTACGGCCGTGATCCAGCCGGGCGGCTCGATCCGCGACGCCGATGTCATCGCCGCGGCGGACGAGGCGGGTCTCGCCATGATCTTCACCGGCATGCGCCACTTCCGCCACTGATCGGCGAGCGGGAGCCTTTTTCAGAAGGCTTTTGCTCGCACGAAGACACGACGATACGAACAGGAGCATCTTAGCCAAAACCTCTTCGTGGCTTCGTGGCTTCGTGCGAAAAATCTGCCGGCACCGCCCAAAAGCACCGTCAAAATCGGCGCGCGGCGGCGCAGAGAACGCAGAGAAGAAATTGGTGGGAGGCTTCGCCTCATATCCTCTCTGCGTCCTCCGCGCCTCTGCGCGAACAGTTTCTTAAAGGGTCAGGCCGGCGCGGCGGCCTCTTTGGGTATCGATTTGAACAGCGCGCGATCGTCCGCCGTCAACGCAAATTTGAAGATCACGTACAGATACGTCGCCGCGATCGCCGGCACCCCCAGCAGCACCTCGAGCCATTCGAGCCGCTTGGGCAGCAAGGTGAACAGCGATCCCACCGCGATCGCCGCCAGCGCGCCCCACAGCATCGGCCAGCGCCACCCGGCAACGCGCGCGCTCAGCAGGTGCGACAGGAAGTTCGATTTGATCACCGAGGTCAGCCCGACCGACAGCAGCAGCGCGATCGCCGGCCCCGCCGCCTGGAAATTGACCGGCCAGCCCCAGCGCCGGATGGCGAAGATCAGCCCGAAGCTCAGGCCGATCTGGAAGCACAGCATCGCCGCGGAGATCAGCAGGTTGCGGATCCGCGCGATATATACCAGCGCGCCCTCCGCCACCGCGCCGGTCGACGCCGCCGCCTCGGCGGTGAGCAGGAAGCCCAGCGCCGCCGTGCCGGCGACGAATTGCGGCCCGACCACGCCCATCACCGCTTCGCCCGGAATCGATCCCATCAGCGCCAGGCCGGTCTGCGCCGCCATGATCCAGAAGCCCACCTGCCGCACCTGATGCGCCACCGCTTCCTTGTCGCCGCGCGCCAGCGCCGCGGTCACCACGGGGCCAAGGATCGGATCGAAGCTGGTCTTCAGTTTCTGCGGGATCGAGGCGACCTGCTGCGCCATGTAGTAAATGCCCACGATCTTGGGCTCGAACATCACGCCGAGGATGAAGCGGTCGACATTGCGCGTGGCCCATTCGATCGCGTCGGCGCCGGCCAGCGGCGCGTTGCGCGCGGCCAGATCGATCAGGATGCTCGGCCGCGGCCGCCAGCCATAGGGCAGTCCGTAGCTGCGTAGAAACGGAATGAGCGACGCGATCAGCGCGGCGACCATCGAAGCGATGTACGAAAGTACCAGCCCGTCGCGCAGCGAATAATAAGAGAACGCCCAGGCGGCGATCGAGATAGTCCATGGCTCGACCACCGCGCGCGCCGTCACCGTCGCTTTCACGTTGTGGCGATAGGCGAGCGCCGCGAGGCTGATGTCGGACCAGGCGGTGGCGAACACGATCAGCGCCAGCCAGCGATCCATGCCGCGGATCGCGCTGTTGGGATACATGATCTCGGGGAGCGCGACGAGCACCGCGCTGGCGATCAGCGAGGCGATCAGCGCCACCGTCATGGCATCCCACACGACGCACACCGCCGGGCGATCGCCCTTGGACAACGCCTGCGCCAGCCCGCGCTTGAGCCCGAGCGTGGCGATTAACGCCGCCAGCTCGACCACCACCACGGCGAGCGCGAAGCGTCCGACCATGTCCGGCCCGTAGATGCGCCCGGCAATGAACAGGAACGGCAACCGCGCGACGAGGCGCATGAGAAAGCCGATGATGTTGGTGCGCCCGCCCTTGGCCAGCGCGTTCAACTCATCCTTACCGTCGGCAATCTGGCGTGCGGTCTGGTTCCCGCCCGCCTGGCTCAATGCGCCGCGCCCCAGCTGAGGCCGGTGCCGATTTCGATGCCCAGCGGTACATCCAGCACCACCGCCGGCTCCGCCGCCATGGCCATCACGCGCTCGATCACCGGCTTGGCCGCCGCGACATCGCCTTCGGGAAGTTCGAACACCAGTTCGTCATGCACCTGCAGCAGCATGCGGACATTGGGCAGTCCGGCTTCGAGCAAGGCCGGCCCCATGCGCACCATCGCGCGCTTGATGATATCGGCGCTGGTGCCCTGGATCGGCGCGTTGATCGCCGCGCGCTCGGCGCCTTGCCGTTCGTGCTGCACCTTCGATTTGATCCGCGGGAAATGCGTCTTGCGCCCGAACAAGGTGGTGGTGAAGCCGGTCTCGCGCACTGTCTCGGTGGTCGCCGCGATATAGTTGCGGATGCCGGGGAAACGCTCGAAATAGCGGTCGATCATCGCCTGCGCCTCGTCCGCCGTCACGTCGAGCCGCCCGGCCAGGCCCCAGCGGCTGATGCCGTAGAGAATGGCGAAGTTGATCGTCTTGGCGCGGCCGCGCGTGTCGCGATTGACCTCGCCGAACAATTCCTGCGCGGTCAGCGAATGGATGTCATCGCCATTGGCGAACGCCGCCTTCAGCGCAGGCACATCGGCCATATGCGCCGCGAGCCGCAACTCGATCTGGCTGTAATCCGCCGCGAGCAGCACATTGCCTGCGTCCGCCACGAACGCATCGCGGATCTGCCGGCCGATCTCGGTGCGGATCGGGATGTTCTGCAGATTGGGGTCGGTCGAGGACAAGCGCCCGGTCTGCGCGCCGGTCAGCGAATAGGAGGTGTGCACGCGCCCCGTCGCCGGATTGATCTGCGCCTGCAACGCATCGGTATAAGTCGATTTCAGCTTGGATAGCTGGCGCCATTCGAGCACCTGCCGGGCAATATCCTTGCCCGGCGAATCCTTATCCGCGGCGATCCGCTCCAGCTCGGTCACGTCGGTGGAATAGACGCCGGACTTGCCCTTGCGCCCGCCCTTGATGCCCATCCGCTCGAACAGCACGTCGCCCAATTGCTTGGGACTGCCGATGGTGAACGCGCCGCCCGCGGCGGCATGGATCTCGACCTCCAGCGCGCCCATCTGATGCGCGAACTCGGTCGAGAGTTGCGAGAGCTTGGCGGCGTCCACCTTGATGCCATGCCGCTCCATCTGCGCGATCACGGGCACCAGGGGGCGATCGACCATCTCGTACACGCGCGTCGCCGATTCCGCCGGTAACCGCGGCTTGAACCGCCGCCACAGCCTGAGCGTCACATCGGCATCTTCCGCCGCGTAGCGCGTCGCCGCTTTCAGATCGACCTCGGCAAAGCTGCGCTGCGTCTTGCCCACGCCGACCACGTCCTTGAACGCGATGCAGCTGTGCGACAGATGCGTCGCGGCCAGCTCGTCCATCCCGTGGCCATGCAGCCCGGCATCGAGATCGAAGCTCATCACGATCGTGTCGTCGAAGGGGAACACGTCCAGCCCCCCCATATTCGCATAGGCGCCCGCCAGCACGATCATGTCGTATTTCAGATTGTGCCCGATCTTGAGCACGCTCGGATCCTCGAACAGCATCTTCAGCTTGGCCAGCGCCACCGCGCGATCCAGCTGCACCGGCACTTCGGCGAACATATCGGTGCCGCCATGCGCCAGCGGGATATAGCACGCCAGATTGGGGTGCAGCGCCATGCTGACCCCGACCAGCTCGGCGCGCGTCGCGTCCACGCCGGTCGTCTCGGTGTCGATCGCCACCCAGCCCTGGTGCCGCGCGATGGTGATCCAGCGATCGAGCGATTCTTCATCGACCACCGTCTCATAGCCGTCATGATCGCAGGGCGGGTCTTCGTCTTCCGCCACGCCGGGCAGCCCGGGCGCCGGCTCGGCCACCGGCGCATCGGCGACGGCGGACAATTTGTTGAGCAGGGTGCGGAAGCCGTGATGCTCCAGGAACGCGCGCAGCGGCGCATCCGGAATGCCCTTCAGCTCGAGCTCGTCGAGCGGCTCGGGCAGCGCCACATCGCAGCGCAGTTCGACCAGTTCGCGGCTCAGGCGCGCCATATCGGCATGCTCGATCAGATTGTCGCGCAGCTTGCCCGGCTTCATCGTCGGCGCGGCGGCGAGCACCGCGGTCAGATCGCCATGTTCGAGGATCAGCTTTGCCGCGGTCTTCGGCCCCACGCCCGGCACGCCCGGCACGTTATCGACGCTGTCGCCCATCAGCGCGAGCACATCGCCCAGCTGCGACGGTGCGATGCCGTGGAACTTCTCCGCGACATGCTCCGGCCCCAGCCGCCGGTTGTTCATTGTATCGTACAGGTCGAGCCCCGGCTCGATCAGCTGCATCAAATCCTTGTCGCTGGAGACGATCGTCACCGACCAGCCCTGCGCCAGCGCCGCCTTGGAATAACAGGCGATGATATCGTCCGCCTCCAGCCCCTCGGTCTCGATGCACGGCAGGCTGAACGCGCGCGTGGCGTCGCGGATCATGGGGAATTGCGGCACCAGATCTTCGGGCGCGGGCGGGCGGTGCGCCTTATACTGGTCGTACAGTTCGTTGCGGAATGTCTGGCTCGATTTGTCGAGGATCACCGCCATATGCGTCGGGCCGTCCGCCGCATGCAGCTCGTCGACCAGCTTCCACAGCATCGTGGTATAGCCATAGACCGCGCCGACCGGTTCGCCATGCTTGTTGGTGAGCGGCGGCAGGCGGTGATAGGCACGGAAGATGTAGCCCGAGCCGTCGACGAGAAAGAGATGAGGCATGCGCGCTGGATAGCAGCGAGTTGGGTCAGGCCCAAGCCTAACCGTACACGCGCTTAGCCGTGATTCAGCACCACCGCCGAAACCACCGCCTGCATCAGGCGCTGGCGCTCGGGGATGCCGCGCGGCGTATCGCCGATCATCACTGCCAGCGCGTAGCTGCGCCCGTCGGGGGCAGTGAGGATGCCGACATCGTTATAGCCCGCGGTGCGCCCGGCGAGATCCTGCCCGGTGCCGGTCTTGTGCCCGAAGCTCCAGCCGGGGGGCACCGCGCCGCGCAGCCGTTGCTTGCCGGTCTTGGAGGATTCCATCGTGCCGATCAGATAGCGTGTCGAATCGGGGGAGAGCAGCTCGCCCTGCTTCAGCTCGGCCAGTGCGCCGGCAATTGCAATCGGTGCCGCGCCGTCGGGCGGATCGCCGACGTAACGCTGGAACGCCGCCACCCGCTCGGCCTTGGGCAGCGCCGCCCGCGCGCTTTCGAACGCGCCGCTCATCGCATATGCGGGTTTCCACGTCAGTCCGGCGGTGCCGCTTTGCAGCACGCGCTCGCCCGGCCCAAAACGGATATCGCCCAGGCTCTTGCGCGTGATGAAGCTGCGTACCGCGCTGGGGCCGCCGACATAGTGCAGCAGTCGATCGTTGCACAAATTGTCGCTCATGGTCAGCGCGCGCTGTAGCAACGCGCCCACCGTTGTATGCCAGCCATCGCCCTGGATCAGCATCGCCGATGGCTGGTGGAACAATGTCAGATCCTCGCGCCGCACCGTCACCGGATCGTCGAGCCGCAACCGGCCCTGATCGCGCAGATCCAGCACGGTCATCGCGACCCATAATTTGCTTACGCTCTGCTGCGGCAAGCGCGTCGCGCCGCCACTTTGCACGATCCAGCCGTCCTCCACGCTTTTTACCGCGATGCCGACCTTGCCATCGAAATTCGCGCCGAGCAGCTCGATATTGGTGGTCAGCGCGCGTGGTGCGGCGGCCGCAGCGGCGGCCTTGGCGGGCACCGGGATAATCAATTGATAGACCGGCTTGGGCACGACGGTGGCAACGCGCTCCTGCTTGCCATGCCCGCACGAGCCGAGGATGACGGCCAAGGTCAGCACCGCGGTCGATTGGCGGAGCGCGCTCTGATCTATCCGCATCCGTGTCACATCTTTGCCCTAATCCCGCCCGCGCAACCGTACTGCGCCAAAGATATTGAAAAATAGCTGATTAACCGCGGTGCGATGAACTGCCGCTGAAATGCGGCGGAGCGAGTCGGTGCTATCCGGCGTTGCGCGGCGCGGTCGCACCCGCTGGTGGAGCGGTGGCGATGCTCGACAGGTCGGTCGTGGCGTCGATCGCCACGCCAGCATCGCGCCGCTCGGAATAACGATCCACCAGCTGCGCGCTATGCGGCCGCAGCAGCACGGTGAAGCGCACCAATTCCTCCATCACGTCGACGATCCGGTCATAATAGCTCGATGCCCGCATGCGGCCGGCCGCGTCGAACTCCTCGAATGCCTTGGCCACGCTCGATTGATTGGGGATCGTCACCATGCGCATCCAGCGGCCCAACACGCGCAGCGTGTTGACGCTGTTGAATGATTGAGAGCCGGCGGAAACCTGCATCACTGCCAGCGTCCGCCCCTGCGTGGGGCGCATCCCGCCCATCGCCAGCGGCAGATGATCGATCTGCAACTTCATGATGCCGGTGATCTGGCCGTGCCGCTCGGGGCTGCACCATACTTGGCCTTCGGACCATAAGGATAACGCCCGCAATTCGTGCACCGCGGGATGATCGTCGCCGGCGACCTGATCGGGCAGGGGCAGCGTCGTGGGATCGAAGATGCGCGTTTCGCAGCCGAACAGACGCAGCAGCCGCGCTGCTTCCTCGACGCACAAGCGCGAATAGGAGCGCTCGCGCAACGATCCGTACAGTAGCAGGATGCGCGGCGGCGGATCGCCCGGCCCCAGGCCCAGCGCGGGACGATCGAGTGCAAAGCGTCGGTCGAGCGCGGGCAGATGATCGGGATCGGCGAGCGTGCGCAGCGGCATCAGGCGGCTTCCAGTGTTTTGACGAAATATGAGGCGCTTGCCGGGCACAGCGCGGTGAATTCGGTCGAGCCGGCAATGGCCGCGGGGGCGCTCGCGCGATCCGCTTCGACATAGCGGCAAGCGCGGAAGAAGGGCGCGGCAGTCGTGGTCAGCAGATGCAACCGCCGCACGCCCAACGTCAGCGCCTCGCGTTCCACCGCGGCGATGATGCGCCGGCCGAGGCCAGCACCGCGCCGGTCGTGCAGCACGACAAGCGAGCGTAGCAGGCGATCCGCGCCATCGCCTTCCAGCCCGGCATAGCCCGCCGCCGCCGCGCCATCATCGAAGCGGTAGAAGATGCGGCCGGGGTGAAGCAGGTCCGCGGTCGGCAGCCCCGCCGCCGCCAGCGCTTGCGCCATGCCGTCGATCGCGGCCGCCTCCAGCGTCGTGGCCACCAAGGCGCTCATGCCGCGCTGATCCGCAGCGCAAGCGCGGCCAGCGTCACCAGCAGCACCGGGATGGTCAGCGTCGCACCCACTTTGAAATAATAGCCCCAGCCGATGCGAATGCCCTTCTGGCCCAGCACATGCAGCCACAGCAACGTTGCCAGCGATCCGATCGGCGTGATCTTGGGGCCAAGGTCGCAACCGATCACATTGGCGTAGATCATCGCCTCCTTGACCGCGCCGGTAGCGTGCGTTGCGTCGATCGACAGCGCCCCCACCAGCACGGTTGGCATGTTGTTCATCACCGAGGAGAGCAAGGCAGCGATGATCCCAGTGCCGAACGCCGCCCCCCATACGCCGCCCTCGGCTGTACGATCGAGCAGGCTCGCAAGATGGTCGGTCAGCCCCGCATTGCGCAGCCCGTAAACCACCAGATACATGCCGAGCGAGAAGATCACGACCTGCCACGGCGCACCGCGCAGCACCTTGCGCGTGTGGATGACATGGCCGCGCGCGGCGATGACCAGCAGCAGCACCGCCCCGGCGGCGGCGACAGCGCTGACGGGCACACCGATCGGTTCGAGCAGGAAGAAGCCGGCGAGCAAAAGTGCAAGCACCACCCAGCCGGCCTTGAACGTGGCAGCGTCGCGGATGGCCTCTGCCGGCGCGCGCAGCTGCGCCAGGTCATAGACCGCCGGGATATCGCGGCGGAAGAACAGCAGCAGCACGGCGAGCGTCGCGGCGATCGAGGCGAGATCGACCGGCACCATCACCGATGCATATTGGGCAAATCCGAGGCGGAAGAAATCGGCCGAGACGATGTTGACGAGGTTGGAGACGATCAGCGGCAGGCTGGCGGTGTCGGCGATGAACCCCGCCGCCATGACGAACGCGAGCGTTGCCCGGTCCTTGTAACCCAGCGCGCGCAGCATCGCGATGACGATCGGCGTCAGGATCAGCGCGGCGCCGTCATTGGCGAACAGCGCCGATACCGCCGCGCCCAGCAGCACGATCAGCACGAACAGCCGCCGGCCATGCCCGCCGCCCCAACGCGCGACGTGCAGCGCGGCCCATTCGAAAAAGCCCGCCTCGTCGAGCAACAGGCTGATGATGATGATCGCCACGAAGGTCGCGGTGGCATTCCACACGATGCCCCACACCACTGGCACGTCAGCCAGCGAGACGACCCCCGCGAGCAGCGCCACCGCCGCCCCGCCCAAAGCGCTCCAGCCGATGCCCAGGCCCTTGGGCTGCCAGATGACAAGCGCGATCGTAACGATGAAAATGGCCAGCGCGAGCAGCATCAGGCGATACGCTGTCCCGTGGCATCGATCACCGGCTCGCCGTCTTCCTTGGCAAATGCGCCACGTTGCGGCGCGGGCAGCAGATCGAGCACTGCCTCCGACGGGCGGCACAATTTCACGCCCAGGGGCGATACCACCAGCGGGCGATTGATCAGGACCGGATGCGCCATCATCGCATCGATCAGCGCGTCGTCAGACAACGCAGGGTCGCCCAGACCGAGTTCGGCATAAGGCGTGCCCTTTTCGCGGAGCAGATCACGCGGCGTGATAGCGGCGCGTGCGATCAGGTCGGCCAGCAACGCGCGCGATGGCGGCGTCTTCAGATACTCGATGACATGCGGCTCGATTCCGGCATTGCGGATCAGCCCGAGCACGTTGCGCGATGTGCCGCAGGCGGGGTTGTGATAGATTACGATATCGACGGCCACGATCAATCCTTCAGCAGCAGGGGGTGAGTTCGGCGAGCAACGGCGCGCACAATTGCGGCGCGCCGGCGCAGCAATCCTTCACGAGGAACAATGTCAGCGCGCGCAATCCATCCAGATCGGCGCGGTAGATGATCGATCGGCTCTGCCGCTCGGCGCGCACGATGCCGGCGCGCGCCAGAATGCCCAGATGCGCCGACATGGTGTTTTGCGGTACGTCGAGCTGGCGCGCGATCTCGCCCGCGGCCATGCCGTCGGGTTCGTGCCGCACCAGCAGGCGGAACACGTCCAGGCGGGTGCCCTGCGCCAGCGCGCCCAATGCCGTGATCGCCGAATCGGTATCCATATATCCAGTATAGCCGATATGATCGACAGCGCTAGATGTCGGGATCCATTAGGGCACCAGCACGGTATCCACCGCCTCGGGCAGTGTCTCGGGATAATCCAGCGTGTAATGCAGGCCCCGGCTCTCATGCCGGTGCAGCGCCGAACGCACGATCAGTTCTGCGGTCTGCAGCAGGTTGCGCAGCTCGATCAGATCCGGCGTGACGCGGAAATGGCCGTAATAATCGTTCACTTCGTCGGTCAGCAGCTTGATGCGGTGCTGCGCGCGCTGCAGCCGCTTGGTGGTGCGGACGATGCCGACATAATTCCACATGAAGCGGCGGATTTCGGTCCAGTTCTGCTTGATCACCACTTCCTCGTCGGAATTCTCGACGCGGCTTTCGTCCCACGCGCGGATCGGCGGTGGCGGGGGCAATTCGTCCCAGCAGGTGGCGATATGCTTGGCCGCTGCTTCACCGAACACGAAGCATTCGAGCAGCGAATTGGAGGCCAGGCGGTTGGCGCCATGCAGCCCGCTTTCGCTGCATTCGCCCGCCGCATACAGGCCGGGCAGATCAGTCCGCCCATCGATGTCGATCACCACGCCGCCACAGGTATAATGCTGCGCCGGCACCACCGGGATCGGCTCCCTGGTCATGTCGATGCCCAGCGTCAGCAGTTTCTCGTAGATCGTCGGGAAATGATGCGTGATGAAGTCGGCGCCCATATGGCTGATGTCGAGATGGACGTAATCGAGCCCCAGCCGCTTGATCTCGTGATCGATCGCGCGCGCCACGATGTCGCGCGGGGCGAGCTCGGCACGCGCGTCGAAATCGGGCATGAAGCGGTATCCGGTTTCGGGGATCAGCAGCCGCCCGCCTTCGCCGCGCACCGCCTCGGTGATCAGGAAATTCTTGACCTCGAGATTGTACAGGCAGGTCGGGTGGAACTGCATCATCTCCATGTTGCTGACGCGCGCGCCGGCGCGCCAGGCCATGGCGATGCCGTCGCCGGTGGCGCCGCGCGGCGCGGTGGAGAACAGATAGGTGCGCCCGGCGCCGCCGGTCGCCAGGATCGTCGCGCGCGCGGTGTATAGCTCGACGCGTCCGCTGGCGCGGTTGACGGCGTATACGCCCCACACATTGCCCGCGCCCGAATAGCGTTCCTCATGCCGGCCGGTGGCAAGATCGATCGCCACCATGTCGGGCACCAGCGTGATGTTGGGATGCGCCACCGCGGCATTCTGCAGCGCTTCCTGCACCGCCCAGCCGGTGGCGTCGTCAACATGCACGATGCGGCGATGCGAATGCCCGCCCTCGCGCGTCAGGTGGCGCACATCGCCCTCCATGTTGAACGGCACGCCCAGTTGCGCCAGCCGCTCGATCGCCGCCGGCGCGCCCTCGACGACGAATTCCACGGTGGCGCGGTCGTTCAGCCCGGCGCCGGCGATCATCGTATCCTCGATATGGCTGTCGAATGTATCGCCCGGCTCCAGCACCGCCGCGATCCCGCCCTGCGCCCAGGCGGTCGAGCCTTCGTTGAGCTGCCCCTTGGCCAGCACGGTGACCTTGAAGCGATCGGCCAGGTTGAGCGCCGCGGTCAGCCCGGCCGCGCCCGAGCCGATGATGAGCACGTCGCTCCGATGTTCGCCGTCGCTCACGTCAGTCTCCTTAAGTCCGGCGCGTCTTAAAGGCGTTCGCGCCGCGCGTGACAAGGCGGCATGCATCCGTCGCGCTCGATCGGATGCCGCACACGCTTTGACGGGCGGCAGTGGAACGACAGGGTCGCTCGCGCTTTGCGCCTGTGTGACCAAGATGACCAAGCATGCCCGCCCCGCCACCCACCCCGCCACCCACCCCGCCACCCGCCCCGCTACCCGCGCCGCCAAGCTTCACCAGCAGGCGCTCAATTGCCTGACCATCGCGATGAAGGAAGAGGCGCATAGCGCCGAATTGATCGACGAAGCGCTGAAACTGGCGAAACGATCGCGCGAATTGAGCGAGGTGGAATGACATGTTTTCACCCGTCATCCCGGTGACGTGATGCTAGGCGTTGGCCGAGCGCGTGAGATTGAGGAAAACGTCCTCCAGATCCGCCTCGCGCGTCGATACATCGACGATGCCGTATCCCTCTGCCTGCACCGCGCCGAGCACGTCGCCGGCATTCACCTTGTCCTTGGCATAGGTGATCGCCAGCGTGCGGCTGCCCTTCAGCTCGATCTTCTGGAAACAGGCATTGTCCGGCGCCACCATTACATCGCGGTCCACCGTCACCTCGACCAGTTTTTCCGTCGCCATGCCGACCAGCTCGCGCGTGGGCTTGTTGGCGATCAGCGTGCCCTGATTGATGATGGCGATGCGGTCGCACAATTGCTCGGCTTCCTCCAGGTAATGCGTCGTCAGCACCACCGTTACGCCCTGTGCGTTGAGGCTCTTCACATAGGCCCATAGCTGCTGGCGCAACTCGATGTCGACGCCCGCGGTTGGCTCGTCGAGCACCAGCACCGGGGGCGTATGGACCATCGCCTTGGCCACCATCAGCCGCCGCTTCATGCCGCCGGAAAGCGTGCGGGCATAGGCATTGGCCTTGTCCTCGAGATGCACCGCACGGAGCAATTCCATCGAGCGGCGCTTGGCCTTGGGCACGCCGTACAGCCCGGCCTGGATCTCCAGCGTCTCGAGCGGCGAGAAGAACGGATCGAACAGGATTTCCTGGTTGACGATGCCGATCGACGCCTTGGCGTTGCGCGGATGCGCGTCGATGTCGAAGCCCCAGATCGTCGCGCTGCCGCCGGTCTTGTTGACGAGGCCGGCCAGGATATTGATCAGCGTGGATTTGCCCGCGCCATTGGGGCCCAGCAGCCCGAAGATCTGGCCGCGCGGCACGTCGAACGACACATTATCCAGCGCGCGCTTGCCGCCCGCATAGGTTTTGCACAGATTGGCGATGCTGATGGCGGCTTCGGTCATGGTTGGTGCGATAGGCCCCCACCCCAACGACCTCAAGCCCTCTCCCTTGGGGAGACGGGAGAGGTAATTGTGCCGCGCGCCATCAACTGCTATCTGCAGTCCATGATCGCCCCACCCGAAACGCTCCGCGTCAGCCACAAGCGCAACACCTGCGATGGCGCCACCGACATTGCCGGCGGTGCGGCGCTCGGCCATCCGCGCGTGTTTCTCGAGATTGACGAGCATGGCTATGTCGATTGCGGCTATTGCGATCGGCGCTTCGTGCTGATCGGCGGCCCGGCGGACGGCGTCGATCAATCCACGCTGCGCGACATCCCGTCTGGCGCAAGCGTCTAACGCACCTATATTGTGGGGCATGACCAGTCCGACAGACCCCCGCGCGTTCCTGTATCACGACGGCCAGCTCGATCCGGCTGAGGCGCAGCGCCTCTCCGCGCAGGTCCTGAGCAAGGCCGATGACGGCGAACTTTATCTGCAATATCGCAAGTCGGAAGCGTTCGGCTTTGATGATGGCCGGCTGAAGACCGCCAGCTATGATACGCAGTCGGGCTTCGGGCTGCGCGCGGTGTCGGGCGAAACCACCGCCTTTGCCCATGCCAACGAGCTGAGCGGTGCGGCGATCCTGCGCGCCGGCGAGACGATGGCGCTGATCGATCCGTCCACCGCGGCCAAGGCGCCGCCGCCGCAGGGCACCAACCGCCATCTCTATACCGATGCCGATCCGCTCGATCTGGTGCCGTTCGCCGACAAGGTGAATCTGTGCCAGACGATCGATGCCGCCGCGCGGGCGCGCGATCCGCGCGTAGCGCAGGTCTCGGTTGCGCTGATGGGCTCGTGGTCGGTGGTCGAGATCGTCCGTGCCGACGGCTTCGTCGCCACTGATATCCGGCCCTTGGTGCGCCTCAACGTGTCGATCGTGGTCGAACAGAACGGGCGGCGCGAGACGGGCACGTTCGGGCTTGGCGGGCGCTATCTCTATGACGATCTGATGCAGCCGGCGACGTGGAACCGCGCGATCGATGAGGCGCTGGCGCAGGCCGTGGTCAATCTCGATTCGGTTGCTGCGCCGGCGGGCGAAATGACCGTGCTGCTCGGGCCGGGCTGGCCCGGCATCCTGCTGCACGAAGCGATCGGCCACGGCCTCGAAGGCGATTTCAATCGCAAGGGCACCAGTGCCTTTTCCGGCCGCATCGGCGAGCGCGTCGCCGCGCCCGGCGTCACCGTGATCGATGACGGCTCGATCGCCGATCGTCGCGGGTCACTCAGCATCGATGACGAAGGCACGCCAACGCAGGAGAATATCCTGATCGAGGACGGCATCCTCAAAGGCTATATTCAGGATCGCCTCAACGCGCGGCTGATGGGCGTCGCGCCGACCGGCAATGGTCGCCGCGAATCGTTCCAGCATGCACCGATGCCGCGCATGACCAACACCTTCATGCGCGCCGGCAACGACGATCCCGCCGAACTGCTCAGCCGCGTCAAGAACGGCATCTTCGCCAAGAGCTTCGGCGGCGGGCAGGTCGATATTGTCTCGGGCAAGTTCGTGTTCAGCTGCACCGAGGCGTACAAGATCGAGAATGGCCGCCTGGGCGCGCCGATCAAGGGCGCCACGCTGATCGGCGATGGCCCCAGCGCGCTTACCAAGGTGATCGGCATCGGCAATGATTTCGCGCTCGATGAAGGTGTCGGCATGTGCGGCAAGGGCGGGCAGAGCGTTCCCGCCGGCGTCGGCCAGCCGAGCGTGTTGATGAGCGGGCTGACGGTTGGCGGCACGGCAGTCTGATCCATCGTCACCCCAGCGCAAGCTGGGGTGACGATGGGGCGGGCGCGACGCGTACCGATAATGATGCCCGCCTGCGCCGGCAGGCGATCGGGCTGAGAACAGGAACTCCGCTTGGCGCTTGTCGAACTCGGCCGCTTCAATCGCAATGAAGCGCATATCCTGATCGGGCGTCTGGAGTCCGATGGTATCCCCGCCGTCGCGTTAGATGGCGAAGCGAGCATCGGCGATGGCAGTTATCTGTTCATCGCCGTGCGCGTGATGGTCGATGACGACGATCTCGCTGCAGCACAACGCATTGTCGCCGACGCTGCTTAATTTGCAGGCAATCGTTCGCATCTGCACAATTTTCTGACCGGGAATTGATCGCCCGGCAATCGATTTCGCACGCTCCCGCCCCGCGAGCATTCTGGCACGGCTTTTGCTGAGTATGCTCCCGGGACAATAAGGGGGGCTTGAGTGAAACTCGTCATTGCCATCATCAAGCCGTTCAAGCTGGACGAAGTGCGCGAGGCGCTCACCGAGATCGGCGTGGCGGGGATGACCGTTACCGAGGTCAAGGGTTTCGGTCGCCAGAAGGGCCAGACCGAAATCTATCGCGGCGCCGAATACAGCACCAACATGGTGCCCAAGATCAAGCTCGAGATCGTCTGCGATACGGCGCTTGCCCCCCGCGTGGTCGAGACGATCCAGGTTTCGGCCAATACTGGCGCGATCGGCGACGGCAAGATCTTCGTCCTCGATGTCGGCCAGGCGGTGCGCATCCGCACCGGCGAAACCGATCAGACCGCGCTGTGAGGGCCGCGACCATGAAGGGGGAAAAGATGACATCGACGAAACTGGCGGGCGCGGCGGGCGCCGGGGCTGCGCTGTTCGCGGCATTGCCGGCCTGGGCGCAAAACGCCGTGGAGGCAGCGCCTGCCGCTGCTGCGGCCACCACGGCGGCGGCCGCGCCGTTCGTGCCCACCGCGGCGATGGTTGATAAGGGTGATGTCAGCTGGATGCTGATCTCGTCCGCGCTGGTGCTGATGATGTCGGTGCCCGGCCTCGCGCTCTTCTATGGCGGCCTGGTGCGCACCAAGAATATGCTGTCGGTGCTGATGCAGGTGTTGACGATCGTCTGCGTCGCCTCGCTCGTATGGGTGTGCTGGGGCTATTCGATGGCCTTCACCAATGGCGGCGATCTCAATTCCTATGTCGGCGGCTTCTCCAAGGTGTTCCTGCAGGGCGTGACGACCTCGACCTTCGCGGCGACCTTCACCAACGGCGTGTATCTCCCCGAATATGTCTTCGTGATCTTCCAGATGACCTTCGCCTGCATCACGCCGGCGCTGATCGTCGGGGCGTTCGCCGAGCGCATCAAGTTCACGCCCTTGATCATCTTCGTCGTCGCCTGGCTGACGATCGTCTATTTCCCCATGGCGCACATGGTCTGGTATTGGGCGGGCCCGGATTTCCTCGCCGCCAACACCGCCGATGCCGGCCTGCTCTGGGGCTGGGGCGCGCTCGATTTCGCTGGCGGCACCGTGGTGCATATCAATGCCGGGATCGCCGGGCTGGTCGGTGCGCTGATCGTCGGCAAGCGGCTGGGCTACAAGGTCGAGCCGATGCCGCCGCACTCGCTGACCATGACGATGATCGGCGCCAGCCTGCTGTGGGTCGGCTGGTTCGGGTTCAACGCCGGATCCAATCTGGAATCGAACGCGGTCACCGCGCTCGCCTTCATCAACACCTTTGTCGCCACCGCGGCGGCGGGCATCACCTGGGCGGTGATCGAGCAGATCGTGCACAAGAAGCCGTCGCTGCTGGGCGCCGCCTCGGGCGTGGTGGCCGGGCTGGTCGCGATCACGCCGGCGGCGGGTTATGCCGCGCCGATGACCTCGATCGTGCTCGGCGCGGTCGCCTCGCTGGTCTGCTTCTTCTTCGTCACCACGGTGAAGAACAAGCTCGGCTATGACGACTCGCTCGATGTGTTCGGCGTGCACTGTGTCGGCGGCATCGTCGGTGCGCTGGGCACGGCGATCGTCGCCTCGCCGGCGCTCGGCGGGCAGGGCTATTTCGATTACACCGTGATGCCCGCCGCGTTCCACCCCGAAGCCTACGATATCGGCGCGCAGCTGATCACCCAGGCCAAGGCGGTCGGCGTCACCCTGCTGTGGTCGGGCGGCGTGTCGGCGGTGCTGTTCACCATCCTCAAGGCGACGGTCGGGCTTCGCCCCAGCGCCGAAGTCGAGAGCGAAGGCCTCGACATCAACGAACATGGCGAGCGCGCCTACAATTATTGACGAGATTGGCGCGCCGGCGGCAAGCGCCGGCGCCCCACACGATGTTCCTCCTGCGGACGACCTCAGGCCGGTGCGGCAACGCACCGGCCCTTTTTTGATGTCGGCATAGCGGCGCTTGCCGAGATTGGATCGCGGTCCACGATAATCGCTTCCCCGGCCGGGCGGGGGAAAGCGCCAGGTCAGGTGGCGCTGTCGCGCTCAGCTATGGCCTTTTCCGCGCGCCGCTTCTGCCAGTCGCGCAGCCCCAGCGTCGCGCCGAGGATGAACCCGCCCGGCGCCAGCACGATCACCGCGGCGAGCCCCGCTTTGCGCCACTTCGTGTCCACGCCGCCTAGCGGCCGGACGCCAGGGCATCCAGCAGCGGCCGGATCCCGGTCAGATCGTATCCCGCCGCCGCCGCCTTCGCCATCAGCGTATCGGGATGCCCGCCGCTTTTCGCCGCGGCCAGCGCCCACAGATTGCAGCTGCGCGTGCCCGAGCGGCAATAGGCCAGCACCGGCCCGGGTGATGCCGCCATCGCTGCCGCCATCGCGTCGATCTGCGGATGCGAAAAACCCGCCTGCGTCACCGGCACCTCGGTATAGACGAGCCCGGCCGCTTGCGCCGCGGCGCGCACCGCTGCGCCCGCCGGCTGCCCGGCATCCTCGTCATCCGGCCGGTTGTTGATGATCGCGGTGAAGCCAGCGGCGGCGATCTCCTCCACGTCCTCCGGCGCTATTTGCGGCGCGACCGAGATATGGTCGTCGATCTTGCGGATGGTGGCCATGACATGTTCTCGCTGCGCTGCTCGTAAACGACCATTTCTCCTAGAACCGGTTCCCGACTTCGTCACCCCGGACTTCTTCCGGGGTCCACTGTGCCGGTCGCGTGGCGCAGGGAATCGAGCGTGTCGAAAGCCGCTGGGTGGACCCCGGACCAAGTCCGGGCTGACGGTTGGGGCTGGGGAAGCCTTACCCCTCGCGGATGACTTGCAGGAAGGCGTCGCCATAGGCGTCCAGCTTGCGCTGCCCGACGCCGGTAATCCGCCCCATCGCTGCCAGCGTGGATGGCTTCAGCGTCGCCATCTCGCGCAGCACCGAATCGTGGAAGATCACGTAGGGCGGCACGCTCGCCTCCGCGGCCAGCGCGCGGCGCTTGGCGCGCAATGCCTCGAACAGCGGATCGCCGCTCGGATTGGCCACCGTCCCCGCGCTGCTCCCGCGCCCACCGCGCGCGCGCCGTTCGCGCTTGGGCTGCAGGATCAGCGACACTTCCTCATGCTCTTTCAGAATGCCTCGCGCGCCCGGGCCGAATTCCAGCCCGCCGAAATCATTGGCGCGCAGTGCATCGCGCAGCAGCAGCGCGCGGATCACCGGCTTGAGCAGGGGAAGCTCGTCGCCCGAAACGATCCCCCACACGCCCAGCGCCTCATGTCCGTTCATCAGGCTGCGCTCGGTCGAAACACCGGTCAGCACCTGCTCGATATAGCCCATGCCGAAGCTCTGCCCGGTGCGGAACACGGCGGAGAGCACTTTCTTGGCCACTTCGGTGGCGTCCACCGCGCCCGGCGGGTTGAGGCAGTTATCGCAATTGCCGCAATTGTCCGGCGCGTCGTCGCCGAAATGCTTTAGCAGGATTTTCCGCCGACACCCCGGCGTCTCGACCAACGCGCCCAGCGCCTGCAGCCGCACGCGCTCGCCCTGCTGGCGTGCCGGCTCGACCTCGCCGATGCGTTGCCGGGCCTTGGCGAAATCCTCCGCGCCCCAGAACAGATGCGCCACTGCGGGATCGCCATCGCGCCCGGCGCGGCCCGTCTCCTGATAATAGGATTCGATCGATTTGGGCATCCCGGCATGCGCCACGAAGCGCACATCGGGCTTGTCGATGCCCATGCCGAACGCCACCGTGGCGCAGATCACCATATCCTCACTCGCGACGAAATCGGCCTGGTTGCGCGCGCGCATCTGCGGATCGAGCCCGGCATGATAGGCGCGCGTCGGCCGCCCGCTGCGCGCCAGCGCCTCGGCCATCTTCTCGGTGCCCGCGCGGCTCTGGCAATAGACGATCCCCGCGCCCGGCGTCTCGGCGATCAGATCGGCGATCTGCCGCGTGGTATTGTCCTTGGGCGTGATCGTGTAGCGGATATTGGGCCGGTCGAACCCGGCGACGATCATGCCCTCTCGTGGAATGCCGAGCTGATCGAGAATGTCGTCGCGCGTCACCTTGTCCGCCGTCGCGGTCAGCGCGAGCCGCGGCACATGCGGGAAATGATCGAGCAGCGGGCGCAGCAGCCGGTAATCGGGGCGGAAATCATGCCCCCATTCGGACACGCAATGCGCCTCGTCGATCGCGAACAACGCGAGCGGCGCCTGCGTCAGCAGCTCGCGAAACGCCATGTTAGAGGCGCGTTCAGGCGCGACATAGAGCAGATCGAGCTCGCCGCGCCGGAAGCGGGCGATCGTCTTCATCTGGTCGGTATCGACCGAGGTGAGCGTCGCCGCGCGGATGCCGACGGCGGTCGCCGCGCGCAGCTGATCGTGCATCAGCGCGATCAGCGGCGAGACGACCACGCAGGTCCCCTCCAGCACCACCGAGGGCAATTGATAGCAGAGCGATTTGCCCGCGCCCGTCGGCATCACCGCCAGCGTATTCTCGCCTGCCAGCACGCGCGTGACCACGCTTTCCTGCACCCCGCGAAAACCGGGGAAACCGAAGGTGGAGTGCAACAGGGGCAGGGGATCGCGCGGCATTGCTGCGGACCTAGGGCGTGCGGGCCCGTGCCGCAATGCCGACATCGATCCGCCATGATCGCCGGTAAGACTTCCCGTCTGAAACGAGGGGGATGATCATGATCAAGGCAGCATTGGCAATCGCGGCGATGGGTGTCCTGGCAGGCGAGACCGCACCGCTGGCGGAACGCATCGTCGCGGGCGATGCGATCATCCCCGTCACCCTGAATGGTCAGCCCGGCCACCTACGCGTTGATCCAGGTGCCCCCGGCGTGCCGCTGGTCAGTGCCGATTATGCTGGGCGCGCTGGGCTGAAGGGTGGCATGTTCAGCCTTGGTTACGGTGTCGGGCCGATCCGCGCGATGCAGTCGACCGCGGTGGCGAAGCTCGATGTCGGGCAGGGCGTGTTCAAGCGGCGCATTGGCTGGGGCAAGCTCGATTATGCGCCGATTGCCGACGGCACGATCGGCCCCGCCGATCTGCCCGAGCCAGTGGTTCGCTTCGTGCTGCGCGCGGCTGCGGCCGGCGAACGCACGGTGGCGCTGCCGATGATCGATGGCGGCGGCATGTTTGGTGGGTTTTTCGGGCTTTATGCACAGATTATGGTTGGCGGGCAGCCGATGCGCGTCCGCTTCGATCCCTATCACCCGCGCACGCTGGCCACTGCCGGCGCCGCGCTGCGGCTTGCCGCGGCGCAGGAGGGGAGGCTGAGCGGCGAGAGCGTGCCGACCGAAATCGTGTTCGGCATCCAGCGCCCGGTGCGCACGATGAATTTCGCGCGACCGCTGGAGCTTGGGCCCCTGTCGATCGCCACGCTCGGCGTGCGCACCAATGACGGCGGCAATGCCACCGGCATCGCCGAAGGCCCGCCCGAAAAAGCCGATCCCGATGAGGTCGTCGTCGTCGCCCGGGGCAAGGAGCGCGATCCCAATCACGATCGCCTGTCGCTTGGCGCGGACCAACTCGAGCGCTGCTCGCAGATCGTGTTCGACAAACCCGCGAAGCAGATCCGGCTGACCTGTCGATGACTGGCGGCCGAATGGTTGTGGTTATATTCCGCGCATGACCCAACCGCACGACGCCCCCGCGCAAAACCGCTTCGAGCTGGCCGAACAGGGCGAAACCGCCTTTGCCGCTTATACGGTGGCGGGCGACACGATCACCTTCACGCACACCATCGTGCCGCCCGCGCTGGAAGGGCAGGGGATTGCCAGCCGGCTGATCGGCTATGCGCTCGGCGAAGCGCGCGCGCGCGGGCTGAAGGTGCGCCCCGAGTGCAGCTTCGTCGCGGCCTATATCGAACGGCACCCCGAGACGCGGGACTTGCTGGCTTAAAGGCGGCAGTCCTGGCCGCCGATGGATCCCGGACGAAGTCCGGAAGTGAGGACCGATGGCGCGGCCCGCCTATTCCGCCGCCAGCGCGCCCTCCTCCTCGGCGCGTTCCTGCGCCTGGCGGTTCCACATTTCGGCATATAGCCCGTTCTGCCGCAGCAGCGCCGCATGGCTGCCACGCTCCACCACTTCGCCCGCCTCCAGCACGACGATCTCGTCGGCATGGACGATGGTCGAGAGCCGGTGCGCGATCACGATCGTGGTGCGCCCGCGCTCGATATCTTCCAGCGTCGCCTGGATCTCGCCCTCGGTGCGGCTGTCCAGCGCGCTGGTCGCCTCGTCGAGGATCAGGATCGGCGGGTTCTTGAGCAGCGTGCGCGCAATCGCCACGCGCTGTTTCTCGCCGCCCGACAGCTTCAGCCCGCGCTCGCCGACGCGTGTGTCATAGCCGTGCGACTGCCCCTCGATAAAGGTCGAGATCGCCGCGCCGCGCGCCGCCGCCTCGATTTCCGCGCGATCCGCGCCTTCGCGGCCATAGGCGATATTGTAGCCGATCGTGTCGTTGAACAGCACGGTATCCTGCGGCACGATGCCGATCGCCGCGCGCAGGCTGGCCTGCGTCACCTGCGCAATATCCTGCCCGTCGATGGTGATGCGCCCGCTCGTCAGATCGTAAAAGCGATACATCAGCCGCGCGAGCGTGCTCTTGCCCGCCCCCGATGGCCCGACCACTGCCAGCGTGTGCCCCGCCGGGACGTCGAGATCGATGCCCTTGAGGATCAGCCGATCTGCATCATAGCCGAAGCGCACGTCCTCGAAGCGCACATGCCCCGCACCGATCACCAGCGCCGGCGCGCCCGGCGCATCGCGAATCTCGGAGGGCGTATCGATCAGGTCGAACATGCTGCCCATATCGATCACGCCCTGGCGGATCGTGCGGTAAACCATGCCGAGCAGATCGAGCGGGCGAAACAGCTGCGCCAGCAGCGTGGAGACGAGCACGACATTGCCCGCAGTAAATTCGCCGCGCGCCCAGCCGAACACCACCAGCCCCATGCCGAACGCCATCATGATATTGGTGATCAGCGCCTGCCCGACGTTCAGCCACGCAAGCGAATTTTCCGATTTCACCGCCGCACCGGCATAGGCCGCCATCGCCGCATCATAGCGCCTGGCCTCGCGCTCCTCCGCGCCGAAATATTTCACCGTCTCGAAATTGAGCAGCGAATCGACCGCATGCGCGACGGCGCCGGTATCCAGATCGTTCATCCGCGTGCGCAAAGCGGCGCGCCAGTCGGTCACCCAGCGGGTAAAGGCGATATACACGACGACCATCGCCAGCGTGCCGGCAACCAGCCAGCCGCCGAATTTGGTACCGAAAATGCCGATCACCAGCGCCAGTTCAAGGATCGTCGGCGCGATATTGAACAGCAGGAAGTACAGCATCGTATCGATGCTCTTGGTGCCGCGCTCGACTACTTTGGTCACGGCACCGGTGCGCCGCTCGAGATGGAAGCGCAGCGACAGCTGGTGCAGATGGCGGAACACGTTGGCGGCCAGCCGCCGTGTCGCATCCTGCCCGACGCGCTCGAACACCGCGTTGCGCAGATTGTCGAACAGCACCGATCCGAACCGCGCCGTGGCATAGCCGACCACCAAAGCGACGATCAGCGTGGTGGCGGAGCGATCGCCGCGCGCCATGCCGTCCACCGCGCCCTGCAACGCAAACGGCGCGCCATAGACCTGCACCAGCTTGGACAGCACGACGAGCGTCATCGCACCGACGATGCGCAGGCGGAGCGCGGGCGCGTCCTTCGGCCACAGATAGGGCAGGAAACGCCGAAGCGTCGGCAGGAGCGGCCGGTCGGCGCTGGTGGGTTCGGTCAATGGGGGCACAGCCCCATGTAGGATCAGTCAAGCCCCCGGGAAAGCAATTCATGGAACAAGAACGCCGCTTCGTCGATTTTACGGATCGATACGGGAGACGCGGCATGGGTTCTTTTTTCTACGTCATGGCAATCATGGGCTGCGCGGATGGCAGCGCGCAATGTTCGGAAGCCCGTGTCGAGCAGGTGCGCTACACCTCGATCCAGCAATGCCAGGCGGCGATGCCCGGCGCGCTCCAGCGCAACAGCGATATCGATTATCCCGTGGTTACCGCCGCGTGCCGCGCCAATGGCGCGCAGATGGCGCAGGCTGAACAGGGCAAGCGCCGCGGCTGAGTTGCCCGAAACGGATCGACTGCTACACCGCGCTCGTCGCAGCTTCGCGACGGGGGCTTTTTGATGCGGTATGCACGGTGGATGCGGCGGATGCTCGGGATCGTGCTCGGCGCTGCGCTTGCCCTGGCCATCCTGGCGGGGATCGAGCGTATGGCGCACGGGCTTTATCCGGCAGCGTTCGATGCCGCCGCGCTCAGCCGCAGCATGGCGGCCGTGCCGCTTGCCGCGCAGCTGATCATCGCGTGCGCCTGGCTGGCCGCCGGCTTTGGCGGTCCCTGGCTGGCGTTGCGGGTCAGCGATTGGCGCTGGGCCGGCTGGATCATCGCGCTGCTGCTGATCACCGGCAACGTCCTCACCCTGACGGCGCTGGCGCATCCCTTATGGCTGCAGGCCGCCGCGATCGCGCTGCCGCTCGCCGGTGCCGGGCTCGCATGGCGTGCGCACCACAAGCCGTACAAGGGCGAACCGCTGCTGGGATGAATGCGACGTGCGTCACCCCAGCGCACGCTGGGGTCTCATGCGACCCCCGTCGTGCCGATGCCGCACGAGACCCCAGCGTGCGCTGGGGTGACGCACTCCGTCAGCGGTTCGGCCGCACCCAGGCAATATCACGTGGCGCTGGCGGATACAGCCGCGCTCGCCCGCGCGCCGCGCGCGCCGCGCGCGCGATGAACTTCACTTTCTGCCAGCCTGAGGTCGTCACGCGGTTATCCCACGCCCGCTCCCCCCGCTCCGCCACTTCGCGCCCGATCGCGCCATAAATCTCCGCCGCAGATAACACTGCCCAGGCCGAGCGAAACGACAATTTTGGTGTGCCGACCCGCGCGCTCGCCTCGAACGCGGCGGCGCGCTCCGCCAGCCGCCGCGCCAGCACCGCCAGCCGGGGGCGAAACGGCGGGCGCATATGCTGCCCCGGCGGGATATCCATCTCGACAAACCAGTCCTCGGGCACATAGGCGCGCCCGACGCGGTCATCCTCCTCGATATCGCGCGCGATATTGGCCAGCTGGAAGGCCATGCCGAGATCGCAGGCGCGATCCAGCGTCTCGCGGTCGTCCGGATCGACCCCCATCGCCACCGCCATCATGCATCCCACGACGCCGGCGACATGATAGCAATATTTGTACAGGTCGGCCTCCGTGCGCGGCCGCCAGTCGCGCGCGTCGAGCGCGAAGCCGGCGATCAGGTCGCGCGCGAAGGCATGTGGCATGCGTGTTTCGGCGGCGACGATGCGCAGCGCATCGAACGCCGGATCGCCCACCACCTGCCCGGCCAGCGCCGCCTCGGTCAGCGCGGTGATCCGCGCCAGCCGCTCCGGCGCATCGTGGATCACCGTCATGCCGTGGCCGTGATCCTGCCCGTCGGCGATATCGTCGCACGCGCGGCACCAGGCATAAAGCAGCCATGCCCGTTCGCGCGCCCGCCGATCGAACAGTGTCGACGCGGCGGCAAAGCTTTTCGAGCCGCGCGCGATGGATTGCTGCGCGGCGGCGACGATCGCTTCGCGCGAGGGCAGGGCGTCGCTCACCGAACGCTCAAAGGTCGCTGGCCTTCATCTTGGTGATGGTGTGCATCGGCTCATGCGCGGCCATCTGATCGAGCAGCCCGTCCAGCGCGGTATCGATGATCATCACGCCCTGGTGCTGCGGGCGCAGAAAGCCGACCGCGCCCATCGTGGCATAGAAGGCGATCAGATGATCGTAGTAGCCCGCCACGTTGAGCAGCCCGACCGGCTTGGCATGATAGCCGAGCTGCGCCCAGCTCAGCGCTTCCCACAATTCGTCCATCGTGCCGGTGCCGCCGGGCAGGTTGACGAAGCCGTCGCTGAGATCGGTAAACGCCTGCTTGCGCTGGTGCATCGTCTCGACGACGTGCAGTTCGGTGCAGCCCTGATGCGCTACTTCGAGATCGACCAGCGCCTGCGGGATGATGCCGATCACCTCGCCGCCGGCGTCGAGCGCGCTATCTGCCACAGCACCCATCAGCCCGAGCCGCCCGCCGCCATAGACCACCCCGATGCCGCGCTCGGCCAGCGTGCGCCCCACGTGGCGGGCGGAATCGATGTAAACAGGATCGGCCGGCGTTGCCGAACCGCAATAAATCGCCAAACGCTTCAAGTCTGTGTCTCCAGCATCAACGCCGCGGTTGCCTTGGCGCTGCCCACCACGCCGGGAATCCCCGCGCCCGGATGCGTGCCCGCGCCGACGAAATACAGGTTGGGAATATGATCGTCGCGATTGTGCACGCGGAACCACGCACTCTGCGTCAGGATCGGTTCGAGCGAAAACGCGCTGCCCAGATGCGCGTTCAGATCCTGCGCGAAATCCTTCGGCGTGTAGGAGAATTTCACCGTGATCCGCTCATGGATATCGGGGATCAGCCGCCGCCCGATCTCGTCGAGGATACGCTTTTCCAGCACCGGCGCGATCTCGTCCCAATCGACCGGGAATTTGCCCAGATGCGGCACCGGCGCCAGCGCATAGAAGCTCGAATGCCCCTCGGGCGCCAGGCTGGGATCGGTCACCGTCGGGTGGTGCAGATACAGCGAGAAATCTTCCGGCAGCACGCCGGTATCGTACAGATCGGCGAGCAATCCCTTGTAGCGCGGCCCGAACAGGATCGTGTGGTGCGGGATGCCGGGCCAGGTGCCCTTGATCCCGAAATGCACCACGAACAGCGATGGCGAGTAGCGCTTGCGCTCCAGCTTGGCCTTGGTGCGCTGGCCCGAACGGCTGGTCTTGAGCAGGTCCTTGTAGACGTGCATCACATCGCCGTTGCACGCTACCATGTCGGCGTTTCCGCTCCACCCGCTGGCGGTGGTCACGCCGGTCGCGCGGTCGCCGAGCGTCTCGATGCTCACCACCGCATCGTTCAGCATCAGTTTGCCGCCAAGCCGTTCGAACTGCGTCACCATCCCCGCGATCAGCTGGTTGGTGCCGCCCATCGCGAACCACACGCCGCCATCGCGTTCCAATTTGTGGATCAGCGCATAGATCGCGCTCGTCGTCATCGGATTGCCGCCCACCAGCAGCGTGTGGAACGACAGCGCCTGGCGCAGATGCTCGTCCTTCACGAAACTCGACACGATCGAATAGACCGAGCGCCACGCCTGATATTTGGCGAGCGCCGGTGCGGCCTTGATCATCGAGGCGAAATCGAGAAACGCGACATGGCCGAGCTTCTCATAGCCTTCCTTGAACACGCCCGCCGAATAGTCGAGGAACTTGGCATAGCCCGCGACATCGTCGGGATTGAGCTGCGCGATCTGCGTGTTCAGCAGCGCATCGTCATTGGTGTAATCGAACGTCACGCCATCGGGCCAGTTGAGCCGGTAGAACGGCTGCACCGGGGCCAGCGTCACGTCGTCGGCCATGTCGCGCCCGGTCAGCGCCCACAATTCCTGCAGGCAGGCGGGATCGGTGATCACGGTCGGCCCGGCATCGAACGTATAGCCGTCCTTCTCCCACACATAGGCCCGCCCGCCGGCCTTGTCGCGCGCCTCGATCAAGGTGGTTTCCACGCCGGCCGATTGCAGCCGGATGGCCAGCGCCAGCCCGCCAAAGCCGGCGCCGATGACGATTGCACTGCGCGGGTTCATGACGTTGCTCCGTGGGTTCCGGTGATCGCGCGGATCGCGCGGCCGATCGGTACCGGCGGCTTGCCGGTCAGTATGCGTGCCTTGTCGGCCATGGTCGATCGTCCGGCATAGAAACGGCCGATCAGGCGCGGATCGAGCCGGTAGAAGCGCTCCAGCACGCGGTAACGTTCCTCGGGATCGGCGGCGCGGAACAGCATCTTGTCGAGCATGCGATAGAAACCGCCCCGCCGCCATTGATCGCGCGCGAAGCCATGAGTCAGATCGTGCAGCGCCGCGCCGCCCAGATCGCCCGCGCCGGCGATCAGGCTGGCCGTGCGCACCGCATTGGGCAGCGAATAGCCGGTGGTCGGGTGAAACAGCCCGGCGCGCATCCCGGCCTTGGCCATGCCGGTGCCGCTGCTTGCCCAATAGGCCTCGAAATCGCCCCCCATCGTCACCGGCAGCACGCCCGCTTCCTCGCGCGCCGCCTGCTCGATCTGCCAGCCGCGGCCAGCGACATAATCGTGCACACGATCCGCCAGAACGCTGCGATCAAACTCCGGCGTATCGCTGTAATAGGTATCCTCGACGAACATCCGGGTCGCCGTCAGCGGCAGGCAATAGACGAAGCGATAGCCGTCCAGCTGGGGCACGGTGGCGTCCATCACCATTGGGCGGGGATCGTCATGCGGCACGCTCAGGCGGAATTCGCGGCCGAGAAACTTCTGCCAGCCACAGTCGAGCAGCGAGAGATCGCCCGGCCCGCGCGCGTCGATCACGGCCTTGGCGGCAACGCGGTCGCCATCCGCCAGCGTCACCTCGGTCGCGCTGACCTCGCCCACCATGCGGCCCAGCAGCAAGGCGTCGGCCGGCAAGGCGCTGCGCACCACCGCATCAAGGCGCTCGGATTCGATCGAATAATAGGCCGCGGCGATCTGCCGCGCGTGGCCCGGGAAAGCGATATCGTAATTGCGCCAGCCATAACTGATCAGCGGCGCGATGATCCAGCGATCGGCTTCATCCACGTCGCTGCCAAAGAACGACCAGACATGATTGCCCCCGATCGCCATCGCGGCATCGATCAGCCGCACATCGAGCAGGGGATGCCGTCGCTTGAGCGCCAGCGCCGCCAGCCCCCCTGCCAGCCCTGCGCCGACGATCGCGACATCGCAATGTAAGGTGCTCGCCATTGCTCTAGCGGGTACCCGATCTTGGGCGCGGCGCAAGGGGAAGGGTGCGGCCGCCGCGCAATAACATCATGCTGAACGCGTTTCAGGGCCAGGCTCGCGCAGTGGCCAAAAGGCCGCCGTCGCATAAGGCAGGCGGTCGCGCCTGGATGCTGAAACGAATTCAGAATGCTGTCGGATTGTGCCAGCACGCCAGATCAGCGCTAGGTCCCCGTGCCCCGCGACGCTATATCCCCCTCATGTCCATTGCGCTTGCCATCCTGCTCTCCGCCGCCGCGATGACGCTGATCGTCGGAATCCGCTATCTGATCGTCAGCGGCGCCTTCGCCGCGGCCACGCGCGCGCGCCACCCCGGGCTGTACCAGGGGCTCGACAAGCAGATGCGCCGCGAGATCGGCTGGAGCCTCGCCTCGGCGGCGATTTACGGCGTGCCCGCCGGCGTGCTCGCCTGGGGCTGGCAGCATCGCGGCTGGACTGAGGTGTATGCCGATGTCCATGCCTATCCGCTATGGTATCTCCCCGTCTCGGTGCTGCTGTATCTCTTCGCGCACGATACCTGGTTTTACTGGACGCATCGCTGGATGCACCGCCCGGGGCCGTTCAAGCTCGCCCATGCCGTGCATCATGCCAGTCGCCCGCCCACGGCCTGGGCGGCGATGGCCTTCCATCCGATCGAGGCGCTGACCGGCGCTGTGGCAATTCCGCTACTGGTGCTGCTGATTCCGATTCATGTCGCTGCGCTAGGGGTGGTGTTGACGGTGATGACGGTTATGGGGGTCACCAATCACATGGGTTGGGAGATTTTCCCGGCGGCGATGTGGCAGGGGCGGCTCGGCGGGTGGCTGATTACCGCCAGTCATCATCAGCGGCATCATGAGCGATATGGGTGCAATTATGGCCTTTATTTCCGATTTTGGGATCGGCTCTGCGGCACGGACCGCGGCATCGGTACGTTCAAGCCGCGCCCGCCTGCCGGTGATCGCCGCGGCGTCGGCGCTGCTGGTGTTGTTGCCGGGGGCGATGCCGGTCGCTGATCTGCATATCGATATCGCCAAATTGCGCTCTGCCAAGGGCATGGTGCGCATCTGCCTCACCGCCGATCCGAAGAATTTCCCCGCCTGTGTCGATGATGCGCGCGCGCTGACCCGCTCGGTGCCGGCCAGCGACACCGGCATCACCTTCGGCGCGCTGCCGCAGGGTGATTATGCGCTGGCCGTGATTCATGACGAGAACGGCAATAACAAGCTCGATACGATCGCCGGCATCCCGCGCGAGGGGTTCGGCTTCTCGCGCAATCCGGCAATCCTGTTCGGCGCGCCGCGCTTTGCCGCCGCCCGCTTCACCATGGCGAGTGATGCCGAAACACAACAGATCCGCATGAAGTATCTTTTCTGATGCGCCCATCGCGGAGCTAACGACGCCACGCGCGCGTTGCCCCGACAACACTATTTTTCATATCACCCGGAGTATACTTTTTGCGCCACACGATCCGCTGCTTGGCTTTCACTGCTGCTGCCCTCAGCACACTGCCCGCTGCCGCCCAGGACATCACCGCGCAATCCCCGCAACCACAGCCCGAAATCGTCACTGGCGGCGATAGCCTGACGGTTGCGGTCGGCGTTGCCACCTTGCCCGATTTCGAAGGCTCGGGCAGCAATCGCATCATCCCCGCCGGCCTGATCCGCGGCTCGGTGTCGGGGATCAATTTCTCCACCCGCGGCGCGCAATTGTTCGTCGATCTGGTGCCCAATGCCGCCGGCCCCGGCTATGATTTCCAGCTCGGCCCGGTGATCGGCGCCAATTTCGATCGCACCCGTCGCAAGACGATCGACAATGCCCGCGTCGCGGCGCTTGGCGAACGCGATACCGCGATCGAGGTCGGCGGTTATGTCGGTCTGGCGCGCACCGGCGTGATCACCTCGGATTACGATACGCTCGCCGCCAGCGTGTCGTACACGCAGGATATCAACAAGGCGCACAAGAGCTATCTGATCACGCCGCAGATCGATTACGGCACGCCGCTCAGCCGCAAGGCCTATGTCGGCTTGTCGGCCAACGCGATATATGTCGGCGGCGAATATGCCGATACCTATTACAGTGTCACGCCCGCCGGTTCGTTGCTCAGCACATTGCCGAGCTATAATGCCGGCAAGGGCTGGAAGAATTATTCGGTTACCGCCTTTGCCAGCTACGCGCTGACCGGCGATCTGCTGCACGGCCTGTCGCTGGTCGCGGGCGGCTCCTATTCGCGGCTGCTGGGCGATTTTGCCGAAAGCCCGATCGTGCGCATCGCCGGTGATCGCAATCAGCTGCTCGGCGCGGTGGGTCTCGCCTACACGTTCTGATCGCCCTTCATTGGTTCAGCCCGCGTACATTGTTGCGTCTTAATCCCTGTCCACGCGTATCTGGTTGACGTGTCCTGCCCGATCTTGGCAACAGCTGCCGCAGATCGGGCGGTGCGCGTCTCAAGGTTGCCTGGGATCGGCGGATCGGGGCGGCTGCGGCCGCAACGCTCCGCCGACGACAAGGGAGACAGACGGGATGACCGATACCAACCAGCAGCTGATCGCGGCGTTCGACGAGCGCGCCGAGCGACGCAACGAACGACGTGACTTTTTCAAGGCAGCGTTTGGTGCCGCGGCGATGGCCGGCGCGGGCGCTGCGGCGGTCTCGCTGGGATCGGTGGTCAATGCGCAGACCGCGCCGACCGACGCGGACATCCTGAATTTCGCGCTCAATCTCGAATATCTCGAAGCGCAATTCTATCTCTATGCCGTCAACGGCACGGGGCTTGCCGCCACGCTGACGGCGAGCGGTACGGGCACCGCTGGCGGCACCGTCACCGGCGGCGCGAAGGTCGATTTCTCGGGCGATGCGCTGGTCGCGGCCTATGCCAGGGAAATCGCGGCCGACGAACTGGCGCACGTCACGTTCCTGCGCAATCAGCTTGGCACGTCCGCGGTGGCGATGCCCAATATCAACATCAGCGGCGCGGCCGATGGCCCGTTCAATGCCGCCGCCACGGCCGCGGGGCTCACCGCGGGGGGCGCATTCAATCCCTATGCCTCGCCCGAGAATTTTCTGCTCGGCGCGTTCCTGTTCGAAGACGTCGGCGTCACTGCCTATAAGGGCGCGGCGCCGCTGCTCACCTCGTCAATCTATATCGAGGCCGCAGCGGGCATCCTCGCGGTCGAGGCCTATCATGCCGCCATCGTGCGCACCGCGCTCTATGCCAAGGGCATCGCCACGCCCTCCAAGATGCTGATCGAGGCGACCGAGGCGATTTCCAACGCGCGCGATTCGCTCGATGGCGCCCCCGCGCTCGATGCCGTGCGCGGCATCGGCCCCGATGGCGATCAGGGCATCCTGCCCAGCGGCACCGGCGTCAACACCATCGCCAACATCGCGCCGCTCAACGAAAACGGCCTCGCCTACAGCCGCACGCCGGGCCAGGTGCTCAACATCGTCTATCTCAAGGCGGGCACCAACACGGCCGGCGGCTTCTTCCCCAATGGTGTCAACGGCACGCTCAAGACGAGCGGATAAGCGCGCCTTCGCCCGCTTTTGCTGACATCTTTTTCCAGGGAATTTTCGACATGATCGATCACGATAACGTTCAAGAAATCCTCGCCGCGGTGGCTACGCGCCGTGATGCGCGCCGCCAGTTCCTCAAGGTCGCCGGCAGCGGCACCGCGGCGGTCGGCGGGCTCGCTCTGCTGTCCGCCTGCGGCGCCGGCGATGACAATAAAGTCACCCCGACCCCGACCCCCACGGCAACGCCCACCCCCACGCCGACCGCATCGGACAATACGGTGAATTTCGCGGTGCTCAATTTCGCGCTCAATCTCGAATATCTCGAGGCGCAATTCTACAGCTATGCCGTCACCGGCGCGGGCCTGGCGACCAGCCTGACCGCGGGCGGCGACGGCACCGCGCCGGGCACCGTCACCGGTGGCGCGCAGGTCAATTTTGCCGGCGATGCGCTGGTCGGCGCCTATGCCCGTGAGATTGCGCGCGATGAGGCGCAGCATGTCGCCTTCCTGCGCACCGTGCTCGGCAGCAGCGCGGTGGCGATGCCCAATCTGAACATTTCGGGTGATGCCAATGGCGCGTTCACCGCGGCGGCGCGCGCCGCCGGCGTGGTCGGCGCAGGGGATGTGTTCAATCCCTATGCCTCGCCCGAGGCGTTCCTGCTCGGCGCGTTCATCTTCGAGGATGTCGGCGTCTCGGCCTATAAGGGCGCGGCACCGCTGATCAGCAACAAGACCTATCTCGAGGCCGCCGCCGGCATCCTCGCCGCCGAGGCCTATCATGCCGGCCTCGTCCGCACCGCGCTCTACGCCAAGGGCATTGATGCGCTGCGCACCAATGCCAACAAGATCTCCGACGCGCGTGACAGCCTGGATGGCACCACCGGTGCGACGGCGGAGCGCGATCAGGGCATCACCAATACGGACGGCTCGGCCAATCTCGTCCCCGCCGATGCCAATGGCATCGCCTTCAGCCGCACGCCCTCGCAGGTGCTCAACATCGTCTATCTCAACACCGCGGCGAAAACCGCGGGGGCGACGTCGGGCGGCTTCTTCCCGAGCGGGCTCAACGGCACGTTCAAGGCGAGCAGCGCCAACGCCTGATCGCGCCTACCCGCGCGTGTGCAGGAAGGGCCGGGCGGCAACGCCCGGTCCTTTTTCGTTTGGCGTCATGCCCGCAACGGCATATGCAAGTCGCTTCCCCGGGGGGCTGCCGTGCCGCAGCTGAGAGGAAGGCAGGAGCCTTCGACCCGCTGAACCTGATCCGGCTGACACCGGCGGAGGGAGCGGAGGCAAGCTGGCCCGGCAAACGGGCATCTGCCGACACGGTCTCCGACACGCATAGGAGACCGACCATGGCCGACATCGACAGCATCATCGAGCGCGCGACCCCCGAGCCGACGATCGGCGTCACCACCGGCCCGATCCGCGGCTCGCGGAAAATCCACGTCGCCGTGCCCTCCAGCCCCGATGTCCGCGTCGCCATGCGTGAGATCGTGCTCGATCCCTCGTGCAGCGAACCCCCTTTGCGCGTCTACGACACGTCCGGCCCCTATACCGACCCCCGCGCGACGATCGACATCAATGCCGGCCTGCCGCCGATCCGCAGCGGCTGGATCGCTGCGCGCGGCGATGTCGAGAGCTATGACCCGCGCGAGGTCCGCCCCGAGGATAACGGCCAGCTCGGCCCCGATCGCTCGGGCGGCGTGCCGCAATTCCCCGCCGCGCACCGCCGCCCGCTACGCGCCAAGCCAGGGCATAATCTCAGCCAGATGCATTACGCGCGCCGCGGCATCATCACGCCCGAGATGGAATATGTCGCGACCCGCGAGAATCTCGGTCGCGCGATGCTCAAGGAATACAAGCGCGACGGCGAGAGCTTCGGCGCGTCGATCCCCGACTTCGTCACCCCCGAATTCGTCCGTGACGAGATCGCGCGCGGCCGCGCGATCATCCCCAACAACGTCAACCACCCCGAATCCGAACCGATGGCGATCGGCCGCAACTTCCTGGTCAAGATCAACGCCAATATCGGCAACTCGGCGGTCGCCAGCAACGTCGCCGCCGAAGTCGACAAGCTCGTCTGGTCGATCCGCTGGGGCGCCGACACCGTCATGGACCTGTCGACCGGCCGCAACATCCACGACACCCGCGAATGGATCATCCGCAACTCGCCCGTCCCGATCGGCACCGTGCCGATCTACCAGGCGCTGGAGAAGGTAGGAGGCGTCGCCGAGGACCTGACCTGGGAAATCTTCCGCGACACGCTGATCGAGCAGGCCGAGCAGGGCGTCGACTATTTCACGATCCACGCCGGCGTCCGCCTCGCCTATGTGCCGATGGCGGCCAAGCGCGTCACCGGCATCGTCAGCCGCGGCGGGTCGATCATGGCCAAATGGTGCCTCAGCCATCACAAGGAATCGTTCCTCTACGAACGCTTCGACGAGATCACCGAGATCATGAAGGCGTACGACATCGCTTATTCGCTCGGCGACGGCCTGCGCCCCGGCAGCATCGCCGACGCGAACGACGAAGCGCAGTTCAGCGAGCTCTACACCTTGGGCGAACTCACCCACCGCGCGTGGAAGAGCGACGTCCAGGTGATGATCGAAGGCCCCGGCCACGTGCCGATGCACAAGATCAAGGAGAATATGGACAAGCAGCTCGAAGTCTGCGGCGAGGCGCCCTTCTACACGCTCGGACCGCTCACCACCGACATCGCGCCCGGCTACGATCACATCACCAGCGGCATCGGCGCGGCGATGATCGGCTGGTACGGCACCGCGATGCTTTGCTACGTCACGCCCAAGGAGCATCTCGGCCTCCCCGACCGCGACGACGTGAAAGTCGGCGTGGTAACCTACAAACTCGCCGCCCACGCCGCCGATCTCGCCAAGGGTCACCCCGCCGCGCAGATGCGCGACGACGCACTCAGCCGCGCGCGCTTCGAGTTCCGCTGGCGCGACCAGTTCAACCTGTCGCTCGATCCCGACACGGCGGAACAGTATCACGACCAGACGCTCCCGGCCGAAGGCGCCAAGACCGCGCATTTCTGCTCGATGTGCGGCCCCAAATTCTGCTCGATGCAGATCAGCCAGGAAGTCCGCGACTTCGCGGCGAAGCAGAATCAGGGCATCGAAGGCTTCATCGCCGCTGGCCCGACCGGTGCGGAAACCGCGGCGGCGAGCAAGGCCGCGGCGATCGCCGGGATGGAAGAGATGAGCCGGGTGTTCAAGGAGACGGGGAGCGAATTGTATATGGGGGCTGGACCACGGGAGCGGGATTAGAAAATATCTACCTTAAAATCCCATGACTGGATACAGCCTCGTTAATTAGGCGCACGAAATCGACGGGATCATTAAAATAGTTTCGATAAGCACTTCGTACCTGACCAGGGTTATCCGCCCGAACGTAAACAGCATTTAAGCTATCAGAGTTACTTTCGAGCTCGGACGCTTTATCGATCGCATCTGCCGGACTAGAAAATGTCAATATTTCTAGTCCGATACTTCCCTCAGCGTCACGAACGACGTTAAGAACATTGTGACGCTTGATTTTATCGAATCCGCCAGAAGCTTTAAGAGCATGAAGTCTTTGAAGAATGCCTAATTGCTTTTCAAGTTTATCAAATTCTATGCAAAGCTCTTCAGTTTCCCGCCCTGTCATAGCGTTCGAGACGCCTTCATGGTGGCGGGCCAATATTTCGCTAGCTAGAGCGAAGAACTTTACACGGTCCGTATCGTCCAGATCGAATTTTGTTTTTTGCCCATCGACGATGTCAGAAATCTCTAACGCCGTAGCCCAAGCATGTTGAACACGGGTTCTATATTGTACTTCCACTAGCAACCCATGCCACGGTTCGACGCGTCACTTCCGCGCCTGTGCGCACGGGGATAATGAGCATAGATGTCATGGATACCTCGATATCCGCTCGCCTTAGGGTGACTTATGTAATCATACTTCGCTCGATCATGTTTCAGTTTGTGAGCAACGTGTTCCATGGACTGGGATGAGTGAACGTAGTCTCGGAATTGGGTTAAGTCTTCTAAGGTGTCAAAAATGAGGCGACACCCAGCAAAATCTTGCATGCTCGTTACATCGGACATCAGAGGGCGGCCGTCAGGATGCCGGCGAGTGATTTTGTCAATCACCGTGCTTCGCCGTTTTAATCTTTGAGCAAACTCAATGGAAGCGTTAAATTTTTCTACTCTTCTCTTAAAGAAAATCTGAAAGGTATTGATAACATAACCGTGCGCGGCTCGCCACTGATCAACGACCTGAATGTTTTCGTCGCTCTCTTCTCCATCGGCGATCGCTTTGCCTGCCCGATTCACTTCTCGTTTCGATGCCGGGGGCGGGGGATATGTCGACATGTATGGCATCCGATTAGAACCCTGTTTTAATCTACATTGATGACTTCCAGCGTTCGGGCAACATGTAATAAGTTATGCTCTGTCTGTCGCTTCCACAACTGCTTGAGGCTCCCGCCACCAATTCAGGTGATTATGCTTTCCTAATAATGATAGCGGCATTGCGCCACCTGCAGCGTCTGCGCGTCCCCGCTGCCCGTCACGCGATACACCAGCCGGTGCTCCTGGCTGATCCGCCGCGACCACCAGCCTGACAGATTGCCGCCGAGCGGCTCCGGCTTGCCGGTGCCCTTGAACGGATGGCGGCGGCATTCCTCGATCAGCGCGTGGAGCTTGTCGAGCGTCTTCGCGTCATGGTCCTGCCAATGGCGGTAATCGTCCCACGCCGTCGGCCAGAACGCCACGTTCACGGGAACGGAATAGCCTCTGCTTCACGCGCTTCAAACCCGCGCACCGCCTCCAGCAGCCGCTCGGCATTCTTGGGCGAGCGCAGCAGATACAGCGTTTCCTCGATCGACGCCCATTCGCTCGCCGAAACCAGCACCGCGCCTTCGCCGCGCTGCCGCGTAATGGCCAGCGGCGCCCGATCCGCGACGACCTTGTCGATCATCGATTTCAGATTCTCGCGCGCTTCGGAATAGGAGACTGCCTGCATCTGGGTATCTTGGACAAAACCCTGTCCAATGTCAAGATATTGGTCGGCGGCTCTCCTGTGATGACAGCGTAAACGGAGCAATCCTGAGGGATGCCCAATGGGCGCACCCCGCCCGCAAAATGTCCAACAATCGCTCAGCCTCATCTGTCCTACACGCGGCGTTTCTGATCCAAACTATCGGATGACCGACTCATCCGCTCCCCCCGCCCGCGCTGCCTCCGGTCCACCGGCCCCCGCACCCCCGTCCCCGTCGCGCCGCGCGCATTGGACCCCGGCCAAGCAGCGCATCTTCCTCGCCGCCCTGCTGGAGTGCGGCTGCGTCGCAGAGGCGGCGCGCGCCGCGGGCATGTCGCCGTCCAGCGCGCATCGCTTGCGCGCGCGGCTCGGCGGCGCGCCGTTCGTAAGGGCATGGGATCAGGCGCTGGCGGTGCATGCCCGTCGCCTCGCCGATCCGTTCGCGCCGGCGCGCATCGCGCCCGCCGCGTCGCCGTCGCGGTCATGACGCGCGGCTGGCGCGTCGGACGCGCGTGGGGCGCACGTCGCGGGCGCTTCCCCGGCGCGTCGGCGGCAACACCGCGTCAGCGCCTCAACATTGTCAACATTCGCGGCGTTCAGCGCGCCTCGGCGAGCAGTTTTGCGGCGGCGGCGCTGGTCCAGTCCATCCCGCCGCTCATCCGCCACACTTCCTTGCCCGACGAATCGTACAGGATGCTGGTCGGCAGGCTGGCCTGATAAGCCACGCTCAGCCCCACGCCGGGATCGAGATAGCGCTTGATGTTCTTCAGCCCGGCCTTGGCGAAGAATGGATCGACCTTCGCCGCGCCCGCCAGATCCTGGCTCACCGCGACGACCTGCATGCGCTCGGCCACGCGGTCCAGCGTCGGCATCTCGGCCACGCACGGCGCGCACCAAGTGGCCCACAGATTGACCAGCACGGGCTTGCCGGCAAAGGCGGCGATGCTGGTCGGTTTGCCGTCCGGCCCCTGGAATTTCAGCATCGACGCGGTCTCGCCCTGATGGCTGCGGTCGAGCGTGCCGGTCGCCTCGGCGCTGGCATTGCTCGCCGGGGCCGGCGCCACGACGGTGGCGTTTGCTTGCCCCGCCGCCTGGTCTTGCTTATCGCACCCGGCAAGGGCCCCCAATATTACTGTAGGCGGCAGCAGGAGCGATACGATCGTCGAGCGGAAAGACATGAACGCATCCAATGCGATGTGGGGCGGGCGCTTTGCCGAAGGCCCGGCGGCGGTGATGCGCGAGATAAATGCCTCGATCCCGTTCGACAAGCGCTTGTGGCGGCAGGATATCGCCGGCTCCAGGGCGCATGCCTCGATGCTGGGCGCGCAGGGCATCATCGCGCCCGAGGATGCCGCGACGATTCTCGCCGGGCTCGATCAGGTCGCGGCGGACTATGCGGCCAATGGCGTGGCCGAGGATCTCACGCTCGAAGACATTCATATGCAGAGCGAGTCGAAGCTCGCCGCGCTGATCGGCCCGGTCGCCGGCCGGCTGCACACCGCGCGCTCGCGCAACGATCAGGTGGCGACCGATTTCCGCCTGTGGGTGCGCGATGCGATCGATCAGGCCGATGCCGCGCTCGCCGCGTTCCAGCAGGCGTTGCTGACCCGCGCGGAGGAACATGCCGACAGCGTCATGCCCGGCTTCACGCATCTGCAGAGCGCGCAGCCGGTGACGCTGGGGCATCATCTGATGGCCTATCACGAGATGACCGCGCGCGATCGCGCGCGCTTCGCCGATGCCCGCGCCCGCGCCAATCTGTGCCCCCTGGGCTCGGCCGCGCTCGCCGGCACCGGTTTCCCGATCGACCGCGCCGCCACCGCCGCGGCCCTGGGTTTCGACGGCCCGACGCGCAATTCCTTGGACGGCGTCAGCGACCGTGATTTCGCGCTCGAATATCTCACCGCCGCGGCGCAGACCGCCTTGCATCTCAGCCGCCTGGCCGAGGAGTTTATCCTTTGGGCATCGCAGCCGTTCGGCTTCGTCGCGCTGTCCGATCAATGGTCGACCGGCAGCTCGATCATGCCGCAAAAGCGCAATCCCGATGCCGCCGAGCTGGTGCGCGGGCATAGCGGGCGCATCATCGGCTGCCTCACCGCGTTGATGATCACCATGAAGGGCCTGCCGCTCGCGTATTCGAAGGACATGCAGGACGATAAGCCGCCGGTGTTCGAGGCGCATGATCTGCTGGGCCTTAGCATCGCGGCGATGACCGGGATGGTCGAGAGCGCGACGTTCCGCACGCCCCGGATGCGCGCCGCGGCCGAGGCGGGCTATGCCACCGCCACCGATCTCGCCGATTGGCTGGTGCGCGAAGGCGGCATCCCGTTCCGCGAGGCGCATCACATCACCGGCAGCGCGGTCAAGCGCGCGGAAGAGCTGGGCGTGGCGCTGGATCAATTGTCGCTCGCCGATCTGCAGGCGATCGATGCGCGGATCGATGATCGGGTATATGGCGTGCTCAGCGTCGATGCCTCGGTCGCCAGCCGTACCAGTTTCGGTGGCACCGCGCCGGTGCGCGTGCGCGCCGCGATCGCCGCGGCACGAGGAGAAGTATGATGCGATACGCTCTGCTGTTGGCCGCGCTGGCGTTGGGCGGGTGCGGCGCGACGGGGCTTACCCCCGCGCCGGGCAAACAATTGCCGGTCGCGCCTTATGGTGCCACGGCCAAGCCGACCCCGGCGCAATTGCTCACCCCGAGCAACCAGGCACGCCCCGATCGCAGCGATGAATTGCTCACCCGCTCGCAGGATCGCCGCAGCGATGAATTCAGCCTGCCGCCACAATGACGAGAAACTGATGGATCATTTCACTGCTGTCGATGGCGCGCTCCATTGCGAGGGCGTCAGCCTGGAGACGATCGCGCAAGAGGTCGGCACGCCGGTCTATGTCTATTCCACCGCCACGTTGCGGCGGCATGCGCGGGTGTTTCGCGAGGGGCTGGCCGGGGCAGGGCGGGTGCATCTCGCCTTCGCCATCAAGGCCAATCCCAATCTCGCCGTGCTGCGCGTGCTGGCGCAGGAGGGCTATGGCGCCGATGTCGTCTCCGGCGGCGAAATGGCGCGTGCGCTGGCCGCGGGCATTCCGGCCAGCGAGATCGTCTTTTCCGGCGTCGGCAAGACGCGCAAGGAATTGTCCGCCGCGCTCGATGCCGGGATCGGCCAGTTCAATCTCGAGCTCGAGGAAGAGGGCGAGGTGCTCGGCGCCATGGCGCACGCCCGCGGGCTGCGCGCGCCGGCCACGCTGCGCGTCAATCCCGATGTCGATGCCGGCACGCACGCCAAGATCTCCACCGGGCGCAAGGAAAACAAGTTCGGCGTCGATATCGATCGCGCGGTCGAGATGTATGGCCGGCTCGCCGAGCAGGACGGCCTCAGCATGCGCGGCGTGGCGATCCATATCGGCAGCCAGTTGTTCGATCTGGCGCCTTTGGAAGCGGCGTTCGAGCGGGTCGGCGCGCTGGTCGCCGAGCTGCGCCGGTTCGGCCATTTCATCAGCCGCGTCGATCTTGGCGGTGGCCTAGGCGTGCCGTACAAGCCGGGTGATATGCCGCCCAGCCCCGCCGACTATGGCGCGATGGTCGCGCGCGTGACCAAGGATTGGGACGTGGAGCTCATGTTTGAGCCCGGCCGCCTGCTCACCGCCAATGCCGGCGCGTTGCTGACGGAAGTGATCTGGGTCAAGCCCGGCGCGATCAATCCCTATGTGATCGTCGATGCCGCGATGAACGATCTGGCGCGCCCCGCCATGTACGATGCGTGGCACGATTTCGCCGCGGTGCGCCCGAGCGGGGAGCGGATGACCGCCAATATCGCCGGCCCGGTGTGCGAAAGCGGCGATACCTTCGCCATGGGGCGCGAGATCGATCGGGTGTCGTCGGGCGATCTGGCGATCTTCCGCTCCGCCGGGGCGTATGGCGCGACGATGGCCAGCACGTATAACAGCCGCGCGCTGGTGCCCGAGGTGCTGGTCGATGGCGATCGTTATGCCGTGGTCGCCGATCGCATCCTGCCGGAGACGATCTTCGCCGCCGAACGCGTGCCCGATTGGCTGCGCGCATGAGCTGGCACAGCCTGCCGCTGTTCGTGCGGCTGGCGGGCCGCCCGGTGATCCTGCTTGGCGAGGGCGAACCGGCGGATGCCAAGCGCCGCCTGCTCGAACGCGCCGGTGCCTTGGTGTCGGGTGAGGAAGCACCGGCGGCGCTCGCCGTGGTGGCGATCGAGGACGAGGGCGAAGCGGTGGCGGCGGTGATGCGGCTGCGCGCGCGCGGCGTGCTGATCAACGCGGTCGATCGGCCCGATCTGTGCGATTTCACGCTGCCGGCGATCGTCGATCGTGATCCCGTGCTGGTGGCGATCGGCACGGGCGGCGTCTCCGCCGGATTGGCCGCGGCCTTGCGCCAGCGGCTCGAGACGATCCTGCCCGCCGGCATCGGTGCCTTGGCCAACGGCCTGTTCGCTGTGCGCAGCGCGATCAAGACGCGGTACCCGGATGGCGGGGATCGCCGCCGGGCGCTGGGCGCCGCCTTTGCCCCCGGCGGCGCGCTTGATCCTTTGGTCGAGGGCGGCGCGGTGGAGCACTGGCTGGCGGGCGCGGCAGCGGTGGCGGGCGAGCTGGTCACGATCACGCTGACTTCGGCCGATCCCGATGATCTGACGCTGCGGCAAGCGCGCCTGCTGGGCCAGGCGGATCGCATCTTCCACCGTGCCGATGTGCCGGTGGCGATCCTCGATCGGGCGCGGGCGGATGCCATCCGCATACCCTGCCCGGCGGCGCCGGCCGCCGCGGGCACCGGACTGTCGCTCGATATGCTGTTCGATCCGTCGGGGCGGCGCTAGCCCCGCCGGGCCTTGCCCAGCGACCAGGCGATCACTGCCACGGGCAGCAGCATCGCCAGCCCGGCCGCGATATCGTAGCCGCCGTCGCCCAGCAGCCCGATCACCAGCCCCGCCAGCGTCACCAGCGCGAGGAGCAGGGGGATGCCGAAAACCGCGCCACGCCGGCGCTGCCGCGCGATCATGCCGTGCGTACCGGCTCGCCGCCACGGCGCAGTTCCCGCAACCGGGCATCGATCGAGCTGCGCCGTTTGCCCAGCCACAGATACAGGCCACTGCCCAGCACGACGATCGCGGCGAGATCGAGCAACGCCCAGAGGATCTTGAGCGGCAGCCCGGCATAATCGCCGAAATGCAGCGGCTGTGACAGTCGCAGCGCCAGCATGTACCACGGCATCGTCCGCATCGCGCTGAACGCGCCGCTTTGCGCATCGATCAAGGCGGGGGTCAGGATCTGCCGCGTCGCCGGCGTCGCGCCGTGCAGCCAGACGGCATAATGGTGTTCCGTGGTAAAGCGCACCCCCGGAAAGGCGATGAACTGCGGCGTCGTGCCGGGGGCCTGGCGCACGGCCGTCGCCACGGCATTGTCGAGCGAGCTGAAGCGCGCCGGCGGTAGCGGCTCCTTGCCCGCATAAGCGCCGGCCAGCGACGCCAGCTGATCCTTGCGCCAGACATCGACCAAGGGCGCAGACAGCGTGTTGATCACCCCGGTCAGCGCGACAATGCTCAGCCACATCAGCGTGACGATGCCCAGCATATTGTGCAGGTCGAGCCATTTGAGGCGCCGGCTGCGCCGCGTGCGCACCGTGCCGAAATTCAGCCGCTTCATGAACGGTGCGTAGACCACCACGCCCGAGACGATCGCCGCGAAGAACAGGACACCCATAAAGCCGAGGAACAGCTCGCCGGGCAGGCCCAGGAAGAGATCGACGTGCAGCCGCAGGATGAAGCCCATCACGCCGGCATCCTCGTTCAGATCCTCGATCTTCCGCGCGGTGCGCCGGTCGATCGCGGTGATATGCATCTCGTCCAGCCCGGAAAGCGCGCGCGGCCCGGTCGTCACGTTCACCACCGGGCGATCGTCGTCGAAGCTCAGGAATAGCGGGCGTTCGCCCGGATAGAGCCGTGTCGCCGTGCGCACCATGGTGTCGAGCGGCAGCAGCGGCGTGTCGGCCGCCATTGCCGGCAGCGTCGGGGGCGTCGTCGCCGCATCGATCTCGTCGTGAAAGATCAGCGGCAGCCCGGTGACGCACAGCATCAGCGCGAAAAGCGTGCAGGCCAGGCTGGTCCATCGATGGATCAGATACCAGATCTTGATCGTGCGGTTGGTCATGCGGCGGGTCAGAACTCGATCGTCGCCGATGCCTTCACCGTGCGCGGTGCGCCTTGCACGAGATAGCCGTTGAAGGCCGAAGCCCAATAGCCCTTGTTGCCGATATTTTCGGCGGACACGCGCAAGGTCAGCGGGCGGCCATCGGCCACCACGATATACCGCGCGCCGAGATCGAACCGTGTCCAGCCCGGGATCGACTGCGTATTGGCGATATCCACCGGCTGATCGTCGGTGCGCACGATCCGCCCGGTGAGTGTCGCGTTGCGCAGGAAGGGCGGCACGATCTCCGCGCCCAGATTGACCTGATAATCGGGCACGCCGATCGCCTGCTTGCCGTTGTTCGCGTCGTTTAACGAGGCGGTGATCCGGGCATGGTTGATCGCCATGCCGCCGATGATGCGCAGCCAGTCGGTCGGCTCGCCGTTCAGCGACACTTCCAGCCCGCGGTTGCGCTGCTCGCCCTCCACCACGAAGGTCGTCGCGGCGGGATTGGTCGCGGTCGGCGTCGGTGCGTTGTAGGCGCTGGGCTGCCGCGTCTGGTATAGCGCCACCGTCGCCGTCAGCCCGCGCACGGCCAGCTTGCCGCCCACTTCATATTGCACCGATTTGTACGGCGCGAAGACGTCGCCGGCGTTCAGCGTGTTGGCGGCGACCGGCGCGGTCTGGCCTTGTGACAGGCCCTCGATGCGATTGGCATAAAGCGAGAAGCGCGCCGTCGGCCGCACCACGATGCCCACCACCGGCGTGGTCGCGCTCTCGTCATAACGCGTGGTGCGGATCAGGCTGGTGCGATCGAACGCATCGACGACGATATTCTGCCGCCGCACGCCCAGCGTGACCAGCAGGCGATCGTCGAACGCGCCGATCGTATCGGAGGCGAACAGGCTGGAAAATGCCCCCCGCGACGCGCGCGGCGGCGTGCTGAAGCTGCCCACCACGAAGCCGGGGATAGTCGAATCCGCCGGTTTGGCGACCGTCACGGGCGCATACAGATTGGTGCAGAAATTGAGCGCGGAAATCGCGCTGGCCGGCGCGGCGCAGGATTGCCGCTGCGCCAGCGGGAAATCGCCGAACGCATAGCTGTTGCGGTTCTCGGAATAGTTGACCGATCCGCCGGCGTTGATTTCATGGCTGAGAGACGCGGTGCGGAACTTCGCCCGGATGCCGATCTGCCCGCTCTGGTTATTGTCCTCGCGCGGCACGAACAGGCGGCTGCCGGTCGCCGCCCCGCTGGCGCCATCGGTGATCGTCAGCGTCGAATACTCGCCATCCTCGCTGCCGTCGCGAAACCCGGCCGCGGCATAGACCATCACGCCCGGCGCGATATCCAGCTCGGCGCGCGCCAGCGCGTACAGATCCTGCAGCCGCGTAAAGCTCCACGGCTGCGCATAATTGGCGTCGGCGCCGGGCGCTGCGGGGACGGTGACGCCGGTGCCCAGCTGCACATTGGGGCGGGCGGCGATCGCCTCCTGGTCTTCATAACCGAGATGGAGGAACAGCCGGCCCGGGCCCTTGGTGAAATCCACGCTGGCGCTGGCCACGCGCACCTCGCGCTTCTCCCCCTCTACCGCGCCATCGCCCTTGCGATACGCCCCCGTCACGCGCACGCCGAACGCCTCGTCGGCGCCAAAGCGGGTGCCCAGATCGACATTGCCGCCCAGGATCGAATCCGCGCTGTAGCTCGCGGTGGCGCGCAGCAGGCGCTTTTCCGCGCGCTTGGGGATAAGGTTGATCGCCCCGCCGATCGCCGTGCCGCCGGGCGCGGCACCGAACAGAAAGGCATTGGCGCCGGCCAGTACCTGTACGCTCTCATAGGGCTCGGGCGAAACGATCTGGCGTGGGGTGATGCCGAACAGCCCGTCGATGGCGATGTCGTCGCCGGCCAGCGCAAAACCGCGCACCACGAACAATTCGGCCTGGTTGCCGAATCCGGCGCTGACCCGCACCGACGGCTCGTTTTCCAGCACGTCGCCGATCGTCTCGGATTGCTGGTCGAGGATCAGTTGCGCGGTGTAGCTGGTCAGGTTGAATGGTGTTTCCAGCGCGGATTTATTGCCCAGCACGCCCACCGCGCCGTCGTTCAGCACTTGCTTCTGCGCCTGTTGCGCGGTGACGATGATGTCGTCCGGTCGCACGTCCTCAGGCGCAGTTTGCGCGGCGGCGGCGACGGGGGCGATGAACACGCCTGACATCAGCGTGCGGAGGAAAAGCTTCATGGGATCCGATCTCGTTTCGACCGGCGTCGGATAACTCGCGCGTTAATGATAATCAATATCAAATAGCGCTAGGATGCTGTTCACGGCGGGTCGATCTTCCGAGATACGCGCTAGGTGGTTGCAATAAAGCGCAATGCCGAGAATCGCCGTTGCGACGTTCTGCACTTGTTACCGCTACCTCTTCGCGCGATAGGCGGATCAACACAGCGCCACAGCGCTGGCCAGGAATGAGGACGGGGATGATCCAGCGGAAGGTTGCAGGCGTTATCGCATTGGCAATGATCGGCGTCTTGGCTGGTGGTGCCGCCCCGGCGCCCCGGGCTGCGCCCTATCAATGGCAGAATGTCGTCGTTGGCGGCGGCGGTTTCGCGCCCGGCATCGTGTTCAGCACGGCCGAACGCGGCCTCGCGTATCTGCGCACGGATATGGGTGGTGCCTATCGTTGGGATGCCGCGGCAGCGCGGTGGATTCCGCTCCAGGATGGCAACGCCGAATCGAGCTATATGGGTGTCGAAAGCATCGCGCCCGATCCGGTAAACCCGGATATCGTGTATCTCGCCGCGGGCATGGGTTCCTACGGTCCCGCGGCGATCTGGCGCTCGGCGGATCGCGGGCAGAACTGGACGATCACCCGTGTGCCGTTCGCCATGGGCGGCAACGAGGATGGGCGCGGGCTGGGCGAACGCCTGGCGATCGATCCGCACGATCGCGCGCATCTGCTGTTCGGGTCGCGCCACGATGGCCTATGGGAAAGCCGCGATGCCGGGCGCAGCTGGTCGAAGGCAGTCGCGTTTCCGCTCGCCGGGCTGGGCGCTCCCACGGCACGGCGCCAGACACATGGCGGGCTGAGCTTTGTCGTGTTCGATCGCGAGGTGCGCGGGCGCGTGCTGGTCGGCAGCGCTGACGCCGGCGACCGGCATCTGTTCCGCTCGGATGATGCCGGCGCGCATTGGGCGCCGGTGACGGGCGGCCCGGACAAGACCATGCTGCCGGTGAAAGCGGTGGTCGGCCGCGATCACGTCTACACGATCACTTATGCTGACGGGATCGGCCCCAACGGGATCACGCGCGGCGCCGTGTGGCGCTACGATCCGGCGCAGGGCTGGAGCGATGTCACGCCGGACAAGCGGCCCGATGCCCCCATCGGTGGTTATATGGGCGTGGCGGTGTCGGCGCAGGATCCGCGCGTCATCGCGGTCAGCACCGTCGATCGCTTCAAACCGATCGATACGGTATGGCGATCCACCGATGCGGGGCGCCATTGGGATGAACTGTATCGCCGCAGCACGCGCGATGTCAGCGCATCGCCGTTTCTCGCTTTCAGCGGCGAGGCTGATTTCGGGCATTGGATCGCGGGTCTCGCGATCGATCCGTTCGACGCGAGCCATGCCGCCTATGTCACCGGGGCCACCCTGTATGCCACGAAGGCGTTTGATCGCCCGGGCACGATGCCCTGGGCACCGTGGACGCGCGGTATCGAGCAGACCGCGGTCATCACGTTGACCAGCCCCACCGGCGGCGCGCCCTTGGTGTCCGGCTTCGGCGATATTGGCGGCTTCCGGCATAACGATCTGTCGGTGTCGCCGCCGCATGTGCACCGCACACCGTTTCTGTCCAACACCAACACGCTGGATTATGCCGGCCGTGCGCCGCACGTGATGGTGCGCAGCGGCAGCACGCATACCCGGGAGGTCCCGGGTGCGAGCCTCGCCTGGTCGGCCGATGGCGGCACCAGCTGGCAGCCGCTGCAGCCGCCCGCGGTGCCGCGCCCCGCCGGCGCCGATGGCCCTGCACCCGAGCGCACGGGGGACGCGCCGATCGTGGTGTCGGCCGATGGCGCCGTCTTCCTGGTCGAGAGCGATTACCCGGTGCTGACGCGTGATCATGGCCGCAGCTGGCAGCCGGTCACCGGCCTGCCCCGCGCGCTGCGCCCCACCGCTGACAAGGCCGACGCGCGGCGCTTTTACGCCATCGATTTCGCCGCCAGTCGTGTGTTGCGCAGCGATGATGGCGGCGCGACCTTCCATCCGATTGCCACGCAGGGGCTGCCGGCGGATTTGTCCAACCTCGGCAAGTCGCAGGGTCAATCGCGTGAGGCGCAAAACGCGCTGGTGGCCACGCCGGGCACAGCCGGGCAATTATGGCTCAAGCTGGGTGATGATCTGTATCGCTCGGCCGATGCCGGCGCGCGCTGGACGCGTGTCGCGCCGGGGCTGGCGATCACGCATTACGGGCTGGGCCGCGCCGCGCCCGGCGCGCGCTGGCCGGCGGTCTACGCCATTGGCCGCAAGGATGGGATCGATGGCATCTGGCGATCGATCGATGGCGGCACCCGCTGGCAGCGGATCAACGATGCCGCGCATCAATGGGGCCTGCGCTTCCGCGTGATCAGCGGCGATCCGAAGCGTTTCGGCCGCGTCTATATCGGCACGGACGGGCGTGGCATTGTCTATGGCGACCCCGTCGTCAGCGCCGCGCGCGCCACTAGGAAAGGAACATCATGAAGCTTCTCCATACGATCCTGGCGAGCGCGATGCTTGCCGCCGCCGTCCCCGCAGCCGCGCAGCAAGCCGCGACGCCGGTGCCGCATCTCGAGAGCAAGAACGGGCGCCACGCGCTGTTCGTCGATGGCGCGCCTTTCCTGGTCCTGGCCGGACAGGTCAATAATTCGAGCAATTATGCGGCAGCGCTGCCGCAGGTATGGCCGATGCTCGATCGGCTTCATGCCAATACGGTCGAGATCCCCGTTGCCTGGCAGCAGATCGAGCCGAGCGAAGGGCAGTTCGATTTCTCCTTCGTCCAGACGCTGCTGGATCAGGCGCGCACACACGACAAGCGCATCATCCTGCTGTGGTTCGGTACGTGGAAAAATACCTCGCCCAGTTATACGCCGGATTGGGTCAAGCTGGACAATCGCCGCTTCCCGCGCATGAAAAACAAGGCTGGCGAAGATCATCAGGTGCTGTCGCCGATGGCGCGTACCACGCTGGAGGCGGACAAGCGCGCCTTCGTTGCGCTGATCACGTATCTCAAGCAGCACGATGCACAGAATACCGTGATCCTGGTGCAGCCGGAAAACGAAGTCGGCAGTTACCGCAATCCGCGTGATTTCAGCGCGGCGTCGAACGCGCTGTTTGCGCGCGCCATCCCGCCCGCTTTGGCGCGCAAGCTGGGCAAATCCGGCACCTGGGCGCAGGCCTTTGGCGCGCAGGCCGATCGCGCTTTCAACACGTGGTACACCGCCAGCTACGTCAACGAGATCGCCGCTGCGGGCAAGGCGGTGAAACCGGTGCCGATGTACGTCAATGCGGCGCTTGCCGGCCCGTCGAACGTGCCCGATCCGGATGGCGTGGCGAGCGGTGGCCCGCAACAGGATGTGCTCGATATCTGGAAGGCGGCGGCGCCATCGATCGATTTCGCCGCACCCGATATCTATGATCGCGCCAGCAAGAACGTCGCGCTTTATCTCGATGCGTATGCGCGGCCGGACAACGCGCTGCTGGTGCCCGAAATCGGCAACGCGGCAGAATTCGCGCGATATTTCTATGCTGCGCTCGGGCATGGCGGGATCGGCTTTGCGCCGTTCGGCATGGATGATACGGGCTTCTTCAATTTTCCGCTGGGCGCCGAGGCGCTCGATGCGGCGACCGTGCAGGCTTTTGCCGGCCCCTATAAGGTGTTCGCGGCGATGAACCGCGAATGGGCCAAGATCGCCTTCGAACGCCCGACCTGGGGCGCGGCGAAGCCCGATGACGGCGCTGCCGTTTCGACCACGATGGGCGAATGGACCATCACCGCCAGCTGGGGCGAATGGCAGTTCGGGATGAAGGATTGGACCTGGCTCAAATCCAAGCCCGCGCCCTGGGCCAGCCAGCCGGTCGGCGGCGTCACCGTGGCGCAGCTTTCGGCCAACGAATTTCTCCTCACCGGGGATCACGTCCGCGTGTCGTTCGGCGGTCGCGCGGGCGGCGCGCCGAACGGTATTGTCACGCGCGTCGAGGAAGGTCATTTCGATAATGGTCGCTGGATCATGGAGCGCGTCTGGAACGGCGACCAGACCGATTATGGCCTCAACATCATCGATCGGCCCGTGGTGCTGAAAGTCACTATGGGGCGCTATCGCTGACCCCGACCCCTTACCCACACATCAGAAACGATCCGGAGAATATGCGATGAACAAGGCCCTTATTGGCGTGCTGCTGGCCGGCAGCGCGATGAGCGCGGCGCACGCCGCCGCCGCCCCGTACGAGAAGATCGACGGTGGCGTCGTGGTGACGCCAACGAACGGCACTGCCGCGCGTGTCGAGGTGACGGTGCATGGTGACGGCATGTTCCATGTCATCGCCATTCCCGCCGCGATGAAGGGCTATACGGCGGAGGCCAGCCTGATGGTCCCCGCCGCGCCCAAGGCGGGCGCCTATGAGGTGACCGAGCGCGCCGGCCATGTGCTGATCCGCGCCGCGCGCGGCACCGCCGATATCGAGCTTGCCACGGGCGAGGTCAGCTTTCTCGATGCCGCCGGGCGTGTCGTGCTCGATCAGGCGGGCGCCCCGCGCTTCGCGCCGACCACGATCGACGGCCGCCAATATGTCACCGCGTCGCAGCAGTTCAATCGCGCCAGTGATGAGGGCTTCTACGGTCTGGGCCAGCACCAGAATCAGCAGATGAATTATAATGGCGAGGACGTCGAACTTGCCCAGCACAATATGGACATCGCCGTCCCGTTTCTGGTGTCCACGCGCAATTACGGCATTTTGTGGGACAATGACGGCATCACCCGCTTCGGCAATCCCGCGCCCTATAAGCTGCTCGGGGATGGCCTGAAGGTCACCAGCGGCGGCAAGCCGGGCTTTGCGGCCTCCTATTATCTCAACGATAAATTGGCGGTCATGCGGCAGGAAGCCACGATCAATTATCAATATATCCGCGATCAGGCGAACTGGCCCGAAGCGGCCAAGGCGCAGACCACCGCCGCCACCGGCGGGCAGAACACCGCCGGCAATGCCGTGCAGAAGCAGCGCGTTGTGTGGACCGGGCAGGTCACGCCGGACAAAACGGGCGTGCACAAGTTCCAGCTGTACGGCTCGAGCTATTTCAAGGTGTTCATGAACGGCCGCGAAGTGCTCAATCGCTGGCGCCAGAATTGGAACCCCTGGTACGCCAATTTCGATCTGCCGATGACGCGGGGCAAGAAGGTCGATGTGCGGGTCGAGTGGGAGCCCAACGCCGGCTATATCGCGCTGTTGCACAACGATCCGCTGCCCGCGGCGGATCGCCATTCGGTGTGGTTCACCAGCGATGTCGCGCGCTCGGTCAATTATTGGTACGTACCCGGCCGCGACATGGACGATGTCGTCGCCGGTTATCGCAAGCTGACCGGCAAGGCCGTGATGATGCCCAAATGGGCGTACGGCTTCTGGCAGTCGCGCCAGCGCTACAACACGCAGGCCGAATTGGTCGGCGTCGTGCAGAAGTATCGCGAGCTCAACATCCCGATCGATAACATCGTGCAGGATTGGTTCTACTGGCCCGAAAACGCCTGGGGCAGCCATGATTTCGATAAGGCGCGCTTCCCCGATCCCAAGGGCATGGTCGAGCAGGTCCACGATCTGCACGCCAATATCATGATCTCGGTGTGGCCGAAATTCTATCCGACGACCGAGAATTACAAGGAATTCGCCGCCAAGGGCCTGGCCTATCAAGGCAATCTGAAGATGGGCAACAAGGATTGGGTCGGCCCCGGCTATCTCAACACCGTGTATGATCCCTATTCCGCCGAAGGGCGCCACATCTTCTGGCAGCAGATCGAGAACAAGCTGGGCAAGATCGGCATGGATGCCTGGTGGGCCGATGCCAGCGAGCCCGATCTGCATTCCAACCTGTCGATCGAGGAGCGCACCGCGGCCATGGGGCCAACCGCGCGCGGCCCGGCAGCGGAATATTTCAACAGCTTCCCGCTGATGAATTCGGCCGCTTTCTACGATGGCTGGCGCGCGTTCAAACCGGATGTCCGTCCGTTCCTGCTGACCCGCTCCGGCTTCGGCGGCCTCCAGCGCAATGGCGCGGCGGTGTGGTCGGGCGACGTGGCGAGCCGCTGGTACGATCTGCGCGCGCAGATCTCCGCCGGCGTCAACACGTCCTTCTCGGGGCTGCCCAACTGGACGCACGATATCGGCGGTTTCGCGCTGGAGGATCGTTATGCGGCGGCCAAGCCACTGCCTGCGGATCTCGACGAGTGGCGCGAGCTGAACCTGCGCTGGTTCCAGTTCGGCGCGTTCAGCCCGTTGTTCCGCAGCCATGGTGAGCCGCCATTCCGCGAAATCTACGAAATCTCGCCTGCGGGCTCGCCGATGCGCGCATCGATGGTGTGGTATGACGAGCTGCGGTACCGGCTGATGCCGTATATCTACACGGTGGCAGCCGATACCTGGTTCAAGGATGGCAGCATCATGCGCGGGCTGGTGATGGATTGGCCGAACGATGCGCAGGCGCGCACCGTGAACGACGAATTCCTGTTCGGCAAAGCCTTCCTGGCGGCGCCGGTCACCGAATATAAGGCGCGCACCCGCAAGGTGTATCTGCCGGACGCGGATCAGACCTGGTACGATTATCATTCGGGCCAGGCTTATCGCGGCGGTCGCACGATCACCGCCACCGCGCCGCTGGAGCGGATGCCGCTGTTCGTTCGCGCCGGTTCGATCGTGCCGATGGGGCCGGTGCAGCAATATGTCGATCAGCTGCCCGATGCGCCGATCACGCTGGTCGTGTACACCGGCGCCAACGGGCAGTTCAGCCTGTACGAGGATGACGGCCGCAGCGAGCAATATCGCAGCGGCGCGTTCAGCCGCGTGGCGCTCAACTATGACGAGGCGAGCGGCACGCTCACGCTCGGCGCGCGCGAGGGTAAGGGTTATGCCAACATGCCGGCGAGCCGCACGATCAAGGTGCGCTGGATCGGGCCCAACCAGTCGGCCGATGCCGCAAGCGCGACGGACACGACCGTTACGTACACCGGCGCGGCAATGACGGTCACGCGCCAGCGCTAAGATCGCGCAAATGAAAAGGGCGGCTCGCGAGAGCCGCCCTTTTTTGGTCGATAGCTTGGGCGCGCTACACCAAGCCGCGGCCGTCCAGCCGCAGCACCGGCACGAACCCCGCGGCAGGCCGCGCCGGCAGCTCGACATGCAGCCCCTGCGCATCGCGGCGGAACGGCACCGCACCGCCGCCAAGCAACGTCACGCGCTCGATCACCGCATCCTTCAGGCGGTCATGCCCCAGCGATGCGATCGAGGCGCTGCCGGTCGGCCAGCCGAGGAACAGCGCATACAGCGCGCCCTTGTTGGTGGTGAAGCGCACGTCCTGCGGCGTAAAGGCGCCGGCCGATTGCTCGTTCTGCATGCCGACCTGCAGCTTGGTCGGTCCCTCGCCATAGCTGCGCCATGGCCGCGATCCGAAGATCGCTGCGTCATTGATCGCGATCCAGGCGGACATGCCATCGAGGATCTTCTCTTCCTCGCCGTCGATCGACCCATCACCCGGCTGCGGGACCGACAGCAGCAGATTGCCGTTCTTGGACACGACATCGGCGAGCCGCTGGATCACCTGCTCGGCGGTCTTGTAGCTTTTGTCGTTGAGCCGCGCGACATTGTAAAACCAGTCGCCCAGGCACGTATCGGTCTGCCATGGTTCTTCCCACAAATGATCGCTAAACCCGCGCTCGACATCCTGCACCAGCCCGAAGCGGGCATAGGGTTTGAGCTGCTTGGCCGTCAGCACGACATCGATCTTGCCGTGCCATTCGATCGAGCGATTATAATAATCCGCGGCCGCCTGCAGCCCGATCGGGCCAAAGGGCAGTTCGTAATTGTCGAAATAGCAGAAATCCGGCTTGTAGCGCTGCATCAGATCGGTCTGGCGCAGCAGCCATTTGGCGGCGAAAGCGGCATCGTTGGGCGGCGCCGTCTCGATCCACTGGCCGTCATGCTGGTCATGCCAGGCGTTCATCGCCGCAATGCTGTCGATGCCGTCGGGCATCACCGCATGGCCGCCGGTATACAGCTGCTGCGGGTCGAGCCCGTCCCACCATGTGCCGCGCCCATCGGCCTTGCGCAGCCGGAACGCGTCATAGCGCTCGCCCTTGCGCGGGCCGGTCGGGTCATAGCCATAAGCTGGCTGATACCAGTGCCAGGCGTGCGACGCATGATTGGACACGCCGAACTTGAGCCCGGCCCGCCGCGCCGCCTTCTCCCAAATGCCCACCACATCTTTCTTGGGGCCGACACGCAGGCTGTTCCAGGCGTGATAGCGGCTGTCATAGCAATCGAGATTGTCATGATGGCAGGCCAGGCTGACGAAATATTTGGCGCCGGCCCGCTTGTAGCGCGCGATCAGGGCATCGGGGTCCCAGCGCTCGGCGGTCCAGCGATGCTGGATCTCCATCATGCCGGACTGGCTGGGGTGGCCGTACGTGTTGAGGTGATGCTCGTACATCGGATGGCCCTGCATATACAGGAAACGGCCATACCAATCGCCTTGCTCGGGCACGGATTGCGGCCCCCAATGCGACCACAGGCCAAGCTTCGCGTCGCGGAACCAGTCAGGAAAGCGGTAATGATCGACCAGCGATTGCCAGGTCGGCTGCACCGGGCCGCGGGCCAGGCCCATCGGGCTTTGCGCCAGCGCGCGTTGCGCCATGCCCATCGCGGCCATCCCCGCCAGCACCGCGCGACGGCTGAAATCCATGCTCATGTCACTTGCCCCCCAGCGTGCGGCGCACCGCGGCCAGGGCCAATGGGCGCATCACGGCATAGCCCGCCGCGGTCGGGTGGACACCATCGCTTGCCAGGCCGGCTTTCATCGCGCCCTCCGGCGTCGCCAGTGCGGCATGATAATCGACGAAGGTAGCGCCGTTGGCGCGCGCATATTGCCGCAGCCAGGTGTTCATCGCCCGAATCTGCGGTACCGGCTGCTTGTCCTTGGCCCAGGGGAAGGCGCCTGCCGGCGGCACGGCGGCAAGGATCACCTTGATGCCGTGCGCGCGCGCCAGTTCGGCCATGCTGGCGATATTGCCCTGTACGCGCTCGATCGTCGCGGCGCCGGTATTGCCGGCAATGTCGTTGGTGCCCGCCATGATATGAACCGCCTTGGGGCGCAGCGCGATCACATCGTCGCGAAACCGCACCAGCATCTGCGGCGTCGTCTGCCCGCTGATGCCGCGATCGACGAGTCCGTTGGTAAACATGGTCTTGTCGAGGTTGATCCAGTTGTCGGTGATCGAGTCACCCATGAACACCACGCGTACCGGCGCGCCCGCGGCCTTCAGCGCGGCATTCTGTGCGGCATAGCGGCAGTGCTGGCCGAAATCGCGCGTCAGCATGTGCAGGTTGAACATCTGCCAGTTGTCGCCGTCGCTCGGCGTGCCACGCGCCGGGCAGGGCGCGGCGACGATGCCGACCGGATCCGCGGCGTAGGGATCGCCTGGCACGTTGGTCTGCGCGCGCGTCGCGCTCGGCAGGATGGCTGTAAGCGCGGCGGCGGCAGCAAGCAGGGCGGGCAAACGGGTCATGGCGTTCCTCGAATATGCCGGTGTGCATCACCGGTCAGTAACCGAACGAACTCACTGTTATCGCTGCCGGGATGGCGTTGCTAGCCCGCGGCGGTGCGCGGAGGAACGCCGCGAACGCGCCCGCCAGGCCGGCGGGCGCGTCGTTGGCGGCTAGCTTAGCCGTGCGGGCGCATCACCACCTTGATGACGCCGTCTTCCTTGTCGCGGAACTTCTTGTACATTTCCGGCGCGTCTTCGAGGCTCGCGGGATGCGTGATGACGAAGCTCGGATCGATGTCACCGGCTTCGATCCGCGCCAGCAGGGGCTTGGTATAGGCCTGCACGTGGGTCTGGCCGGTTTTGATCGTCAGCCCCTTGTTCATCATCGCGCCGATCGGCAGCTTGTCGCCCATGCCGACATACACGCCGGGGATGGAGACGGTGCCGCCCATCCGGCAGCTCATGATCGCTTCGCGCAGCACATGCACACGGTCGGTCGCCAGACCGATGCTGGCCTTGGCCTTGTCGAGCACGGCATCGGCCGAGCCATGGCCCGATGCTTCCGCGCCGACCGCGTCGATGCAGCTGTCGGGGCCGCGGCCCTTGGTGCGGAACTGCAGCTCGTCATACACGCTGTCGACATCGGCGAAGTTGATCGTCTCGGCACCACCGGCTTCGGCCATGGCGAGGCGTTCGGGCACTTCGTCGATCGCGATGACACGACCGGCCCCCAGCATCAGCGCCGACCGGATGGCGAACTGCCCAACCGGGCCGCAACCCCAGATGGCGACCGTGTCGCCTTCTTCGATCTGCGCATTCTCGGCGGCCATATAGCCGGTCGGGAAGATGTCCGACAGGAACAGCGCCTGATCGTCGGTGACGTTGTCCGGGATCTTGATCGGGCCGAAATCGGCCATCGGCACGCGCAGATATTCCGCCTGGCCGCCGCAATAGCCGCCCAGCATGTGGCTGAAGCCGAACAGGCCGGCGGGCGAATGGCCCATCGCCTTGATCGCCAGATCGGCATTGGGATTGGTCCGCTCGCAGGCCGAGAACAGCCCCTTCTTGCAGAAGAAGCAGTCACCGCAGCTGATCGTGAACGGCACGACGACGCGGTCACCGATCTTGAGGTTGGTGACCTCGGAGCCCACCGCGACGACTTCGCCCATATTCTCATGGCCGAGGATGTCGCCGGCCTGCATGGTTGGCTGATAGCCGTCGAGCAGATGCAGATCGGAACCGCAGATCGCGCAGGCCGTCACCTTGATGATGGCGTCGCGGGGATGTTTGATTTCGGGATCGGCGACGGTGTCGACGCGAACGTCGCCTTTACCGTGCCATACTAGGGCGCGCATGGGGTGTTCTCCGATTGGGGGTACGTCCTGCCGAACCGGTGAACACGCCGCGAGTTCCTGGCGTTGCGGTTGCGCAACGACATTGCCGGTCGCTCGTTGCTTAACCCTGCACCATTTGGTGCCAGTTCGGCACAGCATTTTGGTAACCATGTTCGGCGGTTCCGCCGGCCATCGCCGCAGCCTAATCGTTACCAATGTATTTACCATTCCAAACCAGATCGGGCGTCGTCGCGCGCCGCTTGGGCGTGCTGTTGGTGCTCGTGTTCAGCTTCATCAGCGCCGGTGCGGCGGGCAGTCCGCTGGATCGCTTCGCCCGCTTGCAGGATCAGGATCGCCGCGTGGCGCGGGTCGCTTATCGTCTGGCGACCGCCGATCGCGCGCTGTGCCCGATGGCGCTCACGCCGCAACTGGGCTTCGTGCTGCATGCGCTTGATCAATATGCCCCGGCCGATCGCTCCGCTGCGGCGCAGCGCTTCGGGCTGGGGCAGCAGATCGGCGTGATGGCGGTGATCGATGGCAGTCCGGCGCAGCAGGCAGGGCTTGTCGCGGGCGATCAACTGGTCGCGATCAATGGCCGCGCGCTGCCCGCCGGCATGGGCGGCGCTGCCCGAACGCCCAGTCGCGCCCGCGTCGATCAGGTGCAGCGCTTGCTGGTCGAGGAGATGCAGCGCGGCGCGGTGACGTTGGCGGTATCCGGCGCGCGCGGCGCGCGCACGCTGCACTTCGCGCCTGATTACGGGTGCGCGGCGAGCATCGAGCTGATCCCCGGTACGATGACGAATGCCTGGGCCGATGGCAGCCGCATCCTGATCGGCGCGGGGCTGTTGCAGCGGTGCGCGAGCGATGCCGATCTGGCGCTGATCATCGCGCACGAAATGGCGCATAATCTGCTGCGCCACCGGCAGCGGCTCGCGGCGTTCCGCGCCGCTGACGATGCTGGCACGCCGATCAGCGCGGCCGAACTGCAGCAGAGCCGCATCGCCGAGGAGCAGGCTGATCTCTGGGCCGTGCGGCTGACGGCCATTGCCGGTTACGACATGTCGGGCGCCGCGGCGTTCATGGCGGGCTTGCTTGGCACCGCGCCAACGGCTGTGACGACGCATCCCGCAGCAGCGCGGCGGCTCGCTTTGTTGCGCGCCGCCCTTGCCGCTCAGGGGGTGGGCGCGGACGGTGCCGGGCGGGGGCGCATCGCGAACACCGCGTCGAGCGGTTTGGTTTCGGGCAGGATGTAGACGATCCCCACCGTGCCCTTGAAGGCAGGTGCGACGACGCTGTCGTAAAACGCGGCCGGCACATTGATGCAGCCGAACGAGATGCGGTTGTCGAGCGGGGTGGTGGAGGTGAGCCGCGCGGTGCGCCGGTCGGATGGCTTGCCCGCGATCACACGGTGCAGCGACAGTGCGGTATCATAATCGACCCACAGGATGTCCTGATCGAAATCCTCGCCCAATGACGCCTGGAAGCGGCCCGCCGGCGTGGTGCGCTCGGCCGGCTTGATCGTGGACAATTTGCGCTCGCCGATGCCGGGCACGCTGTCGTCACCGATGCCGACGCCTAGCAGCGCGGGGGCCGCGCCAAGGCTGGCCGCTTGCGCATCGAACACGAACACTTTGGCTGCGCTCTTGTCGATGATGATGAACGGCAGTCCGGCGTGATCGCGCGAGCCGACCACCCAGTCGGCGATCGTGCGCGCTGCCGTCGACGCGGCTTCGCCTTTGAAGTCGGCGCGCGCGTCGGGTGCGGCCGCGGCGGGCATGGACCAGGCCATGACCGCCGCGCACAGCAGGGTGCGCCGGCCGGGTTTAATGACGCGCCTGCTTCTTGCGATACACCGGCACTACGGGCGCCGGCGCGCTGGGCAAGAAGCCGTTGCCGACCTGCTCGCTGCCGACCCGGTTGACCGGCACCTCTTCGGCGACCGGCTGCGGTGCCTGGAACGAGGCGAGCTGTTGCGTCGGCATCAGCACCCCGCCGCCGACCACGCCCAGCCCTTCCCCGACCGGGAAAGCGACGATCGCGGGGGCAAACCCGGTGATCGGCTGCTGCGCTGCCTCCACCGCGTTTGGCGTATCAGGGACCGGCACCGGCGTCGGTGTCGGTGTTGGCGTTGGCGTCGGCGTTGGCGTTGGCGTTGGCGTCGGCGTTGGCGTCGGCGTTGGCGTTGGTGTTGGCGTCGGTGTCGGCGTCGGTGTCGGTGTCGGTGTCGGTGTCGGTGTTGGCGTCGGCGTCGGCGTCGGTGTTGGCGTCGGTGTCGGTGTCGGTGTTGGTGTTGGCGTCGGTGTCGGTGTTGGCGTCGGTGTCGGTGTTGGCGTCGGTGTCGGTGTTGGCGTCGGCGTCGGTGTTGGTGTCGGTGTCGGTGTCGGTGTTGGTGTTGGTGTCGGTGTTGGCGTCGGTGTGGGTGTCGGTGTCGGTGTTGGCGTCGGCGTCGGCGTCGGCGTCGGCGTCGGCGCGGCCGTGATGCTGCCGGTGGTGCGCGCGCCCGTGGTGCAGCAGGCGTCGGCCAGCGCATATTGGCCGGCATTGTCGCCCGCCAGCGTATAGCCGGCGTAGGTCACGCCGATCCCCGTGCCAACCGCGCTGCTGTCGAACGTCGCGCTGGCGCCCGCGCCGGCGACCAGCGTCACGCCCGCGGGCAGACCGGACGTGGCGGTGGTGTTGAAGCCACTCAGGATCGCAGCGGTGCTGCCGTCGAACGTCTTGGTGGCGTTGGGGAACAGCAACATGCGCTGGTTGATCGTCGCGCCCTCGGTCAGCACGAAGCGTGGCGCGAAATCGGTTGGCGCGGCATAGGATACGGGATTGTAGAAGATGTTGACCGGCGCGACGGTTACCGTCGTCGGCGGCGCCAGCGCGGCGAAGATCACCGTGCCGCCGGCGGTGCCCGGGCCAGTGCCGTCCGTCCCGGCGATCAGCGTCAGCCCGACCGGCAGGCCCAGGCTTTGGGCCGGAATGGTTGAGCCACGCGTCAGCGTGATGGCATCCTCGATATGCACGTCGTGCCCGGCGCACAGGCGGATATTGCCATCCGTCGTGGTGATCGCATGATAGACCAGGATGTCGCGCCCGGCGCTCAGCGAGATGCTGCCATTCACCGTGGTCAGCGCCGCATCGACCACCACGTCGCGGCCGCAGCAGGCGACGATATTGCCGTTGGTCGCGCTGACCGCCGCGTTGAAGATCACGTCGCCGAACGCGTTCAGCGTCAGCGTCGTCGGCGTGCCCGAGGCGGACCAGGCAACCGCATCGTTGACGATGATGTTGCCTTCGCCCGGGGTGACATCGCCGGCCGCCGGGATCGTGCTGATCGTCACGTTATTGGTCGCCAGCTGCGCCGACAGCGTCACGCCGGAAATGTTGCCGCCCGCGCCGATGATATAGTCGGCCGGATCGATCAGCCAGGTGCCGGTCACGCCGGCGGGGGCGAGCGTGGTGACGCGCGCGCCGTCCGCCACGTTCACCGTGGCGGCGGAGGTTTCGATAAAGCCGCCATTGCCGCCATCGGGCGCGCTGGCGTCCAGGGTGCCGGCGATGTTGGCAGTGCCGCTCTGCATATCGCCGAGCAGGACGATGCGGCCATCGCGATTGGCGAAGCTGCGCGCTTCGATGATGCCGGTGTTGTTGACGACGGTACGCAGCAAGGCGCCCGCCGCCTGCGCGGTGAGCATCACTTGCCCGCCATTCGCCTGGATCAGCCCGCCATTCTGCACCAGCGCGCCGACCGCGCCTTTGTCGACCGCCACGTTGAGCAGCCCGTCGCCGGCCACGTCGAGCGTGATCGCGGTGCCCGCGGCCAGCGCCACGGTGCCGAGATTGGCGCGGATCACGCCCTGATTGTCGACCTGCCCGCCGAGCAGCGCGACGTAACCGCCATCGGCGCGGATATTGCCCTCGTTGCGCACCGTTCCGCCGCTACCGGCAAAGGCGTATTTGCCGTTCATGAAATCGGCGTCGGACAGATCCAGCGTCGAGGCGACGAGCCCGCCGACATTGACGTTGGCGCCGCGGCCGAAGACGATGCCGTTGGGATTGACCAGGAAAACCTTGCCGTTGGCCGATAGTGATCCGAGGATCGTCGAGGGATCGGCACCGGTCACGCGGTTGAGCGCGACGGCGGCGCTGTTGGGTTGTGCGAAGACCACCGCGTCGCCCTGGCCGATCGAGAAATTCTGCCAGTTGAGCACGGCGTTCTGGCTGGTCTGGTTGACGGTCAGGGTGTTGGCGCTGGTCGTGATGGTCGCGGCGCCGGCCGCCACCGTGCCGCCGCCGGGCAGCGTCTGCGCCTGCGCGGAGCCGGCCGCCATCGGCGCGGCGATGCCCAGCGCGATGCCGACATAGCGCACCATCGCGCTGGTGCCGAACAGGCGGGTCTTGCGGCGAATATTGGTCATGGGATAATCCTTTACGCGTACAGGCGCGACGCCCAGGAATTGGTTCAAAAAAGTTTGACGATCTGGACCCAGAAGCGGCCATCGCGATCAGGTGCCGAGGTGGCCGGGCCGGTGCCGAGCTTGCGGGCGTAGCTGCCACGCACGATCAGCCCGTAGGGGCCATACCAGTTGAGCCCCGCGCCATAGCCGCTGCGCACCGCATGGTTGGAGCCGGTGAACCAGGGATCCTGCGCGAAGCGCACTTCGCCCGTTTCGATAAAACCGATCAGCTCGAACTGGCCAAGCAGGCCCGGTTCGTTGAGCCGCACGCGCGCCTCGGCAGTGGCGATATAGCCGCTGTCGCCGAACGCCTCGCCCTCGGGATAGGCGCGCACGCCGTATGCGCCGCCGAGCTGGATCTTCTCCGAACTGTCGAGGTTGTTGAACGCCCGCTGGCCGCGCACGGCGCCGTAGAGCGACAGCGGCCCGGCGATCGACTGCAGCCGTGCGACGCTGCCCTGCACCTTGTTATAGCCGCCATTGCTGCGCGCGCTGGCGGCATCGGCGATGCGCTCGGGCCTGCTGCGGATGTCGAGATCGCCGCTCGTCCAGCTGCCCGAGAACACGGTCGAGCCGCCGCCGGCGAAATCGTCGCGCACATCGCCGACAAAGCCGAGCGTGCCGGCCTTGATGTGGCGCTTGGAATCGCTCGAAACGAGCCCGATCTCGTCGTTGAGCATTTTATAATCGAAGCTTGCCAGCGCATACAGGTTGGCGCGGCGCGAGCGGATCAGCGGATAGCTGCCATACACGCTGAAGATGTCGGCCGTGCCGGAGGCGTCGAGCGCCTCGAACTCGCGACCGAGATCGTAACGAAGATGCGCATAAGCGACGCCCAATGTCGCGTTGCCGATGGGTGCCTGATAGGCAATCCGGCCATAGCCCAGCCCGCTGTCCGAGGCGAGCAGGCGCAGGCTGAGCTGGTCGCCGATCCCGGCCGGATTGTTGAGATTGACCGTGCCGCCGAAGCGATAGGCCCCGGTATAACGGTTGCCGGCATTATCCGCTTCCAGATTGCCGCTGATCCACGGCCCCGGCGCGACATCGACGATCAGATCGGAGGTGCCGACGGCCGTGCCCGGCGCCAGCGTCGCCTTGGTGCGCACGCCGGGAATGTCGGAGAGCAACAGCAAGCGGCGCTCGAGCGGCGCATTGGTGACGACATCGCCCGGCGCGAGGCCGCGCAGGATGCGCCGTGGCACGCCGTCCGACAGGCGCGCTGCGTTGCGCACGTCGATCTTGCCGTAACGCCCTTCGACCACCGCGATGGTGATCGCACCATCCTGCACATCCTGCTCGGGCAGATAGGCCTGGGCGAGGATATAGCCACGGGCGTGATAGAAATCGGCGATCCGCGCGGCGAGCGCCCGCACCTGGGTGAAGGTCAGCGCGCCGGGCACGAAGCCGGCGGCGGTGCGCAATTCCTGTTCCGAAAACAGGGTCTGTCCGGTGATCTGCAGCGTCTGCACCGGCACGGCGGTGTCACTGTCGCTGGCGGGGGCCGGGCGGGGCGCATCGATCACCAGATCCGGCACCGTTTTAACAGGCGCCGGCGGTTGCGGAAGCTGCTGCAGCTGCGTGCCGGCGTTCGGCGCTTGCTGCGCATGCGCGGCAGGGATCGTCGCTAACAAGGCGAACGCAACATGGCTGGTCTTGAGCATGAGGATCTCGAGTGCTGGCGCGTTGTAAGGCGGTGACGCCTCACGCGCAGTGAGGCGCACTCGTAACATAATATCGGCCGGCATACACGTCGACCGGGTTCACTTGCGAACCATGATCTATCGCTTAGGCGCCAAACACTGCTGACTAGTTAATATAAGGCAAGATTTTCGGGAGCAGAAATGGCCCCGCGCCTGTCTGCGCGGCGTCGGGATCGCCCGAGGGGCAGGCGCCTCACGCTTGGCCCCCCGGGGAATCGGTCGTCAAAGTACCGCGGCGGCGGTCGCCGTTTAGGCGCGCTTGCCGCGCAGCGTGTTGATCACGGCGAGCGCGATCGTGCCGACCAGTGCGGCGGTGGCATACGGGCGTTCGCGGGCGAAGGTGCGTGCCTTGTCCACCATCGGCGTCACCGCGTCCTGCACGGCGGTGGTGCCGTTTTGCAGCGTGCCGGCAACGCTGGATGCTGCGCTGGTGGTCTGGGTGGTGGGCGTGGTGTCGGTGTCGGTCGTGCGGGTGTCGGTCATGGCAATCGTCCTTGTGGTTAATCGTGCCCGCTAGAACGTCGCGGCGGCGTATAATGTCCACGCCATTGTGCGGTGCGCGCAATATTGCTCGCGCGCTGCAGGCATGTGAGCGATAACGTCACATGTGTGTTTTGCGGCTATGCCCGGGATACAAATGGCGTCAGCAGCGCTGTGCCAGCGCCGATCGCATTCTGCCCGGCCGCGTCATGAAAGTGCCCCATGCAAGCAGCGGACGTTTTCACCAAGCTCGAGATCGAGCTTAAGCCTGATCCCTCGCGGACCGTGATCCGCCCGTTCAGTTTCGACTATCCCGAGGCCTTTCGCGCCGATCGCCCGTCGCGTGCGGCGGCAGTGTTGCAGCGCATCGAGGGGCTTACCCCTGCGCTGCGCACGCGCATGCTCGGCCTGCTGCGAAAACCGATGCAGGAACGGCATCGTAACAGCGATGCGGTCTTCCTGCGTCGTTTCGAGGCGGTGCGCGAGCAATTGGGCAACCCGCCGGTCGATGGCACCACGCAGTTGCTGATCGGTGCCTATTTCAGCCAGGAATTCGCCTTCGAATCCGCCGCTTTGTTCAATCCCAGCATCGTGCGCCTGCCCGATACCACGCCCAGCGTGGAAGATGGCGTGCAGTTCCTGCTGTCGCTGCGCGGCATTGGCGAGGGGCATGTCTCCTCGGTCACCTTGCGCACCGGCCGCTGGGGTCCGGGGGACCGGCTGGTGATCGATCCGGTCAGTCCGCACGGCGTGCCGCCGCGTATCGAGCGCTATGCCGATGATTGGATCCGCCTGCTGTGCGACGATAGCCAGGATGTCTCCGAAACCGTGATCTTCCCGATTTTGCCCAGCCAGCGGCAGGGCATCGAGGATCTGCGCATGGTCAATTTCACTGATCATGATGGGGTGCAGAGCATCATCGGTACGTACACCGCCTTCGACGGCAAGAATGCGCGGCAGGAATTACTCCGCGGCGTCGACATGCGCACGTTCGAAATGCGCCCGCTGGTCGGCAAACTGACCGGTTACAAGGGCATGGCGCTGTTTCCGCGGCGCATCGATGGGCAGTTCGTCATGCTCGGGCGGCAGGATAACGAGAATATCTGGCTGCTGCGCTCGGACGATCTGTATCAATGGGATGCGGGTGCGCCGATCATGGCGCCCAAATATCCCTGGGAATTCGTCCAGCTGGGCAATTGCGGTTCGCCGATCGAGGTCGACGAGGGGTGGCTGGTCTTCACCCACGGCGTCGGCATGGTGCGCGGCTATTGCATCGGTGCCTGCCTGCTCGACAAGCAGGATCCGGCGCGCGTGCTGGCGCGTACTGCCTCGCCCCTGCTGTTTCCCAGCGCCGAGCAGCGCGGTGGCTATGTGCCTAACGTCACCTATAGCTGCGGCGGGCTGCTGCACGATCGGCGCATCCTGCTGCCCTATGCCATCGGCGATGAATATTCCGCCTTCGCGGTTGCCAATGTCGATGATCTGCTCTCGGTGATGGTCCCGGCATGAGCGTGGTTCAGCCCGGCGGCATGGCGCGGCGCGAATTCGTCGCGTTCATTGCCGCGGTGATGGCGGTCAATGCGCTGGGCGTCGATCTGATGCTCCCCGCGCTGGCCGATATCGGCCACGAACTGTCGATCGTGGCGGCCAACCACCGTCAATGGATCATCACCGCCTATCTGCTGGGCTTTGGCGCCGGGCAGCTGGTCTATGGCCCGCTCGCCGATCGCTACGGGCGCAAGGTGATCCTGGTCGTCACGCTCGCCGGGTTCGTCGCGGCGAGCATTTTCGCTGCCAGTTCGGCGACGTTCGCGGCATTGCTCGGCGCGCGGTTGTTGCAGGGCTTGATGTCCGCCTCCACGCGCGTGCTGGCGGTGGCGATCGTCCGCGATGGCCAATCCGGCCGGCAAATGGCGCGCACGCTGTCGCTGGCGCAGATGATCTTCTTCCTCGTGCCGATCCTCGCGCCCAGCCTGGGGCAGCTGCTGCTCGGCATCGGCCCGTGGCGCTTCATCTTCTATGCGCTCGCCGGGTTCGCCGCCGCCGTGCTGGCCTGGGCGCTGCTCCGCTTGACGGAAACATTGCCCGCCGCGCGTCGCATCCCGCTGTCGCTCGCCTCGCTGCGTGAGGGTTACCGGCTCACGCTGACCAATCGCTTCTCCTTCGGCTATGCCGTCGCCGCGTCGCTCACCTTTGGCGGGATCATCGCCTTCGTCTCCTCGGCACAACAGATTTTCGTCGATGAATTCCATGCCGGCGCGCGTTTCACCCTGCTGTTTGCCTTGTGCGCGTTCGCCATGGGCTGTGCCTCGTTTGCCAACAGCCGGCTGGTCGAGCGGCTGGGTACGCGGCTGATCTCGCAAGCCGCGGTGTTCGGGTTGATCGCCTTGTCGCTGGTGCATCTCGCGGTGATCGGCGCGGGGCTCGAATCGCTGTGGACCTATATCCCGTTCCAGGCGCTGAGCATGACCTGTATCGGGCTGTGCGGCTCCAATTTCGGCGCCATGGCGATGGAGCCTGTCGGCCATATCGCGGGCACCGCCTCGTCGATCCAGGGCTTCATCACCAGCATCGGCGCGGTCGTCGTGGGGTCGCTGATCGGGCAATCGTATAACGGCACCACTTTCCCGCTGGCGATCGGCTATCTCGGCATCGGCCTTGCCGTGCTTGCCATCGTTTACGTCGTGGAGCGCGGCAAATTGTTTCGCCCGCATCGGGTTGCCGCCTGAGGCGGCGGCGCGGGGGCATCGCTGAATTCAGGGAATAATTGCTCCACCGCGGCCTGCAGGTCGCTGGGCCCGGGCAGCAGGTCGAACTGGTCGAGCAGCCGCGTCACGAGCCGCGCGCGGTGCGCGCCGATGCCCGGCATCCGCTCGAGCACGCGGTCGTCCGTTTCCGCCAGCCGTGCGGCGATATCGCCCAGTGTGCGGTATCCGGCCTGGGTCAGGATGCGGCGCAGTCCCTTGGGCAGCGCGGCCTGCGCCACCGGCAGATCGGCATCGCCCGCCTGTGGCGCGGCGTTGCGCAGCCGCGTGCGCGCGGCCTTTTCGCGCTTCAGCGTGCGGCGCACATGCCCCAGTTGCGCGCTGCTCAGCCCCAGTCGGCGGCCGATCTCGCGATAGGGCTGCCCCGCCGCGCGCAACGCCCGTGCCTGTTCCACGTTCGCCGCCGCCTGATCCGGTTTGCTCAGCATAAGCGCGATCGTCCAGGTACCTGCGGGTCAGCGCTGCGCCGCGATCCAGGCGTCGATCTTCTGCTCCAGCACCGGCATCGGCAGGGATCCCGAATCGAGCACCGCGGCGTGGAAGCCGCGCGGATCGAATTTGGCGCCCAGCGCCGCCTTGGCCCGGGCCTTGCACCGCAGGATCGTCAGCTGCCCGATCTTGTAGGCCAAAGCCTGGCCCGGAATGGCGATATAGCGCTCCACCTCGGCGGTGGCGTCGGTCTTGGCCATCGGCGAATTGTCGAGCATGTATTTGATCGCCTGCTCACGGCTCCAGCCCTTGGCGTGGATGCCCGTATCGACCACCAGCCGCATCGCGCGCAGCATCTCGTCGGAAAGCCCGCCCATGCGCTGATAGGGATCGGTTTCCATGCCCAGCTCCGGCCACAGCGTCTCGGCATATAGTGCCCAGCCTTCGACATAAGCGGTATTGCCGCCGAAGCGCATGAATGCCGGCAGTTTCTCGTTTTCCGCCGCCAGGCTGATCTGGAAATGATGCCCCGGCACGGCTTCGTGCAGGAACAAAGTCTCGGTGCCCCAGGTGTAGCGCGAGGGCAGATCATAAGTGTTGTAGAAGAACGTGCCGGGGCGCGATCCATCCACCGTGCCGTCCTGATAGGAGCCACCGGCATCGGTCTTTTCCTTATACGCCGGCACCGGGCGAATGACGAGCTGGCTGCGCGGAATGAGCGAGAATTGCTCGCGCACGCGCGCATCGATGCGCCGCCCGATCGCCTCGTAAGCAAGCCGCAATTCCTCCTTGGTCTTGGGCTGGAAGCGCGCATCGCTGCGCAGGAAGGTGAAGAAGTCGGCCAGCGTGCCGGTAAAGCCCGTCGCCGTTTTCTGCGTCTCCATATCCCTCAAAATGCGCGCCACTTCGGACAGGCCGAGCTGATGCACGTCCTCGGCCTTCAGCGGCAAGGTCGTGCTCTGCTGGATCAAGTAATCGTACAATTTGGCCCCGCCCGGCATCGCCGACAGTCCGATGCTGTCGCGCGCCGCCGCCAGATAGGTGCCGCTCAGGAAATCGCGCATGCGCTGGTGCGCCGGGATCAGCACGTCGCGGATCTGATTGGTATAGGCGGCGCGCCACCGCGCCTGTTCGGCCGCCGGGATCGTCTCGGGGAAGCTTTTCACCGGCCCGTAAAAGGTCGATCCCGCCACGCCCTGTGCGATGATATTGTCGAACTGCTCGATCATGTTGCGCACGGTCAGCTTGGGCTGCACCACGCCGCTTGCCATGCCCTGGCGGAAGCGCGCGATCGCCGCATCCAGCTGCCCGGCATATTGCGCGTTGCGCTTAAGATTATTCTCGTAGTCGAGCGCGTTCTTGAACGGCGCCGCGCCCTGGCCCGAGGCGATATCGGGATAGAAGCCCTGGATGCCGTTGAAATGATCCAGCGGCCGCACGATCGTCAGCGCGACGATATCGGGTTCCGAGCTGCGCAGGCTGCTGAGCGTGGCGAAACGGAACACGTCATAAGCGAGCTGATCGACCGGCGTCAGCTTGGCGCGCTGGATCGCATCCAGGCGCCGTAGATCGCTCTGGCTCGCGGCGCGCTCGGCGGCGATCGCGGCGTCGGAGAAGAAATCGCCCAGCCGGTCGGCATAGCGCAGGTCGCCGCGGAACAGCGCGCTGATCGGATTGCGCTTGAGGCTCGCTTCATCGCTGTCGTGGAACAATTGCTTGAGCCTGGCATCCTCCGGCCCGTCGCCCGGCGCGGCCACCGGCTTGGCCAGTTGCTGCGCCGCGACCGGCGCGGCGACGAGAAGGGTGGAGGCGAGCAGGGCGGCGAGCCGCAGCGGTGTCATGATCATGGTAAACAGGCCTAGGTCGCCGTCGTGCGGGGAGCAAGGCCGGGGCGTCGGCAAACCTGTGATTGTCGGCGGCCAACAATTCGGGGCATACCGTCGGCGGGCCCGATCGCCCACTTGGGGATGCATGACGACACCGACGATTTTGACGCACCTCGATCGCCTCGAAGCCGAAAGCATCCAGATCCTGCGCGAAGTGGTGGCCGAGGCCGAGCGTCCGGTAATGCTCTATTCGGTGGGCAAGGATAGCGCGGTGATGCTGCATCTGGCGCGCAAGGCCTTTTATCCCGCGCCGCCGCCCTTTCCGCTGCTGCATGTCGATACGACGTGGAAATTCCGCGACATGTATGCGCTGCGGGACCGGATGGCGCAGGAAAGCGGCATGGACTTGCTCGTCCATCGCAATCCCGATGCCGAGGCGCGCGGCATCAACCCGTTCGATCATGGCGGCTTGCACACCGATCTGTGGAAGACCGAAGGGTTGAAACAGGCGCTCGACAAATACGGCTTCGATGCCGCGTTCGGCGGTGCCCGGCGTGACGAGGAAAAGTCCCGCGCCAAGGAGCGCGTGTTCAGCTTCCGCTCGACCAATCATCGCTGGGATCCCAAGAACCAGCGCCCCGAACTGTGGCATCTGTACAATGCCCGCAAAGCCAAGGGGGAGAGCATCCGCGTCTTCCCGATCTCCAACTGGACCGAGCTCGATATCTGGCAATATATCCAGGCGGAGGACATCCCGATCGTGCCGCTCTATTTCGCCGCCCCGCGCCCGACGGTGGAGCGCGATGGCATGCTGCTGATGGTCGATGACGATCGCTTCCGGTTGGCACCGGGCGAGGTGCCGGTCGAACGCTCGATCCGCTTCCGCACCTTGGGCTGCTATCCGCTCACCGGTGCGGTGGAAAGCGAGGCGACCACCTTGTCGCAGGTGATCCAGGAAATGCTGCTCACCACCACCAGCGAACGCCAGGGCCGCGCGATCGATCACGATCAGGCGGGCAGCATGGAGAAGAAGAAGCAGGAGGGGTATTTCTGATGGGCGCGCTAGAATTCACTCCCCTCCCTCTTAGGGAGGGGCCGGGGGTGGGTAGCGTCCAGGCGTTACGGAAACCACGTGCTCAAACGGCACCGTATCGTGTGCATCGACCCACCCCCAACCCCTCCCTTTCAGGGAGGGGAGCACGATGAGCGCTTACGTCACCGACGCCCTCATCGCCTCGGACATCGACGCGTACCTCCACGGCCACGCGCATAAATCGCTGCTCCGCTTCATCACCTGCGGCAGCGTGGACGACGGCAAATCCACGCTGATCGGTCGCCTGCTCTACGACAGCAAGACGATCTTCGAGGATCAGTTCAGCCAGCTCGAAGCCGACAGCAAACGCGTCGGCACGCAGGGGCAGAACATCGATTTCGCGCTCCTCGTCGATGGCCTCGCCGCGGAGCGCGAACAGGGCATCACGATCGATGTCGCCTATCGCTTTTTCTCCACCGAAAAGCGCAAGTTCATCGTCGCCGATACGCCCGGCCACGAACAATATACGCGCAACATGGTCACTGGCGCCTCGACCGCCGATCTCGCGGTGATCCTGATCGATGCGCGCAAGGGCGTGCTGACGCAGACGCGGCGGCATTCCTATCTCTGCCACCTGATCGGCATCCGCAATCTCGTGCTCGCGGTCAACAAGATGGATCTGGTCGGCTATGATCAGGCTACATACGATGCCATCGTTGCCGATTACACGGAGTTCGCCGAGAGCATCGGCATCACGTCGTTCACCGCACTGCCGATCTCAGGCTTCGCCGGCGACAATATCACCACGCTGTCGCCCAATACGCAGTGGTATGCTGGCCCCACGCTGATCGAGCATCTCGAATCCGTCCCGCTTGAGGTCGAGGCGGAACAGGCCAAGCCGTTCCGCATGGCGGTGCAATGGGTCAATCGCCCCAATCTCGACTTCCGCGGCTTCTCCGGCATGATCGCGAGTGGCAGCATTACGCCCGGCGACAGGATCCGCGTGCTGCCCTCGGGCCGCACCTCGACGATCACGCGCATCGTCACCGCCGATGGCGATCTGCTCCTCGCCGTCGCCGGCCAGTCGGTCACGCTGACTTTCGCCGACGAAGTGGATTGTTCGCGCGGCGATGTCATCGCTGCCGCCGACAATCCGCCGCAGGCCGCCGATCAGTTCGAGGCGACGATCGTGTGGATGGCGGAGGAGCCCTTGCTCCCCGGCCGCGCCTTGTGGCTCAAGCTGGGCACGCGCACGGTCTCGGCAACGGTGCAGGCGCCCAAGCACGCCATCGATGTCAACACGATGGCCAGATTGTCGGTCAAGACGCTCGGGCTCAACGATATCGGCGTGGCCGAAGTGTATACCGATCGCGACATCGCGTTCGAGCCCTATGCCGACAGCCATGAGTTGGGCGGGTTCATCCTGATCGACAAGATCACCAATGCCACGGTCGCCGCGGGCATGCTCAATTTCGCGCTGCGCCGCAGCCAGAACGTCCACTGGCAGGCGATCGACATCACGCGTGAGGCGCATGCGCGGCTAAAGGGGCAGAATCCCAAATTGCTGTGGTTCACCGGCCTGTCCGGCTCGGGCAAATCGACCATCGCCAATCTGGTGGAGAAGAAATTGCACGCGCTCGGGCGGCATTCCTTCCTGCTCGATGGCGACAATATCCGCCACGGGCTCAACAAGGATCTCGATTTCTCCGATGCCGGGCGGATCGAGAATATCCGCCGCGTGGGGGAGGTCGCCAAGTTGATGACCGATGCCGGGCTGATCGTGCTCACCGCGTTCATCTCGCCGTTCCGCGTCGAGCGCGCGCTGGTGCGCAATATGCTGCCCGCGGGCGAGTTCGTCGAAGTGTTCGTCGATACCCCGCTCGATGTGGCCGAGGCGCGCGACGTGAAGGGCCTGTATGCCAATGCGCGGTCGGGCGCATTGCGCAACTTCACCGGCATCGACAGCCCCTATGAGGCGCCGGTCAATCCCGAGATCCGCGTCGATACGACGCGTGAAAGCCCCGAAGCGGCGGCCGAGCGCATCGTCGAGCATGTCATGGGCGTATGGAGTCACGATCTGTGAACGACGCGGAATTGGCGCGGGACATTGCCGAGGAGGCGGGGCGGTTGCTGCTGGCGATCCGCGCCGAGGGCCGTGAGGACGGCAAGGCGCTCGGCGTGCGCGGCGATCACGAGGCGAATGCGCTGATCCTCGCCCGGCTGGCGGCGGCGCGGCCCGGCGATGCCATTCTGTCGGAAGAAGCCGGCGACGATCGCGTGCGCTGCGCCTGCCCGCGCGTGTGGATCGTCGATCCGCTCGATGGCACGCGCGAATATTCGGAAGGGCGCGATGATTGGGCGGTGCATGTCGCGCTCGCGGTCGATCGCGTGCCGCTGATCGGCGCCGTGGCCTTGCCCGCGCAAGGCGTCACGTTCGACAGCGGGCAGCAGTTCGCGACGATCGAAACGCCCCGCCGCCCGCGCATGGTGGTCAGCCGCACACGCCCGCCAGAGGCGGCGCTCACCGTCGCCCGGGCGCTCGATGCCGAGCTGATCCCGATGGGTTCGGCCGGTGCCAAGGCCATGGCCGTGGTCGATGGCCGTGCCGACATCTATCTGCATGCCGGCGGGCAATATGAATGGGATAATTGCGCCCCCGCCGCAGTGGCGATCGCCGCGGGCCTCAGCGCCACGCGGCTCGACGGTGCGGCGCTTGTTTATAATTGCGAAGACCCGATGCTGCCCGATCTGCTGATCTGCCGCGCGGAATTGCGGGATGTCGTCCTGGCGATTTTGGCGGGAACCTAACCCCTTCGTCACCCCGGGCTTGTTCCGGGGTCCACCGGGCGGCACGCGAAGCGCACGCGCATTTGGCCACCAGCCAAGCGGCTTAGTGGACCCCGGACCAGGTCCGGGGTGACGGTGGGGGTAAGGAATAAGGTGGGGAGCTTCTGTTGCTCGGTGCTCCCCGTACCGCCGGAATCCGCTTCTGTTGCCCGGTGCGGTCCAACCGCGCTTTTGTCGTTAGTAAACTAGACCGTTAGGTCCGGTTTACGCCGCAATCGCGAGTGCATCGTTGTCGTTAGCACTTGTGGTTTTGAGCCTATAAACGGTTACTCAGCCGTGGCAAAAACAGCGCCTTTGAACACACGTCGATCCTGCTTCGGCCCCGTCAGAACCTGCCCGTGCCTGAAAGGCTTGAGAGCGGGTTGTGGTGGAGCCGCCGGGTACTGCCCCCGGGTCCGTTGCGTCTATTATGCGCCGCCATTTATCACCATAGTCTCCGGGGCAAGCCCCTTATGACAGGTCGGATATAGGAACAGGCGCAGGATTTGCAAAGCCCCGCCTTTTACTCGCCACAAATTCGCGGCATGGGGGGAGTATAATGCTCACCCAGCGATCCCGTTACGCGCTTCGTGCGATGCTGTTCCTGGCCGAAGCGCCGGCCGGCAGCCCGCCGATCCCGATGGGCCGCATCGCCGCGCAGGCCAATGTGCCGCGCAAGTTCCTCGAACTGATCCTCGCCGATCTGCGCGAGGCGGGCTTTTTGCACAGCCACCGCGGCAAGATGGGCGGCTATTGCCTGTCGCGCCCGACGCACCTGATTTCCCTGGGCGAGATCATCCGCGTGATCGAGGGGCCACTGGCGCTGGTGCCCTGCGTCAGCCGCACCGCGTACCGCTCGTGCAACGATTGCCAGGACGAGGCGACCTGCGCGATTCGCCACGCCATGATGCGCGTGCGCGATGAAACCGCGCGCATCCTCGATGGCACCAGCCTCGCCGATGCCGCCGCCGAGGAGCTGGCGGCCGCCTAACAACAACCGTCACCCCGGACTTGGTCCGGGGTCCACCAAGCGGTTTTCGCAACGACTGACGTTTTGCGGCATCGGTTGCGGCACAGTGGGCCCCGGACCAAGTCCGGGGTGACGGGTTGGGTTAAGTGCGCACCTTCCGCAACTCATCCCGAATATCCCGCAGCAGCGCGATATCAGCCGGCTCGACTGCCGGCGCCACCGGTGCCTCGTCCGGCTTGGGCACCAGCCGGTTCACAACGCGGATCAGCAGGAAGATGATGAACGCCAGGATCAGGAAATTGACCGCGGCGGTCACGAACGCGCCATAGCCCCACACCGACACGCCGGCCTTTTTCAGCGCGGCATAATCGGTCGATCCGGCCAGCGCGGCGGGCGCCTTGCCCAGCACGACGAAATAGCTCGAGAAATCGAGCCCGCCGGTGATCCAGCCGATCACCGGCATGATGATGTCGTCGGTCAGCGAGGTCACGATCTTGCCGAACGCCGCGCCGATGATCACCGCCACGGCCAGATCGAGCACGTTGCCCCGCGCAATGAACGCCTTGAACTCCTTGAACATATCGCGCGGCCTTCCGATTTCGCGTAGCGGTGGTTACGCTAGCCGCCTATCACCGCGCTTGCCAAGGTTGGAGATCCCAGATGAACACTCGTGCCGCTATTGCCATGATGTCCGCCGTCATGCTGTCCGCATGCGGGATCAACAGCGTTCCCACTGCCGAGGAAAATGCCAAGGCGCGCTGGGCCGATGTGCAGAACCAGTATCAGCGCCGCGCCGATCTCATCCCCAATCTCGTCTCCACCGTGAAGGCGGCAGGCGCGCAGGAGAAGGACATTCTCGTCCAGGTGACGCAGGCGCGCGGCGCCGCCAGCCAGGTCCGGTTGTCGGGCGAGCAATTGAGCGATCCCGCCGCCATGGCCAATTTCGAGCGCGCGCAGGGCGCGGTAACCTTGTCGCTGCAGCGCCTGCAGGAGGCGTATCCCGAGCTCAAGAGCCAGGGCAATTACACCACTTTGATGAGCCAGCTCGAGGGCACCGAGAACCGCATCACCATCGCGCGCAACGATTATAACGGCGCGGTGCAGGCCTATAACACGCGCATCCGCACCTTCCCCGACGCGATCGGCGCCAAGGTGTTCTACGGCGCCAAGCCGCTGGTGCCGTTCCAGGCGACGACGCCCGGCGCGGAAACCGCCCCGACGGTCAATTTCGGTAGCTGAGCCGCCTTCCGGGGCCGCCATCGTGCGGCCCCTTTCTCCAGCGGGAAGGCCAAGGTGTGGCTCCGAGTTCATTGTCCCTCACCGTGCAGCGCCTCTGGGCCGGTATCGCGCTGGCGCTGCTGTGCCTCGTCGCGCTGCCCGCGCAGGCGCAGACCTTCCCCAAATTCACCGGGTTGGTGGTCGATGACGCCAACGTGCTGCCCCCCGCGGTCGAAGCCGAGCTGACCACCAAGCTGGAGGCGCTGCAAAAGGATACCAACCGGCAGCTGGTCGTCGCCACGATCGCCGATCTGCAGGGCTATCCGCTGGAAGATTATGGCTACAAGCTCGGCCGCGCCTGGGGCGTGGGGCTGAAGGATGCCGATAACGGCGCGATCCTGTTCATCGCGCCCAACAATCCAGCCGGTCAGCGCGGGCCGCGGATCGAGGTCGGGCGCGGGCTCGAACCGATCCTCACCGATGCGCTGAGCAGCGTGATCATCAATACGGAGATGATGCCGCGGCTGCAGAATGGCGGCGACGTGCCCGGCGCGCTGACCGCCGGCGCCGATGCGATCATCGCGCAGCTGCGCGCCTCGCCCGAAGAAGCGCAGGCCAAGGTCGATGCCTCGGTCGCCGCGTTCGACAAGGCGCAGCCGCGCGCGCGCCGGCAAAGCGGCGGCGGCGTGCCGTTCGGGCTGATCTTCTGGGCGCTGGTGCTCGGCTTTGTCGGCCTGTCGTTCCTGCGCCGTAAAAGTGGCCGGGGGCAGCGCTATCGCGGCAATGGCGGTGGCAGCGGGATCTTGCCGGTCGTCTTGTGGTCGATCGCCAATGAAATCGGCAACAGCGCGATGCGCGGCGGCGGCGGCGGCGGCTGGGGCGGCGGTGGCGATTCCGGCGGCGGCGGCTGGGGTGGCGGCGGCTTCACCGGCGGCGGTGGCGGCTCGTTTGGGGGCGGTGGCGCCTCGGGGAGCTGGTGATGCGATTGACCGAACAGGATCATGCCACGGTCACCGCCGCGGTGGCGGCGGCCGAGCGGCACACAGCGGGCGAGATCGTCACCGTCGTGGCGCGACGGTCCGATCAATATAATGACGTGGCGGCGCATGCCGGCGTGCTGGCAATGCTGCTGGTGCTGGCCGTGCTGTCGATCTGGCCGCAGCTCGCCGCGCGGCTGGAAGCCTTATTCTATGATCCTTGGCAAGGCCCGCATCCGGGCGCGCCTTATGCCATCGCGCTCGTGCTGGCGGCGCTCGCCTTCCTCGTCGGGCGCTATGCGCTGGCGTCGCTCCCCTTGCGCATCGCGCTCACGCCCGGCGCGACCAAGACGCGGCGGGCGCGCGCGCGCGCGCTCGATCTGTTCCGCGCCAGCGCCGAAAAGCGCACCGCCGGCGCCACCGGCGTGCTGATCTATCTCAGCCTCGATGAGCATCGCGCCGAGCTGATCGCCGATGCCGCGATCCACGGCAAAGTGCCGCCCGAAATCTGGGGTGCGGCGATGGCCGCGCTGATCGCGGCGGTCAAGGATGACCGCCCGGGGGATGGCATGGCCGCGGCGGTGGCGCAGGTCGGCGTCGTGCTGGCCGAGCATTTCCCGCGCGTCACCGGGGATCGCAACGAACTCCCCGACAGGCTGATCGAATTATGAGCGACGACCCGGTGGAAACCGTCTGGCAGGGCCGCTTCATCGCCGCCAAGCGGCAGGGCAAATGGGAATATGTCGCGCGCGCGCGCAATATCCAGGCCGCCGTCATCGTGGCGATCGATGCGGACGATCATGTCCTGCTGGTTGAGCAATATCGCGTGCCGCTCGGGCGCCGCTGCCTCGAACTGCCCGCCGGCCTGGTCGGCGATGAAACGGAGGGCGAGGACGTCCTCGAGTCCGCCGGGCGCGAGCTGGAGGAGGAAACCGGCTACCGCGCCGCGCGACTCGTGTCGCTGGGCATGTTCTATTCCTCTCCCGGGATGGTCAGCGAAGGCTTCACCCTGGTCCGCGCCACCGGCCTGACCCGGGTGGCCGAGGGCGGCGGCACGGCGGACGAGGATATCGCCGTCCACCGCGTCGCGCTGGCGGCGTTGCCGGCGTTCGTCGCCGCCAAGCGTGCCGAAGGCGTGGCGATCGACGTCAAGATGCTGCTGCTGATCAGCGGCGCGCTGCTCGACCCCGCCGCGTAGCGATCACCCCGGCGATCGAGCGCCACGCTGGTTGAGGAGCAACCCCGGCGAACGAGCGCCACCCTGATTGGTGACCATCCCCCCGCCGTCACCCCGGACTTGTTCCGGGGTCTGCCGCGCCGCAAGCTACGCCATCGCCAGCGGCGCGGTGGACCCCGGAACAAGTCCGGGGTGACAGATAGTGAGGCAACCGACCTGCGATAGCCGGGGAACGACCCCGGCCCGATGTCGAGTAGGTCGAATCCTACCGGAAATTATCCGCATAGGCCTGCAGCTTCAGCTTGCGCTCGGGCGCCGCGATCACCGTGAAGGCCAGTCCCTCGCGCTCGGCATAAGCGATCGCCGCCTCGGCGGTGGGGAAACCAAGCTTCACCTGATCGCGCGTATCGCCCGAACCTGCCCAGCCGGTCAGCGGATCGGGCTTCTTGGGCTCGGCCGGCTCGAATTCCAGCACCCAGGCGTCGGTGCGCGCGCGGCCGGACTGGGTGGAGTTTTTGGGGCGCTGGAAGATGCGGGCGGTGGGCAAGGGGTTGGGCATTGGGGGGCGGTCCTTCGAATCCTGCCCGCGTCTCTATCGCGGTTGGCGCGCGCGTGCATCCGCATTTTTCGTCCGCATTGTCGCCGCCGCGGATGCCGGGTCGTCGGGCCAGGGGTGGCGCGGATAGCGCCCGCGCATCTCGCGCGCCACATCGGCCCAGCTGCCCGCCCAGAATCCGGGCAGGTCACGCGTGGTCTGGATCGGGCGCCCCGCGGGGGAAGTGAGGCTCAGCACCAGCGGCACGCGCCCGCCGCCGATCATCGGATGCGTCGCCAGGCCGAACAATTGCTGCGGGCGCAGATCGACGCGCGGGCCGCCCTCGGCCTCGTAATCGATCGGATGGCTGCTGCCGGCCGGGCTGTCGAAATGCGTCGGGGCGAGGCGGTCGATCGTGCGCATCGCGTCCCAGCCGATCAGGTTGCGCAGCGCGTCGGTCAGCGCGCCGGGCTCGATCGCGCTCAGCCGGCGCTTGCCGTCCAATAAAGACACGAGCCATTCGTCCGCGCGCGCCAGCAGCGCGGCATCGTCCAGCGCCACATCGCTGCCGCCATGCTGCGCAGCAAAAGCGGCACGGTGGCGCAAGGCCAGCGCGGCATCGCTCCACGGCAACAGCCCCAGCCCATGCGTGCGCAGTCCCTCCCCCAGCGCCGCCGCGATCGCCGCCGGTTCCGCCGCACTATCGGGGCCGCTCGCCAGCCGGATCGCGCCCAGCCGGCGCTCGCGCATCGCCTGCACGCCCCCGGTGGCGGGATCGAAGTTCACGCTCCGCCGCGTCTCGATCCGGTCGCCGAACAGCGTTTCCACCATCGCCTGGTCGATCGCCGCGGCGGACAGGATCCGCGCGCCCGCTGCCATGCCCTGCGTCTCGGCCACGGCGAGCCAGTCATTGCGGGCAAGCGACGTGGCGGAGTCCAGTTTGAATCCGCGCCCGCCCGCCGACGCCCAGGTTTCGCCGCTCGAGTCGCGACGCCGCGCGATACGATCCGGAAAGGCCAGCGCGATGCAGATGCCGACCTCTTCCCCCCTCCCGCTTGCGGGAGGGGAGCCAGCTGTGCCCACCTTCTCGCCAGCTTCCGCCCGCCCTCGGCCCGTGCCCCACGTTCCCCGCGCCAGCGCCGCAGCCGCGCTTCCAGATCCGGATCATTCCCGCCCAGCCCACGCTCGCCCAGCAGCACGGCGATCTCCGCTGCGGTCTGCGCCAGCCCCATCTCGCCCGCGCGCACCAGCATATGCCCCAGCCGCGGCGGCAGTGGCAGCTTGGCAATGGCGTGGCCATGCGGCGTCGGCCGGCTATCCGCGTCGATCGCGCCCAGCGCCGCCAGCCGCGCGCGCGCCTCGGCCACCGCCGCGGCGGGCGGCGGATCGAGCCACGCCAGCGAGCGCGGATCCGCCACGCCCCACAAGGCGCAATCCAGCGTCAGCGCGGAGAGATCGGCCTCCAGGATCTCCGGCGGATCGAACCGTGGCAGCCCGGCGGTCGCCGCCTCCTCCCACAGCCGATAGGCCGCGCCCGGTCCCTGCCGCGCCGCGCGCCCCGCGCGCTGCGTCACCGCGGCCTGGCTCGCGCGTTCGGTCACCAATCGTGTCATCCCCGCGGCGCGATCATAGCGCGGGCGCCGCGCCAGCCCCGAATCCACCACCACGCGGATGCCATCCAGCGTCAGGCTGGTTTCCGCGATCGACGTCGCCAGCACGATCTTGCGCCGCCCCTCGGCATCGGGCTGGATCGCCGCGCGCTGCGTCTGCGGGTCCAGGCTGCCGTGCAGCCGGTGCAGCACGATGCCGTCGCCCAGCCCCTCCAGCCGCTCGGCGGTGCGCTCGATCTCCGCCACGCCGGGCAGGAAGGCGAGCACGCCGCCTTGTTCGTCGCGCAGCGCCGTGCGGATGGCGGCGGCGATCGAGTCCTCGATCCGCGCTTCCGCCGCGCGCCCGAGATACTGCAGCTTCAGCGGATAGGAGCGCCCCTCGCTCTCGATCACCGGCGCGCCTCCCATCAGCCCGGAGAAGCGCCCGCCATCCAGCGTGGCGGACATCGCCACCAGCCGCAGATCGGGGCGCAGCGCGCCCTGCACGTCGAGCGCCAGCGCCAGCCCGAAATCGCTGTCCAGGCTGCGCTCATGCACTTCGTCGAATAACACGGCGGAAACGCCGGCCAGCTCGGGATCGGCCTGGATGCGGTTGACGAAAATGCCCTCGGTGACGACCGTCACGCGCGTGCTTGCGGAACGCTTGCTGTCCATCCGCGTGGCATAGCCGAAGGTCTGCCCCACCGGCTCGCCCGCCTGCGCCGCCATCCGCTCGGCGGCGGCGCGCGCCGCCAGCCGGCGCGGCGAGAGCAGCAGGATCTCGCCGCTGCACCACGGTTCCGCCAGCAGGGCAGGGGCCACCGCCGTCGTCTTGCCCGCGCCCGGCGGCGCGACCAGCACGGCGTTGGATCCGTCGCGGAGAGCGGCGAGCAGGTCGGGCAGGACGGCAAGGATCGGCAGGTCGGTCATCGGCGCTGTGCTGCTGCCACAAACGGCATCCGATAGCACAGCGACATTTTCGCGCGATCCTCCGTTCGCGTCACCCCAGCGCACGCTGGGGTCTCATGCGGCTCTCGTTCAGCGCCCGCCGCTTGAGATCCCAGCGTGCGCTGGGATGACCACCTAGGCGCTCAGCGTCCTAGTATCTCACGCCGCAGCAATGTTAAGCCGCACTGCAGCAATGGAGAATCACGTGGCCGGCCACCATCATCATCACGGCCACGCGCATGGCGCAGCGCACGGGGGGCACGGGGGGCACGGCGGCCACCACGGGCATGATCATGCCCCGCCCGCCGATTTCAGCCGCGCCTTCGCGATCGGCATCGCGCTCAATCTCGCCTTCGTGGTGATCGAGGCGATTTACGGTTTTGCCGCCAATTCGGTCGCGCTGCTCGCCGATGCCGGGCACAATCTGTCCGACGTGCTCGGCCTCGCGGTGGCCTGGGCCGGCGCCACGCTGGCCGCGCGCCCGCCCTCCAAGCGCTTCACGTATGGCCTGCGCGGCTCCTCGATCCTGGCGGCGTTGCTCAACGCGCTGTTGCTGATGGTGGCGCTGGGCGCGATCGTGCTGGAGGCGGTGCAGCGCATCGGCGAACCCACTTCGGTGCTGGGGCCGACCGTCGCGGTGGTGGCCGGCGTCGGCATCCTCGTCAACGGCGTCACCGCCTGGCTGTTCGCCCGCGGGCGCAAGGGCGACATCAACATCCGCGGCGCCTTCCTGCACATGGCGGCGGACGCATTGGTCTCGGCCGGCGTGGTCGTCGCCGGGCTGGTCATCTGGCGCACCGGGCTCAGCTGGATCGATCCGCTTGTCAGCCTGGTCATCGCCGCGTTGATCTTCTGGCAGACCTGGGGATTGCTGCGCGAATCGGTCGAGATGTCCTTGGGCGCGGTGCCGCGCGGGATCGAGTTCGATCATGTCGATGAGGCGCTATGCGAGCTGCCGGGCGTGGTGCGCGTGCACGATCTGCATATCTGGCCGATGAGCACGACCGAGCCGGTGCTCACCGCGCATCTCGTCATGCCCGCGGGTCAGCCCGGCGACGCGTTCCTGAATGCGGCCCGCACCATGCTGCACGACAAGTTCGGCATCGGCCACGCCACGTTGCAGGTCGAAACCGGGCGGGAAGAGTGCGCGATGGCCGATACCGCCACCGTTTAGCGCTCAGTACGCGCGCGCCACGGCGAACTCGACCGCCTCGATCATCGCCTCCTTGGCCTGGCCGGCGGCGAACCCGCCCAGCGCATCGATCGCGCGCTGCGCATAATGCCGCGCGCGCGCCAGCGTATCGTCGATCGCGCGGGTCGAGCGGATCAGCCCCACGGCATGCGCGAAATCGTCATCGCTCGCGCGGTGCCCCTCCATCGCCGCCTTCCAGAACACGCGCTCCTCGGGCCCGCCGCGCGCATAGGCCAGGATCACCGGCAGCGTCGCCTTGCCCTCGCGGAAATCGTCGCCGGCATCCTTGCCCATCGTCCCCGCGTCCGACACGTAATCGATCGCATCGTCGACCAGCTGGAACGCGATGCCGAGATTGCGGCCATAGGCATCCAGCGCCGCTTCTTCCGCCTCGGGCCGTTCCGCCACCACCGCGGCGATGCGGCACGCCGCGGCAAACAGCGCCGCGGTCTTCGCGCCGATGATATCGAGATAGCGCTCCTCGCTCGTCTCCACGCGCCTGGCCGCGGTCAGCTGGTTGACCTCGCCTTCCGCGATCACCGCGCTGGCGTTGGACAGGATCTTGAGCACTTTGAGGCTGCCATCCTCGACCATCAGCTCGAAGCTGCGGCTGAACAGGAAATCGCCCACCAGCACGCTCGCCGGATTGCCCCAGATCAGATTGGCGGTGCGCTTGCCGCGGCGCAGATCGCTGCCATCCACCACATCGTCGTGCAGCAGCGTCGCGGTGTGGATGAACTCCACCGCCGCGGCCAGCCGGTAATGCCGGTTGCCGGTATAGCCCAGCAGCCTTGCGCTCGCCAGCGTCAGCATCGGCCGCATGCGCTTGCCCCCGCCGGCGATCAGATGCCCGGCCAGCTCCGGAATCAGCGGAATCTGCGATTGCATGCGATCCAGGATCGCCGCGTTGACCATGTTCATGTCCCCCGCGACCAGCTGGACCATGGGGTCGAGCGAGGGCGCGCGGCCGTGGCGCGCGTCGAGGCGGTGGAGGGTGGCGCTCATGTCCCCGCCATGTGGCGACAGGGCGCGCCAAAGGCAAGCCTTTCGGGCTTGCGCCAGGCCCCCGCGCCCCGCACAAGACGCGCGGCAATGGGGGAGACAGGCACGTGACCGACGAGACGCTGAGCGGCTTTCGCCAGAGCATCGACAATATCGATGCCGCGCTCGTCTTCCTGCTCGCCGAACGCTTCAAGGTCACGCAGGCGGTGGGGCGCTACAAGGCGACCAGCGGCCTCCCCCCGGCCGATCCGGGGCGCGAGGAGGCGCAGATCGCGCGGCTCCGCGGGCTCGCCAAGCAGGCCGATCTCGATCCCGAATTCAGCGAAAAATTCCTCCGCTTCATCATCGATGAAGTAATCCGCCACCACGAGCGGCTCGCCGCCGAAGGCTGAGCGTTCGCTCAGTCCTTCGGCCGCACCCGCCACAGCGACACGTCGTCATCGATCAGCAGGGTTTGCCGCTCGCCCCGGGCGTCGGCCACATCCGTGTCGTAGGAGGACCGCGTCTCCGTCAGCACGAGCTTTTTCGTCCTGGCATCATAGGCGCCGTCGAGGCGGATGGCATAGCCGATCGGGCAGGGCCGCGCACGCGGCAGCGCACGGTCGCAATCCGTTAGCCGCGTCCCGTCGCGCAGCGCCGGATACACCCATCGGGCGCCGCTGGTGATGCTGATCGTGGCAAATTCGGGATAGGCGCCCGATTCCCCCTGCACATTGGCATTATAGGCGTCGCCCGCCAGCCGCAGGGCATAAGGCCCGCACGTGACATAGCGGATCAGGAATCCACGAATGTCGTCTTCCCCGGTCGCGCCGGGCAGCGGGGCGATCAGCGTCGCCGGATCGATCACCAGGCGCCGGGGATAGCTGCGATCGAGCGTCGCCGCATCGGCGCTTGCGCGGATCGAAAAGCGGTAGCGCACGGGATCGCACAGGATGGTGATGCGCGGCCGATCGTCCCTGGCCGGGTCGATCACCTGCGGGTCGAAGCCCGGCGGTTCCGGCGGGGGCGCCGGCGCGGGCTGCTGCGCAATCCCGAGAGCCAGGGCGATCCAGAACATGGCCGCAACCTATCGCACCAGCCGCCGCCCGCAAGGTCAAACCTCCGGCGGCCGGTCCCCCCGGGCCGCCCCTGAGCCCAGCCCCCGCACCACCGCCGCGCCGTGCGCGATCCCGCGCCGATCCGCCGCCGCGTCCGCCCGGCCCGCGGCCTTGCGCGCGCGCTGGCGGTCGAAGCGGTCGAGCTGCCGTTCGAGCCGCGCATAGACCGCGTTGGTGTCGCGCGCGCGCGGCCGCGCCCCCGGCGCGCCGCCCGCGCCGCGCACCTGCTGCCGGTGCAGCCACAGCAATTGCAGCGCCGCGTCGACGGTCATGCCGGAAATCAGCAGCTCGGGCGCGATCTCGCCCAGCTCCCGCGCTGCGCTTGCACCCCGATCCGCATCCGGCCCGCCGCCGCCCGCGCGCGACAGCTCCAGCATGGCGCAGCCCGCCGCGAGCAGCGCGCCTTCGATCCGCTCATAGCCCACCGCCAGCGCCTCGTCCCAGCCCTGCGCAAACGCCGCCCAGCGCGCGCGGTGATTATAGGCGGAGGCCACGCTCAGCCCCACTGCGGCGCACGCCGCGCGCACGTTGCAGCATCCGGCCAGCGCCGCCAGGAACCGCGCCTCGATCCGCGGCGTCCATTGCCTGAGCCGCGCGCGCGCGATCTGCGTGCGCCGCCCGTTGCCGCCACGCACCACCAGTTCCTCCCCCGCCAGCGCGCGCCAGCCCGCCGCCGGCGTCATCCCCGCCGCACCGCCGCGCTGCGCCGTCAGCCGCGCCCGCGCGCTGGCCAGCGCCGCGTCCAGCTCGGCGCGGAATGCGGGGTCGGTCTTGCGGTGCAGCGTTACCCATGACGCCGACACCTTGGCCCGCTCCGCCGCCAACGTCCGATTCCCCGTCTCCGCCACCGCCGCCATGAAGGCGGCGCGGCGGGCCGGGCTGGTCTTTGCGCTCATGGTAATGTGTTCCCTTGGGCTGTGACAGGAACGGATCAGATATGCTGGATTGGGGTCTGTAGGACAGCCCGGCGTCGAGATTTGGCGAGAGCTAAATCGCGACCGGCACCGAAGCCGGCCGGCGGCGCCACAGCGGTTTCGGACGACGTGGTCTATTGCTTTTTGCTGAGGGTCGTTCCGCCTAAAAGTCGATCACATCGTTCCAGTCCGACAATTGGAATCAGACCCAATGAGACGGATGTCCCGTCTCATTGGGCTGTCTCGCTGGCTCATACTCTTTTGGACGTTTCCGCCGGTCGAGACAGAACGCCATCGCGGGGCAATCCAAATCGGTGTCCGGCGAAAAAGGTCTTTCAAGCATTCGCCAAGGAAAGAAGCTGCGCATCGATCACGTCCGGTACTAGAGCCGCTGACCCCGGGACCGAACTCATAAATTCTTCGATCCACAACCAGTCTGGCAAGCCCCCAACCGAAGGTAGCAGTATTTCGGTCGCACGCATTCTTTCAGCAGTCCACTTCCGCCCATAGCTAAAGCGGAAAGCCTCTTTGCGAATAATCGCGCACAGAAATAATCCAATGTTTTCGGTAAGCTTAAACTTCGGGTACAGCACGTTTACATCGTCAGACGCGAAAAACGGAGTCGGTTGATAAAATGCCTCACCGACGCTACCGTTATAGCTTACGGTAATTAAATTACCTAAGTGCTTAGCAGCGGCGCCGATCTTCTGACGTATCCCATTGTTCTTATCGATCGCACTAACAAATGGAATTTCTCCATCTGTCATCTTAGATTGAGTAAGACGCAGTCCCTTTTTAATCTCAAAAAGATTATCAAGTCTATATAGCGACCACCCGACCGTGGATATTTCCACGATCTTTGAGCCAGATGCCGAAGCCTGATACTTGCTCACGTCTAGGTCTGCGGAAACGCTTCCTATCCATGCAGGAAAATCCGCCACCGCCGGAATCTCTAATGTTCGGAGGGTACGATTGGCCTCTCTGCCGAACGCAGAATATCTAAAGCGGTTATGACGGATCGCTAGGCAGACATACAGCTTCTGGGCCAAGGTGAGTTCCACGAGCGGCGTCAGAACCGCGACGTTTTGCGCGGTATAAAATTCTTCAAGCTGAACAAATGATGCAAGCAGCTTTGTCCCGCCTAAGGCAACCGTTAAACTTCCCGCCGGATATGGCTCCTTATCAAACAAACGAGCCACGGTCGCCGAGACGCCGTGATGAACCGACGATCGCCCAACAAAATTAACACCGCCACCTGCTTTATCAACAAGTAACATTTTGTTGAGGTCCAACTTACTTCCATACTCAACATTGAATACCGAATTCAGCTTAACCATTATACTGCATCTTCTTGCAGATCGCCATGCGTGATCTTAAAGGCTAGATAGTTTCGAACCTCTTTCTCGAAGTCCTTCGGCGTGATCGTGGTGTAGTCCGTCTGCATATAAGCTTCGGCGCACCATTCATCTGCATCCGTCACTTTACGAGAAACACTATATCCTTGTATTATTTCCCGGTTCCGAAACGTCTCTACCCAATGATCTCTAGTATCATTCCAGGTTCGATTTTGATCGATCCTACCCAAATGTTTCGTGCGCACGTACCCGTCATCACTCCAATATCCGAACCAAGTTTTCTTTTTAGATACTGAATGCGGCTTATGGGCAGTGAATACCATGACACATGCAATCACCCCGACAGGTGCGAATAAGTCAACTGGCAATGACATGACAGCTTCTAGGGTATGAAGACGCAAAAGCTCCGCACGCGCTTTATGGGGCGAGATCGCGCAATTGATTGGTATGATAGCAATGCCCGTTGCGCCCGGAGTTAGGCACTCTAACATTTTTAAGACGAAGTATAGTTCATGCAACTCTTCATCGTCTTGCGAGTAAGGTGGGTTAATCAGCCCTACGTCGCAATTACGAAGCTTGATCTCTTTCAGAATGTCAGGCTCAAAAAAAGAGGCCTGATGAAGATTTGCTTTTCCGTCTCCACGTAAAAGCATATTGCTTGCAGCGAGAGCATACATATTTGGCTGCTGCTCAACCCCAATCAATCCATTCTTCTTTATGGATTCTTTCTCACTTTCAGTAATTGCAGTCTTGAACATCTGGTGCATAGCGGCGATGAGGAAGCCGCCGGTTCCTGCACAAGGATCAAGAACTTTGCTATCCTTATTAACGTTGGCTAGTAACGCAAATAGTTCCGTTATATGTCTAGGTGTAAGAACAATACCTAGGGCTTTCTTGTCTCCGCCAGTGTATTTAAGGAATTCGCCGTAGAACTGGCCAACAACGTCAAAGTCATGGTATACACTAATAAATGGCCAAACTTTGTCATTCAGTCGCGTGATAAGTTCGTTTAATACGCCCCGGGGATACCTTTTATTAGGCTTTGGAAGTTCCGGATGCGCCGCGATAGCGGTATATGGTAAAACTACAGTCAGAAGCTTTGACTTCGGAAGCTCAGCTTCCGACAGTTCGGTCTTGATAGCAGACAGCCAAGCAGCCGGTAGCTTATCCGGGGTATAGTCGTTGAACGTTTTAGCGAATATTTTGTTTCGCAGCGCTATCAATGTTCCACTAACGAAAAGCGGCTTCTCGCTCTCACTGGCTTTAATATCGGATCGCATAAAGTCGTGAAGTTCGCGCGAGAACGCCATCAAATCGGCCTGTCTTACCGACTGGACGGCAGGATCAAAGGTTGCATGTTCTATATAGTCAGGCCATGGAATTAGGTCATCAACCGGGGTGCCCCCCTTCGTTGTAAGGCGCTTAGGCTTTTCAGCGTCCCTCGTATGCAAATACGTCGATATGATAAGTTCAGCAGACGTTTGCCCGCTAACTCCGACAGCGATTACATTAAACGCTTTTGAAAGGTGCTTTGCGTAATGTAACGCACCATCCACGGCGAAGCGCGACACTCTTCTTCTATACTCGTCTGGCATTTCCCCGGCGGGCCAGACAGCAGATCGATTGCGGCGGTGGTTGAAGCATGATCGGCTACCGATGCTTTGCATTCAACGACCATGATAAAGTCCGGCGTGCTCGGATCGCTGACGATAAACTCCGGCGCGCCCTTACCGCCGCCGCCCGCCTTGCTTGCTGCCGAAAGCGCTTTACGCGCCGCTTCGATCAGCGTCGCTTGTTCGGTCACGACTACCCCGCTTCCCGGCTGATTATAGCCAAGGTTACGATATCGGTCACGGACGAGGTTTTCTGTGTCGCGCTCGTTTTTCGGTTTCAACTTTGGCAATCTGCTATCCTATCAAACGCCCGATGCGCCGGAAACGTGAAGGCTCCTTATGATCGAAGGACTGATCATGCCGCAATCCCGCCAATCCATTATGTTGGTCACAATGTTGGCGCATTACGGTCGAACGGCGACAAGCTGTTGATAAATGACGACTATCTATGAATTTTGCCGGAGCGGGAGGCATTTGAACCGCCATGCTGCTTGCCAACACAAAAAACGGCCCGGTGTCGCCACCGGGCCGCCTCTCTATCCGCCGAAGCAGACGCTAGCGCTTAGTCGCGATCGGTGTTCAAAAACGCCGGTGCGAACTCAGGCTCGCCCTCGCTCCCGCTCTCTGTGCGCGCCGGACGCCCATCGTCCTTGGCGCCGCCATCGCGACGCGGGCCACGGCCGCCATCGCCATCACGACGCGGGCCACGCGGGCCACGATCGGCGCCGCCGTCACCACGGCCACCGCCGCCGCCAGCACCACCGTCGCCGCGCGGCCCACGGCCACCATCGCCATCACGACGCGGGCCACGGCCCTCGCCGCGCGGCGCACGATCACCGCCTTCGCGCGGTTCACGCGCCGGGCGGGTGTCTTCCAGCTCTTCGCCGGTTTCCTGGTTCACGACGCGCATCGACAGGCGCACTTTCCCGCGCGGGTCGATTTCCAGAACCTTGACCTTCACGTCCTGGCCTTCGCTCAGCACGTCGCTGACCTTCTCGGTGCGCTCGTTGCGGATTTCCGAAACGTGCACCAGCCCGTCCTTGCCGCCCATGAAGTTCACGAACGCCCCGAAATCGACCAGGTTGACGACCTTGCCGTCATAGACCTTGCCGACTTCCGCTTCCTCGACGAGGCCCTTGATCCACTTCACCGCCGCCTCGATCTGCGCCGGATCGGACGAGCTGACCTTGATCACGCCCTCGTCGTCGATATCCACCTTGGCGCCCGTTTGCGCGACGATCTCGCGGATCACCTTGCCGCCGGTGCCGATCACTTCGCGGATCTTCGATTTGTCGATCGAGAAGGTCTCGATGCGCGGCGCGTGTGCCGAAAGTTCTTCACGCGTATGGTCGAGCGCGCGGGCCATTTCGTTCAGGATATGCGCGCGGCCTTCCTTGGCCTGCGCCAGCGCCTTGCCCATGATCTCTTCGGTGATCCCGGCGATCTTGATGTCCATCTGCATCGTGGTGATGCCCTCGGACGTGCCGGCGACCTTGAAGTCCATGTCGCCGAGATGATCCTCGTCGCCGAGGATGTCGCTCAATACCGCGAAGTTCTTGCCTTCGAGGATCAGCCCCATGGCGATGCCCGAGACCGGGCGCTTCAGCGGCACGCCGGCGTCCATCATGCTGAGCGAGCCGCCGCACACGGTCGCCATCGACGACGAGCCGTTGCTCTCGGTAATGTCGCTGAGCACGCGGATCGTGTACGGAAACTCTTCCTTGCTCGGCAGCACCGGGTGCAGCGCGCGCCAGGCGAGTTTGCCGTGGCCGACTTCGCGACGCCCGGGGGCGCCGAAGCGGCCGACTTCGCCGACCGAATAGGGCGGGAAGTTATAGTGCAGCATGAAGTTTTCGTAGGACAGGCCGTTGAGGCCGTCGATCATCTGCTCGGCGTCGCGCGTGCCGAGCGTGGTGGTGCAGATCGCCTGCGTCTCGCCGCGCGTGAACAGCGCCGAGCCGTGCGTGCGCGGCAGGAAGTGGACCATCGCCTCGATCGGGCGGATCTCGGTGGTGGTGCGGCCGTCGATGCGCGTGCCGTCCTTCAGGATCGCGCCGCGGACGATTTCCGCTTCCAGCTTCTTCATCAGCTTGCCCGCGGCCATCTGGTCCTGCGGCGTCGCATCGGCGAACGCGGTCTTGCCCTTGGCGCGCGCGGCGTTGAGCAGGTCCGAACGCTTGGACTTGTCGGTCACCTTATAGGCGGCGGCGATGTCCTTGCCGATCAGCTTCTTCAATTTGTCCTTGGCGGCGGTGAGATCGGCCTGCTCGGCCATTTCCCACGGCTCCTTGGCGGCCTGCTCGGCCAGGTCGATGATCAGATTGGCCGCCTCGCGGCACGCGTCATGCGCGAACTTCACCGCGCCGAGCATGACCTCTTCGGACAGCTCCTTGGCTTCGGATTCGACCATCATTACGGCATTGCCGGTGGCCGCGACGACCAGGTCGAGCTCGCCCTCCTTGATCTGCTCCACCGTCGGGTTGAGGATATATTCCCCGTCGATATAGCCGACGCGCGCCGCGCCGATCGGCCCCATGAACGGCACACCCGAAATGGTCAGCGCCGCGGATGCCGCGACCATCGCCAGCATATCCGGCTCATTCTCGCCGTCATAGCTGAGCACCTGGCAAATAACGTTGATCTCGTTATAAAAACCCTCCGGAAACAAAGGCCGAATCGGCCGATCGATCAGGCGGCTGGTCAGCGTTTCCTTTTCGGTGGCGCCGCGCTCGCGCTTGAAGAAGCCACCGGGGATGCGGCCGGCGGCGCTATACTTTTCTTGATAATGGACGGTGAGGGGGAAGAAATCCTGGCCCTCCTTCACGGTGCGTGCGGCCGTTACGGCGCAGAGCACGACGGTTTCGCCGAGCGTGGCGAGCACGGCGCCATTGGCCTGGCGCGCGACGCGGCCGGTTTCCAGCGTCAGCGTCTTGCCGCCCCATTGGGCGCTTACGGTCTTGGTATCGAACATATTGTTTCCTTCAACGCCACCCGCCAGATGCGGATGGGGCCTATGTGCAGGCTAAGCCGGCCTGCGCGGTTTCGGGCCTGTCGTGGCCCTGCTTGGCCAAGCCGCCGAATTGCGGAATGGCGAAAGAGGATATGAAAACGGCGCCCGAAGGCGCCGTTTCCGGGTTACTTGCGAAGACCGAGCTTCGCGATAAGATCGAGGTAGCGCTGGCCTTCCGTCTTGCGGAGATAATCCAGCAGCGAGCGCCGCTTGTTGACCATCATCAGCAGCCCGCGGCGCGAATGATTGTCCTTCTTGTGCGTCTTGAAATGCTCGGTCAGGTTGCGGATACGCTCGGTGAGGATCGCGACCTGGACTTCGGTGGAACCGGTATCGCCTTCGGCGCGGCCGTGATCCTTGACCAGCGCGTCCTTGCGCTCTGCGGTAATCGTCATATTCTTCAGTCCTTCGACATCGAGCTACAGATTGAAGCCACGAACGACGCGGACCTCGCGGTCCTGGACCTCCACCAGCGCCACGGGGAGATCCCCGAAACACGCAAAATATTGGCCGTCGTCTGCGACAATCCCGATCAACACCCGCCCCTGTCGGAGCGGCCCTGCCTGATCGGGGGTAAGAGGAAGGGCCGGGATGTCGTCCAGCGCCGCCCTCAAGGGCAGGAGTTTGTCTTCTAGCGCGCGGGCCTTACCGTTTTCGGCCAGAATGTCCAGCGATATCGCGGATTCGAGCGTGAAGGGGCCGGCTTTGGTCCGGCGCAGCATGGTGACGTGGCCCACGGTGTTTAGGGCGAGGGCGATGTCGCGGGCAAGGCTGCGGATGTAGGTGCCTTTGGAGACGTGCGCGGTGAGGGTGATGGCATCCAAACCGGCGCCGACTTCTCCACTGTCACCCAAGCGAAATTTGGAGACTTGCGAGGGAACGGGTGCGCGTGCCTCATCGAGATCCCAGCTTTCGCTGGGATGACATGCCTGAAGAGCGTGAATGACCACTGATCGGCTTGCCAGCACGACCTCCTCGCCCGCCCGAGCCAGATCATATGCCCGCTGCCCGTCGACTTTCAGCGCGGAATAGGCCGGCGGCACCTGTTCGATCGGGCCGGTGAAGCGCGGCAGCACCGCTTCGATCTCGGCCAGCGTGGGCCGCGCGTCGCTTGTTGCGATTGTCTTGCCTTCCAGATCAAGCGTATCCGTCTGCACGCCAAAGCCGATCGTGAAGTCATACACCTTGTCGCTGTCCAGCATGCGACCAGCAAGCTTCGTCGCCTCGCCGATGGCAATCGGCAGCACCCCGGTGGCGAGCGGATCCAGCGTGCCGCCATGACCGACCTTGAACTTGCCATAGCCGCCATCGCGCAGCGCCCGCTTCACCGCCGAGACGCCCTGCGTCGACCCGAGCCCGAGAGGCTTGTCGAGAATGATCCAGCCATGCATCTTTACGCTCCGGCGCCGGCACCAAGCGCTTCGTTGAAATGCCGCCGGCACAGCGCGACGTACAGGTCATTGCCGCCGATTTCCGTTTGTCGCCCCTCGGCAACGGGCATGCCCGCGGCATCGACGCGCAGGTTCATCGTCGCCTTGCGCCCGCACATGCACACGGACTTTATCTCGATCAGCGTATCGGCAATGGCCAGCAGTCGCGCGGAGCCCTCGAACAGCTCGCCCTGAAAATCGGTGCGCAGGCCGTATGCGAGCACCGGGATACCGTGCACGTCAGCCAGCGTGGCGAGTTGATCGACCTGGGCAGCGGTGAGAAACTGCGCCTCATCGACCAACACGCACGCTGGCGGTGCCTCGCCCGCGCGGTGCACGATCGCGACCAGATCGGTATCCCGCTCGAACGCGATGGCATCAGCGCCGAGCCCGATGCGCGACGTAACCGTGCCCGCCGCAAAGCGATCATCGATCGCCGCCGTGAACAGCACGGTACGCATGCCGCGCTCGCGATAGTTGAAATCGGCCTGCAGTAAATTGGTCGATTTGCCGGCGTTCATGCTGGCATAGTAGAAGTACAGCTTGGCCATCAGCCGTTTGCGTTGTCTGCATCGTCAGCAGAATTCAGGTCGCGTGCAACCTTTGGATCGCGCAGCAATTGCTCGATATGGCTGCCTTCGTCGAAGCTCTGGTCGATCAGGAATTTCAGCTTTGCAGCATATTTCATGCTGATGCGGTTGGCGCATTCGCGCTGCAGATATGCGGTGTTGGTGCGCAATGCCTTCAACACGGCTTCCTCGTCCTTGCCGAGCAAGGGCTTCACGAACACAGTCGCGTGGCGCAGATCGGGGGACATGCGCACTTCGGTGACCGTGACCATGTGTTTGGCCAAGGTCTCGTCATGCACATCGCCGCGGGCGAGGATGTCGCTCAGCGTGTGACGCATCTGTTCGCCGACCCGCAGCAAGCGGACAATGCGGGATTCGGAGGTATCGGTGGATCTCATGACGCGGCCTTCCTGCCTGCGTCACCCCGGCAAAAGCCGGGGTCTCGTGCCGCAGGGAAGACGGCGGGGTCAGCCCTGCGGCACGAGATGCCAGCCTGCGCTGGCATGACAGCTGAAATCAAAGAGTACGGTCGCGCAGCTCGACTTCGAATGTTTCGAGGAAGTCGCCCGGCTTGATATCCACGAAATTCGACGTGAACGTCACGCCGCACTCCAGACCTGCGCGCACTTCCGCGACATCGTCCTTAAAGCGACGCAGCGAGGCGATTTCCCCTTGATAGATGATGACATCTGCCCGGGTGATACGCGCCTTGAGTGCCTTGCGGATGATGCCTTCGGTAACGAGCAGACCGGCTGCCTTGCCGTGCTTGCCTGCCGAGAACACGTCGCGGATTTCCGCGCGGCCAACGACCGTTTCGAACGCCTCGGGGCCAAGCTCGCCCGCCATACCGGCGCGGATCTCGTCGGTCAGCGTGTAGATCACGTCATAATATTTGAACGCGACCTTCTGCCGTTCGGCGATCTCGCGTGCCTTGGCGTTGGGACGGACGTTGAAGCCAATGATCGGCGCGCCCGAAGCACCGGCGAGCGTCACATCGCTCTCGGTGATGCCGCCAACGCCTGAATGCAGCACGCGCGCCTTGATCAGATCGGTCGAGATCTTGTTGATCGCGTTGACGATCGCCTCGACCGAACCTTGCGTATCGGCCTTCACCACCAGCGGATATTCGATCGCCTGCTTTTCCTTGAGTGCACTGAACATGCTCTCGAGGCTGGCGGGACCCGACGAGGTACGCTTGCTGGTCATCACGCCTTGGCGATATTCCGCCACTTCGCGTGCGCGCGCCTCGTTTTCCACGACCGACAGCGGATCGCCCGCACGCGGGACACCCGACAGGCCGAGCACTTCGATCGGCATTGATGGACCGGCCTCCTTGATCTGCTGGCCCTTGTCGTTGGTCATCGCGCGAACCTTGCCGCTCTCGCCACCGACGACGAAGATGTCACCGACCTTCAGCGTGCCGCGATTGACGAGGATCGTCGCCACCGGGCCACGGCCCTTATCCAGCTTGGCCTCGATCACGGTGCCTTCGGCAGCGCGATCGGGATTGGCCTTCAATTCGAGCAGTTCGGCCTGCAGCTGGATCTTCTCGATCAGTTCGTCGAGCCCGGTCTTCTGCAGCGCAGAAACTTCCACGTCCTGCACGTCACCGGACATTTCCTCGACGATCACCTCATATTGCAGCAGTTCCTCACGGACCTTCTGCGGATTGGCGCCGTGCTTGTCGACCTTGTTGATCGCCACGATCATCGGCACGCCGGCCGCCTTAGTGTGGTTGATCGCCTCGATCGTCTGTGGCTTGATGCTGTCGTCCGCCGCCACGACCAACACGACGATATCCGTCACGTTGGCGCCGCGCTGGCGCATTTCGGTGAACGCTTCATGGCCCGGCGTGTCGAGGAAAGTGATCTTCGACTTGTCCTTCAGGGTGACCTGATAGGCGCCGATATGCTGCGTGATGCCGCCGGCTTCGCCGCGCACCACATCCGTGCCGCGCAACGCATCGAGCAAGCTCGTCTTGCCGTGATCGACATGGCCCATGATCGTGACGACGGGAGGACGCGGTACAGCGTTCTCGTCCGCCTCGACATCGCCCTCGATCGCCAGATCGACGTCCGAATCGCTGACGCGGACGATAGTGTGGCCGAATTCGGTAACCAGCAACTCGGCCGTGTCCTGGTCGATCGTCTCGGTCAAAGTAACGGGCATGCCCAGCTTGAACAACGTCTTGACCAGATCGGCGCCCTTCTCCGCCATACGAATGGCGAGCTCCTGGACGGTGATCGCTTCCGGCACGGCGACGTCGCGGATCTGCTTGGCCTGCACTTCGCGCGGGCCGCCCATGCGACGGTTTTCCTTCTCACGCGCACGCTTCAGTGCGGCGAGCGAACGGGCGCGGGCGCCATCGCCATCGTTGAGCGCGCGATTGACCGTCAGCTTGCCACCGCGACGTTCATCGCCGGTCCGGCCGCGTGTCGGCTGCGGACGCTGCAGAGTCTCGCCGGCGCGCTTGATCGGGCTGCCGGGGCTGGCCGGAGCCGAGGGCGGGTTGGACGAGGTCGGCTGCGCCGCCGGCTCGGGCGCGACGACGGGCGCCGGCGCCGGCTTGGGGCGCTCGGGGCGGGGCACGGGCGTGAAGCGACGTGGCGCCGGCATGCTGGGATCAAGCCCAAACAAAGTCGGGGCCGGCGGAGCCGGTGGGGCGACGGGCGCAGGCGCCGGTGGTGCGACCGGCGCTGGTGGTGCGACCGGCGCGGGGGCAGCGACCGGCGCTGGCGCTGGCGCTGGCGCTGCTGGTGCGACGGCTGGCGTCGGTTCGGGCGTTATCGGCACCGTTGCGGGCGCGGGTGCTTCGGCCTTGATCTCGGGTTGCGGCGCAGGCTCGGGCGCGGCGGGCGAATCGGCGGCGTCACCGGCGCGGCGTGCCTCTTCGGCACGGCGACGGGCTTCGTCAGCCGCATCGAGACGCTCGCGCTCCTCGCGACGGCGCGTTTCCTCAAGCGCGTTCATGCGCGCTTCGTCGGCTTCACGCAGCAACTTGGTCTGCAGTTCCTGGCGGGACAGCAGCGAATTGGCGGGCGAGACCGGGGCAGGCGCCGGACGCGGCGGGGCGGCGGGCGCGGGAGCCGCGACCGGCGCCGGTGCGGCTTCCTCGACGACTGGCGCTTCGGGCGCGGCGCCGGGCGCCAGGATGCGGCGGCGCTTCACTTCCACGACCACGGTATTCGAGCGACCATGGCTGAAGCTCTGCTTCACCTGGCCGGTCTCGACCGTGCGCTTCAGCCCCAGCGGCGCGCGCATACCCAGTTTCGGCTTCTCGTTGTCGGTATCGCTCACTCGAATTCCTCGTAACTGTCGTCGGCCAAATCGGTAGTCAGATCATCGCCGTCTTCTTGGGACGCCGATGCGCCCTGCGAGGCCGTTTCGCAAGGCGGGAGGATTGGGTCAGGGCCGATGAAATGCAACCAGCGGTCGAGCGTTTCACGCACCCGCCTGGCTGCATCGGGATCAGTCAGGCCGATATGTACCACATTCTGCCTGCCCAGTGCCACGGCCAATATGGTGCGCGGGACCGGAAGAACCAACCCCCTGCGATCGCTGCCTTCTTCATCGTTGCCGACGCGCCAGGCCTGATCGAGCTTGCGGTTGCCATCGGCGCCCGCATCGCACGCGTGCAGCAGCAGATGGAGCTTGCCGGAGCGCGCCGCGGTCTCAATCTTCTCCGCGCCGCTGAACAGCCCGCCGGACCGCGATTCTAGCCCGAGCCGATCGAGCGCGGCGCGTTCCAGCGCGGTCTCGACCTTTTGCGGAAGGTCGTCCGGGATGCCGATCGGCCCGGTCTTGAACGCGCGTGCCAGCGCGCCTTTCAATTTGCCCTTGGCGATGGCGGTTTCCAGCTCGGCTTTGGTCACGCCGATCCACGCGCCACGACCGGGGGCCTTGGCGCGCACGTCGGGCAGCACGCTACCATCGGGGCCGAGGGCAAGACGCACCAGCGCGGCCTGCGGCGCGCGATCACCGATCAGGATGCAGCGGCGGATCGGGTCGCTCGATTTACGGGCACTGGCGCGCGTATCCGAACGGAGAGCCCCGCCCGGCGCGCCGTCGGTCCCGCCAGCAAGCGGAGAAGAAGTAGCGCCTAGCGTGTCATCGTGAGGATTCCGCATGCGCGTCCTCCTGCGGTTTCGGCGCGTCCCGATCGGCGATCAACTGCCCCCCGGCGCCGTAATTTTCCGTATTCACTTCCTCGATCACGATCTGCACCGCAGCGGGGTTCTTGCCCAGCCGCGCGACCAGGCTGGCGGTGACGTCGGCGACGAGTCCCGCTTTCTGCTCCTTGGTGGCGCTGCCCGCCATGCGGATGCTGACGAACGGCATCAGGCTTGCTCATCCTCGAACCAGTGCGCGCGCGCGGCCATGATGATCTCATTGCCTTGCTCGTCCGACAGGCCGTATTCGCCAAGCACGCCGCCCTTGTCCTCGGGGCGCTTATTGTCCGTTTCGGCGCGGCGGCGCTGTTCCTGGCGCTTTTTCTGCACCAGCTCGTCGGTCGCCAGATCGGCGAGATCGTCGAGCGTCAGGATACCGGCCTTGCCGAGCGTGACGAGCATCGCTTCGTTGAGGTGCGGCAACGCGGCAAGATCGTCGGCCACGCCGAGCTCGCGGCGCAGCACGCGATTGGCTTCCTCGCGGCGCTCTAGTGCCTCGGTCGCACGGCTCTGCAGCTCGGCGGCGAGATCTTCGTCGAAACCTTCGATCGAGGCGATTTCCTGCACCTCGACATAAGCGACCTCTTCCAGCGCGCCGAAGCCCTCGGCAACGAGCAACTGCGCCAGCGTCTCATCGACGTCGAGTTCGGTTTGGAACATTTCGGTGCGCTCGGCGAATTCCTTCTGGCGCTTCTCGGAGGCGTCGGCTTCGGTCAGGATGTCGATCGCCTTGCCGGTCAGCTGCGACGCAAGACGCACGTTCTGGCCGCGACGACCAATGGCCAGCGACAGCTGATCGTCGGGCACGACGACTTCGATACGATCCTCTTCCTCATCGATCACCACGCGCGACACCGAAGCTGGCTGCAGCGCATTGACGACAAAGGTCGCGGTGTCGGGCGACCAGGGGATGATGTCGATCTTCTCGCCCTGCATTTCCTGCACGACCGCCTGCACGCGGCTGCCCTTCATGCCGACGCACGCGCCGACCGGATCGATCGAACCGTCGTGCGAGATGACACCGATCTTGGCGCGCGAGCCCGGATCACGCGCGGCGGCCTTGATCTCGATGATGCCGTCGTAGATTTCCGGCACTTCCTGCGCGAACAACTTCTTCATGAAATCGGGATGCGCGCGGCTGAGGAAGATCTGCGGGCCACGGTTTTCGCGGCGGACGTTGAGGATCAGCGAGCGGATGCGATCGTTGACGCGCACCACTTCGCGCGGAATCTGCGCATCGCGGCGGATGACGCCTTCGGCGCGGCCGAGATCGACCACGACATGGCCGAATTCGACGCGCTTGACGACGCCGGTGATGATCTCGCCCATGCGATCCTTGAACTCGTCATACTGACGATCGCGCTCGGCATCGCGGACCTTCTGGAAGATCACCTGCTTGGCGGCCTGCGCGGCGATGCGGCCGAATTCGATCGGGGGCAACGGATCGACGATATAATCGCCGACGACCGCACCCTTCTGCAGCTTCTCGGCTTCCTTCAGGTTCACCTGCTTGAAGTAATCATCGACCTGCTCGACCACTTCGACGACGCGCCACAAGCGCAGATCGCCGGTCGTGCCATCAAGCTTGGCACGGATGTCGTTCTCGGCGCCGTACCGCGAGCGCGCGGCGCGCTGGATCGCGTCCTCCATCGCTTCGATCACGATCGCCTTATCGATCATCTTCTCGGTCGCGACGGCATTCGCGATTGCGAGCAGCTCGGCCTTGTTGGCGGAAACGGCGCTGAGAGCCATGATTTATCCTTCTTGCCTATTGGTGGCGCTGGTCGGCGCCGCGTCGTCATTGTCTTGGTCTTCGATGTCGTCGCTATCGTCTTCGAAGATTTCTTCCTCGTCCGCGCCTTCGATCGAGAGCGGTCGGGTCGCCGCGAGCAGCCGATCGGTGAACAGCAATTTGGCATCGGCGACCTGATCGAAGCCAATCGTCATGATGCCATGCTTGCTGACGTCGATCGAGATGCGATCGCCCTCGACGCCGACGAGATCCCCGGTCAATTGCTTGCGCGCCTCGATCGGCGCTTTCAGCGCGATGCGCGCTTCATGCCCGGCCCAGTCGGCAAAATCCTGCAAACGGGTCAGCGGGCGATCGATGCCGGGGGAGGACACTTCGAGGCGATATTCGCTTTCGATCGGATCCTCGGCATCCATCACGTCGGAAATGCGGCGCGACAATTCGGCGCAATCGTCGATCGTCAGCTGACGCGTATCGGGCCGCTCGGCCATGACTTGCAACGTGATGTCGCCCGCGCCGCCGAACAGCTTCACGCGCACGAGATCGAAGCCCAGGGCTTCCGCCTCGGGAGCAATGAGTGCCGTCAGTTTGGCGAGATCGGCCAAGGATGTTCCAGACGTTGATTGCAAGACATGGGTTGTTGCCGCCGGAACCGGGTGGCTCCAGCCTCTTCACCTGACGATGTAGAGAATGTAGCTATGATATAGGCCGGTAGAGGGACGGTGGCAAGCATCCAACATCGGCGCCGCGCGTTGGCCTTTACGAACCGGATCAGGGGATGACCATGCGCACGATATATCTGACTTTGCCCGCCTTGCTGATCGCCTGCGGCGGTAACGCCGCAGCGCCCGCTACCGCGCCGTTCACCAAGACGGTGGTTGCCGATCTCGAATCACCTTGGGCGATGACCTTCCTGCCCGACGGCCGCATGCTGGTGACCGAAAAGGCCGGCCAGCTGAAATTGGTTTCGGCCGATGGCGCCGCCATAACCACCGTGGCGGGCGTGCCGACGGTGTCGAGCGAGGGGCAGGGCGGGCTTATGGATGTCGTCTTGGCGCCAGCCTTTGCCAAAAACCGCCAGGTTTATGTCAGCTTCTCGCAGCTTGGCGCGAACGGCAAGGGTGTGGTGCTGGCGCGCGGCACGCTGAGCGAAAGTGGCGGTGTGGCGCGGCTCGATAATGTCGCAACGCTGTTCCGCGCCCAGCCTTATGTCGCGGGCGACGGGCATTTTTCCGGCCGCATCGCTTTCTCCCCCGACGGACAATATCTGTTCTTTACCAATGGCGATCGGCAGAAATTCGATCCGGCGCAGGATCGGACTGAGACGCTTGGCAAGGTGCTGCGGCTGACGCTCGATGGCAAGCCGGCGCCGAGCAATCCGCTCGCCGCCAAGGGCTTTGACCCGGCCGTGTGGAGCTATGGCCATCGCAACCTGCTTGGTATCGCGTTCGATGCGGCGGGCAATCTGTGGGAACAGGAAATGGGCCCGAGAGGCGGTGACGAGGTCAATCTGATCCAGCCGGCCAAGAATTACGGCTGGCCAAACGCCTCGAACGGCAGCCATTATGACGGGCGTGACATTCCCGATCATGCGCCGGGCGACGGCTTCGAGGCGCCCAAAGTATCGTGGAATCCCGTCATCTCGCCGGCCGGGCTGATGATCTATTCGGGCCAGATGTTCCCTGCGTGGCAGGGTGATGCATTTATCGGCGGGTTATCGAGCAAGGCGCTGATCCGCGTTGATCTCAACGGGATCAATGCGTCGAAGGGCGATCAATGGGATATGGGCGCGCGCATCCGCGAGGTCGAGCAAGGGCCGGATGGCGCGATCTGGGTGCTGGAGGATGGCCAGCGTGGATCGCAGGGGCGGCTGATCAAGCTGACGGCGGGGCGGTGATGCCGTCGCGCCAACCACCCCCTAACCGAATAGCGTCACCGCAGCGAAGGCTGTGGTCTTCTGCGGTTCCCGTCCTGCGCCTGCCGCATGAGATCCCACCCTTCGCCGGGATGACGGCCGGGGGGCATTGGCGCGCGGATCACGCCCGCACAATCAGATAATTCATTCTTGCCGCGGCAATCGGCTTTTCCGCGTCATCCTGCCATGCCGTCGCCTCGACATTGGCAACGCGGTTGCCCAGCCGCGTGACGATGCCGGCGCTGTAGGTCAGCTTGTCGCGCCCGCCGCGCATGAAATCGACCGTCACGTTGATCGGTTTGATGCGGCCGCCACCATCCTCGGCCAAGGCACGCTGCAAGGCGACGATCGCAGCCATTTCCATCAGCCCGCTGATCGCGCCGCCGTGCAGGAAGCCGGGACGGCCGAGCACGCCATCGGCATAGGGCATGATCAGGCGGCAGCCATCGGCGCGCTCGGGATCGACATACAGGCCGAGCGTCTCGGCATAGGGCGGCAGCATCAGAAATAGCCCTCCGGCGCCATGAACGTGCCGGCGACATGCGCCAGCGGATCGGCCGGATCCCCGTCATGCGCCTGGCCCCGCACGAAGGCGATCGAGCGCGTGATGCGGTAGCATTCGCCGCGCCCGATCACCGTTTTGCCCGGCGTCGCTGGGCGGAGATAATCGACGCGCAGATCGAGCGTGGCGTGCGCGCGGAAGCCGTTGAGCTTGAGCCATACCGACATGCTGGTGGCCATATCCATCATCGACAGGATCGGCCCCGAGGCAATCACGCCGCTTTCCGGATCGCCGATCAGCCGAGGATCATAGGGCATCGCCATTTCTGCCCAATCGGGGCCGTGCGCGCTATAAATGAGGCCAAGATGCCTGCCATGGCCGCCCGCGCCGCTTTTCATAAAGCGCTCAGGATCAAAGACGAAATTCGGGATGCTCATGAGGCGCGTCTATACCGGCCAACGGGTCGACGCAAAGTGCCTGAGGTGGGTTGCATATTACAACTGGCAGCGGCAGCTAGAGGCGACAGGTAGGAGATGGCCGATGACCGATCAAACTGAGCAGACCGAGCGCGTATCCATCGCCATTGCCGACCATATCGCCGACGTGCGTCTTACCCGTGCGGACAAGATGAACGCGATCGATCCGGCGATGTTCAAGGCGATCGGCGCGGCGATCGATACGCTGGCGACGCGCAAGGATGTCCGTTGCGTGGTCTTGTCGGGCGAGGGTAGGGCGTTTTGCGCCGGGCTGGATATGGCGAGCATGGCGGCCGGGGGATCCGGCCTGGCGCTCGATCCGCGCAACGCGCACGGCGCGATCCTGCCGCAGCACGTCACCTGGGGCTGGCGCACTCTGCCGATGCCGGTGATCGCTGCGGTGCACGGCGTTGCGATGGGTGGCGGCTTCCAGATCATGTCCGGTGCCGATATCCGCATCGCCGCGCCGGACACGCGCTTCGCCATTCGTGAAACCTATTGGGGGCTGGTGCCCGATATGGCGGGCTTCCCGATCTGGCGCGGGCTGGTGCGCGACGACGTGTTGCGCGAGCTGGTGTATACCGCACGCGAATTCGCTGCCGCGGAAGCGCTGGCGCATGGCTTCGTCACGCGGCTTGCGGATGATCCGTACGCCGCGGCGATGGCCCTCGCCCGCGAGATTGCCGGGCGCTCGCCGCATGCCGTTCGCGGCGCCAAACGGCTGTGCAACATGGCGCATGACGCCGATCCGCGTGCGATGCTGGTGGCGGAGACGGAAGAGCAGATGAAGGTGATCGGCAAGCCCAACATGATGGAGGCGGTGGCCGCCAATATGGGCAAGCGCGCGGCGGTGTTCGCGGATTAAGGGGGGGCTAGCGCCGCGGGCGGATCAGGTCGGCGGCGAGCTCTTCGCTCGCCACCGTCTGCAGCGCCGCCGCCTGGGCGGGCGACAGGCCGAGCTCATCCGCTGCGCCCTCGCCCCGGCCCAGGATGCGGGGATCGATGCCGGTGACGCGGCCGAACACGATCAGCGCCTCGAGATAATAGCCCGCCAGGCTGGCATGATATTGATCGAACGACCACAGACCGAGCTGCCCGAAGGCGGTGCCGTCATAGGGATTGGCATCCGCCACGCCGGTGACAAAAGCGCGGTTCCAGGCCTGCCCAACGGGAAGCACGCTGGACAGGCCGGGCGCGGCGGCGCGCGCGCGATCGGCGGCGCGACGCAGATCCTCCGCCATGGCGGTGACGGGTTTGCCGTACCAATGGCCGGTCGGGCGATAGGTCTGATCGGCGCGGCTCCAGGTCGCCATCAGATGCACCGAAACCGCGGGATTGCGCGTCTTGAACAGTGTGACGAAGCGGCCCGTGTCGCGCACAAGGGCGGTGGCGTCGCCCGGGCGCTGCGGATCCAGCGTGCTATATTCCTGCAGCACGACGACGTTCCAGGCGCGATCAAGCAGCCCGCGGCGCGTGTCATAATGGAAGCCCAGCGTCTGCCCGCCCTGCGTTTCCAGGCTGACCTGATAATTGAGCCGCACCTGTTCGGTGAAATGCTTGAACAAGGCGGGCACGCCGCCATAGCCGGCATTGTTGAGATCGCTGACCGTGTCCGCGCGCCAATTGCGCAGCGGCGAAAGGGCACCCTGCGTAAAGCTGTTGCCGACAAACAGAATGGTCCGCGGCGCTGCCGCCGGGGCCGTGTGCGGCGTGACCTGCGCGGCGGCGGGGGCCGCCGCCAGCGCAGCCGCGATGATTACGCAGAATTTCATCGCGGCCTCCGGCGGCATGGTTTTCCAAGAACAGCCAACCTTCTTTCATATTATAACGGCTTAGCGTCAATCGATGGTTGGTTTCCTGGGCGTCGTTGGCTCCGACGGAGATGCACCGATTTGGGCAGGCGATGTTGGCGATATGGCCGCCGTCCGCAATGTATCGATGGGTTGATCATGGAGAGGGTCGCCCACATCAACCGGAGGCCCGGGATTATTCGCTGTCAAAGGTCGGACTGGCATGCTCACAGCCGACCATCCAATATTGTTCACGGCGCCGGCGAAAGCGTGGCAGGGGCTCTGCGAAACAGGCGAGAGATCGTTCAAGGGCGGCGGGCGATCAATTGGCGAAAGCTCCCCGGCGGCGCCACGCGGCGCTGCGCCACGCGGCGCCAGCCAGAGCTTCTAGGACGTGGCGATAATCTTTTTCGCGAACATAACAATCATCGCAACCCAGAGGCGTAATGAAGCGATATCCCGCCCCAGCGAGAAATTCTCGTATTTCCTTTCGCTGCGGCAGCCAGTTATGTTCAATCGTCAATATCCGAAAAGAGTATTCGTCGAACGGAAAGCTCTTTAAAAGAGTAAGCTCGGATCCTTCAGTGTCGAGGCTCCAATAGTCTATTATCCTTGGCGCATCATATTGTTGTAAGACTGAACGAATGGTTCGCGTCGCTTTCGGCACCGTTGGCAGAAGTCCCTGTTTGTCCGTTTTTAATTTGAAGCTTGCCTGAGCATAGGCGAGGTGATCCGGTGCATATTCCGCTAATATTCCTCCTAGGGCTAGGGCATCTTCTAGAAAATCCGCAGATCCATTCGTGTCATAGAAGCACACGTTGATGCACGGACAATTCCGATTATGCTCAAGTTGGCGGAAAAATTTACTATTGGGCTCAACGCAGATGCCCTGCCATCCATAGTATTTCTCCAGCAACAGCGTGTTGCTGAATTTCACCCCATCGGACGCTCCGGAATCGAGGAAAAAGCCGCCGCGCTGTCCGAATAGAATTTCGAGCACGAACAGGTCCTGGCCGTATTGAGAGATCATGACGCCGGCTCCCGCTATTACCGCCGAAAGGCAGCGGAGCGCCATCCCGACGCGCCCAGAGCCGGTCGCGGCGCGGCGGGGTCCAGGCGACTGTCGAGATGATGCATGTCTTGATGCCGGTAACCAAAAAGCATGGTGATATTGATCCGGTGATTCTCGTAGTCGGGATCAAAATCAACGGCTTCGGTCGCGTGGAAGAGATCGGAGTTAAAGATAATTGCTCGGTTTTGCCGATATGGCACCCGAATCGAGCTGGCCTGTTTGCGCTGCAGATAAGCACCGATCGCATCCAGGTTTCCGTTGTAGAAATCGAAATTCCAGTTCAGCGGCGCTTGCGCATCATAGATCACCATTCCGCCGGAGCTTTCGTCGCGATTTGCGCTGGTCGGTGTGATCCAGAAGTTCACGTTGATGGCGGCGAAGTCGGCATGAATGGTCGAATCCGCCGGCAAAGGCTGGCCGATCTTGAACGCCCAAAGCTGCTGAAGGGGGTAGTTTCGCCCAATCACCCGGGGCAAGGCGTCCCTGAGTTCCTCCGCGACCTGAAGCAGGAGCGGGCAATTAAAGCCGTCGCGGAAAAACGCGCCGAGCCGTCCGTGATTATAGCGATTGCCCGACCAGACGGTCGACTCAAGGCAAAAAAGTCGCAGACTTTCCAGCGCGTCCCGCGACAGGAATTCGTCCACGATGGCAATGCCGCAGCGGCTGGCGAGATACTCGTCTTCGACTTGCCCGGCGCTCCACGAGGCGGAAAGTGCTCGTGGTACCCGCGGGGTCGATCGCCGGTGCAAAATACGATTGTAGACATGACCGATCCGCGCGCTGTTCTCGGGGTCCAGCGGCGTCGGTACCTCCCGGGGTGTCTCCCGGCCGGCAGGTCGCATTGCCTCAATGAGCTTTTGATAGTGGGCAAGGATCGGTTCGAACTGGTCGCCCAAGATGCCGCGGGCGCGCAGATAGGAAATCTGTTCCCAGTCATGCCGCAGTTTGGACGCGGTCAGGAAAACGCGCGTCTGATTGGGGAAAACCGGCGGCCCGTCCTCTTCTCGCAGCCACTGGCTGCCCCAAAGAAGGGTGGAGAGCAAAGCGGCGTATTCGCCAGCGCGGTGGATATCCTGTCCACGCAGGCAGTCCATAAACCGATCGTCGAGGAAGCGGATCGGGTCGTCTCCCTCGGCAAACATTGTGTGGCAAAGGCGTAGCGCTTCGGCACGTGCGCCGGCGATGACGAGCTGGGTCAGCTGATTCCGGCGGACGCCGGCTCCATGTTCGACAGCGCGGATCGCAGCCATCGGCGAGGGTGGCATCATCCGCCGCCCTGATCGCGCTGCAACAGGCCCAAGCGCTTGAGATTCGTCGCATGCAAGGCCAGTGCTTCTAACGATATGGTGGCCAGCCGGGGGCCGAAGAAGCCCCGTTCGAGCCAGCCGCGAGTGCCGCCACCGCCCGTGCTATGCTCCGTGACATGCGTGCCGCTCTGCTGCGTTCCCGTACCGCCAGGAGAATGTTCGGTGGCGTCCGACAGGACAAGCCCGGCGCGCATTCCGGCGGCAAAGGAGTGAATCCAGCCCCGGGTGCCGCCGCCGCCGGTGCTGTGCTCTGTTACGTGTGTGCCGCTCTGTTGCGTTCCCGTGCCGGATGGGGAGTGCTCCGTCCCGTCCGTCACGGCCAGCAGCGTTCGGAGCGCTTCCGAGATTAGCCGCTCGTCAAGACGCACAATTGGCACGCTGACGGCGGCGCCGCGGATGAGCGCGGCGAGCAGCGAGGCGTCGCCATGTTCAAGCACCGCGGCGCTGAATGCCTCGACAAAATCTTCCACCTGCTGTGCCGGAGGCTCGTCATAGCGCAGAGCACGATCGAGAAACCAGCTGACCAGTCCTTCATTCGACATCATGAGATAGATCAGACGGTTGAGCGACAGAGCTTCTTCCGGCGGCAGCTTCCGGCCATGCACGTACTCGGCCAATATCTGTGCTGGGTCGGTCACGAACTGCTCGCGCAGCAGATAGTCGGCGGACATTGCGTTGAAGAGGGCATCGACGCGCCGCACGGTCGCGGCGAAGCCCAGCGTGGGCGTAGCGTGGCTGGCATTCCCGTCCATGGATTGTCCTTCCATTTATCAGGTCGGTGGAGGGGCTTGGTTGCGCCGTTCGCCATCCCGGGGGTGCAGTCGGAAGAACGGACTACAAAAGCTCCTCTTCGCACACGACCGAAGCCAAATCCTTCCGAGAAAATTACTAAAGATCCTGTGGAGAAAGTTGTGAAAAGTAATTTCTGCGGAGTGGCAACCAAAATTCGCCAAATCTCGATGATTCTCCATGTCAATTTATTATATATGTGCCGGTGAAGCAATGATGGTGGACTGTCATGTTTGTACTATTGTGCCGCGTCACCGGCGGCTTGCTATGGCAGTATAAGGCAGCAGACTGTCGGAAAATTAACAAAATGACATTAACTGCAGGACGGAGAGACGGCGGCGTCAAATGCGTAGTTCCTCGCCGATCAGTTCGTCATATCCGTATTAAGTCGCTGAAAATGGTCGAGGCCGGCGCGCCCGTTTGGGGCACTCGGTTAGAATTAGCGGAGTATTTTTAACACAGCGCGTGACGGCCGCCAAACGACTGATATCCTGTCATCTCGGCAATTGCCGCCGAGTGTTCAAGTTGTACCATCGTCGACAGTTTCGAGCGAACGTCATGCCAAATTCGGTAAAAACGGCCCAAGTAGGTCGTTTACGCCGCTGCTTCGATGTCTCGAGACGTGAAATTAATGGTCGCTCAGTTTTGCTTCTTCATCGGCTGTGATAAAAGCGAATAACGATAAGAATCGAGTCCAGTCCTGATTTAGAGGGAGTGTGAAGATGATCCTTTCGGCTTTTTCCCGCACCACGGTCGCCGCGCTTGCGATGGTCCTCTCCACCGAGGCTGCTGCCAGCACGTTCGTGTTTGATTCGGACCCCTTCGCCGGCACAACGGCGCTCACCACTCCGGGCCGCCAAGTGATCGGCGGCGAGACCTTCATCACGTTTGATATTGCCAATGATTTGTTTGTTTTCGATCGATCTGCGTTTGGACTTTGGGGGGGAATCAGTTTTGGAACCGGGACTGTCTCCGGCCTGCCGACCTCGGGGCTGAACGTGATCGTTGTGGGTGACACCGACAATGACGCCGATTTAGGCACCCCATTCGGGGCGGGTAGCGCCGCGAATCTTTTAGCCAATCGGATTACTTCGGACGGCGCCGGTTTCTTTATCTACTTCAATAGCGCGCTTGATCAGCCGCGGCTGGTGTTTTCGACAAACCTTTCCGAGCCGACGGCAGACCTCAAGATCCTGGCGCGCCTGACGAACCTGGCTGGAAATCCGGGGTCATTGGCGAACTTCACGGCGTCCAACTTCCAATTCGCTGCCGCTATCCCCGAACCGGCATCGTGGGTGATGATGGTCAGTGGGTTCGGTTTGGTTGGTGCTTCGCTGCGCCGTCGGGCGCGCGCAGCGGCAAGCTATGCCTGAACTGGTTTAAGCGTTCCGACCCGCGTTGGCATCAACGCCAGTCCTGTTCGATTTGTTCGAGCGTTTTGCCCTGCGTTTCGGGCAGCGTCCGAAAAATGAAGACAAAGCCGATCGCGCAGATGACGCCCATAGACGTGCGGGTAATCGACGACTGGTTCACCGCCCGCCCGCTGGGTCTAGTGATCGAACTGAAGGTCGGCCGGGGCCGGGTGATCGTCTGCGGCTTTGCGGTCGACGGCCCGGATGCAGAGGATCCTGTCAGCCGCCAGCTGGTGGCCAGCTTGGAGGGCTATATGGCGGGCGACGCATTTCGGCCGGCGACCACGATCACTCCGGAGCAATCACGGCGGCTGGAAGCCACCTAGGCGGACAATGCCGTGAATGCCGCTTCACCCGGGCAACGATATATATTCGACGACCGTGTCAGTGATGGCGGGTATGGAGGGTGGAGGAGCGGCCATCGTCAGCCTGCCGGGGCCGCTTGCAGATCCTGCACGGCGTGCACGAGCTCGATCCACATCGCGCCTTCGGGGATGACATATTCGTTCTCTCCCCAGAAGAATGGCCAGTCCTCGTGGTTTTCGGGAAAGTCGGGCTTGATGACCAGCACGCCCGGCACGACGCCGCCGGCGATGAAGGAAAAGTCGGCGCGGTTGTTGCCGTAGGCGACCTCCTTGGACTGCGTACCGACGCCGGACACGAACGAAATGTCGGAGCCGGGATGATGGCCGACCAGGAATTCGAGGCCGCGGAATACCGGGTCGGCGGGCATGATTTCCGGGAACGCCTTGTGGAGGACATATGCGTTGAGTGCGGTGCTGAGGACAGTGCCGCTCCCGGCCCAGCCGCCCGTGGTGATCGGCACGCCGAACGGACTGGCAGTCGCGTTCTTCGTGGCGGCGGCGGCAAAGGCGCGGACGGCGGGGATCATGCCGTCGCGATAGCTGGCCGGCATCACGGGGATGGCCGCGACGGCATCGCGGGGGTTGAACATAAAGGTCTTTTCCATCGCGGGCCAAAGCGATTGTACTGCAGTCGCATAGCGCGGATCGCGCGTCGTGCGCAGCAGTTCGACCGCTGCGGAGAAGCGTTCGGCATCGAGCGGGCCACCGGTGGTGTTGCCGTGTTGATAAAGGTCGGGCGCGTGCGACTGTTCCTCCGCCCAGATCTTGGTGGCGATGCCCAACGCCTTTGTCGACAGGGCGGGGTCCATCTCTTTCAGCGCGCGCGATGTCGCGGCAAGCGCGGCGATCGAGCCGTAGTTCAGCGCCGAGGCCTTCGTCGTGAACGCCCAGCGATCATCCGGCGTGCCGCTGCGACCATTTTTCTCCTCGCCGATCTTGAGCATCGGATCGTAGATCAGCCCGTCCGTCTTGGTTGAGGCGTCACCGAGGTGCGTATATTGCGCGACATCGGGTTCGACGATGCCGTGAATGGCATGGCCGACCGCGTCGAACTGCGCGATCAGTTGTAGCGCGCCGTGGCGGATCTGCTGGAGGAGGTCGGGCGTGCCGTCGGGGACGTGCAGTTCGGTGCGCCGGCGCGTCCAATCGACGCTGGTCGTGTCGCGGGTCGGGCGCCAGCGTTCCCACGTGTCGACCAGCGAACGGACGACCTGATATTGCGATTGGGTGCGGATGTCGAAATCGCCGGCATCGAACCAGCCGCCGACGGCAAGGCCGGGGATATGGTCGCCCGGCTTGAAGCGCGTGTCGGTAGTCGGTCCCTGCGCGTAGAGATCGATATGTTCATGATCAACCGGCGCCTGCCGGGCATCGTCACGGTGCGCGTCGCCGTGCCACACGCGGTTGCCTTCGTTGACAAACATATGGTCCATCGCGACCGGGAAATAGACATCGAGTGTGGGATGCCACGCCCCGGCATAGGCGTCGGCGGCGATGCGGAACGGGGCGGTGCGGGTCTCGCCATATTCGATGACGTAGAGGCCGGGATCGCGGACGGCGCTGAAATCGAGCTGAAGGTAATTGTAACGCAGGTAATCGCCCCAGCGTTTGGCGGGCGCAGTCTTTACCGGCGTCATCCGTCCATCCTCGCCGATGCGCAGCAGGCGCGCGGGCAGCGTCCGACGATCGTTGCGGTCGAGCTCGATCGTCGCGACCTTGGCCCCCGTCGGGGTGTAGCCGAGTTGCGAATGCGCGATCACCGGCGGGCGTAGCCAGCCGGGAACGCTGTTCGGCTGGATCGTCCATTCCAGCACCTTGCCGGTCCGCCCATTGGGCAGGATCGAGCGCAGCACGAACCAGCCATTCTGCGCTTGGTTGCGCCCATCGAACAACTGCACCGGCGCGGTGGAGGTGATCGTCACCCGCCGCGCCGGATCTTCGGGCGCCAGGACGAAGCGGGTGCCCTGCGCGATCGCGGTCGGCTCCGCCCCCGGCCCTTCGTTGCGGCCGCTGGCGGCGTTGCGCTCGGGCGTCGCGGTCATCGCGTCGGCGGGGTAGAGCGGGAAGGTGCCGGTGCGCCCGTCCGCCATGTAGCTGTGGTGGAAATACGCGGTCGGCAGGAATTCGAGATTGAAGCCCGCCTTGCCCGCGAGAGCGGCGGGCACCGGCGCGTCCAAGATCACCGACACCGCGACCGCGCCGTCGCGGCGTTCCGATCGGATCTGATACCGCCAGTTATAATCTGGATATTCGAGCGTTACGGTGATGGCGCCGGTGGCTGTATCAACCTTGCGCTCGACGAGCCGCCCGATGGCATCCCACTGTCCGGGCGTGGAGGAGAGGCGCACATCGCCGTTGGTCGCGGTGCGTGTGCCCTGCTGGATGATCTCGACGCCGCTGATCTTCGAATCGGCGAACAGGCCGTCATACCAGTTGGAGAAGACCAGGACGTTGACTGCGGGCGCTTCGTAATACCCCGCCTTGCCCAGCACCATTTCTGGCTGAGCCGGCGTCCGGATCGTCGTTTGTGCGGTAGCTGTCGTGGTCGCGGTGGTCCCGGCCAACAGCACGGCGATCAGCCCGCATGCAGCGTATCGCGCCATGTCCATCCTCTTTCCCTATGTCGTGCGATGCTGTTCGCATCGTCCCCGCTGTTCATAGCGCTAACATTTCAGGGCGCCAGAGCCAATGCGCCGCTGAATTTCGCAATGGTTTAAGGCGGCTTACATCGCCATCCGTGGCGGGACCCATGTTGCAAATCGCTGACGTCGTCGAGGCGCATTTGAAAAGACTACTGCCGATCGACGTTGTCCCGCTAGGGTGAACCATGCACCGTCCGAAGACCACGATACGTCAACTGAGCTATTTCGCGTCGCTCGCCGAAACCGGCAGCTTCACGCGCGCCGCGGAGCAGATGGGGGTGTCGCAACCATCGCTGTCGCAACAGATTCGCGCGCTGGAAACGATCCTCGGCGCGCCGCTGTTTGAGCGCGGCGGGCGGGCGATCCTCACCCCGCTTGGTCGCGAGTTGCTGGAGCGCGCGCGGCGGATTCTGGTCGACGTGGCCGATCTGGAGGACGTCCGCGTCGCGTCGGCCGATGCGCTGGTCGGGACGATCCGGCTTGGCGTGTCGCCGACGCTCGGCGCCTATCTGCTGCCGAGCCTGGTCGCGCGGCTGCACCGCGAGCACCCGACCCTGCGGATTCACGTTCGCGAAGGCCTACCCACCGCACTGACCACCGGCCTCGCCGCCGGCGACCATGACCTGATCCTTGCGCAGCTGCCCGTCGCGGGGCGCGGCTTCCACAGCGAACGGCTGTTTCGCGAGGCGCTGTATCTGGCGATGGCGGTGGATCATCCGCTCACCGCGAAGCCGATAATCAAAATGGGTGATCTTGCCGGACAGAACCTGCTGACGCTGGTCGCCGATTACCGGCTGGCACAGCAGGTCGCGACGATCGCGGCGGATGTCGGTGCGGTCGTGCTGAACGATTATGAAGGCACCAGCCTGGATGCGATCCGCCAGATGGCCGGCATGGGCATGGGCCTCGCGTTTCTGCCCCAGCTCTATGTCCGCCAGGAAGTGCGCGACGGCGACGACATCATCGTGCGCCCGATCAAGGGCGGGAGAGTGTACCGCGAGATCGGCTTGCTCTGGCGTAGCGGGGCCGGACGCGCGCCAGCTTATCAGCTGATTGCCGACCTGCTGCGCGCGGTTGGCCCATAGGCATATCCTATCGATCGTATAGTCCACTGCTACTTGCGCCAATGAACTGTTGCGGCGATCCTACGAGCCGACCAATTACGGCGGATCAAGGCAATGGCAGACAACCAGATAGGGTGGCGCGAGGCGGGCGCATGGCTCGCCGAGATCGTCGGCCCCGAAATGCCGTACGTTCGGCTTGCGATCGTCTACGGCGTAGCGATCAGTTTATTGTCGCTGGCGACGCCAATCTCGGTGCAATTGTTGATCAACAGCGTCGCCAACACCGCTTTGCCTGCGCCGCTCTGGACGCTTGCCGGGCTGTTGTTCCTGCTACTGTCGTTTGTCGCAGCGCTGAGCGCTGCGCGGTTCTGGATCATGGCGCTATTCGAACGACGCTTCTACGCCCGCATCGTCGCCGAGATAACGCGCCGCGCGGTCCATGCCCAAAACCCGTTCTTTGCCGATCAGAATCGCGCCGATCTGTTCAACCGCTATTTCGACCTGGTGGTGGTGCAAAAGGCAGTGCCCAGCCTCGTTATCGGCGGCTTCACGATCCTGCTGCAGTCTGCGGTCGGGTTGGCGGTCACGAGCTTTTATCACCCGTTCTTCCTCGCCTTCAACGCGCTGCTGCTGCTGCTGGTGCTGGCGATCTGGATGCTCTGGTCGCGCGGCTCGATCCGCTCGGCGGTCGCGCTCAGCCACGCCAAGCATGATGCGGCGCGCTGGTTGGAAAGCGTCGGCGGGTCGAACGGCTTCTACAAATCGAGCCGGCATCTCGATTTCGCGATGGACCGGTCCGAGGCCGTCACCGCAGCCTATGTAGACCGGCACCGCCGCTATTTTCGCTACAGCTTCACGCAGACGGTGGCCTTTTTGCTGCTCTACGCTTTCGCCAGTGCGGCATTGCTCGCGCTCGGCGGCAATTTGATCCTGCGCGGCGAACTGTCGATCGGGCAATTGGTCGCCGCCGAGCTGATCCTCAGCGGCGTGTTTTACGGCGTGTCGCAGCTCGGCTGGTATCTCGATACGCTGTACGACCTGACCGCCAGCTCGGAGGAACTGTCGCTGCTATTCTCCATCCCGCAGGAACGCGCTGTGACGAAGTTGGGAGCGGGACAAGCGCCCGCCGATGGCGCGGTGCGGCTCGACGGTGTCGAGGTGGCGGGGGCGCGGTTCGACTTTGCGCTGGCGGCGGGGGAACAGCTTGTGACGCTGGCCGGCGGGGACACCGAGCGGCTGCTCGAGATGGTGCTGAAGCGGCATGTCGTGCCGGCGCAGGGGTTGGTTATGATCGGCGGCGCGGACATGGCGACGTTCGACATGTATCAGTTGCGCTCGCAGGTCATGGTGATCAATCGCCCAACGATCGTCGAGATCACGATCCGGGAATATCTGACGTTGGCCTCCAACACCTTGGGCTCTGGCGCGATGCTCGACGCGCTCGACGCGGTCGGGTTGCGCGATCGCGTTGCGCGATTGCCGAACGGACTAGACACCCAGCTCGCCGCGCCGGGCTATCCGCTGTCGATCGGCGAGGTGATGGCGCTAAAGCTTGCCAACGCTTTGCTCGTCCGCCCACGCGTGCTGATGCTGTCACAGCTCTATGACCTGCTTCCGGCCGAGCGACTGGTAGAGGTGTTGCGCCGGCTGAAGGCCGCGGGGACGACGACATTGCTATGTACCGGCCGGCCCCAGGACATCAGCCTCGATGGCTGGTTCCGCTTGGAACCGCACCGCCAGCAACGCTTTACAAGTTGGGCCGCGCTGATCGCCGATACCCAAGCGGAGGCGCGCGATGACAGACAGCCCTGATCACGCCGCGCATTTCCCGACACTGGCGGCGATGCGCCCGCCGGGTGTCGCTGCGACGCTGGCCTGGCTGCTGGTCATCGGCATCGCGGTCGCGGGTGCGATCATGGCGCTGGTGCCGTGGGTGCAGACCGCCAACGCAACCGGCCAAGTCATCGCGCTCGATCCCGACGACCGGCAGCAGCAGGTCACCGCGTTCGTCCCCGGGCGGGTCGAGCGCTGGTACGTCCAGGACGGGCAGCATGTCGAACGCGGGGATCCGATCGCGCGCGTCGTCGATCTCGATCCCGATCTGTTATCGCGGCTGCGCGCCGAACGTGCGCAGGTTCTGGCAGAGATCGCGGCGATCCAGCAGAGCCGCGCGGTCGCGGGGATCGACGTGTCGCGCACCGCGCAGCTATTTGCCGAGGGCCTCGCCGCGCGGCGAGACTACGAACAGACGCAGATCAAGGTCGCCGATGCCGGCGCGAAGCTCGCCGAGGCCCGCGCCAAGCTCAACCGGATCGACATCCAGCTCAACCGCCAGTCCGCGCAAATGGTGCGCGCACCGCGCGACGGCCGCGTCCAGCAGCTCAACGCCAGCACCGGCGGGTCGATGGTGGCGCCCGGCACGGTGCTCGCGGTGATTGCTCCTGAGCGGGTGGAACGCGCGGTCGAACTGTTCATCGACGGACGCGACGTGCCGCTCGTCCATCCCGGCCGCCCCGTCCGGCTGGAGTTCGAAGGCTGGCCGGCGATCCAGTTCAGCGGCTGGCCGTCGGTCGCACAGGGCATGTTCGACGGACGCGTCCGCATGATCGATCCCACGGCCTCGCCCGATGGGCTGTTCCGCATCCTCGTCGAACCCCAGCCGGGCAAGCCCGCCTGGCCGGCGCGCGATTATGTCCGCCCGGGGGGCAAAGTGCGCGGCTGGGTGCAGGGCGAGACGGTGCTCGTTGGCTACGAGCTGTGGCGCCAGCTCAACGATTTTCCGCTCGAATTCGGTCGGCGTCCGGCCGCCGTGGCGAAAGGCGAGGCCAAAGACATGGCGAGCAAAGACGGTGAAGAGAAGGACGCAAAGAAATGATGCGCTGTCTTCTCGCGCTGCTGCTCGCTCTATGCCCGGGCATCGCGCGCGCGCAGGAGCCGCTGACGCTCGACGAGGTGTTGCAGTCCTCTGCCCGCTCGGCGCCGCAGATCGTCGAGGCGCTCGCGCGCGTCCGGCAGGCCGAGGGGCGTTCGCTGTCGGCGGAAGGAGCATTCGATACGGTGTTCGACGTTGAAGGCCGGTCGCGCGTCGCCGGCTATTATGATGGCAGCGTGGTCGAAAGCCGCGCGACGCGCCCGCTGACCGGCAATGGCGGCTATGTCTATGGCGGCTACCGGGCGTCGCGCGGCACGTTCCCGGTGTACGAGGATCAAGCCTATACCAACCGGCTGGGCGAGGCGAAGGTAGGCGCGCTGTTCGCATTGCTCCGCGATCGGGTGGTCGACGAGCGACGCACGCGGCGCAGCGTCGCCGGCGCCGATATCGATGTGGCGCGGTTCGAGGCGGAGATGGTGGCGATCGGCGTGCAGCGCCGGGCGATCGACGCGTATCAGAATTGGGTCGCCGCCGGCCTCAGACTGCGCGCCTATCGCGACCTGCTCGACCTGGCGGAGCGGCGGCGCGGGGCGTTCAGGCGGTTGGTCACGCTGGGCGCGCGGCCGGAGATCCTGCTGACTGAAAATGACCAGAACCTCGTCCGGCGCCGTGCGCTGGTGGTGCGCGCCGAGCAGGATATCGCATCCGCGGCCAATACGCTATCGCTGTATTTGCGTGACGATGCGGGCGCGCCGCTGCTGGTTTCGGACGCGCGGTTGCCCGAGGACGCCGCCGCGCTGGCCGGTGTTCCTGTCGCCACGAAAGTCGCCGCAGCAGTCGCGCGCCCCGATTACCGAACGATCCTGACCCGCATCGACCAGGCAACCGCGCGGCTGATGCTCGCGCAGAACGACCTTGCACCGCGGCTCGATCTGCGCGGCGAGCTGGGTAAGGATATCGGCGCGGTCGGTCTGGGCGGCGCGAGCCGAACCCCGCTCGACGCGGCGATCGGCTTTCGCTTCAGCGTACCCCTGCAGAACCGCGCGGCGAAGGGACGGCTCGCCGAGGCGCGTGCGGAAATCGACGCGCTGGCACAGCGCAGCCGCTTCCTGCGGGATCAGATTGCGATCGAGGTGGAGGCAATCGTCATCGCCGTCGGCGCCACCGAGCGGCTCGCAGTGATCGCAGAAGAAGAACGTAACCTCGCTGATCGGCTTGCCGCGGCCGAGCGCCGCCGGTTCGAGCTCGGCTCGGGCGATTTCTTCCTGGTCAACCAGCGCGAGGAAACCGCCACTGACGCGCGCCTGCGGCTAGTCGATGCACTTGCCCGTATCGCCGCGGCCCGCGCCGAATTGGCAGCGGCAACCGCTGATCGGGTGGCATTACGCCTCGGCAACTAAGCCGTGCAGGCCCGATGCCGAAAAGTTCGATAAACGAATATCCATATGCTCGCATTCGACCTCCTGCGCATACGTCCTCACGATGGCGCAGCAAGGGTAGCCGCTGCCTCCACGAGGGCCGAACTCGGGAGGGGGGCGATGATTGCTACGCCCTCCCGGCGGCGATCTATTTGGCCAGCAGCGATAGCGCGGCGATCGTGTCCGCTTTGGCGCCGATTGGAATCGCGGCCAGATCGACAAAGAAATCGGGGTTGTGATTGGAATAGGGTGCGGATCTTCCCGCCGCTAATGCGGCCTTGAACTGATCGACCGGCGCCACGCCGATCAGCAGAAAGACATACGGCACGCGGGCCGCGTCCATCACTTCCTGATAATCCTCCGACCCCATTACCGCGGGGAAGTTGTTGACCACCTTGTCGGTCCCGAGCAGCGCGGTCAGCGCCGGATTTACCGTATCGACCAGCGCTGGATCGTTGATCAACGGACCCGCGCCGCCCTTCATCGTCCGCACGGGCAGCTTGCCTTCAGGAACGCCCGCCGCGATCGCCACGCCCCGGCTCACCTCATCGATCCGCTTGATCATCAAGGCGCGCACATCGGGCTTGAAACAGCGCAGGTTGATCAGCAACTTGGCCGTCTGCGGGATGACATTGTTTCCCGTACCGGCCTGGATCGCCCCCACCGTGAGCACAGCCGCCGACTGCGGATCGACGTTCCGGCTGATGATGGTTTGATACGACGGCACGGCCTGAGCGGCCATGACAACCGGGTCGATTGTCAATTCCGGCGCTGAACCATGGCCGCCCAATCCCGTAAAACTAATGTCGAGCTGATCCATTCCCGCCATGCGCACGCCCGCCGAATTGGAGACATAGCCGACTGGTCCGGGGGCGGTGTGGCTCGACAGGCCGAAATCGGGCTTGGGGAAGCCGCGCGTGAGAAGGCCGTCGTCGATCATGGCTTGTGCGCCGAGACCCAATTCCTCGGCGGGCTGCGCATACACCACCAAGGTGCCCGTCCACGCCGATTTGAGCGCGACCATCGCTTTTGCGAGTCCCAGAAGCCACGTGATATGCGCATCATGGCCGCAGGCGTGCATGACCTCGCTTTCTCGGCCATCGGGCAAGCTTTGCGGTTTCGTCGCCGCATAGGCCAGCCCGGTCGATTCGCGCACGGCAATCGCGTCCATGTCGGCCCGAAACCATAGCGTCTTGCCAATCCCGGTGGTCACGGCAAAACCAAGCCCCTTGAGTTCGCGCGTGACGATTGCCGCTGTACGCGTTTCCGTAAAGCCGATCTCCGGGTGCTGGTGCAGATCCTTGAAGACCGCGACCAGCCGGTCGGTATCGGCATCGATCGCGGCGTTGACCTTGCCGACGAGCGCGGCGCTTGGCGCCTCTGCCGAAGCGGGGGCGGTGATCAGCAGGCCAATGCATAGGGCAAGCGCGCGCCACGCTGTCTGGCGCAGGCCGGATGTCACGCCGCTGTATGCGAGCCCCATTTCACCATCCCCCCGTGATGTTGCAAACACTCTCATGGTCGCGCAGACCTCCAACCCCAAGATCAGATCAACTAACAATAATCGATAACACGAAGGCTGTAGGTTCAAGGTAGAACACCACCAGTTTCCATGTAAATCTCGCGTGACATCGGAAAGTCGTAGCGTAGCGAATTGCGACAATCGAGCGCGACGACCGGCATGCGCTGGAATGCGGAGGTCGTTACGGCTAGCGTGTCCACATGGAAGCACGCATATTTCAACTCGATGCGTTTAGCTCGCGGTCTTTTGCCGGCAATCCGGCCGCGGTGATGCTGTTCGAAAGTTACCCGGACGATGGCGTTTGTCAGGCATTGGCCAACGAGAATAATTTGGCTGAGACAGCCTTTCTGGTTGCGGAAGGCGGCGACTTTCGGATCAGATGGTTCACGCCGACCGTAGAGGTGCCGCTCTGTGGACACGCAACCTTAGCCAGCGCGGCCGTGGTGCTGGAGCGTTTGGAGACTGACCGCGAGTCTGTAGTGTTTCATTCCGCGAGCGGCCCGCTAACCGTTCGTCGCGCGGAACGCGGCTATCTCATGGATTTTCCGGCGCGTCAGTGCGAGCCAATGAAGCCACCGGAAAATCTCGCGGACGTGCTCGGCGTCCCGGTCGAGGAAACAGCGTGGGACGGCTTCAACATCATTGCCGTGCTCGCGAGCGCGGACGATGTGCGCTGTCTGTCGCCTGATTTGCGCGCGATCCAGAGCATGGCGTGCGCGGGTGTGATCGTGACAGCGCCCGGCGATGGCGAAAATGATTGCGTAAGCCGGTATTTTGCTCCCGCGAAGGGCATTCCGGAAGACCCAGCGACCGGAGGCGCTCATTGTGCGCTGACGCCGTATTGGGCAGAACGTCTCGGCAAGAATGAAATTTACGCCTTTCAGACATCGGCACGAGGTGGCGAATTGCGCTGCCGCCTTCTGGGCGACCGTGTCGAACTGCAGGGGGAGTGCGTTTTCTATCTGGAGGGAATCGCTCGATGGTAAGCACGCATGCTGGATCCTGCCATTGCGGTGCCGTGCGCTTCACCGTGACGTATGATCTCGTCGAACTGACGACCTGCGATTGCTCCCTTTGTGTGAAACGTCACGCGCTGATGGCCAAGGTGCCAGAAGCAGCCTTGCGGATCGACGCCGGTGAAGATTGCCTGGCGGTGTACGAGTGGAACAGCCGGCGCGCAAAGCACCACTTCTGCACCCGCTGTGGCATTTACGTTTTCCACCGCAAACGCGCCGCCCCGGATCACTACGGGGTGAACATCTTCTGTCTCGACGGTTGTGATGCAGCATCGCTTCCGGTGCGCGCGACAGAAGGAGCCGGCATGACCTTGGTCGGCGATAGGCCGCGTCAAGAATGGCCGGGGCCGCGCTTCTCGGCGCAGGTCGCGTAGCCATCGCATGCGCCGAATACGGCAGATGCTGCCCAACGTTGATCTCAAAGGGTGCTCTTACAATGCCAGTGCCGCCGGTCAGAGATCGGGGACAAGGTTCTGCGGCACCTGGCTATATGTCGTCATGCTTCGCCGGCACATTGGCTCGTGGCGGATCGGATATCCTTCCCCCACCAGGCGCGATGGGTGGATCGCACAGCCTCCAAATCCGCTTTGGACGGCATTGCCGCCTCGCAGCGCGCGAGCGCGTCGGCGGCGCGTAGCGCCAGCAAGCCATACGCCTGCGGCGTGACAGCCGCGATTTCGGCGAGCGAGCGTTGCAGCTTGATCGCGACTTCGACAATACCGGCGCCATCGCGGGCGATGGGGCGAAACAGATCGTCGAGCAGATCGCCGATCGCCAATCGGGGCAGTTGGACAAGATCGCTACCTGCCGCAGCAGGGCGCTCCTGATCGACCATCGCGGTTATCACCCGCACGCCGGATCCGAGCACGGCGATCGCGGTCCCCGGATCGTTGACGGCAGGCGAAAGCGCGCGCGCGGCGATCTCCGACAGCACGATGAGCCCAAGCCGGGGATCATGATCGAATAGACGGTGATGATCGAACGTGAAAGCGGCGCGAATATCGGCGTCGCCTTCGACCGCTCGGCGCTCCAGCCAAGCGATTGCACGCGTCGTCGTCACGAATGCTCCCGGCATTACCTGCACCTCGATCGCGCAGCCCAGGCGCGACGCAACCGCCTCGAGCGCCGTCACATCAATATGGGTGACATAGCCGATCTGCTCCGGAAATACGACATGACCACCGATAGAGGCAACGCGGTCGACGGATGCAACACCTAGCGCATAGCCGGAGCGATCGATGGCCGCCGTGGTGACCTTTTCGACGCGATCGATCGTATTGCCGACGCGGCCGAAATTGGACAAATGCCCGATCCAGCGCAGCAAGGTGATGACGATGATCGCAATGACGATGATCGTGCCGATGAACAGAATGACGCGACCCGACTTGCCATAGATGCCCGTCGACAGCGCGCAAATGCCAACGATCGAGAAGAGAAACGCGCCGAGGAAAGTCGACAGTGCATTTTGGGCGGTCGAATCCTCAACCAACAGTTGCGTGGCGCGCGGCGAAAGCGTGCTAGCGGAGCCCGCGAACGCCGAGACCATCGCGGTCAGCGAGAAAGTGGTTACCGCCAGCATCGACGAGGCGAGAATGCCGAGTATGTTGTCGACTGCGTCCGAGCCGATCTTGGTGCTGATATCATAGGGGATATAGGGCGCTAAGACCGCTGCCAGCAGTGCCAGCCCGACCGAACACAGGCTAAACAAGGCAGCGCGCAACCAGATGCGACGGAACAGCAGGCGGACCAGCCATGACCAGCGCGAACTCATGCCGCTGGCCTGACCGACGCGGGCGTTCATGGCGCGAGATCCCCCTCATCTTGCTGCGAATGCGGCTCGACCCGCGCCGGCAAACCCAGCTTCTGGGCGATCGGGCCGTTCCAGCCATAGGGATCGGTGCGATACGCCAACCGTCCATCATCGCCGACGAAAGCGTTATGATAAAGGAGCCGAACTGGGATCGGCTTGGTCAGCGCGACGAACTGTTGCCCGCCGTCCGCTCGCGCGGCTTGCCACGCTTCGGTGATGCCCTGATCTTCGGCCAGGAGCTGGGCAAAGCCCAAAGCATCCTCGACACGGACGCAGCCGTGGCTGCGATGCCGCTGGCTGCGATCAAACAACTCCGGCGCCGAAGTGTCGTGCAGGTATATGGCATGCTGGTTGTACATGTCGAACTTGACCAAGCCGAGCGCGTTGTCAGGACCTGATCCCTGAACGATCCAGCCCCCGCGAAGCGCCATATTGTGACTTTCGAAATAATCCGCACCAACATTGGCGAGTTCGCCGTTCTGAATTGATTTGGGGACGGTCCAAGTAGGGTTGGCGACGAGCCGATAGATCGGTGACTGAAGCGGCGGCGTCTCGGTACCGGTCTTGCCCACCACCACCCGGCGCGTATCGACCAGCGTGTCGTCGCGATAATAGTATAACAGCGCGGCAGCGGTATTGACGTCGATCCGCGTCGCCGGCGGTTTGCGCGAAAGCCAGCGACGCCGTTCGAGCGCAACGGCCAGCGCCCGTGCCCGATCGCTGGCGCCCCGATTTAGGATGCCTAGCGTGTCGGGCCCGATGACCCCGTCCGCGGCAAGGCCGAATTCGGTTTGCAGCGCCTTGACCGCGTCGGCGATTTGCTCAGTGTATCGCAGCGGACGGTCGCCAGGGGACGCGGGTTGCCCCGGGTAATCCCCCGGCAACAGGCCGCGCCGGATGAGCTGCGCGATGATCGCAGGCAGGCGCGCGTCCGCCCCGCCCACATTGAGCAGCCCCGCACCGATCAGCGCCTCCGCTGTATTGGGCTGCGCGGCGACCTGTCGATAGGAAAGAGAAAGCTGCTCATATTCCGCATCGTATGGCGCCAGGCTGGAGAGCCACTCAAGCAACGTGCCGCGAGACAGCGCTGCGTGGAGCGCGGGTTCTAAATCGCTCTCAGCCCGCGCCAGCGTAAACGGATCGTGTAACGTCGCCGGATCGATCACGCCGTGCGCCAAGGCCCGAGCATATCGTAAAGCGGCGTCGTTGAGCGCTGCGTCAGGCGGGTTATTTCCCGCCGGTAGAAAGTCGATATGATCAAGGCCATGGTGCGCACGGTCAGCGAGCGCCGTTTGCAGCGCCGCAACTGACGCGGCGTTCCACACGCTGGCGTCTTGCGGGACGGCGGCGACAGCCGCCCTTGACGGAGCAAAGATCGGTACGACGACGGCGGTCAGCAACACGGCAATCAACCACAGGCGATCGCGCATCATACCCTGCTGGCTAATGGTGCTCGGCATGGGCAATATTAGCGGACGGCCGGCGCTTCATTGGCAACGACGGCATCGCGCCGTTCCTCGGACATGGCCGCAACGTTGCGATCGGCAGCCGAGATCGCATCGGCCCGCTCTTCGCCGGTATCGCGGACCTGTTCGGCGCGGGCCTTCAGCGTGTCAGCCCGGTTTTCCATCGCGTCGGCACGAACGTCCGCAGCGTTTTCCACTCGATCGGCGAGCTTGTCGGCGGGGCTTTGGTTACAACCTGCAAGCGCGACGGCAAAGAGCGCCGCGCCGATGGTGAGGTTCGTCTTCATATCAAATCCTTTTGATGCATGTTGGGGCGTCCGCCCTTGGCGACAGCCTAAAATCTGCGCGAGATGTTGCCGGCGCGAGCCAGCGCTGACGATACGATCCCAGCGCGCTGACTGCGGCGCTGCGGCCAGCTCCGGTTGTGATAAATTAACGGCGCGAGCGCCGCATTGTTCCGCTGTCCGTCCTGCACTCGCTTAGACGAATGGGTCCCGACCGGAGTTTGCGCCAAGCGCGTTCGCGCCGAAGCAGAACGAATGCCTAGAGATGATTTCGTAAGCGGCCGGCAAAGTCCGCAAGGTCCAGTCGCCGCAGTGCTAAGGTTGCTAGCGCCTGTCGCTGAGACGCATCCGCATCGCGTCGATTGTCGTCCTCAGCATGGCGGCAGAAATTGGCCGTGTTCCGCGCAGCTTGGCGCTACCATCCTTGCGGATCAGCACGATTGTGAAACCGGCGCGAGGCAGCACGTAGCGCCGGCGGAGCGAGGCCGCCGGATCGATCGCTCCTATCACTTTGTCCCCTACGATCTCGACGATGGCAAGATCGCGCTCTTCCGCGCCGGACCTCCAACGAGCGATGATGCGACGCTGGTCGTTCAGCAAAGGGTCGTTTGCATTGGGCACGCTAACGAGCAACACGCGCTTCTCCCATTTCATCGTAGAGATGGTCGTGGAAGGCGCGGTCATTAACGACGCGGTCATAAGCAGAGTTAGCGAGATCATTGATCAACAACGCGCGGCGCTTCTCATCGTTTCGTCTGGTCGCGGCGCTGCGCGCCCGGCATTGGCCTTGCGATCAACGATGAACGCGTGGCTTGGCACGATCTGCATGCTACGGCTGCCGGCATGTCAAAATCCCGCAGCAATACCGGCTCTGTTGATGTCGATGGCCTCATGTACGATTGGCACCTCCAGCGCGAACCGCAATGGTCGGATGACGATGGCTGGAAAGGCATGACCGTTGCGCTGCTACAGCGAGATGCTCAACGTGAGGCGCTCTTAGAATTCCCGGCGCCCAAGCGCCTCTTGAAGGGATTGCTGCGGGGGCGTCTTCAACTCGACGACGCAACCGTTTCCCGCGGGGTGCGAGCAGCGCTAATGGCGGGGTGGGAGCCGGTGTCGCGCGGCAAGCCGATGGTCTTCTCGGTAGACGCTGAGGGAAACTGATGTTGGATCGGCGTCGCCCCCTTGTTTTTCAGACGGGGTAGAGGCACGCGACGCCGATGCAAACCGAGCCTGACTTGGAAACCATCTTATTGGGACCGGTCCTCGCTAATCGAGACTGTGGCGAGTGCACGGCGTGCTGCTCTGTGCTCACGGTGGATACGCCGGGTTTTTCCAAACCTGCGGGAACGCAGTGCGCCAACCTATCCGCCGACGGGTGCCGTATACATGCCGTACGGCCGCGCATCTGCCGGACCTGGTTCTGCGCCTGGCGACGAGTGGCGACGTTGCCGGATGCCGCCCGCCCGGATCGGTCTGGTCTCCTCGTATCGCTGAATTTCGTGCCCGCGCCGCAGAACTGCTTCGAAGCCGTTTCAGTCAACGTCCGTGCGCTCGCAGGCAGCAAGGCGATACAGAACGGGATGGCTGCTGCAATACTCGACAGTCTGTGCAATCAGCTAGTCCCCGTCTGGTTCAGCGACGGATCAAAGAAGATGTTGCTGCATCCTGAAGATGACGTGGCCCGCCTTGTGATCTCAGGAGATCCCGCACCAGCATATTTGCGGGACGAGGTGGACGCCTGGCGCGAGCGCTACAGCATATTCGCGTCAAACGGCTAGCTAGGCGCTGTGGCGCGTGTCCTTCCCGCCCCTTCAATGCGACAGTGTCGTGCTGGAGACGCATTAAGCTGGCTGGTAAGGCGCACGCTGAAGGGCGCAGAGAGCGGCGTGTGAGCCGTGAGCCGGGGCGATCCAAGCGCAGATGGCGCTACGGCGTCTCAGTTTCCACCTTCGCAAACGGTCCTGGCCGGCACGGCCACCCGACCGCGCTCAACGGGCGCGATCGCCTCGCCAATTAGGAGCAGTGATGGATCGCTATCACTGATCGTCTCGACCAGGAAGGCAAGCGCTGAAAGCCTGCCGCGCACGATGCGCTCGGCGGGGAGAGACACATTCACGGCGACCATGACCGGCGTATCGGGCGCGCGACCGGCGGCGATCAACTGGCATGCTATTTCGGCCGCCGCCGCGCGACCCATATAGATAGCGAGCGTCGCATCGGCGGTGGCGAGGGCGACCCAGTCGAGGTCGAGCGCTTCGCCGGCGCGGGCGTGGGCAGTGACGAAGGTCAGTTTGCGCGCAAGTCCACGGAGAGTCAGGGATGCACCGGCCGAAGCGGCGGCAGCGCTGGCGGTGGTAACGCCCGGACATATCTGAACCGCAATGCCCCGGGTGGTAAGATGCGCGATCTCTTCCGTCGAACGCCCGAAAATCGAGGGATCGCCACCCTTGAGGCGCACGACGCGCTTGCCGCCCAGCGCGGCGGCGGCAAGCAGATCGTTGATCGAACCCTGATCCTTCGAATGGCGGCCAGAGCGCTTGCCCACGGCGACCAGCTCCGTGCCGCGCGGCACCAGCGCGAGGATCGCCGGGCCGACGAGCGCATCGTAAAAGACCATGTCGGCGTCGGCCAGCAGCCGCTCGGCCTTGCGCGTCAGCAGGTCGGGATCGCCCGGCCCCGCGCCGACCAGCCAGACCGATCCCGGCGGGAAATCATGCGGCATGGATCGATCCTTCGCTGGCGAGGAGTTTGGCGAGGGCAGGGCGGCATGATCCGCAATTGCTGCCGGCGCCGAGTGCGGTGCCGATCGCGGCGACGTCGGCCAGATGCTGGTCGGCGATCGCGCTGAGGATGGTCTTCAGGCCGACATCGAAACAGGCGCACACGATCGGCCCGCGATCGACCTGTACGCCGGGCGCGCGCCCGGCGAGCAGGGTGGGCGCGGCGACCGCTTCGCTGAGCTGCGCGACCAACCAGTCGCGCGGCGGCAGGGCGCCGTCGCGGGCGACGAATAGCGCCGCGGCGAGCCGGCCGCCGCTCAGGATGGCGATGCGGCGGCTGCCGCGCGCGGCATCGATCGCCTCGATCCGCTGGCCCTTTGGCAACAATGTCTCCAGCCCGGCGGGATCACCGTCCCCGGCAAGGTCCCAGGCGGTGCCGCAGGGCACGGCGACGCGCGTCGCCCACAAACAGTCGGGCATGGTAGCCAGTTCGCCGCGCATGACGGCGAAGCCGCGCCAGGCGCTGGCGACGGGCTCGATCCGCGCCGGGGTCAGCTTGAACCCCGGCTGGCCGGAAACGGAATCGGCAAGCGGGCGGGGCAGCAGCCCGGCGCGGCCGCCGCGCGCCGTGTGGTCGGTCCAGTGGATCGGCACGAACAGGTCGCCGGCGCGCTGCGTGGCCACCACGCTCGCGCGAAACACGCTGTCGCCCTGTGGCGTGATTACGCGCGCGAGGCCGCGATCCACGATGCCCAGCCGCGCGGCATCGTCGGGATGGATTTCGACCAGCGGTTCTTCGCGGTGGCGCGCCAGCTTGGGCGACAGGCCGGTGCGCGTCATGCTGTGCCAATGATCGCGGTAGCGACCGGTGTTGAGCGTCATCGGCCAGTTGGCGAGCGGGGCGGCGACCGGCTTCTGCGCCACCGAGACAAGGCGCGCGCGGCCATCGGCGGTCGGAAAGCGGCCATCGGCAAACGGCGCCCCGCCCCAGCGAAACGGCGCCATCGCGTCATAGGCGGCATTGCCCGCCGCCGCATGCCCGGGCAGCGCGAACAGGCGCCCGCCGGGGGATCCCGCGCCGCCATTTTCATAGGTCGACAGGCGGCAATGCTCGCGCCAGATATCGGCAGCGCGGTCATAGGCAAAGGCGGTCTTCCACCCCATCCGCCGCGCGACCTGGGTGACGATCCACCAATCGGGTTGCGCCTCGCCCGGTGGCGGGAGGAAAGCGCGCTGGCGGCTGACCGTGCGGTCCGAATTGGTCACGGTGCCGTCTTTCTCGCCCCAGGCGGTGGCGGGCAGGCGGACATGCGCGTGGAGCGAGGTATCGGTCTCAGCGATCACGTCGGAGACGACGACGAACGGGCACGCCGCCAGCGCCTCGCGCACCCGGCCGGCATCGGGCATCGACACTGCCGGGTTGGTCGCCATCACCCAGATCGCCTTGATCCGGCCATGGCCGAGCTCGCGGAACAGATCGACCGCCTTCAGCCCCGCCTTGGTCGCCATGTTGGGCGCGGCCCAGAAGCGCCCGACGCGCGCGATATTGTCTGGCGTGAAATCCATATGCGCGGCCAGGCTGGAGGCGAGCCCGCCCACCTCGCGCCCGCCCATCGCATTGGGCTGGCCGGTGATCGAGAAAGGCGCCGCACCCGGCTTGCCGATGCGCCCGGTGGCGAGGTGGAGATTGGTGATCGCGTTGACCTGATCGGTGCCCGAGAGCGACTGGTTCACCCCCTGGCTGAACATCGTCACGGTGCGCGGATGCGCGGCGAACAATTCGAAAAAGCGCCTGAGGTCTTGCGGCGGCACATCGCAGATGCGCGCCACCGACCACAGGTCGCTTCCCTCTCCAACCCGGTCCCAGAAATTCTCCGGCGTCGCGACGTGCGCTGCCAAATAAACGTCGTCGATCACGCCCGCCTCGCGGCACCAGGCGAGCAACCCGTTCATCAGCGCGACGTCGGTGCCCGGGCGGATCGCCAGATGCAGATCGGCCTCGTCCGCGGTTTCGGTGCGGCGCGGGTCGATCACCACCAATTTGGCGCCGGCCGCGCAGCGCGCGCGGATCCGCTGATAGACGATCGGGTGGCACCAGGCGGTGTTCGATCCTACCAGCACGATCAGATCGGCGGCGTCGAGATCGTCATAGCTGGCGGCCACGATATCCTCGCCGAACGCGCGATTGTGCCCGGCCACCGCGCTCGCCATGCACAGCCGCGAATTGGTGTCGATATTGGCCGAGCCGATAAAGCCCTTCATCAGCTTGTTGGCGACGTAATAATCCTCGGTCAGCAACTGGCCCGACACGTAGAAGGCGACGCTGCCCGGCCCGTGCTGCGCGATCGTGTCGCGAAAGCGCCGCGCGACGAGGTCGAGCGCCTTGTCCCAGCTCGCGCGGCGCTGGCCGATCATCGGCGTGAGCAGGCGCCCCTCGAGCCCGATCGTCTCGCCGAGGTGCGTACCCTTGGAGCACAGCTTGCCGCGATTGGCGGGGTGATCCGGATCGCCCGCGATCGATGCGCTGCGCGCGCCGGTCGGTGTCGCCAGGATGCCGCAGCCGACGCCGCAATACGCGCAGGTGGTGCGGACCGAGGTGCTCACCGGGGCACCTTCACGCCGCCGCCGCCATCGTGCTCGCCCGGCACAGCAGCACGCGTCCACCGCTCACCTTAACCGGGATCACCGGCGTGCAACCCTTGTCCTCGCCCAGCGCTTCGCCGGTATCGAGCGCGATCCGCCAATTGTGCAGCGGGCAGGCGACGGCACCGCCATGGACGATGCCTTGGCTGAGCCGTCCGCCCTTGTGCGGGCAACGATCGGCCAGTGCGAAGACCTTGCCCTCGCCGGTGCGGAACACCGCGATGTCGTCGCCCCCGGTGACTTGCACCGTGCGGCTGCCGCGCACCGGAATCTCATCGACCCAGCCGATATCGAGCCATTCGCCGATCATGCCATTTCTCGCGTGTTGTCGATGGGGGTGAAGCGCGCCATCGGCGCGTGCTGTTCGCGATGTTCGCCCGCGGCGCGCGCCGCCCACGGATCGTCCTGCGTGAACTGCTGCGAAAACAGGAACCGAGCCGCCAGCGCCTCGCGGCCGGCGGGATCATCGGCGATCCGTTCGCGGATATACTCCACCCCGATCCGTTCGATCCACGGCGCGGTGCGTTCCAGATAGCGTGCTTCTTCGCGGTACAATTGGATGAAGGCGGCGCAATAGTGCATCGCTTCCTCCTCGGTCGCGACCTTGCACAGGAAGTCGGTCGCGCGGACCTTGATCCCGCCATTGCCGCCGACCGACAACTCGTAGCCGCTGTCGACGCAGACCACGCCGAAATCCTTGATCGTCGCCTCGGCGCAGTTGCGCGGACAGCCGCTGACCGCGATCTTGAACTTGTGCGGCATCCACGAGCCCCAGGTCATCCGCTCAACCTTGACGCCGAGCCCGGTCGAATCCTGCGTCCCGAACCGGCACCAGTCGGAGCCGACGCACGTCTTCACGGTACGCAAGCTCTTGCCGTAGGCGTGGCCGCTGACCATCCCGGCGGCGTTGAGATCGGCCCAGACCGCGGGCAGATCCTCCTTCTTGATGCCGAAGATGTCGAGCCGCTGGCCGCCGGTCACCTTGACCATCGGCGCATCGTATTTCTCGACGACGTCGGCGATCGCGCGAAGCTCACGCGGGTTGGTAAGCCCGCCCCACATCCGCGGCACGACCGAATAGGTGCCGTCCTTCTGGATGTTGGCGTGCAGCCGTTCGTTGACGTAGCGGCTCTGCTGGTCGTCCTTGTAATCGCCCGGCAGCGCGCAGAGCAGATAGTAATTCAGCGCAGGGCGGCACGACGAGCAGCCGTCGGGCGTCGACCAGCTCATCTTCTGCATGACTTCCGGGATCGAGCGCATGCCCTGCGCGACGATCTCGCGGCGGACGTCGTCGTGGCCGAAGCTGGTGCATTTGCACATCGTCTTGACGGTGCGTTCGCCCGAATAGTCGTCGCCGAGCGTGACCGCGAGCAGCGTCTCGACCAGCCCGGTGCACGATCCGCACGACGCCGACGCCTTGCAGGTCGCGCGGACCGCATCGAGCGTCGCATTGCCGGCGCCGATGCACGCCACCACCTGTCCCTTGGTGACGCCGTTGCAGCCGCAGATCTCCGCATCGTCGGAGAGCGCCGCAACGGCCGCCTTAGGGTCCGCTTGCGCCCCTCCCGAGGCGAAGGCTTGGCCGAAGATCAGCATGTCGCGGATGGGGGCGATATCCTCGCCGCGTTTGAGCAGGTCGAAATACCAGCCGCCATCGGTCGTGTCGCCGTACAGCACCGCGCCGACGATCCGGTCGTCCTTCACCACGACGCGCTTGTATATGCCGCGCGACGCATCGCGCAGGACGATGTCCTCGCACGCCCCGCCACCCGAGAAATCGCCCGCCGAGAACACGTCGAGCCCGGCGACCTTCAACTTGGTCGAGGTCACCGATCCGCGATAACCGCTGTGACTGTCGGTCAGGCCATCGGCGAGCGCGCGGCACATGTCCCATAGCGGTGCGACGAGGCCGTAGACATTGCCGTCATGTTCGACGCATTCGCCGACCGCGAGGATCGACGGGTCGCTGGTGACCATATGGTCATCGACTTTGATCCCGCGACCGATCTCCAACCCGGCATCGCGCGCGAGCGCAACCGACGGGCGGATTCCGACCGCCATCACGACGAGGCTCGCGGGGATCAGCGTACCGTCCTTGAGCAGCACGCCCTCGACATGGGTGTCGCCGACGATCTCCGCCGTGTTCGCCTCAGTGAGGATGGTCTGGCCGCGCGCCTCCAGCGCCGACTTGAGCAACCAGCCTGCCGCCTCGTCGAGCTGGCGTTCCATCAGCGTCGGCATCAGGTGGATCACCGTCACCTTCATGCCGCGGAGCGTGAGGCCGTGCGCGGCCTCCAGCCCGAGCAGGCCGCCGCCGATGACGACCGCCGCGCCGCCCCCCTTGGACTTACCGGCTTCGGCCGCCTCCAGCATGTGATCGACGTCCGCCATGTCGCGGAACGAGATGACGCCGGGCAGGTCCTTGCCGGGAACGGGGATGATGAACGGATCGGAGCCGGTCGCGATCAGCAGCCTGTCGTAAGACACCGTCAGGCCCGACCGCGCCGTGACGGTCTTCGCGGTGCGGTCTATCGCCTGCACCGGGTCGCTCGTCACCAGCGTGATCGTGTTGGTCGCATACCAGGCATGGTCGTTGATGACGATCTGCTCGAACGTCTTCTCGCCCGCCAGCACCGGCGACAGCATGATCCGGTTGTAGTTCACATGCGGCTCGGCGCCGAAGATCGTCACGCGGTAGCGGGTCGGGTCGCGCGCGATCAGTTCCTCGACCGCGCGACAGCCGGCCATGCCGTTGCCGATCACGACGAGGTGTTCGCGCCTTTTGGAAAAGGGAGTGTCGGGGGAGGGGGTTTGGTGTTCCATCATGTCGTCCAGTCGCGTTGGAGCCGGGGAAGGGGGGGCATCAGGCGGGGATCGCGCCGTTCACCGCGCGATCGCTGGTGCGGCGTGCGTCGAGCGCGGCGTCGAGCAGCGCGCGCTCGTCCGATTTGTGCGTGGCGGAAAAGCGGACCGCCAGCGCGCAGACGGCGGTGCCCGCGACGATGTAGCCGAGCATCACGAGGCATTGCTGCGGGCTGGCCGAGGCCTTGTTGAGGAACCCAGCCGCGACCGCGCCGATATTGCCGCCGGCGCCGATGATCCCGGCGACGCCGCCCAACGCCTTGCGGTCGATGAACGGCACCAGCGCATAGGTCGCGCCGCACGCCATGTGCGTGAACAGCCCGAAGATCGTCATCGCCAGGATCGCGAGCGTGATGCTGCCGGCATGCCCGAACAGCACCAGCCCGATGCCCTCGCCGAGCATCAGCGCGAACAACAGCAGCGCGCGGCCATCGAGGCCCTTCACGAGCGCGATCCGGTCGCTCGCGATCCCGCCGAGCGCACGGGCGAACAGCGCGAGGCCGCCGAAGATCCCTGCGGCCAGCCCGGCGTCGGTCAGCGAAAGGCCGAACCGGTCGACATAATAGCTGGCCGCGATGTTGTGGATGAAGATCTCCACGCCGAAGCAAGCGCCATAGGTCGCGGCGAGCATCCAGGTCCGGTAGTTGGCGGCGGCGCGGCGCAGGATCGCCACGCCGGTCGCCTTGCCGCCGTCGACGGCGATGCCCGCGGCGCGGAGGTCGACGATGTCGCCCTGCGGCGTGTCCTGCGTATAGCGCGCGTAGACCAACGCCATAACCACCATCGCGACGCCCGGCACGAACATCGCCGCCCGCCATCCGAACGCGTGTTCGACCCCAAGGCCAATCATCGCCGCGACGACCAGCGGCATCAGGCTCTGCGCCGCACCACCGCCGGCATTGCCCCAACCGCCGACGGTCGCGTTGGCGGTACCGACGACGTTGGGCGCGAACATCACGCTCGTGTGATATTGCGTGATGACGAACGACGCGCCGATCGCGCCGATCGCGAGGCGGAAGAACAGGAACGTCTCGTATGTCTGCGCAAACGCCAGCCCGAACACCGGAACCGCGCCGAGCAGCAGCAGCCAGCTATAGGTACGCCGCGGCCCGAACCGGTCGCAGAGCGGGCCGACGATCAGCCGCACCAGAATCGTCACCGCGACCGCGGCGATGTTGATGTTGGCGATCTGATCCTTGTCGAGGCCGAACTCGGCCTTGATCAGCGGCATCAACGGCGCGGCGGCGAACCACGCGAAGAAGCAGACGAAGAAAGCCAGCCAGGTGACGTGAAACGCACGCATCTGCGGCGTGGCGACGCTGAACAGGTCGATCCGTGTGGCCTTTGGCGCGGTGGCGTCGATACCCGGTGATGCGAACAGCATGATTTTCCCCATCTGCGACGGACAAAGAAAAAGCCGCCCCGACAGCGACCTTGCGGACGCATCGGAGCGGCTTCGTTGCCTATGGACGATCGGTGGATCGCCCTACGCGGTCAGGCCCCATCGTTGGAACCGGTCTCGCGATGATTTCGTGCCCGACTCCCTTGCCGGACGTTGCGAAGATGACCGAACTGGCCCCATCGCGCAAGCGCCATTTCGCAGGTGCAGCAGATTTGGGTCGGGGTTCACTAACCTGTTCTCCTGCGAACGCAGGAGCCCAAGGGTATCGAGCGCCATCCGCCGTGATCCTGCTTGACCCTGGGTTCCTGCGTTCGCAGGAAAACCGGGGCGGACTTTACGGCAACCCGGCCAGATACCCCTCGATATCTTCCGGATCGAACGCCCGCCGGTCGAAGAACGCATCCCGCCCAAGAATCAATCGCCCCTGCGTCGATCCCGCGCCGATACCGTCCGCACCGATCGCGCCCTCCAGCTTCGAACTCGCATTCGGCAACGGCGCGTCCGAGCCTGCCAGCGCGGCGCGATACACGTCCGGGCGGAACACCCCTTGCGCGACGTCCGCCTCCTCGACCGAGAACGGCATGCCGTCCCAGCGCAGCATCTGCGAATAGAGCCACGCCGCTTGGCTGCGCCACGGGAAGTTCGCCGCCTCGCGGTACTGGAACATGAAGTCGGGGACGTGGATCGGCGTGGCATCCTGTACGAGCCGCACCCGGTCGCCGATCGCGCGCCCCACCGCATCGACCGGCGCATCGAGATAGTCCGACCGTGACAAAATCGCTGCATTCGCATCGAGAGTCGTGGGGTCGACGAACTGCGCAGCGGCGGCGTGAAGCGCGCGGATCAGCCGGTGGACGACGTCGCCGCGATCGACCAGCGTCGCGGCGCGCATTGCCAGCACCTTCTCGACGCCGCGTTGCCAAATCTGCGCCGTGACCAAAGCGATCCGCCCGACCCCGCGATCGACCGCGACGCCGTTCCACGGTTCGCCGACACAGATGCCGTCGACTTCGCCCGCCGCCAGCGCATCGGCGGCGAAGGTCGGGCTGGTCGTCACGATCTCGACATCGGTATCGGGGCGGATGCCGACCGCGGCCAGCCAGTAGCGCAGCATGTAATTGTGGCTCGAATAGCGATGCACCACACCGAACCGCAGCCGCCGCCCCGCCGAGGCCCGCGCCAGCGCAACCGTCTTCAGCCGCGCGCCGAGCACCACCGGGTCGCCGAGCGCATCGCCGTCCAGCACCTGTGCGGCGAGCGGCAGCGACAGCGTGATCGCGTTGCCGTTCAGCCCCAGCACGAACGGTACCGCCATCGGCACCGCCGGCCGCCCGCGCCCCAGCGCAGTCGCGATCGCGAGCGGCGCGACCATGTGCGCCGCATCGGTATGACCGTAAAGCAGCCGATCGCGCACCGTCGCCCAGGTCATGTCGCGAACCAGTTCGATCTCCAGCCCCTCGGCCTCGGCGAACCCGCGTTCGCGCGCGAGGATCGGCAACGCGGCATCGACCAGCGGCAGGAAGCCGATGCGGATCCGGTCGAGCGCCATCAGATATCTCCCATGAGCGCGTCGCTGGTGATGATCGCATCGGCGATTTCGGCGATACGGCGGTTGGATCGCATCGCCTGTGCGCGGAGCAGGCCGTAGGCGGTCGGCTCGTCGATGCCCCGGCGTTTCATCAGGATCGCCTTGGCGCGGTCGACCGTCGTGCGATCGGCGAGCGCGCTGCGGGCCTCGTGCAGTTCGGCCTGCAACCGCGCGAAGGCCTGAAACCGGCGGATCGCGAGGTCGATGACCGGCTTGATCCGCTGCTTGGCGAGCCCGTCGACGATATAGGCCGAGACGCCCGCATCGACCGCGGCGGCGGTGGATTCCGTGTCGCTTTGGTCAACGAACATCGCGATCGGCCGCGCCAGCGCGCGCGACACCGCGAAAAACTCTTCGAGCACGTCGCGGCTCGGATTTTCGAGGTTGATCAGCACCACTTCGGGCGCTGCCTTCTCGAGTGCGGCCACCATCCCCGCTGTGCTGTCGATCACGACGATATCATCGAGTCCGGCCTCGCGGAGCCCTTCGGAAATAATTGCCGCGCGCGTCGTGCTGGTGTCGATGATGGCGATCCGCATAGTCCGATCCTAGGCGGCACCGGTCTCGATTGCGAGGGCGCTTCCAGGGGCTTCCTCCGGATCGGACGCCAAGTACCGTGACCGGATGACGAATTGCCTGACACCATGGGCTTTCAACATTTTGCCACCTGCCCGTCAAAAGTTTCGCCTCGCGCACGTACCTTCAGGCGAATAAATGTCCGAAATTAGGGAAGCAAGTAGCGGCTCTGGACATCTGATGTGGCGCTAGTCTCGTTCAGATCTGCGGGCCGAACTGCGTCTCATATTGGCGTAAACATTCCGCAAGCGAGCGTTCCGGAACCGGCCTGAACCGCTTTCCCGTAAGAGAAAGCGCGATCGTCCGGTCGAGCCTGAACATCCGGAAGTCGTTCCGGATCTCGCACCAGCTAACTAGAGTCTGAATCGTCCGGCTTGCATCGAGAGGATTCTCACCGCCGAGCATTTGTGATCCACTGTGCGGGGTAAGCAGGGAGGAATATGGTGCAGGCCTATCCGAATGATCTTCGAGCGTGTAGCGGCATCGGAGGTGTCGGGGCGCAGCTGCCGGGAGACGGCGGCATTGTTCGGGGTAAGCGTTGCGAGCGCGGTAAAATGGTCGCAGCGTTTGCGTGCGACGGGGACGGCTGCGGCGCGACCAATGGGTCGGCAGCAGCCACGCTCGCTGGCCGCTGAACGCGACTGGCTGCGGCAGCTGGCGGCGGTTCCCGACCTGACGTTGCACGCGTTGGTGGTGGAGCTGGGCGCGCGCGGCGTGGTGACGAGCTATAGCTCGGTCTGGCGGATCGTGCGCGAGAGCGGCATCACCGCGCGCGGGCACCAGCTCGTCGACAAGGTGCCGCAGGCCATTGGCGCACGCTGACCTTCGTGGCCGCACTGCGCCACGACCGGATCGACGCCCCGCTGGTGCTCGACGGTCCGATCAACGGTGCGAGCTTCACCGCCTATGTCGCACAGTTCCTGGTGCCGACGTTCAGCCCCGGCGACATCGTCATCATGAATAATCTGGGCAGCCACAAAGGCCCGGCGGGGCGCGCGGCGATCCGACGCGCCGGTGCCCATCTGCTGTTCCTGCCGCCCTACAGCCCCGACCTGAACCCGATCGAACAGGTCTTCGCCAAGCTCAAAACTTTGCTCCGAAAGGCCGCCGAGCGCTCTGTCGATACAACCTGGAAGCGCATCGGCACCTTGCTCGACGCCTTCCCGCCCCAGGAATGCGCCAACTACCTCAGAAACTCGCGCTACGCTTCAACGTAGATGGATCATAATCCAGGCTACAGCTCTACCCCTCGCACGCGCGCCTTGGTGAGTAGGAGCGCTGCCTCCCGGGTATTACGGGTCAATCGCGCCGCAGCCTCGAAGTGCGGGCGGGCTTCCGATCGACGACCCGCTCGGAAGAGTAGATCGCCGCGCACCGCGGGCAGGGGCGGATAGTTGCGCAAGACCGCCACGTCGGCAATTTTCTCGATAAGCTGCAGGCCTGCTTCCGGACCGAAGGCCATCCCGTGAGCAACCGCGCGGTTGAGATCAACGATCGGCGAGGGGGTCGCCTCCCTCAACCGATCATAAAGGGCAGCGATACGCCGCCAGTCGATATTTTCGGCCCTCAGCACTCGTGCGTGGCATGCAGCAAGGGCTGCCTGAAGGGCGTAGCGACCATCGGCACCGCCCAGCGATTCAGCCCGGGCGAGCGCCTTCATGCCGCGCCGGATGAGCAGCCGGTCCCAACGTGCGCGGTTCTGCTCGGTGACCGGCACGAATGTTCCCGTCGGCCCCGTTCGCGCCGCGAGGCGCGAGGCCTGCAACTCCATTAGAGCAAGGAGCCCGAGCACCTTGGGTTCGTCGGGCAGCAGGCCGGCTAAAATTCGTCCCAGCCGCTGCGCTTCGGCGCAAAGCACCGGCCGCACCAATTCATCGCCCGCCGTGGCAGCATAGCCTTCGTTAAAGATCAAATAGACCACCTCAAGTACCGACGTCAGCCGACGCGTGCGTTCGGTGCCGTGCGGTACCTCGAACGCGAGAGCCGCTTTGCCTAATGCCTTCTTGGCGCGCACGATCCGCTGCGCGATCGTCGACTCCGTCGAGAGAAAGGCGCGCGCGATCTCTTGCGTGGTCAGTCCACCGATAAGCCGCAAGGTGAGCGCGACGCGTGCATCGGGCGGAATAATCGGGTGGCAGGCCGTAAAGATCAGTGCGAGCAACTCGTCTTCGATATCGTCATCTACCGCCGCCTCGATCTGCTCGCCGAGGGAGAATCGCGTGTTGCCAAGGCCGCGCGCCATGTCAGCATGCTTTCGGTCCCGCATCCGCTGGTGTCGTATCGCGTCGATGCCGCGGCGCTTAGCCACGGTGGTGAGCCAAGCGCCGGGAGCGCGTGGAACGCCGCGCACAGGCCACTCCGCAAGGGCGATTACCAACGCTTCTTGCGCCAGCTCCTCGGCTTGATCGACGTTGCCGGTCATTCGGGCGAGGCTTGCGATCAAGCGCGGCCGTTCGATCCTGAAAACCGTTTCGATCGCACGCTGAATTGCGTCGGCCGCCATATACAAGAGTTATGCGATCTTGATGGCGGGGGGCAAGCGCATCAGCGGTTCGCCAGCTTGTCACCCACGCCGTCGTGGATCGCGGCGGCTACGGCGGGGATGATATCGACGAAGTCCTCGGCCTCATAAAGCGGGCGGATTTCGATCTCGCTCGGACCGAACATCGGGTTTGGACAGCGCTTCACCCACTCGACCGCCTCCTCCATGTCCCTGACCTCCCAAAGCCAATAGCCTGACACGAGCTCACGCGTTTCGGCGAAAGGCCCGTCGATTACCGTGCGGCGCGGACCGTCGAATGCAACGCGCTTCCCCTGCGACGAGGGCCGGAGCCCATCACCAGCGACCATGACGCCGGCATTCACGAGCTCCTCGTTGAACTTGCCCATGTCCACGAACATCTGGCTGAGCTCGGGCGAGGGCTTCATACCTTCCTCGCTATCCTCGGTCGCCTTCACAAACACCATCACACGCATCATTACTCTCCTTGTGAGCCGCCACTGTCGTCCGGCCACTACAGCAACGAACGAGGCAGTCCGGATTCGACATTCTCGCGGTAGAAAATTTACTTCACCAGACGATCAGCCCCAAGGCGCCGCAACGGTACAGTGGACCCGAACTGCGCTAGTTTTAATCTAAGTCGCGAAATCTACAGTACTACGGTCGATCCGCAACAGGCAATGTTGGCGGATATGGCGCAAGGCCAAGTAAGGGCATCGACGCTATTCGTCGCGACTGAATGAGCTTTCGGTTCCGACAAAAGCTCAGCGTACTTGAAGTCGGTTTCTCGGCATGTCACGCGGGGTTGCGTAAGTGCCGCTCTGTACCGCCAGCGTGCTGATAACGCTGCACAACCCGTCAATAGGGCAAATCGATAATGCCGCCCGGGGCGTCGTCGTCGATCGCGCCGGCGCGAACGACGGCCCACATGGCGCGCTCGATGATTTTTTCCAGATAAGCAGTCTCCGCTGGCGTCTTCGGCTCGGGCATATTTACTCCTTCATTGCAGTTGATAACAGTTTCGAGCCGCTACACGCTCCGTGTTCTGGGTCTCTATCAAGCCCGAACCGTCGGCACCTCTGCTATGCTTGTCGTCCACGCTGGCGAGCGCATCTCCGACCGGAGCTTCATTCGCGCCGGAAGCCTTGCGACGCCGTGACGGCGGTCCACTTACCAACCGCCATTGATTACGCCCGCAGTAGCGGACGCTCAACGTTGCGCGCCGGAGTTTCCCGCCCATGACAACAACCCAGGGTCGTGCGGGCAAATTAGGGTGTCCTGTTCCTCGGCGAGTTTACCCCCGCGGGACCCCGACTGGACATTCTACAACGCTATCCGCCTCTTGGCGGCCTAACGTGGCCTGGCTTTCGCATCGCTGCTCGTGGTGTCACCAAATAGCATCGCTGAAAGGATTCATTCCCCCAATCGGAATTGACCGTTGGCAGGGCCACTACTGGTGTTATCGTTCTGTCATAATAAAAACGAATCGCGAGAGGATGAGGTGGGCGACGAATAAGGGGGCGCGATGAATCTCCGGCAAATTCAGGTATTTCATGCAGTCTATTCGGTAGGCTCCATCAGCGGCGCGTCGCGCCTGCTCAACGTCTCGCAACCATCGGTCAGCAAGATCGTCAAGCATGCGGAGACGAAGCTCGGTTTCGCCCTATTTCGACTAGTACGCGGACGACTTGCCCCGACTGAAGAAGCTCATATCCTGTTCCGCGAGGCGGCAGATCTACATGCTAGGATCGACACCTTCCAGCGCGCGGCTCGCAACCTGCGAACAACTTCGGAAGGGCATATTCGCATGGCCGTGTTGCCGTCGTTGGCCCTTTCCCTGGTGCCGGAGGCCGTCGTCCGTTTCCGTCAGCGGATGCCGCGAGTGACGTTCGACGTGTCGGCAATTCACCATAATGATTTTCGCGAGGCGCTGGCCTCGCGCGAATGCGATTTCGTTATCGGTCATCACTTGTTGCTGGATCCGGAGATTTCTGGGGCGGTGATCGGGCATGGGCGCGTCGGGGCGCTCTTCCATCGTCGTCTGTTGCCGGAGGCCGACACCGTGGTCGGCGCCGAGATGCTGGCGGCAAACCAAGTAATCGGGCTCAGTTCCGACGTCGCGATCGCCGGATTAGCGGCATCGGTCATCGCCACCATGATCACGCCGGCGGTCTTGGTGCATTCGGTATATCTTGCCGCTGCAATGGCGCGGCAAGGTGCCGGCATCGCTATCGTGGACGAGTTTACCGCGCGTGGATATGTCGATGACAGTCTTATATTTCTCCCGCTGGCGCCTTCCGTCACCTTCGAACTAAATGTGCTGCATCTCGGCTCAAATCCGCTCACCCGATTGGCTAAAAGCTTCATCGACCTAAATCGGCAGATGATTGCGACGCAAACGGACTGGGTTAGCGCTCCCTATCCAGCGCCTACTGTGGCGCTGGCAGCGGGTACATATTGAGCATCGATAGGCTATCCGGAGGTAGGTGATGCCGACGGCACAGCATCAGCCTGTGATCTCGGGTTGACGCCGCATGACCGGCGGCAGCGCGCGGCACGATAGCCGTGAGCATGATCGCTGTTTCGTTTCGCCCTTAGATCTGCTCTCACCAATGACGGTGACCACCCGCGCCATCTGTCATAAGCATCTGCTGCCGATTTATCGGCTCACGCCGCGCCGGCCGCGCCGCGCGGCTAATGATTAGCGTGGCCGCGCGCGGTCCATGCCGTCACGTTATAGGCGTCGCAAGCATAAGCATGGCAGTGGCGCTAAAGCCGTCTTGACGGCACCTGCCCAACTGATAGCCCTAGAGGCCTAGGGGAGAAGTCTGAGACGCTGCTCAACATGCTGATATTGCGTGGAAATCCGTTTGTTCAGAAGGCGTAATTGCCTCGTCTAAATGGAATGACGCGATTACGGCAACGGGGGAGTTAGAATGCGCGTCTTTACACAATCGAGTATGCTTCAAGCACGCCCATCCGTCGCTCGACGTGACATGGTTTTGCGATTGATGCGCGAAACGTCCAACCCAGCGCTGGTTGCGGCAAGCGCCCCCGTAGCGCAGAAACGGGCACCACTTGCCGGGCTGACGCTCAAGACGCTGGTCGGCGCCGCCCTGCTCACCGGCAGCAGCGCTTATGCGCAGGACACGCAGCCGATGCAGACCGTCCCGGAACCCCCAACGTCGGCGGTTGCCCCCGTTCCCGACGTGGCACCGGAACTAGCCCCCGACGACCCTTCCTCCGAAATTACCGTTACCGGCTCGCGTATTGCCCGTAACGGTTATGATCAGCCGACCCCCGTGACGGTGATCGGCCTGCAGGAAATTCAGGCCGCCGCGCCGGCCAATATCGCGGATTTCGTCAATCAGATTCCGTCCGTCTCGGGCAGCGTGACGCCGTCCAACACGCAGCGCAATCTCAGCGGCGGCGCTGGCGGCATCAATACCATAAACCTGCGCAGCCTTGGCACTGCGCGCACGCTCGTGCTGTTGGACGGGCATCGTTCGGTAGGATCACTCGCCAGCGGCACCGTCGACGTCAACACGATCCCGCAGGGGCTGGTGAAAAGCGTCGAGGTGGTGACCGGCGGCGCATCTTCGGTCTACGGGTCGGATGCGGTGGCCGGGGTCGTCAACTTCATTCTCGATCGCACTTATACCGGGCTAAAGGGCGAAGCGAGCTACGGCGAAACCACCTATGGCGACGATCAGACCTGGCGCGTATCGCTGACCGGTGGCCTGTCCTTCGCCGAGGGGCGCGGGCACGCTTTGCTGAGCGGCAATCTCGTCCGGCGTGGCGGCGTTTACGGGGCGGGCTCCCGCCCATGGACCGACCGCGCGGTGCATTTGATCCAGAACCCGCGACATGTCGCTGGCAATGGCCAGCCCGAATATGTCGCGGCCGGCCAATCCGGGCTGAACACGACGACGGGCGGCGGGATCATCACGAGCAACTCGATCGGCACCAACGGGGCTAGTTTACGGGGCACGTATTTCGGCCAGGGCGGCACGGTCAACCGCTATGATTACGGCGCCAATCGCCTCAACAACCTGCCTTGGACGGTGGGCGGCGATTATCAGCTCAGCCAGCAATATTATGGCACGTCGATCCAGCCGGAGGAGCAACTATCCAGCGTCTTTGGACGCTTCAGCTTCGATATTCTGGAGACCCTCCAAGTCTATACCGAGCTATCCTATAACCGCAGCAATCAGATCAGTTGGGGCGGCTATCATACCGACAAGGCCAACGTTACGATCCGCGGCGACAATGCCTTCATTCCTGCCGCGCTGCGCGCGCTGATCCCCAATAGCAGCGCGTATACCTTCACGCTCGGCACCTGGAACCAGGATATCCCGACGCGCGAAAGCCATTATGATCGCAATGTGCAGCGGTATCTGCTGGGCTTTGAAGGCTCGTTCGACTTGATCAATACGGGCTGGAAATGGGATGCCTATTACCAGCGCGGCATCATGAACGCCAAGGAAGGGCTGGTCGCCGCCAACCGCGTCAAGCTTGGTTATGCACAGGACGCTATTCGCGACGGCAGCGGCAACATTGTTTGCCGGCCCACCGCGGCGGCGCTGGCCGATCCGCTGTTCCAAGGCTGTGTGCCGTTCAATCGCATGGGCATCGGAGTAAACTCCCCAGAGGCGGTCGCCTATATCATGGGCACGCCTTATGATGATCGCCGCCTGCAACAAGACGTTGCGGCGGTGAATTTCAGCACCAACATCCAGAATCCATGGCTCGATGCGATTGGCGTCGCGTTCGGCGTCGAGCATCGCAAGGAGCAGATTTCGGGCTATGTGCCGCCGGAATATGCCGCGGGCTGGTATTCAGGCAATTTCACCGCCACCCGGGGCTCCTATACCGTGACCGAGGGCTATGGCGAAACGGTGGTGCCGCTCCCGTTCAAGTTCGAGTTCAACGGCGCCGCGCGCTACACGCACTACAGCGAATCCGGCAATGTCGTGACGTGGAAGGCTGGACTGAGCTGGCAGCCGATCAAGGACATCCGTTTCCGCGTCACACGGTCGCGCGATATCCGCGCGCCCAACCTGTCGGAACTGTTCCAGGGCGGCAGCCGCAACACCAATTCGATCGGTGATCCGTGGCAGAACAACCAGGCCGTGCGCTATACGCAGACGGTGACTGGCAATCTCGATCTGCAGCCGGAAAAGGCTGATAGCTGGGGCCTCGGCGTGATCTATCGCCCGTCCTTCATCCCGGGGCTTGGACTGTCGGTCGATTATTATGACATCAAGATCAAGGATGCGATCGGCACGCTGGGGGCGCAGGACATCGTCGATCGCTGCTTCACCGGCAATGTCGATCTGTGCCAGCGGCTCCGGGCAATCACGCCGACCGGCACGATCGCTTATGGCAGCCCGGGATTTGGTAGTACCGGCCCCGGCCCGACCGTCAGCGAATATTTGATCGCCAACAGCCCGTATAACTTCCTCTCCAACCGGGCACGGGGCATCGATCTGGAGGCCAGCTATCAGTTCGATCTGTCCACTATCGCGGCCGCCTTGCCGGGCAAGATGAACTTCCGCGGCATCGCCACGCACTATCTGGAAGCATCGGAAGCGAACGGCGTGCAGGCGCCGACCGACGTGGTCGGGGAGAATGCCGGAGGCGGCCCGGCCAATTGGACATATCGCCTGACGCTCGGTTACGCGGTCGACAATTTCTCATTGCAGGTCATCGGCCGCGGGGTCAGCGCCGGGGTGTATAATAACAATTGGGTAGAGTGCACCAGCGGCTGCCCGGCATCCAACACGATCAACCGCACGATCGCCGACAATCACATCGATGGCGCATTCTACCTCGACACCTATTTCGCGTACGACCTGCCGGTCGGGGGCGTGAAAAGCCAATTGTTCTTCCGCGTCGCCAATCTGCTCAACAAGGATCCGGCGCCGGTGGGCAAGGGACCGTCGGACACCTCGAACGTCGATCTCGGTATCAATCAGACGATGTACGATTATCTCGGGCGGTCATTCCGGCTCGGCCTGCGCTTCGACCTTTAAGACGCCGCCAGGCTGCGCTGATCTGCAGGGAATGACCAACGCAGTACGCGTTCTGTGACACGAGCATGGATAGATGATCAGCAGAGGGACGACAAATCGATAGCGAGACAGCAGCCTTGGCGACGTGCGTGGCATGGAGTGCCCCGCGTTGACCGGCCGCGCAGCGACGGGCTGGAGCGGGAAGCCTCCATAAATCTTGCTGCGCGCAACCCAGTTTTCCCCGGCGAATAGCGGTCGGTCGGCGGAAAGCTCGGAGCAGCCCTGCTAGGCATAACCGCAGGCTATGGGCGGCAAAACACATGGAAGGGGGGCAGGCTACGATGCGGCCTCGCTTCGCCCGATTGTTGCGATACTATCGCTGCAGTGCAGAAGACGGGAAGCGTTCCAAGACGTTACAATACCAACGGCCAGGCTGTCATCGCAAGGGATCACATCGATCCGGAAGGGCGTTCAATGAGTTCGTTTGGGGGCATTTTCAGGCGGTCGATCGTAGCGTTTTCCGCCGCGACCGTCATGGTGGCGGGTCCGGCAGTGGCGCAGGGCTATGAGCAGCAAGCGCAGGCATTGCTAGGCAGCGCGAAGTTCAAGCGCGCCAAGGCCAGCCTCGACGCCGATTACGATCGCATCATCGCCGATATCATCAAACTGACCGAGATCGAGGCGCCACCGTTTAAGGAAGCGGCGCGCGGCGCGATGTTCAAGGAGATGCTCGCCGCCGAAGGGTTGGCCGATGTCACCACCGACGCCGAGGGCAATGTTTATGGCACGCTGAAGGGATCGGGCCGCGGCACGGATGTGTTCGTCGTCACCGCGCATCTCGACACGGTGTTCCCCGCGGGCACCGATGTGAGAGTGAAGCGCGAGGGCAACAAGCTGATCGCGCCCGGCATCGGTGATGATACGAGCAGCCTGCCCGTTCTGCTGGCCTTCATCCGCGCCATCAGGAAGGCAGGCTTTACGCCCGCGATGGACATCGTGTTCATGGGCAATGTCGGCGAGGAAGGCCCCGGCGATCTGCGCGGGGTCCGCTACCTGTTTGGCCAGAGTCCGCTCAAGGATCGCATCAAGCACTTCATCTCGTTCGAGCCCGGGCTTGGGGATGAGATCACCAATGCCGGCGCCGGCTCCAAACGATACAAAGTGACCTTCACAGGCCCCGGCGGGCACAGCATGGGCAATTTCGGCATCGTCAATCCATCCTATGCGATGGCTGACGCGATCGTCCAGTTCGGCAAGATGACGGTGCCGACGACGCCCAAGACGGTGTTCAACGTCGGCGTGGTCGAGGGCGGCACATCGGTCAATTCGATCCCCTTTGCGATGTCCATGCTGGTCGACATGCGATCGGGTGGCAAAGCCGAACTGGATGCGGTGGAGAAGCAGTTCCTGGCCCTGCTGCCAGGCGCGGTTGCTGCCGAAAACGCCGCCCGCTCCACCACACGCGGCAAGATCGCCTACGAGGCCAAGCTGATCGGCGATCGACCGGTCGGCAACGTGGCAAAAGATGCCGAGATCTTGCGCATGGCAGTGTCGCTGCGCAAGGCGGCGGGGGCGACGCCGAATTTCGGCACCGGATCCAGCGACAGCAACATTCCGTGGAGCATGGGGCGCTCGGCGATCACTTTGGGTTCCGGGTTCGAGACCAACGGCGCGCACTCGCTGGATGAATATCTCATCTCGGACAAGCCCAAGGACGTCGACAACATGGCGCTGGGCCTGGCGACCGTGCTGCTCATCGCCGGCGCCAAATAGCTAGGTTCGCCGGCCAGCTTCGGCCGTCCAGGGGGCGGCCGCAAATTCAACAGGGGAAAGAACAATGCGTAAAGCGATGCTTGCCACCACCGCACTGACACTGGTTTTCGGCGTTGCCGCGCCGGCCGGGGCGCAGACCCCCGCCGCCCCGATCACCGCACCTGAAACAATGATGAAGGGCAAGCCGGGGGCAGATTATTTCCTCGCCAACTATACCCAGCTGAGCGCCTGGCTGCAGAAGATCGCCACCGAGAGCGATCGCATCAAGCTGGTCAGCATCGGCAAGACGGCCGAGGGGCGCGAACAATATATGGCGATCGTCTCGTCGCCCGAGAACATTCGCAATCTGGAGAAATATCGCCAGATTTCCGAAAAGCTCGCGCTGGCCAAGGGCCTGACGGATGAGCAGGCCAAGGCGCTCGCGGCCGAGGGCAGGGCGGTCGTTTTGATCGACGCGGGGCTGCACGCCACCGAAGTGACCAACGCGCAGACACATATCCAGATCATCACCGAAATGCTGACGCGCAACGATGCCGAGACGCTGCGGCTGCTGAACGATGACATCACGCTGTTCGTGTTCGCCAATCCGGACGGGCTGGAGCTAGTCGCCGACTGGTATATGCGCCCGGCCGACAAGCTGAAGCGCGACAGCAGCAGCATCCCGCGGCTTTATCAGAAGTATATCGGCCACGATAACAACCGCGACAGCTTCATCTCCAACCAGCCGGAGACGACCAACATGAACCGGCTCGCCTATCGCGAGTGGTTCCCGCAGATCCTGTATAACGAGCACCAGACCGGGCCAGTCGGCACGGTGGTGTTTATTCCGCCATTCCGGGATCCGTATAATTTCAACAACGAGCCGCTGGTCATCAACCAGACCGATGCGGTGGGCACGGCAATGCATGCGCGGCTCGTCGCACAGGGCAAGGGTGGTTCGGTGTCGCGCTCCGGCGCGCCATATTCGACATGGTTCAACGGCGGCATCCGCACGATCGGCTATTTCCACAATCAGATCGGCATCCTGACCGAGATCATCGGCAATCCGACGCCAATGGAAATTCCGCTGGTGCCGGGCAATCAGCTCGCGCGGCAGGACGAGGTGATGCCGATCGCCCCGCAGAAATGGCATTTCCAGCAATCGCTCGATTACATCAAGGAGATGGACCGCGCGGTGATGGACTATGCCTCGCGCAATCGCGAGACGGTGCTGTACAATCGCTACATCATGGGTCGCAATCAGATCCAGAAGGGCAGCAGCGACAGCTGGGTGATCACGCCCAAGCGCATCGACGCCGTCAAGGCGGCGGCCGCGACGATGAAAAAGGAAGGCGGCGGAAGCCCGCTGGATGAGCTGACCGGTTATGACACGCGGGCCATCGTGCCGAGCTCGCTTTATAAGACAGTGTTGCAGGATCCCGCCTACCGCGCGCCCCGCGCGTTTATCCTGCCGGCCGATGCGCAGCCCGACATGCCGACGACGATCAAGTTCCTCAACGCGCTGATCAAGGCCGGAATCGAGGTGGAACGCGCGCCAGCGGCGTTCAGCCACGATGGCAAACGTTATGCCGCGGGATCTTTCGTGGTGCGCGCCGACCAGGCCTTCCGGCCACATGTGCTCGACATGTTCGAGCCGCAGGATCACCCGCAGGACTTCGCCTATCCGGGTGGCCCGCCGACGCGGCCCTATGACATCACCGGCTACACGTTGGCCTTCCAGATGAACGTAAAGTTCGATCGGCTGCTGGATGGCGCGCCGGGCCACTTCCCGCTCGTCCCCGACGTGATCGAGACGCCGCCGGCCGGCAAGCTGATCGGCACCGGGACCGCCGGCTATATCGTCAGCCATGCGACCAACAACAGCTTCACGCTGACCAACCGCCTGCTCAAGGCCGGCGTACCGGTGAATTGGCTGAAGACCGCGATCACTGTGGACGGGGAGGCAATGGCGCCCGGCGCTTTATGGATCCCGGCTGGTGGCAAGGCCCGCGCGATCGTCGAGACAGCCGTGACCCAACTCGGGCTGGACGCACATGCAGTGGCCATCAAGCCGGCGGAGGCCGCGATTCGCCTCACGGCACCACGGATCGGCCTGGTCGATATCTATGGCGGATCGATGGCCTCGGGCCACAATCGCTGGATCTTCGAGCAATATGAATTCCCCTACACGCTCGTCTATCCGCAAGAGCTCGACAAGGGCGGGCTGGACAAGAAATATGACGTGCTGGTGTTGCAGACCGACGTGCTCGGCCGGGAGGGCGGCCGGCCACAGAAGCAGCCGATCGCCGCGGACATTCCAGCCGAATGGCGCAAGGCGCTGGGCCGCATCACCAAGGAGACGACCTATCCGCAGCTGGCATCGTTCGCCCGCGCCGGCGGCACGGTGGTGATGGTCGGCAATGCCACTGCGCTTGCAGCGGGGATCGGCGTGCCAGTAAGCAATGCGCTCAGCACGGTTGATGCGGCGGGCAAGCGCGTGCCGCTGCCCAGCACCAAGTTCTACGTGCCGGGATCGGTACTGCAGGCGAAGGTCGATATCAGCGATCCGCTGGCTTACGGCGTACCGGGGACGGTCGATCTGTTTTACAACAACAACCCGACCTACACGCTAAACCCGGGTGCCGCCGGGGTGCGGCGCGTCTCCTGGTTCGCCAGCGACGATCCGTTGCGCTCGGGCTGGGCATGGGGCCAGAAGGCCCTCAACGACACCGCCACTGTGGTCGATGCGACGCTGGGCCGGGGCCGTGCTTATCTGCTGGCACCTGAGGTCACGCAGCGCGGGCAATCCTATGCGACGTTCAAGTTCCTGTTTAATGCGGTGCTGCTGGGGCGGGGCCAGGTGGGCATCACGACGGCGGGCACAGAGAAGCGCGCCGATTAAAACTCGGTTGGCGGCGCTTCATGTGGCACGCCGCCAACCACTCACAATAAATGTGTGTTCAGCTACGCCGGGCGCGTAATTCGAGCGCCCTATAGGGTCGAGAACGACCTCCCGCTCCTTGCCGCGGCGGGTTGCTTGCCCGCCGCGGCGCGTGACCGTTTCAGGACGGCGGGCTAGCGACCTTGTCGAGCGCCAAGCTGTCGCTTTGCGTGCAGCCCGACGAGGTGAAGCAAGCATATTCGGCGACCGCTGAGCTGTAGGTGAAGCGGAGCGGCGACTCTATGTCCTGACCGGCCTGGACCCATAAGTAGATCCACACGGTATCGCCTTCCTTCAGCGGAGAATCAGTTAGCGCAAAGTCGGTGCAGGCTTTCTTCTCGTCTTGCCCGACCATGAGCTTGCTGCTCCAGACCCATTTGTCTGACTTGGATCCCGTCTGGGGCTGCGCTTTGCCATTATCGACCCAATACATCGTGAATTCGCAATTATAGCTTCCCTTGTTGTTCAAGTAGAATCCGGAAATTGTCCCCTGCGTTGCAGCGAAATTTCCGGCCGCCTGGGTCAGCGCATCGCTGTGCGCCTCGATCCCACGCACGCCGCGCAGCGTATTAGCGGCGGTGAACGGATCGGTTGCTGCCTTCGCTACAAGCGCTGCACGCTCGTCTGCGTCGAGGTTCGGCAGGTTTGTCAGCGCATAGAAAGCCCATTCCGGTGGCCCCGCAAGCACCGCCTCAATCAGCGCCCCCGGCTTCAGGTCGCGCGCCGCAGCTGCGAATATCGCGCTGTAATCGGAGTTCCTGTCGCTGATCACACTCTGCAGCGTGTCGGCGCCTCGCTGCTGCGCTAATTTCAATCCCAGTTCACGTTGAGCCAAGATGTCCACAGTCACTTCTCCTACACATTTTCTATGAGCGCAGATCACCTTCCCGATCAACACGTTGCCGCCCGGGTTGGAGTCCACACGATTGATGAAAGACCGGCATTTATACCGGCCAACGCCACAGGACTGAAAAGAAAGAAACATTTTAACCTTGCAGTACTTCGCTAAATGGCTGCAGGTTTTGGTTTCTAACCCCCGAGTCGTACTATGTTATAAGTAAATCCGACCTGCATCAATGACATATAGGGGCATGAAATATTGCTCAATTACTAGATGGTAGTATAGCATTCTGCGTTGCCAGGCAAACGGGGGCTGTAATGTCGCAGTCTCAGTTTTGACAGGGAGCTCTCGTGGCGTTCGTGCGCGAGGCGTGAGCGACTTGGATACTGGACGGTCGTCACATTGGTCGCTCAGAGCCGCCGGTTGTCGGCGCCCGCGCCGGCGGTCCAAAGCGAACACCTTACGCCAGTTGCCGACGGAGGGCAGAGGCCATCACGGATCGGCGCCGCGTGCCGGGCGTCTGGCGGGCGCTCGTTCCATTATGCGGTTGCCACGTCAATCCCGCCGAAGTGTTGCGAGAAGCCTTGACGTCGCCCCTGGTGGACGAGGGGAGTCCTGAAAACAGGTCCGTGGCGGTGCTGCGGACCAATGCCAACCGCTCTCCGGAGGTTCGGTCGGTCCAAGGCTGCGCCCTCGGCGCATCGGTCACATGTCTGCAATATTTCTTTGCGGGATTGTTATCCAGCTGCGTCTGATAAAGCGGGCCGCGGGGGTGCGGCGGGGAGATTATGCAATGCACGATAACGGGCGTTTATCGACTTTTCGTAATGGCACTGCAATTGCGGTCGTTGCCGCGTGCTTGGCGGCATCGCCCGTGGCAGCGGCGCAGGAAGTGCGCACGTTCGAGATATCCGCCGGCGACCTTGCTCGCGCGCTCAACGCCTTTGCGCGACAGGCGGATCAACAGATCCTGTTCCCCAGCTCGCTGGTGGCGGGTAAGCGTACCAAGGGCGTGCGCGGCAAACTGCCGCCCCGCACGGCGCTGACGATGCTGCTGCATGGAACCGGCCTCGCAGCGAAGGGCGACAGCGTTCTGACCTTGAGCGAGGTCGGCGGGTCGCAGCGAACCCCGCGCAACGAGCTCGTCAATTTCGAAAGCCAGCCAGCGGCGATCGCGCGCCTGGACGATAACCAGGATCGCACCGCGACGCCGCCGCCGGCGGCAAGCGACGTGGCGGCGCAGGATAGCGTCGCTTCGGAGGGCAACGAGGTCGTCGTTACCGGGTCGCGCATCGTTCGAGACGGTAACAACGCGCCGACGCCGACGACGGTCCTGTCCGCAGAGGATATCCAGACCCGCAACCTGCCGAACATCGCTGACTATGTGAATCAGCTACCATCGCTCGGCACCGGTAATACGCCGCGCACGACGACCTTGTTCGCCAACGCGACCGGCGGCGCGAACCAGTTGAACGCCCGTGACCTCGGCGTCGCGCGTACCCTGGTCCTGCTCGACGGGCGTCGCGTGGTCGGCTCGGGCCTGTCGCCTTCGGTCGACGTCAACCTCCTGCCGCAAAATCTGGTCGAGCGGGTCGATGTGGTAACCGGCGGTGCTTCGGCGGCCTATGGGTCGGACGCGGTCGCCGGCGTCGTCAATTTCATTCTCGACACCGACTATACCGGCCTCAAGGGCGGCCTCAACTTCAACCAGACCGATGAGAGCGACGGGCGCATCATTTCCGGCGACCTCGCGTTCGGGACGAAGGTGGGCGAGCGCGGGCATCTGTTGCTGAGCGCCAACTACTACAAGGGCGACAGGATCGACTTTTATGACGATCCGCGGGATTGGTTCCAGCCCGGTCTGCGCCTGCTGAACAATCCGACCTGGACCGCGACCAATGGCCAGGCGGGGCAGATCGTTCGGTTTGACGCCGGCTTTAACAGCACGCCCGGTGGCGTGATCGCGTCGGGGCCGCTCGCGGGCACGAACTTCCTGCCCGGCGGCCAGGTCGGCCAGTTCGTGTTCGGTCCGATCCAGCAGGGGCAGGTGCAGGCCGGCGGCACGGTCGAATCGATGCCGATCCGCGGAGCGCTGCTGCCCGACGACGAGCATTGGAGCGTTTACGGACGCTTCAGCTACGAGCTGTTCGATAATGTGAATGCGATCGTTGAGGCGAGCTACGCCGGCAATGACACGGTCAATTGGTCGGCGGTCCTCAACCGTCAGGGGTCGACCGCGATCACTATCAACCGCACAAACCCGTTCATCCCGATCGTCACGCAACAGGCCATGGACCAGGCGGGGGTCACCTCGTTCCAGATGAACCGCCTGTTCTACGACATGATCAACACGCCCGGCACGCACATCGGCGAGGCCGGCTATAATCGCCGTCAGGAGCGTTATCTGGTCGCGCTCGAGGGCAAGTTCCTCGATAACGGCCGCTGGCGCGCCTATTACCAGCGCGGCCGTAGCGACGTTTGGTACACGCGCGACAACAATGTCATCCCTGCCAGGCTGACGCTCGCGATCGATGCGATCGCCAATCCGGCCACCGGCGGTGTGCCCGGCGTGGCGGCAGGCACACCGATCTGTCGCTCGACATTGACCAACCCGGCCAACGGCTGCGTGCCGATGAACCTGTTCGGCGAAGGGGCGCTCGGAGCTTCCTCGATCGCCTATGTCACCGGCCTGACCGACGGGTTGCGGACGCGGCAGGATTTGGAGATCAAGCAGGACGTCTGGCTGATCGACGCGCAGATCAGCCCGTTCTCGCTGTGGGCTGGCGACGTCTCGATCGCGGCTGGTTTCGAATATCGGGACGAATCCTTCTCGGCGACCGCAGACGCCGTCTCGATCGCGTCGCAGTGGAACGTCGGCAATTTCAAGCCCGGTGCCAACGGCTATAATGTCAAGGAGCTGTTCGGCGAAGTCCTGGTGCCGTTGCTGCACGATTCGTCGCTGGGCAAGAACCTGGAGCTGAACGGAGCGGTCCGCCGCACCGACTATTCGACCAGCGGCGTCGTCACGACCTGGAAGGCGGGGCTGACCTACGACATCACCGACTCGTTCCGCTTGCGTGGCACGCGATCGCGCGACATTCGCGCGCCGAGCCTCAACGATCTGTTCGCCCCGAGCAGCCAGTTCGTGAACGCCTTTCTCGATCGGACCCAACCTGGCAGCCCGCAGGTGCCCAACATCACGTTGAACGGCGGCAACCCCAATCTGACGCCCGAAATCGCCGATACCTGGACAGTGGGCGGCATTTATCGCCCGTCGTGGCTGCCTGGGTTCAATGTGTCGATCGACTGGTACAAGATCGACATCAAGGATGCGATCACTGCGGTCGGCGGGCAGCTGCTGATCGACCTCTGCTATGGCTTCAACCGGCCGGCCAACCCGGCGACGTGCGCGTCGATCATCCCGGTGGCAGGCGCCGTCGGCCTCGCCAATGCGACGCTCCTCACCAGCGGTGTGAACGCCAACAACGTCGCGGTCGAGGGTATCGATTACGAAGCAAGCTACCGCGCGCCCCTGTCGCGGATCAGCGAATCGCTGCCCGGGGCGATCAACTTGCGGCTGCTGATGACGCAGCGTCTGAAGGACGAGACGAACCTGCCCGGGGATTCGGTCCCGCCGACGTTGGGCACGGTCGGCAGCCTGAAATGGCGCGGCCTGCTGACGACCAGCTATAACGTTGGTCCGAGCACGACGACGCTCACGACCCGTTACCTCGGGTCCGGCAAGATCACCAACCAGCCCGAAGCCAGCCGCACTGGCATCCCGGCGGAATTCAACCGCGTAGATCCGGTGTGGTATTTCGAGCTCGCGCAAAATTACGACGTGACGATCGGCAAGCGCACGGTAACGCTGTTCGGTGCGGTCGAAAATCTCTTCGATCGCCAACCCGAGCCGGTGCCGAGCAGCGGGACCTCCTTTGGCACCAACGCGCCCTACGACCTGCTCGGGCGAAGCTTCCGCATGGGCTTCCGCTTCCGGATCTAGTCCCGCGCGGACGTCGCCGGATCTCGATTATCGGTATCCCGGCCCAAACCGGGGTACCGTTTTGGTGTGCGAAGTCGCCGCTCCACTGCGACGGGCGAGAAATCCGGCGCCGACCTAGTTCGATGCCGGATTCTCTTTGGCCGTCGAAGTGGCTGAAATCCCTAGCGGGTCGTGCCCGCCGGGCGTCCGCCAAAGGTGACGATGCTTTCGAGGCCCTTGCCGGACAGCGAAGAGACGCCGACGAAATGATCGTCGACGATGATGTCCTTCAACACCGCTTCGGTTGCTGTCCCGGGCATGTCGCGGTGGTCGGTCCACTGCTGTTTGTCGTTGCGGCGCCAGTGTACTCGATAGCCTGCGGCGCCAGGCACCGCCGCCCAGGAGACGTTCGTATCGGACCCGACCGCGCCACGCAGCGTGACCATAGCGGGTGCTGCGGGGGCGTCGGCCAGGCGCCGGATCGTGGCGACGTTGAGCGCGGTGACTTTGGCCAGATACGGGAAGTCCATCTTGTCGCTGGTGTCGCCATATTCGACGCCCCCGGCCGTGCGCAGATCCTGATGCTGCTGGTTGTAGTTTTCGATACCGACCGAGAAGCGCACCGCGGGATAGCCGAGCCGCAGGAACGGTTCGTGATCTCCACCCCGCCCGAAGCGATCGGGTCGCCGGTCGACGAAGACGTCGAGTCCTCCCGGAATGCCTTCGCCCACCGAATCGATCGCGCGGGCGAGCGCACGGCTCGGCCCGTCGTCCTCGCCGCCGTTGCCGCGGCGGGTCAGTTGCGCCGCTGCATCCTCGGACGCACGGATTCCTTCGGAAAAGACGCGGACACGATCCGCCACGCGGGTACCGTTCTGGCCGACCGTGTTGCCGACGATGTCGTTGTTCAGCACCGCCGTCACGATCCAGCCCTTTTCCTTGACCGTCTCGGCCAGCAGTGTTGCGCCTAGCAGCCCCTGCTCCTCGCCCGACAGCGCGGCGTAAATGATCGTCGCGTCGAACGTGGTGCCCGACAGCAGCCGCGCCGCTTCGAGCACGAGGGCGACACCCGATGCGTCGTCGTTCGCGCCCGGCGAGTCGGCGGTGAAGTTCATCACGTCCGAAACGCGGCTGTCGATATGTCCCTGGACGATCACGACCCGATTGGGATCACGGCCGCGCTGGATGCCGAGCACGTTTACGACGTTTGCGCCGTCGGGCAGGCGTGCGTTCGTGAACCGGCGCTCGATCGGCGATACCGCGATGCAGCCGCCACAGCGCGACGCGATCCGCTTGAGTTCGTCGCCGAACCAGCGCCGCGCTGCCCCGATCCCGCGCGTCGGATGGTCGGGCGACGACAGCGTATGACGCGTGCCGAAGCTCACCAATTTGTCGACATCGGCCTTCAGCCGGGTCGGACTGGGCGCCTGTTGCGCGGCGGCGGTCGCCGGCAGCAGGAGCAGGGCGGCAAGAGCTACGTACGATGTCTGCATTGGGGCAAGCCTTTCGGTGATGATCATTGGTGTCTGGCCAAGTGCAGGGCGACGACGCGGATTCGGCCCCGATAGTCGCGCCGCACCTCGACCGGCAACGTCAGTTCGAGCGCCTCGAGGAAGCCCGTCTGGTTGCTCGTTCGGAACATCCCATTGATCCGCAGGTTCGCTGCGGTCGGATCGACGACGATCTCGACGCTTGCGTTTCGGTTCATTTCCTCGACCGCGATGGCGAGCGGCTCGTCTTCGAAATAGACTTTGCCCGCGGTCCAGCTGAGCGCCCTGTCGGCATCGATGAACCTGAGCGTCGGCCCCGCTGCGCCGATTCGTTCGATAAACTGCTGACGCGGCTTCAATATCTGTTGCTCGATCCCGGCACGCTGTCGGGCCGGACGCACGGCGACCGCACCTTCGGCCAGCGTGACGCGCAATTCGCGCGACGACAGGCTAACGTCGAAGCGGGTGCCGAGCGCGGTGATCGTGCGCCCCTTGGCCATGACGATGAACGGGCGCTGCGGATCCTTCGCCACCTCGAACAGGGCGCGGCCGGACAACAACTTCACCTCACGCCGCGTCGCGCCGAGCCGTACGGTGAGTTGGGTTCCGGCGTCGAGCGTGATCACGGATCGGTCGGCCAGTGTCACCTTGGTGCGCTGCGTCGCGGCGGTGGCAAGCATTGTCTCCGTCACCGGTCCTTCTGCTGTTGCCACGCCGCGGTCGAACCGCATCGTGATCCCAATGCACAGCAGCAGCACTGCCGCGGCGCTCGCGACGAGCAAGGCGAAGCGTCGGCGTGCCGCTCGCTGGACGTTGCCCCGGGCTTCCTCGCGCAGCGCACTCAACAGATCCTGGTCCGCGTGCGCGCGCAGAGTGGCGAGCGCCGACTGTAACCGGCCGTGCGCGGCGCGATTTTCCGGATGCGTATCCAGCCAGGCGGCGAACGCCTGACGATCATGGGGGCTCGTCCGCGCGCCGCGTAGCTTCGCGTCCCATTGCGCCGCGCCCGTTTCCGCTGCATCGATGGGGTCGGTCATAGGAATGCCCGCAATCGATGCAGCAGATGGCTGTTCGCGCGAGACATGCGCTTCTCAACGCTGCTCAGTGACAGCCCCAGTTGTCGCGCGATGTCGACCTGCGCGACGCCCTCCAGATGATATCGACAAAACACGGTACGGACATTCTCCGGAAGTTCGTTGAGCGCGCTTACCATCATCTGCAGGGCTTCCCTGCTCTGCAGGATGCGCTCCGGCGAGAAGCCTGCCTCGTCCGCGACGTCGAAGTCGTCGGGAGGCGAGCAGATGACGCTACGAACGCTGGCTCGGCGCGCGCGATCGCGCAGGATGTTGCTCGCGACTTGAAAGATATAACCCTGGATATTCTCGATGTTTGCGAGATCCTGTCCGGCGAGCCGACTGAACACATCCTGCACCAAATCCTCTGTGTCCTCGCCCGGTCCGGCACGGCGCTGAAAGAAGCGCGTCAGGGGCGCGCGAAGCTGCGCCGCCACCTCATCAAGTCGATGGTGCTGGGCAACTGCTTCCATCCGCAAACTTCCCCCTACGAAGCGTAAGACGCAGCATCGGCCGCGAGCCGTAGAAAATAAAGCGAATGTGAATCACGCCGTCGGTGCGATCCGAACGTCTTCATTGAAGCTGTCGGGTTCTGAGGCAGTCTAACAGGCTGTTGAAAAGTCTCTGGTGCGGGCGGTGCGATCGTGATTCATCGCCCGGGCTGGAGGGCCGGATGCGCGGATCGGACAACGGTATCTGCGATACGGCCTGTTCGCGACAGAAGATGCGCTCGCTGAGCATGTCGGGCGCTCTGCCCGATTTACCCGCTCGCTTGGTCTTCCCCTCGGCAGGATCAGCGTGTCCGTCTGACGGCTATAGATAATTTCAAAGAGTCCGTCAGACACATTCCTATAAGTGCTTGAATACAAGATATGTTACCGGTATCAAATCCCCGTGACGCACGGCAAGTGCGCAAACAGGGAGAGTATGATGCCGGGGGTTTACGACTGCTCTTGCGCGCGCGCGGCGCGCTTTCTTGTCTCTACAGGTATGATCCTGGTCGTTGCGACACAAGCTGCCTACGCACAGACCGCGCCAGCCAATCCATCGCAGGCTCAGCCGGGACGACCGGCACCAACCACGCCATCGCCGACGACTGGCATGCAAGCCGTGCCGGTTCCTGCTGACCAAAACGCAACGGGCGTGACAGATAGTGGCAGCTCGACGGCCCCGACCACGGACGCGGTGACCCAAGCGACCGCTGGCCAGTCTTCGGGCGCCGGCGCCGCCGCCAATGACGACGGCGGCATCGGTGCCCGGCAGGCAGATGGCACGGAGGCCGGCACGGCGACCGGTCCGGACATCATCGTGACCGGCTATCGCCGTTCGTTGGAGGATTCAGCCAACGCGAAGAAGAACGCGACCAACTTTATCGACTCGATCTATGCGGAGGATGTCGGAAAATTCCCCGATCTGAACCTCGCCGAGTCGTTGCAACGCTTGCCGGGGGTGCAAATCAATCGCGACCGCGCAGGCGAGGGTACCACGATCAATGTGCGCGGTCTGAGTGCCGGGTTCACCGTTACCACGATCAACGGCTTTGCGACCACCACCTCCGCTTACTCAGGCAATGAAGGCCGCGGTTCCGGCCTCGACGTGATTCCCAATGAACTGTTCCGCCGGCTCACGCTCTCGAAGTCGCCAACCGCGAATATGGTCGAGGGTGGCACGGCAGGCGTGGTCGATCTGCAGCCGCTGCGAGCGTTCGACAAAAAGGGCTTCCACGTTAGTCTGCAGGGGCAGGCGCAGTATCAAGATGCGAGCGGCACCACGACACCGCGCGCCGCGCTGATTGTCAGCAACACCTTCAATACCGGGATCGGCGAGTTCGGCATCCTCGGTGCAGTGGCCTGGGCGAAGCGCGATTACCGCGCCGAAACTTTCGACACCATCGGTTGGACCACGCTGGCATAAACTCCTGCCCGAACAACGCAGCGGGGATCGCGAACGGCTGCAACTCAGGCTCCATTCCAACGAACGGTTATGGACGCGGGGCGGGCGCGACGTTGTCCACGGTGCCAGGCAACCTGCCCGCTTCGCTCGGCTTGGGGGCCCAGGGGTCGCCACTGGTTCAGTGCCTCAATAACGCGCCGGGGGGCACGTCAGGCCTGAGCTGTCAGGATCTGAGCTTTGCGCTGGTTCCACGATTGATGCGGGCCGAGCAAACAATCGGTACCCGCAGCCGGATCGGCGGGTTGCTCAACTTGGAATACCGCCCGATGGACAACCTCCGCTTTCGCGCCGATGTCCTTTACAGTGATCAGCAGAACGAATTCAGTCAGCATCAGCTGATGCAGGTTGTACGGAGCTACAACAATCAGATTCCGATTGATTTTACGTTGAACCAGGATCGCGTGCTGACCTCCGGTACGTTTGGCAACACGTATTTTCTCAATCAGTCCGATTATGGCGACACACCATCTCGGCTATTGTATCGCTCGGGTGCGGTGGAATGGGACATTTCGGATGACCTGCGCTTCTCCGTTTCAGGCATGATGAACTCCAGTCGGCAGCGAAACACGGCGATTCAATACACTATTCAATCGGCGCCACCGACCACGCCGCTGACCTTCCATCCGTACGGCACGCCAGCGCCTGCTGCCGCACCCGCGGTGAACTTGAATCCGACGAATACCGGCCAGATCGGTATCTACAACTATAATCCGGGTGACCTTACCCCTTCGATCCAAACCAACCTCGATCTGGCGACGTACAACCGATATTTTTGGCAGGAGGGCCGCGACGGTCAGACGAATCAGGATCTTGAACAAAAGGCGATCCGTTTTGATTTCGTCGCGGGCGATGCGACCACCTTTCAGCTGTCGGCGGGCTTCATGAAGAACGTGTTCGATCGTCGGATCGTATCCTATGGCGGCGGACAGATAGCGATCTGCTTCACGCGCGGTTATTGCGGAAGCACTTTCACCTCGGAGCGCGCTTCGCTGGTAGAAGCGATTCCCGATGCGCAGTTGGGCAATTACCTTAAAGAGTTGCCTTCTATGGAGCTCTTCAAAGGAGCGCCCTTCAACGCAGGGTTCAACAACGGTTGGTTGGTCCCCGACTTTGATAAGATTGCCTCTGTAGTGGACCTCGATTATTTCCGCGAGGGCATCAATCCGGGCAACACGGCAGCAAACTACGGCAATTCGTACGCCCGTCGCGACTTGCTGGAAGACACGACGTCGGGCTACCTCATGGTCGACGGCCGGCAGGAAATATTTGGGCGCGAGCTGCGCTTCAACGGTGGCGTCCGTTATGCGAGCACGTTCCAGAGGGCAAACGGTCGCGTCAATGATATCATCCTATTCGGCGGGACCGGCGTCACCATTCGAGAGTTTGACAATAAATACGACAATTTCCTCCCCAGCGCTAACTTGGCTTATCTTATTACGGACACTTTGGTTCTGCGCGGGGCTGCTGCAAAAACCGTAACCGGCGTCAATCCAGCTGACCTGCTGCCTGGTTTTTCGTTCAATCTCGATGGTGACACGTACGACTTAGGCAACCCGGAGCTGCAGCCCTTTACGGCTGACAACTTCGACGTCGGCATTGAATGGTATACCCGTTCTCGGGCGGTCTTCACGTTTAACGCCTGGTGGAAGAAGATTGCCAATTATCCGTTCGTTCTGCGCACACAAAGGCCATTCAACACGCTCAATGTTGACATCGCGCAGCTTCCCGAACGGACGCGTAACGGTATCAATGCGATTGGTGGGCAGAATGCGCTGATTAACGTTCAGCAGCGCGATAATTCCGATCTGGTGATCAACCTTACGGGCTATGAATTCCAATATATTCAACCTCTGGACTTCTTGCTGAAGGGCTTGGGCTTTAACGCCAATGTCACGCATATCACCCAAACTTTGTCGGGTGAGCGTCCGCCCAACTTCAACCCCAATGCTCTGCTCGCAGGCTTGGCGCCCTGGACTTACAATATAACGGGTTACTACGAATCGAAGGCGTTCCAGATTCGCGCGTCATTCGTGCACCGCGACGAGAACCTTGATCGTGTATGCCCATGCGATAACGTGCCTGGCGACCAATATTCCATCGCGACGGACTATCTCGACGCGCAGATATCCTTCCCGCTGCCTTTCTATCCGAAGGCGGCTTTCACCATCCAGGCGCAGAATCTGCTTAGGCAGGTGCAGCTTTCGCGCTTCGAGAAGCAGGAGGCGAGGCCGTACAACGGCAGTTACGCGGGCCGAAACTTCGTGGTTGGCCTGCGCGCTAACCTCTGATTCCCCGCCAGGGGCGGCGCCTAACAGCGTCGCCCCAGTCTTTTCGAGGAGCGCTTCCGAACGAGATCCCAAACCGATAGCGCTTGGCATGAACCGCCCGGGTTCATCGGAGGCTCCAGCTCCTGAAGGTGGAGGCTGTTTGAGCAAGACAACGAACAAGTTTGCGCCGGAAGTCCGCGACGCCGCGGGCCATGGCGCTCCTTCGAAGCGGTGAAATACGCGACCCTTCAATGGGTCGACTGGTTCAACCGTCGCCGGCTCTGGAGCCCTTGTTCGGCTGAAGGCAAATACGCTCCCACTATACGCGCGCTATACGCGAAATGCCGGAATCGCTCTCGAATTGCTACGCTTCAGACGCCTAATCGCCTGTTCCTGAAGGCTTCTCCGTTTGCGGGTCAAAGCCAACTGAAGGGGCGATAATGAAGTTCTACTGGTCGATTACAGCGCTGGCGTTGCTTGCCGCGCCAACGTTTTCGCGGGCGCAATCGATGTCTGAAGGCCCCGCGGCGGCCGATGCCGCACCGCCTGCACAAATCACCGTCAGCGGGTCGGCGTCTATCGCGTCGGACTATCGCTTTCGCGGGGTATCGCAGTCCGATCAGGAGCTGGCGGTGCAGGGCGGGCTGACGATCGCGCACGCAAGCGGCTTCTATTTCGGCGCTTGGGGATCGAACCTTGCCGGCTGGGGAACGTTCGGCGGTGCCAATATGGAGCTCGACCTGATCGGTGGCTACAAGGCCGCGCTGGGTGACGGCGCGACGCTCGATGTCGGGCTGACCTGGTATATGTACCCGGGCGGCGCCGACCTCACCGATTTCGCCGAACCCTATGCCAAGCTGACCGGCACCGCCGGCCCCGCGACGCTGACCGCGGGCGTCGCCTATGCGCCCAAGCAGCAGGCCTTGGGCAAATGGTATGCGACCGGGGCCGATGCGGCAACGGGCGTCTACAACCGCCCCGGCGCCAAGGACGACAATTTGTACCTGTGGGGCGACGGCGCGATCGGTATCGCGGGGATGCCGATCACCGCCAAGGCGCATGTCGGGCACAGCTGGGGCCAGGACGGGCTCGGCCCCAACGCCACCGCGGTCGCGCCGACGGGCGAATATTGGGACTGGTCGCTGGGCGCCGATGCGACTTGGCGGAACCTGACGCTCAACGTCTCCTACGTCGACACCGACATTTCGGATCGCGAGGCGGGCTATCTGCGGCCGAGCTTCAGCAAGGGGCAGGACGGCAGCGGCAACATCGCCGGCGGGACCGTCGTCGCCTCGCTCACCGCTGCATTTTGAGGGGATGATCGATGGAAGATCTGCTCTGGATCCTCGTCATGATCGGGCTGGTGCTGGCGACGTTCGCCTATGCCCGACTGTGCGACAACGCATGAGGCACGCGGCATGACGCTCGACCTTTGGCTCGCGGCTGCGACCGCGCTTTGCCTTCTCGTCTACCTGGTGGCGGTGCTCATCCGCCCCGAACGCTTCTGAAGGAGGCGGACCCATGACTTTCCAGGGCTGGTTGCTCATCTTCGGCTTCGTCGCCGTCTTGCTCGCGCTGACCAAACCGGTCGGCGCATGGCTGTTCGCCTTGTACGAGGGGCGGCGGACGCCGCTCCACATCGTGCTCGGCCCGGTCGAAAGCGGCTTCTACGCGCTCGCCGGCATCGACCCCGATCAGCAGCAGGGGTGGCGGCGCTATGCGCTCCACATGCTGTCGTTCAACATCGCGCTGATGGCGTTCACCTATGCGGTACTGCGGCTGCAGGGCATATTGCCGGGCAACCCGCAGGGGCTTGCCGGGCTGTCGCCGCATCTGGCGTTCAACACCGCGATCAGCTTCGCCACCAACACCAACTGGCAAAGCTATGGCGGTGAAAGCACGATGTCGAACCTAAGCCAGATGCTGGGGCTGACGATCCACAATTTCCTGTCGGCGGCGACGGGCATCGCGCTTGCCTTCGCGCTGTTCCGCGGCTTCGCGCGGCGCGCGGCGGTGCACGGCGAGCGGGGGACGATCGGCAATTTCTGGGCCGATGTGACCAGGATCACGCTCTACCTGCTGCTGCCGGCGTGCATCGTCTATACGATCTTCCTGATCGCCAGCGGCGTGCCGCAGACCTTGGCGGGCGTCGTCGACGTAACCACGCTCGAGGGCGGGCGCCAGTTGCTGCTGCTCGGGCCGGTGGCCAGCCAGGAAGCGATCAAGATGCTCGGCACCAATGGCGGCGGCTTCTTCAACGCCAATTCGGCGCATCCGTTCGAGAACCCGACCACGCTCACCAACCTGGTCCAAATGCTGTCGATCTTCGTGATCGGCTTCGGGCTGACCTGGTGCTTCGGCAAGGCGGTGGGCAATACGCGCCAGGGCTGGGCGATCCTGTCGGCGATGCTGGTGCTGTTCCTGGCCGGGGTGACGATCACCTATTGGCAGGAAGCGGCGGGCAATCCCGTGCTGCACCAATTGGGTGTGGCGGGTGGCAATATGGAGGGCAAGGAAGTCCGCTTCGGCATCGCCGCCAGCGCCTTGTTCTCGGTCGTCACCACCGCTGCTTCGTGCGGCGCGGTCAATGCGATGCACGACAGCTTCACCCCGCTGGGCGGCATGATCCCGATGTTCAACATGCAACTGGGCGAGGTCGTGGTCGGCGGCGTCGGTGCCGGTATCTACGGCTTCCTGCTGTTCGCGATCCTGGCGGTGTTCGTCGCCGGGCTGATGGTGGGGCGGACGCCCGAATATGTCGGCAAGAAGATCGAGGCGCGCGAAGTGAAGCTGGCGGTGCTGGCGATCGCGGTGCTGCCGCTGATGATCCTGGGGCTCACCGCATTGTCGAGCGTGATGGAACAGGGGCTTGCCGGGCCGCTGAACAAGGGGCCGCACGGCTTTTCCGAGATCCTCTATGCCTTCACCAGCGCGGTCGCCAATAACGGGTCGGCCTTTGCCGGGCTTACCGCCAACACCCCCTGGTATAACGGGTTGCTGGGCGTGGCGATGTGGTTCGGCCGCTTCTTCGTGATCGTGCCGATGCTGGCGATCGCCGGCGGGCTCGCGGCGAAGAAATACACCCCCGAGAGCGCCGGGTCCTTCCCCACTACCGGGGGCCTATGGGTCGGGCTGCTGGTCGGCACCGTGCTGATCGTCGGTGGCCTCACCTTCCTGCCAAGCCTCGCGCTTGGTCCCATCGCCGATCATCTCGCGATGATCCACGGCCAAATGTTCTGACGGGGGCACCCATGGCAAACATCAAAAGCAACAGCCTGTTCACCGCAGACCTGGTCGTGCCAGCGATCAAGGCATCCTTCCTCAAGCTCAATCCCGCCGAACTGATCCGCAACCCGGTGATGTTCGTGACCGCCGTGGTCGCGGCGCTGATGACCGTGCTGCTGGTGATCGGGCAGGACGATCTTGCCACCGGCTTCAAGCTGCAGCTGGTGGTGTGGCTCTGGCTGACGGTGCTGTTCGGCACCTTCGCCGAAGCCCTGGCCGAAGGGCGCGGCAAGGCGCAGGCCGCATCGCTCCGCGCCACCAAGGCCGACCTGACCGCCAAGCGGCTGAAGGGCGACGGTCGCGACTATGACGACGTCGCCGCCAGCCAGCTGAAAGTGGGTGACATGGTGCTGGTCGAGACCGGCGACCTGATCCCCTCGGATGGCGAGGTCGTCACCGGCGTCGCATCGGTCAACGAAGCCGCGATCACCGGCGAAAGCGCACCGGTGATCCGCGAGGCGGGCGGCGACCGGTCGGCGGTGACCGCGGGTACGCGCGTCATCTCCGACGAGATCCGCGTCAAGGTGACGGTCGAGCCCGGCAAGGGCTTTCTCGACCGGATGATCGCCTTGGTCGAAGGTGCCGAACGGCAGAAGACGCCGAACGAGATCGCGCTGACCTTGCTGCTGGTCGGGCTGACGATCATCTTCCTGATCGCGGTCGGCACGATCCCCGGCTTTGCCGCTTATGCCGGTGGGTCGATCCCGGTCGCGATCCTGGCGGCGTTGCTGATCACGCTGATCCCGACGACGATCGCCGCCTTGCTGTCGGCGATCGGCATTGCGGGGATGGACCGGCTGGTGCGCTTCAACGTGCTCGCCAAATCGGGCCGGGCTGTCGAGGCGGCGGGCGATATCGACGTGCTGCTGCTCGACAAGACCGGCACCATCACCGTCGGCGACCGCGCCGCCAGCGAGTTCCGCGCGGTGAGCGGCGTGAAGGTCGAGGCGCTTGCCGAAGCCGCTTTGGTCGCGAGCCTTGCCGACGAGACCCCCGAGGGACGCTCGGTGGTGACGCTGGCGCGCAGCCAGTTCGGCGTCACGACGGCCAAACTGCCCGAGGGCGCCGAGGTCATTCCCTTCACCGCGCAGACGCGGATTTCAGGGGTGCGCACCGGAGGATCGCTGATCCAGAAGGGCGCGGTCGATTCGATCCTGAAGGCCAATCCGGGCGCCGGGCAGACTGCCGCGGCGACCGAGCTTCGCCGGATCACCGACGAGATCGCGCGCGCCGGCGGGACGCCGCTGGCGGTGGCGCAGGACGGTTGTTTGCTGGGCGCGATCTTCCTGAAGGACGTCGTCAAGGCGGGCATCCGCGAGCGCTTCGGCGAATTGCGCGCAATGGGGATCCGCACGGTGATGATCACCGGCGACAATCCGCTGACCGCGGCGGCGATCGCCGCCGAAGCCGGCGTCGACGATTTCCTTGCCCAGGCGACTCCCGAGGACAAGCTCGAACTGATCCGCAAGGAGCAGACCGGCGGTCGGCTGGTGGCGATGTGCGGCGACGGCACCAACGATGCGCCCGCGCTGGCGCAGGCCGATGTCGGCGTCGCGATGAACACCGGCACCCAGGCGGCGCGCGAGGCGGGCAACATGGTCGACCTCGACAGCGATCCGACCAAGCTGATCGAGGTGGTAGGGCTGGGGAAGCAGTTGTTGATGACGCGCGGCGCGCTCACCACCTTCTCGGTGGCGAACGACGTGGCCAAATATTTCGCGATCATCCCGGCGATGTTCGTCGCGCTGTATCCGGGGCTCGGCGTGCTCAACGTGATGGGGCTCAGCAGCCCCGAATCGGCGATCCTGTCGGCGATCATCTTCAACGCGATCATCATCCCGATGCTGGTGCCGCTGGCGCTGAAGGGCGTCGCCTACAAGCCGATGGGGGCCGGGCCGCTGCTCGCGCGCAACCTGGCGGTGTACGGGCTGGGCGGCCTGATCGCGCCGTTCGTCGGCATCAAGCTGATCGACCTCGTCGTCGGGGGCCTCGGCCTCGCCTGATGCCGCACCGCCAATCCGTCGCCCCAGCGAAGGCTGGGGTCTCGTGCCGCAAGCACGACTCTTCATCGAGAAAGACCCCAGCCTGCGCTGGGGTGACGATCTGGGAACAAATCCAATGACTTCCGACCTTACCTCCGCGCTTCGCCCTGCATTCGTCCTGACGATCCTGTTCGCGATCCTGCTCGGGATCGTCTATCCCCTGGCGATGACCGGCATCGGACAGGCGATTTTCCCGCGCCAAGCAAATGGCAGCCTCGTCGTCGCCGACGGCGAGGTGATTGGCTCGACCGTGATCGGCCAGGCGTTCACCAGCGACCGCTATTTCCAGACCCGGCCTTCGGCCGCGGGCGCGGGCTATGACGGCCTGGCGTCATCAGGATCGAATCTTGGCCCTACGTCGCAGGCGCTGGTCAATCGCGTGACCCCCGATATCGCCAGGCGGCGTGCCGAGGGCGTGGCCGGGCCAGTACCCGTCGATCTGGTGACCGCGAGCGGATCGGGGCTCGACCCCGATCTGTCGCCCGCAGCAGCGCGCGCGCAGGCACCGCGCATCGCGCGCGTTCGCGGCCTGTCCGAAGCGCGTGTCCGTGCGCTCGTTTCCGACCATGCGCAGTCGTCTATCCTCGGCGAGCCGCACGTCAACGTCCTGGCGCTCAACCGCGCGCTGGACGCCGCCGGGCGCTGATGCCGGGTTCGGGGGACAGCCGACCCGATCCCGACGCCCTGCTGCGCCAGGCGGCGCAGGAGGGCAAAGGGCGGCTGAAGATCTTCCTCGGCGGCGCCCCCGGGGTAGGCAAGACCTATGAAATGCTGTCCGAGGGCATGGCGCGCCGCCGCAACGGCGTCGACGTGGTGATCGGCGTGGTCGAGACGCATGGCCGGGCCGAAACCGAAGCTCTGACGCGGGGGCACGAGATCATCGCGAGCCGCCCCGTTGCCTATGAAGGCCGCACGCTGCTCGAGATGGATCTCGACGCGATCCTGGCGCGCAACCCTCGGCTGGTGCTGGTCGACGAACTCGCGCACACCAACGCGCCGGGCAGCCGCCATCCCAAACGCTATCAGGATGTCGAGGAGCTGCTCGCGGCGGGGATCGACGTCTATTCGACGGTCAATATCCAGCACGTCGAGAGCCTGAACGACATCGTCGCCAGCTTCACCCGCGTGCGGGTGCGCGAGACCGTTCCCGATCGGATCCTCGAACGCGCCGAGATCGAAGTCGTCGATATTCCCCCCGACGAACTGATCGAGCGGCTGAAGGCGGGAAAGGTGTATCTGCCGCACGAAGCGACACGCGCGCTCGGGCATTTCTTCTCTAAATCGAACCTGTCTGCGTTGCGCGAGCTGGCGCTGCGCCGCGCGGCGCAGGCGGTCGACGCGCAGATGCTCGATCATGTCCGCGCGGTGGGGGTCGGCGGTACCTGGGCGGGCAGCGACCGGATCGTCGTCGCGATCAACGAACTGCCCGGCGCCGACGCGCTGGTGCGCGCCGCCAAGCGCGTTGCCGACGGCTTGCGCGCGCCCTGGACCGCCTTGTTCATCGAAACCCCGCGCAGCGCGCAATTCACCGATCGCCAGCATGGCCGCGTCGCCGCCGCGATGACGCTGGCGACGCAGCTGGGAGCGGCGGTCGCGACGGTGCCCGCCGCCAATGTCGTGACCGGAATCCAGGGTTTCCTAACCGATGCGCGCGCTACCCAGCTGGTGCTCGGCAAATCGCGGCGGTCGCGCTGGTTCGAACTCCGGCATGGATCGGTGGTCGACCGGCTGATCCGCGAAACCCCCGGGGTGACGGTGCACGTGCTGCCGCTCGACGATGCGCCCGCCGCGCCCGAGCCCCGGCAGCGGCGACATGCAAGCTGGGGTGCGCCCGCGGGCTATGCGATCACCACGCTGATGGTGGCGGCGGTCACCGCGATCGGCAGCGCGCTGCTCAGCATCCTCGACCTCGGCAATGTCGCATTGCTCTATCTGCTCCCGGTGATGGCGGCGGCGAGCCTGTACGGGCTGCGCACCGGCATCTTCGGCGGGATCGCGGCGAGCCTGGCGTATAATTTCTTCTTCCTGCCGCCGGTGGGCACGCTGAGCATCAACAATCCTGAGAACGTCGTTTCGGTGATCATGCTGCTGGGCGTCGCGATCGCGACCAGCCAGCTCACCTCGCGGGTGCGCGCGCAGGCCGACCTGGCCGCCGCCAGCGCGCGCGCCAATGCGACCCTCGCGGGATTCCTGCGCCAGATCATCGGCGTCGAGGATAGCGGCGAGGCGGCGCAGATGATCTGTGACGACGTGAAGCGGCTGTTCGATGCGCAAGTGATCGTGCTCGCGCCTTCACCCTCGGCGGGGCTCGAAATCCTGGCGGCGAGCGATCCGGGCTATCGGCTCGACACGATGGACCAGGCGGCGGCGGGCTGGGCGTTCGACAACGGCACCGCGGCGGGGAAGGGATCGGGGACGCTTACCGCCTCCGAATGGCTGTTCCAGCCGCTGCGCGCGGGCGATCATGTGCTGGGAGTGCTGGGGATCGCGCGCGATGCCGGGGGCGATCCGGTGCGGGCCGATCAATTGCCGCTGCTGACCAGCCTGATCGACCAGTCTGCGCTGGTGCTCGAACGGCTGCGGCTCGCGGCCGAGATGCGCGATCTCGACGCCGTCCGGACGCGCGACCGGTTGCGCGCTGCGCTCCTCTCGTCGGTCAGCCACGACCTTCGTACCCCGCTCACCGCGGTGATCGCCGCAGCCGACCAGCTCGATCACGGCGCGACCCCCGATTTGATCATGACGATCAAGAGCGAGGCGGCACGGCTCAACCGCTTCGTCGCCAACCTGCTCGACATGGCGCGCGTCGAGGCCGGCGCCCTGCGGTTGCATATCGAACCGGTCGACTTGAGCGACGCGGTCACCAGCGCGACGCACGACGCGCGCCGCGCGCTCGAGGGGCATGCCATCACCCTCGACGTGCCGCCCGACCTGCCGCTCGTCCGCGCCGATCCTCAGCTGCTGCACCATTGCCTGCTCAACCTGCTCGACAATGCCGGGCGCTATGGCGATCCGGGCAGCGCGATCGTGATCGAAGGGCGCCACCGCTATGGCGAGATCCGCCTCGCTGTGATCGACACCGGCCCCGGGCTGCCGCCGGGCCGCGAAAGCGAGGTGTTCGAGAACTTCCGCCGGCTCGAAGGATCGGACCGCGCGATCGGCGGCACCGGCCTCGGCCTTGCCATCGTCAAGGCGTTCGCCGAAGCGATGGGCATGACCGTCGAGGCGGGCAATCGCGACGACGGCCCCGGCGCCGCCTTCACGTTGGTGTTTCCCACCGCGCTTATCGTGCGCTCTGTCGCCCCCGAAAGTATCGCCTGATGCCCGCCAAAATCCTGGTAATCGACGACGAGATCGCGATCCGCCGCCTGCTGCGCAACACGCTCGAACGCGCGGGCTATGCCGTCGTCGAGGCGGGCAATGCGCGCGAGGCGATCGCCACCGCGGCCGCCGAACACCCGAACGCGATCCTGCTCGACCTGGGTCTACCCGACCGCGACGGGCTGGGGCTCATCCCGATGCTGCGGTCGGGCGGCGAGACCACGATATTGGTCGTGTCTGCACGCGATGCGACCGATGAGAAGGTGGCGGCGCTTGACCTAGGTGCCGATGACTTCGTCACCAAGCCCTTCGATACCGAGGAGCTGCTGGCTAGGCTGCGCGTGGCGCTGCGCCACCGCCTACTGTCGGCGAGCGAGCCCAAGATCGTGCGCCGCGGCGACCTGACGATCGATCTCGATCGCCGTGTCGTCCATCGCGGCGATCGGGAGCTGCATTTGACGCGCAAGGAGCACGACGTGCTCGCGATACTCGCGCGCCAGATCGGCCGCGTCATCACTCACGACCGCATCATCGCCGCAGCATGGGGCGGCGAAGAGGATCCGCGCATCGAATATCTACGCATCGTCATTCGCAACCTGCGGCAAAAGCTCGAAGCGCCTGAACCGGTCGGCAGCGTGATCGCCAATGAACTCGGTGTCGGCTACCGGCTTAGACCCGACGGCTGACTGAAGCTGAAAGTTTCCGGGCGTCGCGGAAGGCCGCGAAAGCGCGGACGTTGCGGACATAGTCGTGCTGGATCCGCACGCCCATCGTACGCATCGCCATGTCGCGAGCGGGGTAGAAGGTCGTTCGATCGGTTGAGTCGCCATGATGGAGTTCCTCTCGTTGAAGGAACTCCATCGTCCCACTGCCCCCGCGGGACCAAACATCAGCGCACGCGCGCTACCTCACCACCAACACCACTCCCGCGCGGCGGCTTCGCGCTTTTAGCTCGGATTGGGCGGGGAGGGGGACCGGCGGGTTTCAAATGCAAGGGTGCCCAAGCTGCCCCCTGCCTCTCCCGATCTGCTCGACCGGCGGAACCTGGGGTCTGCAGGACAATGGAGACGCGATAGCGTCGCGTTGCGCCCGGAGTGCCGGTCGGCTGCCAATTGTACGAGGTCTATTATTTTGGCGACCGGCAGCGCGCGCGTCTGTGCGGCGCTGTCCCCGCACCACTGGACAACATCGTCTAAAGTCGCTCAAAGAATTGAAATTCGGCAGCAAAGAAGCCGATGAGGGGAATGTCATCATGATCCGTTCAACTGCGGCCGCGCGTCGTCGCCGTCTGTCGTTTGCCCTCGGCACGAGCGCACTGGCATGGGGATTAGTGTTGCCGTCCGCCGCGCAGGCGCAATGCGCCCCCGATCCGACGACCGCGAACGGCACGACGACCTGCACCGGGACGGATGCAAACGGCGTCCGCGTGACGACGCGATATACGACGCTGGTGGTGGCAAGCGGCGCCGCGGTATCTAATAGCGGGTCACCGGCGATCGCGGTGGATGTGCCGCGGGCGAGCTCTGCTCCCTATTCCACGAACACGCTCATGGTGCTGGGCACCGTTTCCGCGCCGGGGCAGACAGCGATCGCGGTGAATTCGGGCACGCTGAACCCGAGCTCCTATTACAGCACGCAGCAGACGGCGCTGGCCGTCGGCGCGGGCGGCAGCGTAACGGGCGCGACGGCGCTGGCGCTGTTCACGTCGTCGGGTAACCCGAACGGGACGGTCTCCGTCAGCGTTGACAATGCGGGCACGGTGACCGGCACCGACGGGACCGCGCTGCTCGCCAACACGGTGTCAACCGCGCAGGGCTATCCGAGCCTGCTCACCAGCTTCTCGACAATCACCAACCGCGCCGGCGCGAGCATCGTCGGCGGGATCATCGGACAGCTGTCCACGCTCGCGAATGCGGGCAGCATCGACGGCGGCGGGGGCAGCGCGCTCGACTCCACGATCGGTTATGCGCCCACGGTCACTAATGCGACGGGCGCGGCGATCCGATCGACATCAGCCGCGGCGACGATCTTGGCCGGGCGGAACTATTATATGACCGTCACCAACGCGGGGACGATCGCCAATGCCGGCAGCGGCGCAGCGTTGTCGGGTGGCTTGCTGACCGTCACTAACCAGGCGGGTGGGCAGATCACCAGCGCTGGCGCGACCACGATCGCGGCGTCGACGTCGCTCACGCTTACCAACCGCGGAACCGTGACGGGCAACGTCACCGCGGGCGATGGCGGCAGCACGATCGATTCGACCGGCGGCACGATCAACGGATCAGTGACGCTGGGCAACGGCAACGACACGCTGATCGCGCGTTACGTGGGGACGCGCGCGCTGGCAACGGGGATCACCGGCGCGATCGACGCCGGCGGCGGCACCAATACCGAGCGGGTGGTGTTCGCCACCGACACCCTTGTGACGACGCCCATCGACCTGAACGCAGGTTTCGGGCGACTTCTGCTTGCGCCCGATGCTAAGGTCACGGCGACGCTGACGGCCGGCTTCTCGACCGCGACCCCGCTGGTCATCACAGGGCTGGGTACGGTGATCAACCAGGCGACGATCGCGCTCCCTACGCGAGCGGTCAGCGACCTAGATTACGCGTTCGACACTAGCGCGCAGTTCCGCAACGAGGGTTCGATTACTGCCCTTCTCTCGGGCAACACCGGATTGGCCGGGGTAGTGTTGAGCAGCCACAGCTTCGCCAACAGCGGTAGCGTGACCGTGACCGGCGGCACGGGCGTATCTGTATCGTACAACCCGGTGATCAACAGCGGGATCATCACCGCGTCTGGAACGGGCCTCAATCTGTTCGACGGCGTGCTGACCAACAGCGGGACGATCAACTCCACCGGCGGTGTTGGCGTCAATCTGTACGGGAACGTCGGTTATACCGGATCGAACAGCGGCACGATCAGCGGCGCGACGATCGGCGCGATTACCAGTATCTATCTGACTAATACTGGAACGATCAGCTCAGCCGGTACCGGGGTCAATGTGCAGGGCTATGGCTATTTGATCAATGCGGCCGGCGGCGTGGTCAATGGCGGCAGCGGTGGCGCCATCTCAGTCGGTCCGTTCAACGCGGGCGTAGCTAACGCTGGCACGATTAACGGCAATGTGAGCTTCGGCGGCGCGTTCAGCGGCGACAACAGCTTGTCCTATATCGCGCAGACCGGCGGTGTGCTGAACGGCAATCTGTCGCTTGGCAACGGCGCGACGCTGGTCACCGACTTGGTCAACACCGGACCGGGCCAGTTTGCCGGGATCACCGGCACCGTCACCGCCGGCAGCAGCTCCGCGCTGCGGTACGCGTTCACTGCCGACGCAAGCGCCACGCTTCCGACCGGCAATGTTGGTCCGTTCGCCAACGTTGGCTATCAGCTCGCAAACGGCGCCGCGCTGACGCTGACGGCGCCCGCCGGACAGGCACGCGCGCAGCCTCTGCAACTCGCCGGCAACGGCAGCGTCGACCTCGACGCCGTGATCGCGACGTCGAATGCCCCTGCGGTCCAGTCGACCTATGCCATCACCTATCCCCGCGCGACGACGACCACCGGCGCGCTGTCGATCACCAGTCGCGGGGCGATCGCCGTCACGCGTACCAATACGAACGGCGCGTATTATGGCGGCGCCGTCACGCTGCTTGCGGGCGACAGCTTCACCAACGCTGGCAGCATCGTCGTAAACGACCAGACGACCTATGCCACGGCCGCGATCTATGGCGGCGCGAAGGTCGCCAACGCCGGGACCATCACGCTGAACGGTGCGACCGGGATTTCGAGTGCCGCCGTGGTCAGCAACACGGGACTCATCACCCAGGCCAGTGGCAGCAGGGTGTCGAGCGGCGTGACCAGCTTCGGTTCGCTCACCAACAGTGGCACGATCAGCGTCGCCGGCAGCGCCGCGCAGTTCGGCTATTTCTATTCTTCGGATTTCTCGGGGCCTCGGACGCTCGTCAACAGCGGTACGCTCGTCTCCACCGGCGGCGCCGCGATCACCACGAACAGTGCCGGCTATCTGCTGCAGGTCACCAACCAGGCCGGCGGCACGATCACCGGCCTGGCCAGCGCGATTCAGCTCCAGTCCGCGACTCTCAACAATGCCGGCACGATCACCGGTGCGGTCGATCTGGGGTATGCGGGGCCCAATTCGCGCAGCTACGGCTCCTCCAGCTACGTCGCGGCCGGCGGCACGATCGCCGGTGACCTGCTGTTCGGAACAGGCGACGACTTGTTGCTGCAGATCGGCGATGCACTCGGCGTTTCGGGCATCGTTGATGGCGGCGCGGGCACTGACATTTATGGCCGGTCGATCGCCAGCAGCGGAACGGTCGTGATCGATTTTGCCGGCATCCGCAATTTCGAGGGATCGCTGATCCAGGCGGTTGGCACCAATACCGCGGTGACAGCAACCGCGACCGGCACGTTCCAAGGCAATCTCTACGTCGCCGGCACCGGTAGCATCGTCAACCAGGCAAATATCGCGGGCATGCTGACGACGTCGCTGCCCTATCCGCTGTCTTCCCCCTATCTCGCCGATCCGATCTTCCCCTCGGATCCGGTCCTTGCCTCACTGACCAACGCCGGCGCGGTGGCGGGCGGCGTGTATGCAACGGTGCCATCGTTCACCAACAGCGGGACCGTCACGACGTCCAGCTTCTACGGCCCCGCGGTCAGCCTGAGCGGCGCGCCGACGCTGGCCTTTGTCAATAGCGGCACGATCGGCGTTCCCAGCACGGCGACATACTATACGCAGGCAGCCAGCCTGTACGCGACGCAGGGCATGACGATCGACAATAGCGGCCGGATCGATGGCGGGCTGTCGACCACGCTGCTTTCTGACGGGGCGGAGGGGCCGGCTTCGTTCGGCGTCGCCAACAGCGGCACGATCACAAGCAGCAACGGCTACATCGCAGCCGACGTCGCGATCGGCGTCCGCGAGAATGGCGGTACGGCCAGTATCGCCAACAGCGGCACGATCTCCGCCGAGAGCCAAGGATCCGCATACGCGCTGGACTTCAATATCTTCTCGTCGTCGCGGTCCTTCGCCTATGTGCTAACCAACACCGGCACCATTTCGGCGGCGGCCGCGCCGGTGACGGGCGGAAGCTATCCGTCCTACGCTTACGGACTGATCGTGCAGGGCGCCAACCTGTCGGGAACGATTACCAACGCGGCCGGCGGCACGCTCAGCGCGACCGGCGACCGCGCCTATGCCATCCTCGCTGCGGACAGCCCGTTGAGCCTCATCAACGCGGGCACGATCAGAGCGATCGGCACGGCGGCGAGCAATGCCGTCACCACGTTCGACGCTTTCGACAACAGCATCCGCAACACCGGCACGATCACCGGCAACATCCGGCTCGCGGCCGGCGTCGACAGCATCGACAATGCCGGTACGATCACCGGCGCGGTGTCGCTCGGTGCCGGCGACGATCGCTTCGTCCAGCAGGTGGGCGGTACCGTCACCGGACTTGTTGACGGCGGCGACGGCACCGACGGCTACGACCTGATTACGACCGGCAGCACGGTATCGCTCGCCGCGGCGCAGATCACCAATTTCGAGCGTGTTACGCAGACCGGCGCGGGTATCGGCGTGTTCTCGGGCAGCTTCGGCGTTGACACGATCGGCCTCGCCGGCGGCACCCTGTCGGTCGCGGCGGGGCAGACGTTGGCGACGCAGGGTGCGACGACCCTCACCGGATCGGCCGGCAGCGGCCCCCTGGCCTTGGTCAATGCCGGAACAATCGCGGGCGGGGTCACGCTGGCGGACGGCAATGATATCGTCACTAACACCGGTGCGATTGGCGGCGCGGTGCTGCTCGGCGCGGGCGACGACATTTTCGTCGAAGGGGTCGGCAGCAGCGTTGCTGGCGGCGTCGATGGCGTTGCGGGTGCCAATCTCTACCGCGTGGTGCTAGGCGGCGACCGCGCCGGAATCGGCGCACGCGCCAATTTCCAGACGCTGGCGGTGGACGGCACCGGCACGCTGGCGCTGACGCTCGATCAGAGCTTCCAGTCGATCGCGCTCACTGGCACCAGTTTGTCGCTGGGATTGGGCGGCTACACCGTAGGCCAGATCACCGCGACCGGTCCGGCGACGCAGGCGACGCTCGACGGCGATGTCGGCGCGGTCGGGCTCGGGGCGGGCAACGATACGCTGGCGATCGGCGCGGTGACGCTGGCTGGCCGCTATGATGGCGGCGCCGGCACCGACGCGCTGCGACTGACGAGCACGGGTGCCGTGACGTTAGCCGGTACCGCCACTGGGTTCGACACGCTGGCGCTGACGGGCAACGCGCTGACCATCGCCGGCATGCTCGGGAGCACCGGGCAGCGGATCGCGATCACCGGTGGCGATAAGACGGTGACGGTGGCGCGCGACGGCGTCCTCGCTGGGACGATCGATCTCGGCGCGGGCAATGACGGCTTCCAGCTGGCGGCGGGCGGCACGCTCGCCGGCACGGTGTCGGGCGGCGCGGGCAGCAACGCGGCGACGCTGGATCTGTCGGCAGGCGATTTCGCCCTGCGCGCGGGCACGCTCACCAACTTCGCGCGGCTGACGACCGAGGGCGCAGGCACGCTGACGCTCGGCGGCGGCTTCGCCTATGACACGTTGGCCGCGGCGGGCAATCTGACGGTCGCCGCCGACGCTAGCCTGGCGGCAGGTGTCGCGTTCGGATCGGCCGACAACCGCTTCACCATCGCCGGCGGCTTTGCCGGCGCGGTCGATGGCGGCGCGGGTACCGACAGCATCGATGTGTCGGGGGGCAGCGCAACGGCGCCGGTGGCATTCTCGATCATCGCCAATGTCGAGGCGTATCGGATGAGTGGCGGGTTGGCGACCATCGCGGGCACCGCATCGCTGGGTAACGTCATGCTGACCAGCGGGAGGCTTGTCGGGCTGGCAGGATCGAGCATGATCGCCGCGGCGTACATCGTGGGGCAGGGCGCGACCTTCGGCTCTGCAGGCACGGTTACCGGCAACGTCTCGGTCGTGGGAACGCTCAGCCCCGGCGCCTCGCCGGGAACGATGACGGTCAACGGCACTGTCGCGCTGGCCGCCACCTCGACATCGCTGTTCGAGATCACGCCCACCGTCTCCGACCAATTGGTGGTGAACGGCGCGCTGACGATCGCCGGCGGGGCGACGCTTCAATTGGTTTCGACGGGCACGCTGACGCCGGGGCAGAGCCTGGATCTGATCACGACCAGCGGCGGCATCACCGGCAGCTTCACCACCGTCATCAAGCCCGCCTCGCTGTTCGGCTTCGTAGTGCAGGATGCCAACACTATCCGGCTGCTCGGCCAGTTCCTGAACGACGTCGGCTATACCGGCCAGGTCCGCAACAGCATCGACTACGTCAACGGCGTCCTGACCAGCGGACAGGCGAGCGCCGCGCTGATCGCAGCCGCGCCGCTGCTGGTCGGCGCCTCGGGGGGCGCCAACGCCGCGGCGTTCGCGCGGCTTACTCCCGAACCCTATGCGACCGCGCGCCAGATCGGCGTGGAGAACGGGCTGACGCTGGCCGATGCGGCCCGCGGAGGGGCCTTCGCGCCGACCCGCGACGCGCCGGGGGTGTACACCTTTGCCAGCGCGCTCAGCGGCACGCGCACGCTAAGAGCTGACGTCGCGCGCGAAACCGCACGGACGACTGTAAATGGCTATGGCTTCCTGGCCGGGATCGGCGTCGCCGGGGAGGGCTGGTCGCTGGGGGCGTTCGGCGGGTGGCTCAACGGTCACCAGAACCTGTCAGGCCTCGGCGCGCGGACGCAGGCCGATGGCGGCGTCGCGGGCGTGCAGGGCCGCTTGCAGCAAGGCGCGGTCGGCCTCAAGGCGATGGTCGCCTATGACGGCGCACAGGCCGACACTCGCCGCGCGCTGCCCGGCGGGTCGGCGTTCGGCCGCTACGACCTGCACAGCTGGACCGCGGATGCGAGCATCGACGCCATCGTGCCGCTCACGGGCGCCTGGACGGTGCGGCCAAGCATCGGCGGCACGGCGATCCGGACTACGCGCGACGGCGTGGCGGAGACCGGCGGCGGCGCCTTCGCGCTCATCGCGGCCAAGCAGCGCAGTACCGCCGCTTTTGTCGATGGCAGCATGACCTTTGCAAGCGCCGTTTCGCCGGGCGGCATCACGGCTTTCCGGCCGTATCTGACGATTGGCGCGCGCTATCAGGTGGAGGGGCGCACCCCCTATGCACTGGCCGCGCTCGGCGGCGGCGATCTCGGGTTGCTGGCGACGGGTGCGGCCCGCGCACCCGTGCTCGCAACCGCGATGCTCGGCGCCGACGTCGCGGTGTCGGAGCATCTGGCGGTGTTCGGAGCGCTTTCCGGCGAGAGCGGCGACGCGGACCATCGCGCGTCGGGCCGCGCGGGGATCCGGCTGGCGTTCTGACACGGGCATCCGGAAGCGGCATGCCTGCTTCCGGATGCTGGAACGCCTAAGTGCCCTGGATTATTCCATCTACGTTGAAGCGTAGCGCGAGTTTCTGAGGTAGTTGGCGCATTCCTGGGGCGGGAAGGCGTCGAGCAAGGTGCCGATGCGCTTCCAGGTTGTATCGACCGAGCGCTCGGCGGCCTTTCGGAGCAAAGTTTTGAGCTTGGCGAAGACCTGTTCGATCGGGTTCAGGTCGGGGCTGTAGGGCGGCAGGAACAGCAGATGGGCACCGGCGCGTCGGATCGCCGCGCGCCCCGCCGGGCCTTTGTGGCTGCCCAGATTATTCATGATGACGATGTCGCCGGGGCTGAGCGTCGGCACCAGGAACTGTTCGACATAGGCGGTGAAGCTCGCACCGTTGATCGGACCGTCGAGCACCAGCGGGGCGTCGATCCGGTCGTGGCGCAGTGCGGCCACGAAGGTCAGCGTGCGCCAATGGCCTGCGGCACCTTGTCGACGAGCTGGTGCCCGCGCGCGGTGATGCCGCTCTCGCGCACGATCCGCCAGACCGAGCCATAGCTCGTCACCACGCCGCGCGCGCCCAGCTCCACCACCAACGCGTGCAACGTCAGGTCGGGAACCGCCGCCAGCTGCCGCAGCAGCCAGTCGCGTTCAGCGGCCAGCGAGCGTGGCTGCTGCCGACTGACGTGATGGCGTGGACGGCCCCTGCACGAGCGTAACTGTGCGATGGTGCGGCCGTTGTAGGTCGACGTCTAGGAGTCGGCACATGAACCAGGAGGTTGTTACCGTCGGTTTGGATCTGGCGAAGAGCGTTTTTCAAGTGCACGCGATCGGCCACGACGGGGCCGTTTTGGTGCGGCGTAAGCTACGGCGCGCAAAGTTAATCGGCTTCTTCAACGATCTTCCAGCTTGCCTCGTCGGCATGGAAGCATGTGCATCGGCGCGTCATTGGGCCCGGGAGCTATTGGCGTTGGGGCATGAGGTCCGGCTGGTGCCATCCGCCTATGTGAAGCCATATGTGAAGCGCGGCACGACCGACGCCGCCTACGCCGAGGCGATTTGCGAGGCGGTAACGCGTCCGACGATGCGGTCTGTCGCGGTGAAGATCTGCTAACTCGTAGAAGATGGACGCCAATGCGGCCTTTCGTCTTTCAACCCAGCTGAAACTTTCTCAATCTAGCCCGATAGCTTCTCAAACCCATCAGTGCTCGAGACAATTCCGCGAGTAGAAACGAGCGCGTTCTAAGCGGGTCGGTATCCGATTTCAGCGATAAATTGCCATTCTCAGCGAACCGTTTCCCGAACTGGGCAAAAATCCGCCATTTCCAGACCCGCTCAAACGTCGAGATTGGCGACGCTGAGCGCATTTTCCTGGATGAATTCGCGGCGCGGCTCGACCACGTCGCCCATCAGGCGCGTGAAGATCTCGTCCGCCACATCGGCCTGATCGACTTCGACGCGGAGCAGCGAGCGATTCTGCGGATCGAGCGTGGTTTCCCAGAGCTGCTCCGCATTCATCTCGCCCAGGCCCTTGTAGCGCGAAATGGCCAGGCCCTTGCGACCGGCGGCGAGCACCGCATCGAGCAACTGGCTCGGGCGGGCGACCATCGTGGTGCCCTTGGTCGCACTAACCGCAGCCTGCGGGGCGTCCTCCTCGGCATCCGCGGCGGCTTCCTCGGCTTCGGCCTGCGCCGTTGCAGCCTTGGTCGAAACGAGCCGGGCGGTTTGCGTGAAGCTTTCGGCCTGTTCCACCGCCAGCGCATGCAGCTTGCGCGCTTCCGCGGAACCCAGAAACGCTGCCTCGATGATGTGATGATCGGTCACGCCGCGCCACGCGCGCTCGAAATGGACGCTGCCATCCTCGGTCAGGCTGACGGTCCATTTGGCCTCGGGATCGGCGGCCATCAGGCCCTTGGCGACAACCGAGACATGCGCCAGGCGATCCTCGCGCTTGGCATTGGGATCGAGCGCGCCGCCCATCGCCAGTGCCTCGACCATCGTCGGATCATACCGCCGCGGGATATACCGCATCAGCGTGCGCATACGGCGGGCATGATCGACCAGACTACGCAGATCGGCGCCGGAGCGCGCGCCGCCCGGGCCTTCCAGCACCGTCGCGGCGACACCATTCTCGATCAGATAATCGTCGAGCGCGTTATCGTCCTTGAGATACACTTCGCTGCGGCCGCGATTGGCTTTGTAGAGCGGCGGCTGGGCGATGTAGAGATAGCCGCCGGTGATGATCTCGGGCATCTGGCGATAGAAAAAGGTCAGCAGCAGCGTCCGGATATGCGCGCCATCTACGTCTGCGTCGGTCATGATGACGATCTTGTGGTAGCGCAATTTCTCGATCTTGAAGTCGTCGCGGCCGATGCCGGTGCCCATTGCCTGGATCAGCGTGCCGATTTCGCGGCTGGACAACATGCGATCGAAGCGCGCGCGCTCGACGTTGAGGATCTTGCCGCGCAAGGGCAGGATCGCCTGATAATGGCGATCACGGCCCTGCTTGGCCGAGCCACCGGCGGAGTCACCCTCGACCAGGAAAAGTTCGGATTTGGCGGGATCGCGCTCCTGGCAATCGGCGAGCTTGCCGGGCAGCGAGGCGATATCCATCACGCCCTTGCGCCGGGTCAGCTCGCGCGCCTTCTTGGCAGCTTCGCGCGCGGCGGCGGCATCGATGATCTTGGCGACGATCGACTTGCCGTGCGCAGGATTTTCCTCGAGCCATTCGGCGAGCTTGTCGGCCATCAGGCTTTCGAGCGGCTGGCGCACCTCGGACGAGACGAGCTTGTCCTTGGTCTGGCTGCTGAACTTGGGGTCGGGCAGTTTCACCGAGACGATCGCGGTGAGGCCCTCGCGCATGTCGTCGCCGGTGAGAGTAACCTTTTCCTTCTTCAACATGCCCGATTTCTCGGCATAATTGTTGAGCGTGCGGGTCAGCGCGGCGCGGAAGGCGGCGAGATGCGTGCCGCCATCGCGCTGGGGTATGTTGTTGGTGAAGGCGAGGACGTTCTCGTAATAGGAGTCGTTCCATTCGAGCGCGACATCGATGGTCACGTCGTCGCGCGTGCCGCTGATCGCCACCGGCTCGGGCATTAGCGGGATTTTGTTGCGATCGAGATATTTGACGAACGCGGCGATGCCGCCCTCGTAATAGAGTTCGGTGGTCTTCAATTCCTCGTGACGCGCGTCGTTGAGGAACAGCCGCACGCCGGAATTGAGGAAGGCGAGCTCGCGATAGCGATGCTCGAGCTTGTCGAAATCGAATTCGGTGATCTTGAACGTGGCGGGCGACGGGAAGAAGGTGACGCGGGTGCCCTTCTGGCCGATCGCGGCGGGGCCGACGATCTTCAAGGGAGCGACCGCATCGCCGAAGGCGAAGCGCATGTAATGTTCTTCGCCGTCGCGCCAGATGGTCAGATCGAGCCATTCCGACAGCGCGTTGACGACCGAGACGCCGACGCCGTGCAGACCGCCCGAAACCTTATAGGCATTGTCGTTCGAGGTATTCTCGAACTTACCGCCGGCATGCAGCTGGGTCATGATGACCTCGGCGGCGGACACGCCTTCCTCGGTATGGATGCCGGTCGGGATACCGCGACCGTTATCGGTGACCGAGACGGAGCCGTCGGCGTTGAGCGTGATATCGATGCGGTCGCAATGCCCGGCAAGCGCCTCGTCGATCGCGTTATCGGAGACCTCGAACACCATGTGGTGGAGGCCTGAACCGTCATCGGTATCGCCGATATACATGCCGGGGCGTTTGCGCACGGCGTCCAGTCCCTTGAGGACCTTGATCGAATCTGCGCCATAATCGTTGGTATTGGGGTCTTCAGCCATGCCCAGCATATAGGGTCGGACACACGAAAACGGAAGCGAAATGGCTGGCGAGTCGATTGGCCTAGCTTCACGCATTTCACGGTGAATGTGAAATTTCAGAATAGTGTGGTGATATTAAATTGCTGTGACGTCTGGGGAGCTCGGGCTCGACCATTGGGATGGCAAAAAACGGGCGTGTAGGACAGCGCAAATTTAGCGCCGGTGCCTCGCCGGCAGCACCGCCCTCGCCCTTACGTCGGCGGGGCCGCCGGTGGCGAGGGCGAGGGCGAGCAGTCACGGTTCCTTAGAAGCGGTCGGCGCGCTGGCCGAGCAGCGTCACTTCGACGCGACGGTTCTGGCGCATGCCCTCCGGCGTGGCATTCGTCGCCACCGGGTTGCTCTCGCCATGACCGACCACCGCGAAACGGGCGCGCGTGACCCCCATTGTGTCGAACGCCGTGCGCACGGCAGTGGCGCGGCGTTCGGACAGATCCTGGTTATGCGCATCGCTGCCGCGAGAATCGGTATAGCCGTCGATCGCCACGCGCACCCCGCGCTCGGCGCGGAGATACTTGGCCAGCGGGCGCAGCTTGTCGATCGCGCCGGGGCGCAGCACCGCGCTGTCGGTCTTGAACAGCACGTCTTCCTGCAGATTGAGCGTGGCACCGCGCGACGTCTGGCGGAAACCGTATTGGCGCATCGCGCCACGATCCCACTGGCCGCCCTGTTCGACCACCACGACAGCGCTGCCGCGGCGATCCCAATCAAAACGATCGCGGCGCGGGCCGGCGACGCCGGCAAAGGCGCGATTGGCGGCCTGCGCTTCGCGTGGCGAAATGCGACCATCGCGATTATTGTCGAAATTACGGATTACGAAGGCGCGGCCGCGGTTGGTGATGCGCAGTTCGCGGTACAGCGTGGGCACGCCGGCACCGACCAGCCGGTAGTCGCGGTCGCCCTGGCGGCCACCGTCGAAATCCCAGCGATCCTGCGCGGACGCGGTGCCGGCAGCGAGCGTGCCGGTGATCAGCGCGGCGGTGAGCATGGCAGTGCGTTTCATTCTATGTCTCCTCGAGCCCCCGCCCGATGGCGCGGCAATGCGGCGCGGCGCTTGAACGACCGGTGAGCCGGCGCGACAGGCGAGGTTCAGGCGGCGGGCTTGCCGAGCGTCAGGCGGACCGCGTCTTGGCCGAGCGCGTCGAACAAGGCGTCTTCGGTGCCGGTCATCCACACCTGGCCCTTGCCCGCGAGCCGCGCAAACAAGGCGGCGCGGCGCGACGGATCGAGATGCGCGGCGACCTCGTCGAGCAACAGGATCGGCGCGCGGCCGGTGCGCTCGGCGACGAGATCGGCATGGCCGAGCACGATACCGAGCAAGAGCGCCTTTTGTTCGCCGGTGCTGCACAACGCGGCGGGCTGCTGCTTGCCCAGATGCGTGACGGCGAGATCGCTGCGGTGCGGGCCGATCAGCGTGCGCCCGGCGGCCGCATCGCGGCGGCGCCCGGCCGCGAGATCGGCGGCCAGCGTGTCGCCACCACCGGTCCAGCCGTCAAGCGCCAGCCCGGCGCGGGCGAACGCGCCTTCGGGCTGATCGGCCAGCGCCGCGCCCAGCGCCGCGACGGTATCACGGCGCGCGGCGTCGATCGCCGCGCCATGCTCGGCCATCTGCAATTCGAGCGCGGTGAGCCAGTGGGGATCGGGCGGGATGTCCTCGGCGAGCAGCCGGTTGCGCGCGCGCATCGCTGCTTCGTAGCGATTGCTGTGCACGGCGTGGCCGGGGCTGAGCGCGAGCGTCAGGCGATCGAGGAAGCGGCGGCGTTCGCTCGCCGGTTCGGCGAACAACCGGTCCATGGCGGGGGTGAGCCACAGGATGGTGAGCCATTCGGCGAGCGCCGTGGCCGCGACAGGGGCGCCCTGGATGCGCACGACGCGGCGTTCCGGGGCGGCGGGGAGGGTGCCGGTAGCGAGATCGACGCGCTCCTGGTCCGCTGCTGCCGGCGCGAGCGGCACCAGCGCCGCGGCGACGCCGAAACCGCCGGGGCCATTCTGGCGGGCCATGTCGCCGAGCGCGGCGCGGCGCAGCCCGCGCCCCGGCGCGAACAGCGATACCGCTTCGAGCACATTGGTCTTGCCCGCGCCATTCTCGCCGGTGAGCACGACGAAGCCCGCGCCCGGCGCGATCACCGTGTCGGCGTGGTTGCGAAAATCGGTCAGGACGAGGCGCGCGAGCATGTGCTGCGCTTCCTAGAGCAGGATGCGCCGGGCTTGAACCGTTCGTTTGCGAGCCCGGGGAGAGAAGCGGCGTCGTGGCCTTCCGAAGCGCCTCGCTAAGCCGCCAGCCCGGCGTCGGCGGCGCGGCGGCTGCTGAGATAGGAGGCCAGCTCGGCCCCCAGCTCGCGCTGCGCTTTCAGATACAGGACAGGCGTGGCGATCCCGAGCCGTGCGCGCGCCGCGTCAAGCGGTTCGCCGAGCAGCTTTACGTAATCCTCACCCGAGATCCACTTCGCCTGGCGGCCATGACGGTAACCTTCCCATACGGCTCTGGCGAACAGCGTGTTGCCGGTGACGCGCAGGCTTTTGAATGCTGCGGCAGCGCCGATCAATGCCCAGCCCAGCCCGCCGACCTGGGCATAGGAAAACGCCACCAGCGCCGCCTCGCCCAGGCTCTCGTCCGCCTTATAGCCGGTCAGCACGTGCCAGATATCGTGCGTGTCGCGCACGCGGCGGCCGAACCAGGCGTAAGGATGGGGCATGTCCTCCTCCCGATTGATGCGGCTGACTTCGGCCAGGCCATCGGCGGAGTAACCGGTGCTGTCGAGAAACTGACAATAGGCGGCGCCGACCGTGCCGGGGGCAAATTGCCGCGCATAGCCGGGCTGGGCGAAAAGCTGCGCCAGCTCGGTTGCCTCATAGGCCAGCCGTCCGCCTTCGGGGGTGGCGATCAGCCGCGCATAATTGACCGGCGAATTGCCGACATTGAGCGCCCGCATGATGCGGAACACCTGGGTCGTATCGTCGCCATTGGCGAGCAGCTTGCGGATCGCATCATAGGCGGTGCGCCAGTCCCGGCGGCCGGTGGTGCCGGGGAAAGGGGGAAGCGTGGCCATCGGAAAAACACTCCGTTGCTGACAATATTGTCAGTAATCCTCGGGGGAAAATGTGTCAATCCGGGCCGTCGTTATGCTGCCCGGGGGCAGCGGATCACCTGGCGCCAGGCGGCGCCCGCGAACTGCGCCGAGGGCGCGGGCGTGCGTTACGAGTCTCACGTCCGTCCGGCGCGGTCGCTGATCTGTCGTTCCGGCAGCGTCCGGCGGGCGCTTGCGGCCTGACCGGATCGCGAACGGCTAATCAATACGCGCGAATGCCGCGGCGGCGATCGGCCGGCTCGGCGCGGCAGGGGAATGGGGCGCGGACCGGACTGCGTGTTCCAACGCTGTCGGCATATCGGCGCCGCTGCCGAACATGGCCTCGATCGCGCGGATGCAAAGCATTACGTCATCATCAGCAAGCCGGTAGAACACCTGCTTGGCCGCGCGCCGCATGACGACGAGGTTTGCCCGGCGCAGTTCGGCGAGTTGCTGGCTGAGTGCCGGCTGGACGACGCCCGTCGCGCGTTCGATGTCTGCGACGGTGAGTTCTCCGTCGCGCAAGCGGGACAGGATCATCAGACGCTGTGGCTGGGCATAGGTCTTGAGCCGGTCGGCGGCAGCATTGGCCAGGTCGCGCGACTGAAAGATCGCGGTCATCGATCGGCTCGGGTCTGATGGAACCAGTTGGCCGGCGCATCGGGATCGAGCGCGGCCCTGGCCGCCTCGCCGGGCGGGACGAGCACATCATCGCCCGGCTGCCATTCGGCCGGGGTCAGCACGCTGCCGTCCGCCGTGCGCTGCAACGCTGAGAGCATGCGCACCATTTCCTCGATCGAGCGCCCGACGGTCATCGGATACCAGGTAACGCCCTGGATGACGCCCATTGGATCGATGAAATAGGTCGCGCGAACGCTGGACGAATCGACCGCCTGCTCGTCGATCATTCCATAAGCCCGCCCGATCGCCATCGACGGGTCTTCAATGACCGGAAAGCGGACCTCGACGCCGAAAAGCTCGCGGATCGCGCGCAGCCACGCCAGGTGCGCATACAGGCTGTCGACCGAGAGGCCGAGCAGCGCGCAATCCATCGCCTCGAAACGCGGCAGGGCCTTGGCCAGCCCGACAAATTCGCTCGTACAGACCGGCGTGAAATCGGCGGGGTGGGAAAAGAACACCACCCAACGACCGCGATACTGATCGAGGCTGATCTCGCCCTGCGTGGTGCGCGCGCGAAAATTTGGGGCGACATCCCCGATGCGCAAGGGGCGCGATCCCGCGGCGCCCGAGCGCACGCCTTCTTCATGGTCCATCATCGACATTTGCTTGCCTTGCCACTTCTGCGCGCGCAACCGGCATACGGAATTACCCGTATATTGTAAGTGTGAAAGTCATGACATATATGATCGCCATGACCGACATGATTCTCACCGCCGCCGCATCCCAAGTGACCCAGGCGCAGGGTCGTCCGCAGCTTGTCGTGCAGAGCTTTTTCGATGAGCCGACGAACACGGCGAGCTACGTCGTGCACGATCCCGCGACGCTCCGGGCAGCGATCATCGACAGCGTGCTCGACTTCGATGCCGCGGCCGGGCGCACCGACACGACCTCGGCCGACGCCATCATCGCCCATGTCCGAGCGGCGGGGCTGACGGTCGACTGGCTGCTCGAAACGCATGCCCATGCCGACCATCTCTCGGCGGCGCCCTATCTCCAGGCGGCACTCGGCGGCACGCTGGCCATCGGTCGGGAAATCTTGCGTGTTCAGGAAGTGTTCGGCAAAATCTTCAACGAAGGCACCGATTTCGCCCGCGATGGCGCCGATTTCGACCGGTTGTTCGATGACGGAGACCAGTTTGCGATCGGCTCGATCCCGGCGATCGCGCTCCATGTGCCCGGACACACGCCGGCCGACATGGCCTATGTCATCGGGGACGCGGTGTTCACCGGTGATACGCTGTTCATGCCGGATTATGGCTCGGCGCGCGCCGACTTCCCCGGCGGTGACGCACGGCAGCTCTATCGGTCGATCCGGCGCTTGCTGACCCTGCCGGTCGAAACGCGGCTGTTCCTTTGCCACGACTATAAGGCGGCCGGTCGCGACCGTTATGTCTGGGAAACCACCGTCGGGGCGCAGCGGACCGGCAACGTGCATGTTCATGACGGGGTCGAGGAGGATGCGTTCGTCGCGATGCGAACGGCGCGCGACGCCACCTTGTCGATGCCCAAGCTGATCCTGCCATCGATCCAGGTCAACATGCGCGGCGGCCACCTTCCCGAGCCGGCCGCCAACGGCACGCGCTATCTCCAAATCCCGCTAAACGTGCTCTGATGAACTGGGCCGGTGCCATGCCGCTCGCCGGGCTGACCGGCGGCGTTCTGATCGGGCTTGCGGGCGCGATCATGCTGCTGGGGCTGGGGCGGATCGCCGGGGTCAGCGGCCTGGCCGCGCGCGCGATGGGCATCGCGCCCAGCGGGCCGCCATGGTCCGTCGCCAGTGCGTTCATCATCGGCTTGCCGCTCGGCGCCTTGCTGATCGCGCTTGTTGCCGGAACGCCGGCGACCCGGTTCCCGCCATCGATCACGGCGATCGTGCTCGGCGGGCTGGTCGTGGGGTTCGGCACCCGCATGGGCAGTGGCTGCACCAGCGGGCACGGTGTGTGCGGACTGTCGCGCCTGTCACCGCGCTCGATCGCGGCGACGGCCAGCTTCATGGCCGCGGGTTTCGCCACGGTGGCGGCGATGCGCGTGCTGGGCGTGACATGGTGATGCGCCGCGTGGTGATCGCCTTGCTGGCCGGAACATTGTTCGGCGCCGGCCTCGCCCATTCGGGCATGTCGGATCCCGCCCGCGTCCGCGCGTTTCTCGATCTGTTCGGCGGGGCATGGGATCCGACCCTCGCCTTCGTCATGGCCGGGGCCATCCTACCGATGGCGGTCGCCTGGCGGATCCGCCAGCGGCTCGATGCCCCCATCGCCGACACGGCCTTCGCCTTGCCCGCCACGACCGGGATCACCCCATCGCTGATCGGCGGCGCGGTGCTGTTCGGTATTGGGTGGGGCATTGCCGGGCTTTGCCCCGGTCCCGCGATCGCCGATCTCGCCATCGCGCCGCTTCCCGCCGCCATCTTCGTCGTCGCGATGCTCGGCGGCATGGTCCTGCATCGCCTGCTGCCCGCCGCCCCGGCGACGCGGCCTCATCGGAGGACGTCCAATGTCTGACACAGTGGCGATCGGCCCGAGCGATCTCCTGGCCGTCAGGGCGCTGACGGCATCGCTGTGGGTCTCCCCCCAATTGACCGAAGCGGATATGGCCGACGCTGCGCGCGCCGGGTTTCGCACGATCATCGACAACAGGCCGGATGGGGAGGAGCCGGGACAGCTTTCGGCGGCCGAGATGGAGCGGCTGGCGGCGCGCCACGGCATGGCGTTCGCCCATGTGCCGGTCGTCCCGGGCAAGATCGGCGATGCGGATGTCGCACGCATGGCCGATCTGCTGTCGCGCCTGAACGCGCCGATCCTGGCTTATTGTCGCACCGGCGCGCGCTCGACATCGCTCTGGGCGTTAGCCCAGGCCGGGTCCATGCCGGTCGAGACGATCCTCAAGACCGCGGCCAATGCCGGCTACGATCTGGCGGCGCTTCGCCCCCGGCTGGAATTGGCTGCGGCCATACCAGAACACGTCCCGCCGGCGCGCGCAGCGATCGTCATCGTCGGCGGCGGGTCGGCGGGGCTGGCGACGGCCGCATCGCTCCTCAAGCGCGATCGCACGCTCGATGTCATCGTCATCGAACCCCGCACCGAGCATGACTATCAGCCCGGTTGGACGATGGTCGGCGCGGGCGTGTTCGATGCCAAGGAGACGCGGCGGCCCGAAGCAAGCGCGATGCCCGCCGGCGTGCGCTGGATCAAAAGCACCGTCGCCAGCTTCGCGCCGCACGACAATGCGGTGACGCTGGAGGATGGGTCAACCGTCGGATACCGCGCGCTCGTCGTCGCGCCGGGGATCGCGCTGGACTGGGCCGCGATCGACGGCCTGACGGATACGCTGGGACGCAACGGCGTCACCTCGAACTACAGCTACGCCACCGCACCGTATACGTGGGAACTGGTCCAGGCTCTGAAGGGCGGCACCGCGCTGTTCACGCAGCCGCCGATGCCGATCAAATGCGCCGGAGCGCCCCAGAAGGCGATGTATCTGTCGTGCGACCATTGGCGGCGCCATGATGTGCTGAACGACATCGCCGTTCAGTTTCACAACGCCGGCGCCGTATTGTTCGGGGTCAAGGAGTTCGTCCCGCCGCTGATGAAATATGTCGATCGATACGGGATCGATCTGCGGTTCGACTCGACCTTGGTCGCGGTCGACGGACCCAATCGTACCGCTACGTTCAGGGAAAAGAACGGCGAAGTGACGACGTCCTTCGACATGTTTCATGTCACCCCGCCGCAGAAAGCGCCGACGTTCGTCGCGCAGAGCCCCCTGGCCAATGAGGCGGGCTATGTGGACGTCGATCAAGCCACCTTGCAGCACGTGCGCTACGCCAACGTCTTCGGTCTGGGGGATGGCGGCTCGACTCCCAACGCGAAGACGATGGCGGCTGCGCGCAAACAGGCCCCGATCGTGGCCGAAAACCTGCTGGCCGTGCTGGCGGGCAAAACGCCCACCGCTTTGTATGATGGCTATGGCTCGTGCCCGCTGACCGTCGAACGGGGCAAGATCCTGCTCGCCGAATTTGGCTATGGCGGGAAGCTGCTGCCGAGTTTCCCGAGCTGGATCATCGAAGGCACCAAACCGCAGCGTCTGTCATGGCTGTTAAAGGCCGAGGCGCTGCCGTGGCTCTACTGGAATGGCATGCTCAAGGGTCGCGAGTGGATGGCGCGGCCCGCGCATCGCGAACCCGCCTAAGCCATCCGCGCCACCCAAGGGCCAATGCTATGCTCGATACCGTTCAATATGTGCTGGGCGCGCTTTCCGGAGGGCTTGTCGGTTTCACCCTCGGCCTGGTCGGTGGCGGCGGCTCGATCCTTGCCGTGCCATTGATGGTCTATCTGGTCGGCGTGCCCAATCCGCATGTCGCGATCGGGACCAGTGCGCTCGCCGTGGCCGCGAATGCCGCGACCGGGCTGCTCAGCCATGCGCGCGCCGGCACGGTGAAATGGCGCTGCGGGCTGATGTATGCCGGAGCAGGCGTACTCGGCGCCTTTGCCGGCTCGACGGCGGGCAAGGCGGTCAATGGCCAGCATCTGCTTTTCCTGTTCGCCATCGTGATGGTGGTGGTTGGCATCGTGATGCTGCGTGGCCGCCGCAACCTCGGCATCGAGGGTGCTGCGTGCAACCGCGGCAACGCCAGGAAGGTCCTGAGCTTCGGGCTGGGCACCGGTGTGTTCTCGGGCTTCTTCGGCATTGGTGGGGGATTTTTGATCGTCCCCGGCCTGATTGCTTCGACCAAGATGCCGATGATCAATGCGGTCGGCACGTCGCTCGTGGCGGTCGCGGCATTCGGGCTGGCGACCGCAGCCAATTACGCACTGTCCGGGCTGGTCGACTGGCCACTGGCGGGCGTCTTCATTGCCGGCGGGGTCGCCGGCGGCATGATCGGGACGGTCGTGGCAAAGCGCCTTTCGGGGCGCGGCACGCTGACGACCGTCTTCGCCATCCTGATCTTCGCCGTCGCAGCCTATATGCTGTGGAAGAGCGCAGCGGCGCTGTAACGATGGGGAGCATTGTCACGCTGGGCCCATTGGCGATGGCAACCGATCGGCTGCTGGGACTGGTCGCCGTCATGGCGTTCATCGGCCTAGCCGCGCTGCTGACGCGCGCCGCGTCCCGGCCGACATCGAACGCCGTGACGATCGCCGTTCTGGCAGGGCTGGGCACAGGGCGTATCGGCTATGTCGCGGCACACTTGCCCAGCTTCAGGGAAGATCCGGCCGCGGTTTTCGCGATCTGGCAGGGCGGCTTCTCGCCGATTGCCGGCATCGCGGGGGCGGCAGCAGCACTCATCGTAATGCTCGGCCGATCGACTGCGCTCTACCGGTCGCTGGCCAGCCTTGGCGTGGCAGTCTTGCTCTGGGTCGCTGCCACGCAATTGATGGTCGATGACAAGGCGACGCCTCTGCCCCGGGGATTGGTCGCGTATACGATCGATGGCGCGCCCATCGCCATCGACACGCTGCGGGGCAAGCCATTCGTCATCAACCTGTGGGCGACGTGGTGCGGCCCGTGTCAGCGCGAAATGCCGATGCTTGTTCGTGCCGCAGCGGCCCGCCCCGCGGTGCCGATCCTGTTTATCGATCAGGGCGAGACGCCGGATACCGTCACCGCGTTTCTCACCGCAAAAGGGCTGGCATCCCCCTCTGTGCTGATTGACCGCAGCCAGGACTTTGGCCGCGTCGCCGGCTCGCGGGCGCTGCCAACCACCTTGTTTGTCGCACGGGACGGGATGATCCGCGCACATCATGCCGGCGAAATTTCACGCGCCGCGCTTGACGACGGCATCGACGACCTGGAGAAACGCCCATGAAAAGACACCTTTTATCCGCGGCTGCGCTGCTTGCCATGCTCGCCGGCGCGGGCATCGGGCCAAGGGCGGCGGCTGCGGCGGCGATCACCAAGACTGCGATCCTCGAAGATCCAGTCGCGCCCAAGGTGGCGCCCAAGGGCTACGACATCACGATCGTTGCGTTTGCCGACTACAATTGCCCCTATTGCCGGCAGATGCATCCCGTCGTCGCGGCGCTGATCGCGTCAGACAAGAAGATTCGGCTGGTATATCGAGACTGGCCGATTTTTGGACCTGCATCGGTCGAGGCGGCGCGGGCAGCCATCGCAAGCCAATGGCAGGGCAAACATGCGGCCTTCAATGCGGAACTTAACGCGGGCATCGGCAAGCTCGATTCCGCAGCGATCCGCACGGCGGCAGGCCGGGCTGGCGTAAACTGGCCGCGATTGCAGGCCGATCTCGTCCGGCACAAGACCGCCATCGATGGGCTGCTCGCGCGGACCAATGAACAGGCACCGGCGCTTGGCCTGCAAGGCACGCCCGCGTTCATTGTCGGCCCCTATCTCCTGCCCGGCGCACGCGATCTGGCGACCTTGCGCAAGGCGGTGGTGGCGGCGCGCAAGAATCCCGCTGGTCCGCCCCAGGCGCGGTGACGGTGGCGAGCGGCATTTCTCGGCAGCAGCTGATCCAGCTTTTCATCGTCGTGCTGATCGGCGTGGGGATCGGGCAGGTGCTGCAACGCACCGCGCCGATCGGCCGCGACCTTGGCAGCAACATGACCGTACAGGCCCTGCTGCGCGATGGCACTTCCCCGTCTCGCGAGGCGAAGGATCCAACGCTGACGCTGGTGGTATTTACCGACTATCAGTGCCCGGCCTGCAAGCTGGCCAGCCCGGCAATGGACGCTGCGGTGGCGCGCGACGGCCATGTGCGGGTTGTTTACAGGGACTGGCCGATCTTCGGCGCCGCATCCGAACAGGCAGCGCGCGTCGCTCTCGCGGCCGACCGTCAAGGTCTGTATCCAGCGGTCCATCGTCGCCTGATGGCGGAGCGGCGCCCGCTGAACGCACAGGTGCTGCGTGACGCCGTCGAACGATCAGGGGGCAGCTGGTCTCGCCTGGAACGCGATCTGCGCGCCTTTGCGCTGGAGATTGACAGCCAGCTCAGCCGCAATCGCCGCGACGCCTTCACCCTCGGAATCGCCGGGACGCCTGCCTATCTGGCTGGCCCCCTGCTCAGTTCGGGCGCGCTGGATGAAGCGGGCTTTACGCGGGCGTTCGCGCTCGGTCGCCGGGCGACACGACCATGATTGTTGCCGGTTTCATCGTGGGGTCAGGTTCAGCGAGCATCGATGCTAAAGCTGCCGGAAATTGCCCGAAGTAGCTCGAGTGACTCCCGCATCCGACCGCGCGACTCGTCGGATAGCGCAGCCATTTCGGTTTTCACCTCGCACGCCGTCTCAATGACGGAAAGCGCAGTATCCACCGACAGTGTCTTGGATTCGACAAGGGCGTGGAGGATGCTCTCAGCAAGAAGCAGCGCTGCCTGCCCGTGCGCGTCCGGCTCACCCGGCTGGCCGTGCGCATCCGGCTTGAGCGACGACGGCACCGCCGCAACCAGCCGAGCTTCAGCTGACGTATCGTTCATTGCGCAACTATCCTGACCGAAAATATGTACCGCATCTCCTGGCCGTTCACGCCCCACTCCCCGTTCACGAGCGCGACGCGATTGTGCGACAGCGGAGATCGAAGCTGCGCACGTGATTACCTTGGCGCAGTCGGTCGCCCCCAGCCATACGTAAGAGTCGCAGTGCCGCACTATCGGCGCAAACCCCATGCAGATGAAAGGGTTGCGCGATAATAATGCAGCTTGCCGCGGTGATCCAGCGGCATGTTGCGCGGTCGATCAGAATGACCATGCCAAGTACAGTGCGTCCGGACCATTATGATAAGCAGCGGTAAGCGGGCCAAGAATGGTAAAATCTTCCGGAAATCTACCTATTGTTCCTACTTGGCCGAAAGAGCACTCCATTTGCTCCTTACTCTTCGCTTTGTCACTGTTAGGAAGATGTCATGGTCCGCAAGTCGGTCTCGATCCTAGTCGTTCTCGCCGCCGCGATGGCACCGGCACTCGTGGCGCTTCCGGCGCAGGCGCAAGAAAAGACCATGTCCAATCAGGATTGGTGGCCCAGCCGGCTCGACCTGAGCCCGCTGCGCCAGAACGATCCGGACGCGAACCCCTATGGCCGCGATTTCAACTACGCCGCGGAATTCGCCACACTCGACCTTGAGGCGGTCCAAAAGGACATCGCGAAGGTTCTCACCACGTCCCAGCCATGGTGGCCGGCCGACTATGGCAATTATGGACCATTCTTCATCCGCATGGCCTGGCACAGCGCGGGCACTTACCGGGTGGGGGACGGACGCGGTGGTGCGGGCGGCGGCGAACAACGGTTCGAGCCGCTCAACTCCTGGCCTGACAATATCAGCCTCGACAAGGCGCGCCGCCTGGTTTGGCCGATCAAGCAGAAATACGGGCGCAAGCTATCGTGGGGCGATCTGATGGTGCTCACCGGCAATGTCGCGCTGGAAAATATGGGCTTCAAGACCATCGGCTTTGCCGGCGGTCGCATCGATTCGTGGCAGCCCGATCTGGTGTTCTGGGGGCCGGAATCGAAATTCCTGGCGGCCGGTCGCTTCGACACGCAGGGCAACCTCAAAGGCCCGCTGGCCGCGACGCAGATGGGGCTGATCTATGTCAATCCGGAGGGGCCGGGCGGCAATCCCGATCCGATTGCGGCGGCGAAAGCCATTCGTATCGCCTTCGGCAACATGGCGATGAACGATGAGGACACCGTCGCGCTGATCGCCGGGGGACACACGTTTGGCAAGGCGCATGGCGCGCACAAGCCGACCGGCTGCGTCGGTGCCGACCCGACCGGCAGCGGCGTCGAGCAGCAGGGATTGGGCTGGAGCAACACGTGCGGCAAGGGCAATGCCGAAGACACCGTTTCCAGCGGGCTGGAGGGCGCCTGGTCGACCAATCCGATCGCCTTCACGACGCAGTATTTCGACAATCTGTTTGGGTTCACCTGGGCCAAGACGAAAAGCCCGGCAGGCGCGGTGCAGTGGATTCCCACCACCGAATATGCCGCCCGGCTGGTGCCCGACGCGCATGTCGCGGGCCGGCGGCACGCGCCGATCATGTTCACCACCGACATCGCACTCAAGGATGACCCGGGCTTCCGGGCGATTTCCAAACGCTTCCACGAAAATCCCGAGGCATTCGCCAATGCCTTTGCGCGGGCGTGGTTCAAACTGATCCATCGCGACATGGGGCCGAGCGCGCGATATCTTGGCAAGGACGCCCCGCAGGAAGCCTTTTCGTGGCAGGACCCCTTGCCCAAGGCGGCGTATGCGCCCGTCGATGCGGCGGATGTGATGCAGCTCAAGGGGCAGATCCTTGCGACGGGACTCACCGGGCCCGCGTTGATCAAGGCGGCCTGGGCCTCCGCATCGACCTTCCGCGGCACCGATATGCGGGGCGGGGCCAACGGCGCGCGCGTCCGGCTTGATCCGGCCAGGAGCTGGGCCGTCAACGATCCCGCTGAACTGGCCAAGGTCGTCACCACACTTGGGGGCGTGCAGCGCGACTTCAATCGCGCGGCGACCGGCAACAAGCAGGTCTCACTGGCGGATCTGATCGTGCTGGGCGGCACCGCGGCGATCGAGCAGGCCGCCGCCAAGGCCGGTCATAGCGTGACCGTCTCGTTTAGACCGGGCCGGGTCGATGCCGTGCAGGCGCAAACGGATGTCGCCTCCTACGCCTATCTGCGGCCGCGCGCCGACGGCTTCCGCAATTTTTACGGTACCGACAGCGATCTCGCGCCGGCGAAGATGCTGGTCGACAAGGCCAGAATGCTGAACCTCACCGTTCCCGAGATGACGGTGCTGCTCGGCGGTATGCGCGCGCTCGATGCCAATAGCGGGCACTCGGCAAACGGCGTGTTCACCAGCCGCCCGGGTACGCTGACCAACGACTTTTTCGTCAATCTGCTCGACATGTCGACCAAGTGGCAGAAATCGGTGAAGACCGATGGGCTATATGAAGGGCTCGACCGGGCGACGGGCAAGGTGAAATGGACCGCCACGCCGGTTGACCTGATCTTCGGGTCGAATGCCGAATTGCGGGCGGTGTCGGAGGCTTATGCATCTGACGATGCGAAGGGGTTGTTCGTCAACGATTTCGTCGCCGCCTGGACCAAGGTGATGAACCTCGATCGCTTCTGAGTGCGGCGCGGTGCCGCCACCGCGCGATCTTTGACAAGCGTTTGCCAAGCAGCAGCGAGGTCGCTCCACGCAACGCCTTGCGCCCGTCCAGGTGACGGGCGGCGAAGTCTTTGAAAAAAATGATGACACACCGAATTCGACTCTGATCGTGGAGGGGTATAGTGGGGAGGGGCATAGTATTGCAGCATATATCTAAAATATCGTCGGGAAAGAGCATGCCGACCTCGACCATTTTCGAGCCAATGCCGAATTTGATGAGCGTCGATATTCTCGAATTGGTCGCTGATGCGGTGATTTGTGCCGATGCCAGCGGACGCATCGTGCTGTTCAACCGTGCTGCCGAACAGTCTTTTGGGTATAGCGCTGACGACGTAATTGGGAAATACTTGGAAATACTGCTTCCTGAGCGTCACCGTGCTGAACATGCCCGCCAGGTCCAGGGCTTCGCGTTGGACGACCGTGAAAGGGCGCGGTTCATGGGACGGCGTAGAGAGGTGGTGGGGCGTCGCAAAACGGGAGAGGAGTTTCCTGCCGAGGCAATGGTGTCACGCCACGTGATCGGCGGCCGGACGGTCCTTACGGTCGTTCACCGCGATATCACCGAACGCAAAGCAATCGAGGACCAACGCGAGGCGATTTCGCGCGAGTTGGATCACCGCACCCGCAATGTGCTTTCCGTGGTAAGGGCGTTGGTGTCGCTTAGCGCCAGGAACGCGGACAATGTCGCAACGTTCAAGGAATCGTTGTTGGGGCGGCTGAGCGCTCTTGCCGCGACGCAGGCCGTGCTTGGATTTGGCGCGCAACAGAGCACGACCTTGTCGGCACTGTTGCGCGCGGAACTCGATCAATACCGGAGCAGCGATGGGGCCAACATCGTCGTGGCGGGTCCCGATGTTTCGGTGGCGGCTGGCGCGGCGCAGACTTTGGCGCTGATCTTTCACGAACTGGCGACGAACTCCGCGAAGTACGGCGCGCTCGGCGTGGACGACGGATGTATCACCATCACGTCAGCGCTGATTGCTGATGCCGATCAATATTCGATCGAATGGCGCGAAACCGGCGGGCCAGTGGTAGTTCCGCCGACCCGGCAGGGCTTTGGCACGACGTTCATCAAACAGATGGGCCAGATGACCTTTCGACACGACGTGATCATGGAATATCCGGCCGAGGGGATTGTGTGTCGGATCACGTTGCCGAGCGCCAGACTGGTGGCATAAGCGATGGTGGCGCGGGCTGGGCGCCGCGAGCGCGCGGCTTCGGTTGCGCAGGTGCCCGCTATGTCGCCGCCGCCCGCTGCTGCGTTTCCCTTGTGCAGCGCTCAGGCGCTCACACCGGTTCGAGGACCGCGCCTGGCAGATGCGAGGAAGCGGCGGACCCATGGCTTGCCACTCTCCAGTAACAATAACAGTCCGAGGCCCAAGCCGATCGACAGCGCCATATCGCTCCAGGCGAGCGGCCCGAACTTGAGCAGATCCCGGGCGGCGGGAAGCGCCAGGATTAAGGCCGTCCCGCCGACGACGGCAGCGAACACGTAGCGCAGCGTCGTATTGCCGCGAACCAGCGCCACCCCGAGCGAGGCACTAAAAGATCGATTGATCAGGATGAGCGCAACGATCGCCGATACCAACGCGAAGAAGATGAGGGCGCGCAGTTCGCGCGCCGGCATCCCCGCCCAGTTTTCGACCAGAAAGATCGCCGCAAGAAGGGCGAAGGCAAGCGCGCCCTGGAAAACGCTCCACACGATCATCGGCGGTGAAAACAGGCGTTCGGTCGACGGGCGCGGCGGGCGCGACATGATATCGGCCTCGGCCGGCTCTGCCTCGAAAACCAGCGCGCAGACCGGGTCGATCACCATCTGCAGAAGCGCAATATGGATCGGGCCAAGCAAGAGCGGTGCTCCCAGAAAAAGGGGCAGCAGCGCCAATCCCGCGATCGGCACGTGCACGGCAAATATGAACGCGCTTGCCTTGCGGATATTGTCGTAAATGCACCGGCCGAGGACGATCGACTGGACGATGGCGCTGAAATCGTCTTCCAGCAGGACGATGGCGGCTGCCTCGCGCGCGACATCGGTGCCGCGCTTGCCCATGGCGATGCCGATATGCGCGGATTTGAGCGATGGGGCGTCGTTGACGCCGTCGCCCGTCATCGCGACGATCTCGCCATCGGCCTTGAACGCTTCAACGATACGGAGTTTCTGTTCAGGCATGATGCGGGCAAAGACGGTGACGGTCTTGAGCCGCTCGGCGAGCTGCGCGTCATCGAGCCCGGCCAGATCAACACCGGTCAGCACGTCGCCTTCCGCCAACCCCGCTTGGGCAGCGATCGATCGCGCCGTCGCGGCGTGATCGCCGGTGATCATGACGACCCGGACGCCCGCTTGGCGGCATTGCGCGACGGCGCGCGGCACGCTGGCGCGCAACGGATCGGCCAATCCGACCAGACCGCTCAGCGCGTATTGATAGCCGACCTGCGAGGGCGCCCAGACTCGGTCGGGCGACGTCGCTGTCGCGACAGCCAGCACGCGGATGCCGCGCTTCGCCATCGCATCGACCGCGGTCGTCATGGCGGCGTGGTCCGGTGCGGACAGGCGGCATAGCGCAGCGATCGCTTCCGGAGCGCCCTTGGCAGAGATCACGAGCGCGTCGCCATCGTCCCAGATGTTGGACATCGCCAGCAAATCCGGGCGCAGCGCATAGCTGTGCGCCAGCGTGGCCTGCCGCGCATCGCTCGCTGCGATGGCGCCGTGCGCCGCGTGCAGCGCGATCTCCATCGGATCGCTTGGCACGATGGCGCTGGCCAACGCCGCGGTTCTGACCACGCCGTGGAAATCATCCGGGATGATGCCGTCGAGTTCGACGGTCAGCGTCTTGCCCGACGGCACCCAGAGTTCGGCCACCGACATGCGGTTTTCGGTCAGCGTCCCCGTCTTGTCGGTACACAAGATGGTTGCCGACCCGAGCGTCTCGATCGCGGCAGCGCGGCGCGTGAGCACGCCCACCTTGCCGATCCGCCACGCGCCCATCGCCAGGAATATTGTCAGGACCACCGGAAACTCCTCCGGGATCATCGACATGCCGATCGCGATGCCGGCCAGAATCGCTTCCATCCAGCCACCGCGCAGCACGCCGTACAGCAGCACGACGAGCAGCGCGACCAGCCCGCCGCCAATCGCGCACAAGGTGACGATGCGCGTGGTTTCGCGGCGCAGGCGCGGCGCTTCGCTGTCGAGCGACGCCAGCGACTGACCGATCCTGCCGATCTCGCTGCGCGCGCCGGTCGCCAGCACGCGCGCAATGCCGCTGCCGCGGGTGACAAGCGAGCCGGCAAACACGAAGGGCTGATCGTCGCCCCCCGGACGCGGAGCGCCTGGCCTATCACCGACGGCGTGCACGCGCTTGCCCACTGGGAGCGACTCGCCGGTCAGCAGCGACTCGTCCGCCTGGAAGTCGCTCGCCGCAACCAGCATTGCATCGGCGGCGATGCGATCGCCCTGTTCGAGCACGAGCAGATCATCGGGCACCACCTCGCGTCCGGCGATAGAGCGGCGCTGGCCGTCGCGGATGACCATTGCCCGCGGGGTGGACAGGTCACGCAAGGCATCGAGGACCCGTTCCGTGCGCGCTTCCTGAATGACCGTGACCCCGACCGAGAAGGTGGCGAAGCCCATCAGCACCAGGGCTTCGGTTAGGTCGCCCAGCACCAGATAGGCGATGCCACCGACGAGAAGCAGCGCCAGCATCGGCTCGCGCAGCACGCTCAGCACGATCCGGGGCAGTGAACGCTTGCTGGTGTGTGGGATCTCGTTCGGGCCGACGGCAATCAGCCGCGCGGCCGCCTCTTCGGCGGATAGCCCACTAGGCTCGCTGTGCTCAGTCATCGCCCTCTTGCTCGCCCCCTTCACCGACGCCGTTGCGGTGGCAGCGTACGCAGTTTTCGACGTTGCGCATGCCTTCTTCGGCGTGAAGTGCGCGAATCTGTGCAGGCTGATGCGCATGACAACTGAAACAGGTGTGGCGCGTGAAATCCCCGCCGCTGTGGCAGGTCGTGCAGGACGTATTGTGCGGCCCGGTCAGCGCAAAGAAGCGGCTATGGTCGAATGTCGCCGGTCGCCAGGCGGTGGTCTGGTGGCATGTGGCGCAATTGCCGCCAGCTTGCGCGTGGAGTGGAGTCTGTGGCGCGGCGTGACACGTGGCGCATTGGCCGCGAACTGCGGGCCGGAGCAGCGCATGGGCGAAGCTTTGGTGGGGTCGTTTCACCAACTGTGGCCCGCTATGGTCGGTATGGCACGCCATGCAGTTCGCCTGGCCGAGCGACTGGTGGAAGGCGATTGGCTTGCGTTCGCTCGGCAGCGGTGCGCCATCGGTTGTCCTGATGCCGATATCGGCGATCTTGTGACACGTCGTGCAGCGGTTCGCCGATGCGCCCTGGAACGGGGCATGACAGGCGAAGCAGTTGCGGGTGATGCCGGCATGCGCCGGGATCAGCGCTCCTGGCGCGATCATCAAATGCGGCCAGGCGACGCCGAGCGCGATCAGCGCGCACAGATTGACGACGATCAGCCACACGCCCCAGCGGCGCATCACCGCCACCCCCAGAACAGCGCAACTGCGATGATATGCGCCAGCGCCAGCACGCCAAACGCGAGCGTGATGGGCAGATGAACGACGCGCCATGCCTTGACGACATCGAATGTCAGGCTGTCCCAATAAGTCTGTTCCTCGAGCGCCGCGGCCGTCAGGCCCTGCGCGCGCAGCCGCATCCGCGTCGCCTCGAGCCGCTTGCGCGCGCGGCCGAGCAGGTATTTCCCGGTGAGCCCGCTGGCGATGTTGATGAGCATCGCCCACACCGCCAGCCAGGCAAGGATCGCGTTGAAATGGATGCCGGCATGAACCAGGATGAGCAATGACCCCGCCCAGGCGAGCCGCTCGTGCCAGCGCAACAGCACCGCGGGATTGCCCGATTTGATCAGCTTGCGCTTGCGCATCGAATAGCCCGACGACGCCAGGATCAGCAGCACACCGGGGATGCCGAGATACCGCCCGATCCACACCAGATCGGACAGATGCAGCACGGCATCGAGCGCCAGCGCCGCGCCGCCCAGAACCGCCAGCGACAGATAGAAGGGGATGACCTCACGGCGCATCAGGCTGGTGCGGATGCCTGTCATGCGTCGAGCACCAGATCGCTGGTTGGTGCGGACATGCACAGCAGGCAGCATCCTGCCGCCACCGCGAACGCCGGTGCACGCGCCACACGAAGCGTGCCTGCGACGATCCTGGTTTCGCAGGTGCCGCAACTGCCCGATCGGCACCCCGACTCGACCGCAACGCCGTGGCGCTCGGCAAAATCGAGCAGGCTGGCGTCTTCTCCGGTCCAGCTGAGCGTGCGCCCGGCACGCGCGAAGCGCACCGCAATCGGTGTTGCCAGTGCCGCGGCCGGGGAAGCGGGCGGGTCGACCGAGGCCGGCCCGAACGCCTCGAAATGGATCGCCGCGTCGGTCACGCCCCAATCGCGCAGCGCCGGGATCAAACTGGCCATCATCGGCGGTGGGCCACAGACGTAGAAATGATGCTCGCCATGCGGCACGAGATGACGCAGCAAAGCGACGTCGATGATGCCCGTTGCCGACGACCCGTGGCCGGTGGTTTCGCCCGGCAGGGGCGCGCTTTGCACGATCGTGACGTGGAAGTTGGGATGGCCGTACTGCAACGCGCCAAGCGCGTTTTCGAACACGATTTCTCGACTGTTGCGAACGCCGTAGATCAGCTGGATGGCGCGATCGGGCTGCGTGGCGAGCGCCGCGCGGGCCATTGCGAACAGCGGCGTGACACCGATCCCGCCCGCGATCAGCACGGCAGGAACGCGCGCATCATCGTCCAGCACGAACGCCCCCGCTGGCGCGCGCGCCTGCAGGATGGCGCCGGGCGCGACGCGATCGTGCAAATGGCTGGACACAAGGCCGGGCGGGACATCGGGCCGACCACGCGGTGCCGAAAGGCGCTTGACGGTGATGCGGTAGGCCTGCGGATCGTGGCGGTCGGACAGGGAATAGCAGCGCGTAACCGGACGACGCTCGCCCTGTGCGTCTGTCACATCTACCTGCAGAGTGAGGAATTGCCCGGCCCGGTAAGGCGGGAGCGGTTGCCCATCGACGGGCTCCAGATAGAACGAGGCCTGGCTCAGCGCATCGTCTTCGTCGTCGCGTACGCGCACCCGAAAGGCGCGCCAACCGGGCCATGCGCCTTCGGGGACGCATAACGGCGCGGCCCCGATGCCATCGCTCGGTGCGACCACCCATCTGTGTCTCAAGGCGATGAAGATACAGGCCGCCACAAGCTGTGTGAGCAGCGCTGCGGATATGTATCCGAGAAGTTCGCCCGCGGTCACCGTGGCCTGGTGCATGAGACGTTGGGTGGGCTGGGGCCACGGCCAGCGCGCCCGGCAATGGGACGCGGATCGTTGCGAGGGGGGGCTCGATCAATCATCGTCACCGCTCTCGTCACCGGCCTCAGCGCTTTCGACATGTGCGCCGGGGGTGAATGCAACCGGGTCGAGCGTCGTGACGCCATAGGCCGCCAGGCCGAGCGCGACGCCCGCGAGGGGCAGGGCGATCGTCATCGGGGGCGCGGCATCGGTGACTCCCGGATGGAGGTCCGCACGCTTCCGGCCGGTGACAAACGCGCCGATCAGATTGTCGCGCGTGAGCAGCGACATCATCACCACGGCCAGCACGTGCACCGCGATCAGGCCGAGCAGGATGTTGGCCAGCGTTTCGTGCAAGCCCTCGCCGGCGTCCCCGTTCATGGTCACCCCAGTGTAGACCACCGCCGCGACCGTCGCGAGCAGCGCGAGGATCGCGACACCGCCCAGCGCGTTGTGCCCGACCGAGCGTTGCCGATCCGGCGACAGCATGGCCGTGAGATGATGACCGATCTGGCCCGGCTTCACGAAGCGTGCGAACCTGGCATGCTCGCCGCCGACAAAGCCCCACATGAGGCGAAACACGATCAGCAGCGTGGCGAGCCACCCGGCGGGCACGTGCCATGGCGCCAGCGCGCTTTCCTCCTCGGCCGACAGGAACGCGACGAGGATCGTCGCGACCAGCAGCCAGTGGAACAGCCGCACGGGCAGATCCCACACCTGAATGGTGTTTTTCGTCCGGGTCGTTGCGATCGCTGCTCGGTTCATGCGCAATCTCCTTCAGGAGACAGGAATGCCCGAAGTTCCTGACCTAGGCCTGACAGCCGTATGGCGTTCGATCACCGGTGCGCTATGCGGGTTTGCCGCAGGATCGTGCTCGGAACTGGACGAGCATTGGCCGTTCAGACGCCATGGTCGTCCGTGTCGATCCATATGACATGCGAATCGATCTCGAGCTTCAGGATCGCGCGGAGCGCCTCGATCCGTGCCCGCACCTCCTCGCGGCGAGCCTCGTTCGCCTGCCGCTGCGCATAAAGCAGATCGGCGAGATCGATAGCGCCCAATTGGTTGCCGGCGCGCGTTCGCGTGGCCACCGACTCCGCGCTGCTCGCTGCCTCGCGCACCGCAACCCAGCTTTCCAGCCGCGCCTTGGCAAGCGCAACGTCTGCCGCCGCGGTCGCTTCGACCGAGCGGCGGACCACTGCCACGTCGTGCAACGCCGCGCCGGATTGCGCGCCTGCCTCTTGAGCGACGAACCGGCGGTATCCGCCACCCAGCGGCATCGTCGCGACCATGCCGAGCCCACGCTCCATGCCGCCGCGCTCGCTGAACGCGCGGATGCCCAAGCTTGGATCGGCGATCCGATCCGCCCGGATGCGCTGCGCCGCAAATGCGAGCCGATCCGCATCGGCCTGGGCGGCGGCGATTTCGTGGCTGCGCTCGATCACCAACCGGCCAAGCGCCGTGAAGCTGATTGGTGGTTCGGCCGGCAAACCGGGGGGCGGCGGCGCGACGGGGAGCAGGATGGAGGGGAATGTCGCGCGCAGCCGGGCCTGCGCCTCGGCCATCAGCGCGCGCGCATCGGCATATTGGCCGCGTGCCCGGGACAAGGCCGATTGCGCTTGTTCGACATCCAGGGCTGCTGCGTCGCGCAACTGCGCGCGGCGGCGGACAGCCGCAAGCGCCTGTTCGAGATTGGTGACGCTGCGCGCATCGGTCGCCGCGACGGCGCCGGCGCCGATCCAATCGAACCAGAGGCGAGCCAGCTCCAACGCCGCCTGGTGCCGCGCATCGGCCATGCGGTTTTGAGCCGCGGATACCCCCGCGGTACCGGTGCGTCGGTCGAGCGCCGCCTTGCCCGGCAATCGAAACGGCCGTGAGACGGTGGCATCGAACTCCTGATAACCTCCCTCGCGATCGACGCTGCGCCGCATCGCCGATCCGGTGACGGTGATCTCGTGCGGGCCCTTCGCCAGCGCGCCGGCCTGCGCCTGTGCCGCTGTAACGCGCGCGCCTGCGGCAAGCACCGAGGGATGCTCGTCCAGCGCGGCGGTCACCATCGCCGGCGGCGGCAGATCGGGGCGAACGTCCAGTTGCTGGGCTGCCGCTGGGCTGGCCAGTGCCGACAGGATTGCGCTCAAGGCTATCGTGTGACGGATCATGGCAACCTGCCTCGTGCCTGGAGGGGGATGGCCTGCCACCGCACAGGACCACTGCGCTTGGTTCGCGCGACGATGGCGACCGCGTCCTGCAGCGCCCCAGCAGCGACGATCAGCTCGATCGCCGAGCGGTTCAGCGATCCGCTCACCCGTTCGGCGGTCGTTGCATCCGAGAAGGCGAGCCCGAGCACCGCCTCGCTGCGGACATGCACCGGGATCCGCAGCGCGACACGCAGCGCATCGCCGATCGCCGACGCGTCGACCGTGGCGCTGTGAAAGGTCAGCAGCAGCTCAGCCATCAGCCATCTCCAAGCGGCTTTCGCCGAAGCGTTCGAACAGGATGGGCAGCAGGATCAGCGTCAGCAGCGTGGAGGTGACGAGCCCACCGATCACCACGATCGCCAACGGACGCTGGATTTCCGATCCCGGCCCGCTGGCAAAAAGCAGCGGCACGAGCCCGAAGGCGGTGATGCTCGCGGTCATCAAGACGGGGCGAAGCCGTCGTTCGGCACCGGCGCGGACCGCCTCGGCCATCGGCACGCCCTCGTCACGCAATTGCCGGAAATAGGCGATGAGGACGAGGCCGTTGAGCACCGCGATCCCCAACAGTGCGATGAAGCCGACTGACGCCGGCACCGACAGATATTGTCCGGTGATCCACAGGGCGACGATGCCGCCGACCATGGCAAACGGGATGTTGACGAGGATCAGCAACGATGCCCTGAGCGATCGCAGGGTGCCGAGCAGGACCAGGAAGATCAGCAGCACCGCGATGGGCACCACGAGCGACAGCCGCGCCGCCGCGCGCTGCTGGTTCTCGAACTGCCCGCCCCACACCAGCCGGTAGCCGGCCGGCAGCGCGACCTTTGCAGCGACCCCGGCCTTGGCCTCCTCGACATAGCCAACGAGATCGCGACCCGAGACGAAGGCCTGCACGAGCGCGTAGCGCGCACCGTTTTCGTGATCGATCTTCACGGGGCCGGCAACGGGGCGGATCGCCGCGATATCGCTGAGCCTGACCGTCTGACCCGTCGGCGCGCGCAGCAACAGGTCGGCGAACAGGGCCGGGCTGCTCCTCACGCCCTCGGCACCGCGGATGACGATCGGCGTGCGCCGATTGCTCTCGGCAACAATGCCCGCGCGCATGCCTTCGAGCTGGCCGCGCAGACCGTCCTCGATCTCGTCCACCGTCAGCCCGGCGCGGCCGGCGGCAAGCCGGTCGATGTCGAGCTGAAGGTAATCGACGCGATCATTGGCGACCGTCATTACCTCGGTCGCGCCGCGCGTGGCTTCGAGCACTACCTGGATCTTGCCCGCGAGCGTCGCCAGCGTCGCGCTGTCCGACCCGAAGATCTTGATCGCCAGATCGCCGCGCGCGCCGGTCAGCATTTCCGACACGCGCATTTCGATCGGCTGGGTAAAGCTGGCCTCGATCCCCGGCAGCCGGTTCATCGCTTCGCGCAGCGCCCCCACCACCGCCTGCTTGTCGCCCCGCCAGTCGGTACGAGGCTTGAGCGCGATGAACGTATCGGTTTCGTTCAACCCCATCGGATCGAGCCCGAGTTCATCCGATCCGACCCGCGCGATGACCCGCTGCACCTCGGGCACGCTGGTCAGCAGGGCACGCTGCGCGGCGAGGTCCCCACGCACCGAATGATCGAGCCCGATGCTGGGGTTCTTGACCAGCTGCATCACCACCGAGCCCTCGTCCATCTGGGGCATGAAGGTCTTGCCGACGGCGCCATAGGCGATCACGGCGACGACCAGACCGGCCACTGAAAGGCCGTAGACCAGCGGCTTGCGCGCGAACGCCCCGCCCAGCAGCGCGTGATACCGCGGCGACAGCCGGCGCATGATCCAGGGTTCGCCATGCGCCTGCGATTTCAGGCCCAGCGAGGCCAGCACGGGGACCAATGTCAGCGTCAGGAGCAGCGCGGCGGCGAGCGCGAACATGATCGTCAACGCGACCGGCGCGAACAATTTGCCTTCAAGCCCTTCGAGTGACACCAGCGGCAGGAAGACGAGCGCGATGATCAGCAGCCCGGCGGAGACGGGAACGATGACATCGTTCGTCGCGCGAAAAATCTGGTTAAGCCGGGGTGTCGCATCGCCGTGATCTGCCCGCGCCAGCCGCTCGACGACGTTTTCGATGACGACGACGGCGCCATCCACCAGCATGCCGATGGCGATGGCGAGCCCGCCCAGGCTCATCAGATTGGCGGTCAGCCCCCAGCCGCGCATCAGCATGAACGTCATCAGCGCCGCCATCGGCAGCGTTACCGCGACGATCGCCGCCGCCCGCCAGTCGCCCAGGAACAGGATCAGCAGGATGACGACGAGGATCGTCGCCTCGACCAGGGCCTTTTCGACTGTGCCGACCGCGCGGCTGATGAGATCGGACCGGTCGTAAAAGACGTTGATCGACGTGCCGGCGGGGAGGGTGCGGGACAGTTCGGCGATCTTGGCTTTGACCCCGGCCACGACCTGCCGCGCATCGGACCCGCGCAGCGCGATGACCAGTCCCTCGACGGTTTCGCCACGCCCGTCGGAGCTGACCGCGCCGTAGCGGGTCAGGCTGCCGATGGTCACCGTCGCCACATCGCCCAGCCGCAGCACCCGCCCATCGGCGCTGCGCAACACGAGCGCGCGCAGGTCTTCGATCGTGGCGACGGCACCGACCGCGCGGACGATCAGCGCATTCTCGCCATTGGCCAGCCGGCCCGCGCCATCGTTGCGATTGCCGCGGTTGATAGCGGAACGGATATCCGCGGTGGTCAGCCCGGCAGCGGCGGTGGCGATCGGATCCGGGCGCACCTCGAATGTCCGGGCAAAGCCACCGAGCGCGTTGACGTCGGCGACACCGGGCACAGTGCGCAGTGCCGGGCGAATGGTCCAATCGAGCAACGTGCGCCGTTCCTGCAGCGACTGCGGCCCGTCGATGGTGAACATGAACATCTCGGACAGCGGGGTCGAGATCGGCGCGAGTCCGCCCGTGACGCCCGCCGGCAGATCGCCCATCACCCCGGCAAGCCGTTCGCTCACCTGCTGCCGCGCCCAATAGATATCGGTGCCGTCGGCGAAATCGATCGTGACGTCAGCAATGGCATATTTCGCGGTTGCGCGCAGGATCGACTGTTTGGGAATGCCCAGCATTTCCTGTTCGATCGGCGCGAGAATGCGCGTCTCGACCTCGTTCGGCGTCATGCCCGGAGCCTTCAGGATCATCTTGACCTGGGTCGGGGCGATGTCGGGATAGGCATCGATCGGGAGCGAGACGAACGCCCACGCACCAAGACCCGCCAGTGTGATCGCCGCGACGATCACCAACAGGCGGTAGGACAGCGCTCGGGCAAGCAGATCGCGGAGCATCGTTTGCGATCCCGTCAGTTGGCGCCGGCGAGCGTCTTGAGCTCGCTGATGCCGCTCGTGACGACGCGCTGCCCGCGGGCCAGACCGCGCGTGACGACCACCCGATCGCCGGTGCCCTCCGCGATCACCACGGGACGGACCGAAACGCCGCCCCGCACGACCAGAAAGACGACCTTGCGGCCGTCGATTTCGGTGACCGCGGCCGCCGGAATGTGCACCGCGCCCGCGGGTGCCGGTGCTTCGATGACGACGCTCGTCGCGCATCCGGCCGAGATACCCGGTGCCGGCTCAACATTGGCGGTCAGCGTGGCCGATCGCGTCAGCGGATCGAGCGTCGTGCCGACGGCGAGTACCGTGCCGAGCGCATCGGCCCCGACCCTGACCCGCATGCCCGGACGAACCGACCCGATCAGCCGCTCCGGAACCTGCGCGATGACCTGCAGCGCCCCCATGCCATCGATCACGAACGGCGCCGTTGCGGGATCAACCATCTTGCCGGTTTCCGCCCACATGCTGCTGATCCGTCCGGCGATCGGCGCGGTCAGCGTGTAGCCCGCGCCCGCGCTGCGCCCGCCGCCGAGCAGAGCGATCAGCCGGTTCTGCTCACTGACGTCGATGGCGCTTTGTGCCGCCAGCGCGGTGGCTTCATCCGATCGGGCGGGAGCGATGATGCCTTCGCGTGACAATTGCCGCAGCCGGCCGGCCTGGGCGCTCGCCACCGCCTGGCGCGAGCGCGCGCGGGCCAGATCGGCGCGCAGGCTCACGACATCGCGGCTGGCGATGGTCGCCAGCTTCTGCCCCTTCGTCACCGCCTGGCCGTTGACCACGAAGATGCGCGTGATGACACCCGGCAGCTGCGCGGCCACGGCAACCCTGGCATTGGGTGGCGGCATGATCTGTGCCGGCAAGGTGGCCAACGCGATCGTTGCGGCGCTATCGACCGTGGCGACCTGGAGGCCGAGGCTGCGGACCTGCGCGTCCGTTAGCGGGACCATTCCCGCAGGTCTGGCGGGCTGGATCGCGGGCGCGACCGGCGGCTTGGCAGGGTTGGCCGGGATCACCAGCCATATCGCGGCGGCGATCACCGCGGCGCCGCCGCCGCCAAGGATCAGGCGTTGATGCTTCATGACCCGCATCGCTATCGCCCCAGCCTGACGTCAACCTGACAGCGGCAGCCCCAGTCGAATTTCCCGGGCCTCGGGCGCCGCGCTCAGCGTGCCACCGTGCGCTTTCATGATGCGATCGACGATCGCCAGCCCCAGGCCGGCACCATCGGCGCTTGCGTGATCGGCGCGGCGATGACGACCGACCAGAGCGGCCAGAGACGCGGCATCCAGCCCAGGTCCTTCGTCGCGGACCGCCATTGTTCCATCGGCAGCCACGCGCACCAGGATCGTGCCCCCGGGGGGCGTGACGCGCAGCGCGTTCTCCAACAGATTACGAAGCGCCGCGCCGATCGCCTCGCGGCGCCCGCAGGTCCACACGGGCGCATCCGCGGCAAGCTCGAGATTGGCCGCCCGATCCAAGGCGAGCGGCGCCATCCGCGCGATGACGTCGCCGGCCAGATCGACGAGGTCGATCCGGCTGGGCGGCATCGACGCAGCCGCGTCGGCCTCGACCTGGGCCAACAGCATCAACTGGTCGATCAGGCGGCGCATCTGCGCGACGTCCTCGCGCAGCGGGATGGCCTCGGGCAGCTGCAGACGATCGAGCTCGAGCGACAACAGCGTCAGCGGCGTGCGCAATTCGTGGGCAATGTCGGCGGCAAAGGCTTCATGCATCGATGCTGCTCGGTCGACCCGTTCGAGCGTACGGTTGATGGCATCGGCGAACGGACGGGCCTCCTGGGGCAGCGAGGCGGCGGCGACGCGAACGCCGCGCACATCGTCGGCGCGCGCGTCAATTTCGTCGGCGGCTGTCCGCAATGGCTGCATGGCGCGGCGGATCGCCCACCGCCCGGCCAGCGCCATCGGCACGATGAGCACGATCATCGGCAGCAAAACGTGTTCGGCGAGCTCGTGCAGCGCAAGTTGCACGGCATCGCCATTCGCTAAATGGTTGAACGACAGGCGATATTCGATGCCGATGACGAGGAGGAGCAACAGCGCGCCGAGCCCGCCGACGATCGCCAGGCTGCGCGTGAGGCGCCGCGTTATCGACGGTTCCTGGGTCACGTTGCGCGTTCTCTCAGCATATACCCGACCCCGCGCACCGTATGGAGGTCCAGTTCGGCGCCGGCATCGTCGAGTCGCCGGCGAAGGCGCGATACGATGGCCTCGACGGCGTTCGGCGTGACCGCCTCGTCGAATTTGTAGAGACCGTCCTCGATAAGGCCGCGGCGGACCACCTCGCCCGCGTGGCGAAGGAGCAGTTCCAGCAATGCGCCCTCCCGACGGGTCAGTTCCTGCGGGTTCGACGCGATCACCACCGCGTGCGTTGCCGGATCGAATGCGACGTTCGCCAGCTGCAGCCGGGTTTGTCGACGCGACCCCGGCCGCCGCAACATGGCGCGCAGCCGCGCCGCCAGCTCGTCCATCGCAAACGGCTTGGCGAGATAATCGTCCGCCCCGGCATCGAGCCCCTTCACCCGATCTTCCAAAGCGTCGCGTGCCGTGAGGATCAGCGCCGGCGGCTCCCCACCCGCCCGGCGCCGCAGCCAGTCGATACCGTCGCCGTCGGGCAGGCCGAGATCGAGGATGATGCCATCAAAGGCGAACGAGGCAAGCGCGTCGGTCGCTGCGGCGAGCGTCGGGACCTGATCGCAGACATGCCCCTGTTCGCGCAGCCCCGTCGAGACGAGCTCGGCCAATCTCGCATTGTCTTCGACGATCAGAATGCGGGCCATGGCTTCCAGATACTCGAACTACGATGCCAAGCATACGGAGACATCCTGACAAGATCCTGACAAGCGACCCGTTGCCGCCCGCTGGCGGCGATGTGTCGGCGCGGATAATAAGGCGCTTGTGCTGCTCGGCGGCTGCGATATCTCCGCTGGCATGAAGATCGATCATCCTGCCGCCACCGATGCGCGCGTCGAAGAACGCGACGCCGTCGATGCTGCGACGTTTGCTGCCGAGATCGCGCCGTGCGCTACGCCGATCGTGCTGCGCGGCCAGGTCGCGCGCTGGGCGAGCGTGCGCGCAGGGCGGCGCGCCGGTCAGTTCTTCGGCAGCTTGGCGGGATCGTAATCGGGCCCAAAATCGAGCACGAACACCGGTCCCAGCTCGATGACATGCTTGGCCGCCGCCAGATGTGCCGCGACGTTCGCGGATCCCGCCGCGAACGCCCGCCCGGTCTTGCCCGACGCGTAATAGAGCTTCCACGCGTTGGTGACCGTCACCGGGTTGCCGATCACCCGCGCCGATCGCCTTCTGGATCGGCGATTGCGCGCCGACGTCCCAAGCATTCGCGCGCTTGGCGGCGACGGCGACGCGCATCGCCTGGTTGCCCGGCACGCCCTGCGTCGTGCCGAGTTTCGACGTCTGGCCCGCGCCAGAGATCGACCAGTTGGTCGCGGGGGTATTTACTGCGCGATCGAGTAGTTCGGCGCGGGTTTAGCGGGCGCCGGCGCGGTCTGCGCCGCGGTGACCGCCGGGTTGCGAGCAATGCGCTCGCCAGAAGCAGGCCCTTCATTCTTCCCCTCCTCGTTGGCCCCCCTTGCTCTTACGGCAGGCGGGGCAGGGTGCATTCAGACGCGTGCGGGGGCGGCGGTCAGCGCCGCGGCGATCGCGGCGTGCATCGGCTTGGGCTTGAATGCGGAGTCATAGGGGCAGGGCCGGCGCGGCACCTTGTCCTTGCGGGGTTCGAACCCCTCGATCCAGCTGTAGCGATCGGTCATGCCCCACAGCAGCACATCGCGCACTGCGGGATAGGCGAACATCAGGTCGAGATAGCCGCGCGTGAAATCCGCCACCCCCCGGTCGCGGACCGCGATATCGGCGGGCAGGCCGTTGTCGCGGACATCGAGCTCGGTGATGACCAGCCCATAGCCCATCCCCGTCACCGCATCGAGGAAGCGACGCCAGTCGCCGTCGAGCGCGGCGATCGTCGCGCGCGTGTCGGTCCCTTGGGTGACGAGGTGCGATTGCACACCCAGTGCATCGACGGGCACGCCGCGCGCCTTGAACCCCTCGAGCAGCTTCAGCACGCCGGCGCGGTGCGTCGCGTTGCCGGGTTCCCAGCTCATATAGTCGTTATAGACCAGCTGCGCATGCGGCGCGGCGGCGCGTGCGGTGTGGAAGGCGAGGTCGAGCGTCGGCTCCGCCCCGCCCATCGCGCGCGACAGCGCGGTCTGGTACAGCGCTCCGTCCGCCGGGTTCACCGCTTCGTTGACGACGTCGTAGCTGGGGATCCGCGTCCCGTAGCGGCGGCAGACGGTGGTGATGTGATCGACCAGCAGACGCTCGGCGGCACGCACCGGGGTTGCGCCAAAATTGTGTGTCTCTTCCCAGCGCGGCATCCATTTCGGCTGGTGCCACAACAGATTGTGCCCGCGCACCGGCATCGCGTTGGCGGTCGCCCACGCCATCATCGCGTCGAACCGCGCGAAGTCGAAGCGCGTCGCGCTGGGACGCAGCGCCTGCCACTTCATCTCGTTCTCGCCGACCAGCAGCCCGCAGTCGCGCTTCAGCAGCGCCGCATAGGCCGGGTTCGCGAACGATCCGCGATCGGCGCCGGGCTGGCCGTATGCAAAGCAGGATCCGAGTCGCATGCCCTTCGCAGCCGCGAGTGCGTTCAGACCGGTCGATCCGGGATGCGCGGGATGTGGGGTTTGCGCAAATGCCCTGCCGGTTGCTGTCGCGCCGACCAGGCCAAGTCCGGCGAGCATCGATATCCCATCGCGTCGGGTAACATCTACCAAGCACCTTCTCCTGTTTTATTTTGATAGCGCTAACGGTATCGCGACCGCGTTGGATGTCCATCCCAATTCGATGCGACCACGTTTGCGATCCCGTGCACAGTCGCCTGTTCCTTGCAAGCTTGCGGGCAGTCTGCGGTGTCGGCGCCCCGTGCGGCACAAATTAAGCGGGGCATGCGAACTGCCTGGTGGAAGTGGGCTATTAAGGCGAAAGTGGGCAACGCGCCCGCCGCTTGCCAGCGCACCGTCATTGCTGCCACGAGGGGTAACCCGGGGGGGGAGTCGATGTCCGACAGCTCGTTCACGCCGCTTGAATTCGACAGCGCGATGCTTCCGCCGGCATCGCGCTTCGCGACTTTTGCGTCGGCAATGCCCAATTTCCACGTCACCCGCGAGGAGCAGGCGCCGTTTCGCGCGGTGGCGCACGTATGGAAGATCGGCGGCACGGTGCTTTCCCGCCTGGCCGCTGATCCGGCCATCTACGAACGCACCGCGCGGCAGATCGCCGGAGACGGCACCGATCACCTCTACGTCAATTATCATCATCGCGGATCGGTGCGGATCGACGGCGAAAACGGGCCGATCGGCACGGCGCAAAGCGGCGCGCTGCTCGCGATCGATATGCGCCAGCCCTGCCGCCTGTCGGTCACGGCGACGTCTCAGATTTCGGTTGCGATCCCGCGCGCGGCGGTGATCCCGCGGCTGGGGGCGCTCGATCCGCACGGGCTGGTCGATGATGGCGGGCTGGTGCCGCTGTTTGCGGCGCAGATCGCGGCGATCGAACGCGCGCTGCCGCAATTGCCGGTCACGCACGCGGCGGTGATCGAGCGCCAGATTGCCGATCTGGTGGTCGATACGCTGCTCGACGCGCTGGGGCGGCGGCAACGCATCGCCCCGTGCAACGACGCGCTCGTCAACCACGCCCGCGCACTGATGGACGATCATCTGGGCGAGGTGCTGACCGCGTCGGTGATCGCCCGCCTGCTGGGCGTCTCGCGCTCCAGCCTGTACCGTGCGTTCGGCAGCGGAACGGGCGTGCAGCGCGAACTGCAGGCGCGCAGGCTGCGGCGGATGCGGCGCTGGCTGGAGGATCCGGCCGAGCAGCGCTCGATCGCGGTGCTTGCCCGCGCTGCAGGCTTCTTCGACGCATCCCATTTCAGCCGCGTGTTCCGCGACGCGTTCGGGGTCACGCCGGCCGGCTATCGCGCGCAGCATCGCGAAGCGATCGATGCGCCCGTGCCCGATCATGCGGTGCCGCTCCGCTTCCGAAGCTGGGTCACGTCGATCGACTGAGCGAGAGACACCGATACCATACCAAAGACACAGGCAGCGGATCGACGCCCGGCCGGCGCGTCCGCTACAATCCCCGCAGGAAGGGCGCCGCTACGGCAGCCGGGGGGAAGGACGTTACGATGAAATGGATCATTGCGCTCGCCGCGCTGCTTGCGCTGTCGCCCGTTGCCGCGATCGAGGCACGTGCCGCCACGCTGGTTGCCCAGCTTCCGAAACAGCAGTGGGCGGTCGACCACGCGCTGCCCCCTGATGTCTTTCTATATGATGATTTCACCTTGGAGACCACCAGCCGCATCACCCAGTTTACCTGGTGGGGATGGGATGCAGTGGCGCCGTTCACCGTGGAGTTCTGGATTCAGGGCGAGGATGACTGGTTTTATCTTGAGTACATGCGCACGGCTGATGTTGAAATTTCGGGCGGCGGCTGGATTCCTCGTCGGTTCGACATGGCAATCGACGTGATTTTGCCAAGCGACCGCAATATTCTGGTCGGGGTCTATGGTGCCCCTGACGCCTATATGCTCTGGCAGTTTGCCGATACGTCGCTCCCGTCCAACATCGCGGGATCGCCCGGCAGCCTTGTGTGGTCGGAAAAATATCAAAGCTTCGGGACTGCCGGGGGTGACTTCGCCTTCCAGCTCACGGGTGAGGCAGTGGCGTCGGCCGTGCCCGAAACCTCGACCTGGGCGCTGCTGCTGGTCGGCTTTGGCCTCGCGGGGGGGATGATCCGGCGCCAAACGAAGCGCGCCGCGCCGCTGCGCCTTCGAGGCGGGTCACCTCGATCAACTGAGCAAGAGACGCTGCTACCAAGCCGCACAAACGGACCGCGGCTCGCGATACCCATGCCCCGCTAGTACTACTCGCGACCCGCCGCCCCGGAGCCATCGGATCGATACGGTCAGTGCATCTGTAATGGTCGTTCGCCATTCATTGGGGGCGAGCGCGCGTAAAGCTCCCTTTTGGGGTAGTACCCCCAGTTGCCAGCCGCGGTAGACAGCATTGTCCGCCGCGGCTGGCTTTGCATTCATCGGGGCGTATTTCGTTTAGAATTTGGCGCGCAGCCCGAAATTGAAGCTGCGACCAAAGGTGTGGATCTCGCTCACGTCATCGCGGGTTCCGGCGTAGGAAATCTGCCGGGCGTTCAGGACATTGGTAGCCTGCACGAAGGCCTCGACATTCTGGCGGATCTGATAGCTGGCTCCCATGTCGACGATGCCGAACGCATCCTGGTAGTTGCCCACCACGTCCTCGATCGTCGGCAGGGACGTCACCGTCGCGCCCGCATCGGTCAGGTACTTGCCACGATAGGTATAGCTGGCGTTGATTTCAAACGGCCCGCTTTCGAAGAACGGGGTGATGGAGTAGCTGATGTCCGATACACCCTGCATCCCGGCATTCTGGACGCCGCGCCCGGCAAGGTTGAGTTCCAGCTTCGACGTGGCGAAGGTTGCCGTCGCCGTCACGCCCAGGCCGAACGGCAGCTTGTTGGTATAGCCGAATTCGAGGCCCGAGATCTTCGCGTCGCCGACATTGGTGGGGGTGGCGACCAGAACATCGACCGGCAGCGTCGTCCCGTCGCGCACCGCGAACGCCAGCGAGCGGGTTTCAAAATCCGACGCGATGTAATCGCTGATGTTCTTGTAAAACGCCGCCGCTGTGAATGCGCCGAACCTGGGGAAATACCATTCGAACGACGCGTCCAGGTTCCAAGACGTATAAGGCCGGAGATTGGGATTACCCGCGGCCGCGGTCAGGTTAATCGACGGATCCCTGAGCGCTGCTGCACCTTCGTTGAAGATGCTGGTCACCGTCACGCTGTTGGTGTTGATCGAATTGCGCAGCTCAGACAGCGACGGGCGCGTCATCGTGCGCGCGGCGGCGAGGCGGAACTGCACGCCATCGGTGATCTTGAAGTTGGCGTTCGCGCTCGGCAACCATTCGGCATAGTGGGCCCTGGTGGTCAGCGGCGTGACTTCGGTGGTCACCCTGCCATTTGCCCCCAGCACGGGCGACACCGTGGTGCCATCGACGGCTGTGGACGTCCGGACATAGCGCAAGCCGACATTGCCGGTGACCGGGATCGTACTGACCGAGGAAGCAAAATCGACCCGGCCATAGCCCGCGACGATTTCCTCGCCGATGCGATAGGAGTTCTGCAGATCGGCCGCCGTCGGGGCGAGATCACTGGCACGCGGATTCACGCCGTCAAACTCGCCGTTCAGGACATAGGCACTATTGAACAGACCCCAGTCGACATTGGTCCACCGCTGAAAGTGCGCGATCGACTGGTCGAAGGCGTTGGCGGGCACCGGAAAGCCGAGGAACGCACCCGTCTGCGTGGTGCCGGGACGAAGCTGGGTCGTGCTGCGGTCGCGGCGCTGGTAATCGCGCGAGCGATCCGAATACTGGCCACCGAAGGCAACGCGGGTGAAGCGGAAGCCGTCCCCGCCGAGATCGACGTCGCGCGAGATGTTGAGCACCCCCGTCTTGTCCTGATCTTCCGAATTGATCGGCCGCACCGCAAAGCTTTCATAGCGCATTTTCGACGGATCGGTCAGGTCGAGGCTGGTCTGCAGTACCTTGATACGCGCATCGTCGCGGATCCCACGGAAATCGAAGGTCAGGTCACCGCCGGCCCCATCGGCGGTGCGATACTGCACGCGCTGGATCGGTGTATCGAGGTCGCTGCGGGCGCGGGCGTAGCTGACCCGCGGCTCGATCCGCCAGCCGCCGAGGTCGAGCCGCACCGTGCCGTTCAACTGCATATTCTCGTGCGACTGGTCGAGATATTCGCTGTAGTTGCGGATACGCGCGCCGCGGATCGTGCCCGCCACCAGCCGGCCGTCCTCGACCACCGCCGTTGCGCGGTCGAGGCGTGCGATCTGACCCGCGATGTAATAGGTCAGGCGCCGCTCATAGGTTTCGTTGTTGAAACGCGAATACAGCCCGTCAATGTCGAATTCGAGATTGGGCGCGGGACGCCACTGCACGCCGATCACGCCGCTGATCCGCTCGCGATTTTCCTGCTCGAGATAGGGCTGGAAGTCACCCGGCGCCTTGACCGTGCCAAGCCCCGGAATCGCCAGGTCCTGCCAATAACCGCGGACGCGGTCGAACTGCACCTCGCGTTTGGAATAGGAAACGCCTCCGACGATGCCGAACGTCTTGTCGGCATTGCGCCAGCTGGCCGACAGGCTGCCGTTCGGATTGACCGTGTCGGTGCGTTCTTCATACCCGGCAAAGGCCGTCGCGGCGACGAACGAGTCGCGATTCAGCGGCTTGATCAGCCGGATGTCGACCGTGGAGCCGATGCCGTTTTCGACCAGATCGGCGGTCGGCGACTTGGTGACGACGATGCTGTCGATCAGCGTCGCCGGCAGCACCTGCAGGCGGAACTGGCGGCCAGACTGGCCCGAATTGCGGATGTTCTCGTTATAGGCCAGCGGCATCCCGTCAAAGGTCACGGCCTGGAAATTGGGCCCCAGGCCCCGCACGCTGATGAACTGGCCTTCGCCGGCTTCGCGCACGATCGTGACGCCGGGCACGCGCTGCAACGCTTCGGCCACGTTGAATGCGGGCAGCTTGCCGATGTCGGCGGCGACGATCGAGTCGGAGATCGAATCGGCATTGCGCTTTACGTCCAGCGCGCGTTCGACGCCGTTCGAAAACTTCGCGGTCACGACGATATCGTCACCGGCGGGGGCGTCCTCGGGGGCGGCCGGCAGCGTTCCGACGGCCGCCGCCGACCGAGGGCGAACGATCAGCGCGCCCGCAGCATCGCGGGTAACGTTCAGCGACGTCCCGACAATCAGGCGGCGCACTGCCGTTTCGGTATCGAACTCGCCTGACAGCGCAGGCGCGCTCAGTCCCGCTACGGCCGTCGGCGTGAACAGGATGTCGTTGCCGCTCTGCCGGGCAACCTGCTCCAGCGCCCGGTCCATGGGCTGTGCGGCAATATCGATGCGGGCGCGTCGCGCGCTGTTCTGCGCCTCGGCCGCAGCCGATACCGAACAAGCCGTCAACACGAGCACAAGCGCCGCCGACCGGCGAAGCTGTCGTTTAAAACTCGTCATGGAAGGTCCCCGTTTCGCGCTCCCCGCGAGCGCCCCCTCCTCGACGACGAGCAGGCGGGATTCCTCACCCCCTGCTGAAAAAAAGATCAGGCCATATGAAAAATCCGCACGGACTTGGCGTCGGCCTGCACGCGCACGGGCAGCAAAATGGCGATAGACCGGGCAAAAGCCTCGGGGTCGCCGACGCGGTACATTCCGCTCAACCGCAACCCGCCCACCTGCGCGTCGGCCACTACCAGTGGACGGTTCGTGTAGCGGTTCATCTCGGCGACGGCCTGCGACAGCATCTCGTCGCGAAATGCCAGGCGACCGTCCTGCCAGGCGATCAGATCCTGCAGGTCGGGCCGGTCTACCCGGTCGGTGCGCCCATCGGTCATCACCATTCGGTGCCCGGACTCCAACGCAAGCGTGGCCCCGCCGGCCAGGATCTGCGGGGTGCCCTCGATCGCCGTGAACGCCACTCGTGCGCCATCGCGCCGTACGTCCACGTGCCCCGCTGGCAACGACGCGCGTTGTGCCCCTGCTTCGATCAGAAAGGGACGGGCATCCTTTGCCACGTTCAGGTCGATGCGCCCGTTGCTGAGCGACAGGATGCGGGTATTGGCATGGGGACGGAAGCGGAAGCGGGTGGCCGTGTCGAGCATGACGCGGGTGCCGTCTTCCAGCAGCAGACGACGCTGCTCGCCCACATCCGTCTGATACACACCAGCCACGGCCTCCCGCCAGCCAAACCCCGCGCCGCCCGCCACGACGATCGTGGCGGCGCTGGCCAGCACGGTTCGGCGCGATACGTGCGGGGTGCTGGTCGCCGGCAAAACACCCAGCCCACCCACCGATTCCCAGATCGTGGACGCACGTTCGAACGCCGCGGCATGATGCGGATCCGCGTTCAGCCAGGCACGAAACGCCGTTTCGTCGTCGGGCGTGCGATCATCGGCATGCAATCGCGCCAGCCATTCTGCCGCCTGCCGGTTCGTATTTTCCGGCCCGCGGCGAAAGCTCACGTCACCAATCCTCCATCCAGTCGGTCAGATGCGCCATTGCCCGCGCGATATGCTTCTCAACGGCGCTCTGGCTGATGTCGAGCTCTGACGCGATTTCACGATACTTACGACCACCCAGCCGGTGCATCAAGAAAATCTCTCGGGTGCGCGGGCTTAGCTGCGCCACACCGCCCCGCAGCCGTTCCAGGCGATGCCGCGCGATCAGCGCTTCGTCCTGCAGCGGCCTGGCATCGGCAACCATGGCTTCGGCCAATTCCAGCGAGACGGACACCCCCCTGCGCTGTTCGCGACGATAGGCATCGATCCCGCGATTGGCGGCAGCGCGGGCAAGCATTGCCGGGGCATTCTCCGCGACCGTCTTGCGCTCCGCCAGGCCGATCCAGGCATCATGCAGCAGATCCTCGGCATCGTCGCGCCGGGTCATGCGGGCAATCTGCTCGCGCAGCCGCGACCAGCCCGCGCCTAGCATCCCCGCACAACCTGAAGGTTCCCGCACGCCCATGGCGTGGCGGCTAAATGCTTTCTGGTACGGTTTCGTGACAGTCCGGTGCATTCCAGGTGACGCTGCCCGTCAATTGCGAATATAAATCGGATTGGAATAGAACCACAGGTCCTGCCACGGGTCCTCTCCCGGCGTATCGACTGCCGGTTCGCCCTCGCGGGTGCTCGTGCCGCGGACCCGCACATAGCCGGCGGCCTGCGGAGCGGACATGCTATAATCAACGACATAGTCGTCCCCCTCGCGGCGCCATTCCCCGGCCCCGAAGCGATGCACGAGATGCGTCGGATTGTGGTCGCCGGGCTGGTGCGTCACGCTGCCGGCGATCAGGTCGATATGATCGACCTTTGGCACCGCGCCGCTGGCATTGGCCGCCCGCGCGGGACGAAAGCGGATCGTTACACTCATCGCCTCGCCGGGCGCGACCATCAGCGTATCGCCCGCGGCGGCCCGCCGCGACGGTGCCTTCGCGCCCGCTGCCGTCACATCGAGGCGGTCGATCAGCCCACCCGTCGCCACGAACACCCGGCCTGCGCGCAGGCCATCGAGGATGTCGGTGGAATTGGGGGCCGCCCAGACCCAGGTCTTGGTATATTCTCCGGGCCAGAAATCAGCGCCGCCCTCGCGCCAATGGCCGTGCGAGTCCGAGCTTGCGGTAATCGTCCAATGCACCCCCTGAGCCAGCATCGCGTCCCATGCCCCGCCCAGCGTCGCCACCATCTGGTCATAACCGCCCATTGTCGGAAAGCCGCCGTACAGGCCGCGCGAGCCATGGGCTGCGTCCAGCCCTGGCTTCGGCCGTGCTGCCTGATGGCCTGGCGCACCCTCCATGCCGATCGCCACGCGTGGGGCAGCCTTGTGCCACGCCAGATACTCGGTCGGCGTGTGCATGCCCCAGCGGCCGAGCCCGGTCGCGGTACGGGAGGGATGGTTGCCGATCAGTACCGGCACGCCCGGCAGGGCCGCCATCGCATGCAGCGCCTCGATCATGCGTGGCTTGGTGTTTTGCGCAGGATCGGCAGGAAACGCCTCGCGCTTGCCAAAACTGCCTTCGATTCGGCGCAGGGCGTCGCGTTCTCCCGCATCGATCGGCAGGATCAGCGTGGCATGCTCCCCCCCGGGCACGTCGAATTCCGCGCCATAGAATAGCGTGAGGCCCGGCACCGCACGACGCGCGGCGATGACATCGGGCCAGGCGCGCGCATGGTTCAGTGCCGAATGCCCTGGCCCACCATGATCGGTAGCGACGATCCAGTCTAACCCGAAGGATCGTGCCATTTGTGCGTTCTGCTGAATCGTGTGCGCCGAATCGCCGCCTATGATCGGCGCGGGCGGTTGATCGGGCCTGGCGGGATCAAGGGAATAGCGTGCGCTGTACACGCTGTGCACATGATGGTCCCCCGCGAGCCAGCGCCGCGGTTCAACCGACTGCGCCGTAACGGGCGCGGCAAGCCCCAGCATCGACAACAGAACAAGCGTTGCGCGTCGGTTCACACATCCTCCAAAAACAGCCCGCCGATGCCCTTGGGGCCGATGTGCGACAGCTATATGACGCCGATCGCGCACAGCGAGCGGATTGGTCGGCCAAGCATGCTATCTGGCGCCCGGAAAGGTGGTTCGGGGAGGATTCTGAACGCGCGGCCGCAGAATGACGAATATGGCCGCTCGGGTGTTGTAGTCGTCGACCCAGTGTGCGGGAATCGCGCGACTGGCAAACTGTGAAGAACAGTGTTTCATTGAGCAGCTCGTCGCGCCTGCGACCGTTGCAGCTATCGACGAACCGTTCTGCGTCGTCTTGCGCGGCGCAATATAGTGCTACGCCATCCCGGAATCGCCTGACCACGCCAGCGCCGCGTTCGAGGTCAGCTCGGTGCCCACGAGCGATACCGCATGCTTGTGCGATCCGCCCCGACGACCACACCCCTCCGCAGTGATGCTAACGATGCTTCGCATCGCCGGAACCTTGGGCTGCTCCGCCTGCCGCTCGCTCATCTCCAGCGCCGTCTGAAGATGTGTGACCGCTCCCCGCTTCGCCGCTGCCGCCGGCATAGATCCGTTACCACCGCGCCCGCTTCGGCTTCCTTCGGGAGGCCGATGGTCTGCTCTTCGGAAAAACTGCTTCCGCTTCATCTGTCCGTCCCTTTTCCGGTGTCGGACTCTAGCTCCAACTTTAGGAAAAACGGGGGTCACATCAGGCCCGACGCCAACCTCTGCGTAAGGTCGATCTGTCACCCCTCAAAGAAGGATAGGCCAATCCCAACACCCTGAAGTGCGTTGCGCATCGAGTAAGGGCTAAGGCCTGGCGAGCGATAGGTCCCCAGCGCCCACCGAAGGGCAAATGTGTCGGGCAGGCGCGTCGATCGTCGCACCACAATGGGACCACTTCGCCGTTTGCGAGGCGGAACTCCGCGACGAGGTCGGTCTTCCTTTACACTTTTCACCGCCGGCTAGCCGCGCCGCTTCCCGATCTCTCATGGCGACCGTTACCACGCCGACGTTTACCAAAACATCAGCGAAATTACTTAGTTTCAATGCTTTAGCGCATCGAGCCGGACCCTCTCCGCTTCGCCTGCCTTATACCGCGCTTCGCCTGCGACCTACACGCGCATCGGCATCAACACGTACAGTGCCGAGCTCTTGTCATTCTCGCGGATCAAGGTCGGCGCGGCGGCGTCGGCGAGATGGACTTCGATCGTGTCGCCATCGAGCTGCCCCAGGATATCGAGCAGATAGCGGCTGTTGAAGCCGATCTCGAACCCGCTGGCGACATATTCGCCGGGCACTTCTTCCGCCGCCGTGCCGTTTTCCGGGCTGGTGACGGACAGGATGATCTTGTCGCGATCAAGCGCCATCTTCACGGCGCGGGTCTTTTCGGTGGCGATGGTCGATACGCGATCAACGCCTTCCTCGAAGCTGCGCGGATCGATCTTGAGGATCTTGTCATTGCCGGTCGGGATGACGCGGCTGTAATCGGGGAACGTGCCGTCGATCAGTTTCGACGTAAGCAAGGCCTGGCCGAGATCGAAGCGGATCTTGGTCGGGCTGAGCGACACGCCGACCGAGCCATCGATCTCGTCGAGCAATTTGCGCAGTTCGGCGATGCATTTGCGCGGGATGATCACGTCGGGCATCGTCTCCGCGCCATCGGGGCGCGGCATGGTGACGCGGGCGAGGCGGTGGCCATCGGTGGCTGCGGCCTTCAGCACGGGCAGGGGATCGTCCGAGACGTGCAGGAAAATGCCGTTGAGATAATAACGCGTCTCTTCGGTCGAGATGGCGAAGCGCGTCTTGTCGATCAGTTGCTTGAGCGTCTCCGCGGGCAATTCGAACGACACGGGCAGTTCGCCCTCGGCGATGACCGGGAAATCGTCGCGCGGCAGCGTGCCGAGCTGGAATTTGGCGCGGCCGGCCATAATCGTCATCTTGCCGTCGGCGGCGGCCAGGCTGACCTGGCTGCCTTCGGGCAATTTGCGCGCGATATCGAACAGCGTGTGCGCCGAGACGGTGGTCGCGCCGGGCTGATCAACCGCGGCGGCGATCGTTTCGTTGATCTGAAGATCGAGATCGGTGGCCATCAGCTTCAAACCGCCCTCGGCGGTCGCCTCGATCAGCACATTGGACAGGATCGGTATCGTATTGCGGCGCTCGACCACGGACTGGACATGGCTCAGCCCCTTCAACAGGGTTGCGCGTTCGATCGTCGCCTTCATTCTCAATTCCCCCGGGCCGGCCGCCGGAAATGCGTGCCGTCCGCCAATTTTGCAACCCGCCAAACGTGTAGAGTCGGGGGTATTGTCCGTACTGCAACCTTAACGAAAAAAAGGGCCGGAGCAAGCGCTCCAGCCCTTCCTGCTGTCCGACATAGGGCGGCCAGGGCCGCCCGCTCGCATTCTATTTTAGAAGCGCACGCCCACGCCGGCGAGCACCTGGTGACGATCGAGATCGATATCGACATCGCCGCCGTCCAGATTGTTGTAGTTCGAATAGCGATACTCGGCCTTCACATAGGCATTGCCGCTCATCTTATACTCGAGGCCGGCACCCAGGCGATAACCCTCGGCATCTTCCTTGTCGCGGATCGTGACGACGCCCGCGGTGTAGCGCGATTCGATCTGCGCGTTGGTGTAACCGGCCTTGGCGTAGATCATCGCCACCGGCGAGATGGCATAGCCGAGACGCGCACCGGCATAAAGATCGCGGCCCGCCTTGACGCGGAACCGATCGCCGGCCGCCAGCACGTTGGCGTCATCCGACTTGGTCGTCGCGCCGGTCAGTTCGCCTTCGACGCCAAGGATCACGCCGCCGACCTGCGCGTCATAACCAATCTGACCGCCATAGACGACGCCGTCCGACCCATTCTCGCCACCGAGATGATCATAGCCGGCAATCGCTTCGACGCGCGGGCCCGTGAACGGTGCGGCTTCGACCGGCACGTCTTGCGCGAACGCCGGTGCGGCAAGGCCAAGAGCGAGGACGCCGGTCGCGGCGGACAGAGCAAATTTACGCATTGGTGTAACTCCAGTTGGACAATCCCGCCGTCTGCGCGGCTGGGAAGGGGTAAATAGGCGCGCCGATCGGGCTTTGCATGAACCTCAGATAAACACGAAAAAACGTTGCTTTTGCGCCACATGGGGTTGAATGCCGGGGCATGGATGCCAACGCCCCATTGCCGCCCAGAAGTGGCCGCGATTTCATCGCCCGGCACGGCGAAACGGTGTTCAATGCGGCGCAGCGGCTGCAGGGCGATGCCGCGCATACCCCGCTGACGCGCGCCGGCTTTGCGCAGGCGGAGGAGATGGGCCACGCCTTGCGCGCCGAACTGGGGGCGAAACCGGCGCTCAGCCTGTGGGCGTCGCCGACCGGGCGCGCGCTGCAGACGCTGGCGGTGATCGCCGAACATCTCGAGCTCGATTGGCATGCGGCGCAGACCGATGCGCGGCTGGGCGAGATCGGCATGGGGAGTTGGGGCGGGCGTTATTATGCCGAGGTGATCGCTGATGTCGGCCCGGTGTTCGATCCGGTCAGCAGCTTGCTGCGCCAGGCGCCCGACGGCGAATCGTACAGCGAGATCGCGCTGCGCGTCGGCGGCTGGCTGGCCGATACGGCGGCAGAGGATGGCGACCGGCTGGTGATCATGCACGGGATCTCCAGCCGTGTGCTGCGCGGCGTGATGACCGGCGCGGGAGAGGTGGCGGGTTTTGGCGCGCCGGCCTTGCCGGGATTGCCGCAGGGGTCGGTGGTGATGATCGCTGGCGGCGTCGAACGGCTCGTGCATCGCGGCACGGGCGGCGGCGGGGCGTGAGGCGCTTGCTGCTGCTGGCGGTGCTGGTGTCGGCGCCCGCGGCGGCCAGGGAGTCGCTCGGGGTGTTCGATCGCTGGGGCGCGTTCAGCGATTCCGTGCCAAGGCGCTGTTATGCGATCGCGCAGCCGATCCAGGCGGGCGGCGCCGCACGCTGGCGCCCGTTTGCCAGCATCGCCACGTGGCCGGGCCGCGGCGTGCGCAACCAGCTGCACATCCGCCTGAGCCGCGAGCGCGATGCGCGGGCACGCGTGACCCTGTCGGTCGGCGAGCGCCGCTTTGCCCTGGTCGCGGGGCGTGCCGATGCCTGGTCACCGGATCGGCGCACCGACGCCGCGGTGGTCGCGGCGATCCGCTCGGGGCGCAGCATGAGCGTCGAATCGCTGGGCAAGAACGGGCGGCCCTTCGCCGACGTGTATACGTTGCGCGGCGCGGCGACGGCGATCGACGCCGCATCGATCGGCTGCGCGCGGTAGCCAGTGTCGTCACCCCGGACTTGTTCCGGGGTCCGCTGCGCCGCGCGGCTTGCCCGTAATCAGGGCGGGCTGCGCTTGCCGCCCGGCGGACCCCGGAACAAGTCCGGGGTGACGTTGGGGGGTGGGGCGCGCGACAGCGCAGAATCGCCGAACTGGAATTTGCCGGCATTTTCGACTACATGCGCGCCATGCCCAATCATGCGACGACCCTCATGCCCATTCCGGGGCATATCGATCCTGTACCCGTGCCCCGCGCGCTCAAGCCCCGCGCCGACGGGCGGATCGATCTGCTCGGCCTGTCCAAGCTCGATCTGCGCATGGCGCTGGAGACGTCGCAGCTCGAGCCCAAGCAGGCCAAGTTGCGTGCCAAGCAATTGTGGCACTGGATCTATAATCGCGGCGTGACCGATTTTGCGCTGATGACCGATATCAGCAAGACGATGCATCCCTGGCTGGCCGATCGCTTCGTTATCTCGCGGCCGCAGGTGGTCGAGGCGCAGGTGTCGACCGATGGTACGCGCAAATGGCTGCTGCGCTCGGATGACGGCCAGGATTACGAGATGGTGTTCATCCCGGATGCCGATCGCGGCACCTTGTGCGTCTCGAGCCAGGTCGGCTGCACGCTCAATTGTCGTTTCTGCCACACCGGCACGATGCGGCTGGTACGCAACCTCACCGCCGGCGAGATCGTCGGGCAGGTGATGCTCGCGCGCGACGCGCTGGGCGAATGGCCCAGCCAGCCCGAGGGGCGGATGCTTACCAACATCGTGATGATGGGCATGGGCGAGCCGCTTTATAATTTCGACAATGTCCGCGATGGCCTCAAGATCGTGATGGACGGCGAAGGGCTTGGCCTGTCGCGCCGCCGCATTACGCTGAGCACCTCTGGCGTGGTGCCGATGATGGCGCGCGCGGGCGAAGAGATTTCGGTCAACCTCGCCATCTCGCTCCACGGCGTGACCAAGGAGGTGCGCGACGAGCTGGTGCCGATCAACCGCAAATACGGGATCGAGGAGCTGCTCCAGGCCTGCGCCGATTATCCCGGCACCAATAATGCGCGGCGCATCACCTTCGAATATGTGATGTTGAAGGACAAGAATGACAGCGATGCCGACGCGCGCGAACTGGTGCGCCTGCTCAAACATTATGATCTGCCGGCCAAGGTCAATCTGATCCCGTTCAATCCCTGGCCCGGCGCGCCATATGAATGTTCGACGCCGGAGCGGATCAAATCCTTCTCCAACATCATCTTCGACGCCGGCATTTCGGCGCCGGTGCGCACGCCGCGCGGGCGCGATATCGATGCGGCATGCGGGCAGCTGAAGACCGCGAGTGAAAAGATGTCGCGTGCCGAGCTCGATCGCCAGGCCGAGGAAAAGCTGACCGCGCTTGGCTGATATCGGATTGGCGACGATCGCGCTGATGGCCGGTGCGGGCGTGCTGGGCGGCGCGATGAACGCGCTGGCCGGGGGCGGGACGTTTGCCACGCTGCCTGCGCTGATCGCGCTGGGGCTGCCGGCCAATGTCGCCAATTCGACGTCGAATGTCGCGTTGCTCCCCGGCGCCGCGACAAGCGCCTGGGGCTTTCGCGACGAATTGGGGCCGGTGGGCGGGGTCGATGTGCGGCTGCTGGGCGGCATCACCTTTATCGGCGGGCTGGCGGGAAGCGGTCTGCTCGTCGTCACGCCAAGCGATGCGTTCGATCTGATCATACCCTGGCTGCTGCTGCTCGCCTTCGTGGTTATCGCGTTCGGCGCCAGCGCGGCGCGCTGGCTGCATGCGCGCGTCTCGATCGGGCGGCGCAGCCTGGTCGCCGGGCAGGTGTTGCTGGGCATTTATGGCGGCTATTTCGGCGGCGGCGTGGGGATGATGACGACGGCGATGTACGGGTTGCTGGCCAATGTCAGCCCGCGCGCCTTGTTCGCCCCGCGCACGCTGATGCTGGCACTCGCCAATGCCGCGGCCGCAATCGTGTTTGTGTGGGCCGGGCTGGTTGCTTGGGCCGCCGCCGTGCCGATGCTGGTGGGCGCGGTGCTCGGCGGCTGGCTGGGAGCGAAGGTGGGCAAGAGATTGCCCGCCTGGGCGGTGCGCGGCTGGACGTTGTTCGTCACCGGGGCCACGACCGCGGTGTTTTTCTGGCGGGCGTATTCCTGAGGCCTGCGTCATCCAGCGAACGCTGGGATCTCCAGCGGCATTGCGGGACGAGAGCCGCATGAGACCCCAGCGTGCGCTGGGGTGACGTTTGGGGAACTTTGCGGCCTATCCCGGCCGGCGCATCTGGAACAATTCGCCCGCCTCGAAATAATCCGCCGGCCCGCCGCCGCGCATGATCGGGCGGGCGCGAGCGGTCTGGTACACCCCGTCCTCCAGCATCGCGGGATCGATGTGCACGCCGATCGCCTCGCCGATCACCAGCCACTGATCAAGCGTACGGCCCTCCTTCGTTTCCAGCTGGATCAGCTGCGTCAGCCGGCACTCAAACGTTACCGGGCTGGCGGCGACACGGTGCGGCGCGATCAGCCGCGAGGGCAGCGTCTCCAGCCCCGCCGCGTCGAATTCATCGACCTTTGAATCGGTAGCGGTTGCGTTCATCGCCTCGGCCAGCGGGCGCGTGGCGAGGTTCCACACGAACTCCTTGGTCTCGGCGATATTGGCGACGCTGTCTTTCCAGCCGATCGAGGCGAAGCCGATCAGTGGCGGGCGATAGCCGAACAGGTTGAAGAACGAATAGGGCGCGATGTTGCGAATACCCGCGGCACTCATCGTGCTGATCCAGCCGATCGGGCGCGGCGCGACGATCGCGTTCAGCGGATCATGCGCCAGGCCGTGGCCGTTGGCAGGCTCGTAGAAATAGGGATCGGTCATAAAATCGTACCCGCGATCGAGGAATTGGCAGTTCTAGAACGGCGCAGAACGCGATATGCAACCACTATGATCGAGACATCCCCCAGCGGCGCGCCGGCGGCGCCCGGCACGACGATCTACCGCCATGCGCTGGCCACGCGGCTGTGGCACTGGGTGACGGCGATCGCGATGTTCATCATGATCGGCAGCGGCATCGGCATCCTGAAAGCGCACCCGCATCTCTATTGGGGGCGCTACGGCGCCAATTTCGATACGCCGTGGCTGTCGCTCAGCTGGATGCCGCCATGGGTGAGCACCGGGCTCAACATCCTGACGTTGCCGAGCAGCTACAATCTCGCGCTGTCGCGGCGCTGGCATCTGCTGTTCGCGCTGGTGCTGTCCTTCGCGTTGCTGGCGTTCATGATCGTCAGCCTGATCAATCGCCATTTCCAGCGCCAGTTGCGCGTGCGCGCCGGCGAGCTGGCACCGCGCCACGTGCTGCATGATCTGCGCGAGCATCTCGCGTTGCGCTTTCACGATCCGGCCAATCCCAGCGCGTATAATATCTTCCAGAAGCTGTCCTATGTCGGCGTGATCTTCGTGGCGCTGCCGCTCGTCATCCTGACCGGGCTGACCATGTCGCCGGCGCTGAACGCGGCGTGGCCGTGGCTGCTCGAGCTGTTCGGCGGGCGGCAATCGGCGCGCTCGCTGCATTTTATCGCGGCCTTCGGCATCACCGTCTTCATCGTCGTGCATCTGACGTTGGTGATCCTGGCCGGGGCGGGGAACGAGCTGCGTTCAATGATCACCGGCCGATGGCGCGTGCCGGGGGACGAGGCATGAGCCTGATCACCAGGCGCGGCCTGATCGGCGGTGCGGCGGCCTCCGCCGGATTGCTGCTCAGCGGGTGCGACAAGCTGGCGCAGAACGAGCAGTTCCGCAAAATCCTGTTTTCGGGCGAGAAGATGAACGAGGGTTTGCAGCGCGCCTTGACCAATCGCGCCGCGCTCGCGCCTGAATTTCGCCCCGATCAGATGTCGCCGGTGTTTCGCACCAATGGCACGCGCAACCCCAACACGCCCGAATATACCGCGCAGGCGGCCACACGCTTCGCCGATTGGCGGCTGATCGTGCAGGGGCTGGTGACGCGGCCGCTGACGCTGTCGATGGCCGACATCCGCGGGCTGCCGCAGCGGACGCAGATCACGCGGCACGATTGCGTCGAAGGGTGGAGCGCGATCGGCAAATGGGGCGGACCAAAGCTCTCGACCGTCCTCGACACCGCCGGCCTGAGCGCGCGCGCGCGCTACATCGTCTTCACCTGTGCCGATCTCTATAATGGCGTGCCCTATTATGAATCGATCGACCTGATCGATGCGCGGCATCCGCAGACCATTCTGGCGTGGCACCTGAACGATCGGCTGCTCGATATCGGGCATGGCGCGCCGCTGCGGCTGCGCGTCGAGCGGCAATTGGGCTACAAGCACGCCAAATATGTCATGCGCATCGATGCCGTGGCGAGCCTGGCCGGGATCGGCCGCGGCAAGGGCGGTTTTTGGGAAGATACGGTCGATTACGATTGGTATGCCGGCATTTAAACCATTACGCACGCCCCATGGCTTTGATCGATCTCTTCCTCGCCCGCCGCGTCAAACGCGGCCACCTCACCGTCCACCACGCCGACGGCAAGATTACGCAGTTCGGCACGCCGGACCCCGAATTTCGCGATGTGACGATCCGTTTCACCGACAAGGGGGCGGCCAATCTCATCGTCCGCAACCCCGGGCTGGGCGCGGCCGAGGCGTTCATGGATGGGCGGCTGATCGTCGAGCAGGGCGATATCCGCGATCTCGTCAACCTGTTGTCGGGCAACGGCAAATGGGAGGACGGCAAGCGCACGCTGAAGCCGCATCCGCTGCGCGAGGCGGTCGCCTCGGTGACGCACCGGCTCAACCGCATCAACATGACGCGCAAATCGAAGCAGAACGTGGCGCATCACTACGATCTGAGCGATCGGCTGTACGACCTGTTTCTCGATGCCGACCGGCAATATAGCTGCGCCTACTTTACCGATCCAGGCAACAGCCTGGGACAGGCGCAGGACGACAAGAAGGCGCATATCGCCGCCAAATTGGCGCTGAAGCCCGGCATGAAGGTGCTCGATATCGGCTGCGGCTGGGGCGGCATGGCGCTGTATCTGCACGCCAAGACCGGCGCCGAGGTGCTGGGCGTGACGCTATCCGAAGAGCAGATCAAGGTCGCCAAGCGCCGCGCTGAGGAAGCCGGCGTGGCCGACAAGGTCAAATTCGAACTGATCGATTATCGCCACGTGACCGGCACGTTCGATCGCATCGTTTCGGTCGGCATGTTCGAGCATGTCGGCCCGGCGCATTACAAGGCCTTCTTCCGCAAATGCCGCGAGCTGCTGACGCCTGAGGGCGTGCTGCTGATGCACACGATCGGGCGGATGAACGGCCCCGGCGTGACCGACGATTTCACCGCGAAATACATTTTCCCCGGCGGCTATAATCCGGCGCTGTCGGAAATCGTGAAGGGGTATGAAGGCCTCAAGATGTTCCCCACCGATATCGAGGTGCTGCGGCTGCATTATGCCTATACGCTGGACCTGTGGTACGACCGGACGGTGGCGGCGAAGGCGCAGATCGTCGCGTTGTACGACGAGCGTTTCTATCGCATGTGGACCTTCTACCTCGCCGGCGCGAGCCAGGCGTTTCGCTATGGCGGGCTGGTCAATTACCAGCTGCAGATGTCGCGCTCGCGCACGGAGTTGCCGATCACGCGGGATTATATGGTGGAAGAAGAGCGGCGGTTGCGCGGAGCTTGAGCGCTCCGGGTGGTCGACCCATTCAGGGATAAGCGGTGCGCATATAGTCGAACGCCTCGCCGGCCAGGATCTCCAGCACCGCCGTATCCACGTTGGCGAGCTTCTTGATGTAAAGACACCCTTTGCCCGTCGAATGCTTGCCCAGCCGGGCGAGCAGATCTTCGTAGCGCGGGAAGCCGCCGGGGATGTAGAGCACGGTCTGCGCCTTGCGCGGCGAGAAGCCGATGCGGCACATCTCGCCCTCGCGCCCGCTGTCGTAGCGATAGTGATAGGTGCCGAAGCCGACGATGGCCGGCTCCCACATGCGCGCCGGCTCGCCGCTCACCCGCGCGAGCATGTCGCACACCGCGCGCGCATCGTCGCGGCGCTGCGCCGGTTCGACCGCCGCCAGGAAGTCGGCGACGCTCATTTCCGTCGCCTGGGTCTTGTTTGCCGCCACGATACCTCTCCGGTTGCGCGCGCTTGCCCGCTCGCATAGGGCGCGGGGCCTGTAGCTGAGGATGGAATCTATGACCGACGAAATCAACCGTCCCGCCGGCGACGCCGGCATTAATCGCGTCGTGCTGGCCTATTCGGGCGGGTTGGACACCAGCGTCATCCTGAAATGGCTGCAGCAGACCTATAAGTGCGAAGTGGTGACCTTCACCGCGGATCTCGGCCAGGGCGAGGAACTGGAGCCCGCGCGCAAGAAGGCCGAGATGGCGGGCGTAAAGCCCGAGCATATCTTCATCGACGATCTGCGCGAAGAATTCGTCGGCGAGTACGTGTTCCCGATGATGCGCGCCAACGCGATGTACGAGGGCCTGTATCTGCTCGGCACGTCGATCGCGCGGCCGCTGATCGCCAAGCGCCAGATCGAGATCGCGCGCATGCTGAACGCCGATGCGGTGAGCCATGGTGCGACCGGCAAGGGCAATGATCAGGTGCGCTTCGAGCTCGGCTATTACGCGCTCGCGCCCGATATCAAGGTGATCGCGCCGTGGCGCGAATGGGACCTGACCAGCCGCACCAAGCTGATCGAATTCGCCGAGCAGCACCAGATTCCGGTGAGCAAGGACAAGCGCGGCGAAGCGCCGTTCTCGACCGACGCCAACATCCTGCACACCTCGTCCGAGGGCCTCGTGCTTGAAAATCCGTGGGATGAGGTGCCGGACTATGTCTATTCGCGCACCAACAATCCCGAAGACGCGCCTGACACGCCCGAATATATCACGATCGATTTCGAGCGCGGCGATGGCGTGGCGATCAATGGCGTGGGCATGAGCCCTGCGACGCTGCTGGCCACGCTCAACGATTATGGCCGCACGCATGGTATCGGCCGGCTCGATCTGGTCGAGAACCGCTTTGTCGGCATGAAATCGCGCGGCATGTATGAAACGCCGGGCGGCACGATCTACAATCTCGCGCATCGCGGCATCGAGCAACTGACCCTCGATCGGGGTGCGGCGCATCTCAAGGACGAACTGGCACCGCGTTATGCCGAACTGATCTATAACGGCTTCTGGTTCAGCCCCGAGCGCGAGATGCTGCAGGCGGCGATCGATCACAGCCAGGAAAAGGTGTCAGGCACCGTGCGGCTTAAGCTCTACAAGGGCAATGTCTCGGTGGTCGGGCGCAAATCGCCCAACTCGCTGTATTCGGAAAAGGTCGTGACGTTCGAGGACGATCAGGGCGCCTACGACCAGCGCGATGCCGCGGGCTTCATCAAGCTGCAGGCGCTCAGGCTGCGGCTGCTGGGGCGGCGGGATCGGTAAGCCAAGAACTGACGCAACGTTAACCAAATGTCAGTCGAATGTCCCCCAAGGTGGTTCTGTCCGATCTGTGGGGGATGAATAGATGCTTGGTGCCGTTCATGACAAACTTGTCTTCGGCCGACGGATTCGCACGCTCGGGCGGGTGATTGCCGAACGCCTTCCGTCTGGCGCGCGGGTCCTGGATGTCGGCTGTGGCAGTGGCGATCTCGCACAGCTGCTGATGCAGTTGCGTCCTGACGTGAAGATCGAGGGCATCGACGTGCTGATCCGCCCGGATACGGCGATCACGGTGCACCAATATGATGGGCAGACGATCCCGTTTGCCAATAATGCTTTCGATGCCGCGATCGTCGTCGATGTACTCCATCACACCGACGATCCCGCGGCAGTGATGACCGAGATTGCGCGCGTCGCGCCGGTCGTGATCGTCAAGGATCATCTGCGCGACGGTATTGGTGCGAGCTTGACGCTGAGTTTTATGGATTGGGTCGGTAACGCCGCCCACGGCGTGCGCCTCCCCTATAATTATCTGTCACGCCGCGAATGGGCCGGGATCTGGGATAGACTGGGGCTGCACACGCGTCAGTTTAGCACAAAATTGGCACTGTACCCGCGACCCTTTAGCTGGCTGTTCGATCGCCAGTTGCATTTCGTGACGATCCTGTCCCGTTAACCTAGCGCAGCGTACAAAAGGGCGCGCGGGAAGGCGCGCCCGTTTCAATTCTGCGTCTTGGACGATCAATGTGGCTTACGCCTCAGGTGATCCGCGTATCGACCAATCCAATCAGGAAGCTGGTAAATACGGTCTGTAGTCCGAGCAGGGTCGCCACCATCGCCGGGATGGCGAGCCGCATCAGGGCAATACCGTCCATGGGGCCGAACCCGGTGGTAGCCCAGCCGCCGATCAGCAAGGTAGCGCCGCTGATCCCGGCCAGCGTCAGTACCCCGCCGGCGAGCGCACCACGCTCAACGCTGAAGCGCGCACGAAACCATTCGACCCGTCTGCTGGACGGCCACAAATTGCTTGCCACGCCGTAAAGCCTCGCGATCACGCCAAAGCTGATCAGCTGGCTACCGAGCAATAGCAACATGGCCGCGAACAGCATCGTCGTCGCGCTGAGCTCGATATGGCCGAGCGTCACACTGCCAGGCGCCAGCGTTGCGATGCCTGCCACGCCGAAGGCGGCGCAGGCAAGGCCAGGATATACGAACAGGAAGCGCGGCGCATAGGTGAGCAGGAAGCGCAGATGACGCCAGCCATCGCGCCACGTGCGCAGATGCGGTGCGCGGCTGCGGCCATCGGGTGACAGTGTCGTCGCCACTTCGCACACGTCGAGCCGGTGCATCACCGCCTTGACGACCATCTCACTGGCAAATTCCATGCCGGTGGACCGCAAACCAAGTGCAAGAATTGCGTCACGTCGGAAGCCGCGCAGTCCGCAGTGGAAATCACTGATCTTGTTGTCGAATAGCACACGTCCAAGGAAGCTGAGCACGGGATTGCCGATATAGCGATGCAGCGACGGCATAGCGCCGCTGGCAATGCCGCCCAAGAAACGGTCGCCCATCACCAGTTCGCCGCCGGCGCGCAGTGCATCGACGAACGGTTGCAACGCCCTAAAGTCGTAGCTGTCATCGGCGTCACCTATGATCACATAGGTCCCGCGGGCGGCGGCGATCCCACCGATCAGCGCCGCGCCATAACCGCGCGCCTCGACCGCGACAATCCGCGCGCCCATGGCATTGGCAATCTGGCGCGATCCGTCCGTCGAGCCGTTGTCCGCGATGATGACTTCTCCGCGGACGCCGCTTACTTCGAGATATTGTTGCGCCTTGCGAATGCATACGGCCAACGTCTCTGCTTCGTTGAGGCAGGGCATGACGATCGACAGTTCGATCGAATCGGGTGCTGGACCGCGAGCCGGCGCACGCGCCGGCAGTGTCTTGTCGAGCTCGATCGCCGTGGATGTCCGCACCGGAAATTCTCCCTAAGTATTACGCTAGGGGCGAACCATAAAAAGAAGGTTAACCATTGCCTGTTAGGCGACATGCTCACGCCCAAGGAAATTCCTGCATGTCGGAATCGCTGCCCGTCGCACCGTTGCTTATCGATCCGCCGGCTTCCAATTTATCACTTTCCCGCGCTACGAAGCGCCGGGCCATTGTGATCGACCTGATCGTAGCGGTATTGCTGGGCGTCATGCTGAGCACGGCCTGGGCCGCCAATGATTGGTCTAAACTACGGTGGCTGGCGCTCCCCGATACCGATGATATGATGCGTCTGGCACAGGTTCGGGATTGGCTGAATGGGCAGGCGTTCAACAACTGGACGCAGTATCGGCTAGCCCCGCCGCATGGCGTGCCAATGCATTGGTCGCGGATCAATGACCTTGGGCTGGCGGCCATCATTCTGGCCGCTACTCCATTGGTCGGGCGCCATCAGGCGGAGTTGATCGCCGTTCTTGCTTATCCAGGATTGCTGTTCATCATCAGCATCTTCTTGTCGGCGCGCATCGCCCGGCACTTGTGGTCGCCCGAGGCGGCTACCGTTGCGGCGGTGTTAGCCGCCTTGGCAGTTCCCGGCACCAATCTGTTCGTTCCCGGCCGGATCGATCATCATGCGTTGCAGACGGTGATGATTGAACTTGCCGTCTTGGCAATGGTGCGCGGACCGTCGCTGCGCAACGGTCTTGCGGCGGGCGTGGCGCTGGCCATCAGTTTGGTCATTGGGCTCGAAACCGCGCCCCACGTCGCGACATTGATCGCGGTGGCGGGGCTGATCTGGGTTGCGTGCGGCATCACGGAGCGTCGGCGGCTGGCCGGCCTGGCGAGCGGTATGGCGGCAGCGACCTTATTCAGCCTGGCATTCCTGAGGCCGTCTTATTGGTCGGCGGCTTTATGTGACGCCTTCACCCCGGCATCGGCCAGCACTGCACTGCTGGTGAGTGTCGCGCTGGGCGCGCTGGCGCAGGCAACGCCATATCTTCGCGACTGGCGCTGGCGCTTCGGCATGGCGGTGATCCTAGCTTCGGGGGCGGCGGGCATCGTGCTGATCGCGTTTCCTACGTGTCTCGCCGGTCCCTACGGCGCGATGGACCCGTTTCTACAGCGCGAGTTCCTGGCGCATATCACCGAGGCACAAGGCTTGTTGAAGCAACGGCCCCAAGTGTACTCGATCGGGTTGGGCGGACTGCTGATGGCCGGTTTTTCCACTACAATCTGGATGTTGTGGCGCAGCCCTCGGATATGGCCATTGCTTGCGCCACCGGCGGCGATCGTCATCGTGTCTGCGTCAATTACGCTTTTCCAGGTCCGCGGTACCTATATCGGTACGCTTTTGTGCGCACCGATCCTGGCTGGACTTGTGCTGGCTGCGCGTCGACGGGAGCATGGGCGGGCGGCGGCGCTGATCGGTGCATGGCTGGTCTCGGCAGGCATATTGTATGGCTTCGTGTCGGCGACCCTGCTGGCTAGTAAGTCGTCAACCGTCGAGAAATCTGCTTCGTTGGGTGGAGAGTGCAAGACCGGCGATGTCTGGCATCAGATCGGCCTTTACCCAAACGGCGTCATTCTGGCGGCGGCCGATCTTGCGCCGTATCTGATCGGAGGGACGGAAATGGCCACCGTCGGCGCCGGGTATCATCGCAATAATGACGGTATCATGGACACCTACCGCTATTTTTTGCACACACCGAAGCAGGGCCGTCCGATCGCCGCCAAGTGGCAGGCCAAATACGTGGCATTCTGCCCGGGAGATTTTGATGAAATGAAGGCTTATACGCACTACCCAACCAGCCTCGCCACACTGCTCCATCAGAACCGCCCGCCGCCTTGGCTGAAACGACTTCCCTTGCGCGGCACCAGCTTACGGCTTTATCGGATCACGCAGCACTGAATGCAGAGTGGCCAACAAGGCGGGCGTGGATGACCGGCGACAAACTTCACTGGTGGCAGACGCGCTGGTTCGTCGCCTTGATGGTGCTCGTCTCGATCATACCGCTGATCAAGCCCGATATCCCGCCGCTGGTCGATCTGCCCGGCCATATGGGGCGGTTTCGTGTGCAGCTCGAGATCGGGCAGGTGCCGTGGCTTGCCGACTGGTACAATTTTCAATGGTCGCTGATCGGCAATCTCGGCATCGATCTGCTGGTCGTGCCGCTGGCGCCGGTGTTCGGGCTTGAACTGGCCGTCAAGCTGATCGTGATGGCGATCCCCGCGCTTACCGTGCTCGGATTGCTCTGGATCGCGCGCGAAGTACATGGGCGGATCCCGGCGACCGCCTTGTTTGCGTTGCCGCTGGCGTACAGTTTTCCGTTCCAGTTCGGCTTCATCAATTTCGCGCTGTCGATGGCGCTGGCGCTCAACGCCTTTGCCTTGTGGCTGCGGCTGGCGCGGCTCGGCAAGCTGCGCTTGCGCGCGATCATCTTCGTGCCGCTCTCCTGCCTCGTGTGGTTGTGCCACACGTTCGGCTGGGGCGTGCTCGGCGTGCTGGCCTTCTCCGCCGAGATGATCCGTCAGCATGATCTGATGACCGAACGGCGTGGCGCCGCCGGTTTGTGGGATCGCATCCGGCGCGGGCATTGGATCGCCGCCTGGTGCAAGGCCGGGCTGCACTGCGTTCCGCTGGCGCTGCCGATGGTGCTGATGATCGTGTGGCGGTCGGGGGATCATGTCACCGGGCAGACGGCGGACTGGTTCAACTGGCGGGCCAAGTTCGGCTGGCTGACGATGGTGCTGAAGGATCGCTGGCAAACGTTCGATATCGCCTCGATCGCGTTGCTGCTGGTGATCCTGGCCAAGGGGCTGCGCAACCCGGCGTTCGGCTATTCGCGCAATCTGGCGCTCTCCGCGTTGTTCCTGCTCGCCGTGTTCATCGCCCTGCCGCGCATCGTGTTCGGATCGGCCTATGCCGATATGCGGCTTGTGCCGTTCATGCTGGCGATCGCGCTGATCGCGCTGCGCCCGCGGCCCGGCCTGTCAGTACGTGGCGCAACGCTGGTGGCGGTGCTCGGTTGCGCCTTTTTCCTGGTGCGGATCGGTGCGGGGACGGTGAGCTACTGGATGTTCGACGAGCGCTACGACCGTGAATTGAAAGCGCTGGATCACGTGCCGATCGGCGCGCGGCTGATCACCTTTGTCGGCGAGCAATGCGGCAATCGCTGGCTGATGAGCCGAGTCGAACATTTCCCGGCATTGGCGCTGGAGCGGCGGCTGGCCTATTCGAACGATCAATGGTCGATGGCCGGCGCGCAGTTGCTGACCGTCAAATATCTGCCCGCCGGGCGCTTTGCGCATGATCCGTCGCAGATCGTGACGAGCATCCAATGCCCGCGCGAATGGTGGCGCCCGATCAACCGGGCGCTGGCGCGGTTTCCGCGCAATGCGTTTGACTATGTCTGGCTGATCCAGCCGCCGGCTTACGATCCCAAGTTCAACCAGGGGCTGGTGGAGGTGTGGCGCGACGGGACGAGCGTGTTGTATCGCATCGATCACAGCAAGCCGGGCGTGTTTGTCAGTGACGCGGAGATCCATCCGCGGATCATCTGGCGCGCGCCGTTCTGAGGCTTAGCTGGCGGCCTTCTTGAACGGCGTCAGCTCCGACAGATATTCCTGATCCGACGCGACCGATTCGCGTTCGCGCTCGAGGAAATCGGCGATCGCGCGGCGGAAATTGCGGTCGGGAATATAGTGCGCCGACCAGGTGGTGATCGGGGCATAGCCACGCGCGAGCTTGTGTTCGCCCTGCGCGCCGGCCTCGACCGTGGCGAGGCCGCGCGCGATGGCGGCGTCGATCGCCTGGTAATAGCACAACTCGAAATGGAGGAACGGCACGTCCTCGGTGCAGCCCCAATAGCGGCCGTACAGCGTGTCCGCACCGATCAGGTTGAGCGCGCCGGCGATCGGTTTGCCATCGCGCTCGGCCATGATCAGCAGCACGCGGTGCGCCATGCGCTCGCCGAGCAACGAGAAGAACGCGCGGGTGAGATAGGGCTTGCCCCATTTGCGGCTGCCGGTGTCCTGATAAAACACCCAGAACGCGTCCCAATCGGCTTCGGTGATGTCGGCACCGCTGATATGGCGGATGGTCAGCCCCTCGACCGCGGCGGCGCGCTCCTTGCGGATCGCCTTGCGCTTGCGGCTGGCCAGGGCGGCGAGGAAATCGTCGAACTGGGCATAGCCTTCGTTCCGCCAATGGAATTGCGTGCCGGCGCGGATCAGCCAGCCGGCGGCTTCGAACAAGGGCACCTGATCGGGCGCGATGAACGTCGCGTGCGCGGAGGACAGGCCGTGCTGATCGGTCACCGCCTCGATCGCCGCCAGCAACGGCGCGGCCATGGCGGGATCGCGCAGCAACAGCCGCGGGCCGGGCACGGGCGTGAAGGGTGCGGCGATCTGCAGCTTGGGATAATAGCGGCCGCCGGCGCGCTCCCAGGCATCGGCCCAGCCGTGATCGAAGACGAATTCGCCCTGGCTATGGCTCTTGGCATAAGCCGGCGCGATGGCGGCGGGGCGGCCATCGGGGCCGTCGATCACCACGGGCACCGGTTGCCAGCCGGTGCGCGGCGTGGCGCTGCCGGATTGCTCGACGATCGAGAGGAAGGCGTGGCTGAGAAAAGGATTGTCGGCGCCGGCGCAGGCATCCCAATCGGCGGCGGGGATGGCGGCGACGCCGTCGGCGATACGGGCGGTGACGGCGGTCATTACGGTACAGGTAGGGGGCTTGGGGGCTCAGGCCAAGGCGTAGGCTCGTAATCAACGTCATCCTGACCTGCGTCAGGATGACAATCGTGGGTTGGGTCAGCCGATCTCGATGATCGCGTCGATCTCGACCGCGGCGCCAAGCGGCAGCGCGGGGACGCCGACGGCGGCGCGAGCGTGCTTTCCGGCATCACCGAACAAGGCGACCATCAGATCCGACGCCCCGTTGGCGACCTTGGGCTGATCGGTGAAATCGGCGGCGGAATTGATGAACACGCCGAGCTTGACGATGCGCTTGACCCGCGAGAGATCGCCGAGCGCGGCCTTGACCTGCGCCACGACCATCAGCGCGCAGGCCTGCGCCGCTTCCTGCCCGAAGACCAGATCACGATCCTCGCCCAGCCGCCCGGTCATCACCGCGCCCTGCTTGAACGGCAATTGTCCGGAGACGTGCAGCAACCCGCCCGCCTCCACCGCTGGTACATAGGAAGCGATCGGCGCGGCGGCCTGCGGCAGGGTCAGGCGAAGTTCGGCCAGCTTGGTATCAACGCGGTCAGTCATCGTATCTCTCTCAGGTTCAGGCGGAGCGGGCGGGCGTGTTGACGCCCATGCTCTGCAGATATTTGCGCACGTTGCGCGCGGCCTGGCGCAGGCGCTGTTCATTCTCGACCAGCGCGATGCGGACAAAGCCCTCGCCATTTTCGCCATAGCCGACGCCCGGCGCCACCGCGACCTTGGCGTGTGCCAGCAGCTGCTTGGAGAATTCGAGGCTGCCGAGATGCGCGAGCGCCGGCGGCAATGGCGCCCAGGCGAACATGCTCGCGCGGGGGGAGGGGATGTCCCAGCCGGCGCGGCCGAAGCTCTCGACCAGCACGTCGCGGCGCTTGTGATAGAGTTCGCGATTGGCCGCGACGATATCCTGCGGGCCGTTGAGCGCGGCGCAGGCGGCGGCCTGGATCGGGGTGAAGGCGCCGTAATCGAGATACGATTTTACGCGGCTCATGGCGGCGATCAGCGTCTTGTTGCCGACCGCAAAGCCGATGCGCCAGCCGGCCATCGAATAAGTCTTACTGAGCGAGGTGAACTCGACCGCGATATCCTTGGCGCCCTTGACCTGCAGGATCGAGACGGTGGGCTTGCCGTCATAATAGAGCTCGGAATAGGCTAGATCGGAGATGATCCAGACCTGATTGTCCTTCGCCCAGGCGACCAGGCGTTCGTAGAATGCGAGATCGACCGTCTCGGCGGTAGGATTGGACGGGTAATTGACCACCAGGATCGACGGGCGCGGCACCGTGAAGGCCATCGCGCGTTCGAGCGACTCGAAATAATGCTCATCCGGCGTGGTCGGCACGGCGCGGATCGTCGCGCCGGCGATGATGAAACCGAACGTGTGGATGGGATAGGACGGGTTCGGCGCGAGCACGACGTCGCCGGGCGCGGTGATCGCGGTGGCGAGGCTGGCGAGGCCCTCCTTGGAGCCCATTGTGACGACAACTTCGCTTTCGGGATCCACGTCCACGCCGAAGCGGCGGCCGTAATAATTGGCCTGCGCGCGGCGCAGCCCGGGAATGCCCTTGGATTGCGAATAACCATGCGCATCGGGCTTGCGCACCACCTCGATCAATTTCTCGATCACGTGCGGCGGTGGCGGCAAATCGGGATTGCCCATGCCGAGATCGATGATGTCCTCCCCGCCCGCGCGCGCCGCGGCCCGCATCGCGTTCACTTCGGCGATGACATAGGGCGGCAGGCGTTTCATGCGGTAGAATTCTTCGGACATAGCGGGTTCCGGCTTTGAGGAGACTTGGTCTTACGTCACCGCGCCGTTTCCGTCACCCCAGCGCAGGCTGGGGTCTCATGCTTTTCGCAGCATCGTGCCCCGAACTGGAGATGCCAGCTTTCGCTGGCATGACGGTTGGGGCTAGGAGGCGTTAGGAGAGACGCATGGCTCAAGATCTCACAGGCACCCCGACGCTCCCGAGCCTCGGGGAGATGCAGCACTGGACCTGGGTGCTCGGCCGCGCGCAACAGATGATGCTGGAGCAAGGCTTTGGCCCGCCCGCCGCGACCGCACTGCCTGCGATCCCCGGCCTGACCGATCCTGCCACGCTGGCGCGCGCGCAGAGCTTCTGGAGCGACAGCCTCACATTATGGCAGCGCTTCCTGGATCCAGCCACGGCGCCGCCCGCCGAAAAATCGTCCGACCAGGCGCGCGACAAGCGCTTCAAGGATCCGGCCTGGGAGAATCCGGTGTTCGACTGGATCCGGCAAAGCTATTTCCTTATCTCCGATCACATGCTGCGAGGCATCGATGCGCTCGACGGCGTGGATGCCAAGCAGAAGGAGCGTATGCGCTTCGCCGCGCGCGGGTTCCTGGAGGCGATGAGCCCGAGCAACTTCCCAGCAACCAACCCGGTGGTGTTGGAAAAGACGCTGGAGACGGGCGGTGAGAATTTGCTCAAGGGCCTGCAGAACATGCTTGCCGACATCGCCAAGGGGCAGTTGACGCATACCGATCCGAATGCGTTCGAGGTCGGTCGTAACCTCGCCATGACGCCGGGCAAGGTCGTCCATCGCACGCCACTCTACGAACTGATCCAATACACGCCGACCACCGAGACGGTGCTCGCAGTTCCGCTGGTCATCTTCCCGCCCTGGATTAACCGCTTCTACATCCTCGATCTCACGCCGGAGAAAAGCTTCATCCGCTGGGTCGTTGAGCAGGGCGTCACCGTGTTCATGGTGTCGTGGAAGTCGGCCGATGCCAGCCTCGCCCATGTGCAATGGGACGATTATGTCGCCGCGCAGATCGAGGCGGTCGATGTCGTCCGCGCGGCGCTAGACGTGCCGGCGGTGCACACGATAGGCTATTGCGTCGCCGGCACCACCTTGGCGGCTACGCTCGCCGTGCTGTCGGCCAAAGGCGAGGCGGAGAAAGTCAAAAGCGCGACCTTCCTCACCGCGCAGGTCGATTTCGCGCAGGCCGGCGAATTGCTCAACTTCATCGATGACGAGCAACTCGCCGCGATGGCCAGCCTTACCCCAGACGGATTTCTCGACGGGCGCTATATGGCGCTGACCTTCAACATGCTGCGCGGGCGCGATCTGATCTGGAATTACGTCACCAACAATTATCTGTTGGGGCAGGATTATGTGCCGTTCGATCTGCTGCACTGGAATGGCGACACGACCAATCTGCCGGCGAAATGGCATCTGAGCTATCTCACCGATTTGTATCGCGACAACCTGTTGGCGACGCCGGGGGCGCTGTCGGTGGGGGGCACGTCGATCGATCTGACTAAAGTTGCGACGCCGGCCTATATCCAGGCCGGCAAGGAAGATCATATCGCGCCGCCGGAGAGCGTGTGGCAGATGATGCGGCACTTTGCCGGGCCGCTCAAGTTCGTGCTCGCGGGCTCAGGGCATATCGCCGGGGTGATCAATCCGCCGGCGCAACAGAAGTATCAATATTGGCTCAACCCCGAGCCGGTCGACACGCTGGCCGAGTTCGTCGCCGGCGCGCACGAGACCAAGGGCAGCTGGTGGCCGGACTGGATGGATTGGCTGCGCGCGCGGGATGCGACGACGGTACCTGTCGATGCCCCCCGTCGGCCAGGCAAGGGCATGCTCGCGGCGATTGCCGATGCGCCGGGCGAGTATGTGAAGGCGCGTTGATGCGGTGCCACGCCATCCTGAATCTTATGCTGCAGTGCAGCATAAATCGCTTTGCGAACCTATTGCTCTGAGTTACACTGCATCGCACAACGACTCGTCAGGAGAGTATCGTGGCCAGCGCAACGCCGACCGAAGAACCCATCGCTCAGGCGGATCCCCTCGCGCCGGCGCCGGTTGTCGCACCGGCCCGGGCTGGCCCTACGCCGGCTGAGGCCGCCGAGCCGGCAATGATCCAGTCCCAGTCCCCGAAGCGCCGAGCTGGCGCTAAGTCTGCAGTCGCCAAGCCTCCTGTACCTGCCGCGGCGTTGACGCCGCCGGCCAAGAAAAAGGCGGTCGTGAAAGCCGCAGCGAAGCGCGTAGCCAAGGCCCCGATCGAAACCATCACGACGGTCGCCCCCGCCAGCGCGCCGGTCCCCGTCTCAGCCAAGGGAAAGAACATCATGGAAGCAACTATCAAAAACGCGGCCGACAAGGCCAAGACCATGTTCGCCGATGCCAATGCCAAGAGCACGCAGGCGTTCGTCGAGATCAACGATTTCGGCAAAGGCAATATCGAAGCGATCGTCGAAAGCAGCAAGATCGCTGCCAAGGGCATCGAAGCGATGGGGCAGGACGCTGCCGAATATGGTCGCCAGCAGTTCGAAGGCGTGACTGCCGCGTTCAAGAATATGTCGGCAATCAAGTCGCCGACCGATCTGTTCAAGCTGCAGAGCGACTATTTCCGCACCGTGCTCGATTCGATGGTCGCGCAGACCTCGAAGAACACGGAGACGATGCTCAAGCTGGCCGGCGAGGTCGCTCAGCCGATCCAGAACCGTGTCGCGGTGGCGGTCGAAAAGGTGAAGGTCGCCGCCTAAGCCACGCTTCCCCCGACGAAACACGAAGGGCGGCTCCGTGAGGTGCTGCCCTTTTTGTTGATGGCAGCACTTATCGGCTGCCGGCGCCACACGCCCCCTTGCCCTAACGGCCCTGCATGCCATATTTTGCGGACACATGATCGACCTTCACACCCCCACGGCGATGGCCGAGCGCCGCGATGGCGATGGCAACGATGAGGATGGCACCGGCCTCGGCGTCGTTACCCGCACGCGCGCAAAGACCAAGCAGCCGACGCCGTACCGCGTGCTGCTGCTCAACGATGATTATACGCCGATGGAATTTGTCGTGCTGGTGCTGCAGCGCTTCTTCCGCATGGATATGGAAGCGGCGACCCGCGTGATGCTGCACGTCCACCAAAAGGGCGTGGGCGTGTGCGGCACGTTCAGCTATGAAGTGGCGGAGACCAAGGTGGCGCAAGTCACCGAATTCGCCCGCCAGCATCAGCACCCGCTGCAATGCACGCTGGAAAAGGCCTAGGCGGCGCTCATTGCGCGGGCGGCAGCCAGGAAAGATCTAGCCCGACATACCGATCGATATAATTTGCTTCGCGCGCCAGCCCGCGCTCGTTGATAAAGGTCATGCGGCCTGCTTCCCGCGCGATCAGACCTTCCTCTTCCAGCTGGCGCAGCATGCGATTGACATGCACCGCGGTCAGCCCCGTGGCATCGCCAATTTCCTCCTGAGTGAGCCGCAGCGCGAAGCTGCTGCCCAGTTGCGGATCCACCATGCGCTGCCGGTTGCGCATTTCGAGCAGGATCGATGCTACGCGCGCCTTGGCCGAGGTGCGGCCCAGCGCGGCGAGCCGGTCGGTCAGCGCCGCGCGCTCGATCTGATTATAGACCATGATCAGCGCCGCAAGCCGCGGATGCTCGGCCACCACGTTGGCAATGGCGGCACGGTCGAACGGCGCGACCATGCAATCGGTCAACGCGGTCAGCGTTTCGGGCGCCTCGCCATATGCCAGGCTGGACATGCCGAGCAGGTCGCCGGGGAACAGGAAGCGCAGGATCTGCCGGCTGCCATCATCCAGCAGCACCGAACTCATCATCGTGCCCTCGCGCAGCACGAACATCTCACCGCCAATGTCCTTTTCGCGCACCAAGGCGCCGCCGCGCCGCAACGGGCGCTCGCGCTCCTCCAGCCGGTCGAGTGCCGCATGCTCGCGCGCTGTGAGCGGTACCAAACCGTTCAGGCGTTCCGCAAAACAACTTAATGACAAGAAAATGTCCCCCCGGTGGTTTACTCCCAGAGCATCGCACGGGAACTACTGCATTAAAGTCGATCAATTAACGCAATGTACGGATGCACATACTTGCATGGCCCCGCACACGCGATAAAGCCCCCCGATGGATAGAATTCTCATTCGCGGTGGCAACCGCCTTTCCGGACGCCTGCCGATCTCCGGTGCCAAAAACGCCGCGCTCACGCTGATGCCGTGCGCCTTGCTCACCGACGAACCGCTGACGTTGCGCAATTTGCCGCGGCTCGCCGATGTCGACAGCTTCGGGCATCTGCTCAACCAGCTCGGCGCGTCGACGCAGATCGAGGGCAGTCGTCCGGAGGATTTCGGCCGCGTGATGACGATCCGCGCCGGCAAGCTCACCTCCACCGAAGCGCCGTACGACATCGTGCGCAAGATGCGCGCGTCGATCCTGGTGCTCGGGCCGCTGGTCGGGCGTGCCGGCGAGGCGACCGTATCGCTGCCCGGCGGCTGCGCGATCGGCAACCGCCCGATCGACTTGCATCTGAAGGCGCTGGAAGCGATTGGCGCCGAGATCGAACTCGCGGCCGGCTATGTCAAAGCCAGCGCACCGGGCGGTCGGTTGCCGGGCGGCAATTATACCTTCCCGATCGTGTCGGTCGGCGCGACCGAGAACGTCGTGATGGCGGCGGTGCTGGCCAAGGGCACGTCGGTGATCGAAAATGCCGCGCGCGAGCCGGAGATCGTCGATCTGTGCAACTGCCTGGTGGCGATGGGCGCAAAGATCGACGGCATCGGCACCGAAACACTGACCATCGAGGGCACTGACCGGCTGCACGGCGCGACGTATCGCGTGATGCCCGATCGCATCGAGGCGGGCAGCTATGCCTGTGCCGCTGCCATCACCGGCGGGTCGGTCGAGCTGGTCGGCGTGGGCAAGGACAATATGCGCGCTACGGTCGCGGCGTTGGTCGAGGCCGGCGTCAAGGTCGACGAACGCGCCGGCAGCCTGTTTATCGATGCGCCCGATCGGCTGGGGCCGCTGACCCTATCGACCGCGCCGTTCCCCGGCTTTGCCACCGATATGCAGGCGCAGTTCATGGCCATGCTCACGCTGGCAAATGGCGCGAGCGTGCTGACCGAGACGATCTTCGAAAATCGCTACATGCACGTGCCCGAACTGGCGCGGATGGGCGCCGATATTCAGGTCAGCGGGCGCACCGCGATCGTGCGCGGCGTGGCGGGGCTGACCGGCGCGCCGGTGATGGCGACCGATCTGCGCGCCTCGATGAGCCTGATCATCGCCGGGCTGGTGGCTGACGGGCAGACCGAGGTCGGCCGCGTCTATCATCTCGATCGCGGCTATGAGCGGCTCGAGGAAAAGCTGAGCGCGGTCGGGGCAGATATCGAGCGCGCCGGCGACGGGTGATCGCCGCCGTCACCCGCGGAACGCATCCGGGGTGACGAAGCGTGCGCGAAATGCGCCGATCCCACCTTGTGCGGGACCCTCTCCCGATCCTGACCGTTGGAGTCCTGAACGCCTACAACCGAAGGATCTTCCATGACCGACACTCCGCGCAATCCGGGCAATGGTGGCGAAACGCATCAGCTGGCGGTCGGCGACACGCCGGTGCTGACGACCAATCACGGCATGCCCGTTTCGGACAATCAGAACAGCCTGAAATCGGGCGCGCGCGGGCCGACGCTGCTCGAGGATTTCGTGCTGCGCGAGAAGATCTTTCACTTCGATCATGAGCGTATTCCCGAGCGCATCGTCCACGCGCGCGGCTCGGGCGCGCACGGCTTTTTCGAGGCGACCGACGATATTTCGGATCTCTCCAAGGCGGCGGTGTTTACCAAGGGCGAGAAGACCGAAGTGTTCGTCCGCTTCTCGACCGTCGCCGGCGGCGCGGGTTCGGTCGATACGCCGCGCGACGTGCGCGGCTTCGCCGTCAAGATGTACACGCGCGAAGGCAATTGGGATCTCGTCGGCAACAATATCCCGGTATTCTTCATCCAGGATGCGATCAAATTTCCCGATCTCGTCCATGCCGTGAAGATGGAGGCCGATCGCGGCTATCCCCAGGCGGGCAGCGCGCACGATACGTTCTGGGATTGGGCGTCATTGATGCCCGAGAGCACGCATATGCTGATGTGGGCGATGTCCGATCGCACGCTGCCGCGCTCGTTCCGGACGATGGAGGGCTTCGGCGTCCACACGTTCCGTCTGGTCAACGCCGAGGGCAAATCGAGCTTCGTCAAATTCCACTGGAAGCCCAAGCTCGGTCTGCAGTCGACGATCTGGGACGAGGCGCTGAAACTGCAGGCGGCTGACAACGATTATCATCGCCGCGATCTGTTCGAGGCGATCGATACCGGCGCGTTCCCCGAATGGGAGCTCGGCATCCAGGTGTTCGATCAGGCCTTTGCCGAGGCACAGCCCTATGATGTGCTCGATGCGACCAAGCTGATCCCGGAAGAGGATGTGCCGGTGCGGATCATCGGGCGCATGGTGCTGGATCGTAACGTCGACAATTTCTTCGCCGAGACCGAGCAGGTCGCGTTCCTGCCGACCAATATCGTTCCGGGAATCGATTTCTCCAACGATCCGCTGCTTCAGGGGCGGCTGTTCAGCTATCTCGACACGCAGAAGTCACGGCTGGGCACGACGAATTTCCATCAGATTCCGATCAACACGCCGCGCTGCCCGTTTGGCAATTTCCAGCGCGATGGGCTCATGCAGACGATGGTGCCAAAGGGCCGCGCCAATTACGAGCCGAACAGCCTGGCCGCGCATGGCGAGGAAGGCGGCCCGCGCGAAAGCAAGGCCGGGTTTGCCACGACCAACGCCGCAACGGGGCCGGACGAGCAGGGCGACAAGTTGCGCGTCCGCGCGGGTACTTTTGCCGATCATTACAGCCAGGCACGACTTTTCTATAAGTCACAGACCGAGAACGAACAGGCGCATATCGCGTCGTCGTTCGTATTCGAACTGTCCAAGGTCGGGCTGCTTGATCAGGTGCCGCCGCGCATGGTGGCCAATCTGCGCAATGTCGATGAGGATCTGGCCAAGCGCGTTGCCGATGGCTTGGGTATCGATCTCCCCGAAAAGGCGGAGGCGGCCAAGGCACCGATCGACATGCCGCCCTCCGATGCGCTGTCGATTCACAAGAACATGAAGAGCACGCTGGAGGGGCGCCAGATCGGCATCCTGATCGCCGATGGCACCGATGCCGATGAGCTTGATGCGCTGATCGAGGCGATCGAGGCGGCGGAGGCCAAGGCGGTGATCGTCGCGCCCAAGGTGGGCGGTGCGACCTTGTCCGATGGTGACAAGTTCCAGGCCGATGGCCAGCTTGCGGGCACGCCGTCGCAACTGTTCGACGCGGTGGCGATTCTGTTGTCCGAGGACGGGTGCGCGTCGCTGCTCAAGGAAGCCGCGGCGGTCGATTTCGTGATGAACGCTTTCGGACATTTGAAGGCGATCGGCGCGACCGATGCGGCGCAGCCGCTGCTCGACAAGGCTGGCGTGGAGCCGGATGAAGGCATTACCGGGATCGGCGATGACTTCATCGAGGCGGCGAAAAAGCGCTTCTACGCGCGCGAGCCGGGCGTGCGCATGCTGGCGTAAGCGAACGGGGAGGGGTCGCCCCCTCCCCATTCTCGTCATCCTGAACTTGTTTCAGGATCCAGGCGCGGTCGGCTGCCTAATTGATCGTGCCAGTGATGAGGATGGCCGCGCCTGGATGCTGAAACGAGTTCAGCATGACGGATTTGGGGCGGGCTTAAGCAATCCGCTCCGGCACCGCGGCCGCATCGGCGGCGATGGCCACGTCTGGCGCGACGGCTTCCCAGGGGAAGATGAACCAGTCCTTCGTCACCGTCCGGTCGATCGTGCGCGCGCGGTAATCGACCGTCTGCTCGGAGCTGACATTGTCGATCAAGGTGGCGAAGCGGATGGTGCCCGGCACCGCGCCGCTTGCCGCCAGTTTTTCGCGCAGATGCGCGATCGTGCGGCCCGAATCGTTGATGTCGTCGAGAAACAGCAAGCGTTCACCGGTCTGCGTGCGCGCGGCAAGCTTTTCGAGCGGCGCGTCGGCGAAATCCTTCACATGGCTGGAATAATCGACCGACAGCATCGGCAACCCGGTGGCGTGGCTGAGAAATACCGCCGGCGCCAGCCCGCCGCGTCCGACGCCGATGATGAAATCGGGCTGCCAATCGTCCGCCGCCAGCACATCCGCTAGCGTGCGAATGGCGGCGACGAACTCGCCCTGCGGCACATGCGTGTAGATCGTCATGCCGCCTCAGCCACATAGGCGTCGAGCGTGGCGAGATGCTGCGCCACCACGGCATCGGGCAGGAACGAACCGAGAAACGAATTGCGCGCCAGCAGCGCCAGATCGTCGCGGTCGAGCGCGCGGCCGGCGGCCGCGGCGCGGTAATTGTCCGCGATATAGCCGCCGAAATAGGCCGGATCATCCGAATTGATCGTGGCGCGCAGCCCTTCGCGCAGCATGCGATCGATCGGATGATCGTTCATGTCGCCGACCACGCAGAGCTTGAGGTTGGACAACGGACACACCGTCAGCGTCATCGCGGTGCGCGCGAGCCGCGCGGTGAGCACCGGATCCTCAAGGCTGCGATTGCCGTGATCGAGCCGATCGATATCAAGCAGATCAAGCGCTTCATAGACATATTCCGGCGGGCCTTCCTCGCCCGCATGCGCGACGAGCTTGAGGCCCGCCGCACGGGCGGCGGCAAAGACGCGCGCGAACTTGCTCGGCGGATGGCCCATTTCGGAGGAATCGAGCCCGACCGCGTCGATCCGGTCGAGCCACGGCCGTGCCGCTTCCAGCGTGGCGAAGGCGTCGTCCTCGTCGAGATGGCGCAGGAACGACATGATCAGCTTGGTGGTCATGCCGTGCCGCGCCTGCGCATCGGCCATGCCGGCGAGTAGCCCCTCGATCACCGTACCAAAGGCGATGCCCCGCGCGGTGTGTGTCTGCGGATCGAACATGATCTCGGCATGGACTACGCCATCGGCTGCGGCGCGATCGAAATAGGCCACCGCCAGATCGCGGAAATCCTCGCTCGTGCGCAGCACATCGGCACCGGCATAATAGATATCGAGAAAGTCCTGCAGATTGGAGAAATCATAGGCCGCGCGGACATCCTCGACGCTGGCGAAGGGGATGGCCACGCCGTTGCGCTCGGCCAGCGCGAACATCAGTTCGGGCTCCAGGCTACCCTCGATATGCAAATGGAGTTCGGCCTTGGGCAGGCCGGCGATGAAATCGGGTTCGGTCATCCGCGCATCATCGCCCGATCGCCACTGACGGGCAAGCGTTCAGCGCATCCGCGTCCAAGTCTGGCTCTTGCAGCCGATCCCGGCGAACACGCATCCTTCGCCCACCAACGTGCTGGGGCCGGTCTGCTCGATCGTGCCCGACACGGTCTGGCCGATATCGGGGATCAGCACGCTGCCGCTCCACAGCCCGCGCTCCTCCTCCACGAAATCGCGGAACAGCATCGTGCCGACCAGCGGCCCGCCGCCGCCCGCTGCGGCGTCCGCCTGCGCCTTGGGGCTGGCCCACACGACCTTACCGCACATCGCCTGACCGCAGCGCTGGAACACCACGCGCACCGACTTTTGCGGGTTGGTCCACACGCCCTTGGGCGGTGCCGCCAGCGCTGCTGCGGGGAGCATCGCCAGCGTTGCGGCGGCGATCGTCATCATCGTACGTTTCATCGGCTTACCTGTACGCCAGAGGGGAGGCTTCGTCTCGCATCACGAAGCTGATCCCCTGTTCAACGCATCAGATCGCGTCGAGTGCCTGAGTGAAATCGGCGATGAGATCGTCGGCATCCTCCACGCCGATCGAGATGCGCACGAGATTGTCCGTGATGCCCAGTGCCTGCTTGCGCGCGTCGGGCACCGACAGATGCGTCATCGCCGCGGGGTGGCTGGCGAGCGTCTCGGTGCCGCCTAGGCTGACCGCGAGCTTGGCGATCTTCAGCGCGTCGAGGAACGCGAAGGCCTCCATCTCGCCGCCCTTGATGATCAGCGAGAAAGTGCTGCCAGCGCCAGTGCAATGGCGGCGATAGATGTCCGCCTGGCGCTCCATCCCCGGGGTGTCGGCGAGGAAGCCGAGATAGCCGACGCGCTCGACCTTGGGATGCGTGCGGAGATACTGGCACACCTTCACCGCATTCTCGCCCGCGCGGCTCATGCGCAGCTCGAGCGTCTCCAGGCTGCGCATCAGCATCCAGGCGGTGTTGGGATCGCAGATCGTGCCGATCGTGTTGCGCATCGAGCGGATCATGTTGATATGCTCCTTGGAGCCAAGCAGGCCACCGGCGACGAGATCGCTATGCCCGCCGGCATATTTGGTCAGGCTGTATACCACCAGATCGGCGCCATGCTTGAGCGGCTGCAGCCACAACGGCCCGAGGAAGGTGTTGTCGATCGCGATCGGCGGCTTGGCGTCGCCGAAGATCGCATCGCGGCTGGCCGCCACCGCTTCGATATCCACCAGGGCGTTGGTTGGGTTGGCCGGACTTTCCAGATAGATCAGCGCAACATTGCCCGCGTTCGATGCCTGCTGCAGCACGGCATCGATCTCCTCGCGCGTCGCGCCGGCGGGGAAATCGAGATAGTTGACGCCGAACTTGCCGAGGATGCGCGCGATCAGCGTTTCGGTCGCCGCATAAAGCGGGCCGGAATGCACGATCGTGTCGCCGGGCTTGACCATCGACAGGAACAGGGTGGCGATCGCCGACATGCCGCTGGAAAAGACCAAAGCGTCCTCGGCCTCCTCCCATACGCCGAGGCGATCCTCGAGGATCTCCTGGTTGGGGCCGTTGAAACGCGAATAAACGAGGCCCGCGGAGCCGCCGGGGCGCTTGCCGGTGACGCCTTCGAAGTGGCGCTTGCCCGCCGCGGCATTGGGGAAAACATAGGTCGAGGTGGCGAAGATCGGCGGTTTCAGCGCGCCTTCCGAGAGCATCGGATCATAGCCGTGGCCCATCATCATGGTGGCCGGCTTGAGCTTGCGATCGCCGATCTTTTCCACGCTCTTGCGGCCTGCGGGGACGGGCGCGCCGCCGGTGAGATCGTCTTCGGTGGGGAAATCGGGCATGAAAAACTCCTACGGTTACCTGTCTAACGCAGGCGAACTGGTATCGTTCTATACTATCCCGGGGGCAGAGTTAGCCGCCAAGTCCGATGATCGAAATCTGCCGGCCGTAATCGGGTTCGCCCGAATGCGTGGCGCGACGAAAGCTGAAGAAGCGATCCGCATCGGCATAGGTGTCCAGCCCCAGCGCTTCGATCCGCGTCAGCCCGGCCGCGGCGAGGCGGTGGACGACATAGGCTTCGAGATCGAACTGATGATGCCCGGGCTTGCCCGGGGCGAAGAAGCGCTCGTTGGCGGGGTCGTGCGTGCCGAACGCGCGCGCAAAGCCGTCATCGACTTCGTAGCTGGCGCGCGCGATGCACGGGCCGATGGCGGCGGCGATGCGCTCACGCCTGGCGCCGAGCTGTTCCATCGCCGCGATCGTCGCATCGGTGACGCCGCCCAGCGCGCCTTTCCACCCGGCATGCGCCGCGCCGATCACGCCCGCAGCGGCATCGGCAAACAGCACCGGCGCGCAATCCGCGGTAAGGATGCCCAGTGCGAGGCCGGGGCGATCGGTGACCAGCGCATCGGCATGCGGCCGGGCATCCTCGTCATACGCCTCGGTGACGGTGGCGACGTTGGCGGAATGCACCTGATAGACGGTCAGCAAGCGCGCGCCGGGCAGCACGGCGGCGATCGCGCGCGCGCGGTTTTCGATCAGCTCGGGCGTCGGCTCCTGCCCCCGCCGGCCCATATCGAGCCCGCTCAGGATACCGCTCGACACGCCGCCGCGCCGCCCGAAAAAGCCGTGCGCCACAGCGCCGAGCGCACGCGCGCGGATCACCTCGACCGTCACAGCACGAGCCGCATGAGATTGTCGTCGTCCACCGTTTCGCCAACGCGGAAGGCGATGCGCCCGATATCCTGGAAACCGTAGCGCTCGTAAAAGCGGTGCGCGCGGTGATTGTCGACATAGACGCTAAGGATGATCTCCTTGGCTCCGTGCGAGCGCGCATGCTCGAGCGCCCAGGCCATCAGTTCCTGCGCCACGCCCTGGCCGTGCCACGGGCTCAGCACATAGAATTGATAAAGCTCGATTGCGTCGGGCCGCCATTCGCCGGGGAAGGTCACCGGACCCATCTTGACGAAGCCGATGATCTGCTCGTCCTCAAGCGCGAGGCGAATGGCGAAATCGGGTTCGGACAATTGCGCGGCAAGCCCGTTGGGGCCGAACGCGTCATCGAGAAAAGCGGCCAGATCGGATTGACGATAGAGCGTGCCGAACGTCTCGGTAAAGCTGCGCCGCGCCATGGCGGACAGCGCCGGACCGTCGATCGCGCGCGCGTCGCGATAGGTAATCATGCCAGGCCTTCCGGTTGCGGCCAGCGTGGCGCGGTGAAGGCGATGACCTTGAACAATTCGCCCATCGCCTCGATCAGCCGATCGCGATCGGCGGCGATGGTTTCGGCGCGGTCGGGGGATGCCGTCGCCAGCGTGGCGGCGCGTGCGGCGATGCCGAGCGCCGAGAGAAACGCGCCCTGCGTCACCGGGCCATGCGGCGTCGCCCCCGCGGTGATCGCCGCCGCCAGCAGGGTCGCGAAATCGACATGCGCGGTCAGGTCTTGCTCGCCCGGGTTTTCGAATGGATTGACGAACGCATGCGCGCGCATGGCCTGGAAGGTGTCGCCGATCGCCGGGCCCAGATAGCCGTAATCGATCACCAGGCCCGCGCCGCCCTGCGCCACGATGCGCTGCGCCAGATCGCGCAGCACGGCGACGCTGGCCGGGGAGGTCTCGATGATCGACCCCGGCGGCGCCTGTTGCAGCTGGGGCGGCAGCACGCTCTCGGGCACCGGCTTGCCGGCAATGGGCAGGAACAGCGTGTCCTGGCAGGCCACCAGCCGTTCGTGCCAGCCATCGGCGGTGCGCACCAATTGCCGGATCGGCAGCGCATCGAAGAATTCGTTGGCGACAACGATCAGCGGGCGATCGGCGGGCAGGGTGGTGGTGTCGTCATGCCAGGTCGCCGCGCCCACGCGGTCGGCCTGCGCCGCGCGCAAGGTCGGGCTGGTTTCGACGAAATGCACGGACGGACGGAGCCCGGCCTTGGCCATCGCGCGCAGCGCATCCGCCGCCAGTGTGCCGCGGCCCGGGCCGAGCTCGACCCAGGCGATATCGGGCCGCCCCGCGCGATCCCACAGATCGGCGCACCACAGGCCGACAAGCTCGCCGAACATCTGGCTGATCTCGGGGCTGGTGGTGAAATCGCCGGCCGCACCGAGCGGATCGCGCGTGGCATAATAATGCGCGTTGGCGGCGGCCATATACTGCGCCAGCGAAATCGGCCCGGCCAGCGTGATGGCGCGGGCAAGGCGATCGGGGAGGGGGGCTTCTGTTCCCCTCCCGCTGGCGGGAGGGGTTAGGGGAGGGGGTGTCGAGGTCATCGTGCGGTGCACATGCCCTCCCCCAGCCCCTCCCGCAAGCGGGAGGGGAGTGGTTAGGCGCCCTCCCGCAAGCGGGAGGGGAGTGGTTAGACGCCCCTCCCGCTTGCGGGAGAGTCGTAGTCAGGCGACGCTCTCCGACCCGGCGATCGGCTCGATGCGCTGGCGCCGCCCGGCCGAGGTGGCGATCAGATAGCCGCCACCCAGGATCATCGGCACGCACAGCCATTGCCCCATGTGCAAGCCAGTGGCCTGGGCGAATTCGACGAGCTGCGCATCGGGCTCGCGGAAAAATTCGACGACAAAGCGCGCCACGCCGTAGCCCAGCACGAAAATGCCGACCAGCCGGCCCGGGGCATAACGCGCCTTGGTCTTCCAGAAGGCAAACCACAGGATCGCGAACAGCAGCGCCCCCTCAAGGCCGGCCTCGTACAGCTGGCTCGGATGGCGCGCGACGTCCTCGCCGGTGCGCGGGAAGATGATCGCCCAGGCGACGTTGCTCGGCTTGCCCCACAATTCGCCGTTCACGAAATTGGCCAGCCGCCCGAAGAACAGCCCGAAGGGCACGACGCAGGCGATATAATCGTGGATGCGCAGCCAGTTCAGCTGGTGCTTCCGCGCGAACAGGATCAGCGCGATGCTGGTGCCGATGACCCCGCCGTGAAACGACATGCCGCCATCCCACAGCCTGAGCACGCGTAAGGGATTGGCCAGCATGTCGGTGGCGTAGAACAGCACGTAACCGAGCCGTCCGCCCAGTATGATGCCGAGCGTCACGTAAAAGACCAGATCGTCGGCATGCCGCCGGGCCATTGGCGCGCCGGGCTGCGCGAGCAGCTTGAGCAGATACCACCAGCCGAGCAGGATGCCGCTGATATAGGCCAGCGAATACCATTTGATCTGGAAGAAGCCCAGATTGAGCGCGACCGGGTCTAGCCCGAGATCGGTGAAGCGGATGTGCGGCGTTGCGGCCGTGATGGCGGTCAGGATCAAGGCTTTTCCCCAGGCTTTGTCGCCTCCATAAGGGCGACAAGGCACAAGACCAAGCGGAGAGAGAGAATGCGCACCGAGCTCGACCAGCGGATGGACGACGGCCTCGCCGCGATCACCGGCACCGCGCTGCCGCTGGGCACGATCGATCTGAACGGCGTAACTCTGCCGATGATCGCCGCCGCGCCGCCCAGCCTGCCGGGTTATTTCGCGCATTATGCGGCCGAGCATCACGACAAGACCTTTCTCGTCGCCGGCGACGAGCGGCTGAGCTTTGCCGAGGTCTATGCGCAGGCGAAAAAGGTGGCGCAGGCATTGGTCGGCGACAAGATCGCCAAGGGTGACCGCGTGGGCATCGCGATGCGCAATTCGCCGAGCTGGATCACGCTATACATGGGCATCGTCATGGCCGGCGGGATCGCCTGCCTGCTCAATGGCTGGTGGCAGTCGGACGAGATGAAGGATGCGGTAAGCGAGGTCGATTGCACGCTGATCTTTGCCGATCCGCCGCGCGCCAGGCGGCTGGCGGCGATCGAGGGCTTCCCCATCCGCGTGGTGGAAATCGACGATACCGCGCCGCTGGCGCAGGCGCTGTCGGGCATCACCGATCGCGCGGGCGATGTGGCGCTGCCCGCGATCGGCGCGGACGACGCGGCGACGATCCTGTTCACCAGCGGCTCGACCGGCCAGTCGAAAGGGGCGCTCAGCGATCATCGCGCGGTGGTCCAGGCGGTGTTCAATTATCTGGCGCAGGCGCTGGTGATGCTCGGCATTGCAACGCAGGACGGCAATCCGCCGACCACGCAGCCGGCCACCCTGCTCAACGTGCCGCTGTTTCACGTCACCGCCGAAGTGCCCGTTTTCCTGCAGAGCTTCGCCATGGGCCGCAAATTGGTGCTGATGCCGAAATGGGATGCCGAGGAAGCGATGCGGCTGATTCAGGCCGAGGGCGTGACGTATTTTGTCGGCGTGCCGTTGATGAGCTTCGAGATCCTCACACACCCCAATCGCGGCGCCTATGATCTCTCCACCGTCACCGATTTCGCCGCCGGCGGCGCACCGCGCCCGGTCGAGCATGTCCGCCGCTTGAACGAGGAGATGGGGGGCGGGGCGCCGTTGTTGGGCTATGGGCTCACCGAGACCAACGGCATCGGCTGCGGCAATTGGCGCAGCAATTATCTGGCCAAGCCCAATTCCACCGGCCGCGCCTCCCCGCCGCTGGTCGATCTCGCCATTCTCGACGCCTTCGGCAAGCCGGTGGCGGCGGGGCATCGCGGTGAGATCGGCATCCGCTCGGTATGTAATTTCAAGGAATATTGGGGCCAGCCGGAAGCGACCGCGCAGGCCTTTACGCCCGATCGTTATTTCCTCACCGGCGATATCGGCTATCTCGACGAGGACGGGTATCTGTTCATCGTCGATCGCAAGAAGGACATCATCATCCGCGGCGGCGAGAATATCTCGTGCCTGGAGGTCGAGGCGGCGATCTACCAGAATCCGCGCGTCGCCGAGGCGGCGGTATTCGGGCTGGCCGACGAGCGGATGGGCGAAGTCCCCGGCGCGGTCGTCGTGTTCCGCGCGGGCGAGGAGATGACCGCGGACGAGCTCTGCGCCTATCTCTTCGCGCATATTGCCGCGTTCAAGGTGCCGCAGAAAATCTGGATTTCGGACGCGCCGCTGCCGCGGCTGGGAACGGAGAAAATCGACAAGGTGGCGCTGAAGGCGAAATATCGGGCGTTGGCGGTCGCATAATCCGACTCTCTACAGGGGCCATCGCATACTGGTCGTCACCCCGGACTTGTTCCGGGGTCCACCGTGCCGCATCCCAAAAGCAGTTGTTTTTCCGGAGCAGTGGACCCCGGAACAAGTCGGCGATTGTCCCCTTAGAGCATGTCTTGGTTATTCCCGCGCAGGCGGGGATCCATACTGGCTGCCGCAGCCGATCGACTGTGACGGCCAAGCACATGGATCCCCGCCTGCGCGGGGATGACGGTTGTACATATCCGAGAGGAATAAGTGCCTAACAAGTGCGGGGTGACGGTAAAGAGGTCGATGGCGCTACCAACGCCCAGGTCGCACCCTTCGAGGGTGGGAGCAGTTGAACCTTCCCCCACTCCCTCCCCCGCGATAGAGCGCAGGCCATGGCGGCACGCGACACTTTCACCCTCGACCGGCGCAGCCTGCTGATCGGTGGAGGCGCTGGCGTCGGGCTGGTCGTCGCGCTGGCGTTGTGGCCGCGCGATTATGCCGCCAATTTGACCGCCGCGCCGGGCGAGACCGTGTTCAGCGCCTGGCTGAAAGTGGGCGAGGACGGGCAGGTCACGGTAGCGGTGCCGCAATCGGAACATGGCCAGGGTGTGTACACCACGCTGCCGCAAATCCTGGCCGACGAGCTCGGTGCCGATTGGCGGACGATCGCCGTGCAGCCGGCGCCGCTGAACCCGCTTTATGCCAATGTGCTGGCGCTCGATGAGTTGTTCGAAGGCACGTTCAGCGCGTGGCCGGCGCCGCTCCGCGCCGGGCATGCGCAGCGCCGCGCGCTGATGCTCACCGGGGGATCTTCTTCGGTGCGCGCGTTCGAGGCGCCGTTGCGCGCAGCGGGTGCGGCGGCGCGCATCTTGCTGACCAAGGCGGCGGCGGCGCGTTGGGGCGTGGAATGGCAGGCGTGCGGCGCGGCCGGCGGGTTCGTCACGCACGGCACGGATAAGCTGCGCTTCGCCACGCTCGCCGCCGAGGCGGTGGCAGGAGACGTGCCGGCCCCGATCCCGCTCCGCGCCAATGACGACAGCCGGCTCTACGGCCAGTCGCTGCCGCGGCTCGACGTGCCCGCCAAGGTGGATGGATCGGCCAATTTCGCCGGCGATGTGCGGCTGCCCGACATGGTCTATGCCAGCATCCGGCAGGGGCCGGTGGGTGATTCCAGGCTGATCCGCGTCGATCGCGCCGCCGCCGATCGCATCCGCGGGGTCAGCCAGGTGGTGATCAACGACCGTTGGGTGGCGGCGATCGCCAATAGCTGGTGGGCGGCGAACAAGGCGCTCGATGCGCTCAGCCCCCGGTTCGCCACCACCGGCGCGATCATCAACAGCGATTCGATTGCCGCCGCGCTCTCCGTGGCGCTGGATGGCCCGGGCGTGCGCATGGCGGCACAAGGCGATCTTGCGGCGGTGTTCAAGGGCGCCAGCGTCGTTACTGCAGAGTATCGCGCGGGGCTTGCGGTGCATGCCGCGATCGAGACGACCACCGCCACCGCCCAGTATCAGGATGGCCGGTTGGAATTGTGGTTGCCCACCCCCGCGCCCGGGCTGACCCGCGCAGCCGCCGCCGCGACGCTCGGCATCGCCGAGGAGGCGGTGACGATCTATCCGATGCTGGCCGGCGGTTCGTTCGGCGCCAATCTCGATCACCGTGTCGCCGAACAGGCGGCCCTGATCGCGCGGGAGATCAAGCGCCCGGTGCAACTCGTCTGGTCGCGCAGCGAAGATCTGCTGCACGATCGCTATCGCCCGCCCGCCGCGGCGCGGATGACTGCGCGGCTCGGGGCGAACGGCCAAATTCAAGGCTGGCTGGCCAAGATCGCTGCCCCGACAACCGGCCGCGAGCTGGCCGGCCGCTTGCTCGCAAAGGATCGGCTGGTGCAGACGACGCTGGCGCTTGGCGGCAAGGGCGATCCTTACGCCGTCGGTGGTGCGCGGCCGATCTATACGATCCCGAACTTCGCGATCGATCATCATCCCGCGGGAATCGGCGTGCCAACCGGGCATTGGCGCTCGGGCGCGCACAGCTACACCTGCTTCTTCACTGAATGCTTTCTCGATGAGCTGGCGCACGTCGCCGGCACCGAGCCGTTGTCATACCGGATCGGCATGCTCGGCGGTAACGCGCGGCTGGCGCGGTGTCTGTCCACTGCGGCGTCGCTTGGCGGGTGGGAGGGCGGCGTGCCGGGCAGCGGGCAGGGCATCGCCTGTCATGCCTTTCGCGGCTCCTATATCGCCGTATTGGCCGAGGCGAGCATTGGTGACGGTCAACGTCTACAGGTCGATCGCCTTGTCGCCGCCGTCGATTGCGGGCGGCAGGTCAATCCCGATGTGGTGCGCCAGGCGATCGAGGGCGGGCTGATCTTCGGCCTGGCGCAGGCGCTGGGCGCGTCGACCGGATTGACCGAAAATCTTGCCGATGCGCGCGGTTTTGGCGATCTTGCTCTTCCCCGATTGTCCAACACACCCGATATCACGATCGAACTGATCCGCAGCGAAGCCGATCCCGGCGGTGTCAGCGAACTTGCCGTCCCCCCGGTCGCTCCCGCGATCGCCAATGCCCTGCAATCTGCCACCGGCGTCCGGCTGCGCCGGCTGCCGCTGCGACCCGGAGATTAATGATGTTACCCGCGGGCCACCCGGCCATCCCCAAGCCCCAGATCGGCGTGTTGCTGACCAATCTCGGCACGCCCGATGGCCCCGATGTCAAATCGGTGAAGCGTTATCTCGGCGAATTCCTGTCCGATCGCCGCGTGGTCGAGATCCCGGCGATCGCCTGGCAGCCGATCCTGCGCGGCATCATTCTCAACACACGTCCGAAAAAGTCCGCTGAAGCATATGGTTTGGTGTGGCGCGAGGATGGCTCGCCGCTGGCCGCGATCACGCGGCTGCAGGCCGCTGCGCTCAAGGACGCGTTCGGGCCAGGCGTGCTGGTCGATTGGGCGATGCGTTACGGCAATCCCTCGATTCCTGATCGGCTGGCGGCAATGAAGGCGGCAGGCTGCGAACGCATTCTGGTTGCGCCGCTCTATCCGCAATATTGCGCGGCGACGACGGCGACGGCCAATGACAAGGCGTTCGCCGCCTTGGCCCAGATGCGCTGGCACCCGGCGCTGCGCACGCTCCCGCCCTATTATGACGATCCCGCGTATATCGGCGCGCTCAAAACGACGATCGAACAGGGCCTGGCCGCGCTCGATTTCGCCCCCGATACGATCGTGGCGAGCTTCCACGGTATGCCCGAACGTACGCTCGAACTTGGCGACCCCTATCACTGCCACTGCCAAAAAACCGCGCGGCTGCTGTCCGAAGCGCTAGGGCGGGAAGTGGTGATCTCGTTCCAATCGCGGTTCGGGCGGGCCAAATGGCTGGGGCCAGCGACTGACACCACGCTGGAGGAGTTGCCCGGCCGGGGCGTGAAGAAGGTGGCGATCCTCGCACCCGGCTTTTCTGCCGATTGCCTGGAGACGCTGGAGGAACTTGCGATCCGCGGGCGCGAGAGCTTCGTTGAGGCGGGGGGCACGCACTTTGCCTATCTGCCTTGTCTAAATGACAGCGCGGTCGGCATTGAAATGTTGCGCACCCTGCTCGGGCGAGAGCTTGAAGGCTGGGTCGCCAAGCCGTAGCGTCACTCCTCGAAAACAAGCGAGGAGAGAGCTATGGCACGCGTTGCGATCATCACCGGAGGCACGCGCGGAATCGGCGAGGCGATCAGCCTGGCGCTGCGTGATCTCGGCATCACCGTGGCGGCGAACTATGGCGGGAACGCGACGCGCGCGGCCGATTTCACGGCGCGCACTGGCATCCCCTCCTATCGTTGGGACGTTTGCGATTTCGACGCCTGCCAGGCCGGCTGCGCGCAGGTTGCAGCCGACCTGGGGGAGGTCGATATCGTGGTCAACAATGCCGGGATCACGCGCGACGGCACGATCCTGAAAATGTCCTATGACGACTGGAAAGAGGTGATCGACACCAATCTGGGCGGTTGCTTCAACATGGCCAAGGCGGTTTTCCCTGGCATGCGCCAGCGTAAATGGGGGCGGATCGTCAATATCGGCTCGATCAACGGGCAGGCCGGGCAATATGGCCAGGTCAATTATGCCGCAGCGAAATCGGGTATTCACGGCTTCACCAAGGCGCTGGCGCAGGAAGGCGCGCGCGCCGGCGTGACGGTCAACGCAATCGCGCCGGGCTATATCGATACCGATATGGTCGCGGCGGTGCCGCCGGACGTGCTGGAGAAGATCGTCGCCAAGATCCCGGTCGGGCGGCTGGGCCAGGCAAGCGAAATCGCTCGCGGCGTGGTGTTTCTGGTGTCGGAAGAGGGCGGGTTCATCACCGGATCGACGCTCAGCATCAATGGCGGGCAGCATATGTACTGACGGGCGGGGGCGGTACGGCCGGCGGCTCGCCGCTATTTTGACCGCTCCGCGCAAAAAAAAAGCGGGCCGGCACCCGAAGGCGCCGGCCCTACCCCCTGTTACGCAACGGGAGGGATCTCGTGAAACTCGTGGGGCCGCGCTTAGCGCCGGCAGCGGCGCGGATCGTCCGACTTGTCGATCGCGCGGCCGGCGAGGGCACCGGCACCGGCACCGAGCACGGCGCCCAGCGTGCGATCACCACGACCGGCGACCGTGTTGCCGAGCAGGCCACCGGCGATCGCGCCGATCACCGTGCCGCCCACCGCATCGCAGCGATCGTTACGGCTGACGCGGTTGTTGCGATAATAGCGGCGGTCATCGTTGTTGTAGCGACGATCGTTACGATAACCGCGATTGTCATAGCCGCGGTCGCCCCGATCATACTGGCTGTAGCCACGATCATAGCGCTGCGCCGAGGCCGGCGCCGCGACGATGGCGGTGGAGCCCATGGCGAGCGCGGTGAGGGCGAGCGTTACTTTCTTGAACATGGCGTATCTCCTGGGATCGGAGGAGCGGCTTCACTTCCTCGTTGATGTCTTTTTAGGGGCGCCGCATTGAGCCGAGCCTGAATGCCTTTGTTATGCGATGTTCATCGCCCGCCATGGGGTGGCGATCAGCGCGCGGGCCGTTAATGAGGGCGCGTGCGTGCCTGGCTTTCCATCCTGTCCCTGTTGATCATCGCGCCGCACTGGGATGGGCCGCAGCGGCTGGGACTGCTCGATCGCAACGCCACGATCACGGCAACGCGCGTGCCGCTCGACCCGGAGCACCCGCACCAGCGCCGCGTGGGGCGGCTGACCTATCTGGGCGGCGTTGCGCTCGAAAGCCGCGATCCGGTGTTCGGCGGGTTTTCCGCGATGACGCTGCAGGGGGACCGGTTCACGTTGATCAGCGATGGCGGCGGGATCGTGCGGTTCGGGCTCGATGCGCAGGGGCGCATCAGCACGCCCTCCATCGCCGAACTCCCCGATGGCCCTGGCGCCGGCTGGGAAAAGCGCGATCGCGACAGCGAATCGGTGATCATCGATGCGGCCACGGGCGACCTGCTGATCGGCTTCGAACGCGCCAACGAGATCTGGCGGTATGATGCCGGGCTGACCCGGGCGATCGGCCATAGCGGCCCCAGGGCAATGCGACGCTGGGACGAAAATGGCGGATCGGAAGCGATGGTGCGGCTGGCCGACGGACGCACGATCGTGTTTGCCGAATCGACCCCGTCAAAACGCAAGCCGGGCCGCCTCGCGCTGAGCTTTGCCGGCGATCCAACCCGCGCGCCGGAGGCCAATTTCAGCTTCGTCTATGTGCCGCCTAAAGGATATGATCCCAGCGACGCCGCATTGCTGCCGGACGGTCGCATCCTGATGCTCAATCGCCGATTTTCCGCGCCGTTCGATTTCACCGCCAAGCTGACCGTGGTCGATCCGCGCGCGATCCGGGCCGGTGCGCGCGTGGGCGGCGTGGAGATCGCCATGATCGACGCGCCCCTGACGCGCGACAATTTCGAGGGGCTGGTGGTGGCACAGGAGGGCCGGGCAACGGTGATCTGGCTCGTTTCGGACGACAATCAGTTCATGTTCGAACGCACGTTGCTAATGAAGTTCAGGATCGATTCGCTGCCGCGCTAAGCGCCGTATCGTGCGATGCCGTCACCGCATCATCACGATAGACGCCGACGGCCCGCGCCTCACAGGGAGGGCGGGCCGATGACTGCGCGAAACCCCAAGGGGTTTAGGCGGCGACGGAAACGTCCAGCTTCTTGCGCACGTCGCGCTTCAGGCGGCGTGCCTTGAGCGAGAGCTTGTCATCGCCGGTCTTGACCAACCAGTTATCCAGGCCGCCGACATGCTCGACCGAGCGTAGGCCGTGCGTCGAGACGCGCAGCTTAACGCTGGTGCCAAGTGCGTCGGACATCAGCGTCACGTTCTGCAGGTTGGGCAGGAAGGTCCGCTTGGTCTTGTTGTTCGCGTGGGAAACGTTGTTACCCACCATCCGGCCTTTGCCGGTCAGTTCGCAAATGCGCGACATGTTCGCTATTCCTGAGTTTCGGACCCCTGTTCGGTGTCCCGTAAAGGCGGCGCGGATAGCCCGCTCCGCGCTGGGCGTCAACCGATTCAGCCGTTAGCATGCAACCAAGCCCCGTAATACGACGTTATTACGCTATCGATCCGATTTTTTTCCCCGGGAGTATTGCTGATGCGCGCACTGTTGATCCTGATTGGGCTGGTTGCCCTCGTCGTTGTCGGACTGATGTCGGTTGGCCTGCTCAAGCTCAATACCACGCCGGGGTCGCTTCCCAATGTCAGCGTCCAGGGTGGCGAGGCGCCCAAGGTCAAGGCCGATATGGCAACATTGTCGGTCGGCGCCGAAAACAAGACGGTCGATGTGCCCACAGTCGGGACCACGCAGAAGACGATCAGCGTGCCCACCGTCCAGCTTAACCGCCCCGAGGGCAACTCCACCGCGCAATAAGCGCAGAGCGCCCGGGCTGGCGCAGTATTGCGCCGGCCCGTAAAGCGCCGGACTGGCCTGGGCGCACCCGGACGGGCATAGGGAGGCGGTGTTTCCCATGCCTGCCCCGATGCGCGCCGCGCTGGACGCCGCGCGCGCCGCCGCCAACGCCGGCGAAGTGCCGGTTGGCGCGGCGGTGGTGGCGAACGGCGCGATCATCGCGGTCGCGGCCAATGCGCCGCGCACGTTGCATGATCCGACGGCGCATGCCGAAATTCGGGCGATTCGCGCCGCGGCGGAAGTGCTGGGGAGCGATCGGCTCGAGCAGTGCGATCTGTGGGTTACGTTGGAGCCGTGCGCGATGTGCGCCGGTGCAATCGCCCATGCGCGCATCGCGCGGCTTTATTATGGGGCGGAGGATGCCAAGGGCGGCGCGGTAGCGCACGGGCCCCGCTTCTTCGCGCAGCAGACCTGCCATCATCGGCCGGAGGTGTATTCTGGCATTGGCGAAGACGAAGCCGCGGGGCTGCTGCGCGCGTTTTTCGCTGAGCGACGCTAAGCCCTGGTGCTTTCGTGGCTTCGTGCGCTTAGATTTTTCGCACGAAGCCACGAAGAAGCATCTTCTAGCGCAGATCGTCCTGCGAGATCGGCACGATCTTGATTTCGACGCGGCGATTCGCTGACTGGCCTTCGGGCGTCTCGTTGGCTGCGATCGGCTGCGATTCGCCGAAGCCACGTGTGGCAATGCGTGCCGACTGAACACCGTGGCCCGACAGGTAATCCGCCACCGAGATGGCGCGGCGTTCGGACAGGCCCTGGTTGTAATCGTCCGAGCCGGTCGAATCGGTATGGCCGTAAATGTCGATATAGGTGTCGCGATACTGGCCCAGTACGCTGCCGACCTGATCAAGCGTGCGCTGGAACTGCGGCGCGACGGCGGCGCTGTTATAGGCAAAGTTGATGCCCGATGGGATGTTGAGGATCAGATCGTCACCCTGGCGGATGACCTGCACATCGGTACCCGCGGTGCGCGCGCGCAGATCGCGCTCCTGCTTGTCCATATAGGCGCCGATCCCGGCCCCGGCGATGCCGCCAAGCCCGGCGCCGACGATCTTGGCGGTGCGATCATTGCGGCCGCCGACGATGTCGCCGAGCAGATAGCCGCCCAGCACGCCGCCCAGGCCGCCGATGGCGGTCTTGGAAATGGTCTGCCGCCCGGTTTCCGGATCGGTGACGCAGGCGCTGGTGGTGATGAGCGCGGTCAGTGCCGCGCCGATCATGAATTTCGATCGCATACTATACTCCTTGACGATGCGGCGCGCACGCTGCGCCCCCTTTGGTTGGCCACTCAACCAGCCCCGCCATAGATTGTTCCGGCTGCGATTTGATCACATAATTGCGTCGCATGGTTGTTATGCCCGGCAATGTGCGGCAAGGACGATCCAGCGTCATGGCACCGCTTCCCCCCTTCCCTTGGATCGACGTAGCGATCATCATGGCATTGATCGCGCTCAACGGCGTGTTCGCGATGTCCGAACTCGCCATCGTATCGGCGCGCAAGGCGCGGCTTGAGGCGATGGCGCGGGCCGGCAAGCGCGGCGCGCGCGCCGCACTGCTGCTGGGCGCCGATCCCGGCAAGTTCCTGTCGACCGTACAGATCGGCATCACGCTGATCGGCATTCTCGCCGGCGCTTATTCGGGCGCGAGCCTCGGCGGGCCGGTGGCGGCGCGGCTTGGCTGGCTGGGCCTGGCCGCGGAAACAACGCAAACTGTGGGCTTCATCCTGGTCATCAGCGTCACCACCTATGCCTCACTGATCGTCGGCGAGCTGGTGCCCAAGCAGATTGCGCTCCGCGCGCCCGAACCGATTGCCGCATTCATGGCCGCGCCGATGCGCTGGCTCGCTTGGGGCACCGCACCGGTCGTGTGGGTGCTCGATTCGACCAGCGCCTTGTTGTTCAAGCTGATGCGGCTGAAGCGCGAGACCGAGGATCACGTCACCGCCGAAGAACTTCACCTGATCGTCGCCGAGGCGAGCAAATCGGGCGTGATCGAGGAACATGAGCGCTCGATCATCTCGGGCGTGGTGCGCCTCGCCGATCGCCCGGTGCGCGAAGTGATGACGCCGCGCACCGATATCGTGTGGATCGATGTCGCGCTCGATTCGGACGGCATCCGTGCTGCCTTGCTGGCAGCGCCGCACAGCCGGCTGCCGGTGGCCGAAGGATCGGTCGATGCGGTGATCGGCGTGGTGCAGGCGCGCGACATCGCCGCCGCGCTGCTCGGCGGGCACGAACTCGATCTGCGCACGCTGATGCGTCAGGCACCGGTGGTGCTTGATCAGCTCGATGCGCTGGATGCGTTGGTCGCCCTGCGCGAAGCGGAAGTGCCGATGGCGCTGCTGCATGACGAATATGGCCATTTCGAAGGCATCGTCACACCGACCGATCTGCTCGCTGCGATCGCCGGAGAGTTCGCCTCGGACAGCAATCCTGAGGACAGCCCATCAGTGGTGGTGCGCGACGATGGCTCGCTGCTCGTTTCGGGCCAGATGGCGGTGGATGCGCTGGCCGAGCGGCTCGGCATCGAGCTGCCCGAAGATCGTGACTATGCAACGGTCGCAGGGCTGGCGCTGGCGGTGTTTCGCCATCTGCCGGGCGAGGGCGAAAGCTTTGTGCAGCAGGGCTGGAAATTCGAAGTGGTCGATCTCGATGGTCGGCGGATCGACAAGTTGCTGGTCAGCGCGGTCAGCGCCGGCTGAGACGGCGCACGCGTCGCGGCCTCGCCGCCGTCACCCCAGCGAAAGCTGGAGTCCCCGGCGGCTCTGGCCCGCGCATACCGCCTGATATCCCAGCTTTCGCTGGGATGACGGTGCAAGCGCCTCAGTTCCCAAGCTTGCCGAATTCGGCCTCATAGCCCGCTTTGTCGCCTGCGCACAGCAAACGTGCCTGTTCGGCCCAGCGGTCGCGCGCCGGACGGCCGCGGAAGGCGCCGAGGCGTATATCCAGATCGTCCAGCTCAGCCGGGCTCATCGCCGCGATCTGCTCGACGCGGGTGATGCCGAGCTCGGCCAGTGCGGCGGCCAGCTTGGGGCCCAGGCCCTTGAGTTGCCGGATATCGCGCGCCAGCGGCGCTGGCGCAGCGGCGACCGTTTCGGTGCGGTCGGGCGTGGGTTTGACGTCGACCGGCAGTGGATTGCCGAGCGGTGGCGGGGCAGGGGCAAAGGCGGGCGGTGTGGCCCGGGGTGTCGCCACCGGTGCGGCATAATTCATCGGCGCCATCGCGTCATCGACCACGGCGGGCGGCGTTGGCGATGGAGTCTCTGCGGTCGTCTCGGGGACGCCCGCAGCCTCGCGCCGTTCCACCGTTTCCGCTCGCGCCGCACGGCGTGCGCGTTTCAGCCCCATGCCAAACAGGATGCCGGCGATGGCGAGCAGCGCAAAGATGCCCATCACCACGAACTGCGCAACGGTGAAGGACGTGACGTCCATGGGCATTTCCGTCATCGATTGCTCCAGATACGCAAGGTTACAGGCGAGTATCACCAGGATTCACGGCGCGTCCATCAACGATCTTGGGCGCTGCTCGCTTCGCCTGGCCGTAGCGCTTTTTATCGGGCGTGGCCTAGCCCTGCCGGGCAATCTCGCGCCAGCCGATATCGCGGCGATTGAACCCGCCGGGAAAATCGATCTTGGCCACCGCATCATAGGCGGCTTGCTGCGCCGCCGCGATCTCCGGCGCCATTGCCGTCACCGCCAGCACGCGCCCGCCGCTGGCCACCAGCGCGTCACCGTCGCGGCGTGTGCCGGCCTGGAAAACCTGCGCGCCGCCGGCCTCGGCTGCGGCAATCCCGGCGATGCGCCCGCCGGCTTCGGGCGTGCCCGGATAGCCATTGGCCGCCATCACCACGGTGAGCGCGGTGTCGGGCGCGAAGACCGGTGCGGGCTGATCGGCCAGCGTGCCATTGGCGACCGCGAGCAGCAATGCCAGCAGATCGCCTTGATAACGCAGCATCAGCACCTGGCATTCGGGATCGCCGAAGCGCGCATTATATTCGATCAGCTTGGGGCCCTCGGCCGTGAGCATCAGCCCGGCATAGAGCACGCCCGAAAAGGGCATGCCCGCCGCCGCCATCGCCGCCACGGTCGGCGCGACGATCTCGTCGATCGCCTGCTGCTCCAGCGCGGCCGTCAGCACCGGCGCCGGGCTGTAGGCGCCCATCCCGCCGGTGTTCGGCCCGGTATCGCCATCACCGACGCGTTTGTGATCCTGCGCCGTGCCGAACGGCATCAGCGCGGTGCCGTCGGTCAGCACGAACAGGCTGACCTCTTCGCCCTCGAGGAACTCCTCGATCACCGCCTCCGCCCTGGGCACTGAAAAAAGATCGGCGATGGCGGCTTCCGCCTCGGCACGCGTCATCGCGACGGTCACGCCCTTGCCCGCCGCCAGCCCATCGGCCTTGATCACGACGGGCAGCCCGAAATCGCCGAGCGCCGCCAATGCGCCATCGCGCGACGTCACTTTGGCATAGGCCGCGGTGGGAATATTCGCGCGGGTGCAGATTTGCTTGGTGAAGCCCTTCGATCCCTCCAGTTGCGCCGCCGCCTTGTTGGGGCCGAACACCGGCAGCCCCATCATGCGGATATTATCCGCCAGGCCATCGACCAGCGGCGCTTCCGGCCCGATCACCACCAGCCCGATCGAGTGACGGTGGCAGAAATCGATCACCGCGCGGTGATCTGCCGCATCCAGCGCGACCAGCTCGGCATGCTCGGCGATGCCGGGATTGCCGGGTGCGGCATAGAGCTTTGTCAGCCCTTTCGATTGCGCCAGCCGCCAGGCAAGCGCATGTTCACGGCCCCCGGAGCCGATCAGCAGGACATTCATGGCCGACCCCTTTTTCGATACCAACCACCGGCTGGTAGCCGAGGAGACCCCCGGCGACAACGCCGCCGCGATGGGCGTCGGCGAACTCGCGCAGAAACTGAAACGCGTGGTCGAGGGCGAGTTCGGTCATGTCCGGCTGCGCGGCGAGATATCGGGCTATAAGCGCGTCGCCTCGGGCCATGCCTATCTGTCGTTGAAGGACGACAGCGCGGTGCTGGATGGCGTGATCTGGAAGGGGCAGGTGAACATGCTGCCGTTCCAGCCGCAGGACGGCATCGAGGTGATCGCCACCGGCAAGATCACCACCTATCCGGGCCGCTCCAAATACCAGATCATCATCGATCGGATGGAGCTTGCCGGCGAAGGCGCGCTGATGGCGTTGCTGGAAAAATTGAAGGCCAAGCTGGCGGGCGAGGGGCTGTTCGAAGGCGCACGCAAGCAGCGGCTCCCCTTTTTGCCACGCACGATCGGCGTGGTGACGTCGCCGACCGGCGCCGTCATTCGCGATATCCTGCACCGGCTGGCCGATCGCTGCCCCAGCCATGTATTGGTCTGGCCGGTGAAAGTGCAGGGCGACGGCGCCGCGGCCGAGATCGCCGCCGCCGTGCGCGGGTTCGATGCGATGCCGGCGGAAACGCGCCCCGATCTGGTCATCGTCGCGCGCGGCGGCGGCTCGATCGAGGATCTGTGGGCGTTTAACGAGGAAGTCGTGGTCCGCGCGGTGGCGGCGTGCAGCATCCCGATCATTTCCGCCGTCGGCCATGAGACCGACACCACCTTGTGCGATTTCGCCGCCGATCTGCGCGCGCCGACGCCCACCGCGGCGGCGGAAATGGCTGTGCCGGTGCTGGCCGATCTGCGCCTGACGCTCGATGCCCACGCCCAGCGCACCGAGCGCTGCGCGCGGCGCTATCATGACCGCGGGCGCGAAAGGCTGGAGGCGCTGGTGCGCGTGCTGCCCAAGCGCGATGCGCTGCTCGGGCCGCAGCGCCAGCGCGCCGACGATGCCGGTGCGCGGCTCGATCGCGGGCTGGAGCGGCGCATCGGCATGGCCCGCAGCCAGCTCGATCGCGCTGGCGGTGCGCTCAGGCCCGCGATGCTCGAGCAGCGGCTGCTGCGCGCCAGCGAGCGGCTGGAAGGCGTGCGGCGGCTGCTCGATTCGGTCCACCCCAATCGCCCGCTGGAGCGCGGTTATGCCTGGATTGAGGGGCGGCCCGGCGGCAAGGTGATCTCCACCGCCGCAGCGGCGCGCGGCGCGGGCGCGGTGACGTTGCACTTCCGCGACGGGCCCGTCGATGCGCGGGTTGAGCGTGGCGGCGCCAAGGCATATGACAAAGTGACGGTCGATCAGCCGACCCTGTTATAATTCGGACCTTGCCCATGTTGATGTCGAACACCGATCGCCCTGCGCGGCTTCATTATATGGCCAATGGCTTCCGCGTGCTGGCGCCCGGCGATCATGTCGTCTGCGCGGTATCGGGCGAGCGGATCGCGCTGGAGGATCTGCGCTACTGGAGCGTCGGCGCGCAGCAGGCCTATGCCTCGGCGGAGATCGCCACGCGTGCGATGAGCCCGGCGCATTGATGCAGCGCACCGGGCGCTGCCGGCGCCTACGTGTTGTCATCGCCGGAGCGGTTATGCTGTGCGGCGCTGCCGCCGCGCCTGCGGTACGAGCCGTTCAGCAGCCCGCGCCGACCGCGCTCAGCTATAGCGGCGCACGGACGCAAGGCGGCGCGGTGATCGGCATCGCTCCCGCCGGCACGCGCGCGCTGACGCTTGACGGTGCAGCCGTCCCCGTGGCGCCCGATGGCCGCTTCCTGATCGCTTTCGATCGCGACGCGGGGCCCGTGGCGACGGTGATCGCCACGCTGGCGGATGGCCGTCAGGTCAGCGACACGCTGACCATCGCGCCGCGCGCCTGGAATATCTCGCGGCTCAACAGCCTGCCCAAATATCCCGTCCCCGCTGCCGAATTCGCGCGCATCCGCCCTGGCGAACTGGCGCAGATCGCCGCGGCGCGCGGCACGCCGGCGGACACGATGGGCTGGCGGCAACGCTTTCTGTGGCCGACCATGGGCCGCATCTCGACGCTGTTCGGGGCACAGCGCGTGTATCGGAATGGCGAGGCGGGCGCCTATCATTCGGGCATCGACATCGCCCGCGCGACGGCCACACCGGTGCTGGCGCCGGCGGATGGCGTGGTGATCCTCGCCGCCGATCATCCCTTCACGCTGGAGGGCAATCTGCTGATGATCGATCACGGCATGGGCCTGAACAGCGCGTTCCTGCATCTCTCGCGCATCGACGTGCGCGTCGGCGATCGCGTGACGCGGGGGCAACTGGTTGGTGCCGTGGGGATGAGCGGCCGCGCGACCGGACCGCATCTGCACTGGAGCCTGAAATGGCGCGACGCGCGGATCGATCCGCTGCTGCTGGCGGGGGCGATGCCGGCGGGGTGAGATCAGCGCGGCAAGGCCGGCGACAGCGGCGGATAGAAAGCGCGCTGCCGCCAAATCGGGTTGGGGGGCTCCTCGGGATTGGGCAGCGCGAACCCGACATAGCCGAAAAATGTCGCGATCAGCCGTTCGCTTGCATCAAGGATAGCGGTGCGCCCATGCATGAAGCGGGTGTTGTCGAGCATCAGCACGTCGCCGGCCTGCCAGCTTACCGCCACGCCGACCGAATCGCCCGCGGCCTTGATCGCGTGCATCCATTCCTCCGGTACTGGACGCCCATCATCGAGCAGCGGGAAATCGTGGCGGTTGTTGTTGAACCGCGCGAACAACAGAAAATTGCCGAACGCTGGCGCATCGATAAACATCGGACGGTGCAAAGCCGGGCGCGTGAAGATGCGCACAAGATGGCCGTCGATGCGGCGAAAGAAATACGGGCAGGAGGGTGGCGGCGCGGCCAGCTGCGCGTCGCTTGGATTCGCGCTGCCCAGCCAATATTCGAGCAACGCTGGCCAGGTCGCCATGATGTGAAGCAGCCGGCGGTGCTCGAGCCGTTCGCGCAGCGCGGCGGGAAGCGCGCGGACCAGCGCGACGCCGTCGCAGATCGTCGTTGCGCCACCTTGGCTCGGTGGCGACAGGCAACCGAAAAATGCCGCGTCGGGCTTCCACGGTTCGCGTGACAATTCCGGGTGAAACGAAAACGCCTTGGTGCCGCCATCGACGGTGTGAACATTGTATTCGCTGTGGAGCGGTTTGCGCCCAGGGCTCTCGTTGATGACCGAGGTAGGGCAGAAGCGCCGTGCGAAGGCGGTAAAGTGCGCGACATCGGCGCCGAAACCGCGCAGCAGCAGCGCGCCGTGCGCCTTGTACAGCGCGATGATCTCGTCAGCCGCGATGTCGAGGATCGTTTCGCCCGCTACAGCTTCGATCAGCACCTGAGGGCGGCCGGGTTCGGGCAGATGGATCCTGGGCATGGCACGGGCGGGATAGCGGCAAATATTCGTTCGAGCTATACCCTTGCGATGACCCTGACGCTGGCCGACCTGTGCGCATCGCCCGACCATTATCTTCATTCGCTGGATGGCGAAACGGCAGTATTCGTACCGATGGATCGCGCCGCGTATCATCGGTCGATCTTTCTCGATGCCCGGATAATGCCCGCGGCCGAGGGATCGATGCGCGTTCCGGTAGCCGCTTTTGACGGCGTGGACATGCCGATCCAACCTACCGCCTGGATTTTCCATGTCGCCCATTGTGGATCGACCTTGCTGGCGCGCGCGCTCGATCAATTATCGGGCAATCTGGTGTTGCGTGAGCCGCTCGCGCTGCGCCAATGCGCAATTAGTGCCGACGCTGCGCGCTTGCCGATCGTAACGGCCATGCTGGGCAAACGGTATCAGTCTGACCTGCTGACTATCGTCAAGGCCAACGTGCCGGTCAATTTCCTGCTGCCCGAGCTGGCGGTGATGGCCCCTCATGCTCCCGCGATCTTCCTGCATCTCGGCCTGCGTGATTATCTGTCCGCCATCCTGCGCAGCGACAATCACCGTGCGTGGCTGCGGCGCGTGACGACATTGCTCGCGTCGCATTTGGGTGACATGACGGGGTGGCCGGATGCCGACCGCGCGGCCGCCTTGTGGCTGGCGCAGACCGAGCGTTTTGCCGTCGCACTGGAGCAGATGCCGCAGGCCCGCAGCCTGGACGCGGAAATCTTCTTCACCGCGCCGGCGCCGGTCTTAGCGGCGACGGCACGACTTTTTCGGATGCCGCTCGACGATGCTGATAGCGACGCCATTGCCGGGGGCGCTTTGTTTACGCGCTATTCGAAAGATCCGACGGTACAATTCGATAATAACGCGCGATTAGCGCGGCGCGCGACCATTGAGACAGCGTTGGCGGATGAGCTGGCGGCAGCGCAGCGCTGGATCGAGCGGCAGCCCGGGGCGACGCCGGCCGCCGCCATTCTCGCCGGCGCCGCGCTAATCAATTAAGCGTCGCTAGCGCACACGCATGCCGCGGACGCTGCGTTGTCCGTCGATGGCGATGAAATAGTTGCCAAGCGCGCCCCGCCTGATGCGCACCTTGGCGCCCGGGCGTGGCGGGAAGGGCACCGGGTCAGTCGTCACCCACACCGCCGCGCCCTCGGCGAGGCGCAGTTCCACACGGCCATTGGCGGTGGCTCTGGCGCTGACGACGGTTGTGTTAAGTTCGGCAAATTCTGCCTCCTTGGCATCCTTGTCATCGCGCCCGCCATCGAAAAGGCCGATCCGCGGAATCGCGAATCCAAATAGCGAACGGCGCGCCTGGCGGACCTCTTGCCGATCAACGATGGTGATTTCCTTCGCCCTGACCGCACCCTCCAGCGCTGCCGCCGCTTTGTCGAAACATTCCAGCCGTGCCGCCGCCGTTTCAATCGCGCGACATGATGTAAAGGATTGTAAAACGCCGTCCGAGGAGCGCGTCTGGGCCGCGACGGCACTGCTGCAGCACAGTAACGTCGTTGTAATCAGGGCTGTTCTTTTATGCACGCGTCATCTCCCCTTGGTCTTGCGCCGGTTTATGGATGCGCGCCCTGGCAGACAAGCGCATCCCCTCACTGTGGCGTAGATGATACAGATGGGACAAAATTTGTTACTTTCGTAACGATCCCGTTGCCGTTCGCGCAATAAGTCGATTAATCGAGCACATCGGACCGGCGTCACGTCGGTCGATGATCCGCAACCGGATCACTCAAAGGGGAAATCCATGCTCGCATCCTATCGTTCGCGCCTCTTGACCTCGACTTTGCTGGTCGGCGCGGCATTCGCCGCCAGCCCGGCCTTCGCGCAGGACGCCGATCCGGCGAGCCAGCCCAAGACGGGGGTGCAGAGTACCGACGCCGCGGCACCCGCCGCTGGGATTTCGAGCCAGGAATCGGCGCCACCGGCGGACGAGAACACGCAGGGTGACATCGTCGTCACCGGCACGCTGATCCGTAATCCCAACCTCGTTTCGTCGAGCCCGGTCGCGGTGATCGGCCAGGAAGAAATCAACCTTCGCCAGTCCAACAACGCCGAGCAGATCCTGCGCGATCTGCCGGGCGTGGTTCCGTCGATCGGCGCACAGGTCAATAACGGCAATGGCGGCGCGTCGTATGCCGATCTTCGTGGTCTCGGTAACTTCCGTAACGTCGTGCTGCTGGATGGTTCGCGTATCTCTCCCTCGAGCACGGTCGGTCGCGTCGATCTCAACAACATTCCGCTGGCGCTGATCGAGCGCGTCGACACGCTGACCGGCGGCGCTGCCACCACCTATGGTGCGGACGCCGTCTCGGGTGTCGTCAACTTTATCACCCGTTCGGACTTTTCGGGCATGGAGTTGAATGTCGGCGAGCAGATCACCGGGCAGGGCGATGGCGAGCAGACTCGCGTCGATTTGACGCTGGGTTCGAACTTCGATGACGGCCGCGGCAACGTGGTCTTCTCGGTCGGTTATCAGAATTCCGACCCGATCTATCAGGGCGCACGCAAGTTCTCGGTCAACAACTACACCTCGACCTCGGGCGGCATCGGCGGTTCGGGCACCACCGTCCCGTCGCGCTTCTCCGTCACGGGCCAGGGCAACCAGCAGATCAACCCGACGACGGGTGCCTTGCAGACCCCGGTCGTGCCGTTCAACTTCAATCCATATAACATTTTTCAGACACCGTTCCAGCGTTTCAACATGTACGGCGCCGGGCATTACGAAGTGTCCGATAAGATCGAAGTATATGGCCGTGGGCTGTTCTCGAAGAACACCGTCAGCACGATCATTGCGCCATCGGGTATCTTCGGTTCGTCGCTCGCCGTGCCCTTCTCGAACCCGTATCTGCCCGCGGCTGCACGCGGAACCTTCTGCGCCAATAACCCGACGTTCAACGCTCAGAACGTTCGTGTGGCGCAGCTGACCGCCGCCGAGTGCGCCGCTGCCGCAACTGCGACATCGATCACCGACCCGAACTTCCGCTATTTCACGGTGGCGACAAACCGTCGCACGAGCGAAGTCGGCCCGCGTATCTCCGATTATGTCACGCAGGTGTTCGACTTCAAGGTGGGCGCGAAGATCAACCTCACCGAAGCGCTCAGCCTTGATGTCGGCGGCAATTACGGTGAGTCCGAAAACCAGCAGACGATCCGCAACTATGTGCTGACGTCGCGCGCGCGTTCGGCAGCGTTCGCGACCAATACCACGACCTGCCTCGGCGGCGCACCGGGCGGTGCGGATATCACTGCCGCTGGCGGCTGCGTGCCGCTCAACCTGTTCGGTGCAGACGGTTCGATCACGCCGTCGCAGGTTCAGTATCTTACCGCGAACAGCACCTCGACCAACCGCACCTCGCTGGCCCAGGCCCACGCGTTGCTGTCGGGCGATTTCGGTGTTGCATCCCCATTCGCATCGCAGCCGATCAGCTTCGCTGCGGGCGCCGAGTATCGCAAGTATAGGGGCTCGCAGGATTCGGATATCTTGTCGCAGACCCCTGGCGAACTGGGCGGCGCTGGTGGCGCTGCACCGACCTATGCGGGCGGCTATGACGTCTATGAAGGCTATGGCGAATTGATCGCACCGCTGGTTTCGGACCGGCCGTTCTTCAAGAGCCTGACGGTCGAGGGCGGTATCCGCTATTCGAGCTACAACGTTTTCTCCGATCTGAGCGACGGCTACAACACTACCACTTATAAGGGTGGCGGTAGCTGGGAGCCGGTCGACGGTCTGAAGATCCGCGGCAACTACCAGCACGCCGTTCGCGCGCCGAACATCAACGAGCTGTTCTCGCCGATCAGCACTGCGCTGACCAACCTGTCGGTCGATGCTTGCGCCGGCACAGGCCCCGTGACGAACGCCAACTTGCGCGCGGTCTGCCTCGCGCAGGGCGCTACCGCAGCGCAGATCGGCAATATCGAACGGCCAACCGCGTCTCAGGCGAACTTCACCGGCGGTGGCAATATCGCGCTGCGACCTGAAAAATCCGATTCCTACACGCTCGGTGTGGTTCTTCAGCCCAGCAACGTCGTGCCGGGCCTGTCGATCACGGTCGATTACTACCATATCAAGATCAAGGATGCGATTTCGCAGCCGCCCGCGCTGGTGGCCTATAACGCCTGCTTCGGTAACATCACCGCCGCTAGCGCTACGTCAGCGGCATGCACGGTCATCCGCCGCAATCCGGACACTGGCGCGCTCGACGGCGACGCCGCCACCACGCCAGGCCTGCTCATTCTGCCGAGCAACCTGGGCTCGGTGCTGACCGACGGCATCGATCTCGGTGTAAACTATCGTCGCGATCTCGGCTTTGCGAAGCTTAACTTCAGCTTCCAGGGGAACTGGACCAATCGCTCGATCTTCTACTCGGTGGCCGGCGACGATACGACGCGTCTGAGCTGCGTTGGTCTGTATGGTACGAACTGCGGTTCACCCGCATCGGCGGGTCCAAACTCGACTCCGGGGTCAATGCAGCCGGAGTTCAGCTGGAACCAGCGCACCACGCTGACCTTCGGGCCAGCCGATGTGTCGCTGCTGTGGCGCCATATTGACGGTATGCAGGCTGAGGGTGGCCGAACCATTTTCAACGGCACGATCGTTGGTGGCTCGTTGAATGGAGAAACGTATAATTTCTCCAAGATTCCTGCCTACAACTACTTCGACGTGGCAGTGCGGTTCGGCGTCAACGACAATATGGACTTCACCTTCACCGTGGCCAATATCGCCGACAAGAAGCCGCCGATTGTCGGTGGCACGATCGGCACGACCACCTTCAACAGCGGCAACACTTATCCGTCGACCTACGATGCGATCGGTCGTCGTTTTGCGGCAGGTGTCCGTCTGAAGTTCTGATCGTAGCGATGGTCCTTTAAGGAGGGGCGGGCTTCGGCTCGCCCCTTTTTTATCTGCTGCAGATTGCAACTGCAGGGGTAGCCACTGCCGCCGTGCGGCGCGGTTCGATGGCGCACCGCTAGGCGGTCAGGATCTCACTCGACCGTATTGGATCGAATCTGCGCCGCCGCATTGGCGATTCATTGTTCGAAGCCGAACCGCTCCACCCATGGCGCCAGGATCGGCAATATTGGCGCCAGTTCGTCCGCATAGCGGCGCCATTGTCCGCGACCGTCATACAGGCCGCGGCGGACCTGCGTCGCGCTGGCGGTGCGCACACCGCGGGTTTGCGCGGTGCGATCGAACTCGCGGAACGCATCGGTCCATTCCAGCCCGATAAACGCAGCGAGCGCGCGGATGCTGGTCTCGAAATCGGCGACGACGCGGTCGTAGCGCACCTCGTGATAGGCCAGCGGCAATCGTTCGCGGGCCGCCTCGGTCAGCGCCATCAGCGCGGCATAATGCCGCGCGGTTTCCTCCAGGTCACTGAAAGACCAGGCCGCGGGGCTAGGTGTGAAATTGATGCGATAGCAACTCAGCACCACATCGCGTGGGTCACGTCGCATAATGACGATCCGAGCGGCGGGAAATAATCTGGCGATAACGGGCAGTTTGATGCCGTTAAACGGATTCATGTCGACGAAGGTTTTGCCTGCGACCGGGCCGGCATAATCCTGCACGCGCCGCCAATACGCCGTCCGCAATTGCGCGACCCTGTCTGGCCCAATCGCGTCGAGATCGGGCATGGTGCCGTCGTTGGCGACGAGCACGTCGTCGGTCGCGGCGAGCGTATCGCGTTCCTCCAGCGCTACCACATCCTGCGCACTGGCCAGCACGTTTTCGATCAACGTTGTGCCCGAGCGGGGATAACCGAGCAGGAACACATGGCGGTCCGCCTCGCCCTCGATTGGCGCGTGACGGGGCAATGTCGCCAAGCTTGGGCCCCGCAGCACCTGGTCACGGATCGTTTCGATAAAGCGACGATGCGATGGTCGGTCGGGGCAGGGCGCCAAATCGGCGGCGTAGCGCGTGCGGAAGTTGACCTGGGCTTGCTGGTACAGCCCGAATGCCGCGCTCGTACGGTCCTGACGATCAAGCGCGTCGCCCAGCAGCGTCAGGGCACGGGTGCGATCCTCATCCTGGATGGGTGAGGCCAGCAAGGGCAAAAGTAGACGCTCTGCCGCCGCCCCATTGCGCGCCTCGATTTCGATCGTGGCCAAAGCGCAGACCGCGGCTGGTTCCTGCGGGCTGAGCGCAAGCGCGCGCTCGGCCAGCGGGCGTGCGGTTGCCGCGTCGCCCGACTTGGCCGCTGCGTCGGCAAGCTTGCCAAGCGCTGGCGCCATATTCGGGTCGAGCGCGACCGCCCGTGCATAACTATCGCGCGCTTTCTCGTCGTGGCGCAACGCATCCAGGACATAGCCGCGCTCGAGCCAGGCGGCGGCGTGGCCAGGCGCGGCGGCAAGCGTGCGGTCGAGCACCACAAGTGCCTCGTCAAACTGCCCTTGCTTGCGCAGCACCGCGCCAATCGCACCCAGCACCAGTACATCGCCCGGCGCCAGCGCGAGTGCCTGACCAAGCAAGCGATGCGCGCCGCCAAAGTCACCCGCTTCCTCGCGCCGCCAGGCGGCAAGGTTCAAGAACATCGGATCGACCTGCTTACGCGATAATGCCGCCTCAGCCACCGCCGCCGCCTCCGCGATGGCATTGCGCGCGAGCAACTGCTCGATCTTCAGGCGCGTCGCGGCAATTGGATCAGGCCGCCCTTGATGCTTGTTCGGTGGCATAGAATGTTGAACCGTCTTTCTTAGGCCCGGGCCTTGTCGTACAATGACAAAGCTTTGCAAGAGGAGGAATTTATGTGGCGTTGGATGGCGGCCGCGCTGGTCTTGGTAATGGGGGCGTCCGCGTCGGCTGAACAGCCGAAGCGCGAGGAGGCGGAAAAGTCTGCCGAACCCCGCGATAAACTGCTGTGCAAGCGCTTCACCGAAACAGGCTCGCTGGTTGCCAAGACGCGAGTGTGCAAAACAAAAGCGGATTGGGACCGCGACCGGGATAACATCCGCCAGAATTCGGGCGGCGCGACGTGCCGTCTAGCGGGGAATGGCGCAGCCTGTACATATTGAGCGCGCCTTAGGCGCCGCCCTGATCGTGCGGTGCGGGTGCGTAGCGACCGATTGCCTCAAATAAAGTGGTCAGCGCGGCGCGTTCTGCTGTATCGAGATCAGGGCGCCAAATTTCGAACAGTAGAACCACGCGGGTCGCATCGCTATCATTCCATGCTTCGTGTTCGATCGAATCGTCGAAGATCATCATTCGATCTGCCATCACTTGCTGCGTTTCATTGCCGACCCGCAACCGGCAGTTTTCGGGCACGATCAGCGGCAGATGGCAGATCAGCCGCGTGTTGAGCATGCCGGTGTGCGGCGGGATGTGCGTGTGTGGCCGCAGCACGGAGAACATCGCCGTCGGTGAGCGACCCCGGATGGTTGGTATTCCGACAGTGGCTAGCGCCTCCATCGTGCGCGGACAGCGCGCGACGTTTTCCCGCACCGGTACCCCATCGCGGAGCAAGTGGACGGCACTCCAGCGATCGTCGTCGAGCAGTACGTGGCGCTTCGTCGGCCGGCTAGGATCGGCAACGACATAAGGCGCCACCGCATCATTGTCCGCCAGCAGCACGGCCAACTCTGCCCGAATCGCAGGAGCGGCGGCTTCCAGTCCGGTCACCCAGGCGAAGTCGTCGCGATCGAAAAAGGGACGCGGTGCGAGCGCCGGGTAATAGAAACTGGTCGGCCGCTGCAATTGCGGCGCGGCGCGGCTGGCAAGGATATCGAGCGCCTCGACGAAGCGCGGGGAAACCTGGGGCGGCGCAATGCCGGCAACGACGAACTGATGGTCGAGATATGCTTGGAAATTAGCACTTTCTTCGGCCACCGCGGCCTCCGCACGGTGCAGTGCCTTGATCAGGTCCGGCGGCAGCGAACCAGCGCGGGGCGCGTGCGTGATCGCTGTCTGATACCAACTCACCGCGGCACGTGGGTTGCCCGCGCTACGATGCAGGTCCCCGTGCAGGATCAGCGCATACAGATTATCCGGCTCAACGCTCAATACCTGATCCAGCGCATGGTGGGCGGCCGGATGATCGCCAAGCATCTGGCATGCCTGCGCCAGAAAAAGGCGCAATTGCGGGGTGGCCCGTCCCGCCGCTTCGACCCGTTCAAACGCCGCGCGCGCTTCCTGTCCATCGCCTCTCCGCAACGCCGCAACACCGGCCTGGGCGATAGCCGAAAGATCGGGATCTGCGGGCGTCATCGCGTGTCCAGCGTGGCTGGACTTCCCATCGGCACCTTAAATGTTCGGGCCACCGCCTCGGTCCATTGCGCTACCTTTTCGATCTCGTCGGCGTGCATGGCTTGCGCGGCGCGGTCCTCTTGAGCGCGGGCGGACATGTCGAATGCTGCGTCCAGTTTCGAGTGACGTGTGAAGGCTGGCCCCGCCACGATGGCCTGCAGGGCGGCATCGGATAAGGGCAGACGAAATAATTTCGATAAGGCGCGCATAGTGTCGGCAGGACGTGTCGTCAGTGTTTCACTGTCGAGCGTTCGAACCCGCCCGGCCCCGAAGCGTTCAATCATAGCCAAGAACAGCATGTGCTGCGCAAGCCACCCGACTGCGGCTACCTGCAAATCGCTCAGGCCCAGATAGTCGCGTGGTGTGAACCCCAGATCAATCAGTTTATCGTCGATCAGGCCAAGCAACAGGACGCGCACCCACAGCCGCCCATCCATGCCCTTCTTGGCAACCGAGGCGAGATAGGTGCGGAGCGGTGCGTAGAGCAGGACAGCGCGGGAGTCGGGGCGCAGCGCCAGCATCGCGGCGGCAAGGCCGTGGACCGCGTTGGACGGCTTGACGATCACTGCTTCGCCGGTGCCGAAAGGGCGGGCAAGCAAGGTCAAGGCATCGTCCAGCACGCTGGCCATATCGGGCCCGCGCCCGCCACGACGGCGCCAGCCGATGATATCGTTGAGAATGACTGGTTCTTTCAGGCCCATTGCCCAGCCAGGGCGATCAAAAGCGCGTGCCAGCATAGTCGAACAGCAAAAGGCGGAATGGAATACGAAATGAAGAGGGGCTGCCGCGGGTACGCTGCCCATCGCCTCGGTGCGGCGCAAGATCGTGGGGTCGAGGCCGGGGGGGAGATGCTCGTCGGTGATGAACGTCGCCGCCCGGTGCATGGCGCGCGATACGGGCAGGAAATGCACCGCATCGTGGTCGGGATCGTAGCGATGCGGCAACCAGTTCGCGTCGCGCACGATCGTTGCAAGGGGCGCACTTTTGGTCGGGATCAGCATCGTCCCGCTGATCATGCGATATTTGCTGGCAAATACCAAGGGCATTGTCCCGCAATGACGGGTAGATATAGTCGTTGCGGGGGTAACGATGATTCAGTCAGAGCTGCAGCAATTCCTTGATGCCGCCGTACTGGCACAGCGCGGTGGGCGAGCGCAGGAAGCGGGCCGTCTGTGTCATGAAGTATTGGCGCGGGGCGGTGAACAACCACTGGCTCTTAATATACTTGGAATGCAGGCACTTGCGGCCAATAATCCGGTGCGTGCTGCAGAATTATTTGGTCGTGCAATCGGTGCGGACCCGCATTCTCCCGAATTGTTTATGAACCTGGCGCGCGCCTACCGGCTCGCGCGGGACGATGCGCGCGAGCGCGACGCCCTGGAGGGTGCGCTGGCGATTGATCAGCGTCATTTCATGGCGCTGGTGCGGATGGCCGAACTGCTGGAGAGAATGGGCGAGGACGCGCACGCGGCGGAGCGCTGGTCCGGCGTGTTGGCGATGTCGGCCATGCTGGACGATCGCGGCCCGGCCATCGACGCCCTGCTGGACCACGCGCGAGACTATGTGATGCGTCAGCGGACAACGTTCGCCGCTGCCATCGACAGCGGTTTGTCGGCCGCGCGCGCGGCAGTGCCGGCACATCGCCGACGGCGTTTTGATGCGTGTATCGATGCGACGATGGGGCGGCGCCAGATCTACGCCAACCAGTGTGCCGGACTGCATTTTCCGTTTTTGCCAGCGGACGAATTCTTTGATCGCGATCATTTCCCGTGGCTCGGCGAAATTGAGGCGCAGACGGATGTCATCCGTGGCGAATTCGAAGCGCTGGTCGCTGCCGATGCGGCAAGCTTTCTTCCCTATGTCGCGATGGAACCCGGCACGCCGGCCAATAAATGGTCGCCGCTGAATCACAGCCTGGAATGGGGCGCGTTCCATCTGTGGAAGAACGGATGGCGAGACGAGGCGGCGTGCGCCCGATGCCCGCAGACCGTGACCGCGCTCGAACGATTGCCGCTCTGCGATCTGCCCGGGCGCGCGCCGACGGTATTCTTCTCCGTCCTCAAGCCCGGCGCGCATTTGCCCGCGCATACCGGGGTGAGCAATGTGCGCGCGATCATCCACTTGCCATTGATCGTCCCGCCGGGGTGCAGCTTTCGCGTCGGCGGGGAGATGCGGGACTGGAAGGTCGGCAAAGCCTGGGCGTTTGATGACACAATCGAGCATGAAGCGTGGAACCGCTCGGACGCGATGCGTGCCATCCTGATCTTCGACGTGTGGAACCCACATATCGAACCCGAAGAACGCGCGTTGCTCCGGCAGTTCTTCCCGCTGGCCGATGCCAGCGGAAATGATCTGCGCGTGCAGGTCGCTGACTAGCATTGGCGATCAAGCCACGGCGATCTGCAATTTCCCATCGCCTTCCTCGACCTTCAGCGTTGCGCCGTCCTTAACATCCCCGCGCAGGATCAGATCGGCGAGCGGGTCCTGCAGATAGCGTTGCACCGCGCGTTTCAGCGGGCGTGCGCCGTATACCGGATCATAGCCGACGCGGCCCAGCCAGGCGCGCGCGCCGTCGGTGAGATCCAGCGTGATCTTGCGATCCGCCAGCAGCTTGCCGATGCGGCCGACCTGGATATCGACGATCGGCGCCATCTCGCTGTGCCCCAGCCGGTGGAACAGGATGATCTCGTCCAGCCGGTTAAGGAATTCGGGGCGGAAATGGCCGCGCACGACTTCCATCACCTGCGGCTCGACCGTCGAGACGTCCGCGCCGTCCGGCATGGCCGTCAGATATTGGCTCCCCAGGTTCGAGGTCAGGATGATCAGCGTGTTGCTGAAATCGACCGTGCGGCCCTGGCCATCGGTGAGCCGGCCATCATCGAGCACTTGCAGCAGGATGTTGAACACATCGCCATGCGCCTTCTCGACCTCGTCGAACAGGATGACCTGATAGGGCCGGCGCCGCACCGCCTCGGTCAGCACGCCGCCTTCCTCATAGCCGACATAGCCGGGAGGCGCGCCGATCAGTCGCGCGACGGCATGCTTCTCCATGAATTCGCTCATGTCGATGCGCACCATGGCGCTCGGATCATCGAACAGGAATTCGGCCAGCGCCTTGGTCAGCTCGGTCTTACCCACCCCGGTTGGACCGAGGAACAGGAACGAGCCTAAGGGCCGATTGGCTTCCTGCAGGCCCGCGCGCGACCGCCGCACCGCGGTGGAAACCGCGCGCACCGCCTGTTGCTGCCCGATCACGCGCTTGCCGATCGCTTCCTCCATGCCGAGCAGCTTCGCGCGCTCGCCCTCCAGCATGCGATCGACCGGGATGCCGGTCCAGCGGCTGACCACGCCGGCAATGTCATCTGCGGTGACTTCCTCGCGCAGCATCGCACCCTTGGCCGCGCCCGCTGCCTCGTCGACCTGCCGCTGCAACTCGGGGATGCGCCCGTAGGAAAGCTCGCCCGCCTTGGCCAGATCGCCCGCGCGCTGCGCCTGTTCGAGTTCGAGCCGCGCGGCATCGAGCTGTTCCTTGAGCTTGGCCTCGGCGGAGATCTTGTCCTTCTCCGCCTGCCAGCGCGTGGTCAGTTCGGCGGATTGCTGTTCGAGATTGGCAAGCTCGCCCTCCAGCGTGGTCAGCCGGTCGCGTGACGCCTGATCGCTTTCGCGCTTCAGCGCCTCGCGTTCGATCTTGAGCTGGATGATGCGGCGATCGAGATTTTCGATCTCCTCGGGCTTGCTCTCCACTTCCATGCGGATGCGGCTGGCGGCCTCGTCCATCAGATCGATCGCCTTGTCGGGCAGGAAGCGATCGGTGATGTAGCGGTTGGAGAGCGTGGCCGAGGCGACGATCGCGCCATCGGTGATGCGCACGCCGTGATGCAGCTCGTATTTCTCCTTCAGGCCGCGCAGGATCGAGATCGTGTCCTCGACCGTCGGCTCGTCGGCGAAGACCGGCTGGAAGCGCCGCTGCAGCGCCGGATCCTTCTCGACATGCTTGCGATATTCATCGAGCGTGGTGGCGCCGATGCAATGCAGTTCGCCGCGCGCCAAGGCGGGCTTGAGCAGGTTGGATGCATCCATCGCGCCTTCGCCTTTGCCCGCGCCGACCAACGTGTGCATCTCATCGATGAACAGGATGATATCGCCCTCGGCGGCCTTCACCTCGTCGAGCACGCCTTTCAGCCGCTCCTCGAATTCGCCGCGATATTTGGCGCCCGCGATCAGGCTGCCCATGTCGAGTGACATCAGTTTGCGGCCCTTGAGCGTATCGGGCACGTCGCCATTGGCGATGCGCAGCGCGAGGCCCTCGGCAATCGCGGTCTTGCCCACGCCGGGTTCGCCGATCAGCACGGGATTGTTCTTGGTACGCCGCGCGAGGATCTGGATCGTGCGGCGGATTTCCTCGTCGCGGCCGATCACGGGGTCTAGCTTGCCGTCGCGCGCCGCCTGGGTCAGATCGCGCGCGAATTTCTTGAGCGCATCGAACTTGTCCTCGGCGCCGGCGCTGTCGGCGGTGCGGCCGCCCCGGATTTCGTTGATCGCGGTGTTGAGCGCTTCGGGCGTGACGGCCGCAGTCTTGAGCGCCTTGCCGGCGACGGTATTGAGCGACAACGCCAGCGCGACCAGCAGCCGCTCGACGGTGACGAAGCTGTCGCCCGCTTTGGTGGCGATCTGCTCGGCCTGGTCGAGGACGCGCACGGCATCGTTATCCAGGCCCGGCGTTTGCTGAGCGCCGCCGCCGGAGACGGCGGGAATTTTGGACAAAGCGAGATCGGTCTCGCTGACGGCTTTCTTGGCATCGCCACCGGCGGCGGCGATCAACCCCGCGGCCATGCCCTGCTCATCCTCGAGCAGCGCCTTCAGGATATGTTCGGGCGCAATGCGCTGATGGCTCATGCGGATCGCGACGGTTTGCGCGGATTGCAGGAAGCCCTTCGCGCGATCGGTGAATTTTTCGATGTTCATTGGGGTCTGCCCTGTTGAGTATCGCTGTGATGTAGTGTGGTATTTGGGCAACACAAGCAGTCACACGTTCGCGAATGTTGTCAATGTTGAGACGCTGGCGGGGTTTTCTCAACATTGGCGGGCCGTTCGAGTCGCGGGCCGACCAAGGGTAAGCCTGCAAGGTTCGTGTAGGACAGCGAAAATTGCAGTCGGGCGACGCACTCGCGGGAGATGGGCGCACGGATTGCGCGGCGCGATCCGGATGCTAGGCTGTGGCGGTACATTTCGTTGAAGGACGTTTCGCTGCATGAACAAGATCCTCGCTCTGTCCGGCGTGGCGCTGCTGGCGCTCGCCACGCCCGTTGCCGCGGCGCCCACCGCCGCGCCCGCGCCGGTCGCCGCGCTCGTCAAACAGGTCGATATTCCCTATCAGACGTTCACGCTCCCCAATGGCTTGCGCGTGATCGTGCATACCGATCGCAAGGCGCCCGTCGTCGCGGTGTCGGTATGGTACGATGTCGGCTCGAAGCATGAGCCCAAGAGCAAATCGGGCTTCGCGCATCTGTTCGAGCATCTGATGTTCAACGGCAGCGAGAACGCGCCGAACGATTTCTTCGAGCCGCTGAAGCAGGTTGGCGCGACCGATTTCAACGGCACGACCTATTTCGATCGCACCAATTATTTCGAGACGGTGCCGACCGCGGCGCTGGACCGTGCGCTGTTCCTCGAATCCGATCGCATGGGCTATCTGACCGGCGCGATCACGCAAAGCGTGCTCGATGAGCAGCGCGGCGTGGTGCAGAACGAGAAGCGCGCGGGCGACAACCAGCCCTACGGGCTGATCGAATATAAATTGAACGAAGGGCTGTTCCCCGCGGATCATCCTTATGGCCACACCACGATCGGCTCGATGGCCGATCTGGACAATGCCAAGCTGGCGGATGTGAAGGGCTGGTTCAAGGATCATTACGGACCGAACAATGCCGTGCTGGTGCTGGCCGGTGATGTCGATCTCGCCACCGCCAAGCGGCTGGTCGAGAAGAATTTCGCGGCGATCCCGCGCGGGCCGCAATCGCAGCGCCCCAACGCGCCGGTGCCGACGCTGGCGGCGCCCAAGGCCGAGGTGATGAAGGACCGGGTAGCGGCGACCTTGCTGGTGCGCTCGTGGCCGGTGCCGGGGCTCAACGACAAGGATTCGACTGCGCTCGACGTGGCGGCGGGCGTGCTGGGCGGGTTGTCCAGCTCGCGGCTGCAGAACATCCTGGTGCGGCAGGAAAAGCTTGCCGTGCAGGTCAGCGTCAACAATTCCAGCTTCGCGCAGGTCGGCACGTTCGACATCTATACGGTGGTGCGCCCGGGCGTGGATGCCGCGGCGGTGGCCAAGCGCATCGACCAGATCGTGGCCGATTTCATTAAAACCGGCCCGACCGAGGATGAGGTGCGCCGTTATGTCACCAAGACCACGGTGGACCGGATCGAGGGGCTGGAATCGGTCGGCGGATTTGGCGGCAAGGCGGTCGCGCTGGCCGAGGGCGCGCTCTATTCGGACGATCCCGGCTTCTACAAGAAGCAGCTTGCCGCGCTCGCCGCGCAGACGCCCGCCAGCGTGACGCAGGCGATGGCGACGTGGCTGACCAGGCCGTCATACAGCCTGTCGGTCGTCAACGGCCCGCGCGATGCCTATGCCGAGGCGCAGGTGCCGGCCGAGGTCAAGATCGTCGAGGCGGCGGTGGCGGCGCCCAAGGGCACGCGCGGCGCGCTGCCCGCGGTGGGCGAGGTGGCCGGGCTGACCTTCCCCAAGGTCGAGCGCACGCGGCTCAGGAACGGCATCGAGCTGGTCTATGCGCAGCGCAGCGCGGTGCCGATCACGCAGGCGGTGATCAGCTTCGATGCCGGCGTGGCGGCGGACGTGGCGGGCAAGCTCGGCACGCAGCAGCTGACGCTGGGCATGATGGATGAGGGCACGACGACGCTGGACTCCACCAAGCTGGCCGAGGCGCGCGAGCGGCTGGGCGTGGATATCGGCACCGGCGCGAGCCTCGATCGCACCTATGTGTCGATGGCGGCGCCGAGCGCCAATCTCGGCGCGGCGACCGCGCTGTTCGCCGATGTGACGCGCAACCCCGCCTTTGCGCCGGCCGAAGTGGCGCGCGTGAAGAACCAGCAACTGGCCGGCATCGCGCAGGAGCTGACCAGCCCCGGCGGCCTTGCCAACCGCGTGTTGCCCAAACTGATCTACGGCCCCGCCTCGCCCTACGCCAAATCGTCGGGCGGCGGCGATCCGGCGGCGGTGGCGACGCTGACGCGCGCCGATCTGGTGGCGTTTCAGCAGGCCTGGTTGCGGCCGGAGAAAGCCAAGATCTTCGTGGTCAGCGATCTGCCGCTCGCCACCGTCAAGACGGCACTTGATCAGCGCTTTGGCGACTGGGCCGGCACCGGCCTGGCGGGCAACAAGACGTTCGGGCCGATCAGCGGCACCGCGGGCCCCAAGATCATCCTGGTCGATCGCCCGGATTCGCCGCAGTCGCAAATCTCGGCCGGGCTCGTCACCGGGCTCAACGGCAGCGACGATCTGCTCGCCGTGATCACCGCCAACGATGCGCTGGGCGGCAGCTTCCTCAGCCGCATCAACATGGATCTGCGCGAGGGCAAGCATTGGTCCTACGGCGTCAGCGGCTATTTTCAGCGCAGCGAGAATGGCGCGCCCTATGTGATCAGCGCGCCAGTCCAGGCCGACAAGACGGGCGAGTCGATCAAGGCGCTGCGCCAGGACATCGCCGAGTTCGTCAGCACCAAGCCGCTGACCGATGCCGAATTCGAACGCTCGATCAACGGCGCGACACGCGCGCTGTCGGGCACGTTCGAAACCTCGGGCGATGTGCTGAGCGCGATGCAGCAGAACGATCTCTTCAAGCGGCCGGACGATTATTACGCCACGATCACGCAAAAATATCGCGCGCTGACGCGGGCGGAGCTTGACGCTGCGGCACGCAAGGCGATCGACCCCACGAAGATCGTGTGGGTGGTGGTGGGCGATGCCAAGACGGTGCGGCCGCAGCTTGACAGTGTCGGCCTGCCCGTCGAGGTGATTGCCGCGGCGTCCGTGGCGGGCGGCGCACCAGCTTCGGGAGAGAAATGATGGCCGATGTCGATGGCACTTACGAAACGATCGTCAAATCGCCGCTCGGCGATCAGAAGAGCACGCTGACGGTCAAGAGCGATGGCACCACCTTCACCGGCAGCAATGCCGGCGCGATGGGCTCGGTCGACATCACCGACGGCACCGTCGATGGCAACACGATCGCGTGGAAGATGAACATGACCGTGCCGATGCCGATGACGCTGGATTGCACCGCGACGATCGATGGCGACACGATCACCGGCAGCGTCGGTGCCGGCGCGTTCGGCAGCTTCCCGATGTCGGGTACGCGGGTGGCATAAGCCACTTCCGCCGTGGTGACTTGAGAGGGCCCGCTTCCGATGAGGAGGCGGGCCTTTTCTTATTCCTCCCCGAGCGGCGCTCGGGGAGGGGGACCAACCGGCTTTTTCAGCCGGGTGGTGGAGGGGTACTTACCGCCAGCGCTGCAGGTGTGGCCTACCCCTCCGGCACGCTGCGCGTGCCACCTCCCCGAGGCAAGCTCGGGGAGGAGTTTAGCGGCTCAACCTTGTCACATGCCCCATCTTGCGCCCCGGGCGCAGATCCTTGCCGTACAGGTGCAGGTGCGCGCCGGGCTCGGCCAGGATCTCCGCCCAGCGCTCGGCATCCTCGCCGATCAGATTGTCCATCGCCACGCTGCCCGCGGAGAGCGCGGTATCGCCCAGCGGCAGCCCGCAGATCGCGCGGATATGGTTCTCGAATTGCGAGGTCACCGCGCCCTCGATCGTCCAATGCCCCGAATTGTGCACGCGCGGCGCCATTTCGTTGAACACCGGGCCGTCGGCCCCGACGAAGAACTCGCATGCCAGCACGCCGACATACGCGAGCGCCTCGGCGATGCGCACGGCGAGATCGCTCGCCTCCTCGGCTTGCGCCAGCACCACGGCGGGGGCGGGGAGCGTGGAGCGGCGCAAGATGGCATCTTCATGCACGTTATGCGGCACCGGATAGCGCACCACCGCGCCATCTTCCCGGCGCGCGATCAGCACGGAGAATTCGTGGGTGAAGTCGACAAACGCCTCGAGTACGGCGGGACCGCCGATCGCTTCCCACGCGGCGTCGGCGTCGGCGGCGGTGGCGATGACCGTCTGGCCCTTGCCGTCATAGCCGAAACGCGCCGTCTTGAGCACCGCGGGCGTGCCGGTATGCGCCAGCCCGGCCTCCAGCTCGTCGCGGCTGTTGACCGCCGCCCAGCGCGCCGGGCGCCCGCCCAGCCCCTCGACAAAGGTCTTCTCGGCGACGCGCTCCTGCGACACGCGGAGCGCCTTGGGGCCGGGATGGACGGGCACGTAATTGGCCAGCCATTCGACCGGCACGACATCGATATTCTCGAACTCGTAGGTCACCACGTCGCACGCGGCGGCGAAATCGCGCAGCACTATGCGGTTGTGATAATCCGCGCGCGTGAGGCTGGACGCCGTCTGCGCGGCGACGCTCTGCCGGTCGGGCGCCAGCACATGCGTGCGATAGCCGAGCTCGGCGGCCGCGCTGGCCAGCATGCGGCCGAGCTGGCCGCCGCCCAGAATGCCGATCGTCGAGCCCGGGGGCAACACCGTCATGGGGGTCTTCATGCCGGATCGAGCGCCACGCTGTCGGTCTGCGCCTGCCGCCAGGCTTTCAATCGCTCGGCCAGGATCGCATCCGACGTGGCGAGGATCGCGGCGGCGAGCAGCCCGGCATTCTTGGCGCCCGCCGGCCCGATCGCCAGCGTGCCGACGGGAATGCCGCCCGGCATCTGCACGATCGACAGCAGGCTATCCATGCCCTTCAGCGCCTTGGATTCGACCGGCACGCCCAGCACCGGCAGATGCGTCATCGACGCCGCCATGCCCGGCAGATGCGCCGCGCCGCCCGCCCCGGCGATGATCACCTTGAGGCCACGATCATCGGCGTGCAGCGCATAATCGTACAAGCGCTGCGGCGTGCGATGCGCGGAGACGACGCGGGTTTCATACGGGACGGCGAGTGCATCGAGCGCCTCGGCGGCATGCCGCATCGTCTCCCAATCGGAGGTGCTGCCCATGATGATGCCGACAAGGGGGTGCGTCATGATGTGCGGTTAGCGGGGGCGGGGGGCGAGGGCAACGGCGATGTGGGGTTGCATGAGCACACGCCCACCCGGTCGAACCCCGTCGTCACCCCGGACTTGGTCCGGGGTCTGCCGTGCCGGTATCTCGACGATCGGCATCATCGGCCATCGCATGCCGCTTGGTGGACCCCGGACCAAGTCCGGGGTGACGATTGGGATAGGGGCCTACCGCTCGCTCAGATAATAGCGGTCGGTCGCGTTCAGGTCGGCGTCCAGTTCGTAGACGATCGGCTGCCCGGTGGGGATTTCCAGCGAGGTGATCTCGTCATCGGGGATGCCCGACAGATGCTTGACCAGCGCGCGCAGCGAATTGCCGTGCGCCGAGATCAGCACGCGCTGCCCGTCCTTCAGCGCCGGGGCGATGCGGCCGTCCCAATACGGCAGGACGCGGGCGATCGTGTCCTTGAGGCTCTCGGTCTGAGGAATAATGATGCCGGCATAACGGCGATCCTGCGACAGATCATAGGCGCTGCCCGGCTCGAGCGGCGGGGGCGGGATATCGAAGCTGCGGCGCCAGATATGCACCTGCGCATCGCCATGCTTGGCCGCGGTCTCGGCCTTGTTGAGTCCGGTGAGGCCGCCATAATGCCGCTCGTTGAGCCGCCAATCCTTCTCCACCGGGAGCCACAGCCGCCCCATTTCCTCCAGCGCCAGATTGAGCGTCTTGATCGCGCGGCTTTGCAGGCTCGTGAAGGTCTGATCGAAATCCAGGCCCTTTTCCGCCATCAGGCGCCCCGCGGCGCGCGCTTCCTCGATGCCCTTGTCGGTCACGTCGACGTCCCACCAGCCGGTGAAGCGGTTTTCGAGGTTCCAGCTGGACTGGCCGTGGCGGATCAGGACTAGGGTGGGCATGGGCTTCCTTCTTCGTCATCCCAGCGGAAGCTGGGATCTCGTGCCGCTAGGGCGCTTCGTTACCGCGAGACCCCAGCTTTCGCTGGGGGGACGGTCAGATATCGTCGATCACGTCGGCGAGCACTTCGAGGCAGCTATGCGCCAGCTGCTTGCTGCGCGCGGGCGACCAGCCGAATTCGGCATCCGCGTTCGGATCATGATCCTTGAACGGCATTTCCAGCGTGAAGGCCAGCGCGCCGAAGCGGTTGGCGACCTGATTGGTCGACATGCTGAGATTGGCCTTGCCCGGTGCCGATTTGCCATAGCCCTGCGCGGTCTGGAAATCGCGCGTGTGCGCTTCCAGCCGGCGACCGAAATCATAGAATTTCTCGCCCTGCGTGTCGGACCAGTTGGGGATGCCTTCGAACCCGGCGAAGAAATTGGCCGGGATCGCCTCGTCGCCATGCACGTCCATCGCGAAGGCCACGCCGCTTACGTCCATGGCATCGCGCACGCACAGCACTTCGGGGCTGCGCTCGGCCGTGGGTGCGTGCCATTCGCGGTTGAGATTCACCCCCGCGGCATTGGTGCGCAGATGCCCACGCCGCGTGCCATCCGGGTTCATGTTGGGCACGACGTGGAACGTCGCCTTGGCGAGCAGCGCCTGCGTGACCGGATCGGCGGCATCGGTCAGCCGCTCCAGCGCGCCTTCCATCCACCATTCGGCCATCGATTCGCCGGGATGCTGCCGGGCATACAGCCATACCGGCTTGGGGCCGTTGCCGATCGTCAGGCAATCAATCGCCTGGCCATCGAGCGAGACGCCCAGTTCACGGTGCGTAACGCCGGGCAGCGCCGCGGTGCGCGCGATCAGCGCCTCGTGCTGCTCCATCGTATAGGGCGCGAAATACGCGAACCAGACGAGCTCGTCCGAGCCGGTCCAGTCCCATTCGAGCGCGCCATCGGCATAACGCGTCGGCGTCTGGCGCCAGGCCAGCCGATCGGTCGAGGCGCGCGTACTGTAACCGGGCCAGCCCATCGGATAGGCCGATTGCCCGGCATTGACGATGCGGAAGGTCAGCGTGCGGCCCGCCGCGCCGGCGACACGGAAATAGAACCACTGGAAGAAGTCCGATTCCCGGTCGCGGCGAATGGCTAGATCGACCATGTCGCCGGTGATGGCGACGAGATCGATATTGCCGCCATCGAAGGCGGCGTTGATGGTGATGCTCATTTTACCGTGATAGTGCGGCCCGATTCACCCGGAAAGCCCTGGAACAGCGCGCGGGCCAATTTACCCGCGGCCATATTGGCCTGCGCTTCCGGCGCAGTATCGAGTGCATCGGTTTGTGCGCGGCCTTCCCAGATCACCGTACCGTCGGTGCGCCGGCGAATCTGCACCGCCAGTTCGGTGGCCACCGCGGCGCGCGCCTTGGCCTTGCCGATCGGGAATGAAATGCCGCCGCCGAGGCCCACGCCACCACCGCCGCGGCGCCCGCCGCCGCTGAACCCGCCGCCGCCGAGACCGATCGATACCGGCGAGCGACGCGGCTCGATCTCCCGCGCGGCGCGCGTGAAGCTCACCACGGCGAGATATTGCGCCGGGCCGGCGGCGGGGGCGGTGTAGCCCGAGGCGAGCAATTGCTCGCGCACGGCATCGGCATAGGTCTGGAATTCAAGACTGGGGCCGGCACCACCGGGCAGCGGCTCGACGGTGACCGAGCCACGCTCAAGCGGCGCGCCGAGATGGAAACGCGTGACATCGACGGGGCCGCTCGTCGTCGTGGTGGTGCAGGCGCCGAGCGTCGCCGCGGCCAATGCCAACCCTAATGCCGCAAATTTCATCGTGTTCATGCTCCGCCTGGGGAATCTTGTTGTGATGGTGTAACGCTCTATCCCGCGCGACGATCCGTGGGCCGCGCGGGTTGACTTGATGTCACCCCGACTATAGGCGAACACGTCATTTCCGAACACCAGAATCAAGAAGCGATTCAGATCATGAAGATTCGTAACAGCCTGAAGTCCCTCAAGGACCGCCATCGCGACAACCGCGTGATCCGTCGTCGCGGTCGCACCTATGTGATCAACAAGACCAACCGGCGCTTCAAGGCACGCCAGGGCTGATCTTGCCCCGGCCGTCTGCCGTCGTCTTCGACGTCGGCAACGTCCTGTATGCGTGGAACCCCCGGGTTCTGTACGAGCGTCTGATCGATGATCGGGCGCTCGATGCATTCCTGCGCGATGTGACCACGCTGGAGTGGCATTTCCAGCACGATGCCGGCCGCCCGTTCGCCGAGACTTCGGCCGAGCTGACCGCCGCGCATCCCCAGCACGCAGCGCTGATCGCGCGCTGGGGATCGCATTTTGCCGACAGCATCACCGGCATGATGCCGGGGATGCGCGACCTTGTGTGCGATCTCGATGCGGCGGGCGTGCCGCTTTATGCCATCACCAATTTCTCCGGAGAATTCTGGCAGCCGTTCCGCGCGCGCGAAGCGGACGTGTTCGATCGCTTTCGCGGCATCGTTGTGTCGGGCGATGAAAAGCTGACCAAGCCGGACGCCGCAATCTACCGCCTGGCACTGGAGCGATTCGGGCTGTTGGCAGACCAAGCGGTGTTTATCGACGATCGCCCGGAAAACGTTGCCGGCGCGGAAGCGGTCGGCATGGTTGGGCTGCAATTTTCCCACGGCAGTATCTTGCGGCGCGATCTCAGCGACTTGGGTATTCTTGTCTAGACCACCCGATTTGTGTACAATGCGTACACAATCTGGAGTGGTCACATGAAAATGTCCGTCCGCGAAGCCCGCGCCAATTTCGCCCACGCGCTCGACGCGGCAGAGCGCGGCGAACAGGTGCTGATCACGCGTAACGGAAAGACCGTGGCAGAGCTTGGCCCGCCGAAGGCGAAGAAGATCGGCTTCGATTTCGAGCATAATGAGGCGGTCCGGAAAAAGCTTGGGTTGGACAAATATGACCATCTCCCGCGCGATGAAAAATGGCTCGAAGATTTCGATGACGATGCAGCAAGCCGCGAATTCTGGGGGATATATTTCGACAGATCCGACAAGGATGTCTCGCCTGCGTGAGATTGTTGATCGATACGCATTTTTTGTCTTGGCTCGTGCTGGCACCGAAGAAGATCGGGCGTGGCGAGATGGCATTGATGTCGCGCAGCGACCTGCTGGTATCGGCCGCCTCGATCCTGGAATTACGGATCAAACAGGAAAAGTTCGCCCGCAGCCCGCATCGTCTGAGGGATCTGCTCGATCCGGCAGAGGCGCTGGATTATGTCGGCAGCTACGGGCTGGAACTCTTGGCCTTGTCGGGGGATGTCTGCGCAACGGCGCTGAACACGCCGATGTCGCATAGTGATCCGTTCGACGAGCTCTTGCTGATCCACGCGCAATATCTCGGCGTCAAACTCCTGACCCGGGACACCAAGCTGCTCGATCATCCGCTGGCCATATCGGCCTAGGCCGAATAACCCTTCAGCTCGTCGCCGATGATGCGCACGACGTGCAGCACGTTGGTCGAGCCGGGCGTGCGGAACGGTACGCCCGCAATCACGATCATGCTGTCACCCGCCTTCACCAGATTGTGGCGCAGCGCCATGCGCTTGGCCTTGGCGACCATATCCTCGAACGAATCGACGTCGCGCGTGTGCACCGCGTGCGTGCCCCATAGCAGCCCCAGCCGCCGGGCCGTTTCCAGCTTGGGCGTCAGCACCATCAGCGGCACGCCGGGCCGTTCGCGTGCTACCCGCCGGGCGGTCGAGCCCGACGTGGTGAAGCACACGATCGCCTTGGCGCCGATCGTCGCGGCGATGTTCTTGGCGGCCTCGGCGAGCGCATCGGCAGTGGTCGGATCGGCGCGGGTGATGGTGAAATGCACGCGGTCGCCATGCGTGGGGTCGCCCTCCACCGCCTGACCGATCGAATTCATCATCGCCACCGATTCGATCGGCCACGCGCCCGCCGCGCTTTCCGCGGAGAGCATGATGGCATCGGCGCCGTCATAGATCGCGGTCGCCACGTCGGACACTTCGGCGCGCGTGGGGGAGGGCGAGACGATCATCGATTCGAGCATCTGCGTCGCCACCACCACCGGGCGGCCGAGCCGGCGCGATACCTCGACGATGCGCTTCTGCAGCGGCGGCACCGTTTCGGGCGGCAATTCCACGCCGAGATCGCCGCGCGCGACCATCACGCCATCGCATTGCTCGATGATTTCCTCGAGCCGGTCGATCGCCGAGGGTTTTTCGATCTTGGCTAGCAAGGCCGCCTTGCCGCGGATCAGCGTGCGTGCCTCGGCCAGATCCTCGGGCCGCTGGACGAAGCTCAAGGCGATCCAGTCGACGCCCTGATCGACCGCGAAGGCCAGGTCGCTGCGATCCTTGGGCGTCAGCGCGGCCATCGGGATGACCACGTCGGGCACGTTGAGCCCCTTGTTGTTGGACAGCGGCCCGCCGACCTCGACGCGCGTCACGATACGAGTCTCATCATGCGCGGTGACGCGCAGCACGAGCTTGCCATCATCGAGCAGCAACCGCGCATCGGGCTCGATCGCCGCGAAGATTTCCTTGTGCGGCAGTTCCACGCGCGTCGCGTCGCCGGGGGTCGGGTCGCGGTCGAGCGTGAAGACGCTGCCGGTGACGAGCTCGATCTTGCCCGCGGCGAACTTGCCGACGCGGAGCTTGGGGCCCTGCAGATCGGCCAGGATCGTGGTCGGGCGGCCATAGATCTTCTCCAGACCGCGGATCGCCTGGATCACCGCGACCTTCGATTCCTGATCGCCATGGCTCATGTTGACGCGGAAGGCATCGGCGCCCGCCTCGAACAAGCGGGCGATCATTTCGGGCGTGCTGCTCGCCGGTCCCAATGTGGCCAGCACGCGAACCTTGCGTGCGCGGGGGCTGATTGCCTTGGTCATATAAATCGTCCTCGCCTTGCCGCGTCGGCTCTAATGGCTATCTCGGACCGATCAACCTTGGAGACGCAAAAATGCCCACGCTGGAGACGATTGACGACAAGGTTGCCGCAGCGGCATTCCGCCGGCTGGTGCTGCATCTGCGCCACCGCGACGATGCGGAGAATATCGATCTGATGGGGCTGGCCGGCTTCTGCCGCAATTGCCTGTCGGAATGGACGCAGGAAGCGGATGGCGCGCTGACGAAGGACGAGGCGCGCGAAGTGATTTACGGCATGCCGTATGCGCAGTGGAAAGCCGAGCATCAGGCGGAAGCGACGCCCGAGCAACTCGCGCGGATGGCGGAGAGCATGAAGAAAAACCCGGCCTGAAGAGCCCACCACCCGTCATCCCAGCGCAAGCTGGGATCTCAACCGGCAATCGTGGGGCGAGAACCGCATGAGACCCCAGCTTGCGCTGGGGTGACGCTCGTGGCGTTGGCCCTGCTCTTGACCCACTCCCCTCGCTCGCGCGACACAGGCGGCAACAGGGGAGAGCTTTTCATGAAATTCGGCATGCTCGCAGCGGTCGCGCTGCTCACCGGGACGATCGCCAGCGCGCAAACCGCGCCCGCGCCAAACACCGCGAAGTCCGCCGTCACCTATATCCACGCTGGCACGCTGCTCGATCGCCCCGGCGACACGCCCCGCGGCAACAGCACGATCATCGTGCGCGATGGCAAGATCGCGGAAATCCGCGACGGCTTCTCATCCCCCGAGGCCGGCGCGACGCTGGTCGATCTGTCGCGCAAGTTCGTGCTGCCCGGGTTGATCGACGCGCATGTCCATCTGTGGGGCATTGGCGGCGATCCGATGCGCGCGCGGCTGGATGCGCTCAACCGCGATCGCTTCGACGATATGATGACCGCCGTGGTCAACGCGCGCACCACGCTGGAGGCCGGCTTCACCTCGGTGCGCGATCTGGGCGGCGATCCGCGCGGCGTGCGATCGTTGCGCGATGCGATCGATGCCGGCGATGTCGCAGGCCCGTCGATCACCAATGCCGGCGAAATGGTCTCGGTCACCGGCGGGCATGGCGATGGCGGCAATGGTCTGGCCGAAACCTTTGCCGATGCGGTGCACGCGACCGAGATCAACCTCTGCGACGGCCCGGACGATTGCCGCCGCGCGGTGCGCGCGCAGATCGCGCTGGGCGCGAAAGTGATCAAGTTCGCCGCCACCGGGGGCGTGCTGTCCAATGTCGCCGGCGGGCTCGGTCGTGCGATGACGCCCGAGGAAATGAAGGCGATCATCGATACCGCGCATGCCATGGGCCGCAAGGTCGCCGCGCACAGCCATGCCGCCGAGGGCACCAAGGCGGCGCTGGCGGCGGGCGTGGATTCGATTGATCATGGCACGTTTCTGGACGACGAAGCGATCGCTCTGTTCAAGCAGAAGGGCGCCTATCTGGTGATGACCGAGATGGCGCCGGTCGCGGCACTCGCCCAGGCGCGCAGCGGCGCCTTGCCGCCAGCGACGATCCCCAAGGCGGAAGCAGCGGCGGCGGCGATGCTGGCGAGCCACAAACGCGCGATCGCCGCCGGCGTGAAGATTGCCTTCGGCACCGATACCGGCGTTTCCAAGCACGGCGACAATGCGCAGGAATTCGCGCTGATGGTCGGCGCCGGCATGACCCCGATGCAGGCGATTCGTGCCGCCACGGTCGGCGCCGCCGATCTGCTCGGGCGCACGGACATCGGCACGCTGACGGTGGGCAAGACGGCGGACATCATCGCCGTCGCGACCTCGCCGCTCGACGATGTCCGCGTGCTGGAGCATGTCGGTTTCGTCATGCACCGCGGGGTGGTCGCCGTAGGCAATCCGAGATAGCGATTGATCGTACGCTGTGCGTTTCATAAACGCCGCTGCTCAATGACCAGGCGCCGCAATTCTGTGGCGCGGTCTTTCGATCTTTCAGGGAAAATGTGATGACCGACGTGCGTGGCGAAGGAATGGGTGGCGGCAAGGTCGCGGCAGACGAACTGCGATTGTTGATCGAGCGCGCGGAGCGGCTTGAGGAAGAAAAGAAGGGGATTTCCGACGATATCAAGGACGTGATGGCCGAGGCGAAGAGCCGTGGCTACGATCCCAAGGCGATCCGGAAAATTCTATCGATCCGAAAGAAGAAGAAAGAAGAATATCAGGAGGAGGAGATGATCCTCGAGACATATATGCAGGCGCTCGGGATGATCTGATCGTATTCAGCTGCCTACGTGATCGGGTCAGGTTCGGACAATTTTTGATGGTATAGCTGAAGCGCGGCCGGGTCGCCGCGCTTCAGCTCATCCAGCAATTCCCTCCCTAACTTCACGTGCATTTTGCTCGCTACGAGCGTTCGGAGCAGCGTTTCCTCGACCAGCGCCAATAGCCAGGAGAAGCCGGATCTGACGGCGCTCAAGTCGCTGTCGGCGATCATCAAGTCAGACGTCGTCTTAGGGTGGGTGATGCGGTGGCGTACCTTGATGGCGATCTGTAGATCCTGCCAACCCTTGTCGCCGAATGACGGTTGGAAAGTTTCGTCCAATAGCTGCGCTTGATTGATCGTCAGCCGGATGACCGTTGGTAGGGTGAGAAATCGGACTTGTTCGATCACACGTCCCTTGTCATCAACGTGTATGGTTAGTTCCCGCAACGCCATGTCGGCCATGGGCGTGAGGAGGCCAACACCCGCCGTCGTTTCGCGGACGCTTTCTCGCATCGTCCAGATAGCGCCTTCGATCGCAGCAAATGTAGTGCGGACAAGATCTCGCCGATTTCCTGCCACGTCATGGCTTTTCAACCGCTCGGCGGCGACGATCACATCGCCCACCAATTGCGGCAAAAAACTCTGTGATAGTTCGGGTCCGCTGGTCACTCACTGCATTTTGGACATGCGGCGCCCGCGATGCAAGGCGGGCTTAATTCGATGCCCAGGTGATCGTATGGTTCGCGCGGCGGAGGCGAAGCTCGACGGGTTGGCATCTGCCACGTCACGGGGCTAAGAGCAGCGCCATCAACTCGCCGAAGAGAGTATCATGGCAGGCCATTCAAAATTCAAGAACATCATGCACCGCAAGGGTGCGCAGGATAAGAAGCGCTCGTCGCTCTTTTCCAAGCTCAGCCGCGAAATCACCGTTGCGGCGAAGATGGGCCTGCCCGATCCGGACATGAATCCGCGGCTGCGCATGGCGGTCAACGCGGCCAAGGCGGCCTCGCTGCCCAAGGACAATATCCAGCGCTCGATCGACAAGGCATCGCGCGGCGATGCCGAGACGTATGAGGAAATCCGCTATGAGGGCTTTGGCCCCGGCGGCGTGTCCCTCATCATCGAGGCGCTGACCGACAATCGCAACCGCACGGCGACCAACGTGCGTACGGCGGTGGCCAAGAATGGCGGCAATCTCGGCGCCGGCGGCTCGGTCAGCCATGCGTTCGATCGCCTGGGGCTGATCAATTATCCGGCGAGCGCTGGCGATGCCGATGCGGTGTTCGAAGCGGCGCTGGAGGCCGGCGCCGACGATGTGACGTCGAGCGAGGATGGCCACGAAATCTGGACCTCGAACGAATCGCTGCACGAAGTGGTCAAGGCGCTGACCCCGGTGCTCGGCGAACCCGATGGTGCCAAGCTCGCCTGGCGGCCGCAGATCATGGTCGATGTGGGCGAGGGCGATGCCGCGACATTGTTCAAGCTGCTCGACACGCTGGATGACGATGACGACGTCCAGACGGTGTGGGGCAATTACGAAATCTCCGATGAGGTGATGGAGAAATTGGGTTGATCAGTTCTAGACCCCTTCCCTTCGGGGGAGGGGTTGGGGCGAAGTCGCGTGTCAATGACGCCCTTGGTGCATGGCACGCCATTCGCGACTTGCGCTGGTCGAATAATATTTCACGCGACGGTGCCAAGGCGGGAAGCAGAAAAGGCAGAAAAGAAGGTGGGTTCGCGCGGAGGCGCGGAGACGCGGAGAAGAAGGAAGCTCTACTCCTTGCGCGTCTGCGACCGATGCTCTCCTCCCCTGCCCGGCAAGCTTCTCATTGCGCTAACGCGCAGCCTTCGCCCCCCACGCACCATCTCCGCGCCTCCGCGTCTCCGCGCGAACCAACCTTATTTCTGACCTTTGCGCCGTCGCGCCTTCGCGAGAAAACCTCTTGATCATCCTCGGTCTCGATCCCGGCCTCGGCACGACCGGCTGGGGCCTGATCCGCGCCGAGGGCAACCGCCTGTCGCATCTCGCCAACGGCAAGCTGAAGACCGACACCAAGGAGCCGCTCGCCCGTCGCCTGTCGCATCTCGATGCGATGATTGCCGCCTTGCTGGCCGATCATGGCCCGCACGGGGCGGCGATCGAAGAAGTGTTCGTCAACACCAATCCGCAATCGACCCTGAAGCTGGCGCATGCCCGCGGCGTCGCCTTGTGCGCGGTGGCGCGCCACGGCATCGCGCCCGGCGAATATGCCGCGCGACTGGTCAAGCAGGCGGTGGTCGGCACCGGCGCGGCGGAAAAGGCGCAGGTCCATGCGATGGTCGCGCGATTGCTGCCGGGCGTGAAGATCGATGGTGCGGATGCCGCCGATGCGCTGGCGGTGGCGATCTGCCACGCACATCATCTGGCCAGCGCGCGCCGCATCCCACAATAACCGGCCGTCAGCCCGGACTTGTTCCGGGGTCCACCGTGCCGCATAGGATCCCGGCGTCGCGCTTGCGGCCCGGTGGATGCCGGAACAAGCCCGGCATGACGGATGGTGGCTAGGCTTGATCGCACATCTCAAAGGCATCCTCAGCGCGACCGATATCGACCATGCCGTGATCGATGTCGGCGGGGTCGGTTATCTCGTCGGCGCGTCGTCGCGCACCTTGTCGGCGATCGGCCCGGTTGGGGAGGCATGCATGGTGCATACCGAGATGCTGGTGGCGGAGGATTTCATTCGCCTGGTCGGTTTCGCCACTGCCGCCGAGCGCGACTGGTTCCGCTTGCTTACCGGCGTGCAGGGCGTCGGCGCGCGCGTCGCGCTGGCGATCCTCTCCGCGCTCGAACCCACCGATCTCAGCCGCGCCATCGCCGCGCAGGACAAGGCGATGGTGGCGCGCGCCAACGGCGTCGGCCCCAAGCTTGCCGAACGCATCGTGCGCGAACTGAAGGACAAGATCGGCGGCGTCGCCTTGGGCACGCCGGGCCTGCCCGCGCCGAGCGGGGCAGGGGCGGATGCAGTGTCGGCGATGCTCAATCTCGGTTTTCGCCCGGCCGAGGCCAATGCCGCGGTGGCCGCGGCGGAAGAGGAATTGGGCGCTGGCGCGACGCTCGATGCACTGGTTCGGCTGGCGCTGCGCAAGGCGGCGAAGTGACGCCGCCTTGCACGAGGCGTTGGCCTGGCAATGCTGAAGGGATATAGTTCAGCAATGACACAGCTTTCGATTTCCATGCCGCCCGCCTTGCAGACCTGGGTCGATGCGCGTTTGTCAGAGGGCAGCTATGCCGACGCGGCGGACTATCTGCGCGATCTGGTGCGCCGTGACCAGGCGGAAGCGGCTGGCGATCGGCAATGGCTTAAGGCGATGATCGACGAGGGGCTGGCATCGGGCGTCATCGATCGCGACCCCAGGGACGTGCTCGATGAGATCATCGATGAGGATCCCGATCTCCGTGCCTAGCGCACGGATGGCGCCGGGGGCACTGAGCGATCTCCGCAAGATCCGGATTTACAGTAAATCGGCCTTTGGCGCGGCGGCCGCCCGCGCCTACTTGCTCGGGTTGCGCGAGGTGTTTGGGGTCATCGCCGGGAGCCCGCTGATCGACATTGCCGAGCGTGATTTGGGTGATGGCATCCGCAGCTACGCTTACCGATCGCACCGTATTTATTACCAGCTCGATCCGGCAGGCATTGTGGTGGTTCGCATCCTGCATCAGGCAAGAGATGTGCCGCGCGCCATGGGTGAACACCGTGACTGATACTGATCGCCTCCTCACTCCCGCGCGCACGCCCGATGATGTCGATGCCGCATTGCGCCCCAAGTCTCTCGACGATTTCGTCGGGCAGAAGGCGGCGCGCGAAAACCTGCGCGTGTTCATCGCCGCCGCCAAGGCGCGCGGCGATGCGCTGGATCATGTGCTGTTCTTTGGGCCCCCCGGGCTCGGCAAGACGACGCTGGCGCAGATCGTGGCGCGTGAAATGGGCGTCGGGTTCCGCGCCACGTCCGGCCCGGTGATCGCCAAATCGGGCGATCTGGCCGCCTTGCTGACCAATCTCGAAGATGGCGATGTGCTGTTCATCGACGAGATCCACCGCCTCGCGCCTGCAGTCGAGGAAGTGCTGTACCCGGCGATGGAGGATCGCGCGCTCGATCTGATGATCGGCGAGGGCCCCTCGGCGCGCTCGGTGCGGATCGATCTGCCGCGCTTCACGCTGGTCGGCGCGACCACGCGACAGGGGCTGCTGACCACGCCGCTCCGCGATCGCTTCGGCATCCCGGTGCGGCTGCATTTCTATACCGTCGAGGAACTGGTCCGCGTCGTCACCCGCGCCGCCGGGTTGCTCGGCTTGGGCATCACGCCCGATGGTGCACAGGAGATTGCCCGCCGCGCGCGCGGCACGCCGCGCATCGCCGGGCGGCTGCTGCGAGATGGGGGGGGGGTTTTTTTGCGCAGAGGGGCGTGGCTTGGTGGGGGTCA